>NZ_JAKWBE010000010.1 GCF_022513565.1 Streptomyces gilvus | reverse complement strand
GAACCCCGGCTCTGTGCGACGGCCGATGACCAGTCGGCTCACTCCCTACTGCGTGGGAACGGCCGAAAGTGTTACTGGGGGGGGCGAGAAAACTTCGCGGCTTGCGTCTGCGCAGGTCAGAGCGGGTCTGACGGACGGTTCAGAGGGCGGTGTACGTCGGGGTCGGCGCCGGGGTGTGCGCGGCCAGGGGTGCGGCGGACGTGAGGAGGCCGTCGCCCGAGCCCGTTCCGCTGCCGCCGGGGCCGGGGGCTATGTGGTTGCCTTCGTCGTCGCCGCCGTGGCCGCCCTGGTCGCCCTGACCGCCGGAGCCGTTGCCCTCGCCGTGGCTGCCTTTGCCGTTTCCCTGGCCGTTGCCCCGGCCGTCGTTGCCCTTGCCGTTGCCGTTGCCGTTGCCCCTGCCCTCGTTGCCCTTGCCGCCTGTGCCGTTCCTGCCGTCACGGGCGTTGGCGTTGGCGTCGGCGCCGAGGACGGTCTTGCAGTACTTCCAGACACGGTCGGGCGTGGCGCCGCCGGCCGCGTTCTGCAGGGCCTGTCTGCGGTGGGCGTCGAGTGCCTTGCCGCCGAGCGCGTCGCGGCAGGTCGAGGGGGCCTGCTCGCGCCACCAACTCCCGGCCTCGGCACCGGACTTGGCCGTCGGGTCGTCGTTCGGCGTGCCGCCCGGCGTGCCCGCTGCGGGGGTTCCGCCGGTGGCGTCGTCGGGCGTGGGCGCGACCTGGTCTCCGCGCGGCGTGGGCGAGATCAGCGGACGGTCGGGCGTCACGCCGGCCGAGACGGCCGGGCTCGGCTCGTCACCGCCGAACGGCGTCGGCAGGATTCCGCTTGTCACCGCGGCGGCGACCCCGCCGACCATGCCGACCGCCAGCGCGGCGGCCATCCCGAACCGCGCGGGCCGGCTCCAGCGGGACCGCCGGGCGGCACTGCCGGGTGCGCCGATACTGACGAGCCCGGCGTCATGACCACCCACGGGAGGACCGCTGTGACCTGCGGGATGATCGACATCGGAGCTCTGGCGTTCGGGACCGGGACCGACGGCGGTGCTCCGGTCCGCGGTGCGGGCGGCGGACCGTTCCGCGCTGCCCGCGGTGGCGCCCCCGGCCGAGCGTGCCGCGCGGAAGGCGGCCAATGCGGCTGCCTCACCCGGGAGTTCGGCGCTGCCGGATGCTTCCGGGGTGAGCGCCTCCAGGGTTTTCGCGAGCCGTTCGGCTTGATCGCGGGCGGCGGCGTCGACAGCGTCCAGTGACCCCCCGCGCAGCAAAAGCTCCGCTGTTTCGCGGTCCAGCCACCTGTACTGCTCGTCGGCCATCACATGTCCTTCTGCGTCCGCGCGCGCAGATGCGTCACACTCGCGGACGTCACCGCACGCCCGTGCGGTTCTCGCTGGGGCGGCAGCGCGTCGAGGCCACCGCTCGATTCCGGATCCTCGCCGAGCAGTTCGGCGAGACGCTTCAGACCGCGGTGCGCGGCCGTACGGACGGCGCCCGGCCGCTTGCCGAGCGTCTCGGCCGCGCTCTTGGCGTCGAGGCCCACGACCACGCGCAGCACGACCGCCTCGGCCTGGTCCTGCGGCAGCCGGGCGATCAGGGAGAGGGTCTGGTCGGTGGCCAGGGCCTCCATGGCCTCGCCCGCCGTGTCGGACTCCGCGGGCTTGGCCGTCAGTTCCGTCTCGTCGCCGCCGATCGCGGGGCGGCGGCCGCGCATCCGTATGTGGTCGAGGGCGCGGTTGCGGGCGATCCGGGCGGCCCAGCCCCGGAAGCGGTCCGCGTCTCCGCTGAACCGTTCCAGGTCGCGGGCGATCTGCAGCCAGGCCTCGGAGGCCACGTCCTCCGCGTCCGGGTCGCCGACAAGGGTGCGGACGTATCCGAGCAGCCGGGGGTGCACGGTCCGGTACACAGCACGGAACGCGGTCTCGTCCCCGTCCTGCGCCGCAAGCACCGCGGCGGTCAGCTCCGCGTCGTCCCCCAGCACCCGTAATTCCTCAGTCGACGGTCGGCCGGTGGTCACGGCGATCATGCGAGAGCCACGCCCGGCGCGAAAGGCACGTTACGACCTGAAACCGCTGCTCGTCCATGTCCGTACAATTCTCAACCACTCCGTTACGGGACTGCTCGCACCCGGGGTGTGACAGAAACCGCACTCATGGCGCTGTAGGAGATACGGGCCGCCGCGCGGCCCGACCGCGCGACGGCCGGGGCCTCTCCTGTGGGGGGTGGCGGCCCCGGCCGTTGCTTCGGTTCCGCTCCGTACGGGAAGCCGTCGGGCCAACCTGGGGGCGCTTCGCTCGCTGCCCTCGTCAGCCGGCGTAGAGGGCGGGCAGACTGACCAGAACGAGGTCGTCACGACGACCGGCCAGGTCGACCAGGTCGGGATGGAAGCCGTACAGGGAGTACAGGGCCAGGGTTGTGCCGGCGGTGTCGTATCCCTGATCGGCGAGCAGGGCGCGGACACGTTCCAGGCGCTCCAGGACCATTCGGGTTCGAATGTCAGCCGTTCTTGCCATTGCCCTTGTCGGCGTTCTTGCCGTTGTCGGACTTGCCGGAGTCGTCGGCTCCGTTGCCCTTGCCGTTGTTGCCCGGTGCGCTCGCCGACGGCGTCGTCGTGGCCGTCTGGAGTCCCAGCTGTTCGGCGCAGTACGCCGGGACGTTCGCCTCGCCGCCCGCGGCCGTGATCAGCCGTTGCCAGGCCGTCGACTGGAGTGCCTTGCCGTTGCCCTTGACATGCTCGTACGCCTTGCAGTGGGCCTCGGTGTCCTGCGCGGTGGACGGGCGGTCCGGATGCGCGGTGCCGGGCGCGGTCGAGCCGCCGGACGGTTTGGGGGAGGCGTGGGTGGTGGGTGCGGTGGGCCGCGCCTGGGGCGGGTTGTTGTGGTCGCGGCCGGAAGAGCCGACGGTGCCGATCGCCGCGAACGCGACGCCGCCCAGGGTGAGGCCGGCCAGCGACAGGGTGAGCGTGGCCCGCAGCGAACGGCGGGCGCGGGTGCGCTGACGCGGGCGCCAGTCGTCACGGCGCCGGGTCCGCGCCCGGTGCGCGCCGGCGTCCCTCGCCTCCCGGAACGCGGCCACCGCCCGCCGCTCGGCCGCGCCGTCGACGCCACCGGACCGCATGACCCCGGCCAGCAGGAACTCCAGTTCTGGTCCGTCCGCCCGCTGCCCGGCCCCGGACACGCTGCCGTCATGGTGCGCACGCCGACGACCGGGGGCACCGCCCTCGCCCTGCCGTTCACCCATGCCCGCATCCATCCGTGTCCGACGGCCGTCCGCCGTCGCCATAACCGTCACCACCAGCACCGACCCGAAGGCCGAGCCGCGTACCCGCACAACCACCCAAGCCGCCGCGCAAGCCACCACCGACACCGACACCCGCGCCGGTTTTTGAACCGACACGTGCGCCGATCCGTGAACCGACACCGGTGCCCACGCCGGCCCGTGAACCAACACCGACACCCGCGCCGCCGACCCGCCGGCCAGGACCAGCACCAGCACCAGCACCAGCACCAGCACCAGCACCAGCACCAGCGTCACCGCCGCACGCGCCGACACCGGCATCCGGGCCACCGACCCGCCAGCCGGCACCGGCACGCGCACCGCCGACCCGCCAGTCGACACCAGCACCCGCGCCATCACGGCACGCGCCGACACCAACAGCCGCGCCACCGACACACGAGCCGGCACCGACCGCCCGGCCGCCCGACGCACCGGTGCCGATCGCCGCCCCGCCGCCCCGCGTGCCCGCGTCGATCGTCGGTCCGGCCCCGCGCGTGCCTCCGCCGCTGTCGGCTGACGTGTGCGCGGCGTCCTCGGGGGGCCCGCCGAGCCGTGCAGTCGTTCCGGTGCCGGAGTCGGTGGGTGGGGTCGCCGTGGTGTGATCGTGTGTCGGGCGGCCGGTCGGGGTCGCCGCGTCGCAGGCGTCCTCGCCGTGGTTGACGTACCTTCCGTCGCTGACGTTCATTTCGACTCCCCCAGCGTCCGGGGGTCGTCATTCGTCACACCCGGGGTGCCGAGCAGGGCGGCCAGGCGCCTCAGGCCCCGGTGGGCGGCCGTGCGGACCGCGCCGGGGCGTTTGCCGAGGACACGGGCCGCGGCGGGGCCGTCGAGGCCGACGACCACCCGCAGCAGCACGGCCTCGGCCTGGTCGCGGGGCAGCCCGCGGAGCAGTTCCAGGGCGCGCTCGGTGGACAGCGCCTCCAGGGCCTGGTCGTGGGTGCTGTGCGGCCCGGGCAGGTCCAGTACGTCCTGCTCCAGCCCCGCCGACCGGGGCCGTACCTTCTGCCGGCGCAGATGGTCCAGCGCGCGGTGCCGGGCGATGGTCGCCGTCCAGCCCCGGAAGCCCGCCCCGTCGCCGCGGAACCGTCCGAGATCGCGGGCGATCTCCAGCCACGCGTCCGACGCCACGTCCTCCGCGTCGTCGCCGACGATCCCCCGCAGATAGCCGAGCAGTCCGGGCTGCACGATCCGGTACGCCGCCGCGAACGCGGCCTCGTCGCCCTCCTGGGCCCGCGCGACGGCCGCGCCCAGCTCCCCGTCGGACGCCTGCGCGCGGCGGGGTTCCCGTCCCTGGCCCAACGACTGTCCTCGTTCGTACGCGTGCGAAGGTGGCCCTGCCGGGCCCGCCCCGTGCGGCACCTCCGTCCGTGCGCACACCTCCACGCTCATCAGCGCCAGGCGTCACGGAAGTGTCACAGCCCGTCAATCGAGGGCGCCCGAAACACCCGGGGTGACGTTTGGCCGTCGGTCAACGCTGTGTGTAAGTGCCACCTGTGCGACACGTGTGACAGGCGTCAGCGGTTTGACAGGTGTGGCAGGTGTGACAGTCACGGTCTTTCTTTTCTAGGGGTGGGGTAGTGAGTCCACGCGGCACGCGTGCGTACAGACCGCTGAGCTTCAAGCGCCGGGCGTGGCTGACGCTCGGCGCGGTGGTGCTGGGAAGCGGGGGCGTGGTGACGTACGCCGTCGCCGGCCCGTCCGCCGACCATGGCACCGGTGTCCGGGCCAAGCGCCCGGTGAAGGTCTACGACCTGGCGCTGAAGGGCACCGCGAGCGGGAAGCGGGCGCTGCCCCGCACCGAGACCAGGCAGTTCTCGATGCTCGGCGTCTCCTGGACGGGACCGACCCAGCGGCTGCACGGCACCGCCCAGGTCCGCACCCGCGGCCTGGAGACCGGCGCGTGGTCCGCCTGGCGCGACCTGGAGACGGACACCGCCCCGCTGGTGGACCCCGAGGCCGGTCCCGACGCCCGCGGCGCGTCCGAGCCGCTGTGGGTCGGGCCCTCCGACGGCGTCGAGGTCCAGGTCGTCCACAAGGACGGCTCCACCAGCGCGGGCCTGCCCAAGGGCCTGCAGGTCAACCTGGTCGACCCCGGCGTCGCGACGACCGCCGAGACGAAGGCCACCGAGCCGGCCGCGTACGTCGCGGAGGCGAGCCCGACGGACAGCACGTCCCCGAGCGACAGCACGAGCCCGAGCGACAGTCCCAGCGACTCCGTGTCGCCGACCGACTCCGTCTCCCCCAGCGACAGCGCCTCCGCGCCGGCGAGCGACTCGGCCTCCCCGTCCGCCAGTTCGTCCCCCACGGCGAGCGCGTCCGTGAGCGTTCCGCCGGCGCCGCCGTCCACCGTCCCCGAGCCGCCGATCGTCTCGCGGGCCGGCTGGGGCGCCGACGAGTCGCTCAGCCCCGATCCGTCGGAGTACAACGCCGATGTGAAGGCCGTGTTCGTGCACCACACGGACGGCTCGAACGACTACTCGTGCGCCGACTCCGCGGCGATCGTGCGGGGCATCTACGCGTACCACACGCAGACCAACGGCTGGAACGACATCGGCTACAACTTCCTGGTCGACAAGTGCGGCACGATCTTCGAGGGCCGCAAGGGCGGCGTCGACCGCCCGGTGCTCGGCGCGCACACCTACGGCTGGAACCGTGAGTCGGCCGGCATCGCGGTGCTCGGCGAGTACACCTCCACCGGCGCCTCCAACGCCGCGCTGGAGTCGGTCGCCCGGATCGCGGCCTGGAAGCTCGGCCAGTACAAGGCCGACCCGGCGACGACCGTGCAGCTCAAGTCGGGCGCCACGCAGACGAACTACTTCGGCACCAGCTTCACCGCGGGCTCTTCCTACACCTTCAACCGGATCTCCGGTCACCGCGACGGCTACAACACGCAGTGCCCCGGCAGCTCCCTGTACGCCCAGCTGCCGACGATCCGCGCCTGGGCGTCCGGCCCGGTGCAGGGCCTGAAGCTCACCTCGCTGTCCGGCGCGGCCCTGTCCGGCTCGACGTACTACACCAAGGGCGCGATCACGGCGAAGTGGTCGACCACAACGCCCGGTTCGCTGATCTCCCGGTTCGAGCTGCTGGTGGACGGCAAGGTCGCGGCCACCGCCTCCGGCACGGCCACCTCGGTCGGCGCCACGCTGCCCTCGGGCCGCCACGGCGTCGCCGTACGGGCCGTGCACCAGTCCGGCAAGACCGCGACGAGCTCCGCGCTGACCGTCGTCACCGACACCACGGCGCCCACCTTCCCGACCGCGCCGAAGATCTCCCTGCGCACCGGCACCGTCAACACCACCGCCGTCCCGGTCACGCTCGGCTGGAAGGCGGCCGACGACGCGGCCCTGAAGTCGGTGAGCCTGCTGTCGCCGACGACGGCCACCTTCGGCCCGACCACGACCAGCTCCAGCCGCACCGCCAAGTCCGGCACCGCGAGCACCTGGTCGATGAAGGCGTACGACTACGCCGGCAACACCCGCACCTCGTCGCCGTCCTACACGCCGGTGATCCTGCAGGAGACCTCGGCCGTCAAGTCCGGCAGCTGGACGGCCCGTTCGTCCAGCAGCTACCTCGGCGGGAAGTCGTACTCCAGCGGTTCCAAGGGCGCGAGCCTGACCTGGACCTTCACCGGCCGCTCGGTCTCCTGGGTGGTGTCGCGGGCGTCCAGCTCGGGTCAGGCGTACGTGTACGTCGACGGCGTGAAGGTCAGCACGGTCGACCTGAAGTCCTCGTCGACCCTGTACCGCCAGGCGATCTGGACCAAGACCTGGTCCGGGAGCGCCAAGCACACGGTGAAGATCGTGGTGGTCGGCACGAGCGGCCGTCCGACGATCACGACGGACGGCCTCGTGTACGTCAAGTAGCGCTGTCGACCGGTTCGGGCGTCCTCTCCTGCGCGGCTTGCGGAGTGGGCGCCCGGTCCGCGTTCACGACCACCCCGGCGATCAGCGCGGCCAGCAGCAGCGCGCCCATCGCCCACCAGGTGGCGACGTTGAAGCCGTGCACGGTGGCCTCGGCCGCGAGCTGCCGCCGGTTCGCCCCGGGGCCCGCGTGCGCGGTCAGATAGCGCGCGGTCACGGTCGCGGCGATGGTGTTCAGCAGCGCCGTACCGATCGAACCGCCCACCTGCTGCGCGGTGTTGAAGGTCGCGGAGGCCGCGCCCGAGTCGCGCGGCGGGACGCTTCCGGTGGCCAGCGACACGGACGTCATCATCGCCGTGCCCATGCCGAGGCCCAGCATCAGCATCGCGGGCAGGATGTGCGAGGCGTAGGCGGGTTCCACGCCCACCTGCGCGATGATCGCCAGCGCGCCCGCCGCCAGCAGCAGCCCCGGCACGATCAGCGCCCGCGGCGGCACCCGGTTCAGCAGCCGGGCGGCGACCTGCGTGGAGCCGGTGATCATGCCGACGGTGATGGGAAGGTAGGCGACTCCCGTCTTGACCGGCGAGTATCCGAGGATGCCCTGCATGTAGTAGGTGAGGAAGAGGAAGACGCCGAACATGCCGATGGTGGTCAGCAGCACGGTCAGGAACGCCCCGACCCGCTGCCGGTCCTTCACCACCGACATCGGCAGCAGCGGCACCCGGGCCCGTGTCTGCCACCATCCGAACACGGCGAGCAGGACGACCCCGGCGGCGAGCAGCGTCAGCACCAGGCCGTCCCTCCAGCCCCTGGACTCCGCCTCCGAGAAGCCGTACACGAGCGAGAGCATCCCGGCCGACCCGAGGATCGCGCCGGGCACGTCCAGACGGGCGCCGGGGTGGCGGTCGCCGGGGGCCAGCAGGGCCATGGCGCCGAAGAAGGCGATCAGGGCGATGGGCACGTTGACGTAGAGGCACCAGCGCCAGTTCAGGTACTGGGTCAGGAACCCGCCGGCGAGCAGGCCCACCGCGGCGCCCGCGCCGATGATCGCGCCGAAGATGCCGAACGCCTTCCCGCGGTCCTTGGGGTCGGTGAAGGTCGTGGCCAGCAGCGACAACGCGGACGGGGCGAGCAGCGCGGCGAAGGCGCCCTGCAGGGCGCGCGCGCCGAACAGCATCCCGGAGTTGGCCGCGGCACCGCCGAGGGCGGAGGCGGCGGCGAAGCCGAGCAGCCCGATGACGAAGGTCGTCTTCCGGCCGACCAGGTCGGAGACCCGGCCGCCGAGCAGCAGCAGCCCACCGAAGGCCAGCGTGTACGCGGTGATGACCCACTGCCGGTTCCCGTCCGACATGTGCAGCGCGGACTGGGCGGACGGAAGGGCGATGTTCACGATGGTCATGTCGAGGACGACCATCAACTGGGCGAGCGCGATGACGACGAGGGCCCACCAACGACGGTTGTCAGCCATGCCTCCATCGTGCTCCGCGTCACACTCGCTTGGGAACGGCCCCGTCTCTTATTACGGCGATTTTGCCCCCGCCCGTCACGGCGGTTCGGCTCCCGCCGATTACCGCGCCCCGGTCGCCTCCCGGCACAGCAACCGCAGCGACCCGTCGCCCAGGAAGCACCGCCTGGCCTCGTCGAGCGGGTCCCACAGCAGCCCGTCCGGCGTGCGCAACCAGTGCTCGCCCCCGGTCGCCCACCACTCGGCACCGGTCTGACGGACGATCACCTCACCCGCGTACGCCCCGAAGCCGCGCAGCACCCGCTCCACGGCGGCGTACGGCGCCCCGTCCCGGCGCATCTCGTCGATCAGACGGTCGACGCGCCACAGGCTCTGCGCCGAGTAGTCGAGGCGCAGCCGCGCCCCCTCCCGCATCGTCGCCACCGCGTCCGCCGCCCACCGCACGGGCTTCGCCGCCGCGTTCGGCCTGGTCTCCTGGAAGGTAGTCACATAGCCATGAGCGGTCCGGGCGTGCGGTGTGTCACACGAAATCCGGCCCGTCCCCGGGACCGGCGCAGGACCGCCCCAGCTCCGCCCCACCACGGTCACAGGAACCCCTCAGCTGCGCGTTCCGCCCGGGAGTGACGCCTGGCCGGTTCCGTGCGCTCCTCTCACTGATGAGCCTGTACTTCCATCTCCGCGCGGTGCCGCCCTCGGCGCTGCGCAACAGCGCCACCTGGTTGCAGCGGCTGTTCGAGGACGACTGGGACACCGTGCGCGAGCGTATGGACCGCCACCGTGAGGAGGTCCTGGACACGACCTACCTGGACCAGCACGCCCTCTACGGCCCGGAGGCCGACGTGGTCCTCGGCGGCACCTCCGTGCCCCCGTTCCTGCTGCTGACGGCGGCCCAGGTGGCCCGGGTCAGCACGTTCCTGCAGTCGAGCGACTTCGAGTCCCTCTGGCAGAAGGCGAGGGAGGACCTGCTGGCCGACTACGGCGGGCCCGACGCCGAGCCGGAACTGCACGCCCTGTTCGCGGCGGCCCACCGCGACCTCACCGCCTTCTACGCCCGCACGACGGAGTACGGCGACGCGGTGGTGAAGTGTTTGCTGCGCTGAGGGCAGTGCGTATTGCGCTCGGGGAGTGCCTACGGCACTCAGGGAGTGCCTGTCGCGCTCAGGGTCGTCGCGTCCGTGCCCGCCGCGAGACGACGGCACGCAGCACCCGCCGCCCCTCCACCGACACCTCCAGCGCCTGCCGCAACCCGGCGGGACCGTGCCCGGCGAGCAGTTCCAGAACGGTCGTCTGCCGCCGCAGCTCCGCCGCCACCAAGGGCGACATCCCCTCCGTCAGCCCCTCCCGCCGGCAGTCGACCGAGGAGGCGGCGTCGGCGAGCGGGTCCAGCAGCCGGTGTATCTGCAGCGCGGCGACCGAACACCCGTCGGCCCACACCCGCGTCTCCCTGCCCGACCGCTGAGCCGGCGCGGCGGCCAGCATCCGCCGGGCCAGCAGCGCCGCCTCGTCCTCGACGGACCCGGCGTACTCCTCCGCCCCGGCCAGCTTCCCCCGCGCCTGCTCCAGCAGCGCCCCCCACTCCGCGTCGTCCCCGGCGTCGGACAGGCTCCCCCACAGCGGCCGCAGCACCTCGTCGTCGCCGCCCAGCAGCGGCACGCAGCGATCCAAACAAGCCAGCCCGCTGGCGGCCAGTCCGCGTTCGTCGGCCTGAGCGATCAGCTCCACCAGGCTCATCCACGCCTCCCTCTGCGGGCCCCTGCGAGGCTCCACCGGGCCTTCAGCGGGTCCTTCCTTAACGGAGCCCGCACTTCCCCTTACTGCGCGCGACGGCCCGGGAGTGTCACAGGGGCACCACGCCGAGCCGGTCGAGCAGCCGGAAGAAGAGGTTTTCGGCCAAGGGGTCGGGCTCCGCGCTCAGGATCTCGACCAGCGGCTCCGCGGCCACCGCGTGCCCGGCCTCCGCGGCCCAGGCGACGGCCCGCTCGGCGGCGTCGCGCGGCTCCAGGAAGTAGTCCTCGAGGGTCAGCCCCTCGTTCCCGGCGCCGAGGTACCCGGCCATCGCGGCCCGCGCCAGACACGTGGTCCAGGCCCCGCTCCGCGGCGCCGCCGCCTCCACGACCACCGACGCGCTGTCCATGACGTACCCGAAGAGCGCCGGTGCGCCGGTCTCGGCGGCGAGGACGTTCATGTTCCCGAGCTCGCCGTCCTCGCTCGGGTACTCCCACACCTGCCAGCCGCCGGGCGCCTCGACCCGCAGCTCCATGCTCTCCTTGGCGCCGGACAGCGCGCCCAGCCCGGCGAGCGGCCGCTCGCCGCGCCCCACGACGTAGTACCCCCAGTAGCCCATGTCCGCAGCCCTACGGGAGAAGGGGGCCGGCGTCAACCCAGCCGGTTGGCCAGCGCCTTGAACCGCGTCCAGGACAGCGCCGGCCGCCCCGGGTCCCACAGCTTCTGGACGGTGGCCCGCAGCGGCATCCGGATGCCGGCCGCGACCTGGTCCTGGGTCTGTGAGTTCGACAGGTCGCACCACACGGCGAAGGAGCCGCCGAGGATCTGCCCGTCGTACCGCGAGGGGACCGCCGTGGTGCCGCGCACCACGAGCGGGGTCCACTGCTCGTAGATGCGCTGCCCGGTCGGGTAGACGAAGTTGTTGGGCTGTCCGAGCACGTAGTACAGGTACTCGTCGTTGTAGTTGACGACCTTCCGCCCCGCGCTCAGATACGCGAGCGGCTGCCGGGCCCCGTACTCCTTGCCGGTCCAGTACCCGACCTGGAGGTCCTTGGCGGGCTGCACGGAGGTGCCGCGGAGGAAGCCGTCGTTCCAGGCGCGCATCGTGCGGTCGTGGGCGCGGATCGTGTTCGCGCGGTCGTTGAGCCACCCGGTCGCCAGGTCGGAGACGGTCGCGCCGGAGCCGTACTTGTCCCGGGCCGCGGTGGCCAGCTGCGGGAAGGACGCCTCCGGGTCGGACACGACCAGCGCCTGGTACTCGTCACCGCCCAGGTTCCACTGGCCGCCGGGGAAGAGACCGGCGTACTCGTTCAGCAGGTCGTCGACGATCTTCGCCGCGGCGGGCTTGGAGATGTCGACCGCGCCGCGCACGGCGACACCCCGGACGTTGCGCAGCTGGAGATCCGGATGAGCGGCGATCACCGCCCCCAGATGCCCCGGCGAGTCGATCTCGGGCACCACGGTGATGTGCCGCGAGGCCGCGAGCGCGACGATCCGCTTCACCTCGGCCTTGGTCAGATGCGGCTGCGAGACGACCTCGGGATGGCTGCTGGACTCGATCCGGAAGCCCTGGTCGTCGGAGAAGTGCAGGCCCAGCTCGTTGAACTTCAGGTCACCGAGCTCCCGCACCCGGTCCTCGATCCACTTGGCGGTGAAGTTCTTGCGCGCGATGTCCAGCATGAACCCGCGCACCGGCTTGGCCGGCTGGTCGCGTACGACGCCCTCGGGCGCCGTACCCCCGCCGTGCACCTCCTGCTTCAGCGTGCGCGTGCCGTAGAACACCCCGGAGTCGGCGGGCCCGCTGATGCTCACCCGCCCGCCGCGCACGGTCATGACGTACGACTCCGGATTCGCGCCCTGGCCGCCGCCCAGCGCCAGCCGCACGTCCCCGGCCTTCACGTCGTTCTTCTCGCCGGCGTACGTCAGTCCCAGCTCGGAGGCGATCAGCCGGCCCTCGTCGGCCAGCCGCGGATCGCCCACCACCACGCGCTCCCCGCGCGCGGGGCGCCAGCCGGGCCCGCGCGCCGCGGTGTGCGAGCGCACGGCGGGAATGGTCTGCGGGGCCTTCGAGAGGGGGTACGTGCGGGTCGGGCTCGGCGTCGGGGTGCCCGCGCGGGGCGCGGTGGACGAGGGGTCCGAACCGCCGCCGGACTGCTGCGCCTGCTCCCGCGCGGACGCGGCGGGGGCGCTGTCGCCGCCCCCGGAGGCCCACAGTCCGAGGCTCACCCCGGCCCCGACGGTCACGGCGAGCGCCGCTCCGATCACGATCCCTGGCTTCACGTTCCGCGCCGGCCGCCGACGCCGCCTGTGCTGACTCACACCGCCAACCTAAGGCTCCCAGGCGGACGCGACGGTCCACCAAGCGTTCCGAAACTCTCCCCTGCGGGTGAAATTCGGGCATCCGTCGGACACGTCATGCCCACTGTCGATAACGTGAGGTCACACCTCTCACAGCTTCCCCTGTCGAAACACACGTGACGCCCACACACCTTCCCGGCCGAGCGGCCATACCGACGCTGCCCACGCTCCTGGACGTCTTCAACACGGCCCCGGCCGACGACGCCCGCAAACTCCTCCTGGACTGCCTCCGCAGCCCCCGCTGGGCCCACCGGGTGGCGGACCACCGCCCCTACCCGGACATCGCCGCGCTGCTGGCCGCCTCCGACGAGGCGGCGTACGACCTGAGCCCGGCGGACCTCTCGGAGGCCCTGGCCGCCGAGACCCTCCCCACGCTACCCGACGGCACCTACTCGGCCGCCCATACCGCAATGAGAGCGGCACAAGCCGCATACGAGACAAAATTCGGCCACGCCTTCGTGATCTGCGTCGCCGGCCTGACCCCGGACGAGGTCCTGGACCACGTCCTGGCAGCCATCCGGTCACGTTTGACAAACGATCCGGAGGAGGAGCGGGTGGTGGCAGCAGAGGAACTCCGGCGCCTGGCAAAGGGGCGGCTCGGCGATCTCCTGAGGGGCGCGGGGCTGTGACATGTGCGGCTACCGCCGCGTGGGCGCGACCAGCCACAACGACCCCGCACCCGGCGAATAACAGGACCCCCCTCCCCAGAAGCCGCAAAGCTCACCCATCCGCGTGCCACTTTGATCACACCGGTAGGCCCGGCGTAAGCGCCGCAGGCAACCGTCGTTAGGATGCTGGGGGCCGGTGGACCGTACCCGGCCGGGCCCGACCGACAGCACAAGCCGGCGCGGCCCCAATCCCCGCTCCCGGAGGGACTTCCGTGCCGGCTGGAACGCTGTACCGCGGCCGGGAAGGAATGTGGTCCTGGGTGGCTCACCGAGTCACCGGCGTCCTCATCTTCTTCTTCCTGTTCGTTCACGTGCTGGACACCGCTCTCGTCCGTGTGTCTCCCGAGGACTACGACAAGGTCGTAGCCACGTACAAGACCCCGATCGTGGGACTGCTGGAGTACGGCCTCGTCGCCGCCATCCTCTTCCACGCGCTCAACGGCCTGCGCGTCATCGCCGTCGACTTCTGGTCGAAGGGCCCGCGCTACCAGAAGCAGATGCTCTGGTCCGTCGTGGGCATCTGGGTCGTGCTGATGATCGGGGCGATCTACCCCGTCCTCGGCCACGCCGCTCGTGAACTGTTCGGGAGCTGACACCGATGGCCACCACCGAATCCACCGCTTCCGGCGTCGGCCCGGTCGAGGGCGCGTCCCTCTACAACGTCGACAACCCGGCACCCCTCATCGAGGTCCCGCGCAAGCGCACCAAGAAGACCCCGAAGTCCACCCGGGGCAACTTCGAGATGTACGGCTGGCTCTTCATGCGGCTGTCCGGCATCGTCCTGGTCGTCCTGGTCCTCGGCCACCTGCTGATCCAGCTCGTGCTCGACGGCGGCGTGTCCAAGATCGGCTTCGCCTTCGTGGCCGGCCGCTGGGCGAGCCCCTTCTGGCAGGTCTGGGACCTGCTGATGCTCTGGCTCGCGATGCTGCACGGCGCCAACGGCCTGCGCACGGTCATCAACGACTACGCGGAGCGCGCGAACACCCGGCTGTGGCTCAAGGGCCTGCTCTACACCGCCACGGTGTTCACCATCCTGCTGGGCACGCTGGTGATCTTCACCTTCGACCCGAACATCCGCTAGGCACGGGGCTGCGAGAATCATGAAGATCCACAAGTACGACACCGTCATCGTCGGCGCCGGCGGCGCGGGCATGCGCGCGGCCATCGAGTCCACCAAGCGCAGCCGCACCGCCGTGCTGACCAAGCTCTACCCCACCCGCTCCCACACGGGCGCCGCGCAGGGCGGCATGGCCGCCGCGCTGGCGAACGTGGAGGAGGACAACTGGGAGTGGCACACCTTCGACACGGTCAAGGGCGGTGACTACCTGGTCGACCAGGACGCCGCCGAGATCCTGGCGAAGGAGGCCATCGACTCGGTCCTCGACCTGGAGAAGATGGGCCTGCCGTTCAACCGCACCCCGAACGGCACGATCGACCAGCGCCGCTTCGGCGGTCACAGCCGTAACCACGGCGAGGCGCCGGTCCGCCGGTCCTGCTACGCGGCCGACCGCACCGGCCACATGATCCTGCAGACGCTCTACCAGAACTGTGTCAAGGAGGGCGTGGAGTTCTTCAACGAGTTCTACGTCCTGGACCAGCTGATCACCGAGGTCGACGGCGTCAAGAAGTCCGCCGGTGTCGTGGCGTACGAGCTGGCGACCGGCGAGCTCCACGTCTTCCAGGCGAAGGCCGTGATCTACGCGTCCGGCGGCTGCGGCAAGTTCTTCAAGGTGACGTCGAACGCGCACACCCTGACCGGTGACGGCCAGGCCGCCGTCTACCGTCGCGGGCTGCCGCTGGAGGACATGGAGTTCTTCCAGTTCCACCCGACCGGCATCTGGCGCATGGGCATCCTGCTGACGGAGGGCGCCCGCGGTGAGGGCGGCATCCTGCGCAACAAGGACGGCGAGCGCTTCATGGAGAAGTACGCGCCGGTCATGAAGGACCTCGCGTCCCGTGACGTCGTCTCGCGCTCCATCTACACGGAGATCCGCGAGGGACGGGGCTGCGGTCCCGAGGGCGACCACGTCTACCTCGACCTCACGCACCTGCCGCCGGAGCAGCTGGACGCCAAGCTGCCGGACATCACCGAGTTCGCGCGCACCTACCTGGGCATCGAGCCGTACACGGACCCGATCCCGATCCAGCCCACCGCGCACTACGCGATGGGCGGCATCCCGACGAACGTCGAGGGTGAGGTCCTGGCGGACAACACCACGGTCGTCCCCGGCCTGTACGCGGCCGGCGAGGTCGCCTGCGTCTCGGTGCACGGCGCGAACCGTCTGGGCACGAACTCACTGCTCGACATCAACGTCTTCGGCCGCCGGGCCGGCATCGCGGCGGCGGAGTACAGCCAGAAGGCCGACTTCGTCGAGCTGCCGGAGAACCCGGCCGAGCTGGTGGTCTCGACGATCGAGCAGCTGCGCACGTCGACGGGGACCGAGCGGGTCTCCGTGCTCCGCCGTGAGCTGCAGGAGACCATGGACGCCAACGTCATGGTGTTCCGCACCGAGCAGACGATCAAGACGGCCGTCGAGAAGATCGCCGAACTGCGCGAGCGCTACAAGAACGTCGCGATCCAGGACAAGGGCAAGCGGTTCAACACGGACCTGCTGGAGGCCATCGAGCTGGGCAACCTGCTGGAGCTGGCCGAGGTGATGGCGGTCTCCGCGCTGGCCCGCAAGGAGTCCCGCGGCGGTCACTACCGCGAGGACTACCCGAACCGCGACGACGTCAACTTCATGCGCCACACCATGGCGTACCGCGAGGTGGGCGACGACGGCACCGAGACCGTGCGCCTGGACTACAAGCCGGTCGTCCAGACCCGCTACCAGCCGATGGAGCGTAAGTACTGATGGCAACTCCGACCCTGGAGAAGGCGGACGCGGCCCCCGAGCCCGGCTTCGCCGACTCCCCCTACATCACGGTCACCTTCCGGATCCGCCGCTTCAACCCGGAGGTCTCGGCCGAGGCGGTCTGGGAAGACTTCCAGCTGGAGATCGACCCGAAGGAGCGCGTCCTCGACGGCCTCCACAAGATCAAGTGGGACGTCGACGGCACGCTGACCTTCCGCCGCTCCTGCGCGCACGGCATCTGCGGTTCGGACGCGATGCGGATCAACGGCAAGAACCGGCTTGCCTGCAAGACCCTCATCAAGGACATCAACCCCGAGAAGCCGATCACGGTCGAGCCCATCAAGGGCCTCACGGTCCTGAAGGACCTGGTCGTGGACATGGAGCCGTTCTTCCAGGCGTACCGGGACGTCATGCCCTTCCTCATCACGAAGGACACGAACGAGCCCACGCGCGAGCGGCTGCAGACGGCGGAGGACCGCGAGCGCTTCGACGACACGACGAAGTGCATCCTCTGCGCGGCCTGCACCTCCTCGTGCCCGGTCTTCTGGAACGACGGCCAGTACTTCGGCCCGGCCGCCATCGTCAACGCGCACCGCTTCATCTTCGACTCGCGTGACGAGGCGGGCGAGCAGCGCCTGGAGATCCTCAACGACCGCGACGGCGTCTGGCGCTGCCGCACGACCTTCAACTGCACGGACGCCTGCCCCCGAGGCATCGAGGTCACCAAGGCGATCCAGGAAGTGAAGCGGGCCCTGATCACCCGCCGCTTCTGATCGGGCGTCCTCGGCGCTCGCGCGTCAAAAGCCCTACGACGAGGGGCCGTTCCTCCCAGCCGGGGAGGGGCGGCCCCTCGCTCGGTATAACCTGATCCGGTTACGGCGACAGACGGGGGACGAGCATGAGCGAGCCGAATCCGTATCAGGACGGGACGGGTGAGTGGGGTCCGGGCAAGCCGCCCGCACAGCCTCCGACGACCCCTCCGACGACGCCTGCGCCGGGGTACGGCTATCCCAACTCCGCGCCCGGTTACGGCTATCCGCAGCAGCCCGCCGCACCGGCGTACGGCTACCCCGGGCAACCCGCCACTCCTGCCTACGGCTTCCCGCAGCAGCCGGGTGCGCCGGCCCCCATGGGTGGTGCGCCGGTGCTGGCCATCGGGGACATCACGGTGATGGGCGACCAGATCATCACGCCCGCCGGCACCATGCCGCTGCGCGGCGCGGTGTGGAACGCCACCGACATGTCGCACACCGAGGAGAAGATCCCGACGGTCGCCATCGTGCTCGCGATCATCTTCTTCATCTTCTGTCTGCTCGGTTTGTTCTTCCTCCTGATGAAGGAGAAGACGACCACGGGCTTCATCCAGGTCACCGTGACCAGCGCGGGCCGGCACCACTCGACGATGGTCCCGGCCCTCGGCCCGCACACCTTCCCCGCGGTCATGGGCCAGATCAACTACGCCCGTTCACTCAGCAGCATGTGACCTCACAGCTGACTGACCTCACGACTGACGGCCCGTGGCGTGTCCCTGGCGGGGTTCCGGGTGCTGCGGCCGCTGGTGCGGGAGGTGCACGAGCTGTTCACGGACTTCCTGCCGGGGATGACGAAGGCGCTGCCGCGGCCGGGGGCGGCGGGCGGTCATGATCCACGATCGGGTGAAGGGGACCTGAACGGGACGTTCGGGCCCTCACCTGCCTACGATGATGCTCTCGACACCAGCCCACGGGAGGCACGCGATGTCCGCAGCATCCGTCGAGCGGCCCCACGGCCGCCCGCTGATCGCGGAGGCGAACCGGATCTTGGATCGCCTGCCGGGCTACCGCGTCGAGATCATCGGAGGCCAGATCATCGTGTCCCCGCCCCCGGACGGCCCGCACGGCGTAGCCCTGACCGACCTCATGCTGCCCTTGATGGCCGCCGGCCTCCATGGAGTGACGTCGAAGGTGGTCCAGGGCATCGGCCTCTGGCTACCGACCGGCACCGAGGACTACGCGGTCCCGGACCTTTCCTTGGTCGATGCGGATTTCACAGACCACTACGTGGAGAACAACTGCTACGACCCCGTCTGTTTTCGTCTGGTCGTGGAGGTCACCTCCACCAACTACCGGACCGACCTGCGCGACAAGGTAAGGGCGTACGCCAGCGCCAGGATTCCTGTTTATGTGATCGTCGATCGCAAGCACCAGCGGCTCCACCTCCTGACGGATCCCGCCGGGGACGAGTACGAGAGTCACCGCCCGTACTCCCCCGGCGAGACCGTCACGCTGCCCGAGTCGATCGACGCCAAGGTCACCCTCGACGTGGACGAGGTCCTCAAGGCCGCGCAGAAGAAGGCTAGTTGACCGCGTCCACCTCACCCTCGGCCAACTCCACGTCGTACACCAGCGGCCCCTCGGCCACCACCACGTGCGCCGCCCGTGACCCGTACGACGGGGCCGTCGTCGCCAGCAGGTACGCGCCCGGTTCCGGCACCGACACGATGTACGAGCCGTCCGCGAGGGACGTCACCCGGTCCAGTTGACGCCCGCCCTTCGACAGCAGCGTCACCGAGGCGCCGTCCACCGGCTCACCGTCGACCGTCCGGATGAAACCGTGGATCACCGAGGCGGGACCCTCCCCGGTCGCCGGTGCCTCCGGTGCCTCCTCCTTCGGCTCCACCGCGAGATGCGGGAGCCGTTTGTCGAGCCGGCCCGGCAGCCACCAGTTGGAATTCCCGAGCAGATGCATCGCCGCCGGTACCAGTGCCGTACGCAGGATGAACGCGTCCAGGGCGACCGCGGCGGCCAGCCCGACGCCCGCCACCGCCGCCCCCGAGTTGCCGCTCAGGACGAAGGCCAGGAAGACGCAGACCATGATCAGGGCCGCGGAGTTGATGACCCGGCTGGTCTCCGCAAGGCCGACCCGCACCGCGCGCGCGTTGTCGCGGGTGTGGACCCACTCCTCGTGCATCCGGCTCACCAGGAACACCTGGTAGTCCATCGACAGGCCAAAGAGCAGGGAGAGCATGATGACCGGGAGGAACGCGTTGATCGGGCCCTCCTTGCCGAGGCCCAGCAGGTCCAGGCCCCAGCCCCACTGGAACACCGCGACGAGGATGCCGAAGGAGGCCGCCGCGGCGATCAGGTTCATCAGGGCCGCCGTCAGGGGGACCACCAGGGAGCGGAAGGCGATCAGCAGCAGCAGGAAGCCCAGGCCGATGATGGTCCCGATGAACACGGGCAGACGGTTGCCGGTGACCGACGCGAAGTCCTTGGAGATCGCGGTCACACCGCCCACGTGCGCTTCCGCGCCCGCCTGCGGGATCACCTTGTCCCGCAGGGTGTCGATCAGGTCGTCCGTCTCCTTGGACTGAGGTGAGGTCTTCGGGATGACCTGGATCACCGTGACGCCCTTGACGGGCGGGAAGGGCGCGACCCGGGCCACGCCGGACGTCGACTCGATCCCCTTGACCAGCGCGGACGTGTCACCGCTCTTCGTGACGACCTGGAGGGGGCCGTTGAAGCCGGGCCCGAAGCCCTCGGCGAGCAGGTCGTAGGCCTTGCGGGTGGTCGTGGACGCGTCGTCGTTGCCCTGGTCGGTGGCGCCGAGGCGCAGCGACAGCACGGGGACGGCGAGGACGGCCATGACGACCAGGGCGAGCGCGGCGATCCTGCGGGGACGCTTCTCGACGTTCGCCGACCAGCGGGCGGCGAGACCGCTGGCCCGCTCCGGCTCGGGGCCCTCGGCGGCGAGCCTGCGCCGCTGGCGGCGGCTGAGCACCCGCGGGCCCAGGAAGCCGAGCAGGGCCGGGAGCAGGGTCGTGGCGGCCAGGACGCTGAGCACGACCGTCAGGGAGGTGGCGATGACGACGCCGTCCAGGAAGCGCAGCCGCGTCACGAGCATGCCGGCCAGCGCGATGCAGACGGTTCCGCCGGCGAACAGCACGGCCCGGCCGGAGGTGTTGAGGGCCGTGACCGCCGACTCCTCGGGGTCCAGGCCGCGCAGGATGCCCCGCCGGTGCCGGGTGACGATGAACAGGGCGTAGTCGATGCCGACACCGAGGCCGATCAGGGAGGCGAGGAGCGGGGCGATGTCGGGGACGTCGGTGGTGTGGCTGAGCAGTTGGGTGGAGAACAGGCCCATACCGACCCCGAAGATCGCGATGGCGATCGGCAGCAGCATGGCGAAGAAGGAGCCGAAGGCCAGGAACAGCACGAGGGCCGCCGCGACGATGCCGACCATCTCCGACAGGCCCTGCGGGGGCTGCTCGACGCGCTGGATCGCCTGTCCGCCCAGCTCGACCTTCAGGCCCTGTCGTGCGGCGCCGTGCGCGGTGTCGGCGACGTTCTGGACGAGGTCCTTGGGCACCTCGTTCGCCTGCTTGGCGAAGGTGAGCTGGGCATAGGCGATCGTGCCGTCACGGCTGATCTGCGCCGCTCCCCGCGCTCCGGCGTACGGGCTGGTCACCGCGCCCACGCCGGGCATCTTCGCGATCCTGTCGAGGGCCGGCTGGACGCGGTCCTGGACCGCCTTGTCCCGCACCGAGCCCTGGTCGACCTTCCACACCACGGTGTCGGTGTCGCCCGAGGTGGCCGGGAAGGCCTTCTGCATCAGGTCGTACGCGCTCTTGGAGTCCGTGTCGGGGAGGGAGAAGACGTTCGCGTAGTTCGTCCCCGCCGTGGACGCCGAGAAGCCCAGGCCGAACAGCGCCCCCACCCACAGCAACAGGACCACCAGCCGGTGCCGATAGCACCACCGTGCCAATGCCGCCACGATCAAAGCTCCTTACTCGGTCGTCGGTCGGTCCCCCAGGTCCTGGCACCAGGATTGGCGGTGCCGCTCGCGCGTGGAGGGAACGCGCCATGACTCTCAAGGAACTCCAAAGAGCGTTGTGGACCCAGCTGTCAGTGGCCCGGCCGATACTGGGGGCATGACGACGGCTCCAGGCACCGTGCTGGTGGTGGAGGACGAGCCGAGCATCGCGGACGTCCTCGCCATCGCGCTGCGCTACCACCGGTTCGAGGTGATGGTCGCGGGCACCGTCCGCGAGGCCCGCGCGCTCGCCGGGCGCACCTGGGCGGA
This sequence comes from Streptomyces gilvus, assembly GCF_022513565.1. GTDB lineage: Bacteria > Actinomycetota > Actinomycetes > Streptomycetales > Streptomycetaceae > Streptomyces > Streptomyces gilvus. Next base: position 252,880 of record NZ_JAKWBE010000010.1, on the reverse strand, counting down.
CGTGGCGCTGCTCGACGTCATGCTGCCGGACGGGGACGGGCGGGCGCTCGGGCGTGAACTGCGCGCCGAGCGGCCGGAGCTGGCGCTCGTCTTCCTCACCGCGCGCGACTCGCCGGCCGAGATCGTCGGCGCCCTCGGCTTCGGCGACGACTACATCACCAAGCCGTTCAACATCGACGAGGTGGTCGCCCGCATCACGGCGGTGCTGCGCCGCACCCGCCCGGCGGACGTCCTGTCGCAGCGGCCGCCCCTGCGCTACGGCGACCTGGAGCTGGACGAGACGACGTACAGCGTGCGCCGCGCGGGCCGCAGCGTGGAGCTGACCCCCACCGAGTACGCGCTGCTGCGCTTCCTGGTCCGCAACGGCGGCCGGATCGTGCCCAAGGAGCAACTGCTGCGGCACGTCTGGCAGTACGAGCACACCCCGCAGGAGTCGACCGTCGTGGAGACCTACATCAGCTATCTGCGGCGCAAGCTGGACGCCCTGGGACCGCCGGTGATCACCACGCGGCGTGGTGTCGGATACGGGCTGGCATGAGGCTCGGGAAGGGGATCGGCCGCCGTCACGGCATCCATTCGCTGCGCGCCAAGCTGACCCTGGCGAACGTCGCCCTGCTGGCGCTCGGCATCGTCGCGGCGACGGCGGTCAGCCTGATGGGCATGCGGCACTATCTGATCGGCCAGATCGACTCCGGGCTGACCAAGACGCGCGCGTCGCTGGGCAGTTCGCAGCTCACCATGCGGCAGGTCGACTCGCTGGGCGCCCTCGCCTTCGCCCGGGACCGGCTCGCCGGTACGGACGAGCAGCCGCGGCCGGAGTCGATCTACACCGCCGTCGACGCCCGGTCCAGGCCCCTGAGCGTCTTCGGCGTCGCCCCCACCATCGCCCAGCGCGGCCTGGCCGCCGCCGTGCCCGACCCGCGCGTCCTGGTGAAGGACCCCGCGCCGCACGCGATCACCGTGAACGGCGCCACCTACCGCGCGACGGCCACCCGTCTCGCCGACGGCACGTACGTCCTGCTCGCCACTACCACGGAGCCCCTGCACCAGGGCATCGGCCAGGCCCTCAAGCTCGACCTGGCGGTCGGGACACTGCTGTTGGTGCTGCTGTGCTGGCTGACGATGCTCAGCGTCAGCCGCCGGATGCGGCCGCTGGAGGACATGGTGGAGACCTCCTCGGCGATCGCCGAGGGCGATCTGACCCGGCGCGTGCCCTCCAGCGGACATCCCACGCAGGAGGTCGAGCAGCTGCGGGTGGCCCTCAACTCGATGCTGCACCAGGTGGAGTCGGCGTACCGCACGCGCGAGCACAGCGCGGCCCAGCTGCGCCGCTTCGTCGCGGACGCCTCGCACGAGCTGCGCACCCCGCTGTCGGCGATACGCGGCTATCTGCAGCTGTACGACAAGGGGATGCTGAGCGATCCGGACGAGCGCAAGCGGGTCTGGGAGCGGGTGCTGGCGGAGACCGACCGCATGGGGCGCCTGGTGGACGAGCTGCTCACGCTGGCCCGCCTGGACCAGCGGCCCGAGCTGCGCTTCCGCAACGTCGACGTCAGCCGCCTGGTGCGGGACGCGGCCGAGGACCTGCGGGTGCAGCAGCCGGAGCGGCCCATCGAGGTGGCGGCCGACGGCTCTGTGCTGGTGCGCGCCGACGAGTCGGGGCTGAGACAGGTGCTCGGCAACCTGGTGGGCAACGTCCGCACGCACACGCCGGCCGAGGTGCCGGTGCGGCTCGGCGTGGAGCGGGAGGACGGGGTCGTACGGCTGTGTGTCGCGGACCACGGTCCCGGGCTGTGCGCCGAGGACGCGGGGCGGGTCTTCGACCGGTTCTTCCGGGCGGGCGGGGGCGCGGGCAGCGGGCTGGGGCTGGCGATCGTGCAGGGGGTGGTGCAGGCGCACGGCGGCGACGTGGCGGTGCGTACGGCGCCCGGCGAGGGGCTCGCGGTGACGGTCACCCTGCCGGCGCGGACGGCGGCCGCGGTGTCGTGACGGCCCTCGGGCGCCGGGAAGTCGGTCTCAGGTGGCGGACAGCACCAGCGCCCAGACGGTCTTGCCGTGCCGTCCTCGGGTCCACACGCCCCAGGCCGCCGCGACGGCCTCCACCAGGTGCAGTCCGCGCCCGGACTCCTCCCACTCCCCCACCACCCGCAGGCGCGGCTCGAGTTGACCCTCGTCGGACACCTCGATGAGACAGGACCCGTCGGCGAGCGCGGTCACCGCGACCTCGAACTCACGCTCCCGCAGGGGTCCGTGGCGTACGACGTTGGTGGCCAGCTCGGACACCAGCAGCAGCGCGTCCGTCAGCGCCGGGTCGTCCGGGCCGTGCCCCCAGTCGGCTAGATGGTCCCGCACCCGGCGCCGCGCCAGGCCGACGGAGGCCGGGTGCCGGGGCAGCCGGAAGGAGTTGCGTCTCAACACGTTTGCTCCTCACCCCGCGCACACCTCCGTCACACCGTCCTGCGTGGGGAGGATGCCCTGCGTCGCGGGGGCGAATGTCCCAACCTGTGAGATCGCGTCAGATCCAGTCCAGGCTCCACAAGCGGAACACACCGGTCCCGTCGTCCAGATACTGGCTGCCGCCGACGTCCTCGGTGCTGAGCACGTACTCCTTGCCCTGCCACAGCGGGATCACCGGCACGTCGTGGGCGATGTCCTCCTGCAGCGTGCTGAAGTCGGAGGCGGCGTCACCGCGGTCGGCGAACTGCCGGCTGTTCTGGATCAGCCGGTCCACGGCCTGGCTGCTGTAGCCGGTGTTCATGGTGCCGTCCGTGCCGACGAGCGGGGCGCCGAAGGTGTCCGGATCCGGGTAGTCGGCGACCCAGCCGACGGCGTACGCGTCGAGCTTCCCGGTCGCCCAGTGCTCCTGGAAGTCGGTCCACTCGTAGCCCTTGAGCGTGACCTTGAACAGGCCGCTCGCCTCCAGCTGCTTCTTGATGGCCTCGGCCTCCTCCTGGGAGGAGCCGCGGTTGACGGCGTAGCCGTAGGTGAAACGTACCGGCACCTTCACGCCCGCCTCGCTGAGCAGGGCCTGCGCGGCCTTGGCGTCGGGCTTGGGGTAGGCGTCGAAGAACGACGTGGTGTGGCCGGTGATGCCGGTCGGGATCAGCGAGTACAGCGGGTCGACGGTGCCCTCGTACACGGTGGCGGCCAGCTGCTCGCGGTTGATCAGCCAGGCCATCGCCCGGCGGACCAGGACGCTGTGCAGGGGCGAACCCGCACGGGTGTTGAGGTAGAGGTTGCGGGTCTCGGAGCTGTCGGACTCGGAGAGCCGCTGGTTGGGGTCGCTGGGCGACAGTCCGGACAGCACCTTGGGCGGCAGCTGCCGGGTGGCGACGTCGACGTCCTTGGCCTTCCAGGCCTTCTCCAGGGCGTCGGCGTTGGTGTAGTAGAGCAGGTCGACGGGGCGCGCGGCGCTCTTCACGGCGCCCTTGTAGTGGCCGTTGGGCGTGAGCACCGCCTTCTTGTTCTTCTGGTACGACGTCAGCTCGTACGGCCCGGTGCCGTCGGCGCCGGGGTCCGTGCGCAGACGGTTCTCCGGGTACTTGTGGCTGTCGACGATCGAGCCGGCGCCGGTGGCGACCTTGAACGGGAAGGTGGCGTCGGGCGCGGACAGGTGGAAGGTGACGGTCAGGCCGCTCGCGTCCACCGACCGCAGCGTGCTCAGCAGGGAGACCGGGCCGACCTCGGACTTGATCGCCTTGACCCGGTCGAAGGAGTACTTGACGTCCTCGGCGGTCATCGAGCGGCCGCTGGGGAAGGTGAGCCCCTGGCGCAGCGTGCAGCGGTACGTCGTCAGGGCGCTGCCCACGAAGTCACAGCTCTGCGCGGCGTCCGGGACCGGCGCGGTGCCGCCCGGGTCGAAGGTCAGCAGTGACTGGAAGACATTGCTGAACAGGGCCCAGGAACCCGCGTCGTAGGCGCCGGCCGGGTCGAGCGCCGTGACGGCGTCCGTCGTACCGACCGTGATGGTCTTGCCCTTGTCCTCCTGCGACGGCAGCATCTGCCAGCCGCCGACTCCCACGCCCGCCAGCACGAGCAGCGTCGCGAGAATCCGCATGCGCACGGAACGCATCGGTCTGCCCTCTCCGGGCCTTCGCGGGCCCCACCCCACACATGCCACTCCCCTAGTGGCGCGGCTCACCTAATCACAGAGGTTTCAGCCGGGGGAAGAGGGATTTGTCGAGTTGAGAAAGAACTTACGCAAGAGGTTTCAGCCAGGCTTCACAGCTCGTCCACAGAGTCTCCGGCGGACCGTTGCGACCGGCGCCCGACGACCGTCACGCGCGCGTGGAGGCCAGTTCGATCACCGTGATGTCGGACGGCGCCCCCACGCGCGTGGGCGGTCCCCAGGCGCCGGCGCCCCGGCTGACGTAGAGCTGGGTGTCGCCGTAGCGGTCGAGGCCCGCGACGGTGGGATTGGCGGCCGCCGCGATGAGGCTGCCGGGCCAGAGCTGGCCGCCGTGGGTGTGGCCGGAGAGCTGGAGGTCCACGCCGTGCTTGACGGCCTCGTGGATCTGGACGGGCTGGTGGGCGAGGAGCACGCACGCGCGTGCCGGGTCCCGGTCCCCGAGCGCCTTGGTGAAGTCGGGGCCCTGCCCCTCGCTCTCGCCCGCGAGGTCGTTGACGCCGGCGAGGTCGAACCAGGGCAGTTCGGTACGGGCGTTCTCCAGCGGGCGCAGCCCGAGGCGCCGTACCTCCTCGCCCCTCCCCCAGTGCCTTAAAGGCCTGGGGGGACCCCCAGCTCCGCGCCGGAGAAGTACTCGTGGTTGCCGGTGACGAAGTAGGAGGGCGCCGTCAGCCGCGACAGGGGTGCCGCCGCCGGGCCCAGGTTCTTCACACTGCCGTCCACCAGGTCGCCGACGACTGCGACGATGTCCGGCTGGGTGGCGTTGACGGTGTCGACGACCTTCTGCGCGAAGTCCCGGCCGAGGATCGGGCCCAGGTGGATGTCGCTGACGACCGCGATGCGGTAACCGTGCGCCGCGCGCGGGAGCTTGGCCAGCGGCACGGTGACCCGCTTCACGCGCGGGCCGCGCAGGACGCCGTAGGTGCCGTATCCGACGGTCCCGACGGCGGCCGTGGCGGCTGCCGTGGCGAGGACACGCGCGACGAACAGACGGCGGGAGGGGTCGGGGGCGGGCTCCTGGACGGGCGACGGCTCCGGGGCGGGCGACGGCTCCGGGGCGGGGGAGGGCTCCAGTTCGCCCTCAGCGGCGTTCGGCGGTACGACTCCGGCCGGGAGCGGCTCCCCCTGGCGTACGGCCGTCTCGGCGCCCGTGCGCCGCTTCGACAGCCGTCGCAGCAGCGGCCGTACGACCTCGGCCGCCACCACCGCCAGCAGCAGGTAGACCGACAGCGCCAGCCACAGGAAACCGGGTCAGGCGAGCACCTGTTGCAGCCAGAAGGGGGCGCCCGCGCGTTCGGCGACCAGGGCGCCGACGGCCAGCACCCAGCCGCCCGCGATCGCCACCGCGCCGGCCCGGCGCACGAGACCGGGGCCCCGGGTGGTGTCGCGGAACAGGCGGGGCCACAGGTGCCAGTTGGCCGTCACCAGGACGACGAGCGCCAGCAACGCGAAGACGGTGATCACTTGCGGTGGACCCCCGCTGTCCGGTTGACGGCCGTTCCGGTCGACAGCTGCCTGGTTGGCGGCTTTTGGGCGGTTATGAAGTGCGGCGCAATGCGCGCAGTCCGCGCAACCCGATGCCGCCGATGACCGTCCCCAGTACGAAGGAGACGACGGCGAGCGTCAGGTGCACCCAGAAGTACGCCGTCGGGCGACCGTCGTCGAACGCGAGCCCGCTGCTGTCCTTGACCAGGTTTTTGACGAAAGTGACCCAGATGACCCAGCTCCACACCCCGAAGGCGAGCAGGAACCAGGAGACCGGGCGGCTGAGCTTCATACGTTCAGTATCACCGGCGTCCCCGCGGCTCCGAGCCCGGGGTGGGGTGGTGGGTGGGACTTCACACGCCGTGCCCTGTACGTTCTCGTGCGTGTCCGCTCCCCAGAAGACCGCCAGGCGATCCCTGCTGGTCACCTCCGCCGCCCTGTCGTCGCTCGCGCTGACCGCGCCCGTCGCCCTCGCGGCCCCCAGTCCGTCCACCAGCCCCTCCGCCACTCCCCCGGCGCACATGTCGAGCGTCGGCGGCAGCCGCCTCGGACAGGCTGGCACCCAGGTCGACCTGGGCAGCGGCGCCCCGGTGCTGCCGAAGGACATCACGGCGCGCTCCTGGATCGTCGCGGACGCGGAGTCCGGGGACGTGCTGGCCGCGCACAACGCGCACTGGCGGCTGCCCCCGGCGAGCACGATGAAGATGCTGTTCGCGGACACCGTGCTGCCGAAGTTCCCGAGCAGCGAGAAGCACGAGGTGGCGCCCACCGACCTGGCCGGCATGGGCGCCGGCTCCAGCATGGTCGGCATAAAGGAGGGCGAGACGTACTCCGTGCGCGACCTGTGGCTGGGCGTCTTCCTGCGCTCCGGCAACGACGCCGTGCACGTGCTGTCGGCGATGAACGACGGCGTCGACAACACCGTCAAGGAGATGAACCAGCACGCCGAGGAGCTGCAGGCCCTCGACACGCACGTGGTCACCCCCGACGGCTACGACGCCCCGGGGCAGGTCTCCTCGGCCTACGACCTGACCCTGTTCGCGCGCTCCGGGCTGCAGAAGAAGGACTTCCGCGCGTACTGCTCGACGGTCCGCGCCCAGTTCCCGGGCGAGACGAAGAAGAACAAGAAGGGCAAGACCGTCCGCGAGTCCTTCGAGATCCAGAACACCAACCGACTGCTGGCCGGCGACTCCGACGTCTCCGTCTACCAGGGCATCGCGGGCGTCAAGAACGGCAACACCACCAACGCGGGCGCGACCTTCACGGGCGTCGCCGAGCGGGGCGGGCGGGTGCTGCTGGTGACCGTCATGCACCCGGAGAAGAACGAGCACAACGAGGTCTACAAGGAGACCGCCAAGCTCTTCGACTGGGGCTTCAAGGCGGCCGGCAAGGCCCGCCCCATCGGTGAGCTGGCGCCGCCCAGGAGCGCCCAGGCGAGCGCGCAGCCGGGCGCCGAAGGACAGGCCGGCGGGGCCGGCGACCCGTCCGCCGCGCCCTCGGCGAAGGCCTCCACGAAGGCGGTGGCCCAGGCCCGCTCCGGCGGCATGGGGATCGCGCTGGGCATAGCCGGCGGGGTGGTGGTGCTGCTCGCGGGCGCCGCGTTCGTGGTCAACCGCCGCTGGCCGCTGCCCGACCTGGTACGTCGTCGCCCTCGTCCCTGACCTTGCGCACCACCCCGGCCCGCTCCTCGCACTCCTCCTCGCACTCCTCCTCCCGCAGCTCCCGCTCCTTGCTCCGCGTCGCCGTCCAGGCGGCGCAGAACAGCACGAGTTTCGAGGTGAAGTTGATCCACAGCAGCAGGGCGACCGGGACGCCGAAGGCGCCGTACATGCTCTTCGCCGCCACGCCCTGCATATAGCCGCTGAGCAGCGTCTTCAGCAGCTCGAAGCCGACCGCGCCGGTCAGCGCCGCGATGGCCAGGCGGCGGCGCGGCGGCTCCACGCCGGGCAGCAGGGTGAGGACGTACAGGAGCAGCAGGAAGTCGGCCAGGACGGCGACGGCGAACGCGGCGACATACAGCAGGATCCCGCCCCAGCCGCCCTTCTCGATGCCGAGTTGCCGGGTGATCCAGCCGACCATCGCGGAGGCGACGGTGGAGGCGGCGAGGGTGACCAGGACGGCGCCGCCGAGGCCGACGAGGATGCCGAGGTCCTTGGCCTTGCGCAGGAGGAAGTTCTCCTCCGGGTCCGGCAGCTCCCAGACCGCGCGCAGACACTCCCGTGTCGAGCCGGCCCAGCCGATGCCGGTGAAGACCAGCAGGGCGCCGGCGATGAGACCGACGGTGCCGGCGTTCTGCACCAGGGCGTTGATGTCGAGCTGGTCGGAGATCCCGGGGACCTGTTCGGCGATCTTGTGCTGCAGATCGGTCTGCTGCTTCTGGCTGAGCAGCGCCGCGCCGATCGCCGCGGCCACGGTGAGCAGCGGGAACAGCGCGACGAAGCTGGTGAACGTCATCGCGGCGGCCAGCCGGGCCCATTTCACCCGCTCCAGACGCTCGAACGACCGCCACGCGTGCGTGGCCATCGCCCGAGTCAGCAACGGCCCCACGACGGGGAGCTTTTTCAGCCAGTCCATGATCCGACTCTGCCCTGGGTACGGATGCCCGACGCACGTGTACCCCGAAAGAACGCGCGTGTGACGTGTTCAGGGGTGGTTACGCATGTTCTGCACGGATCGCCCGCAGGGCGGCGATACGGTCACCGTCATGCCTGACGCCTTCGGCCTCCCCCAGTCCCTGCAACTCCCCCAGTCCCTGCTCGTCCTCGGCGGTACGTCCGAGATCGCCCTCGCCACCGCCCGCCGTCTCATCGCCCGCCGCACCCGCACGGTGTGGCTCGCCGGACGCCCCTCGCCCGCCCTGGAACAGGCCGCGGAACACCTGCGCTCGCTCGGCCCGGACGTGCACACCCTCCCCTTCGACGCGCTCGACCCCGACTCCCACGAGGCCGTCCTGGGCAAGGTGTTCGCGGAGGGCGACGTCGACATGGTGCTGCTCGCCTTCGGCGTCCTCGGCGACCAGGCACGCGACGAGCGCGATCCGGCCGCCGCGGTACGGGTCGCGCAGACCAACTACACCGGAGCGGTGTCCGCGGGCCTGGTGAGCGCAAGCGCGTTGCAGGAACAGGGCCACGGCTCGCTCGTCGTGCTGTCCTCCGTCGCCGGTGAGCGGGCCCGCCGCGGCGACTTCATCTACGGCTCCAGCAAGGCCGGCCTGGACGCCTTCGCGCAGGGCCTGGGCGACGCGCTGCACGGCACGGGCGTGCACGTGATGGTCGTGCGCCCCGGGTTCGTGCGCTCCAGGATGACGGCCGGCCTGCCCGAGGTGCCCTTCTCGACGACCCCGGAGGCGGTGGCGACGGCGATCGAACTGGGCCTGCGCAGGCGCTCGGAGACGGTCTGGGTGCCCGGCGTGCTGCGGGTGGTGATGTCGGCGCTGCGGCACGTCCCGCGCGCGGTGTTCCGCCGGCTGCCGCTGTGACGCCCGGCGGCCGCTGAAGGCGACCCGCTACCGGCCGCTACCGGCTGCTTATGGTGCCGCGCTCGACGTGCCCCGCCTGGGGAGGCACCACGGACCCGCCGAACGCGAACTCGCGGAGCTTGCGCCACACGCCGTCAGCGCCCTGCTCGTAGAGGGCGAAGCCGGTGCAGGGCCAGTCGGCCTCGTAGTCGGCGAGCTCCTCGAACGCGCGGTCCATCGCCGCCTCGTCGATGCCGTGCGCAACGGTGACGTGCGGGTGGTAGGGGAACTGCAGTTCGCGTGGCACCGGGCCGGAGGCGTCACGGACCTGCTTCTGCAACCAGGTGCACTCCTCCGCGCCCTCGACCACACGCACGTACACGACGGGTGACAGGGGCCGGAACGTCCCGGTGCCCCGCAGCCGCATCGGGAAGGGCCGGCCGGCCGCGGCGACCTCGGTCAGATGCGCCTCGACGGCCGCCAGGGCGTCGCCGTCGACCTCCGTCGGCGGCAGCAGGGTGACGTGGGTGGGGATGCCGTGCGCCGCGGCGTCGCCGAAGCCCGCGCGCAGCTGCTGGATCTGGCTGCCCTGTGGCTCCGGGACCGCGATCGACACGCCGATCGTTACGGTCCCCACGTCGTCTCCTGTCGTCGTGACGGATGTGTTCCCGGCCGTCCGGCTATCGACTGTACGGCCACGGCTGTGTTGTGGGCAGGCGCAACCCTGGTGATGTGCGGCGCTCTGCCCAGTGGTACGTCTGTGCGAGCAGACGTCAGTGCTTGGCGGGCAGGAAGCCCACCTTGTCGTACGTCTGCGCGAGGGTCTCCGCGGCGACGGCGCGCGCCTTCTCCGCGCCCTTGGCGAGGATCGAGTCCAGCGTCTCCGCGTCGCCGAGGTACTGCTCGGTGCGCTCCCGGAAGGGCGCCACGAACTCGACCATGATCTCGGCGAGGTCCGTCTTGAGCGCGCCGTACATCTTGCCCTCGTACTCCCGCTCCAGCTCGGCGACCGACTTGCCGGTGAGGGTGGAGTGGATGGTGAGCAGGTTGCTGACGCCGGGCTTGTTCTCGGCGTCGTAGCGGATGACGGTGTCCGTGTCGGTGACCGCGCTCTTGACCTTCTTGGCGGTGGCCTTGGGGTCGTCGAGGAGGTTGATGAGGCCCTTCGGCGTGGACGCCGACTTGCTCATCTTGATCGTCGGGTCCTGCAGGTCGTAGATCTTCGCCGTCTCCTTGAGGATGTACGGCTTCGGGATCGTGAAGGTCTCGCCGAAGCGGCCGTTGAAGCGCGTGGCGAGGTCACGGGTCAGCTCGACGTGCTGGCGCTGGTCCTCGCCGACGGGGACCTCGTTGGCCTGGTAGAGCAGGATGTCGGCGACCTGCAGGATCGGGTACGTGAACAGGCCGACGCTCGCCCGGTCGGCGCCCTGCTTGGCGGACTTGTCCTTGAACTGGGTCATGCGGGAGGCCTCGCCGAAGCCGGTGAGGCAGTTCATGACCCAGGCCAGCTGGGCGTGCTCGGGGACGTGGCTCTGGACGAACAGCGTGCAGCGCTCGGGGTCGAGACCGGCCGCGAGGAGCTGGGCGGTGGCGAGCCGGGTGTTGGCGCGCAGCTCGGCCGGGTCCTGCGGAACCGTGATCGCGTGCAGGTCGACGACCATGTAGAACGCGTCGTGGGTCTCCTGCAGGGCCACCCACTGACGGACGGCGCCGAGGTAGTTGCCGAGGTGGAACGAGCCTGCGGTGGGCTGGATTCCGGAGAGCACGCGGGGACGATCTGAGGCCATGCTCCCATTCTCTCAGGTCCCGGGGGCCGATCCGGAACAGGTGGGAAACAGGTGGGAACCGATCCGTCCTGCGCGGTGTAACAAGAGTGTGAGAACGCGGGAGGGGGGCCGCATCGTCGATGAGGCCGCGGTGATCGCCCGGGTGCGCGCCGGAGAGCCGGAGGCGTACGCGGAGCTGGTGCGGGCCCACACGGGCATCGCGCTCAGGGCGGCGGCGGCGCTCGGGGCGGGTGCGGACGCGGAGGACGTGGTGCAGCAGGCCTTCGTCAAGGCGTACTGCGCGCTGGGCAGGTTCCGGGTGGACAGGGCCTTCAGGCCGTGGCTGTTGTCGATCGTCGCCAATGAGACGAGGAACACAGTCCGTACGGCTGCCCGGCAGCGCACGCTCGCCGGCCGGGAGGCGGCCTTCGTGGAGGCGGAGCCGCTGATACCGGAATCGGCGGATCCGGCGGTGGCGACCCTGCAGACGGAGCGCCGTGCGGCCCTCCTCGCCGCCCTGGAGCAGCTGAGCGAGGAGCACCGCCTGGTCGTCACCTACCGCTATCTCCTGGAGATGGACGAGTCCGAGACGGCCCAGGCCCTGGGCTGGCCGCGCGGGACGGTGAAGTCCCGCCTCAACCGCGCCCTGCGCAAACTGGGCCGACTCCTGCCGGATTTCGAGCCCCGGGAAGGGGGTGAAGAGCGTGAGTGAAGGACGCGACGCGCACGGACGGGACGCGTACGGCGGTGAGGGTGGCAGCGGCCCGGTGGGAGCCGGCGGCCGGGGGCCGCGCGGCCGTGACGGCGACCGGGGTCCGGGATCGCGAGGGCATGACCGGTGGCGCCGTGAGGACGGTGCTTCCCGGCTGCCGGACGAGCTGCGGGCGCTGGGCCGGTCACTGGACCCGGACGGCGCGGAAGGCTCGGAGGGCGCGGGCCGCGGCGACGGTTCTTTCCGCTCCGAGACGATGGTCGAGCGGGTGCTCGGGCAGATACTGGCCGAGCATCTGGCGGTCCCGGTCGCCGAACCCCGGGGCTCGCGGGAGCGGCTGCGCGCGGTACGGCGCTGGACGCGCACGCGGTGGCGCTCGCTGACCGCGGCGCTGTGCGGCCTGCTGACGGTGCTCGCGCTCACGCCTCCGGTGCGGGCGGCGGTCCTGGACTGGTTCGACTACGGCGGGGTGCGGGTGCGGTACGACCCGTCGGCGGTGCCCTCGGCGGGCGCCGAGGTGCCCGGCTGCGGGACGTCGGTGTCGCTCGGTCAGGCGCGGCACCGGGCCGGCTTCGAGCCGCTGGTGCCCGACCGGCTCGGCGTGCCGGACACGGTGACGGTGGCGGGCGAGCCGCACGGCCGGTTCCTGGTCAGCCTGTGCTGGCGGGAGAGCGGGCAGGACGGGCGGACGGTCCGGCTGGACGAGTTCCCGGCCTCGCTCGACGTGGGCTTCACCAAGCGGCTGCGGGAGTCACCGGAGTGGATCGGGCTGGGTGGGGAGCCGTCGGCGTCCGGGCTGCAGCGGTACGCCCTGTGGTTTCCCCACCCGCATCTGCTGAGCTTCTGGCTGGTCGACGCGGACGGTGACCGTTTCATCCGAGAGGAGCGGACCGCGGGGCCGACACTGCTGTGGACCCACCCGACCGAGGACGGCCGCGGCGAGGTGACGCTGCGGCTGGAGGGGGTGGCGTCCAGGTCCAGGGTGGTGGAGATCGCGAAGTCCCTCGAGGCATCGACGCCGGCGCGGAGATCTTCGCCTTGATGTGCGGAGGGTGGGAACCCCGGCGGGTCGGGCGGTGTACCAGAAGTGACACGCGGCTCGCGGTGGGCCGCAGGGATCGACTGGCTGGGGGATCGCATGTGGAGGGGTCTGGTTCGTGAACTGACGGCCGTGGCGGGGGCGTTGGCGGTCGTGCTGGGGGTGGGGATGCCGGGCCGGGCCGCGGCTTCGGGGCACAACGGTGACTCCTCGGTGCCGCGGCCGTCCGAGGACGCCCCGGCGTCACCGCGGGCTCCCGGCCGGGACGTCCCGGATCTGGCGATGATCGTCGCGGGCGGCACCGGGCGGACGGCGGTGCTGCGGTCCGGTGAGCCGGCCTTCGCCCGGCTCCGGGAGCTGCTGCGGCCGACGTTCGAGGGGACGGAGCGGGTGCCGGAGGAGTGGACCGAGGGCCGCTATCCGCCGGTGGACTTCACCGTGGTCTGGGGGCTGACGGGGGTCGGGGGCTGGCCGCAGACCGACCGGGCGCCGGGCGATGACGTGGCCGTCGAGCGGCAGGACCAGCTGTTCGTGGCGCCGGACGGCACGCCCTGGATACGCAGCGATCCCGCGCCGCACGTCCCGGACGACGACATCCGCTGGCATCGGGCACCGCGCTCGGTGTTCGTCCGGCTGGAGCGGGAGAAGGTGCTCAGCGGGTTGGGCGGGGCGGAACACGGTGACAACCGGGGTGCCCAAGACGCGGCAGGGCAGGAGGCCGCGGGGGCGGAGTCCGGCCGGGACGGTGTCCGGTGGGCGGTTCCGGGGCTGGCCGTGGGGATCGCCGTGGGGGCGGGAGGCACCGTGCTGATACGCCGCGCGGCGGCCCGGCGAGGTGCGGGGCCGCCGCGGGAGGAACCACGACAGGAACTCATCGATCTGTGAAGACCGACCTGGGAGAGCCGATCTCCGAGAGTCGCCGGTCTTTGACAACTCAAGAGAGTGCGTCGGGCGTGGGGCGCGCTCAGCCCAGGTCGATCTCCGGGTACAGCGGGAAGCCGGCCACGAGGTCGGTCGCGCGGTGGGAGATCTCGTCCGCGATCTTCGGGTCCAGGACGTGCTGGGCCTTGGACGGCGCGCCCGACTTGGTGGTGCCGGGCTCCGCCGTGGTCAGGACGCGGTCGATGAGGCCGGCGACCTCGTCCATCTCGGCGGTGCCCAGTCCGCGGGTGGTCAGGGCGGGGGTGCCGATGCGGATGCCGGAGGTGTACCAGGCGCCGTTCGGGTCGGCGGGGATGGCGTTGCGGTTGGTGACGATGCCGGACTCCAGCAGCGCGGCCTCGGCCTGGCGGCCGGTGAGGCCGTAGGAGGTGGCGACGTCGATCAGGTTGAGGTGGTTGTCGGTGCCGCCGGTGACGAGGGTGGCGCCGCGTCGCAGCAGGCCGTCCGCCAGCGCCCGGGAGTTGTCGACGATGCGCTGGGCGTAGTCCTGGAAGGAGGGCTGCCGGGCCTCGGCGAGGGCCACGGCCTTGGCCGCCATCACGTGCGGGAGCGGACCGCCGAGCACCATCGGGCAGCCGCGGTCGACCTGGTCCTTGAGCGAGTCGTCGCACAGGACCATGCCGCCGCGCGGGCCGCGCAGTGACTTGTGGGTGGTGGTGGTGACGATCTGGGCGTGCGGGACCGGGTCGAAGTCGCCGGTCAGCACCTTGCCCGCGACCAGACCGGCGAAGTGCGCCATGTCCACCATCAGGGTCGCCCCGACCTCGTCGGCGATCTCCCGCATGATCCGGAAGTTCACGAGGCGGGGGTATGCCGAGTAGCCGGCGACGATGATCAACGGCTTGAAGTCGCGGGCGGACGCGCGCAGCGCCTCGTAGTCGATCAGGCCGGTGGCCGGGTCGGTGCCGTAGGAGCGCTGGTCGAACATCTTGCCGGAGATGTTCGGGCGGAAGCCGTGGGTCAGGTGGCCACCGGCGTCCAGGGACATGCCGAGCATGCGCTGGTTGCCGAAGGCCTGCCGCAGCTCGGCCCAGTCCGCCTCGCTGAGGTCGTTGACCTGGCGGACGCCGGCCTTCTCCAGGGCGGGGGTCTCGACGCGCTGGGCGAGCACGGACCAGAAGGCGACGAGGTTGGCGTCGATGCCGGAGTGCGGCTGGACGTAGGCGTGCCGGGCGCCGAAGAGGGCCTTGGCGTGCTCGGCGGCGAGGGACTCGACGGTGTCGACGTTGCGGCAGCCGGCGTAGAAGCGGCGGCCGATGGTGCCCTCGGCGTACTTGTCGCTGAACCAGTTGCCCATCGCGAGCAGGGTGGCCGGGGAGGCGTAGTTCTCGGAGGCGATCAGCTTGAGCATCTCGCGCTGGTCGGCGACCTCCTGACCGATGGCGTCGGCCACGCCGGGCTCGACGGCGCGGATCACGTCGAGGGCTGCGCGGAAGGCGGTGGACTCGGTGGAGAGGGGCTGCTGCTCTGTCATGTCGTCGGCCTCCGGGTGGCGTGGCTTGAAGCGTTCACGGTTCACGGTTGGCCCAGGCGCACGGCACTCGCTCACCCTGTCGGCGACAGGGCCTGGGCCGCTCCCCGATGGTCGGTCCCATCCCAGCGCGCCAGTCACGGCCCGTCGGCCAGCCTACCGGGCGTGCCGCACACGTGAGATCCCACGTCCACCATGCGAGCGAGGATAGGAAGAGGGACATCTGCACTCGCCGTCGTCGGCTTCATCGCAGCTCTCGGCACCGCTTGCTCTCGGCACCGTCCGCCTCTCGGCACCGTCCGCCTCTCGGCACCGTCTGGAGATCCCGTGACCGCTACGGAGACACTCATCGCCGCCGCCGACGCGCACAGCGCGCACAACTACCACCCGCTGCCCGTGGTCGTCGCCTCGGCCGACGGCGCCTGGATGACGGACGTGGAGGGGCGGCGCTATCTGGACCTGCTGGCCGGGTACTCCGCCCTGAACTTCGGCCACCGCAACCGACGGCTGGTGGAGGCGGCGAAGGCTCAGCTGGACCGGGTGACGCTCACGTCGCGGGCGTTTCACCACGACCGGTTCGCCGCGTTCTGCGCGCAGCTCGCCGAGCTGTGCGGCATGGAGATGGTGCTGCCCATGAACACGGGCGCCGAGGCGGTCGAGACCGCGGTGAAAACGGCCCGCAAATGGGGCTACCGGGTCAAGGGCGTGCCCGCGGAGATGGCGAAGATCGTCGTCGCGGGCAACAACTTCCACGGCCGTACGACGACCCTCATCAGCTTCTCCACCGACACGGAGGCCCGGGCGGACTACGGGCCGTACACGCCGGGCTTCGAGATCGTGCCGTACGGGGATGTGACCGCGATGCGTTCGGCGGTCACGGAGAACACGGTGGCCGTCCTGCTGGAGCCGATCCAGGGCGAGGCGGGGGTGCTGGTGCCGCCCGCCGGATATCTGCGGGCGGTGCGGGAGCTGACGCGGGAGCGGGATGTGCTGTTCGTCGCCGACGAGATCCAGTCGGGGCTGGGGCGGACGGGGCGGACCTTCGCCTGCGAGCACGAGGGCGTGGTGCCCGACGTGTACGTGCTCGGCAAGGCGCTGGGCGGCGGGATCGTGCCGGTGTCGGCGGTGGTGTCCAGCGCGGCGGTGCTCGGGGTGTTCCGGCCCGGGGAACACGAGTCGACGTTCGGCGGGAATCCGCTGGCCTGTGCGGTGGCGCTGGAGGTGATCGCGATGCTGCGGACGGGCGAGTTCCAGGCGCGGGCGGCGGAGCTGGGCGAGCATCTGCACCGGGAACTGGGGGCGTTGGCGGGGACGGGCCGGCTGACCGCGGTGCGTGGGCGGGGGCTGTGGGCCGGCGTCGACGTCCATCCCCGCCACGGCACCGGTCGGAAGGTGTCCGAGAAGCTGATGGCCCGGGGCGTGCTGGTCAAGGACACCCATGGCGCGACGATCCGGATCGCGCCACCACTGGTCATCACCGAGGAGGATCTGGACTGGGGCCTGGACCGGCTGCGGGACGTGCTCGGCGAGTGAGACGCCCTGCGGGTTGGACGCCCTGCATCGACCGTAGGTCTCCTCACCGGATCACATGCGGCAGGAAGCGGGCGTACTCGTCCGTGATCAGCCCCGACGACTCCCGGATGCCGAGGCCCGCCGGCTCGTCCTCGACGACCCAGGCACCCAGGACGACGTGGTTGCCGGAGAAGTCGGGCAGCGGGGCCAGCTCCTGGTAGCAGCAGGGCTCGTCGCGCGGCACCGGCTCGGTGCCGGGCTCGTGGATCGTCACCCCGGCGCCCTCGCGGCCGAGCAGGGGCTTGGCGACATGGCCCGTCGTGTGCGCGAGCTCCCTGGGGCCGTCGAGATAGGCGGGGAGGAGGTTGGGGTGGCCGGGGTTGAGTTCCCAGAGGATCGCCAGCAGCGCCTTGTTGCTGAGCAGCATCTTCCAGGCGGGCTCGATCCACAGCGTCGTGCCGGTGCCGCCGCCGTTGTCGAGGGTGTCGAGGACGTGTCCGGCGAAGGGGTCGGTGGTCAGCCACTCCCAGGGGTACAGCTTGAAGCAACTGCGGATGAACCGGAGCTGGTTGTCGACGAAGCGGCCGGACAGGGGGTCCCAGCCGATCTCCTCCATGGAGATCCAGTCGGTGTCCAGGCCGGCCTGGTCGGCGGTCTCCTTGAGGTAGGCGACCGTCATCAGGTCCTCGCCGAGTTCGTCGTCCGAGGAGTGCGCGAAGTAGAGGGGGCTGCCCGGCGGGAGCAGGGCGGCCTGCTTCCGCCAGGCGGCGATGAGGCGTTCGTGGAGGGAGTTCCACTGGTCGGCGCCGGGGAAGCGGTCCTCCATCCAGAACCACTGGGGGGAGGCGGCCTCGACCAGGGAGGTCGGGGTGTCGGCGTTGTACTCCAGGAGTTTCGCCGGGCCCGTGCCGTCGTAGCGGAGGTCGAAACGGCCGTAGAGGGAGGGGAGTTCGGCCCGGCGCCGCCAGGCCTCGGCGACCGCGTGGGCGACGCGCGGGTCGGTGATGCCGAGGTCGGCGAAGCGACCGGTGGTGACGATGTGGTCGGCGGCCCACAGGCACAGGGCGTGCAGTTCCTCGACGACTTCCTCCAGGGCCTCGACCTCGGGAAGGGTGAAGGAGTAGTAGGCGCTCTCGTCCCAGTAGGGGCGCAGGCAGCCGTCGGGGTGGCGGGTCAGCGGGTAGACGAGCCCCTGTTCCTCGACGATGCGCTGCCAGTCGGGGCGCGGGGTGATGCGGTGGCGTTCCATGGGCGGTGACGGTCCTGTCCGATGCGCCGGCTCAGCCGCCGGAGCTGCCCTTGCCGCCGCCGAAGCCGCCGCGGGAGACACCGTGGCCGCCGCCGGAGCCGCCCGAACCGCCGGACGCCTTGCGGGGCTTGGTGAAGGAACCGTCGTCGACCCAGCTGCCCTTCTTCTTGCCGCCGTAGTACCAGGTGCCGTGGGCCGAGGACTTGGTGGAGGAGCAGTTCTTGTCGGCGACGACCTTGTAGCCCTTGGCGAGGTTGTAGCTGTCGCGGTCCACGCACCGCTTGTCGGGGTCGGAGGAGCAGGCGGTGAGGGCGGCGGCGAGCAGGCCCATGCCGCCGAGTACGACCGTGCCCGACCGGAGTTGTCTGCGTGCGTCCGCCATGGTGTGTCTCCCCGTTGATGTGACTGCCGGTGTGACCGTGGGTGCGGCCGCTCGCTGCGGCCGTTCTGGACGCCAGCCTAGAGATCGGGCGGAGATCGGCCCCCGGCACCCCCACCCCGGGCGTTCTCCCCTACAGTCACTTTGTGATCTTTGGGATGGTGTGCGCGCTCGGAGCGGCGGTCTGTTTCGGTACGGCGACGGTGCTGCAGGCGGTTGCCGCGCGGGCCGCGACCACCGGTGGCGGCGGTGAGGCCGCACTGCTGCTGCGGGCGCTGCGGCAGTGGCGGTATCTGGCCGGACTCGGGCTGGACGGGCTGGGGTTCCTGCTGCAGATCGCGGCGCTGCGGTCGCTGCCCATCTACGCGGTCGCCGCGGCCCTGGCGTCCAGTCTGGCGGTGACCGGGGTGGTCGCGGCACGGCTGCTGCACGTGCGGCTGAGCCGGATGGAGTGGAGTGCGGTCGGCGTGGTGTGCGCCGGACTCGCGATGCTGGGGCTGGCGTCGGGGGCCGAGGGGGACCGTCACGGCTCCATGGCGCTGAAGTGGGCGATGCTCGCGATCGCCGTGGCGGTGCTGGCGCTCGGGCTGGTGAGCGGACGCTGGTCCGGGCGCGGACGGGACTTGGTGCTGGGGTTGGGGGCCGGGTTCGGGTTCGGGGTGGTCGAGGTGGCGGTCCGGCTGATCGACTCGCTCGCACCGCTGAAGCTCCTCTCCAATCCGGCGACGTACGCCCTGCTGATCGGCGGCGGTGCCGCCTTCCTGCTGCTCACCTCGGCGTTGCAGCGCGGTTCGGTCACCACGGCCACCGCCGGCATGGTCATCGGCGAGACCCTCTGGCCGGCGACGGTGGGCGTGGTCTGGCTCGGCGACCGGACCCGGGAGGGGCTCGCCTGGCTGGCGGTGCTGGGATTCCTCGTCGCGGTGACGGGAGCCCTGGCTCTGGCCCGGTTCGGCGAGGCCCCAACCCCGACCGAACCGGCAACCTCCCAGGACCCGACTGCGGAACCGTCGGCCTGATGGACTGAGCGACGCGCTCAGCAGCTGAAACCGGCGGGCCTTGGCAGCCGAGGCCGGTCCGCTGTACGGACAAGACCAGCGACCGACGGCCACAGCGGCCGAGACCGCCACCCTGAACCACCGAGCCCGACGCGCTCAGCAGCTGAGACCGGCGGGGCTGAGCGACCGAGGCCGGTGCGCTGAACGGCCGAGACCGACGGCCTTAGCGGCTGAAGCCGACGGCATGGGCCACTGAGACCGACGCATGAGCGGCCAAGATCGACGACCTTGGGCCAATAAGACCGACGCGCAAGCCACTGAGGCCGACGACCGACCCCCTGAGCCACTGACACCAAGGCGCGAGCGGCTGAGACCGGCGGCATGAGCGGCCGAGACCGGCAGTCGGCGGCCTTGGCGGCCGAGGCGGTGCGCTCAGCGGCCGAAACCGGCGACCGACGGCTCCAGTGACTGAAGCCGACGGCCTGAGCGACTGGGACTGACGGGCCAGCGGCCGAAACCGACGCCCTGAGCCACTGAGACCGGCGTGCCGCGCGGCTGGGACCCGCAGGCCTGAGCGACTGGGACCGGCGCGCGAGCGGCCGGGCCGGCGACCGACGGCCTTGGCGAATGGGACCCACGCGCGAGCCACTGAGGCCGGCCACCGGCGCCCTGAGCCCCTGAGACCACGGCGCGAGCGGGCGAGACCGGCGACCTGAGCCACCGAGACCGGCGCGCGAGCGGTCGAGATCGACGCCCTGAGCTGCCCGGACCGGCGCGCGGCCGGCCCGGACCGGCCGAGGCCGGCGGTGTGAGGGAGCGAGGTCGGTGCGGTGGGTGGCTCCCGGGGCCGCGTGCCGCGCTCAGCCCATCGCCTCCATGATGCCGTCCCACAGGCGTGACCTGGCCTCCAGGGCGAGGATCGCCGTCTCGACGGCCTGCTCCCAGCGGGTGTCGTCCGTGCCGCAGAGGTCCGCGACCATCTGCATGGCCATGGGGGTGTGTTCCTCGCCGTCGACCTCGATGTGGCGGGCGAGGTAGTCGCAGAAGAGCGGGAAGCGTTCCGTGCCCTCCTTCTTGATGACCTGGTCGAACATGTCGGGGATCAGGTCCTCGCGGGAGAAGGCGAAGGCGGCGGCCCGGCAGTGCAGGGGGCTGTCCTCGATGATGCCGAAGGTCGTGCGCACGAAGTCCGAAGCGGGGAGCGGGACTTGGGCGCCCCGCAGGGCCGCCGGTACGCCGTGGCCCTCCCCGATCAGGCCGAGGAACGCGTCGATGCGGGTCGTGTCGGCCCCCGCCTCCTCCATCCCGGCGCGGTAGAGCTCGAAGTGGCTGGTGAAGCCGCCGTTCAGTTCGTCGCTCTCCTCGACGAGGACGATGTCGTTGATGAGGCGCCGGCTGACCTGTGATCCGAGTGGACGCCAGGGGACGTCGACGCAGGTGAGTTCGCGTTGCAGCGACTTCAGCAGGGACATGAAGTCCCACACCGCGAAGACGTGGTGGGCCATGAACGTGGCCATGTCGGCGCGGCTGTTTATGTGCCGGTAAATCGGGTGCGCGGTCACTTCTTTCCGTGCGGATTCGATCACGGAACGGGCCCGGTCGATTCCTTCGTGCTGCATTTCCCAGTCGTACCTGGACATTGTTCTCCTTCGGTCGGGAAGATGAGGGAAAGTCGGGGGAAGGCGATCGTGCAGCTTTTACGCGTTACTCGGCAAGCGCTTCCGGGAATTCTGCGGAAGTTACCTCAAGTACGCATCCCTACAACGCATCAAGGCACCCGAAAGACTGATAAAGAGTAACGATCCGGACACTCGGAAAAACCGTCGTTGAAAATTGAACGCCCTGTGGAGATCTTGCGTACTAGACGTCGTGAGCAGCAATCCCGTCACCGTCACCGTGGCCTACCACGTGGTGCCGGGCCGTGAGGCCGACTTCCACTCGTGGGGGTGGGCGATGCTGGGCGCGAGCGCACAGCAGCCAGGCTTCCTGGGGGGTGGCGTCCTTGTCGACCGAGAGGCGGAGTGGCATGTGGTCTATCGCTTCGCCAGCGAGGGCACGGCCCGGGCCTGGGAGGACTCCGCCGAGCGGGCGCAGTGGGACGTCCGGACGGCGGGCTTCGCCAGGCAGGCGGAGCGCCGGAGCGTACGCGGATCCAAGGTGTGGTTCGACTCCCAGACCATCGCGCCGAAGGCTCCGGCCCCGCCTCCGAAATGGAAACTCTGGTTCATCAACATGAGCGCGGTCTTTCCGCCGGTGCTCCTGTTCAATCTGCTTGTCATTCCCTATCTCGGCGGACTCAATCCGCTCGTCCGCACACTGCTGTTGTGCCTGTGTGTGACGGCACTCGTCACCTGGATTCTGATGCCACGGCTTCAGCGTTTCTTCAAGAAGTGGCTGTATCCACCGCTCCAGGCGCTGCGCGGACGGCACAAAAGGCGGACCGCATAGGCCCGGAACGAAAAAAGGGAGGTGGGCGGGTGAAGACCCTGCTCATCGACAATTACGACTCGTACACGTACAACCTGTTCCAGCTGATCGCCGAGGTCAACGGCGAGGAACCGGTCGTCGTCCTGAACGACGTCGCCGACAGAATTCCCGATCTGGTGGGGTATCTCGCGGAATTCGACAATGTGGTGGTCTCGCCGGGGCCCGGGCACCCGGCCGAGCCGCGGGACTTCGGGCTCAGTGCGGCCGTGCTCGCCGCGTCCGCGATCCCCGTGCTCGGCGTCTGCCTGGGGCACCAGGGCATGGCGCTCGGCGAGGGCGCCCGGGTGGAGCCCGCCCCGCAGCCACGGCACGGGCATCTGTCCGCGGTCCGGCACGACGGACGGGACCTGTTCCTGGGGCTGCCGCAGGGCTTCACCGCGGTGCGCTACCACTCGCTGGCCGTGCGCGAGCCGCTTCCGGAGACCCTGGAGGCCACCGCCTGGGCGGAGGACGGTGTGCTGATGGGGCTCAGGCACAAGAGCCGGCCGCTGTGGGGAGTGCAGTTCCATCCGGAGTCGGTGCTGACCGAGTACGGCCACCGCATGCTCGTCAACTTCCGGAATCTGACGGCGGAACGGGCCCGTAAGCAGCGTACGAAGAACACCGCCGTCACCCCGGCCGCGGCGGCGATCCCCCAGCCGGCGGTCCCGCGTCCCCGGCACACCCCATCCCCGGCGACCCCCTCCCCGGCCACCGCGCCGGTCGTCCCGCGTCCCCGGCGCGCGGCCCCCGCCTACCGTCTGCACACCCGGCGCATCGCCGGCGCGGTCGACGCGGAGGCGGCCTTCACACGGATGTACGGGGCCTCGCGACGGGCGTTCTGGCTGGACAGTGCCCTGGTGGAGGAGGGGCTCGCACGGTTCTCGTTCTTCGGTGACGACAGCGGGCCGCTGGCGGAGTTCGTCCGTTACGACGTCGACAGCGGCCGGTGCGAGATCGAGCGCGCCGGACGGCCGCAGCGCAAGGTGGCGGCGAGCGTCTTCGACTATCTGCGACGGCAGTTGACGAACCGTCGGGTCGACGGCACCGGGCTGCCGTTCGACTTCACGGGGGGCTATGTCGGCTACTTCGGCTACGAGACGAAGGCCGACTGCGGGTCGCCGAACCGGCACTCCTCCCCGGTGCCGGACGCCTGCTGGCTGTTCGCGGACCGGATCGTCGCGGTGGACCATCTGAAGGGGTTCACCTACGCGGTCTGTCTCGCCGAGGACACCCCTCAGGCCGCGCGGGAGGCCGAGGACTGGCTCGAGAGCGCGCTGGCGCAGCTGTCGTTCGTCGCCGCCGACTCCGGACCGTCCCCGCGGGCCGCACGGACGGAGCCCGACCTCGGTGCCGCGGAGCCCTGGCTGGTGCGGGACCGGGCGAGGTATCTCGCGGACATCGAGGCGTGCCAACGGGAGTTGCACAAGGGCACCAGCTACGAGATATGCCTGACGAACGCGGCGCGCTTACCCGCCCCGCCGGACGCGTTCGACTTCTACCGGGTGCTCAGGCGGGTGAATCCGGCGCCGTACGCGGCCTTCCTTCGCTTCGGGGACGTCGACGTGGCCGGCTCCTCCCCCGAGCGGTTCCTGCGGATCACCCGGGACGGGGTCGCCGAGGCACGGCCCATCAAGGGCACCGCGCCCCGGGGTGAGGGGCCCGAGGAGGACGCCCGGCTGCGGGACGCGCTGGCGGCGGACGCCAAGACCCGCGCCGAGAACCTGATGATCGTCGACCTGCTCCGCAACGACCTGGGCCGGGTCTGCCGGACCGGCTCGGTGCGGGTGACCCGGCTGATGGCCACCGAGACGTACGCGACGGTGCACCAGTTGGTCTCCACGGTCGAGGGACGGCTGCGGGAGGGCACGGACGCGGTGGACTGCGTGCGGGCCTGCTTCCCCGGCGGCTCGATGACCGGCGCGCCCAAGCTGCGCACCCTGGAGATCATCGACTCCCTGGAGACGGAGGCCCGGGGCGTGTACTCCGGCGCCCTCGGCTACCTGGGGTGCAGCGGGGGCGCGGATCTCAACATCGTCATCCGTACGGCCGTGTTCGCCGACGGGCAGATGCAGCTGGGGGCCGGCGGCGCGATCGTGCTGGACTCCGATCCGGTCGCCGAGTACGACGAGATGCTGCTGAAGACGGCGGCCCAGATGCGGGCCCTGCACCTGCACACCGCGGAACGGATCCGCGAGCAGCGGCAGCACGCCTCGGCCCGTGCCGACGCCCGTCAGGAGCGCGCCGCGAGCGAGGAGCCGGTGCGATGACGACTCCGCAGAGCACGCTGGCCCCCGCCGACTCCGACGCGCCGGGCAATCTCGCCGCGCAGCTCGCGGGGCTCGCCGAGTGGCGGGGCTGGACCGACCGGCCCGCCTTCCACCAGGGGCACCGGGTGTGGACCCACGGCCAGGTGCACGCCCTGGCGGCGAAGGCGGCGACCGTGCTCGACGGGCACGGGGTGCGGCCCGGGGACCGGGTGGTGATGGCACTGCCCGACGGGATCGCCTGGGTGACGGCGTTCCTCGCCACCGCCCGGCTCGGCGCCGTCGCCGTCCTGGTCAACCCCGAACTCCCCGCCGCCGACCACGCGTTCATGGCCGCGGACACCGACGCCGTGCTGTGTGTGACCGGACCGGGCCTGGAGGACCGCTTCGCCGGCCGGGAGCAGCTCGGCGCCGACCAGCTCCTCGCACTCAGCGCCACCGCCGGACCGGCCCCGGCCCACCCGGTCGACGCGCAGACACCGTTGTACGTGCAGTACACGTCCGGTACGACGGGCCGTCCCAAGGGCGTGGTGCACACCCACGGCGACCCGAAGACGTACCACGACCTCATCGGACGCCGGCTGCTGCGGATCAACCGGGACGACGTCACCCTGTCGGTGTCGAAGCTGTACTTCGCCTACGGCTTCGGCAACGCGTTCGTCTTCCCGCTGTTCTCCGGCTCCTCCGCCGTGCTGGTGGACCGGCGTCCGACCCCGGCCGCCGTGGACGAGCTGGTCGCCCGGCACCGGGTGACGCTGCTGTACTCCGTGCCGTCCGCCTACGCCGCGCTGGTCGCCGACCGGGGCAGCGGGCACGAGGCCTGCTTCGCCTCCGTGCGGGCCGCGGTGTCGGCGGGCGAGGGACTGCCGGACGGGCTCGGCGAACGGATCACCGAGCTGCTCGGGGCGCCGGTGCTGGAGCAGATCGGCTCCACCGAGGCCGGTCACGCCTTCTGCGCCAACGGCTTCGAGCACAACCACCCCGGCACCGTCGGGCGTCCCGTGCCCGGCTTCGAGGTGGAGCTGCGCGACCGCGCGGGGCGGCCGGTCCCGGACGGCACCGAGGGCGAACTGTGGGTGCGCGGACCGACGGTGACCCCCGGCTACCTCAACCGCCCCGAGGAGACGGCCCGCACGCTGGTCGGCGGCTGGCTCGCCACGCACGACCGGGCGGTGCGCGAACCGGACGGCGCCTACCGGCACCTGGGCCGCGCCGACGACATGGAGATGGTCGGCGGGATCACCGTCTCCCCGCTGGAGGTGGAGGCGGTGCTGCGCACCCATCCGGCCGTGAAGGAGGTCGCGGTCGTGACCGTCACCGACGGCACCGGCGCCGGCCGGCTGCGTGCCTTCGTCGTCCCCGTCACGCCCGCCCCCGACGGCCTGCGGGACGACCTCCTGCGCCTGGCGCGCGAGCGGCTCGCCGCCTTCAAGGTGCCCCGCAGCGTGAGTCTGGTGGCGTCCCTGCCCCGCACCCCCACCGGCAAGCTCCGCCGTCACCTCGTCCGTCAGGGCGCCTGGTGACCATCACTGAAGGGAACGTCCAGATGCGACAGCAGCAACCACCGCTCGCCGACCGGGGGTTCTACCTGGGTCAGGTGTTCCGCCGGGCGGCCGACCGGCACGGCGCCGTCTTCGTCACCCTGGACCGGCCGCTGGACACCCACCCCGCCCTCGGCGTCGACCTCACCTACTCGGCGCTCGCGGACGCCGTCGAGGACCTGTCGGGCCGGCTGTGGGCGGCCGGGGTACGCCCCTCGGAACAGGTGGTCGTACACAAGACGGACAACGTCGACATCGTGCTGCTGACCTGCGCGATCTCCCGGATAGGGGCGGTTCCGGTGCTCCTGTCCCCGGCGCTGGCGGGCGAGGTGGTGGGGCAGTTGGCCGAGCGGCTGCGCGAGCCCTGGCTGGTCACCGACCGGGCCAAGCTGGAGGGGCCGCTGAAGGGGCTGAAACCGGCCGTGCGGTGCGTGCTGTCGGTGGACGACGCGCCGGGCGCCGAGTCCCTGGAGAAGCACGCGGGCGCCGAACGACCGGCCCCGGTGCGTCTGCATCCGCGCGAACCGTCGCTCATCACCCACAGTTCCGGCACGACCGGCCTGCCCAAGCTCGCCGTGCACTGCCCGAACACCATGTGGAACCGGCTGGTGCCGCAGAAGGCGATGGGCTGGCCGACGCGCGGCGAGACGGCCGCGCTGCACATGTCGTTCGTGCACTCGCGCTTCTACCATCTGCTCGGCGTGCTGCTGCACTTCGGCAGCCCGCTGGTGCTGATCACCGACCCCGACCCGGCGACCGTGGGCCCCCTCCTTACCCGGCACCGGCCCGGCATCGTCGAGACCCACCCCAACACCTTCGTGCTGTGGGAGGAGTTGGCGGACGCACCGGGCGCGCCCCTGTCCCGGGTGAAGTCGTACGGCTCGACGTTCGACGCGATCCATCCGCGCACGGTGCGGCGGCTGCTGGACGCCTCCAAGCGCCGTACGCCCTGGCTGATCCAGCTGTACGGGCAGAGCGAGACCGGGCCGGTCGCCTTCCAGTGGTTCACCCGGCGCAGTGCCGCCCGCGCGGACGGGCGGCGGGTCGGGATCGGGATACCGGGGTTCACCCGGGTACGGATCACCGGGCCCGACGGACGGCCCGTGGCGCCGGGCACGCCCGGACGGATCGAGGCGCGCACCCGGGGACGGATCCTCACCTATCTCGGCATGCAGGACCGCTACGACCGGCAGCTGAACGACGGCTGGTGGGAGATGGGCGACATGGGGCATCGCAGCCGCCTGGGCGCCCTGTACCTGATCGACCGGGAGATCGACCGGATCGACTCCGTCCACAGCAATCTGGAGGTCGAGGACGCGCTGATGGACCGCCTGGAGGAGCTGCGTGAGGTCGTCATCGTGCCGGGCGCGGACCGGGAGCCGGTGCCGGTGGTGTGCGTACGGGGCGAGCGACCACTGGACCCGGAGCGCTGGCGGGAGGCGACCGCCGATCTGCCGGCGCTGGCCGAGCCTCGGCAGTGGCGGTTCGAGGAACTGCCGATGACCGCGACCTGGAAGGTCAAGCGGGTGGAGATCAGCCGGATGCTGACGGAGGGCGCACGCGCGTGAATCCGGTCGTGGTGGTCGGAGCCGGTCCCGTGGGGCTGTCGGCGGCGCTCGGGCTGCGGGCGCGCGGGCTGCCGGTCGTGCTGCTGGAGGCGGACGCCGAGGACCGTGAACGGCCCGGCAGCCGGGCCCTGTTCGTGCACCGCGAGACGCTCGCGCTGCTCGACGGGATGCTCCCGGGGCTGGCCGGGGAGATCACGGCGTACGGGCGTACCTGGCAGACGAAACGGACCCTGTACCGGGGGCGGGAGGTGTACTCCCGCACCTTCCCGCCCCCGTCCGGCCCGCCGCCCTTCACCAGCCTGCGCCAGGTGGACACCGAGCGCTTTCTGCGGGGGGCCTGCGAGCGGGCGGGGGTGGAGTTCGTGTGGGGCACCCGGGTCACGGGCGTGCGGACGACTCCGGACGAGGCGGTGCTGACCTGCGCGGACGGGCGGGAGTGGAGCTGCGGGTACGTCGTGGCGGCGGACGGCGCGCGGTCGGCCGTGCGGCGGGAGCTGGGCATCCCCATGGAGGGTGAGCGGGGCGAGGGCTTCCATGTGGTCGTCGATGTGGCGGAGGCCGAGGACACCGAGCCGGTGTACGAGCGGGTCTTCCACTACGAGCATCCGGGCGTCGGCG
Organism: Streptomyces gilvus; assembly: GCF_022513565.1. Taxonomy (GTDB): domain Bacteria; phylum Actinomycetota; class Actinomycetes; order Streptomycetales; family Streptomycetaceae; genus Streptomyces; species Streptomyces gilvus. Next base: position 225,284 of record NZ_JAKWBE010000010.1, on the reverse strand, counting down.
GGCGCAGTGTGATGCGGGTGCCGTTCGCCGGGGGCTTCCAGGTCGATCTGCAGTGCCGGGACGACGACGCGCAGGAGGACTTCGGGACCCGGGAGGCGGTACGGCGGTGGCTGCCGACGGTCGTGGGCGACGGGTACGCCGAACGGATCCTGTGGGTGTCGACGTACCGCTTCCTGCGCATGGTGGCGGCCTCCTTCACGGATCAGCACCGGCGGGTGCTGCTCGTCGGTGAGGCGGCGCACCTCTTCCCGCCGTTCGGAGCGCGCGGGATGAACAGCGGGATCGCGGACGCGGCGGCTGCCGCGGAGGCGGTCGCGGCGGGTACGGCGGACGCGGTCGGCGAGTTCGCACACGTGCGGCGGGCCGCGGGGCTGTTCAACAGCGCCGCCGCCCAGACCGCGCTCGACCATCTGCGGCCCCGGCGCCGGATCGTCCGGGCCAGACAGCGCGCGGCGGCGGTCCTCGCGCCCATGCTGCCGTGGTGCGGGGCATGGCTGGAGCACGCGCCGTACGGGCCGCGCGACGGAGCCCCGGTGGTCGCCGGCGGCAAGTACTGAGGGAGGTGCGGCTGTGACGCAACCGGTCATCGCCGAGGGGCTGTTGGCGTGGACGCCCGCCGGTGGGCTGGTACCGGCGGGCGAGCCGGGAGGGCGGCTGCTCGTCGCGGACTCGTGGCTCGTGCGGGACGGCAGGGTGCGCGGTTTTGACCGGCACCGGGAGCGGTTCCTGCGGGCCTGCGGAGAGGTCGGCGGGCCGCCGCTGAGGCGGTTGCTGGAGTTCTGGCGGGACATGACCGACGCGCTGCCGCGGACCGGCGAGTGGTTCCCGCGTGTCGAACTCGCTCCGGGCGGCACGGAGTTGCGGCTGCTGCTGCGGCACTCGCCGCCGCTCGGGACCGGGGTGCGGGTCTGGGCCACGGGCCAGTCCGACCCGCGGACGGTGCCCCGTCGCAAGGGCCCGGACCTGGACAAGCTGGCCCGGGTCCGCCGACGCGCCGCGGGCGAGGGAGCCGACGAGACGGTGCTCGTCGCGCCGTCCGGAGCGGTGCTGGAGGCGGCCACGGCCAGCGTGCTGTGGTGGGAGGACGACACGCTGTGTCTGCCCCCGCCCCAGCTGCCCGTCCTGCCCGGCGTCACCGTCGCCCTCATCCAGGAACGGGCCCACCGCGAAGGCGTCCGGCTCGCCCACCGCACCCGGACCGTGGCGGAACTGGACGGCCGCGAGGTGTGGCTCGTCAACGCCCTCCACGGGATCCGGCCGGTGACGGACTGGACGGGCGGGTCGATCCAGCCGGCCCCCGCGACGCACGCCCCGGAATGGCGGGCCTGGCTGGACGACATCATGGAGCCGCTGCCGGAGAAATAGAAGGAGAAGAGCGCACAGAATACGGGCATCGACGCATATCGCCGATGCCCGTGTCTGTCATTCCTTTATCACGTGCTGTTCCTCGGTCCGACGTTACTTCTTGGCCGGCTGATAACCGCCCGGCGCCATCCGCGTGGCGATGGCGATGCGGTTGTAGGCGTTGATGACGGTGGCGGCCCAGATGAGTGCCGCGATCTGGTTCTCCTCGAAGACCTCGGCGGCCTCGGCGTAGACGGCGTCCGGCACGCGGCCGTCGTGGACCAGGGTCACGGCCTCGGTCAACGCCAGTGCGGCGCGCTCGCGTTCGGTGAAGAAAGGGGTCTCCCGCCAGGCGTTCAGGGCGTAGATCCGCTGCTCGGTCTCGCCCGCCGCCCGCGCGTCCTTGGTGTGCATGTCGAGGCAGAACGCGCAGCCGTTGATCTGCGAGGCGCGGATCCTGATCAGTTCCAGGAGTTCCGGTTCGACCTTGGCTTCCTGGGCCGCGGAAACGGCGGCGGCGTGCAGGGAGCCCATCGCCTTGGAGACGTCGGGGGTGATTTTCTTGAGGGCCACACGGGATATCGCGTCACTGTTGCTCATGGGACGACTCTATCCGGGCCGCCGTATTCAGGAATGGTGAATGCGGCAATTACGGCGGCGTCATTCGGGCAGTGCCGCGCACAGGGCGTCCAGCGCCCCCGACCAGGCGTGGTCCGGGGGTGTGCCGTACCCGACGACCAGCGCGTCGCGCCGCTCGACCGTCGCCTCGGGGTGCTGGTAGCGGTGCAGCCCGTGCACGGCGAGCCCCTGCCAGGCCGCCGCCCGCAGCGCCTCCTGCTCGGTGCCCGGCGGGAGCCTGAGGACGACGTGCAGGCCGGCCGCGATGCCGGTGGCGCGGACCTGCGGGGCGCTGCGGGCGAGCTGGGCCACGAGCGCGTCGCGGCGCCGCCGGTAGCGCAGCCGGGCGGCGCGCACATGGCGGTCGTAGGCGCCGGAGGTGAGGAACTCGGCGAGGGTCAGCTGGTCCAGCGCCCCGCAGCTGTCCACCCCGCCCTTGGCCTTCACCGCCTCCCGCAGCCATCCCGGGGGCAGGACCAGCCAGGCCAGTCTGAGGCCGGGGGCGAGGGACTTGCTGGCGGTGCCGGCGTAGACGACGTGGTCGGGGTCGAGGCCCTGGAGGGCGCCGACGGGCTGGCGGTCGTAGCGGAACTCGCCGTCGTAGTCGTCCTCGATCACCAGGCCGCCGGTGCGGCGGGCCCAGTCGACGACGGCCGCCCGCCGGTCCCGGTGCAGGGTGCCGCCCATCGGGAACTGGTGGGCGGGGGTGAGCAGGACGGCCCCCTGATCCGCCAACTCCCCCGGATCCGTGCCCCGTTCGTCGAAGAGCAGCGGGACGGTGCGCAGGCCGGCCTCGGCGAGCAGGTCCCAGTGCACGTAGAGGCCGTACGACTCGACGGCGACCGTGGCGGCGCCGCGTGCGCGCAGGACGGCGGCGAGGATCCGCAGGCCGTGTGAGATGCCGGAGCAGATCAGGATGTGGTCGGGGTCGGCGCGCACGCCCCGGGCGCGGGCGAGGTAGTGCGCGAGGGCGGTGCGCAGTTCGGCGCGGCCGCGCGGGTCGCCGTAGTCCAGGGCCTGGTGGGGGGCGGCGGCGAGGGCGCGGCGGGCGGCCTTGAGCCATTCGGCACGGGGGAAGGAGGCGAGGTCGGGCAGGCCCGGGACCAGGTCGTAGGCGGGGCTGCTCGGGGCGCGCGGGTGGGGCGCCGGCGGGGAGGGCGGGGTGACCGGGCGGTCGGCCACCCGGGTGCCGGAGCCCTGCCGTGCGGTGAGCCAGCCCTCCGCGACCAGGTCGGCGTAGGCCTCGGCGACCGTGTTGCGGGCGACGCCCAGGTCGGCGGCGAGGCTGCGGGAGGAGGGCAGCCGGGTGCCGGGAGCCAGCCGGCCGGTGCGGACCGCCTCGCGCAGGGCGTCGGTCAGGCCCCGGCGCACGCCCCCTCCCGTCGGCTCCAGATGCAGGTCGACGCCCAAAGTGGCCCAGGATTTCGCCATGGAAATGGACCATACCCCTGGGCTGCCTCGCCTCTAGGGTCGAGGACATGACCACACAGGAGACCACCGAGTACGCGCCCGAGCGGCCCGCCCGGCTGCGCTGGGCCCAGCACGCGCCCGAGGTCTACAAGGCGATGCTCCGCCTCGAGACCGCCGCCAGGCAGGGCCTGGACCCGACCTTGTACGAGCTGGTGAAGATCCGGGCCTCGCAGATCAACCACTGCGCCTTCTGCCTGGACATGCACACCAAGGACGCCCTCACGGCCGGCGAGAGCGCGGAGCGGATCGTCCAGCTGAGCGCCTGGGAGGAGTCGAAGCACTTCTACACGGAGAAGGAGCTCGCGGCGATCGAGCTGACCGAGGCGATCACCGTCCTGACCGACGGGTTCGTGCCCGACGAGGTGTACGACCACGCGGCCAAGCACTTCGAGGAGGCCGAACTGGCGCAGCTGATCGCCGCGATCACCGTGATCAACGCATGGAACCGGTTCGGCGTGACCACCCGGATGGCGCCGGGCCACTACACGCCGGGCCAGCACCGGTGAGCCGTACGCAGATCCTCGACCGCGCCGTCGGATCGGCCATGTCGGCACTCAGCGCGGCGGCGAAGCGGGGGCTCGGGGATCCCGCCCTCGCCGAGCTGGTCGTCATCCGGGCCTCGCAGCTCAACCACTGCGCCTTCTGCCTGGACATGCACCTCACGATCGCCCGCGAGCACGGGGTGAGCGAGAAGCAGCTGGATCTGCTGGCCGCCTGGGAGGAGGCCGGGGACGTCTTCGACGAGCGGGAGCGGGCCGCGCTCGCGCTGACGGAGGCGATCACCGTGCTGACGGAGGGCTTCGTACCGGACGAGGTGTACGACCGCGCGGCCGAGCACTTCGACGAGGGCCGGCTCGCCCATCTCATCGGCCTGGTCGTCGCCATCAACAACTGGAACCGGGTGATGGTCAGCCGCCGGATCCCGCCGGGAGGGTACACGCCATGAGCAAGGTCGATGTCTTCCGCGCCCTGCACCGCGGCCGCCTCCCGGGCGACCCCCTCGTACTGCCGGGGCCGTGGGACGCGGTCAGCGCGCGGGCACTGGAGGAGGCCGGGTTCCCGGCACTCGCCACGCCCAGCGCGGGGATCGCGGCCTCACTCGGGTACGAGGACGGGACGACCCCGGCCGACGAGATGTTCGCTGCGGTGGCGCGCATCTGCCGGGCGGTGGAGGTGCCCGTGTCGGCCGACGTCGAGGGCGGGTACGGGCTGGCGCCGACGGAGCTGGTGGAGCGGCTGCTGGAGGCCGGTGCCGTCGGCTGCAACCTGGAGGACTCGCACCGGGGCGTGCTCAAGGACCCGCGCGAGCACGCCGACTGGCTGGCCCAGGTCCGTTTCGCGGCGGGTGACCAGCTGTTCGTCAACGCCCGCGTCGACACCTTCGCGCACGGCGACGGCGACCCCGGACGGGCCATCGAGCGGGCCGCGTTGTACGTCGCCGCGGGCGCCGACTGCGTCTATCCGATCGACGCCCCGACGGACGTACTGCCCCTGCTGCGGTCCGGGATCCAGGGGCCGATCAACGTGAACGCCAAGCCGGCCGGCGGCCCCGAGCCCTCCGAACTCGGTGAACTCGGGGCCACGCGCGTCACCTTCGGGCCGACCCTGCAGCGCTGGGCGGCGCTGGCGTTCAAGGGGATGACGGACGAGCTGAAGAAGCGCTGGTGATCAGGACAGCCACGCCTTCCACGTGGACGCGTGGCCGTCCACCCACTTCTTCGCCGTCTGTTCGGGCGACAGCTTCTGGTCGGCGATCATCAGGGAGACCTCGTTCTGGTCCTCGGTCGTCCACCTGAACTTCTTCAGGAAGGCGGCCGCCTTGCCGCCCTTGTGCGCGAAGTCGGCGTTGAGGTACTTCTGCAGCGGGGTGTGCGGATAGGCGCAGGCCACCTTCGCCGGGTCCGCGTCGCAGCCCTCCTTGTACGGCGGCAGCTTCACCTCGGTCATGGGGACCTTCTTGAACAGCCACTGCGGGGCGTACCAGTACGTCAGGAAGGGCTTCTTCTCCTTGGCGAACTGTTTCATCTGGGTGATCTGCGCGGCCTCCGAACCGGCGAACACCACCTGGTAGTTCAGCTTCAGGTTCTTCACCAGCGCCTTGTCGTTGGTGACGTACGACGGCGAGCCGTCCATCAACTGGCCCTTGCCGCCGCTCTCCGCGGTGCGGAAGAGGGAGGCGTACTTGTTGAGGTTCTTCCAGTTCGTGATGTCCGGGTGCTGCCTGGCCAGGTACGTCGGCACGAACCAGCCGATGTGCCCGGTCACCCCGAGGCCGCCGCCGCGCGCGATGGTCTTCTTGTCGTCGACGTACCGCTTCTCCTGGTCGGGGTGGCCCCAGTCCTCCAGGATCGCGTCGACCCGGCCCTGGCTGAGCGCGTCCCAGGCGGGGACCTCGTCGACCTGCACGGTGTCGACGCGGTAGCCGAGCTTGTGCTCCAGCAGGTACTGGGCGACGGCGACGTTGGCCTGCGCGCCGACCCAGGACTGCACGGAGAGGGTCACGCTCCTGGTGCCCGCCGCGTTGACGAAGGGGGACGCCTGCTTGGTCATGTCGGCGGCGCCGCAGCCGGTGAGCAGGGCCAGCGAGGCGACGGCGGCGGTCGTGGTGACGCTCAGTCGCATGTCACGCTCCCTTCGTCGCGCGGCGCCGCGTCGGCTGGGTCACCCGGTCGAGCATCAGCCCCAGGCACACGATCGCCGCACCGGCCACCAGCCCCGTCGCCAGATCGCCCTGCGCGAGGCCGAAGACGACGTCGTAGCCGAGCGCGCCGCCGCCGACCAGGCCGCCGATGATGACGACGGCGAGGACGAGGACCACGCCCTGGTTGACGGCCAGCAGCAACGCGGGCCGGGCGAGCGGGAGTTGGACCTGGCGCAGCTGCTGGGCGGGGGTCGCGCCGAGGGAGCGGGCCGACTCCAGGGCGGCCGCATCGACCTGCCGCAGACCCTGGGTGGTGATCCGGACGACGGCGGGCAGGGCGTAGACCACGGCCGCCGCGACGGCGGGGGCGCGGCCGACGCCGAACAGGGCCACCACCGGGATCAGGTACACGAACTGCGGCATCGTCTGGAAGACGTCCAGGACGGGCCTGAGCAGGCGTTCGAAGCGGTCGCTGCGGGCCGCCGCGATGCCGGTCGCGAAACCGAGGACGAGGGTGACGGCGACGGCGGCCAGCACCTGGGAGAGCGTGTCGAGGGAGGGCTTCCACACGCCGAGCACGCCGATCGCGGCCATGGCGAGGACCGCGGTGAGCGCGGTGCGCCAGGTGCCGATCAGCCAGGCCAGGGCGGCGACCAGGAGCAGCACGGACCACCAGGGCAGCCACTGCAGACCGCCACGGACCGGGTCCAGGACCCAGGTGGTGAAGTGGCCCGCCCAGTCGGCGGTGCCGCCGACGACCGGGACGCCCGAGTAGAGGTGGGCGGTCATCCAGTCGACGGCGCTGTTGACCGGGTCGGCGATGTTCAGGGTCCAGGCCTCGGGCCAGTCGAGACGCCCCGCGAGCCGTCCGGCGAGCGCCACGGCGACGGCGCCGGCGGCCGCGTACAGCCAGGGGCGCACGCCCGCCGGCTCCTCGCCGGCGTTCTCGCCCGCGGCGCAGGTGACCCGGTCCAGGACGACGGCCAGCAGCACGATCGGGATGCCGGCCGCGAGGGCGGCGCCCACGTCGACGGAGGCCAGCGCCTGGTAGACGCGGTCACCGAGGCCGGCGGCGCCGATGACGGACGCGATGACCGCCATGGACAGGGCCATCATGATCGTCTGGTTGAGGCCGAGGAGGAGTTCCTTGCGGGCCAGCGGGATGCGCGCGGTCAGCAGCCGCTGGCGGGCGGTGGCGCCGAGCGAGTCGACGGCTTCGAGGACCTCCTTGTCGGCGCCGCGCAGGCCCAGGGAGGTGAGGCGGGCCATCGGCGGGGCGGCGTAGACGACGGTGGCCAGGACGGCGGCGGGGACGCCGATGCCGAAGACCAGGACGACCGGGAGGAGGTAGGCGAAGGCGGGCAGCACTTGCATGGTGTCCAGGACCGGGCGCAGGGCGCGGTCGAGGCGGTCGGACAGACCGGCGGCGAGGCCGAGCAGGGCGCCCACGGCCACCGACGCCAGGACGGCGACCACCATCAGGGCGAGCGTCTGCATCGTCGGGATCCACATGCCGAGCAGCCCGCAGGCCAGGAACGCGACGGCCGTGCCGAGGGCCAGCCGGACACCGGCGACCCGCCAGGCGACGAGGGCGCCGATGGCCGTCACCCCGGCCCAGCCCGCGGCGAGGAGAACCAGGTAGACGGCGCGTACGGAGATCACGACCGCGTTGCTGACGTAGCCGAAGCCGTAGAGGAACAGCGGGTGGCTGTCGCGGTTGTCGATGATCCAGTTGCTGGCGCCGGTGAGCGGCTTGGACAGGTCGACCGTGAGCGCGGCGGGCCAGCTGCCGCTCGCCCACCGGGCGTCGGCGAGCGGGACGAGGACCGCGGCGGCGAGGGCGAGCAGCAGCAGCTTCCGCACGGCCCGGTGTTTCAGGAAGCCCGCGGACAGTGGGACGGGCGCGGTGAGGGTGGCCATCAGGCGGCCTCCTTCTGCGGCTCGGTCCCGGCGACGACGCCGAGGAGCCTCTCGTGGTCGACGACGCCCAGACAGCGGCCGTCCTCCACCACACAGGCCGGCCTGCCGCTCGTGGCGACGACCTTGATGGCGTCGGCGACGAGTTCGTCCGGCGCGAGCGCGCCCGGGTGCTCCGGGCCCGCGCAGCCGCCGGGCCGCATGGCCGTGCGGACGGTCATGACCTGCTCCCGCGACACGTCCCGGACGAACTCGCGGACGTAGTCGTCCGCCGGGCTGCCCACGATCTCCTCCGGGGTGCCAAGCTGGACCACCCGGCCGTCGCGCATCAGCGCGATGCGGTCGCCGAGCTTGAGGGCCTCGCTCAGGTCGTGGGTGATGAAGACCATCGTGCGGCCCTCCTCGCGGTGCAGTCGCACGACCTCCTCCTGCATGTCACGCCGGATGAGGGGGTCGAGGGCGCTGAAGGGCTCGTCGAACAGCAGGACCTCCGGGTCCACGGCCAACGCCCGTGCCAGGCCCACTCGTTGGCGCTGACCGCCGGAGAGCTGGCCGGGGCGGCGCTGCTCCATGCCCTCCAGACCGACCTTGGCGACGACCTGCCGGGCGCGCGCCCGGCGCTCCGCCCTGCCGACGCCCTGGATCTCCAGGCCGTAGGCGACGTTGTCGAGGACGGTGCGGTGCGGGAGGAGGCCGAAGTGCTGGAAGACCATCGCGGCCCGGTGCCGGCGCAGTTCGCGCAGCCGGGACCGGTCCATGGCGCGGACGTCCTCGCCGTCGATGGCGATCGTGCCGGCCGTCGGCTCGATGAGGCGGGTGAGGCAGCGGACGAGCGTGGACTTGCCGGAGCCCGACAGGCCCATCACCACGAAGACCTCGCCCTTGCGCACGTCGAAGGAGACGTTCCGGACGGCGGCCGTGCAGCCGGTGCGGGCCCGGAGTTCGGAGGGCGCCAGCGTGGACAGCTCGGCGTCGCCGGGGACGCTGTCGGCCTTGGGGCCGAACACCTTCCACAGGTTGTCGACGGAGAAGACCGGCGCGTTCATCGGGCACCGCCCCCGATCAGGTCGACGGCCCTCTCACCGACCATGAGCACTCCGATCATCGGGTTCACGGCGGTCATCGTCGGGAAGACCGAGGCGTCGGCGATCCGGATGCCCTCCAGGCCGCGGATCCGCAACTCGGGGTCGACCACCGCGAGTTCGTCGTCGGCGGCGCCCATCTTGCAGGTGCCGGCGGGGTGGTAGACGGTGTGGGCGACCTTACGGGCGTACTCGCTCAGCTCCTCGTCGCCGGTCACCTCCGGCCCCGGGCACACCTCGCGCTTGAGCCAGCTCGCCAGCGGTTCGGTGCTCGCGATCTCGCGGGCGACGCGGATGCCGTCGACGAGGGTGCGGGCGTCGTAGTCGTCCTCGTCGGTGAAGTACCGGAAGTCCAGGGCCGGTTTGACCGACGGGTCCGCGCTCGTCAGACAGAGGCGGCCGCGGCTCCTCGGCTTGGGGATGTTGGGGGTCATCGAGACGCCGTACGCGGGGCGTTCGTAGCCCAGCCGTTCCGGGTTGTCGGTGAAGGGGATCTGGTAGAAGTGGAACATCAGGTCCGGGCCCGGGTGTCCGGGGTCGCGGCGCACGAACAGGCCGGCGTCGCTGTCCATCGCGGAGTTGTCCGGGATGGGTCCGTTCGTCTCCCAGACGATCACCGACTCCGGGTGGTCGAGCAGGTTCTCGCCGACGCCGGGCAGGTCGTGGACGACGGGGATGCCGAGGGCTTCCAGGTCCGCGCGCGGACCGATGCCGGAGTGCAGGAGCAGGCGCGGGGAGTCGACGGCCCCGGCGCACAGCACGACTTCGTCGCGGGCGCGTACGAGGATCTCCTCGCCGTCCTTGGTGCGGACGTGCACGCCTTCCGCGCGCGTGCCGTCGAACTCCAGCCGGTACGCCCAGGTCTCCAGCAGGATCGTCAGGTTGGGCCGCTCGTCCATCACGGGGTGGAGGTAGGCGACGGACGCGCTGGAGCGCTTGTTGGTCTCGGGGTGGTAGGCCAGGTCGAAGAAGCCGACGCCGTCGTCGAACGGCTTCTTGTTGAAGCCCTCGACACGGGGAACGTCGAGCGCCTTCTGGGCGGCGTCGACGAAGTCGCGGGCGATGGGGTTCCGGTCCTTCTCGTCGACCGGGACGATGTTGTTCTTCAGGCGCGCGAGGTACGCCTCCATCGGCACCGCGCCCCAGCCCTTGGCGCCGGCCGCCTCCCACTCGTCCCAGTCGGAGGGCAGCGGCTTGAAGGCGATCAGCGTGTTGTGGGAGGAACAGCCGCCGAGCACACGGGCCCGGCTGTGCCGGATGTGGGAGTTCCCGCGTGGCTGCTCGGTGGTGGGGTAGTCGTAGTCGAGTTCGCCGCCGAGCAGGCCCATCCAGCGGCGCAGCGTCAGGACGTCCTCTCTGCCGACGTCGCTGGGGCCGCCCTCGATGACGGCGACGGTGACGTCGGGGTTCTCGGTCAGGCGGGAGGCGATGACGGAGCCTGCGGTGCCGCCGCCGATGACGACGTAGTCGTAGAGATGGGGGGTCTCGGACATGAGGGGGTCGCTCCAAGGTGCGGGAAACGTACGGGAGTCGGGGGCTTCGTACGGGCGTGGGGGGCGTACGGAGGTCGCTGTGTCGTACGGAAGTCGCGGGTGGGTACGGGAGTCGGTGCTCAGCCCGTGAACCAGCGCACCGGCTTCGGCGCCAGGTTCTGGTACACGTGCTTGGTCTCGCGGTACTCGGCGAGGCCGGCCGGCCCCAGCTCGCGGCCGACGCCGCTCTTGCCGAAGCCGCCCCACTCCGCCTGCGGGAGATAGGGGTGGAAGTCGTTGATCCAGACGGTGCCGTGCCGCAGCCGGCCGGCGACCCGGCGGGCGCGGCCCGCGTCGGAGGTCCAGACGGCGCCGGCGAGGCCGTACTCGGTGTCGTTGGCGAGGGCGACGGCCTCGTCCTCGGTGCGGAAGGTCTCCACCGTCAGCACCGGTCCGAAGACCTCCTCGCGGACGACCTTCATCTCGCGGTGGCACTGGTCGAGGACGGTCGGCTCGTAGAAGTAGCCGGACACGGGACGCTCCGGCGCCGGTACGGGCCGCCGGCCGCCCGAGCGCAGCACCGCGCCCTCCGCGAGCGCCGAGGCGACGTACGCCTCGACCTTGGCGCGCTGCTGCTCGGAGACGAGGGGGCCGCACTCGACCCCGTCCTCGGTGCCGCGGCCGAGGCGTATCCGGCTTGCCCGGCGGGCGAGTTCGGCGACGAAGCGCTCGCGCAGCGACTCCTCGACGATGAGGCGGGCCCCGGCCGAGCAGACCTGACCGCTGTGGATGAACGCGGCATTGAGGGCCTGATCGACGGCGGTGTCGAAGCCCTCCTCGGAGGCGCAGGCGTCGGCGAAGACGACGTTGGGGTTCTTGCCGCCGAGTTCGAGCGCGACCTTCTTCACGGTCGGGGCGGCCGCCTGCGCGACCTTGGTGCCGCTGACCAGGCCGCCGGTGAAGGAGACCAGGTCGACGTCGGGGTGCTCGGCGAGCCGGGCGCCGACCGAGTGGCCGGGTCCGGTGACGACGCCGGCGACACCCGCGGGCAGCCCGGCCTCGGTGAGCAGGTCGATGAGGGCGACCGTGGTGAGCGGGGTGATCTCGCTGGGCTTGACGACGAAGGTGTTGCCGGCCGCGAGCGCCGGGGCGATCTTCCAACTGGCCTGCAGGAGGGGGTAGTTCCAGGGAGTGATCAGCGCGCAGACGCCGACCGGTTCGTGCACGACCACGCTGTGGACGTCGGGCGAGCCGGCGTCGACGACCCGGCCCGGCGCCTCACCGGCGACCAGGTCGGCGAAGTAGCGGAAGGCGTCGGCGACACAGTCGATGTCGACCCGGCCCTCCTCCACGGTCTTGCCCGCGTCCTGGCTCTCCAGCCGGCCGAGGCGTTCGCGGTCGCGTACGAGAAGATCGGCGACGCGGCGCAGCAGCGCGGCGCGCTCGGCCGCGGGGGTGCGGGGCCAGTCGCCGTGGTCGAAGGCCTCCCGGGCGGCCGCGACCGCCAGGTCGGTGTCCTTCTCGTCACCCTCCGCGACCAGGGCGAAGGGCTGCCCGTCCGCGGGGTCGAGGATCTCTCGCGTGGCGCCGGAGACGGCTTCCCGCCATTCTCCCGCCACGTGGATGGTCGCCTGCGCGTCGAGCTCCGGTGCTTGCGCCCTGTCCGCCATGTTCGGTACTGCCTTCCGTTCCTGTTCAGCTCCCGTGAGTCACACCGGTGTCACCCACCGGGACCGTGAGCACCTGCCCTCCGCCTCTGATTGCATGCGCAATCCATGGCCGAAAGTGCGCTGTGTCACTGAACGTGCGGGCAAATAGGGCAAACCGTAGGCTGAGCCGTGACGCGCACCACGGAGGTGAGGTCATGCACGGCAGGGCTCTGGTGTGTACGGCGGCGAGCGTGGCGCTCGCCCTCGCCCCGGCCGCGCTCGCCGCGGCCGACGACGGCGGTGGGCTCTCCGCCCGGCAGTTGGCAGAGCAGGCGAAGAAGAACCTCCTGGACGCCACGTCCGTCCATCTGAAGCTCACGGACCGCGGGGTGGGGGTGGCTCACAGCAAGACCCAGCCGAGTTTCATGGATCTGACGCTCGACCGGGACGGCAACTGTGTCGGCACCCTCCGCATGGGCGGTCACGGCGGCAGCGTCGACCTGGTCAAGCGGGGGGAGCAGGTGTGGATGAAGCCGGACACCGCGTTCTGGAAGACGCAGGTGCCCGGGGCGCAGGGCGACGCGGTCGCCGAGCTCTTCAAGGGCCGCTACATCCACGGCACGACGAAGGACGCCATGCTCAAGGGGCTGTCGGACACGTGCGATCTGGCCGCCTTCCAGCATCAGGTCGACACCGGGTCGTCGACGGGCGACAAGTCCCTGACGAAGGGCGCCGAGACGACCGTCGACGGCACGAAGGTGATTCCGCTGAAGGGCACGGAGGGCGGGAAGCGGTCGGTCCTGTACGTCACTTCGGGCGCTCCGCACCGGCTGGTCGAGGCCACCATGAAGGGCGGCCGCACCGACACGACGCTGGCCTTCTCGGACTACGACAAGCCGGTGCCGTCCGCCACGCCGTCGCCGGACCAGTCGGTGGACATCGGCAAGCTGCAGCAGCGGTTGCAGAACGCCTGAGTCAGTCGGTGCCCGGGTCGGGGTCGCAGGTGGTGTTCGGCGGGCAGAACCAGTCCAGCGCGGTGGTGAGTTCGGTGAGCTGCTCTTCGCTGCCGTCGGACTTGGGGCCGTAGGCGGCGATGGCGTAGATGTTGCCGTCCTGGCCGACGAAGCGTTCGTCGTAGACGTGCCAGGTGCCGACGTCGGGCTCGCCCTTGATGGTGTCGGCGAGGTACTCCAGCCGGGCCCCGGTGAACCGGCCGTCGTCCAGGGTCCGCAGGGCGAGCTTCTTGAAGCCGGCGGGCTTGGGGGTCTGGTCGGACAGGTACAGGTCGAAGGAGGCCTGCGGGGACTCCTCCTGCACCTGGTAGATCTGCAGCCGGTGCGTGCTGTCCGCGCTGCGGTAGTTGACCACGTCGATCCCGAACTGCGAGGGCACGGTGGTACGGGTCCAGCCCTCCGGTACGGCGATCCGGAACCCCTCCCCGTCGTCGAGCAGTTCGTATCCGGCGGGCGGTGCGGAGGGCGAGGGGGAGGACGTCGTGGTGTCCTCGACGAGCGGTGACGGCGATGGGGTGGGCGACTCGCTCGCCGTCACGGACGACCCCGCGGCGACGGGCTCCTTGTGTCCGCCGCCGCTCCTCCCCACGACCAGGGTCACCACGAGACTGACGACGACCCCGACGACGGCGGCCCCGACCACCACGGACCACACGAGCCGCCGACTGAGCCCCCCACCGCCGGCGTCCTGCTGCTCCGGGGGCGTCCACGAGACCCCGGAACTCCACTCGGGCACGGTCCCCCAGGAGGCCCCACTGGACCACTCGGGCGCGGGGCCTCCGGCCTGGCCGCCACCTGCCGCACCGGAGGCGCCGGTATCAGCAGGAGAACCCGCGACGCCCGAATCAGCCGACGCCGCCCACGCACCACCGCCCCCGGCCGAACCCGAGGCACCGGTCCCGGCCCCCGAATCCACCGCGGTCCCCCCGGCTCCGGGCCCGTGCCACCCACTCCCGCCTCCCGCACCGGGCCACCCACCGGGCAGGGGCGGAACAAGGGGGGCCGGCGGTTGAGAGCCGACACCCCCCGCATCCCCGCCCTCCGAGACACCGGCGCCCGCCCCGTCAGCGTCGGCCACAGCATCAGAGCCACTGACGTCGGCCCCCGGTCCGCCCGCCCCCGGCCACCCCGGGGGCGCGGACGTCGGCTCCACCGTCGGATGACTCCCCGTGCTGTCCTCCCAGCGCTGGGTGTCCTCGTTCCAGTACTGTCCGCCCCCGCTCATCGGCTGTGTCTCACATCCCCAGGAGGCCGGCCAGGGCGCCGGCGGAGGCCAGGAAGGTGACCAGGGCCTGGGAGTCGGAGAGCAGTTCCCTCAGGCGTTCGCGGCGGGTGGGGCCGGCCTGGCCCGTCGTCGCGATCTCCGTCTCCGTCTCCGCGAGGGCCTCGTCCAGCGCGGCCGTCTGCTCGGTGCCGCGCACCCGTTGGGCCAGGTCGGCCCGCAACTCCCGCACAGCGGCGAGAAGTTGTTCGGTCGCCTCGTCGCGCTGCGGACCCGTGCCGTGGTGCACGTGGTGGCTCTCGGCATGCGACTGGCTGCCGATGGCGAAGGTGTTGTTGCCCGAGATGTCGCCGATGTTGACGCTCGGCTCGTTACTTGCCACTGCTGTCGGCTCCCTTCGGCGGCACCGCACCGCCCGAGACACTGGAGGAGGCGGCGGACGAGCCGCTGCCGACCGCGAAGGTGGACCCCTCGATCCGGCCGATGTTCACGTCCCCGTTGCTGATGTTGACGACCTTCTGGACGAACTCCCCGGTCTCGTAACCGGATTCGGCGAGCGCGGCCCGCACCCCGTTCGCCACCCTGTCCTGCACGCTCTTCAGGTAGCGCACCACGTCCATCTCCTGGAACGTGGAACCGGCCGGCGCCGCCCCCAACTCCCGCACGGACAGACCCGGTCCGTCGGGCAGCGCGCCCGCGTAGCCGCCGGTCAGCAGCCGCCACACGTACACCAGCCCCCGGCCCAGCTGACCCAGCGAGCGGCCGACCGACGACGGCACCAGGACGGCCGCGCCCGCCGCCTTCCCGGCCAGGTTGTTGTGCCGGAACCGGTGCGCCATCCGGTCGGCGTCCTTGAAGTCGGCGCGCACCGGCGTCAGCACGTGCGGCGCGATCTCCAGCATCAGCATCCGCCCCTGCGTGTGGATGCGCACGAAGACCGTGACGACCAGCTCCTCCTCCCAGCCGCCGACCCGGATGCGCAGGAAGTGCCGCCGCTTCTCGGCGCCCTCCTCGACCGCCCGGGCCCGGTGCTCCTCGAAGGCCTGCGGGGTGTACGGCGCCTGATCCCGGGTGAGCAGCCCCTCGGCCGGCAGGAACACGCACTCGTCGATCTCCAGCCAGCGCAGCCGGTCACGGACCCCGGGGCCCGCGAACTCGGCCGGGACACGCAGCTGTTCGAGCAGCGGACGGATCCGCTCCAGGACCGTGCGGTTGCTGAGCGGCTGCTGCTTCCGCTCCTCGTCCGGGCGCAGTTCGACGGCCAGCACCCAGGTGTCGTACGCGGCGCCCGCCCCGCAGAACGGCCGGGCCTCGTGGTACATGATCAGCGGCGCGTGCTGTTCGAGCCGGATGCGCTGCTTCAGCCGCTGGAAGCGCGGGTTGTCGGCCTGCTCGGCGGGGTCGTTCGCCGCGTCACCGAACCGCTGCGGGGAGAGTTCGGCGGCCAGCGCCCGGCTCACCTGGTTGCGCTGGGCGTATCCGCACCAGGCGATCAGCGCGAGCACGCCCAGCCCCAGCCAGGCCCGCCACGGCTCGATCAGGTCGGTGATGGTGCTCGGCGAGAACACGTCCGTGAAGCTCGACGAGTCGGAGTAGGGGTCGTACCGCAGGGAGGACGAACCGCTGTCCGAGCCGCTGCCGAACGCCGCGATCAGGGTGAACACCAGCATCACCGCGAAGGACAGCCGGCCCCACCAGCGGGCCAGGAACGCGGGGACCAGCCGCCACAGCGGGGGCTGCTCGGCCCGCCCCCTGATCCAGGGCGCGAGGGCGAGGGCCACGCTGGGCCAGATGAAGAAGGCCAGCAGGCCCCCGCTGAGCACCCCTCCGACCACCCACAGGCCGAGGATCGCCCCGGCCCAGAGCAGCTCGAAGCGGCGGGCGCGCAGGGCGTGGGCGAGGACCCGGGCGGCGTCGAAGCCGAGCGAGGGCGCGACGATCCGCTGTTCGTTGAGCTGCAGTTCCTCGATGACCCGGTCGCGGTAACCGGAATCCAGATAGGCGCCCGCGCACAGCAGCCGGGTCGCCTCGCTGGCGTGCGGTGGGACGGGCGGTGTCGGCGGCGCCCCCGTGGCGACCACGGGCTGCGGTTGCTGAGGCACGTAAGCGGTACTCACGCTACTCCCCCGATGCGTGGAAAGACCGTTGTCAGACGTTCAGTTGACAAACCATCAGCATAGAGGTGCAGGTGGGATGGGGAAAGCGGAATGCCGAGGGATGAACCGATCCGGGTGACAGCCGGCCGCGCGGGGTCGAGCCGACGCGCCTGGGTCAGAGTTCGCGCTCGGACCATCCGGCCAGCAGTTCCCGGACCGTCCGCCTGAGCCATGCGTGGGCCGGATCCGCCTCGTGCCGCGGATGCCAGGCCAGCCCCAGGTCCAGCGGCGGCAGAACCAGCGGCACCTCGAACACGGCGAGATCGAGCGCGGCGGCGAGCGGTAGTGCCCAGGAACTGATCAGACCGACCAGGTCGCTGTCCCGTACGACGAACAGGGAGGCGGGAAGGGTCCCGATCGTGCCCGCCACGCGCCGCGTGAGCCCCAGGGCGGCGAGCGCGTCGTCGACCGGTCCGAGCAGCCTGCCGCGGCGCGAGACGATCAGGTGATCCGCCTCCGCGGCGAACCGCGCGGCCGTCAACTCCCCCTCCAGCAGCGGATGACCGGCCCGTACGACGCCGAGCATCCGGTCCTCGACCCGCGCGTCTTCAGGTCGCCCCGGCTGCGTGCCGCCTCCCTGGGCATGGCCACCGGCTTCTTCGGCCTGTTCGCCCTCTTCTACGTCAACTCGCAGTACCTGCAAGGCGTGAAGGGGTACGGCCCCGCCCTGACCGGCGTCGCGATCGTGCCGCTGATCGTCGGCATGGCGCTCACGCAACGGCTGGCGACGCGCTGGACGTCGTACCCCCGACCGGTCATCGGCACCGGCCTCGCGCTCATCGGTCTGGGGCTGCTCGGCGCGTCCACCGCGGACGCGGGCACGCCCTACCCGGTGTACGCCTGCTGGCTGTTGGTGATCTCGGCGGGCGCCGGTCTGAGCATGCCCGCGCTGACGCTCGGGGTGGTCACCTCCCTCCCGGCCCACCAGGCGGGTCTCGGCTCCGGGCTCGGCACCTCGGCCCGCGAGATCGGCGCGGCCCTCGGCGTCGCCACCGCCGGCACGGTCCTGGCCGCCCATCCCGACTTCGCCCACGGCCTGGGCCCGGCCCTGCGCACGGCCGCCCTGCTGGTCCTGGCGGCGACGGCGGCGGTCGTGGCGGGATACGGCGGGGCCACCACAACGCGCACGATCGCGTCGAGCGGGAAACGCGTACTGTCGCGCTCAGCTCGCCCCTGACCTCCAACAGGAAAGGGCTGGACCAGGGCCTAGGTGCACTGGGCGCCGGTCGGGCAGAAGTACCGGACCGCGGTCCTCAGCGGCTCCCGCACCTGTTCCGGCGCCAGGCTCGCGGGGCCGCTGGCGCGGATCGCGTAGAGGGTGCCGTCGGCGGCCTCGAAGCGGTGGTCGATGACCTGGCGGGCGCCCTTGTCCTGGTCCGTGTAGCGGTACGTCAGCTCCGCCCAGGTGTCGCCGTGGTCCCGCTGGATCACCTGGTAGCCGGGCTGCTTGGCGAAGCCGAAGCCGGGGTCGGTCTCGGCCACGGTCAGCGACTCGTAGGGCGTGGACTCCGTGACCCGGAAAATCTGCAGCTGGCGGCCGTCGGCCGGGGAGTCGTAGTAGACGATCGGCGCGAGCTTGCCCTGCTTCTCGCGGCGGGTCCAGCCCTGCGGGACGTCGATCGCGTAGCCGACCGGGTCCTCGGCGCGGCGGTAGCCGGCGGCGGGCGAGGTGAGCAGCGAGGCCGACGGGTTCGCGGTGGCCGTGTCCGCCGGGCTGCTCGGCGGCTCGGAACCCTGGCTGTGCGCAGGACTGGTCGAGGCCGAGACACTGACGGAGCTTCCGGTCACGGGACCGGCCCCGGTGCCGGAGCGGTGGTCCCGGATCAGGTACCAGGTCCCGGCACCGGTCCCCGCGCCGACCGCGACCACCAGGGCGATCACGGCGAGCACCCGCCCGACCCGACGCCGGGGCTCCGACGGTGGGACGGGAGGCAGGGTGTACGGCGGTGTGGGAGCCCCGGTGTAGGCAGGGCCGGGCGGCATGGGGGACGCCGTGTACGCGGGGCCCGGCGGTGTGACGGGACCCGGCGGCGGTGTCGTCCAGGGCGGCGGGAAGGCGCCGCCGGTCTGCGTCTCGGCGGACGCCCACGGCGGGGGCGTCGTCCCACCGGTCTGTGTCTCGGCCGCGGCCCACGGCGGGGTGGCCCCCGTCTGCCCGTCGGACCAGGCGGCCCGGCCTCTCTCCTCGCTCGGTTCCCGCTCCGGCCCGGAGTCCGAGCCGGCGTCGTACTCGTCCCATCCGCTCATCGCGATCCCCCCGAATCACCCCTGGTGGGTACCGCCTTAGACGGTAGCGGCGAAAACGGGCGCGGGCCCCGTTCCGACCGAAACCGGAACAGGGCCCGTGCGGGCTCGTGACGAAACCGAGGAGATGGCGACCGTCAGATGGCGACCGTCAGATGAGGCCGAGACCGCGGACCGCCTCGCGCTCCTCCTCGAGCTCCTTGACGGAGGCGTCGATACGGGCGCGGGAGAACTCGTTGATGTCCAGGCCCTGGACGATCTCGTACTGGCCGTCCTTGGTGGTGACCGGGAAGGAGGAGATCAGGCCCTCCGGGACGCCGTAGGAGCCGTCCGACGGGATGCCCATGGAGGCCCAGTCGCCGTCCGCGGTGCCGTTGACCCACGTGTACACGTGATCGATGGCGGCGTTCGCGGCGGACGCGGCGGAGGACGCGCCCCGGGCCTCGATGATCGCGGCGCCGCGCTTGGCGACGGTCGGGATGAAGTCCTCGGCCAGCCACTTCTCGTCGCTGACGACCTCGGCGGCGTTCTTGCCGGCGACCGTGGCGTGGAAGATGTCCGGGTACTGGGTGGCGGAGTGGTTGCCCCAGATCGTCAGGCGCTTGATGTCGGCGACCGTCGAGCCCGTCTTCTTCGCGAGCTGGGTCAGCGCGCGGTTGTGGTCGAGGCGGGTCATCGCGGTGAAGCGCTCGGCCGGTACGTCCGGCGCGGCGGCCTGCGCGATGAGCGCGTTGGTGTTGGCCGGGTTGCCGACGACGAGGACCTTGATGTCGTCCGCGGCGTGGTCGTTGATGGCCTTGCCCTGCGGCTTGAAGATGCCGCCGTTGGCCTCGAGCAGGTCACCGCGCTCCATGCCCTTGGTGCGCGGGCGGGCGCCGACGAGGAGGGCGACGTTGGCGCCGTCGAAGGCGACGTTCGGGTCGTCGCTGATGTCGATGCCCTGGAGCAGCGGGAACGCGCAGTCGTCCAGCTCCATGGCCGTGCCCTCGGCGGCCTTCAGCGCGGGCGTGATCTCCAGGAGGCGCAGCTTGACCGGCACGTCCGCGCCGAGCAGCTGGCCGGAGGCGATGCGGAAGAGGAGGGCGTAACCGATCTGGCCGGCCGCGCCGGTGACGGTGACGTTCACGGGAGTGCGGGTCATGGCGTTCTCCGTAGGACAGCTGGCGGTGGTCGTCCGGGTGGGACGTACATCCGGGTAGGACGTACAAATGATCGATCTCTTGGTATCAAGAGAGATCCACAGGTCAGGCTATCGCGCATCCGGCATCCCGCACCGCCGGGCCCGTGTGGCCCACCCCACAGAGTGGAACCGTCCCGAAAAAATTCGGGACGGCACGCATGGGCCCGCCCATCCCGGGCACGCGAACCGTACCCCCACGGGAGTCCGGCACAGTCGGTATCCCCCACCAGGCGGCCGCCCCAGTCCCCCTCTCCCGGACGGGCGGCCGCCCCCTTGTGCCGCTGCTCAGACAGCTACGGGGTGCATCCCTTCCGCCCGGACGCCAGCGTCGCGCATGCCTTCGCCTCGCCCGCGTCCTTCACGGCGACCATCGGCGTGTAGGCGATGGTGTCGCCGGCCTGGGTGATGCTGTCGCTCTCCTTGGCCGTACCGGCGGTGACCTGCACGGAGTCGCCCGGCGCGGCGGCCGTGATACGGCCCCACGCGGCGCCGCAGGTCTTGCTGTAGCGCACCTCCAGGGTGACCGTGCCGACGGTGGCGGTCTTGGCGGTCGTCACCGCGGAGGCGTCCTTGGTGCAGCCCATGGCCTCGGCGTCCTTGCCGGTGCAGGAGGCGCCTGCGCACTTCACACCGGCCGGGAGGTCGACGGAGCTGACGGAGGGCGAGGGCGAGGCCTTCGCGCTCCCGTGCTTGCCGCCGCCGCGGTCGGTCAGGTAGAACACCGCCGCCATCACGACCAGGACGCCGACCAGCCCCGCGAGGAACATCGTCAGCCGCCGGCGGCCGGCACCGGAGGAGGAACCTCCGCCGGACCCGGGGGTCTGCGGAGGCTCGCCGAACGCCCCCGGTGTGTCCGGCGTCCGGACGGACCCCTCGGACGCGGATCCCTGCTCGGGTGCGCCGAGCACCGGCGGGCGTGCGCCGGCCGGCGAGGGGCCCTGGTAGCCCGCCAGCCGCCAGGAGTTGACGCCGGAGGAGCCCGGCGAGGACGCGGCCTCGGAGTCCCCCGCGGCGCCGCCGCCGTCCGGTGTCTCCGACGGGACCGGCTGCGGCGGCACCGTCGGCGCCACTCCCGCGGGTCCCGCGATGCCCGGGGCCACCGTCGCGCTGCCGCTCCGGCCGGCCGCCTTGGCGCCCTTGGCGCCGTTGGAACCGATGGAACCGTTGGCGCTCGTCGCGGGAGGCGCCCCGAACTCCCCGAGCGCGGCGCGCGCCTGGGAGATGCGGATGGCCTCCATGGTCATGTCGTGGCGCATCTCCGACTTGCTCCAGGCACGCTCGGCGAGCTCCCACATGGTCGTCAGATGGACCGGGTTGGTCCCCGTGACCTCGGCCAGCGCCACGATCGCGCCCTTGGGTGCGAGCAGCCGGCCGTTCAGGTACCGCTCCCAGGACGTCTTGCTGTAGCCCGTACGGTCGGCCACCGACGCGACGCTCAGGCCACTACGGTCCACGAGCCGGCGCAACTGGCTCGCGAACTCCCTGACCTGCGGATCGAGTTCATCCGGCAAGGCCCTCCAACGAGGCATTGCTTCCCCCCTCTTCCCCCCTGCTTGCTGCTGCTCTCCTCGCGTCTTCCCCGCCCGTCCAGGATCTCAGTTACCGGAGTGGGGGCGCACGGGTGCATCCGCGGTCGGACTCGCCCACGCTAGCCCTCCCCTCGAACAATCCCGTGTCAGAGACGCAAACTTGTCAATACATCGACACAGCAGCCACACATGGACAACCCCACTCGTCCCGGACGTTTCCCCTCGCTCAAAGGCACCTCACCTCCAGGCACCTCACCTCCAGGGACCTCGCCCCAGTGCCACCACGCCCACGACCGCGATCAGCGCGGTGAGAACGAGCAGCAGCACCGCGTACCGCAGCAGCCGCCCCCCGTCCGCGGACGGTGTCGGTTCCGGGGTGTCCCACCAGGGCAGCGTGGGGTCGTCCTCGTACTCCCCCGCGCCCTGTTCCGCCGCGGGCCGCGCCGGCCGGGGCCAGGCCTGGACCGCCAGTTCCCAGCGGACGACGAAGCGCTCGGCGTCCGTCTCGGCCAGGCCCGCGATCCGGCACAGCGCGGCCACGGCCTGCCGGGGCGGGGGCTGGGTGCCGTTGAGATAGCGGTGCCAGGAGGACTTGCTGTACGCGGTCCTGGAGCCGAGCGCGACGAGACTGAGCCCCGTCCGGTCCTTGAGGAGCCGCAACTGCTCCACGAAGTGCCGCACCTCCGGCGGCATGTCCCCCGCCAGCGGCTGCCAGCCGCCCATCGCACACCTCCCGCATCGTCCTGAGCAGGTGACGACGCCGGTTCACCGATGGTTCCCGCGTGCCGTGCGCGTACCGGAACGGTCACTTCCGTGCCACAGCGCGCTGACAGCCGTTGAACAGGCCCTTCGCCGTGCAGGAGGGTGGTTCCCGCGACGGCCCGTCCTTGCTCGGGGGAGAGGACGGGCCGTCGTCGTACCGGGTTCCGGGTTCCGGGTTCCGGGTTCCCGTGCCTAACTGCTGCTGACCGTGAAGTGCAGCGTGTCCTTGAGGAACGGGATCTGCAGCCAGGGGTTGGGCTGCACCATCAGCGCCAGCAGCACGATCGCCAGGCCGAGGCCGCCGTAGGTGACGATGTCGGTGAAGCGCGAGCGGACGGCGAGCATGCCGACGTCGGGCAGGACCCAGCGCAGCGCGGCACCGGCCACGAGGGCGCAGCCGATCAGCAGGGTGCCGTACCGGAAGGCGTCCAGCGCGGTCAGCAGCAGGCCCAGCCCGACGACGCCGAGCACGGCAAGGATCGGCCACTGCCGCGCGGGCGCGGGAGCGTCACCGGGCGCGGCCCGGCCACCGCCCTCGGGCCGCGCGGTGTCCCGCGTGAACAGCGGAAACCGCCGGGTGGTGCGCCGAGGCACCCCTTCGGCATCGGGAGCACTGATGGCATCCCGCACGGTCTCCTCCCCGGCACCCTCCGCACGGCTCTCGCCCGCGCGCTGCGAGGTGCCGCCGACGCCGGCGGCGTCCCGACCGGCCCCGGGGGCACCCTGCGAAGTACCCCGGGCGCCGGGCGCGTCCTGACCGGCCTTCGCGCCGCCCTGCGGACTGCTGCCGCCGTCCTTCGCGCCGCCGTGCGGAGTGCTGCCGCCGTCCTTCGCGCCGCCGTGCGGAGTGCTGCCGCCGTCCGTCACATCCCGTCCGGCCTTCGCGCCGCCGCGCGAAGTGCTGTCGGCCTCCAAGGCGCCCTCCGTGCCCGTGGTGCCGGTCGTCGCGTTGATCGCCTCGCGGACCGCCGCCTCAGCCTGCTTCTCCGGGTCCTCCGGCACACTCCGCCGCCGGGCGTCCCGGGCGTCAGCCGACACTGCGCTCCGCCGCCTCGACCACGTTGACGAGCAGCTGAGCGCGGGTCATCGGGCCGACGCCGCCCGGGTTCGGAGAGATCCAGCCGGCCACCTCGGCGACCCCGGGGTGGACGTCGCCCACGATCTTGCCCTCGGCGCTGCGCGAGACACCGACGTCGAGGACGGCGGCGCCCGGCTTGACGTCCTCGGGCCGGATCAGATGGGCGGAACCGGCGGCCGCGACGATGATGTCCGCGCGCTTGAGGTGGGCCGCCAGGTCCCGCGTGCCCGTGTGGCACTGGGTGACGGTCGCGTTCTCGCTGCGCCGCGTGAGCAGCAGCGGCATCGGCCGGCCGATGGTGACACCGCGGCCGACGACCACGACCTCGGCGCCCTTGATCTCGACGCCGTACTGACGGAGGAGGGTGAGGACACCGTTCGGGGTGCAGGGCAGCGGCGCCGGCTCGTTGAGCACCAGCCGCCCGAGGTTCATCGGGTGCAGCCCGTCCGCGTCCTTGTCCGGGTCCATGAGCTCCAGGATCCGGTTCTCGTCGATGCCCTTGGGCAGCGGCAGCTGGACGATGTAACCGGTGCACGCCGGGTCCTCGTTGAGCTCCCGTACGACCGCCTCGATCTCCTCCTGCGTGGCGGTGTCCGGCAGTTCGCGCTGGATGGAGGCGATGCCGACCTGGGCGCAGTCGCGGTGCTTGCCCGCGACGTACTTCTGGCTGCCGGGATCGTCGCCGACGAGGATCGTGCCGAGGCCGGGCGTGACGCCCTTCTCCTTCAGCGCCGCCACGCGGGCGGTCAGATCGGACTTGATCGCGGCTGCGGTGGCCTTGCCATCGAGAATCTGGGCGGTCATGACCCCATCCTCGCGGATGACCGCCCCCCGGTTCCAATCAGGGTGCCGCCAGCGGCCACGCCCGCCCTCACGCCCATGATCAGCCAGATTGCACTTGCACAACACATCTGATTTCCGGCTGGACAAGTCACGCGGGGGTGAAGAAGCATGAACGGCGCAGTATCGCGGTTGATGTTCGGGGGGCAAACCGCTCACATCGTGTGATTCCTCCGTGCAATCCGCATCGTCCCCGCAGTGCAACGGAGGAAGACCGGCCATGAGTTTCGGCTCGCCCAACAATCCGTACGGTCAGCCGCAGAACCCGCAGCAGCCCGGTTACGGCTACCCGCAGCAGTCCCCGCAGGGAGTCCCGCCGCAGCAGGGTTACGGCTACCCCCAGCAGCCGGGTCAGCCCGGTTACGGCTACCCGCAGCAGCCCGGTTACCCGCAGCAGCCGGGCTACCCCCAGGGCGGCGGCTATCCCGGCGGCCCCGTTCCCAACGTCGCCTCGATGGGCCGCCGCTTCGGCGCCCGGCTGATCGACGGGCTGATCATCGGCGTGGTCTACATCGTCCTCACCTTCGCCGGCATCGCGGGCGCGGCGAACTCGGTCAAGGACTGCGACCCGAACGCCGCCGACTACAACACCTGCATCAACAACGCCGGCTCGGACTTCCTGGCCAAGTTCGGCGCGGTCTTCGGCATCATCATCGTCGCCAGCCTTCTCTACGAGGTGCTGATGGTCGGCCTGCTCGGCGCGACCCTGGGCAAGATGGCCGTCGGCATCCGCGTGGTGAAGGCCGACACCGGCCAGAAGCCGGGCGTGGGCTCGTCGTTCATCCGCTGGGTCATCCCGCAGGTCGGCAGCCTCCTCTGCGGCATCGGCTCGCTCCTGGTCTACCTGTCCCCGTTCTGGGACAAGTCCGGCCGCCAGCAGGGCTGGCACGACAAGGCCGCCAGCACGATGGTCATCCAGAACTGACCTCACCCCACCCACCGAACACCAAGGGCCGTGCCCACCCGCCAGAGGGGGGCACGGCCCTGGTGCGTGCCCCGTCCGGAGGCCCAAGAGCTGTGAGGCACTCATGAACATCCCCGACAACTGGCGGAAGTCCTCCTACTCCGGCGCCAGGGACGGCAACTCGTGCGTGGAGACATCCACCTCCCCCACCCACACAGCCATCCGCGACTCGAAGACCCGAACCACCGGCGTCCTCACCTTCCCCCGGGACCGCCTTCACCACCTTCATCCAAGCCCTGAAGACCCAGCCCTGGACGGCAAGCCCCAAACCTGACCCTGCTCCCTGACCTTCACGGAGCCCGTCCGCGTCACCCACCCCGTGCGTCCGCAGGTTCCGCAGCGCGGCGTTGACGACGCCCCCCGCACTCGCGCAGTGCGGGGGGCGTCGTCGCGTCCGTTCGGACAGGGGTCAGTGGAAGAAGTGGCGGGTCCCCGTGAAGTACATCGTCACGCCTGCCTTCTTCGCGGCCTCCACGACCAGTTCGTCGCGGACCGAACCGCCGGGCTGGACAACGGCCTTGACGCCGGCCGCGGTGAGGATCTCCAGGCCGTCGGGGAAGGGGAAGAAGGCGTCGGAGGCGGCGTAGGAGCCGCGGGCGCGCTCCTCGCCGGCCCGCTCGACCGCCAGCTTCGCGGAGTCGACGCGGTTGACCTGGCCCATGCCGACGCCGACCGAGGCGCCGTCCTTGGCGAGGAGGATCGCGTTGGACTTCACGGCACGGCAGGCCTTCCAGGCGAAGGCCAGTTCGGAGAGCTCCGCGGGGGACAGCGCCTCGCCCGTCGCCAGCGTCCAGTTGGCCGGGTCGTCGCCGTCCGCCTGGAGGCGGTCGGTGACCTGGAGGAGGGCGCCGCCGTCGACCGGCTTCAGCTCGACGGGGTTCGCGGGAGCCCCCGCAGCCTTCAGGACGCGGATGTTCTTCTTCTTGGCGAGGGCTTCGAGGGCCCCCTCCTCGTAGTCCGGCGCGACGATGACCTCGGTGAAGATCTCGGCGACCTGCTCCGCCATCTCCTTCGACACCGGGCGGTTGACGGCGATGACCCCGCCGAACGCCGACAGCGGGTCGCAGGCGTGCGCCTTGCGGTGCGCCTCGGCGACGTCCGAACCGACCGCGATGCCACAGGGGTTGGCGTGCTTGATGATCGCGACGCAGGGCTCTTCGTGGTCGTACGCGGCACGGCGCGCGGCGTCCGTGTCCGTGTAGTTGTTGTACGACATCTCCTTGCCGTGCAGCTGCTCGGCCTGCGCGAGACCGCCGGTGCCGGATACGTACAGCGCCGCGGGCTGGTGCGGGTTCTCGCCGTAGCGCAGGGTGTGCGCGCGCTCCCAGGTGCCGCCGAGGAAGTCGGGGAACTGCGAGTCGTCCACGGGGGCGTACGAGGACGCGAACCAGCTCGCCACCGCCACGTCGTACGCCGCCGTGTGCTGGAAGGCCTCCGCGGCCAGGCGCTTGCGGGTGGCGAGGTCGAAGCCGCCGTCGCGGACGGCCGCGAGGACGTCGGGGTAGCGGGCGGGGCTGGTGACGATCGCGACCGAGGGGTGGTTCTTGGCGGCGGCGCGGACCATGGAGGGGCCGCCGATGTCGATCTGCTCCACGCACTCGTCGGGGGTGGCGCCGGAGGCGACGGTCTCGCGGAACGGGTACAGGTTGCTGACGACCAGGTCGAACGGCTCGATGCCCAGCTCCGCCAGCTGCTCGCGGTGGCTCTCCAGCCGCAGGTCGGCGAGGATGCCCGCGTGCACCCGGGGGTGCAGGGTCTTGACGCGGCCGTCGAGGCACTCGGGGAAGCCGGTCAGCTCCTCCACCTTGGTGACGGGGACGCCCGCGGCGGCGATACGGCCGGCGGTGGACCCGGTGGAGACGAGCTCGACGCCCGCCTCGTGCAGGCCGCGCGCGAGGTCTTCGAGGCCCGTCTTGTCGTAGACGCTGACGAGCGCCCGGCGGATCGGCCGCTTGTTGGTCTCGGCGTTGGCGGTCACTGGATAACTACCTTTCGTCCCTCAATGCGATAGCCGTTGCGGGCGAGCCGCCCCACGACATCGACGAGCAGCCTTCGCTCGACTTCCTTGATGCGCTCGTGCAGAGCGCTCTCGTCGTCCTCGTCCCGGACCTCCACCACGCCCTGAGCGATGATCGGTCCGGTGTCGACGCCGTCGTCGACGAAGTGGACGGTGCAGCCGGTGACCTTGGCGCCGTACGCGAGCGCGTCGCGCACACCGTGGGCTCCGGGGAAACTGGGCAGGAGTGCGGGGTGGGTGTTGACGAACCGTCCGCCGAAGCGCGCGAGGAACTCCTTCCCCACGATCTTCATGAACCCGGCGGAGACCACGAGGTCGGGTTCATGGGCGGCGACGGCCTCGGCGAGGGCGGCGTCCCACTCCTCGCGCGTGCCGTAGTCCTTCACCTTGCGCACGAAGGTGGGCAGTCCGGCGCGCTCGGCCCGCGCGAGCCCCTCGATGCCCTCGCGGTCCGCGCCTACGGCCACGATCTCGGCGCCGTAGGCCTCGACCCCGGTGGCCGCGATCTCGTCGAGGAGCGCCTGCAGATTGGTGCCGGATCCGGAGACCAGCACGACGAGGCGCTTGACCACGGGCTTGGCGGCCACGATGGGGCCCTTTCTCGGGGGTACGTCGGGTGCGGTTCTGCGAGCGGCCGGACGCGCACGCTGGACGAGCACGGGCTTTGTACATTCGTACGAATGCTTCGCGCCCCGGGATACGGGGAAGTCTACGAAGCGGCCGACCGTCAGCAACGATACCGGCACATGCGGCGGCCCCCACGGGACGGGGGCGTGGCCGGAAGGTAGCGTCTGGGAGGAGCCGGCCCGGGAACGCGCTCGCCGTGCGGCGCGTTGACAGGGTGAAGCCTCCTGCAGGACCAGCCGTAATCGCCCAGTTCGCTGGGTTCGCCCAGTTCACGAAGTCACCAAGGGGAAGACGCTCTCTTGATGTCGGACCGCAGTCTGCGCCTCCATACGCTCTCCCCGCTCCCGGCACAGGGAGGGGAGCGGGACGCCGTGCTGCTGCGGGAGCGGCCGTCCTCGCCGCCGGACGCGCCGTCGGAGGGCGCACAGGGCGGCGAGCGGGACGGCGACCGCCAGGAGGACAACCCGTTCGCCCCGCCGCCGGAGGGCACCCCCGACCGGCCCTGGCAGCCGCGCCGGCCGGCGAACGGCGACGACTCCCAGGGCGACGAGAACTCCCACTCCCCGTGGGGCAACCAGTGGAGCGACCGCCAGCCGGGCCGCTCCTCCGGCGGCTTCGGCGAGCGCCCCGGCGCCCCCGGCCCGGAGGGCCCCGGCGGCAACACCCCCGACCAGGGCATGCGCTGGGATCCGGCCGACCCCGCGCAGCGCCGGGCGCGGTACGCGCTGCTGTGCGGCATGTGGGCCTTCTTCTTCGCCCTCTTCAGCTGGCCGTACGTGGCCCTGCTGCTGGGCGCGCTCGCCCTGTACTGGGGCATCAGCGCGCTCCGCGCCAAGCCCCGCGAGAACCCCGGTGCCTCCCCCGCCGACCAGGGCCGCCCCCAGCTGACGGCGGCGGTGACGGGCCTGGTCACCGCCTCCCTGGCCATCACCCTGGTCGCCGCGGCCTTCACGGCCCAGCTGGTCTACCGCGACTACTACACCTGCACGAACGACGCCCTCACGAACGAGGCGAAGCAGGCCTGCACAGACCACCTCCCCAAGGAACTGCGGGGTTTGCTGGGCACGAACAGCTGACGCTACCGACCGGGGGCGGGGCGGCACCGGGGCGGTTTGGGCGGTCGGCGCGGTCCGGCGGGGGAAGGGTGTCGGCCGGTTCACTGCTCGTCCGGCGGCTGTGGGCCGTCGGTTCGTTCCGTTTCCGGCGTCTGGGATTCGTCGCCGGCTTCTTTGAGTGCACTCCAACGTGCCTCCCGTGAGGCGTCGTGCTCCCGCGGAGCGAGTGGCAGGGGGTCGGCCGGCAGGAGGTCGAACGCCGTTTCGGTCTGGTCGCGTACGACGCCGTAGAACTCGTCCCCGTCGTACCCCCCGCCACCGCCCGGCACCGGACCAGGAGCCGCCTTCTGGAAGCCGAGCCACGCCCGGAAGGCGGCCAAGGCCCCGCTGCGGCCCCCGCCTTCGGCCGCCTCCGACCTCGTCCCGGCGATCCTCGGCTCGGCGTTCCCCGGCTCAGGGATCTTCGGCTCGGTGACCCTCGGCTCCGCATGCTTCGGCTCCGCCCCCGCCGGTCCGCTTCCTTCCCGCCCGGCACCCCTGCGCCGCCAACCCCGCACCCCGAGCGCCACCGGTACGGACAGTGCCAGGATCCATCCCAGCGCCGCGCCCCCCGTCTCCCACCACACCGGCCCGAAGCTCGACAGCGCCGCCACCCCGAGCCGTCCGCCCGCCAGTGCGGTGAGCGCGGCGACGCCGGCCGCGCAGAGCACCGTGGCCAGCGCGGCCGTACCGGCGGTCCTGGCGCCCGACCAGGCCTCGGCGCCGTCTCCCCCGCCCGCCGCCCCCCGCGAGGCAGCGGCCGCGCCCACGAACCACCCCACCACCATCCCGGCCGCCACCGGCACCACCCCCGTCGCCCCGTCGGCCCATCCCCCCTGCCCGGGCCCCGGCACCGCCGCCAGCAGCGGGAACGGCGGGAGCAGCGGGGTCGGTGCCGAGGCCAGCGGCGTCACGGCATGCCCGACGCTCAGCACGAACCCCGGACCGAGGGCGTACGAGGCACCCCACACGGCCGCGTTGGGCAGCAGGGCCAGACACAGCAGCAGTACCGCGAACCGCCCCGACCAGCCCTCCGTCACCTGCAGAAGGGACGCGCGCGCCGCCTCGCCGTGCCACAGCAGCGAGGCGCCCACCAGCAGCGCCCCGCCCCCGACCAGGACCGTCACCCCGGCCGCCGCGGCCTGCGCCGCGACCCCCCACCGTTCACGCGCCCGCGCCCCGAACACCAGCCGCCGCACCCCCGCGGGCAGGAGCAGCAGCACCCCGTCCACGGGCTCACCGGGACGGCCGTAGGCGGTCCAGACGCCGGCCGCAGCCGCCCCCGCCACGACGAGCGGCACACAGATCCCCGTCCACATCCACGACGGCCGCAGATCGCCGCCGGACGCGTACAGGGCGGCCGCCGCTCCGACACCGAGGTAGCCGAGGACGACGCCCGTCCACGCCGTTCGGCCCGGAAGCAGCGGTACCGGCCCCTCCGTCTGCTCCCCCTCCACCGCGTCCCGAGCCGCGCGGTGCACCAGCCACACCGGCAGCGCGAGCAGCAGCAACGGCGTCACGCCGACGGGCGCGGGGGCGCCGGAGAGCGTGTCGGTGCGGACCAGTTCCACGCCGTGCGCGAGCAGCCACAGCGCCGCCGCCACGTGCAGCGCGCCCCCGGGCCCGCTGTCGGGGTACGGCGAACTGATCCACAGCATGATCACGAGCACCGCGAACACCCCGAGCCCCAGCCCGGCGGCGACCGCGCCACCCAGAAGGCCGACCCCCAGTCCGGACGATCGGTCGCGCAGACGGACGAGCAGGGACGACAACGACATGCGGCGAGCGGTCAGCTGAGTCACGACCGTCATGGTCCCAACGACACGCGCTTTCCGGTCGTAACAGGCGAACCTCCGCTGTGTCGCCCAATATATGTTTATGTACTTTTTCGTACGAAGGGGCGCCCAGTGACGCAGCCTCAGGAACCGGAACCGACAGCGCCCCTGACGCCCGCTCAGGCCTTCGACGCGCTGTACGCGTTCTGCGCCCCGGCCCTCGTACGGCAGACCTACCTGCTCACCGGTCGGCGCGAACTCGCCCGTGAGTCGGTGGAGCGCGCCTTCCAACTCGCCTGGCAGCGCTGGCCCGAGGTCGCCCGCGATCCGGACCCGGGAGGCTGGGTGCGCGCGGCGGCGTACGACTGCGCGCTCTCCCCCTGGCACCGCTTCCGCCCCCGCTACCACCACCCCGAGCCACCGCCGGCGGACGCCCCCGACCGCGCGCTCCTTTCCGCGCTCCTCGAGCTCCCCCCGCCGTACCGCCGCACGCTCGTGCTGTACGACGGTGTGGGGCTCGGCCTCCCGGAGACCGCGGCGGAGACGGAGGCCAGCACACCGGCGGCCGCGGGCCGTGTGCTGTACGCCCGCGAGGTCGTCGCCGCGCGCGTCCCGGACCTCGTGGACCCGGCCGAACTCCACCGCTGCCTGACCAGGCTCGCCTCCGCGGAACGGCTGCGCGCGGACAAGCCGACGCGGGTGCGGGCCGGGGGCGAGCGCAGGACCCGCTTCATGACCCGGGCCGCCATCGCCTGCACGGTCGCCCTGATCGGGACGACGACGTTCACCGTGCGGACGGCTCCGACCCACTACGAGCCGCCGGTCCCGCACGGCGTACAGGTGCGGGGGCTGCCGCCCCGGGTGGCGCTGGGGCCGCTGTCGGAGGCGCAGGCCGGCCTGCGGAAGAAGCTGCGGGCGGAGATGGTGCCGGGGCGGGACAGACTCGTACCGCAGGAACGGTGAGGAAACCGGTGGCGAAACCGGTGAGTGAACCGGTGAGGAAACCGGTGAGTGAACCGGTGAGCAAACCGGTGGTGTGCAGGCCGATGGGCCCGCCCCCTCCCCGGGAACGGGCCCATCGTTCGTCGCTGCGGGAGCCTCAGGCGCTGAGGATCTCCCGGGCCAGCTTCGCCGTCTCGGTCGGGGTCTTGCCGACCTTGACGCCCGCGGCCTCGAGGGCCTCCTTCTTCGCCTGCGCCGTGCCGGAGGAACCGGAGACGATGGCGCCGGCGTGGCCCATCGTCTTGCCCTCGGGCGCGGTGAAGCCCGCGACGTAGCCGACGACCGGCTTGGTCACGTTCTCCTTGATGAAGGCCGCGGCCCGCTCCTCGGCGTCGCCGCCGATCTCACCGATCATCACGATCAGGTCGGTGTCGGGGTCGTCCTGGAAGGCGGCCAGCGCGTCGATGTGCGTGGTGCCGATGATCGGGTCGCCACCGATGCCGACGGCGGTGGAGAAGCCGATGTCACGCAGCTCGTACATCATCTGGTACGTCAGCGTGCCGGACTTCGAGACCAGGCCGATACGGCCCGGCTTGGTGATGTCGCCCGGGATGATGCCGACGTTCGACTGGCCCGGGGTGATGATGCCGGGGCAGTTCGGGCCGATGATGCGGGTCTTGTTGCCCTTCTTGCCGGCGTACGCCCAGAAGGCGGCCGTGTCGTGCACGGCGATGCCCTCGGTGATCACGACGGCCAGCGGGATCTCGGCGTCGATCGCCTCGTCCACCGCGGACTTGGTGAACTTCTCCGGGACGAAGATGACCGAGACGTTGGCGCCGGTGGCCTCGATGGCCTCCTTGACGGTGCCGAAGACCGGTACCTCGGTGCCGTCGAAGTCCACGGTGGTGCCCGCCTTGCGTGGGTTCACGCCGCCCACGACGTTGGTGCCGTCGCCCAGCATGAGCTTGGTGTGCTTCATGCCCGTGGCACCGGTCATGCCCTGGACGATGACCTTGCTGTCCTTGTCGAGCCAGATAGCCATGGTGTGTTGTGTCCTCGTCCTGAGTGCTTACTTGGCGGCGTGGGCCAGCTCGGCGGCCTTGTCGGCCGCGCCGTCCATGGTGTCGACGCGCTGCACCAGCGGGTGCGCGGCGTCGGTGAGGATCTGTCGGCCCAGCTCGGCGTTGTTGCCGTCGAGACGGACGACCAGCGGCTTGGTGACGTCCTCGCCGCGCTCCTCGAGGAGCTTCAGGGCCTGCACGATGCCGTTGGCGACCTCGTCGCAGGCGGTGATGCCACCGAAGACGTTGACGAAGACGGACTTGACGTCCGGGTCGCCGAGGATGATCTCCAGGCCGTTCGCCATGACCTGGGCGGAGGCGCCACCGCCGATGTCCAGGAAGTTGGCGGGCTTGACGCCACCGTGCTTCTCACCGGCGTACGCGACGACGTCCAGGGTGCTCATGACGAGACCGGCGCCGTTGCCGATGATGCCGACCTCGCCGTCGAGCTTGACGTAGTTGAGGTTCTTCTCCTTGGCGGCGGCCTCGAGCGGGTTGGCCGCGGCCTTGTCGTGGAGCTCCTCGAAGTCGGGGTGACGGAACTCGGCGTTGTCGTCGAGCGACACCTTGCCGTCGAGGGCGATCACGTCACCGGAGGCGACCTTGGCCAGCGGGTTGACCTCGACCAGGAGGGCGTCCTCCTTGATGAAGGTGTCCCACAGCCTGACCAGGACGTTGGCGACCTTGTCGGCGACCTCGGCCGGGAACTTGGCGGCCGCGACGATCTCGCGGGCCTTGGCCTCGTCCACCCCGTCGATGGGGTTGATCGGGGTCTGCGCGACGGCCTCCGGACGGGTGGCCGCCACCTCCTCGATCTCCATGCCGCCCTCGACGGAGGCGATGGAGAGGAAGGTGCGGTTGGCGCGGTCGAGGAGGAAGGAGACGTAGTACTCCTCGACGATCTCGGGCGCGGTCTCGGCGATCATCACCTTGTGGACCGTGTGGCCCTTGATGTCCATGCCGAGGATGTCCGTCGCACGGGCGACGGCCTCGTCCGCGGAGGCGGCCAGCTTGACGCCACCGGCCTTGCCGCGACCACCGACCTTCACCTGCGCCTTGACGACGGACTTGCCGCCCAGACGCTCGGTGATCTCGCGCGCCGCCTCAGGCGTGTCGATGACTTCACCGGCCAGCACCGGTACATCGTGCTTGGCGAAGAGGTCCCTCGCCTGGTACTCGAACAGGTCCACGCGCTTCCGTCCCTATCAGTGATCTCGCGGTTCGTTGGATGCGTGGGCGTGCCGCGAAGGGCAACGTGACGTCCGCATGGGTCACAGGGGAAGCGCACACGGTGTCCGAGCGCGCGGCATGTCCGTCTCGCAGGTTATCGCCGCTTGCGGGACCTCCCTAAATCGAGGGTCACACCTGAGCGGTGATACCTGTCACATGATGCCGCAATCACTGGCACGGGGTGCCGGGTGTGAGGGGCGGGTGGAGATCGGGAAGGCCCGGGGAGGGCATGGACGAAGGGCACGGGGGAGGCTGGCCGAAGGGAACGGGGGAGGCCTGGGCGAGGGGCACGGGAAGCCTCGCGAAGGGAACGAGGGAGGCCTGGGCGAGGGGCACGGGGAAGTCTCGGCGAGGAGCACGGGGAACCCTCGGCGAAGGGCACTGCGAAGGCCCCGGGCGAGCGCACGGGGGAACACTCAGCGAAGGGCACTGCGAAGGCCCTGGGCGAGTGCACGGGGAAGGCGCGGGCGAGGCGCACCGGGAAGGCCCGGCAAAGGGCACGGCGAAGCCTCGGCGAAGGGCACAGGGAAGTCTCGGCGATGGCCACGACGAAGGGCACGGGGAGGGGTCTCACCGGGCTGGGGTTGACCCGGTGAGACCCCCTGAACAGCCCTCGGGGGCACGAATGGGCCACCCCTGGGGGCTGGGGCCGGCGGTTCCCACCCCAATGGGAACCACCCGCCCCGTCCCGCGCGGCCACGACCGGACGGACCGACGGCTTTCGGCCGTCCGTGTCGCGCACCGCACGGAGTCAGCGGCCCGGCGCGCTGCTCGCGCGTCGGGGGGCGTCTTGCGACGCCGGTGGTGGACCGGTCGTATGCCATGGCGTCCCGCCGATGCCGGGGCTGATCCTTCGGATGCCGGCGCGGAGGCGGGGCCTACAGCGGTGGTGAGTAACCGGTCGGGCGTGGAGGGGGCGTACGACTGCTGCGCGTCACTGGGACCTTTCCGGCGCCGGATCCGTCGCGATCGGGGGGAGTGGGACCGGCGGGCCGGAGAGTCGGCGGCTTCGGTCCGGAGATTCCGGGGGTTCGGACCGGCGCGCGACCTGTTCCGCCCCGCACGGCAGATCAGCCGCGCGGGGGGCCGCCCTAGGCGGGGGAAACCGGAACGTCCCGGTGCCTGTCCCGGGTGGATCCCCCGACGGCGCGGGCTGCGGCGCCGGCCAGAAGCCGCGACGGCGCCCGCTGGTCGAGCGCGACGGCGTACGCGTCGCCGTGCCGCGAGGTACCGCTGTCGACGGCGTTACGGCTGCTCAGCTCGCCGGTCGGGTCCCCGCCGGGAGCCTGGTGCACCGGGACGTAGCCGGGGACGTCGCTCCGCTGTCCGCCGCCATGCCCCGAGGCATGCGCCGCACCGGCGCCCGCACGCGGCATCGGCCCGTACGTCGTCCCGCGCCCCGCCCCCGCTCCGGAACGGCCGTCGGCGACACCTCCGCCCTTCACCGGCTGCCCCGCACCGTCACCCGGCTGCGCAACCGGCGGCGGCGACGTCTGCCCCTGGCCGGTCGGAAGTCCGGGCTGTGAGGGGAACGAGGGCAGGCCCGGCACGCCGGGCAGCGACGGTGCGCCGGGCTGGGTCGGGACGACCGGCAGAGCCGGCAACGACGACAGCGGCGGTATCTGCGCGGTCACCTCGCCGAGCGCGTCGGCCACCACCACGACGAGCCCACCGACCGGCTGCAGAACCCGCCCGCCGACACCCTGGACGTGGCCACCGACGACGGCCCCGAGGACCTGATCACCGGCACCCGGAAGGGTGAGGGGCGACGGCGCCGCGCGTCCCGACGGGGCATCGGGGGTGACTCCGATCGACGGCCGACCGGCGAAGCCCGAGGGCAGGGTCGTGGCGGGGTCGGTGGGGGGCAACCCGGCCGGGCCGCTCGCCCGCACGCCATCCGCCCGCAGGCGATCCGCCCGCCCGCCATCCGTCCGCAGGCCGCTCGTCCGCACGCCCCCCGACCGCAAGCCATCCGCCCGCACGCCATCCACCGCACCGAGCGGTCCGGTCGGACGGGCGGACGTCACCGGCGTCTCCTCCGCCGCGTGCGCCTGCTCCCCGCAGAGAAACCCGAGTGCGAACAACCCACCCACCAGCAGCGCCACTTGCAGCGCGCGCCGGGCAACCGCCGTGCGCATCACGCGCAGAGCGGCGCCGGGCAGGGCTGCATGCCAGGTCAAGAGAGGGTCGATCCTCCCGTGCTGCGGAACGGTCTCGGTCGAGAAGGCGTCGATCCTTGCACGCCCCTCCGCAGGTTGCGCAAGCCCTCCGTTACCGATGGGTAGTCATGTCCCTTTTGCTGGTCCGAGTCGGACGACGACTGGTCGACAAATCGTCAGCGAACACCCCAGCCACGGCCCCTCCGTCACACCGCCTCCGGTATCGGCGGGGGCCGCTTCTCGATCGCCGCCGCCATCACCTCGGGGAAGAGGTCGGGCGTGCAGGCGAACGCCGGTGCCCCCAGCGCGGCGAGCGCGGCCGCGTGCTCCCTGTCGTACGCCGGCGCCCCTTCGTCCGACAGCGCGAGCAGCGCCACGAACTGCACCCCGGACGCCTTCATCGCGGCGACCCGCTTGAGCATCTCGTTCCGTATCCCGCCCTCGTACAAGTCGCTGATCAGCACGACCACCGTCTCGGCGGGCCGGGTGATCTGCGACTGGCAGTAGGCGAGCGCCCGGTTGATGTCCGTACCGCCGCCCAGCTGGGTGCCGAACAGGACGTCCACCGGATCGTCGAGCTGGTCGGTGAGGTCGACGACGGCCGTGTCGAAGACGACGAGCCGTGTGTCGATCGACCGCATGGACGCGAGCACCGCCCCGAACACCGACGCGTAGACCACGGACGCCGCCATCGAACCGGACTGGTCGATGCAGAGGACGACCTCCTTCTTCACCGACTGCGACGCCCGCCCGTACCCGATCAGCCGCTCGGGCACGATCGTGCGGTACTCGGGGAGGTAGTGCTTGAGGTTGGCCGCGATGGTGCGGTTCCAGTCGATGTCGTGGTGGCGCGGCCGGTTGATCCGGGCGCTGCGGTCCAGGGCGCCGGTGAGGGTGGCCCTGGTGCGGGTCGCGAGCCGCTTCTCCAGATCCTCGACGACCTTGCGCACGACCGCCCGCGCCGTCTCCTTCGTCGTCTCCGGCATGGCCTTGTTGAGGGACAGCAGCGTGCCGACGAGGTGCACGTCCGCCTCCACCGCCTCCAGCATCTCCGGCTCCAGCAGCAGCGTGGACAGCCCGAGCCGGTCGATGGCGTCGCGCTGCATCACCTGGACGACGGAGGACGGAAAGTACGTCCGGATGTCCCCGAGCCAGCGTGCCACCGAGGGCGCCGACGCCCCGAGCCCCGCCGAACGGTCCCGCCCCGACTGCCCCTGCCGGTCCCCCTTCCCGTACAGCGCGGTCAACGCCCCGTCCATCGCAGCGTCCTGGCCCGCCAGCACACATCCGGTGCCGTCGGCCGCCTCGCCCCCGAGCACCAACCGCCAGCGCCGCAACCGCTCCTGCGCCGGGTCCGTCGCTTCCGTCGTCATCGGCACACCCCCGCTCGCGGACGGTCCCAGAGCGGAAGGACCACTACGGCAACGGTCGGACGGTCGGCCACCGCGACGCCGGTCGCCGAGGCACCCCTCGTGGAGAGCCGACCGCCCTGCCGGCGCCTGCACTCGACGGCATCCATCACACCGGCTCCCCCGTCCGTCTCCCTCAGCCCGTCATACGTCATCCCGCCACCCCCACGAGGCCGTTGTCCACGTCCCGCCCCTCCACGTCCGGATCCATCCCGTCCCGCCCCAGCCCCAGCCCCAACAGCAGCCGCACCACCGGCACCACGGCCTCGGCACGGTCCGCGTCCAGCTCCGGCGCGAAGCCCGGTATGCCCGAACCGGCCGCCCCCGCACTCCCCTGCCGCCCGGGTCCCCGGCGGACCAGCTCGCCCAGGGTGCGCCGGACTCCCGGTTCGTACGCCGAGAACGTCCGCCTGAGCAGCGGCAGTACGTCCGTGAACGCCTCCGCCGGCACCCCGGTCAGCCAGGCGTCCACCAGGCCGAGCAGCCGCTCGTCGTGCACGAGCAGCATCCCGCCGCCCGAGCCGCCACCGACGAAGCCCTCGATCCACGCGGCCGCGTCCCCCGGCGCAGTCCCGGGCGACAGCACGAGCCCCATGAGCCGCGCCGCCTCGTCCTGCTCCAACGCCCCCTCGTCCAGCAGCAATCGCACGGCCCGTCCCCGTACGACCCCCGGCACGGTGTCCCGCAGCCCCAGCACCCGCAGCACGGCCCGCCAACGCCCACGCAGACCACGATGCCCACCCGCACCGTCCCCACCCGTCCGCACCTGGGCCTGCCCGTCCCGCACGGGTTCCGCGGACGGGTGTGCCAGGGCGGGTACGTCCGCCAGGAGCCC
This sequence comes from Streptomyces gilvus, assembly GCF_022513565.1. Classification (GTDB taxonomy): domain Bacteria; phylum Actinomycetota; class Actinomycetes; order Streptomycetales; family Streptomycetaceae; genus Streptomyces; species Streptomyces gilvus. The sequence goes on along the minus strand of NZ_JAKWBE010000010.1, from coordinate 186,954 downwards.
CACCGCCCCGTGCACCGCGTCCACATGCCGGCGCATCTCCTCGGCCCCGTCCTGGTCGAGGGCGGCGCAGGCCGGCGGAAGGCCCACGAACACGCGCTCGGCGAGGCCCGCCGCGACCTCGGCCAGGGCATGGGTGTCGGTGCCGCGTACGTCGCCGTACCGCAGGGAGCGGACCAGGGCGGGCAGGGCCTGGGCGAGTTGGCCGACGTCCGCGTCGAGCGCGGCCCGGTCGGCGAGGATCCGCATCACCACGGGCAGCGCCTGCGGCAGTTCGGCCAGCAGACAGCGCTCGGCGAGCCCGGTGACGTCGGCGAGCCCCTGCGCGGCGAGCGCGTCCGCCTCCGCCCTGGCGGTCGCGGCGCCGAGCACGGTCGTCCCCCACACCCCGGCCTCCGCGACCCGCACCGACAGCTCCGGCTCCCAGCGCAACCGCCAGGTCTCCCGGAAGGTCCCCGTGCTCCCCCGGGAGGCGACCGGCTCGCCCCAGCCGATGCCCAGCAGCCGCAGCCGGTGCAGCAGCCTGCTGCGCCCGGCGTCGGTCTCCTTGCGCAGGTCGAGCTCCAACTCCCGCTCCAGCGCCTCCGGTTTGAGCCGCAGTCGGCGCTGGGTCCGGTCGAGGTCCCGCTGCAGCGGCACCGCCGGCGCCGTCCGCGGCACCTCTCCCAGCACGTCCCCGACGACCAGCCGGTCGCGCACCAGCCCCAGCGGCACGTCCGAGCCCTCGCACATCACCGCGCGCACGGCGTCGGTCGTCTCGCCGAGTCCCGGCAGGGGGCGGCCTCGCATCGCCGCGAGCGTCTCGGCCAGTCGTACCGCCTCGATGACATGCGCGGAGGAGACGAGCCGGTCCTCCTCCCGGAGCAGTCCCGCCACCTTGGTCATCCACCGCTCGATCGGCCGGTCCGGGGCGCCGAACAGATGCCCGTACCAACCCGGGGACTCGATCCCCGCGCCGTATCCGCTGACCCGGGACAGCCGCCGGTGCGTCCACGGCACCCATGTCATGTCCGCCTTGACCTTCGGCAGGCCTTTCAGCAGCGCCCGGTCGGCCGCGACGGTCGTCCTCTCCCGCAGCGCGGGCACATGCCAGGCCCCGCACACCACGGCCACCCCGCCGCCGAACTCCCGCTCGGCCGCCCGCATCTGGAGCCGCATATGGGCCTCGCGCACGAGGTCCCGGTCGCGCCCGCCGACGCCGTACGTCTCCCGCAGCACCCCCATCGCCTCTTCGAGCACGGCGAACGGGGCGAAGGCGTCCCGCTCGCCCACTCCCCGGTGCTCGATCACGTCCTCCCACCACCGCTCGGGGTCGTCATATCCTGCGGCGTCCGCGAGCACGGCCAACGGGTCGATCCGGACGTCGACTTCGGACGCGGAATCGGGACCGCTTTCTGGGACATCCACAGGCCCCGATCCCGGGAGGCCCGCAGGCTCCGTTCCCGGGAGGCCCGCAGCCCCCGCCCCCGCGGAGTCGCCGCCTTCGACGACCTCGACTCCCTCCGCTCCCTCTCCTCCGGCCCCCTCGGCTTTCCGCTCCGTCGGCTCCTCGGTCCCGTCCTGCCCCCACGCGAGCGTGTGGGTCGCCGGCAGGTCGATGAAGCGGGCCGGGACCTCGTGGGCCAGGGCCCAGCGGATCGCCACCCACTCCGGGGAGAACTCGGCGAGCGGCCAGAAGGCCGAGCGGCCGGGCTCGTCCACGGCGTGAGCGAGGAGCGCGACCGGCGGCCGCATGTCCTCCTCGGCGGCCAGCGGGATGAGCGCGTCGGCCTCGGGCGGCCCCTCGATCAGCACGACCTTCGGCCGGGCCGCGTCCAGCGCGGCGCGCACCGCTCGCGCCGATCCGGGCCCGTGATGCCGCACCCCGAGCAGCAACGGCCGGCCGTCCCCCTGAGCCGTCACGCGCTCACCTCCCGGCAGGCCCGGTAGAAGTCCATCCAGCCGTCGCGCTCGCGGACGACCGCCTCCAGGTACTCCTGCCAGATCACCCGGTCGGCCGCGGGGTCGCGGACGACGGCGCCGAGGATGCCCGCGGCGACGTCACCGGCCCGCAGCACGCCGTCCCCGAAGTGGGCGGCGAGGGCGAGCCCGTTGGTGACGACGGAGATCGCCTCGGCCGTCGACAGCGTGCCGCTGGGCGACTTGAGCTTCGTACGCCCGTCGGCGGTGACCCCGTCGCGCAGTTCGCGGAAGACGGTCACGACCCGTCGGATCTCGTCGACGCCGTCGGGCACGGCCGGCAGCTCCAGGGAACGGCCGATCTGGTCGACGCGCCGCGAGACGATGTCGACCTCGGCCTCGACGCTCTCCGGCAGCGGCAGCACCACCGTGTTGAAGCGGCGGCGCAGGGCGCTGGAGAGGTCGTTGACCCCGCGGTCGCGGTCGTTGGCGGTGGCGATCAGGTTGAAGCCGCGGACCGCCTGGACCTCCTGCCCCAGCTCCGGTATCGGCAGGGTCTTCTCGGAGAGGATCGTGATCAGGGTGTCCTGGACGTCCGCCGGGATCCGGGTCAGCTCCTCCACCCGCGCCGTCATCCCCTCCGCCATGGCCCGCATGACCGGGCTCGGCACCAGGGCGTCCCGGCTCGGGCCGTGGGCGAGCAGCTGCGCGTAGTTCCAGCCGTACCGGATCGCCTCCTCCGGCGTGCCCGCCGTTCCCTGCACGAGCAGGGTCGAGTCGCCGCTGACCGCCGCGGCCAGATGCTCGGACACCCAGGTCTTCGCGGTGCCGGGGACGCCCAGCAGGAGCAGGGCGCGGTCGGTGGCGAGGGTGGTGACGGCGACCTCGACGATACGGCGCGGGCCCACGTACTTCGGTGTGATCACCGTGCCGTCCGGCAGCGTGCCGCCGAGCAGATACGTGGCCACCGCCCAGGGCGACAGCTTCCAGCGGGCCGGGCGCGGGCGGTCGTCCTGCGCCGCCAGCGCGGCGAGTTCACCGGCGAAGGCGCCCTCGGCGTGCGGCCGCAACGCCTCGGCCGGTCCCTCCACGGGTACTTCGGCTGCTTCGACGGTCGTCGGTTCCACGGACACAGACATGGCTGAGGCCCCCTCCAGCTCGGCCGGTTCGGATCTGTCACCCACCGTGCACCACGCCACTGACAATGCGATGTGACCTGCGCAAACGCGCTCGCTGGGCCGATTGTCAGTGGCGGGATCTACCGTCGGAGACATGACTCAGCAGGGGGTGCGCTGGAGCGCGGAGCAGGTGCTGGCACTGGCGCCTGACGCCGCGTCACGCAAAGCGGGAAGCAAACTCGGCGCGGCGGGGCCGTGGTCCGAGGCGGGGAGCTGTGACGAGGGGACGGTGTGGGGGCTGTGCAAGGGCAGTGGCAGCAAGCCGTATCAGACGGTCGTCGACATCGCGGACGCGACGGGGCCCGCGTACAAGTGCAGTTGCCCGAGCCGCAAGTTCCCGTGCAAGCACGCGCTCGGGCTGCTGCTGCTCTGGGCGGGCGAGGACGCCGCGGTGCCGGCGGGCAGTCCGCCGGACTGGGCGACGCAGTGGATGGAGGGGAGAAGGAAGCGGACGGAGGAGAAGCGGGCCGCGGACGCCTCCGGTGCCGCTTCGGCCTCCGCTGATCCCGAGGCGGCCCGGCGCCGGGCGGAGCGACGGGCCGAGCGGGTCACCGCGGGCGCGACCGAGCTGGAGCAGCGCCTGGCGGACCTGCTGCGCGGTGGCCTGGCGAGCGCGGAACAGGCGGGGTACCGGCTGTGGGAGGAGACGGCGGCCCGCATGGTCGACGCCCAGGCGCCCGGACTGGCGGCGCGGGTGCGGGAGTTGGGGGCGATCCCGGGATCCGGACCGGGCTGGCCGGTGCGTCTGCTGGAGGAGTGCGCGCTGCTGCACCTCCTCGACCAGGGCTGGCTGCGGCGCGAGCAGTTGCCGGACGGCCTGGCGGCGACGGTCCGCTCCCGTATCGGCCTGCCCGGCACGGCGGACGGCCCGCCGCTGCGGGACCACTGGCTGGTCCTGGCCCAGTACGACACGGCGGACGCCCGTCTGACGACCCGCCGCATCTGGCTCCACGGCGCCGACTCACGGCGCACGGCGCTGCTCCTGTCCTACGGAGCGGCAGGCCGCGCTCCCGAACTGGCGCTGCCGGTGGGCCTGGCCCTGGACGCCGAGGTGTCCACGTATCCGGGAGGCGGCCGGCAACGCGCCTCCCTGGGCGCGCAGTTCGCACCGCCGGCGCCGACACCGGTACGGCCACCGGGCATGACCACGGCCGAGGCCGCCGCCCACTACGGCACGGCCCTGCGCGGCGACCCGTGGCTGAACTCCGTCCCGGTCACGCTGGACCGCGTCATACCGACCCCGGCCGGCGACTCCTGGCAGCTCGCGGACGCCGACGGCGACACGGCACTGCCCCTGGCCCCGAGCGCCCGGTCCCGCCCCGGCCTCTGGCGTCTGATCGCCCTCTCGGGGGGTGCCCCCGTCAAGGTCTTCGGCGAGTGCGGTCACCGGGGCTTCACACCGCTGACGGCCTGGCCGGACGGCGAGGGCGAGGCGGTCCGGCTGTGCTGAGCGGCGGCCACGACCACCGTGCACGGCGGACCCGGGTGACGTCGGCGGAGAAACCCGACCGCCTTCTCACCTCTTCCATGGATACATCCCGTCCCACGGGACACCCGCAATCACTGAGCCTTCAACCACTCCCGGGCACGCCAGGGAAAGGAACCGCATGAACAGGACGTCCACACCTGTGGATGCGCCCGCCCCGGGCGCCTGGGAGGAGCTCGTCACGGCCGCCCTGCTCGGGACGGAGCGCCGTACACCGCCCGGCGGCACCGCGGGCCGGGAGGCACCGGTCGCGCTGCTGGACGCGGCGGCCCTGGAGACCGTACGGCGGCGGGCCGGTCTGCGCCCCGCCCCGGCGGCCGAGCGTCCCGCGCCCGCCCCCGACGACCCTCGCCCCCCGCTGCCGTCCGCGGCGGCCCGCAGACTCGCGCTGCTCCTGGCCGACCGCCCCGGGACCGGTACCGGTGGCCGCAGGGGCACCGCGCCGGACCTCATGGAGCTGCTTCCGCAGTGGCTGGCGGCGGCCAACGCGCGCGGTTTCGCCCCTCCCCCGCAGACGCTGCCCGCCCTTCTGGACGCGGCCCGCGGCCGTACGGACCTGCGCCCGGCGGCGCTGACGTTCGCGGGGCCGCGCGCGACCTGGCTGGCCCGGCTCAACCCGGACTGGCGCTTCGCCCTGCGCGCGGCCCCTGGCGGCGGCGCGGCGCTGCCCCCTGCGGAGGACGAGGAGCAGACGCGCAGGCTGTGGCAGGAGGGCCTGTTCGCCGAGCGGGTCGCCCTGCTCGGCGCCCTGCGCACGCGCGAGCCCGCCGCCGCCCGCGAGCTGCTGGCGAGCACGTGGTCGACGGAGCGGGCCGAGGACCGGCTGATGTTCCTCGACTCGCTGCGCACACGCCTGGGCCCCGAGGACGAGCCGTTCCTGGAACAGGCGCTGGCGGACCGCAGCCGTAACGTGCGGGCGACGGCGGCCGAGTTGCTCTCCGCCCTGCCGGACTCGGCGCTCGCCGCGCGGATGGCGGTGCGGGCCTGCGCGTGCGTGGCCGTGGACCGCACACGCGAGACACCCACGATCACCGTCGAGGCCCCGCACGAGTGCGACGCGAGCATGGAGCGGGACGGTGTCGTGCCGAAGGCACCGGCGGGACGGGGTGAACGGTCGTGGTGGTTCGGCCAGTTGGTGGAGGCGGCGCCGTTGCGGACGTGGTCCGCGCGGCTCGGCGGCCGGACGCCCCGCGAGATCGTGGCGCTGCCGGTCGCGGACGACTGGCAGAGTGAACTGCACGGGGCCTGGTGCCGGGCCGCCGTACGGCAGCGGGACGCGGAGTGGGCGCGGGCGCTGCTGGGCGCCCCCGCGGCCCCGGAGGCCGGCGGTCCGGGCGCGGTGTCCCTGGCCGAGCGCGCCAAGCTGCTCGGCACGCTGGACGCCGCCGAACGGGCCGGCTGGGTGGCCGGGTTCATCGCGGCGCACGGGTTGTCGGAGGCGTTCCAGCTGCTCGGGGTGTGCGCGGTGCCCTGGGCCGAGCCGCTCGGCCGGGCGGTGGTCGACGCCCTCAACATCGCGCGGGACGCGGGGAGTTACCCATGGAGCTTCAGCGGAGTGATGGGCTTGGCCGAACGCTGCCTCGACCCGTCGGAGGCGAGCAGGCTCGACGGCCTGTTGGCGATACCGGACGAGCACGAGGACGCGTCGCCGGGAGCGGGCGGGTACTGGGCGGAGGCGTTCCAGCGCCTGGTCACGACGTTGCGCCTGCGTGCGGCGATGGCTCAGGAGCTGGGGGCGGAGTAGGGACTCCTGTGACCCGTCCGGATGCCGGGGACGCGGCCCGCTGGGCCGACGAGGGGACTGGGGGCGGGGCCCCCGGGTCCGCGCGCCCCCACGCGCCCGTACCGCAGCGCGGCTCAGGCTCCGGCAGGCTGCCTGACGTTGGCCCGGACCCAGTCCACGATCGACTGTGTCGTCGCCCCGGGCGTGAAGATCTCCGCGACGCCCTTCTCCTTCAGCGGGGGGATGTCCGCCTCGGGGATGATCCCGCCGCCGAAGACCAGGATGTCCTCCGCGTCCCGCTCCCTGAGCAGGTCGATCACGGCGGCGAACAGCGTGTTGTGCGCGCCGGAGAGGATGGACAGCCCGATCGCGTCGGCGTCCTCCTGGATCGCGGTGTCGACAATCTGTTCGGGCGTCTGGTGGAGCCCGGTGTAGATGACCTCCATGCCGGCGTCGCGCAGCGCCCGCGCGATCACCTTGGCCCCTCGATCGTGGCCGTCGAGCCCCGGCTTGGCCACCACCACGCGGATCGGACCGGCTGCCACACCCATCACTGCCTCCATGAAGCGACTGCATTCACCCCTACCGACGAGTACAGGGGTACCCGAACCGGCCGGGGAAGTGAACGAACGTTATCGACAGCATCCCGCAACCGGCAGTTTCGCGGTGCGGAGCGAGGGGGAAATCACACGGTGGGACACGTTCACCGCGCACCGTTCCGGCGGGAACAGGCGCAACGGGAGCCGCAACGAGGTCGCCGCACCACCGCGCCGCAGGCCGCGCGTCGTGGCGGTACGGCGTTTCGGCGTCGGCTGGAAGGGCACGCGGGGCGCAACACCGACCCCACGCATCTCTCAGTCGCGCCGTCGACCGTCTTCGTCGAGGCTGTCCACGAGGGCACACGGGGGACGGAGGCGTCCTCCAGTGTGCCGACAGGAGGTCGGCCATGACGGTCACCAAGGCGGTGCAGCCCTTTCTTCCGTTCTGCCAGCGACTGCTCCCGAGCAGGCTGGCGGGGCTCTCCCTGGCCCTGCTGAAGGCCACCGCCCTGGAACTCGCGATCCTCGCGGGCCACCTCCTGCTCTATCCCTCCGGCATCACACCGGAACGCCGGGGACCGGCCCCGCTCCCCTCGTCCGACGGCACGGCCCAGCTGCCGACCGAGGCGAAACCCCCGGTCGTCCTGCTGCACGGCTTCATCGACAACCGCTCGGTGTTCCTGCTGCTGCGCCGCAGCCTCCTCCAGCACGGCCGGCAGCAGATCGAGTCGCTGAACTACTCGCCGCTGACCTGCGACATACGCACCGCGGCGGAGCTGCTGGGCCGCCACATAGAGGAGATCTGCGAGCGCACCGGCAGCAGCCAGGTCGACGTCGTGGGGCACAGCCTCGGCGGACTGATCGCGCGGTACTACGTGCAGCGGCTCGGCGGGGACCTGCGTGTGCGCACCCTCGTCACGCTCGGCACCCCGCACTCCGGCACCCGGGTGGCGCCACTGGCCAACGCGCACCCGATCGTGCGCCAGATGCGCCCCGGCTCGGAGCTGCTGGAGGAGCTCGCCCGGCCCGCGCCCGGGTGCCGTACGCACTTCGTGAGTTTCTGGAGCGACCTCGACCATCTGATGGACCCGCTGGAGACCGCCTGCATCGACCATCCCGACCTGCACGTGGAGAACGTACGGGTGAGCGGGATCGGCCATCTGGCGCTGCCCGTGCATCCCGCCGTCGCCACGGGGATACGCCAGGCCCTCGACGCCGCGGCGTCCGGTGCCGCGGCCGCCGCCTCCGCCGGCGGTCTGACGGTGGCGTGAGCCCACCCGTACAGCCGATCCACAGCCGCCAAAGGGCCCGCTCACACCGAGCAGACGTCGAACACTCTTCGAACACAAGGCCAAACCCGCGTCCGCACTCCCCCGAAACACGGCCGAATGCCCGTTTCCTGCGCGCCCGAAACCAGTTGAAGATTGTCGCGCCCGCATACCGGCGGGTACAGTCGCCGCACTGCTCTGGCAGCCCCTGTTGTCGAGGCGAAAGAGAAGTTGGTGAACGACCGTCACCCGTCGGGGACCATGACCACCCCGGCCCCGGCTTCCGACGCCGCCTCGGCGCACTACGCGCCGTACGGCACCGAGGAGGCCCAGTACGGCGACTTCACCACGTACGGCGGCTACGACGCCAGCGGTTTTCAGACCGGCGCGCACACCACGGCGAGCTTCGCCGCCGACCCTCTGTTCGGCAGCCTCCCGGACGACGGCACCAACTCCTACGACTCCACGCAGTGGGCGACGGGCCACCACCAGACGCCGCACTACGACGCCTACGCGGCCCAGCACCACGCCGCCTATGACACCACCGGCGTGTACGGGACGGCCGCCTGGACCGGCGAGCACCAGCGCCTCTCGGTGATCCCGGCGCAGGCCACCGGCCACGACGTCTCCGGGCAGTGGGACGCGAGCGCCTGGCTCCAGCCCGACCAGTCCGGCGGCGCGGCCGACCAGACCCAGCACTGGGAATGGGGCACGCAGACCTTCGACACGGGCGCCTACGACGCGACGCAGTGGAACTCCGACGCCCCGGCCGATCAGGGCGAGCCGTTCGACCAGCAGGCGACCGCCCTCTTCGAACAGGTCGAGCACGCCTCCTACGAGGAACGGTCCGAGGACGAGGGGGAGTTGACCGCCACGGGTGAGCTGCCCGCGGAGTCGCCCCTGCTCGACGACCAGGAAGAGGCCACCCGCACCCCCGCCTCGCGCGCCGCCGCCCGCAATGCGGCGCGCTCCCGCCGCCGTACGCCCGCCAGGCGCTCCGCGCTGCTGACCATCGCCGTGCCCTCGGCGTGTGTGATGGGGGTGGCGGGTATCGCCGCCGCCTCGGTCGGCACCTTCTCCGGCGACGACACCTCGACCACCGCCTCCGACGCGCACGCCGTGAAACCGGCCGCCGCCAACAACAAGCTGGACGCTCAGCTCCGGAGCCTGTCCGCCGGCGCCGACGACTTCGCCGACCGGGCCAGCCGGACGCAGGAGCGCATCGACCTCAAGGCGCAGCAGGAGGCCGAGAAGAAGAAGGCGGCAGCGGAGGCGGCCCGCAAGGAGCGGCTGCGCCCCAAGTACGTCCTGCCGGTGACCCAGAAGGGGCTCAGCGCCTACTTCGGCCAGGCCGGCGTCAACTGGATGTCCGTGCACACCGGCATCGACTTCCCCGTCTCCTACGGCACCACGGTGATGGCCGCGACCGACGGCACCGTGCGCACGCAGTGGAACAGCGCCTACGGCAACATGATGATCGTGACCGCGAAGGACGGCACGGAGACGTGGTACTGCCACCTCTCCAGCTACCGCGTCGTCTCCGGTACGACGGTGAAGGCCGGCCAGCCGATCGCGTACTCCGGAAACTCCGGCAACTCGACCGGCCCGCACCTGCACTTCGAGGTGCGCCCGGGCGGCGGCGCGCCGATAGACCCCCTGCCGTGGCTGCGCAGCCACGGACTGGACCCGACGTAGGTCCCCCAACTCTCCGGTGATCCCCCGCCCTCGGGACGGGGGCTCACCGCGTCACAGCTTCTCGACCGGCGCGTACCGCAGCAGCAGCCGCTTCGGCTTGGCGTCGCCGAAGTCGATCGTCGCCTCCGCGTTGCCGCCCGTGCCCTTCACGGCCACGACCGTGCCGAGCCCGAACTGGTCGTGGGTGACCCGGTCGCCGACCGCCAGCGACACCACCGGCTTCTCGGAGGTCCGGCTGGTGGCGAACCCGGGTACCCCCGACGCCGACGAGCGTGAGCGGGAGGACGACAGGGAGGCCGCGACACCGGACGCCGGTCCGGAGGAGACGGGAGCGGTGGCGCCCTTCCGCTTCCAGTCGACGTGCTGCGCCGGGATCTCCTCCAGGAAGCGGGAGGGCGGGTTGTACGACGGCTGCCCCCAGGCGCTGCGCAGCGCGGAGCGGGTCAGATACAGCCGTTCACGCGCGCGCGTGATGCCGACGTACGCGAGCCGCCGCTCCTCCTCCAGCTCCTTGGTCTGGCCGAGGGCGCGCATGTGCGGGAAGACGCCGTCCTCCATGCCGGTGAGGAAGACCACCGGGAACTCCAGGCCCTTGGCGGTGTGCAGGGTCATCAGGGTGATGACTCCCGAGCCGTCCTCCTCTTCGTCCGGGATCTGGTCGGAGTCGGCGACCAGCGCGACCCGCTCCAGGAAGTCGGCGAGCCCGGGGGACTCCTCGCCCGCACCGGACTCCTGCTCGAACTCCAGGGCCACGGCCGCGAGTTCCTGGAGGTTCTCGATGCGGGTCTCGTCCTGCGGATCGGTGGAGGCCTGCAACTCGGCCAGGTAGCCGGTGCGTTCGAGCACCGCCTCCAGGACGGTCGCCGGGCCCGCGCCGGACTCGACGATCGTACGGAGGTCCTCCATCAGCGTGTTGAACTTCTTGACCGCGTTGGCGGAGCGCGCGGCCATGCCGTACGCCTCGTCGACGCGGCGCAGCGCCTGCGGGAAGCTGATCTTCTCGCGCTGCGAGAGGGCGTCGATCATCGCCTCGGCGCGCTCGCCGATGCCGCGCTTGGGGACGTTCAGGATGCGGCGCAGCGGCACCGAGTCCTCGGGGTTGGCCAGCACGCGCAGATAGGCCAGGACGTCCCGGACCTCCTTGCGCTCGTAGAAGCGGACGCCCCCGACGACCTTGTAGGGCAGGCCGACGCGGATGAAGACCTCTTCGAAGACACGGGACTGGGCGTTCGTGCGGTAGAAGACGGCGACGTCCCCGGCCTTCGCGTCGCCCGCGTCGGTGAGACGGTCTATCTCGTCGGCGACGAACTGGGCCTCGTCGTGCTCGGTGTCGGCGACATAGCCCGTGATGCGCGCGCCCGCGCCCGCGTTGGTCCACAGGTTCTTGGGGCGGCGGGACTCGTTGCGCTCGATGACCGCGTTGGCCGCGGACAGGATCGTCTGGGTGGAGCGGTAGTTCTGCTCCAACAGGATCGTCGTGGCGTCCGGGTAGTCCTCCTCGAACTGGAGGATGTTGCGGATCGTCGCCCCGCGGAAGGCGTAGATCGACTGGTCGGCGTCACCGACCACGCACAGCTCGGCGGGCGGGACGTCGTACTCGTTCGGCGGGACGTCCTCGTCATGTGCGCCCGTGCCCACCAGCTCGCGCACGAGCGCGTACTGGGCGTGGTTGGTGTCCTGGTACTCGTCGACCAGGACGTGCCGGAAACGGCGGCGGTAGTGCTCGGCGACGTCCGGGAAGGCGCGGAGCAGGTTGACCGTCGTCATGATCAGGTCGTCGAAGTCGAGGGCGTTCGCCTCGCGCAGCCGTGACTGGTAGAGGGCGTAGGCCTGGGCGAGGGTCTTCTCGAAGCCGTCGGTGGCCTGGGCTGCGAAGTCCTCCTCGTCGATCAGCTCGTTCTTCAGGTTGGAGATCTTGGCGCTGAAGGACTTCGGCGGGTAGCGCTTGGGGTCGAGGTCCAGGTCGCGGCAGACCAGGGCCATCAGGCGCTTGGAGTCGGCGGCGTCGTAGATCGAGAAGGAGGAGGTGAAGCCGAGCTTCTTGCTCTCCCTGCGCAGGATGCGCACGCACGCGCTGTGGAAGGTCATCACCCACATCGCGTTCGCGCGCGGGCCGACGAGCTGCTCGACGCGCTCCTTCATCTCACCGGCGGCCTTGTTGGTGAACGTGATCGCCAGGACCTGGCCCGGGTGCACGTTCCGCTCGGCCAGGAGGTAGGCGATGCGGTGGGTGAGGACACGGGTCTTGCCGGAGCCGGCGCCGGCCACGATGAGCAGGGGGGCGCCGTGGTGCACGACGGCCGCGCGCTGGTTCTCGTTCAGCCCGTCCAGCAGCGCCGCCGGGTCGATCGCCGGGCGGGGGGCGCCGTCGCGGTAGTAGGCGTCCCGGTCCGGCGGCACGTCGAACTTCCCGCCGAACAGATCGTCCGGAACGGGCTCCGGTACGTGATCGTCCTCGGGCGGCGGCGGGGGTTCCTCCCCGTGCCCGCGAGGGGCCTGGAGGTCCGCCAGGAAGCTGTCGTCAAAGAGGCTGCTCATCGCTCTCCGAGTCTAGGGCGCCCCACTGACAGCCCGCCGCCGCCCTGAGAACATCGACCGATCCCGTCGTGCGCGCACGCTCCGTGGCGTGCCATCACCGCACGTGGCCGGGCGGGCGGGGCCGATCGAAGGTCACGGAAATGTATCGGGCAAATCGAACATCAACCTTCACACGGACCACACGAGTTGGCTACCGTTCCGGGCAGGCCGTACGACCTCCACCGGCGAACCTCGCCGGGCCGTGCGGCCTCCGCCGAGTCCGGAGCGCCGCCGCGCAGCCGGAGCCGGGGACCCACGAGGACCTTGGGGTGAATCGGCCGGCCCCCTTCCGGGGCCCGGGCCGTAGGGCAACCCTTCCGAACCACCCGCCCGAACCCGACAGCTAACCCGGTAGGCGGACGATGGAAGGAGTCGCCGGTCTTGGCGTCGCACCGCAAGACGCGTCCCGCCGTTACGCGCGTAGCAGGCATACGCACCCCCGCTCTCGCCACGGCCGCCCTCACCTCCGTGGCCCTGCTCTCCCAGTCGGCCAACGCCGCCCCCTCGGCCGACGGCGGACCCAGCCTCGAGGAGGTCGAGAAGAAGGTCGACGACCTGTACCGCCAGGCGGAGTCGGCCACCGAGAAGTACAACGCGGCCAAGGAGAAGACCACCAAGCAGCGCAGACGCGTCGACTCCCTCCTCGACGACGTCGCCAAGCGCGCCCAGAGGCTCAACGAGGAGCGCGACAAGCTCGGTTCCTTCGCCGCCGCCCAGTACCGGACGGGTGCCGCCGCGCCCGACACGGCGACCTTCCTGCTCGCCGACTCCCCTCAGGACTACTTCGACCAGACGCAGCTGATGGGCCGGTTGACCGCCCGCCAGAAGAGCGCGGTCGACGACTACTCCACCGAGCAGTCCGCGACGATGAAGAAGCGCGAGGAGGCCTCCCGGAGCCTCGAGACGCTCAGCACGTCGCAGAACGATCTGCAGACCGCCAAGTCCACGGTGCAGAAGAAGCTCTCCGACGCGCGTGAGCTGCTGTCGAAGCTGACGGCCGAGGAGAAGGCGCGGCTCGCGGCGATCGAGAAGAAGCAGCAGCAGGAGGCCGCGCGCAAGGCCGCGGAGCTGGCCCAGCGGCAGGCGTCCCAGGACGAGACCACCCCTTCGGACACCGGCACCACGGACTCCTCCTACGCCGCCAAGGCCGCGAAGGCCCTCGCGTTCGCCCGCGCGCAGATCGGCAAGCCGTACGTCTGGGGCGCCACGGGCCCCGGCTCCTACGACTGCTCCGGCCTCACCCAGGCCGCCTGGAAGGCCGCGGGCGTCGACCTCCCGCGCACCACCTACGACCAGGTGAACGCGGGCACCACCGTCTCCCTCACCGACGCCCGGCCCGGCGACCTGATCTTCTTCTACGACGACATCAGCCACGTCGGCGTCTACCTGGGCAACGGCATGATGATCCACGCCCCCAAGCCGGGCGCGTACGTCCGCGAGGAGTCCATCTACTACGCCGGCGAATCCATCATCCACAGCGTGGTACGCCCCGCGTGAGCCGCTGAAACGGGGCGCACGAACGGTCTCGTGCGCCAGGGTGGAGGCAGCGGCCGTGCGACGCGCTTGGCCCACCGCCTCGGGGCGTGACGCGGGGCGCGCGAAGTCTCCGAGCGCCCACCGAACGGACACGGCAGGCGTGCGGGGCCGCTTCGCGCGCCGCCCGGCACCCTCCGGGCGTGCCCACGGCTGCGGTAGGTGTGGGGCGTCGGTCGTGCGCTGTTTGGGCACCACCCCGCCTCGGCGCGCAGGGGTCGGTTCGCGCTCCTCCCCCGCTCCCCGCGCCCGCGCGTATTTCCTTCCGCCCCGCGCGCGTGCCCTTCCCGGACTCCGGGCCGGGCTCCCTACCATCGGCCGCATGCCCGGCAGCAGCAGCCCCGTGCCCGACCGCTCCGCCCTCCTCGACTGGTGGGCGCGGCGGCCGCCCGCGGCCGGGGCCGCTGTCATGGCGACCGGGATCGTGTCGGTCGGGCTTCAGCTGACGGGGTACGAGACGCTGTCGCGGATCACCCTCGTCCTGGCCTGCGTGGGCTGGCTGGGGCTGGCGGCGGATTTCGCCGCGCGGCTGGTGTGGCACCGGGAGAGGTGGCTGGCGGAGGCCGGGACGCCGGGGTCGCTCGCCGCCGTCGCGGCGACCACCGTGCTCGGCACCCGCTTCTCGCTCCTGGGATGGCAGACCCTCGCGGAGGTTCTGCTCGCGCTGGCGGCCGTGCTGTGGCCGGTACTGCTCGTGGACGTCGTACGGCACTGGCGGCGGTGCATGCCCGGCGCCGTGTTCCTGTGCTGCGTGGCCACCCAGGGGCTCGCCGTGCTCGGCGCCGTGCTCGCGGCCGCGGAGTCGGCGGCGTGGCTCGCGCACACCGCGCTGGTGCTGTTCTGGCTCGGGCTCGTCCTCTACGGTCTCGCCTTCGCCCGGTTCGACCTGCGGCAGGTCGTGGAGGGCGCCGGCGACCAGTGGGTCGCGGGCGGCGCGCTCGCCATCTCGGCGCTGGCCGGCGCGAAACTCGTGGCGGCGGACAGCCCGCCCCTGTATCTGTGGAGCGGCGACGACCGCGGTGTCCTGCGCGACGTCACCTTCGCGCTGCTCGCGCTGGACGCGGCCTGGTACGCCGTACTGCTCACCGCGGAGGTGATGCGGCCGCGGCCCGCCTACGACGTGCGCCGCTGGGCGACCGTGTTCCCGATGGGGATGACGGCGACGGCCCTCCTGTCGGTCGCCGCCGCCCTGCACGTGCCGTGGCTCAAGGGGCCGGGGCAGGTGCTGCTGTGGATCGCGGTGGCGGCGTGGCTGGCGGTCGCCGCCCAGGCCCTCGCCGCCGCCCGCGCGGGTCTCAGGTCCACAGCACCGCGATGAAGATGTTCACCGTGGTGAGCGCGCCCACCAGCCCGAACAGACTCTTGTCCACCTTCTCCTCGTCCCGCTTCACATAGACCAGGCCGAGGATCACGACCAGCAGCGCCAGCTTGATCCCGATCTTGATGTTGTTGACGTGATGGTCGTCAGCCTGGTTGAGCCCGACCAGGATCGCGCCGGTGACCAGCATCGTCAGCGCGCCGTGCAGCATCCCCGGGACGAAGCGGGCCTCGCCGCGGCCCATCGCCTTCAGCTGGGTGAGGAAGCCGCCGAGGAGCGCGGCGATGCCGACGATGTGCAGGCCGACGAAGAGGTGGATGAGTACGTCCATGAGGCCGGAGCTTAAACAGGGGCGCATGGGGCGTCCGACACCGGCCCGCCTCTCCTGACCCGATCTTGCATATATGCGGCCCATAGCACCATGCCGCCCGTACGTGTCCCGAAACCGTCACTTCGGTCAGCGCCCTGCGCGATATCGACGGTCCCGGATCGCCGTCACGGTCGTTTACGGTCACCCGCCGGTCTGCTCGCGGCAGTTCCGCACAAGGCGTTACCCCGCCGACACCGTCAGGTTTAGCGTCCTCCCCCAGGTGACCGGCTCCCCACCGCCGCCCGGGCCAGGGGCGGCAGTCGGCCACCTCCGCCGAGAAGGTCCGGCGGCGGGCCGCTCCCCCTGTGCGGGCCGTCGCCGGACGCGTAAGCCGCCTCGGTACGGGGCGGTCGTACGAAAGGACGTGCAGTCCACGTGGCAGCGCACCGCAAGCCCCGGCGTTCGCTCGGCGGCAACACGGCCCGTACCGCGTTCACCATCGCCCTCGCGGGCGCGGCCACCGCCACGGCCTTCGACGGGACCGGACACGCCGAGCCGAAACTGACGCCGGCGCAGGTCAAGGCGAAGGTGGACAAGCTGTACCAGGAGGCGGAGACCGCCACCGAGAAGTACGACGGGGCGAAGGAGAAGGCGGACGCGGCCGGGAAGCGGCTGTCGGCGCTGCGGGACGAGGCGGCGCGCAAGACGGACAAGCTCAACTCGGCCCGGGACGCGCTGGGTTCGATGGCCGCGGCACAGTACCGGGCCGGCGGCATCGACCCTGCCGTGCAGCTCGCGTTGTCCGACGACCCCGACCGGTACCTCGCCGGGGCCGAGTTCGTCGACCGGGCGGGCACCCGGCAGGCGGCGGCCGTGGCGGACGTCCGCAGACAGCTGCGGGACATCGAGCGGTTGCGCGGAGCCGCGCGCGTCGAGCTGGACGCGCTGACATCGCGCCAGGCGGAACTGCGGCGCCAGAAGAAGACGATCACCGGGAAGCTGGCCGCGGCACGGCGACTGCTGGACGCGCTGCCGGCCGAGGAACGCGCCCGGATCGGGGCGGACGGGGGCACGCGCGCGTCACGGTCCGGTTCGGACGCGCGGGTCGGTCTGGAGGCTCCCGGTTCCGCCACCGCCCAGGCACCCGACTCCCGTGCGGCGGCGGCCGTCTCGTACGCCTACTCCAAGCTCGGCAGCCCCTATGTGTGGGGCGCGACCGGCCCCGGCGCCTTCGACTGCTCGGGCCTCGTCCAGGCCGCCTACCGCTCCGCCGGACTCTCCCTCCCCCGCACCACCTATGCCCAGATCGACGCGGGCCGCCGCGTCTCGCGCTCCGAACTCCTTCCCGGAGACCTGGTGTTCTTCTACTCCGGCATCAGCCATGTCGGCCTCTACATCGGCAACGGCCGGATGATCCACGCCCCGAACCCGTCGGAGCCGGTGAAGATCGCCCCGGTCGACGAGATGCCCTTCGCGGGCGCCACGCGCGTGGTGTGAAGCTCACACCAGCCGGCGTGCCGTCGCCCAGCGGGTCAGCTCGTGCCGGTTCGACAGCTGCAACTTCCTGAGCACCGCCGAGACATGGGACTCGACCGTCTTCACCGAGATGAACAGTTGCTTGGCGATCTCCTTGTAGGCGTACCCGCGGGCGATCAGGCGCAGCACCTCGCGCTCGCGCTGGGTGAGGCGGTCCAGGTCCTCGTCGACCGGCGGGGCGTCGGTGGAGGCGAAGGCGTCCAGGACGAAGCCGGCCAGACGCGGCGAGAAGACGGCGTCGCCCTCCTGGACGCGGAAGACGGAGTTCACGAGGTCGGTGCCGGTGATCGTCTTGGTGACGTAGCCGCGGGCGCCGCCGCGGATCACCCCGATCACGTCCTCCGCCGCGTCCGACACGGACAGGGCGAGGAAACGCACCGGCTGCTCGGCGTCGGCCATCAACGCGGCACAGCGGCGCAGCACTTCCACCCCGCCGCCGCCCGGCAGATGGACGTCGAGGAGGACCACCTCGGGGCGGGTCGCGGTGATGACGGTGACCGCCTGGTCGACGTCCGCGGCCTCGCCGACGACCTCGACGCCGGTCTCGTCGGTCCGGCCGATCTCGGCCTGTACGCCGGTACGGAACATACGGTGGTCGTCGACGAGGACCACGCGCACGTGCCGCTCGCCGGCGCTCCCGCCGGTCGCCTCCACGGGCTCGTTCGCCTCGGTCGGGTCGCTCATGACGTCTTCTCCGCCCTCTCCATCTCCAGCTCGACCTCCGTGCCGCCGTCCGGCACCGCGCGCAGCCGCGCCGTGCCGCCGTGGCGCTCCATGCGGCCGATGATCGATTCTCTGACGCCCATGCGGTCGGCGGGTATCGAGTCGAGGTCGAAGCCGGGACCGCGGTCCCTGACCGACACGAAGACCGTCCTGCCCTCCACTTCGGCGTAGACCTGTACCGCGCCGCCCTCGCCACCGTACTTGGCGGCGTTGACCATCGCCTCGCGCGCGGCCTGCATCTGTGCGCCGATTCTCTCGTCGAGCGGGCAGTCGCCGACGATGACGACCTCTATGGGGACGCCGTGCTTGTCCTCGACCTCGGCCGCGTTGCGCCGCACGGCGTCGGCCAGGTTGGCGGGTTCGTCGGCCTCGTCCTTGCCGGTGCCCTCGGGTTTGTAGAGCCAGGTGCGCAGATCGCGCTCCTGGGCGCGGGCGAGCCGGCGCACCTCGCCCGCGTTCTCCGCGTTGCGCTGGATCAGGGTGAGGGTGTGCAGCACGGAGTCGTGGACGTGGGCGGCGACCTCGGCGCGCTCCTGGGCGCGGATGCGCATCAGGCGCTCCTCGGAGAGGTCCTGGGTCATACGGACGAGGTACGGCCCCGCGAGGAGCGTTATCCCGACCAGCACCGCGAGCGCGGCCTGGAGGACCGAGCCGAGATGGGCGGCGGAGCCCTGCAGGACGAAGACGCCGGAGACGCCCGCCGTGACGAGGAGGACACCGCCCGCCGCGCGCAGCAGGGTGAGGGTACGGCGGCGGCTGCCGACCTCGACCCAGCGGGCCCGGCGGGCGTTGTCCGCCTGGCGCCAGACGAGGGCGACGCCCGCGCCGACGAGGACGGCCGGCCACAGGTAGGCCTTGGCGCCGCCGCTCAGATTGACGTTGCCCACGAACACCATGGCCACCACGACCATGAGGAGCAGGGCGACGATCTGACCCCGGTCCGGCTTGCGGGCGACGAGTCTGCGGCGGCCGTCGGGCGAGGTCTCGGTACCGACGAGCGACGGGGGCTTCTGCCCGCCGACACCGCCGACGCCGAGCGGTACGAAGAACCAGAACGCGGCGTACAGCAGCGCGCCGAGGCCGTCCGCCATGAACAGGCCGACGAAGACGAGCCGCACCCAGACCACGGGCAGCCCGAGATGGCCGGCGAGCCCCCGCGCCACACCACCGAGCCAGCGTCCGTCGCTGCTGCGGTAGAGCTTGCGCGGCGGCCGCGGTTCGACGAGGGGCGCTGCAGCGGCTTCCGGCATGGCATCGATACTCACACGGTCGGCGGAGCCGGGCATCAGGGTCGACCCCCGAGACTCCCCTGATCTTCGCCGTCCTCGGCGTTCCGGCCCGTCGAACGCTTCCCGGGCGCCGGCTCAGGGGCGATATCAGGGTCCGGCCAGGGTCGTCCCGACTCCCGTCGGGGGCGCCCGGCCGTCACCATGGACACATGACAGATCACCAGCACGCCGCGACGGGTCCGGGACCCGGCTCCGGCCCGCGCCCCCCGGGCGCCGGGCCGCGGGATGCCGCACCCGCCGCGACCCCCGGCACCCCGCCCGACGCGGGCACGCACGCACCCGCGGGCGCGCCCGGGCAGGCGGGCGCGGGCGCGCGGAAACAGGGGAGCGCGGAAGCGGGTGCGGGTGCTGGAGCACGGGAGATCGGAGACGCGGAGAGCACGGACGCCAAGACCGGCGGAGCTGCGGAGAGCAGGGACGCCAAGACCGGCGGAGACGCGGAGCGCACGGACGCCAAGGCCGACTCAGGTGCCACCAAGACCGACTCACGCAACCCCGGAGCCGTGGGCGGCGACGCGACAGTTGTCGGCGGCGACGCCGGACCCGTCGGTGGTGATCAAGCCGCCGCCCCCGACAAGTTCCGCCGGGACCGGCAGTTCAAGATGCTCGCCGGGGTCTGCTCCGGGCTCGGGCGGCAGTGCGACATGGACCCGGTGATCTTCCGGATCACCCTCGCCGTGCTCTCCGCGACCGGCGGCATCGGTCTGATCTTCTACGGCTTCGTCTGGCTCCTCGTTCCGTTCGAGGACGACGAGGAGAACGAGGTCCGCAAGCTGCTGACCGGCCGCGTCGACGGACAGGCGCTGACCGCCGTGCTGTTCGCGCTGGTCGGCTGCGGCGTGTTCCTGACCATGTTGAAGAACGGCTCGGTGCTGGCCTTCGCCGTGGTCCTCTCCCTGCTCCTCGCCGGCGCCGGGTACTGGTCGCGCCGGCGCGGCGCCCCCGACCCCGACCCGCTGGCCGCCCAGGCCGTCGCCGACGCCCCGCCGGAGGCGAAGGCGCCGCCGGTTCCCGCCGCCTACCCCTCCTGGTGGCGCGACCCGATCGTCAAGGACGGGACGCACGTCGGCGGCACCGGCTACCTCTGGGGCCCCCGCGACTCCCGGGACCGGGACATCGCCGCGGCGGTCAACATCAGCCTCGGCACCCCCTGGACCGCCCGCCCCAGCCCGCGGACCCCGCGTCCGCCGGCACCCAGGCCGCGCGGTCCCCGCTGGATCGGCGGCTGGATCTTCCTGCTCGCTCTCGTGGCCGGCGGCATCGGCACCGGCACGACCTGGCACGACCACGCCCTCGGCACCAGCCTGCAGACGGGCCTCGCCTGCGCGCTGCTCGTCTTCGGCCTGGGCATCGCGCTCAGCGCGTTCCTGGGGCGCACGGGAGCGGGCTCGGTCTTCCTGGCCGTCGTGACGGCGGCGCTGCTCGCCGCGTCGGCCGCCCTGCCCAAGGACATCAGCACGCATTGGATACGCACGACCTGGCGGCCGGCCGCGGTGGCCGACGTCGGGACGTCGTACCACCTCGGGAGCGGTGTCGGCACCCTGGATCTGAGCCGGCTGCGGGTGCCCGAGGGGAAGACGGTGAGGACGGAGGCCGAGGTGGGGGCGGGCCAGTTGAAGGTCGTCGTGCCGAAGGACGCGACGGTGAGGCTGAGCATCGACGTGGGGGTGGGCGACATCCAGTTGCCGGGCGACGAGAAGAGGGACGTGGACGTGGAGCCGGGCAAGCACAAGGACGTCACCCTGACACCGGCCGCGGGTGCCGGGAAGGGCGGCACGATCGACCTCGATCTCCGGGTCGACGTCGGACAGGCGGAGGTGGCCCGTGCTGCGTCATGAGTTCCAGCCGGGAAGGCTGGTCGCCGGTGTCTTCCTCACCCTCGCGGGGACGATGTACGCCGGTGACGCGGGCGGGATGTGGGAGACGCCGTGGTTCGCGGTGATACCCGTCGTCATCGTCGGACTGTTCCTCGCCGGTGTGGTGGGGATGGTCAGCCGCGGGATACGCCGACGACGGGCGCCGACGGCCCGGCGGGACGGTGCCGACAGGGAACCGGCCGCGCATGTCTGACGGAGCGTCAACCCCGTACGGGTCGGCGCTCCGCCACCGGTAGCCCCCGCCGACCAGGAGCTACCGGTACCCTCCCGCCCGTGTTCGCCGCGCTCGGAGTGCGGCATCCAGGGAGAACACGGGGGCCCCCGCGAGGACGAGGGGGAGCCAGGCCATCAGGTAGGCGAGGTCGTTGCCGTAGTAGTACGGGTCGGACGCCCAGCTCACCGTCAGCCACAGGCTGAGCGAGATCAGCGCTCCGCCGAGGGCGGCGAGGCGGGCGAGCAGGCCGATCAGGGTGCCGATGCCGACGGCCAACTCGCCGAAGGCGATGGCGTAGCCGAAACCGGTCGGGTTCTTCAGCGCCAGGTCGACCAGGGCCGGAATGGCGGACGAGTCGCGAACGGACCGCATGGTGTCACCGATGGAACCCGCGCCGGAGGACTTCATGAAGGCGCTGTCGGTGATCTTGTCCAGGCCGGCGTAGATGAAGGTGACGCCGAGGAAGATACGGAGGGGAAGGAGGGCGTAGCGGGTGGCGTTGTCGCGCCAGCTCCGGTCGCCGTCGAGATAGGGGGTGTGCGTGTCCGTGCGTATGCCGTGAGTCATCACTGTCGCCTCTCGCCCGTGTGCCGGGGCCCCTTGAAAGACGATACGTACGTCAGGGGCCGGGCGCTCAATGTGTTCGTGCCGTTTTCTGACGGAGTGCGCGGGATCGAACAGCGTGTCCGCGTCGAGAAGTGCCGTTCCCCTCACGGCGTCACATGAATCACTCGGTCACGTCGACCGTGTACCGGTTCGTCTCCACCCCCGCGGCGGTGACGACCTGCACCTCGACCCGGCCCGGTTCCACGTCGGCCGGTACCGGGACGGTGAGGACCGCGTCGGTCGGGTTGCTGAATCCGCCGCTCACCGGGACGAGCGGGACGTGGACGTTGACCGGGCCGATGCGGACGACCATGCGCGACAGACGGTCGGCGCCCTGGGCACCCGGGGGCACGAAACCGGCGCCGCGGATCTCGATGTCGTCGCCGGTGCGGATCGGGGCGTCCAGGTCGCCGGCCTCCCGGGCGCGGACGACGGACAGGATCACCGGGCGCCCGCCCTCGGCGTACTTGCCGGCCAGGTAGGTGGCCGCCGAGACCAGCACCACCACGGCCAGTCCCCAGGGCAGGTCGGGCAGCTGGTCGGGGCGCCGGGCGAGCCGTACCGCGCAGAACAGCACGGCGACCGTGCTGATGACGACGTACTGGATGTCGGCGAAGCTGCCGCGGCCCGCGTCGTCGGTGAGCAGGTCGGCGGCCCTCGGCCGGTGCGCCCGTACCTTCTGCAGGCGTTGGGCGAGGACGCGCAGTCCGACGACGCGGCGCACCAGGACCGCGATCCCGCAGACCACCGCAAGGACGGTCACCGCACCGGCGGCGCGGGCGAGTTCGAGGCCGGAGATCAGCGCGTCCCGTTCCGCGTGGTCGGAGGCGGCGGCCAAGCGGCCCACCAGGACCAGGACCGCGAAGGCGACGAGGAGGACCCAGGCCGTGGCGACCGTGCGGGAGGTGGAGAGACGGTTGTCCTCGCCGATCACCGGGGCCAGCGCGCCGCCCCGGGCGCGGTGGAACCAGGAGGCGGCGGTGATCGCGCCGGCGGTCAGCAGCGCCGCCAGCAGTCCCGCGGTGCGCGCCGCCGTCCATCCCGCGCCGATCGCCGTCAGAGCCTGTACCAGCAGCAACACCAGCACCAGGGCCCACACTGTGATGGTCGTACGGAGCCACAGCCGGGTCAGCCAGGCCTCGCCCTCGGCGCGCCCGCGCTCGGCGACCAGTTCCGCGGACTGGCTGAGTTCCTCCGACACCCACTGGCGGGAGGCCTGCGCGGAGTGGGCGACCGCGGCGGGCACTCCCTGTCCGGCCGCGAACCCGTCGCGCATCAGCAGGAACTCGGCGACCGCCCGCCGATGTCCCTCGCGCGCCCCGTGCGGGCAGTCCCCGCAGGTGCAGCCACCCGCGTGCGCCCCTCCCGGCGCGCCCGTGTCCGCCCCGCCTCTCGCCTCCTGCACCGCCACGCCCGACGCCCGCCTTCCGCACGATCCCATCGACCGGCGGCCCCCGTCCGGGGGTCGGCCGCCGTCCCGCAACTCCCCTGTGATGACAGCGAATTGTGCCCTACGCCACCCCGTCCTCGCGGGCCAGGTCTGGTCAGCGCGGGTGAAGCGGGGGCAGCCGTGTTGACCCGGCTGCGAGAATTTCCCTATGGCCGAGATCATCCAGCGCGACGGGACCTGGGCCTTCGACGGCACCACGGTCAGGATCACGCCGGGCCTGCACCGCTCCGTGCCGCTGTTCCGGCAGACGTACGGGGAGGTCGCGGTACCCCTGGAGGCGATCGCGGGTGTGGTCTTCGAGCCCGAGCGAAAGCGGGGGCGGCTGCGGATGCGGCTGCGCGAGGGGGCGGATCCGTTGCTGCAGGCGACCGGTGGGCGGCTGCCGGACGCGGCGGACCCGTACCGGCTGCTGGTGGACGTGGACCGTTCCGGGGTCGCGGAGTACGTGGCGGAGGAGATCCGGCAGGCGCTTCTGCTGGAGCAGATCCCCAAGGAGCCGACCAAGGCGTATCTGCTGCCGGGTCCGCCGGTGCCGGTCTCGGTCCGTTCCTCCGACGGCACGGTCTCCTTCGACGGCACCCAGGTGCGCCTCGACTGGGCCGACACCTCGGACCGGGTCAAGCGGGCGACGGGGCCGCGGATCATGGCCGTCGGCGATGTGGTTCAGGTGGAGTGGCTGCCCAACTCCGGTTATGAGGACGGTTTTCTGCGCTTCGTGACCCGGGAGACGGTGTTCTCCAAACTGCCCCCGGAGAAGGACCCGTACGCCCTGGACCTGTGGGGCAGCGCGCGGCGCGATCTGCTGACCGCGCTGGTCGCCACCGCGGTCACCGCGCGACTGCCGCATCCGTCCACCCGCAACGGCGGCGAGCTCGCCGGCCGCCGCCCCACCGGCGCCGTCTCGCCGCCGGCCGACCACCACGACGTACTGCTGCGCAGGCTGCGGGAGTTGGGCGAGCTGCACCGGGACGGGGTGCTCACGGACGAGGAGTTCGCGATGACCAAGGCGGCGGTGCTGCGGGGATTCTGAGCCCCTTGCGCCCCCGGGACTCAGGACTCAGGACTCAGGGCTCAGGACAACAGATCCGGTTCGCTGCGGCTGATGTCCTGCCACAGGGGCTGGTAGTTGATCCAGGCGACCAGGTCGCCGCCGAGCTGTTCGCGGGTCGCGACCGCGAGCCGGTGGTCGATGAGGAGGGGGCGGCCGGCCGCCTTGGCGGTCAGCTGGACCTGGGCGGAGCGTTCCATGGACAAGAACCACCAGGCCGCCGCGTCCACCGAGTCGCCGACGGTCAGCAGTCCGTGGTTGCGCAGCACGAGCGCCTTGCGGGTGCCGAGCGCGGAGGCGATACGGCGGCCCTCCTCGGCGTCGACGGCGACGCCGGTGTAGGCGTCGTAGAGGGCGTGGTCCTCGTAGAAGGCGCAGCTCTCCTGGGTGATCGGGTCCAGGAGCTCGCCGAGCGCGGACAGGGCGCGGCCGTGCACCGAGTGGCAGTGGGCGACGGCGACGACGTCCGGGCGGGCGGCGTGCACCTGGGCGTGCACGGTGAAGGCGGCCTGGTTGACGTGGTAGCGGCCCTCGATGACCTGTCCGTCGGAGTTGACGAGGACCAGGTCGCTCACCGTGACGTGCTTGAACGGCATACCGAACGGATTGACCCAGAAGCAGTCGCTGTACTCCGGGTCGCGCGCGGTGATGTGGCCGGAGACGCCGTCCTCGAACCCGTACCGGCCGAAGATCCGCAGCGCGCCCGCGAGCCGCTCTTTCCGGTGCCTGCGCTCGTCGTCGACCGAGTCGTGCATCGGCGGCATGGCGAAGCGCAGCCGATCGCTGGGCAGCGGCGTCGGTGGGGTCGGCCCGGGCATGTGGTCCTCCGGCACTGGGTTGCTTGACGAGGCGGAAGTTACCCTCGGTCAGCGCAGGAGAACAGAGCTGTTTTGTAAAGATGACGCGCGCAGCCGATACACGACAGAAGATGTCCGGTATCGACGGCACCCTGGACGTATGGCATGGAACTGGGCGGCTTTCAGCGCCGCCGAACCCAAGTTCGCGAAGACCGCCGAGGAGCGCTTCGGCGCCTTCACCCATCATGTCCTGGCCACGCTCCGGCAGGATGGTTCCCCGCGTACGACCGGTCTCGAGGTCCGTTTCCTCCAGGGTGAGCTGTGGCTCGGCATGATGCCGGACTCGCTCAAGGCCCTCGATCTGCGCCGCGACGGGCGCTTCGCGCTCCAGGCGAACCCCGGGGAGGGGCAGACCATGGGCGGGGGCGACGTGCGGATCGCCGGGCGGGCGGTCGAGGTCGAGGATCCCGCGGCGAAGGCCGCATACGGCGAAGAGGTGGAACCGCCGGAGCCGTTCCACCTCTTCCGCACCGAGCTGACGGAGGTCGTGCGGACCTACGTCGAGGACGACACGTACCTGGTCGTCCAGGTCTGGAAGCCCGGTGAACCCCTGCGCACGATCAAGCGCAGCTGATCGTCCGCGTGCCGGGGCCTACTCCCACTCGATCGTGCCCGGCGGCTTCGAGGTGACGTCCAGGACGACCCGGTTGACGTCCCGTACCTCGTTGGTGATCCGCGTCGAGATCTTCGCGAGGACGTCGTACGGCAGCCGGGACCAGTCGGCCGTCATGGCGTCCTCGGAGGAGACCGGGCGCAGCACGATCGGGTGGCCGTAGGTGCGGCCGTCGCCCTGGACGCCGACCGAGCGGACGTCCGCGAGCAGCACGACCGGGCACTGCCAGATGTCCCGGTCGAGGCCGGCCGCGGTCAGTTCCTCGCGGGCGATGGCGTCGGCGTCCCGGAGCAGGTCGAGCCGCTCCTTGGTCACCTCGCCGACGATACGGATGCCGAGGCCGGGGCCCGGGAAGGGCTGGCGCTGGACGATCTCCTCCGGGAGCCCCAGCTCCTGGCCGACCATCCTGACCTCGTCCTTGAACAGCTTGCGCAGCGGCTCGATCAGCTGGAACTCGAGGTCCTCCGGGAGCCCGCCCACGTTGTGGTGAGACTTGATGTTCGCCGTGCCGGTGCCGCCACCGGACTCGACCACGTCCGGGTAGAGGGTGCCCTGGACGAGGAACTCGACCGCCGGGCCCTCGTCCGCGATGATCTCGGCCTGGGCCTGCTCGAAGACCCGGATGAACTCGCGGCCGATGATCTTCCGCTTCTCCTCGGGGTCCGAGACGCCCTTGAGGGCGGTCAGGAAGCGCTCCTCCGCGTCGACGACGACCAGCTTGACGCCGGTCGCGGCCACGAAGTCCTTCTCGACCTGCTCGGTCTCGCCCTTGCGCATCAGGCCGTGGTCCACGTAGACGCAGGTCAGCTGGTCGCCGATGGCGCGCGCGACGAGCGCCGCCGCCACCGCGGAGTCGACGCCGCCGGACAGAGCGCAGATGGCACGCTTGTCGCCGACCTGCTCGCGGATGGCCGCGACCTGCTCCTCGATGACGTTGCCGGTGGTCCAGTCGGGGCTCAGGCCCGCGCCCCGGTACAGGAAGTGCTCCAGGACCTGCTGGCCGTGCGTGGAGTGCATGACCTCGGGGTGGTACTGGACGCCGTAGAGCTTCTTGTCGTCGTCCTCGAAGGCGGCGACCGGGACGACGTCCGTGGAGGCCGTGACGGCGAAGCCCTCGGGGGCGGCGGAGCAGGCGTCGCCGTGGGACATCCACACGTGCTGCTCGGCGGGGGTGCCCTCGAAGAGGGTGGAGGACGCCTTGGACACGTGCAGGTCGGTGCGGCCGTACTCGCGGGCGCCGGTGTTGTCGACGGTGCCGCCGAGGGCCTGGGCCATCAGCTGGAAGCCGTAGCACATGCCGAAGACGGGGACGCCGGCCTCGAAGAGCTCGCGGTCCAGGCGGGGGGCGCCCTCCTCGTACACGGACGAGGGGCCGCCGGAGAGGATGATCGCCGCCGGGTTCTTGGCGAGCATCTCCGCCACCGGCATGGTGCTCGGCACGATCTCGCTGTAGACCCGGGCCTCGCGGACGCGACGGGCGATGAGCTGGGCGTACTGCGCGCCGAAGTCGACGACCAGGACGGTGTCGGGAGCGGCGGCTGGGTTCGCTGATGACACGGGTTGCCTTCCGGCGGTGAGCGAGGGTGTGTGTGGGGCCGAGTCTACCGGGCCCCGCGGGACCACTCCCTGGGCAATCCTCGTCTCAGCATCCGAACCGGCTTGGACACCACCCACCGCCCCGGCATACTGGGCCGCATGCTCACGCACCCGACCTTCCTCTTTACCTATGGCAACCGGCCCACCGGCTGCCATGGTCGTGCTGCTTGAGCCACTGACAAGCGACTTCCCCAGGCGCCCCGGGCCGACAAGGTCCGGGGCGCCTGGTGTTTTCCGGATCCTGTCGCCTCGGGGCACCCCCTTCACCGAGGAGCCCGACATGACCACCACACCGGAAGCGACCATCGCGGACGCCCGGGAGCGCATCGACGCGCTCGACGACCGGATCATCGGTCTCATCCAGGAACGGATGGCCGTCTCCGCCGTCGTGCAGCAGACCCGTATCGCCTCCGGCGGCAGGCGGGTGCACCTGTCCCGCGAGATGGAGATCCTCGGCCGCTACCGCGAGGCGCTGGGCAAGCCGGGTACGCCGCTCGCGATGACGCTGCTCGAACTGTGCCGCGGTCGCATCTGAGTTCGGGCCCTTCTCACCCGTACGGCGCGTGACCGCCCCGCGGACCGCTTCGTTGGTGGGGTGTCCGCGCCAGCCAGGGGCGGGCCCGAAAGAACCACGCGTGGCTTGCTGGAGCGATGAGACGCACGGGTCGTGCCGTGTGTCGTGGGACCTCGTTCCAGGGTCGTGACCGGACGGCAGGGGACAGCAGCCCGGTCACCCAAGTAAACGGTCGGCTCCGGGGACGCCCGGGGCCGACCGGCGGAAACTGCAAAAATGCACAACCCTGGGTCAAACGGTTGCGGAGGGCGCGTCCATCCAGCACGATGCCTAGAAAGCCCCCCAAGTCCCACCGCAGACAACCGCATTGCGGTGTCCTCGCGGAGTGCCAGAGGTCCAGACCATCCGCGCGCCCCGTGTGCGCCCGGTCGGCGACCCGGAGCACACGGGACCACCAGGGCGCACTCAGGACAAGCGGCGCAACCCCCCGGCGCCGCTCCCCGGGCACCGGCGCTGCCCTGACGTCGGTGCTGACGGAGAAGGGCCCCGCGGCCTCAAGTCCCGCGGGGCCCTTCGTATTCCGGGTACGCCGTGCGCCTACCCTGCCGCGCGTCCCGGGGCACTAGGTGCGGCTCACCGTTCCGCAGGAGTCGGACTGGCCGATGGGGCGGCTGCGGTCGTAGGGGTCGACCGAGGGGCCGGTCGGGGTGGCGCCGTCGGTGGGGGTCCGGGACGGGAACTGCGGGTGCAGGTAGCCGTCGTGGACGTCGCAGGCCGTGTTGCCGCCGTCCTCGTCGTAGCGCACCAGGTTCAGCCGGCCGGGGGTGACCCGGTAGTGCGCGGGGTCGGGGAGTTCGGCGTCGATGACGCGGCGCACGATGGTGCGGGTGACCTCGTCGGAGCCGTCGGCGGGGACGACCGGGTAGACGAAGGTGTAGTCGGCGTGCACCGCGACCCCGGCGAAGTCGCCCTTCTCGAAGGTGATCCGGCCGCGGACCTTGACGACCTTCCCGGCGGGCTTCACCTCCTTCGGGTCGAACCGGCTGAAGAGGGTCAGCGGGTCGTGGTCCTTGCTGGGCGTGCGCAGGGCCGTGTCGAGGTCGTCCAGCAGCTTCGGCTGCTTGGGGTCGAGCACCGAAAGGGCCGCCTCGGGGCGGGCGCCGGCCAGCACCTTCGGGTTGAGGTTGGCGTCGACCAGCAGCTTCCTGGTCAGCTGGAGGGCCAGTTCGACCCGGTCCTTGGGGATCGAGCCCAGCGTGGTGGCCTTCGGCAGCACGATGCCGGCCTCGCCGTCGGCCCACCGCTGTGCCGGGGATCCCGCGAACGGGCGGGCCAGGGTGGGCGCTTGGGGGTCCGCGGAGGAGGGCGGCGCGGTGGGCTGCGCGGTCTCCTCGGGCAGCGGGGAGCCGGCCGCGTCCGAGGTGCCGGAGCCGAAGGGGTCGCCGGGCAGCAGCGACGGCTTCATCGCGACGACGGCCACGGCGCCGGCGAGCAGCACGGCGACCACGGCGCCCACCCGGCGGCGCCTGCGTCCGCGCCCGTTCATCTCCTGCCAGGCCGGCCCGGTGCGCCAGCCCTCGGGCGACGTCCCCCGCGCGTCCTGCTCGCGCAGCCGTTCGGTGACCATACGGGCCCGCGCGGACGGCTCCTTGGGGGCGGACCTGATGTCGCGTTCGCTGTCCTGGAGGAACTTCTCCCAGACGTCGTCGGGTATGGAGGATTCCCCACCGGAACCCGATCCGGAACTCGGTTCGTCGGACGGTCTGTCGGCCACGGCGCGAACGCCTTTCTGTGAAGCGTGACATGG
This sequence comes from Streptomyces gilvus, assembly GCF_022513565.1. Classification (GTDB taxonomy): domain Bacteria; phylum Actinomycetota; class Actinomycetes; order Streptomycetales; family Streptomycetaceae; genus Streptomyces; species Streptomyces gilvus. The sequence continues at coordinate 157,301 of NZ_JAKWBE010000010.1, read as the reverse complement.
GATGCGTGACATGGGATGCGTGACATGGATGCGTGACAAGAGCATGGGACGCGTGACGGTGTGTCGAGCAGGAGAGCGTACGTGACGCAGGGCACATAAAAAATCTGTGAGAGCGAACACAACCATTCACCCCGGTCACGGATCCAACCTGACGAACCAAGGGCCACAACCCGCGCCCCACACGCGGAGCCCTCCACACTGGACTCCCTTGAGGTCTTGATGAAGCTTCGCCGTGCCATGGGCGTGGCGGCCGCGACGGCCGTCCTGGCTCCCCTTGCCCTGCTGTCCGCCCCGGTCGCGTTCGCGGACGAAACCCCGGACACGTCGTCCAGCAGCCCGACGGCGCCGGAGAGTACCCCCGCCGCCCCGGAGAGCACCCCTGCGGCGCCTGAGAGCACACCGGCCGCCCCCGAGAGCACCCCGGCGGCGCCGGAGAGCACCCCCGCCGCCCCGGAGAGCACTCCCGCGGCTCCCGCGAGCTCCCCGGCCGCGTCGCAGAGCAGCTCCGCCTCCCCGTCGCCGAGCCCCAGCGAGAGCACCCCGGGCGGTGCCGAGCTCTGCGTCGACGAGAACGGCGACAGCACCGCCGAGCTCAGCGCCGACCTGAAGAGCGGTCTGTCCGGTCTGCCCGACACGATCGTCGCCGGAAGCGGCTGGGTGCCGTTCTCCTTCAACGTCACCAACCACGGCGACACCCAGATCAAGGACATCAAGCCGCTGATCGGCGTCGCCGCCGTCGGCTGGGAGGACGCGAAGGACTACTCGGGCCAGATCAAGGTCCAGGTCCTCGACAAGTCCTCCGGCACCTGGAAGACGATCGCGGACGCCGCGGGCGAGGGCGGCACGTTCACCGCGTTCTCGCTGGACGCGGGCAAGTCGGTCTCGTACCAGCTGCGCCTCAGCGTCTCCGGCAAGGTGCCGGACTCCCTCGGTCTGACCGGCGGTCTCGCCGAGTACGCGGACGACCAGGGCTGCTGGGTCGCCGACGACCCGAACGGCTGGGTCTACTTCTTCGACATCCTGGCCGCCGGCTCCGACGCCGGTAAGCCCGGCGACGCCAAGCCGCAGACGGGTGGCCGCAAGCCGCTGAAGGACGTCAGTGACGTGTCCGCCACCGGCAGCCTCGCCGAGACCGGCTCCAGCTCCGCGCTGCCCGTGATCGGCCTGGTCGGCGGTGTCGCGGTCGTCCTCGGCGCCGGCTCGATCGTCGTCGTCCGGCGCCGCAGGGCCGGCTCGGACGCGTAACCGGAACCCACCGGAAGACGCTGAACCGGACTCATCGCAAGAAGAAGTGAAGGACCCGCGCTCGGAGGGGGGCGCGGGTCCTTTCTTCGTCCCGGTGCGGCTCTACGGCTTCGGCGGCACCGCCGGCATCCCCAGGAACGGCAGCCTCAGCGCGCCGAACGCCTCCGCCGGGACCGCCGGGCTCTTCGGCTCGACCGGCTTGAGGCGCTCGTACGCCGCTCCCTGCGCCGGACGCGGGTCCGCCTCGCCCTTGTTGGGCCAGTAGGACATCGCCCGCTCGGCCTGCGCGGTGATGGTGAGGGACGGGTTCACGCCCAGGTTGGCGGAGACCGCGGCGCCGTCCACGACCGAGATGCCGGGGTGGCCGTACAGGCGGTGGTAGGGGTCGATGACGCCGGTCTCGCGGGAGGAGCCGATGGGGCAGCCGCCGAGGAAGTGGGCGGTGAGGGGGGTGCCCATGAGCTCGCCGACGTTGGAGCCGGCGAAGCCGTTGATGTCGGCGGCGATCGCGGACGCGGCCTCGGAAGCAGCCTTGATCTGCTTGGGGTTGGGAGCGCCGTGGCCCTGCCGGGCGGTGAGCAGTCCTTTGCCGACGCCGTCCGGCTTCAGGTACGTCGTCAGGGAGTTGTCCAGCGACTGCATCACCAGGCCGATGATGGTCCGCTCCGACCAGCGGCGGTTGGAGAGGGAGCGCAGGACCAGCAGCGGGTGGCGGGCGGCGCTCCTGAGCCAGGCCAGCACCCTCGACGAGCCCTCCGCGTACGGCACTTGGAGGATCGACAGGCCGCCCATCGAGTTGGAGCCCTTGCCGTAGCGGACCGGCTCGATGTGGGTGTTCTCGTCCGGGTGGACGGACGAGGTGATGGCCACGCCACGGGTGAAGTCGACCCGCGGCGCTCCGGTGGCCTTGCGGTAGCGCCGGTTGTCGGTCTGCGCGCCGACGAGGGCCTCGGAGTTGGTCCGGGTCAGCTCCCCCAGCCTGTCCGAGATGTACGGCAGTTGCCCGCCGGCCTTCATACGGTGCAGCAGGGTCTGGGTGCCGTAGGTGCCGGCGGCGATGACGACCTGGCGGGCCCGGAAGGTACGGCCCTCCGCGCCGCGGTCGTCGGTCGGCAGGGTGGCGACCGCGTACCCGCCCTGTGAGTCGTCCGAGACCGACACGACCGTCGTCATCGGGTGCACGACCGCGCCCGCCTTCTCGGCGAGGTGGAGGTAGTTCTCGTTGAGGGTGTTCTTCGCGCCGTGCCGGCAACCGGTCATGCACTCGCCGCACTCGGTGCAGGCGGTGCGGGCCGGGCCCGCGCCGCCGAAGTAGGGGTCGTCGACCTGCTGGCCGGGGGCGGCCTTCACCGTGCCCTCGGCGTCCTCGCCGTCGCCGAAGAACACGCCGACCGGCGCCAGGTGGAAGGTGTCGCCGACGCCCATCCGCTCCGCCGCCGCCTTCAGATGGACGTCGGAGGGGGTCATCGTCGGGTTGAGCCGTACGCCGAGCATGCGCCGGGCCTGGTCGTAGTACGGCTTCAGCTCCTCCTGCCAGTCGGTGATGTCCCGCCACTGCGGGTCCTCGAAGAAGGGCTTCGGCGGGACGTAGAGGGTGTTGGCGTAGTTCAGGGAGCCGCCGCCGACACCCGCGCCGGCCAGCACCATGACGTTGCCGAGCAGGTGAATGCGCTGGATGCCGTACATGCCGAGCTTCGGCGCCCAGAGGTAGTTCTTCAGGTCCCAGGAGTTCCTGGGCAGGGTCTGGCGGGTGAAGCGGCGGCCGGCTTCCAGGACACCTACGCGGTAGCCCTTCTCGGTGAGGCGCAGGGCGGTGACGCTGCCGCCGAAGCCGGAGCCGACGACGACGACGTCGTAGTCGTGGGTGTCCTGGGGCACGTGCGTTCTCTCCTTCGAGCCTTCGAGCCTTTGTGCCTTTGCGCAAGCAGTGCGGAGGGAGGGAGGGGGGGTCTAGCGGAACCGGAACGCCTTCATCAGCCGCAGGCTCCGGCTCATGAACTGCGCGTACTGCTCGTCGTCCATCCCCAGCGACGGAGCCATCGGCAGCAGCCGCTGCTGGGCGACCGTCTGGGCCTCGGTGTACTTGAGGATGCCCTCGGAGCCGTGGCGCCGGCCGAGCCCGGAGTCCTTCATGCCGCCCATGGGGGACTGGACGCTGCCGTAGGCCGGCGCGTAGCCCTCGTTGACGTTCACGGTGCCGGTTCGCAGGCGGGCGGCGACCTGGCGGCCACGGGCGCCGTTCTTCGTCCAGACCGAGGAATTGAGGCCGTACGGCGTGGAGTTGGCGTGCTCGACGGCCTCGTCGTCGGTCGAGAAACGGTAGATGGAGACGACCGGGCCGAAGGTCTCCTCCGTGCACACCGCCATCGGCTCGGTCACACCGTCGAGGATCGTCGGCTCGAAGAAGTACGGGCCGACGTCCGGGCGGGCCACCCCGCCGGCGACGACCTTCGCGCCCTTCGCCACGGCCTCCTCGACATGCCGGGTGACGGTCTCCAGCTGCCGCTCCCCCACCAGCGAGCCCATGTCGGCGCCGTAGGCGAGGGAGGTACCGAGCCGCATGGCCTTCGTGCGGGTGGCGAAGCGCTCCAGGAAGGCGTCGGCGATCGACTCGTGGACGTACAACCGCTCGATGGAGATGCACAGTTGGCCGGCGGAGGAGAAGCAGGCGCGGACCGCGCCCGCGGCCGCCTTCTCGATGTCGGCGTCCTCCAGGACCAGCATGGCGTTCTTGCCGCCGAGTTCGAGGGAGACGCCGACCAGCCGGGCGGCGGCGCCCTGGGCGACCTCGCGGCCGGTGCGGGTGGAGCCGGTGAAGGAGACGTAGTCGGCGTGCCGGACGACCTCGGGGCCGACGACCGGGCCCTCGCCGAGCACGACCTGGAAGACGTCGGCGGGCAGCCCCGCCTCGATGAGCAGGTCGCGGGCCCACAGGGCGGTCAGGCAGGTCTCGGTGTCCGGCTTCATGACGACGGCGTTGCCCGCGACGAAGGCGGGGAGCGCGTCGCCGACCGACAGCTCCAGCGGATAGTTCCAGGGGGCGATCTGGCCGACGACCCCGCGCGGGTGGCGCAGCTCGGTGACCTTGGTGAGGGTCGGTACGGCGCCCGTGTGCCGCTTCGGCTTCAGATACGCGGGTGCCTTGCGGCCGTAGTGGCGGGCGGCGACGGCGACGGCCTGCACCTCCTCGTGGGCGTGCAGCCGGGCCTTGCCGGTCTCCAGCTGGATCAGGTCCAGGACCTCGGCCTGACGCTCCAGGACCAGGTCGTGGAAGCGCAGCAGGACGGCCGCGCGCCGGCGTACCGGCGTCTGCGCCCACACGGCCTGGGCCCTGCGGGCCGCCTGGAAGGCCTTCTCCACGTCCTCGGGTGTGGACTCCGGCAGGTCGGCCAGCTTCTCGCCGGTGAACGGCGTGTGGTTGGCGGTGCGTCCGGAGCCGACCACGCCCTTGGTGAGCTGGGCGACCAGCTCCGGGGTGACCACGTCGGAGGCGGTACGGGCGCCCTCGGGCGCGGGGGCGAGGGGGTTCGTGCCGGCCTTGGCCGGGGCTTGCGCGTCCGTCATGAGCCGCAGGGTATTCCGGTACCGAAATTTTGGGTACCCGTCGGTAACGCGGCTTCACCGAGTACACACACGCCGCCAGTGGTCACTGGCAAGGTTTGCGCTGATCAGGGCGTTGGGGGGAGACGACGGGCGATGGATCCGGCCATTTCCGGTTCAACCTTCTCCGGTTCAGCCTTTTCCGGTTCAGCCCTTTCCGGTTCAGCCCTTTCCGGTTCAGCCCTTTCCGGTTCAGCCCTTTCCGATCCGCAGGCGCTCCCGCGCGCCCTTGAAGACGGCGGTGCCCTGCTTCTCGTCCGGGGTGCCCTTGGGCATCTGCACCTGGAGCTGGTACATCCGGTCGTCGGAGGTGCGCACGACGAGCTGGAGCACCCGGACCGGTGTGCCGTCCGGATCGTAGGTGACGTCGGAGAGGGCGGCCTGGTCGCCGTGGAAGGTGGTGGCGGTGTACTGGCCCGCGGTGCGCTGGTGCCCCTCCATGCCGGTCGCGGTCTTCCTCGCCTCGGCCATCGGGGCGGCGGGAGCCTTGGTCCATTCGGTGAAGTGGACCGAGATGACCTCATCGGCACCGTCGTTGTAGATGCTCCACCGTGGGTCGTCACCGGCCTTGTCCGTCCAGTAGAGCTTCCGGTACCGCCTGGGCAGATAGAGCACGGCGTCCGTCCCCGTGTCCCGGTGCGCGGTCCAGGCCGCCGTATCGGGGGTGGCGCGGGCCGGTGCCTCGGTGAGGGTGGCGGTCTGCTCGGAGACGCCCGCGCCCTCGCTGGATCCGGCGAAGTACGACGTGCCGAACCAGGTCCCGCCGACGAGGAGCGCGGCGACCGCGGCGAGCGGGACGGGACGGACGCGGAGGACACGCTTCGAGACGCGCGGGACGCTCGCGGTGTCCGGCTCTTCCGCGCCGCCGGACGCGCTCACCGTCCCGGGCGGCCCGGCAGACGGCTCGGCAGACGGCTCGGCACCCGCGTGCGGCCCCGGGTCCAGCCGCGCGCCCGGCCCCGGTTCCGGCCCCGGTTCCGGCGGCTTCGCCCCCAGCCGTACGGTCCCCACGTCGTCCGCGAACTCCCGCAATTCGCCAGCGTCCTGAGCCTCCGTCACCCAGCCCTCGACCCGCGGCACCGGCCACCCCTCCGCCACCGCCTCCAGCACCGCCCCGGTCTCCTCCGGGCCCGGCCTCTGCTCGGGGTCCTTCACCAGGAGCCGGGCGATCAACGGGCCCAGCGGCCCGGCCTGGCGCGGCTCGGCCGGATCGGCGGTGATGACCGCGGCCAGCGTCGACTCCACCGTCGTACGCCTGAAGGGGGACGCGCCCTCGACGGCCGCGTACAGCAGCACGCCCAGGGACCACAGGTCGGAGGACGGCCCGGCGCCGCGCCCCGACATCCGTTCCGGCGCGACGAACTCCAGTGAGCCGACGAACTCCCCGCTGACGGTGAGGGATTCCTCGCCCTGGACATGGGCGATGCCGAAGTCGGTGAGGACCACCCGGCTCTGGGGACCGAGCAGGACGTTCGCGGGCTTCACGTCCCGGTGGACGATCCCGACGGAGTGCGCGGCGCGCAGCGCGCCGAGGACGGCGAGACCGATCCGTGCGGCCTCGACGGCGTCGACCGGGCCGCGCCGGAGCACCTCGTGCAGGGACTCGCCGCGCACCAGCTCCATGACGATCCAGGGCAGTCCCTCCTCGTCGACCACGACGTCGTGGATGGAGACGGCGGCCGGATGGTCGACGCGGGCGGCTGCGTGGGCCTCGCGGTAGAGGCGGTGGGCGGCCCGCTGGTGCTGCTCGTCCTCCGGGTCGCCCGGCAGCCGCGGCTGCTTCACGGCGACGTCCCGGTCCACGAGTTCGTCGTGCGCCTCCCACACGGTGCCCATGCCGCCGGAGCCGATGCGCCGGGTCAGTCGGTAGCGACCGCCAAGTACCCGGCCCACGCGCGTCTGTTCGCCGCCTGCACTCATGTCCCATGAGTACCGTGCGCGGCGGCGACTTGTCGACGCGGGTCCGGGCCGCCCGGTCGGAAGGGCCCTGGGACCGGCGGGTCAACCCCCGGGCCGCGCCACGAACGTGTCGACCGCCACGTCGAAGTACTCCTTGGCCTCCCGCACCTTGCCGACCGGCGCCGACACCCAGACGTCGTACATCCGCCCGCCCTCGTCCCAGCACAGGTCGTAGGTGTGCCGGGGGCCCTCCGCCGTGCTGAAGCCGTTCCAGGTGAACTGCCAGAGGGCGGCGGGGTGTCCGTCGTGCTCGGTCGACGTGACCTGTCCGTCGTGGTAGCCGGGGTTGGTGTCGGGCCCCTTGGCCGCCGAGCGCTTCATCACCGCGAGCGGGCCGCCCGCGTCCGGGTCGGCGACCTTGATGCCGAGGCGGAAGGTCTCCCCCGGCGACAGGTAGAAGACCCGCTCCCCCTGCGGCGACCGCGTGAAGCCCTCCGGCACGGCGAGCGAGAAGCCGTCCGGGTCGTCGGCGACGCGGTAGCCGGAGGGGGCGGAGGGGCGGGTCGCGGCGGAGCTTTGGCTGGAATGAGCCGCGGGACTGGAACCGGAGGGGGGACTGGGGCTGGCACTGGGGCTGTGGCTGGATTTTGGCGCACTGGGCGAGGGCGAGGCGCTCACCGACGTCCGCGGCCCCGAACCGGCGGACGTACGGCCTGTTTCGTCGTCCCGGTTCATCAGCAGCGCGGCCGCCGACACCCCCGCCCCCGCCATCGCGGCGACCAGCAGCGCGGCCACCAGCACGCCCCGGGTGGACCGCCGCGTCTCCACCGTGGGCGGTGACGGGGGCGCGGGAGCGGGTGGCGGCGGGCGGGGCACGTCCCGCTGGGTCGGCGTGTAGAGGGAGGGCTGCGGGGTGCGGCCGAGGTCGCGGAAGGCGCGCAGCATGTGTTCGGCCTGCGCGGCGCCGAGCCTGCGCTCCGGGTCGCGCTCCAACAGGCCCCGTACGACGGGCAGCAGCGGCTCGGCCTGTGCGGGCGGGCGGATCTCGTCGAAGACGACGGCGTGCAGGATGCCGCCCAACGAGTCCCGCCGGAACGGGGATTCACCGCTGAGCACCGTGCACAGCAGCGCGCCCAGCGACCACAGGTCGGACTCGGGGCCGGTCCGCGCCCCGGACATCCGCTCCGGCGCCGTGTACTCGGGCGAGCCGACGAAGGAACCGGTCTCGGTGAGAGTGGTGGCGCCGGCGACCTGCGCGATGCCGAAGTCGGTGAGCACGACCCGGTCGGAGCCGGACTCCAGCAGGACGTTGGCGGGTTTGATGTCCCGGTGCAGCACACCGGCGGCGTGCGCGGTGCGCAGCGCGCTCAGCAGGCCGATGCCGATCCGCGCCGCCTCGTCGGCGTCGACCGGGCCGCGCGCGGAGATCCGGTCGGCGAGCGAGCCGCCGCCGATCAACTCCATGACGATGTAAGGGCGTTCGTCGTCCTCGACCACGTCGTGCACGACGATGATGTGCGGGTGCCGCAGCTGGGCCACCGCCCGCGCCTCGCGCAGGGTGCGGTCGCGCCGTTGCCGGGCCTCCTCGTCGGAGAGCGTGTCGTCGAAGGGGAGTTCCTTGACCGCCACCTGCCGGCCGAGCAGTTCGTCGGTCGCCCGCCACACCACGCCCATGCCGCCGCGCCCGAGCCGCGTCTCGAGCCGATACCGGCCCGCGACGACACGGACGCCTTCCCCCTGGGTCCCCATGCGCCCCATCATGCCCCACCGGAGGAACCGGCTCCGGGACACCGACCGGCCAACTCCCGCGCACCCCCTACTGGGAGGTCTTCTCCTGCCAGCCCCGCAGCACCGCCTTGAACTGCTTGCCCGTCGTCGCCCAGTCGGCGGCCGGCGAGGACATGTAGATCGCGTACTCGGTGCCCTCGCGCGACATGTACGTCTCCTCGATCGCGCGCCGCGGCCCCGGGAACTTGGTGTCCTTGGCCTGCGCGATCCAGGTGTACTCCCACTCCGAGCCGTCGCGGTCGCGGTAGACGTTCTGCTGCAACTGGACGCGGTGGTAGTCGACGAGCCGCTGGAGCTGCTGCTCCAGATCCTTCTGGTGCTCGTAGGCGCTGTTGAAGTCCGGCGAGGTGTCGATGGCGATGCGGACGAAGTGCTTGCCGCCGTCGGGCGTGTAGTCGACCTGCCGCAGCGCACCGGAAACCCCGACGACCTGCCGCTTCCAGCCTTCGGGCAGGGAGACGGTGAAGCCCCAGGGATCGTTGTACGTCTTCCAGTTGGCGGAATCGGTCCCGCCCGTGCCCTCGGTCGGCGAACTCGTGGGCGACGGGTCCTGCGAGGAGGACGAACCACTGTTGTCCGAGCTCTGCCACTCGTCCCACTTCGCCAGGCCGAAGGCCACGCCGTTGGCGAGGATCGCGGCGAGGGCGATGACGAGGACGACGGCGCGCAGCCGCCGCTTGGGCCGGGCGGCGGGAGCGGTCGGGCCCATACCGTTTGGCCCCATGCCGTTCGGGCCCATGCCGGTCGGGCCCATGCCGGTCGGCCCGATCGTCGTGACCCCCGTCATCGGCGGATACGGCGTCCCGGAGTCCGTGGGCGGTGTCGCACCGCCGGTGTGGGTCTGCGAACCAGTACCGGGCTGCGTCTCGTAGCGGTTGCCCACATGTTGGGTCGGCACATAAGCCTGCGCCGTACTGGGCCGCCGCCCCTCCGCCGCCTCGGCGAGCATCTGCTCCGCCTCGGCCGCGCCGGGCCGGGCGGCCGGGTCCTTGTGCAGCAGGGCCGCCATGACCGGCCCGAGCGGGCCGGCGTACTGGGGCTGGGTGGCCTCCTCCTCGACGACCGCCTGCATCGTGGACAGCGGCGAGGTGCGGCGGAACGGTGAGCGGCCCTCGACCGCCGTGTAGAGCGTGGCGCCCAGCGCCCACAGGTCGGAGGCGGGGCCCGGATCGTGGCCGCGGACCCGCTCGGGGGCGAGGTAGTCGACCGAGCCGACGACCTCACCGGTGCGGGTGATGGTCGAGTCGCCCTCGATCTGGGCGATGCCGAAGTCGGTGAGCAGCACCCGGCCGTCGTGCCCGATCAGCACGTTGCCGGGTTTGACGTCACGGTGCAGCACCCCGGCGGAGTGCGCGGCGCGCAGCGCCCGCAGCACCCACAGTCCGATCCGCGCGGCCTCGGCGGGCTCGACGCGTCCGCGCTCCTTGACCGCGTCGGCCAGGGAGTAGCCCTCGACGAGCTCCATGACGATCCACGGCCGCCCGTCGTGCTCCAGCACGTCGTGCACGGTGACGACCGCGGAATGGTTGATCCGCGCCGCGGCACGCGCCTCCGCGCGCGTACGCGCCAGCAACCGTTCCCGGTCGCCTTCGGAGACGTAGAGCGCGGCGGTCAGCTCCTTGATGGCGACGGCCCGGTGCAGCACCTCGTCGTGCGCCCGCCACACGCGGCCCATGCCGCCGCTGCCGATGGAGTCGGCGAGCCGGTAGCGGCCCGCGACAAGCTGGCCCTGCATCTGATTCACGTTGCCCCGCAATGGTCTTGACAGGGTCAGACTAAGGACCGGCCCGCTCGCAGGGAACCACGGGAGTGCCAAGGTGACACCACTGTGACGGTTGTCGCTTCGGCCGCGAGAAGTGAACCTCAGGGCGTCCGGCACGTTACCGCGCCGTGGATCACGGAGGGTGACTCACTTGGTGTACGCGTAGGTGGAGTACGCCTGCTCGTACAGCCTGGTCACCTCGTCGCGCTGGGACTCCGGGCCGCGCACCTGCACGACGTGGTACCGCCCGTCGATCAGGATCGCGAGATTGCGGACGTACAGATCGTGTCCGCTGCCGTCGGTCCAGGTGAACTGCCCCTCGGCCATGACCCGCGTGCCCACGGTGATGGTCCTCAGCCCGGTCGCGGTGGCCCAACTGGAGCTGCGGTACGGCTGCAGCTCGTGTTCCTCGTCGCGCTGGTACGCCATCGGATCGCTGCCGTACGTCGCCGCGCCGTCCCGCCCCGGGACGACGATCAGCTGGAAGTCGCCCTTGGAGTAGACGACCTGGTTCCAGGCGTTCTTGTCCGCCCGGCTCCATCCCTTGGCCACGGCGACCTGGAACCCCTCGGGGTCCTTGCGCAGGGTGAACCCGGCGGCGACGTCGGGGTCGGTGGTCTGGGTTCCGGTGGCCCCGGCGGAGGTCGAGGGACTCTTCTCGGGCGTGGGAGAGGCCTGCGGGGGCGGCGACTTGACGCCGGTGCTGCTGCCGGAGGGCTGTGGCGCGGGGCTGACGTCCCCGGCCGCCCCGGTCCGCTGCCCGCCGGCGGCGCCGTCGTCGCCGGCCTTGGGCATGAACAGCATGGCGTACGCGACCGCGCCCGCGAGCAACAGCAGTATCAACAGCAGCAGTGTCCTGCCGAGCCGTCGGGGGGAATGCGCCTGCTCCCTGGCCCGCTTGTGCCGGCCGTGCGGGGAGGTCGCGGGCAGCCCCGCGCGCCGCCTGCGCACCAGTTCGCCGCGCCGCCGGATGATGGGCAGCCGGTTCGGGTCGGCGGGCGGCGCGGGCACGACATGCGTACCGGCGTCCGGCTCGGGCGCCGACCGCACCAGCGAACGCAGCCAGCCCCGGAGTTCCTCGAACTCCGGCCGCTCGGTGGGGTCCTGTCGCAGCAACGACTCCACGACCGGCCTGAGCGGCCCGCACTCCTCGGCGAAGGCGGGCGGCTCGGCACAGACCATCTGCACCAGCTCGGCCGTCGACTCCTCGGGGTAGGGCGCGTGGCCCTGTACGGCCCTGAAGAGCAGCGCTCCCAGCGCCCACAGGTCGGTCGCCGGCCCGATGGGCGCCGCGAGTTGCCAGTTCTCGTGCACGGGCCCGGCCTGCTCCGGCGCCCACCGCTCGGTGACGGGCCCCACGACAGCCATCCGAGCCTGCCGCGCCCGCTCGGCTTCGAGAGCGGTGGCGGGCCCCCGGGACGGCACGGGCGTCTTGGCGAGCAAGTCGTCCCAGTGGGCAGGGGGTTGGGGGGCGCCGGTGTCCGCCGGGGGGAGTCCGGGGGCGGAGGGGCGGGGGGTGTCGTGGTCCGACGGCTGGAGGCCGGGGGCCGAGGGGCCGGGGGCCGAGGGGCGGGGGGCCGAGGGGCGGGGCTCGCCGAACTCCGGCGCCGGGAGGCCGGTCGCGGGGGCCGTGCCCAGGTCATGTGCCGAGGTGCCGGTCGCGCCGAAGGGGTTCCCGGTGCCAGGACCCCCGCCGTGGGTGCCGTTTTCCCCATACGTACCGCGGCCGTTGTCACCCCCGGAGGGCAACGCGGCCGGACCGTCCGGCCCCAGGGAGCTGCTGCCCGGCCGCCCGGGCGCCGGTGTTCCCCCGGATCCGGGACGACGGGAGGCACCATGCCAGGGTGCTCCGCCCACCCCGTACGGGTCGGCTATCTGCCCCGGCGGCACCTGCGGCGCATGCTCGACACCCTCACCCGAGGGGTACGGCTGCGCCGTGCCGTTGGTCTGCGTCGCGGGGTCCGAGTCGGGGGCCGGGCGGGCTCCGGGCAGGGCCGTGCGGCCGTTCTGCGCCTCCTGGACTCGGGCGGCGGCGCGGGCGCCCGCGCGGTAGGCGGCGATCGCCCCGGCCCGCGCGGCCCTGATGTCCCCGCCGGTCTCCAGAGCCTTGGGCACCACGGCCCCCGACCCACCGCTCCCTTGGCCGGCGTCCGCCTCGGCACTCGGCAGCCCGCCGGCCGTGCGCGCCCTGATCGCGGCACTCCGGGCGGCCACGGGATCGACGTCACCGAGCCCGCCCGGGGAAGTCCGCGCACCCTGTCCGCCGCGCCCCCCGGGACCGGCCTGTCCGCCGCGTCCCCCAGGACCGGCCTGTCCGCCGAGCACCCCGAAGGTCCCCGTGCCGCCGGAAGTCCCAACCCCGCCGTACCCTCCGGCGTCTTTCCGGCCGTCAGCCGGTGCGCTGCCCGACGGGCCCGACGGGCCGTCGTCGTCCGGGGCCGGTACCGGGTCGTAGCCGCACAGGGCTTCCTCCGCCGCGCCGACCGCGAGGCCGGTCAGCATCACGCGGCCGTCGTCGCAGACGAGGACCGTGCGGGCGGTGATGTTCCGGTGCACCCAGCCGTGCGCGTGCAGCACCCGCAGCGCCATCAGGACGTCGGAGGCCACCTCGGCCGCCCGGTACGGAGCCAGCGGCTTCTCGGCGAGCAGCGCCGCCAGCGGCCGCGCGGCCACCAACTCGCTGACGATCCACAGCGACCCACCCTCGGCGAACACGTCGAAGACCTGGTCGAGCCGCGGATGATCGGGGATGCGCGCCGCCGCCTGAGCCGCCTCGACCGCCCGCCGCACCGCGGGATCCGTGGGCCTGCGGACACCCCCGCGCGCCTGCGGGCGCCGACTCCCCCGGTCCCAGGGGTCACGCGCCGTGAACCCGTCCGGCAGCCCCTCCGCGTCGAGCACCTCCGCCTCGACGACCTCCGGCAACGGCACCTGGCGAACCAGGACTTCCTGCCCGCTGTAGGTGTCGAAGGCCCGGGTCTCGGTGAGTTCGTACTCGTCGGACGGCGGCAACGGCAGGCGGTAGCGGTCGGCGAGCACCCGACCCGCATAGTCGTCCACGCTGCCTCCCTCGGCCGCCCGGTCGGTCAATTCCGCTCGCCCTGTGCCCTGTTCCGAACGCATTCCTGGATGCGTACGGTCCGCAAGCCTTCACGATACGTGCCGGAGGCAACCCACAGAGAGGGGATGCCAGATCTGGCGCTTCAAACTCGGACCAGTCGCTTTACGACTTCGGTTCGAACGTCTTCGCGAGCGTGTTCCAGGTGTCCTTACGGAGGTCACTGTCCCAGTTCGCGGCTTTCGCCGTGTACATCAGGGCGTACCCGAGATGGCTGTTCACGACGAACCCCCGGTCGATCGTCCGGTACTGCGTCCCGCCGTCCACATAGGTGAACTCCCAGTCGGCCGCGTTCCAGCCGCGGTAGCTCACCTGCTCTATGCGGATCTTCTGGTACTGCGAGCGCACCATGTAGCGCTCCTGGTTCTTCCAGTCCGCCACCGGGTCGCTCTTCGGCGTGGACGTCCAGGCGACGAGCAGCTTCTGCCCGTCCGGCCCGGTGAACCGGTCTCCCGCGGCACTCGTCGACTGGTACTTCCAGCCCTTGGGCAGACCGATCGAGTACCCCTGGCTCCCCGTGTACGTCGATGCCACCGCGCCGTCGCCCCCGGAGGAACCGCCCGCCTGCGCCCCGCTGCCGCCGGACGCGCTCGGGCTGTTGCCCGGCGTGCCGTCCCCGGTCGAGGCCGACGGGGACGTCGCCGAGCCGCCGTCCGCCTTGCCTCCGGCTCCCGTGTCCTCCTTGGTACGAGGGCCGGCGGACGCGCTCGCGACGGCCTTCCCGCCGCTCTTCTTCGCCCCGTTGTCGGAACTGTCGTCGCCCCCGCCAAGCGTGAGGGCCAGCACGGTCCCGATCACGGCGAGCGCGACGACCACCGCGATGATCACCAGCGTCCGCCGGGGCACCACGTCGGTGATCGGCGCCCTCGGCACGGGCCGCGGCGGCAGATCGGGCGGCGTCATCACCGGCCACCCCGAACTCCGGCCACCGGCTGCCCCGCTCACCCCCTGCCCCGCACCCTTCGAACCCCCGGAGGCTCCCCCCGAAGACGCAGAGGAGACGGAAGACGCCGAGGAGGCGGAAGAGCCCGCAGCCCCCGGAGAGGCACTGGCAGCCGAAGCAACTCCGGAAGCGGCCGACCCGGCAGACGAAGACCCGACAGACGAAGACCCGGCAGAAGAAGGCCTGTCGGACGAAGGCGCGGTGGACGAAGACCCGGCAGAAGAAGCCGACGACTGCGACGGAACGGACGGCGGCGCCGAAGCCGCCTTCCCGCCCGCCGGAGCCGAAGCCGCCTTCCCGCCCGCCGGTGCCGCAGCACCGCGCGAGGCCGAGGGAGTACCCGGGACCCCGGGCGCTCCAGGCGCCGCGGGAGGAGCCCCCGGCGGCGGCGGAACGGCGGCCCCCTTCGCCCCCGCCCCGGCGGTCCCGTCGCCCGCGGTCCTGCTCGACGTGGCACCCCCGGCGCTTCCCCCGGCCCCCGAAGCCGCCGTGTCACCGCCCGACTTGCCCCGGGACGTGACCGCCGATCCGGCCGCGGCCGCCACGGCGGCCTTGCGCATGGACCGCAGCGCCCCGCGCAGCTTCTCCCCGGCCTCCTCGCCCCGCTTGCTCCCGGAGCCACCCGAACCGCCCTTGCCCGCGGGCCGGTCCGGCTGCACCGGGATCGGCACGACCTTGGTCGCGTCCGCCGGCGGCTCCGGCTCGGCCCTGCGCTCGGGCGCGTGGATGACGGCGTTGAGCATCGCCCGCGCCCGGGCGTCGTCGAGCCGCTGCGCCGGGTCCTTGGTGAGCAGCCCGTAGATGACGTCCTTCAGCGGACCCGCGTTCTTCGGCTCCTCCAGCGGCTCCGTCATCACCGCGGTCAGGGTCGCGATCGCGGAGCCCTTGTCGTAGGGCGGCACGCCCTCGACCGCCGCGTACAGCAGTCCGCCGAGCGACCACAGGTCGGCCGCGGGACCCGGCTTGTGCCCGCGGGCCCGCTCCGGGGAGATGTACGAGGGCGCGCCGACGAGCATGCCGGTGGAGGTGATGGACGGGTCGCCCTCGACCTGGGCGATGCCGAAGTCGGTGAGCACCACCCGGTCGGTGTCGGACTCCAGCAGCACGTTCGACGGCTTCACGTCGCGGTGCAGGATGCCCTCGCGGTGCGCCGAGCGCAGCACGTCCAGGATGGCCAGCCCGACCTCGGCGGCCCGCTTGGGCTCCAGCAGGCCGTCCTCCCGGATGACCTCGGCCAGCGACTTGCCCTCGACGAGCTCCATCACGATCCACGGCCGGTCGTCCTCCTCGACCACGTCGAAGACCGTCACCGCGCTGTTGTTGCGGATCCGCGCGATCGCCTTGGCCTCACGCAACGTGCGTGTGATCAGCCGGCGCTTCTCGTCGTCGTCGATGTTCGACGGGAACCGCAGCTCCTTGACGGCGACCGTCCTGCCCAGGGTCTCGTCCTCGGCCCGCCACACCGTGCCCATGCCGCCCCGGCCGAGCACGTCGTGCAGCCGGTACCGCCCGGCGAGAAGACGCTCGCTCTTGTCCTGACGAGAGTCCTGACGAGTGTCCTGACGAGATGTACCCGCCCGCTCCGCCTCCGACATGCGTCCCCTCATACAACCCGCCCTGACAGAGCCTCCATTGTCCCTCACCCGACAAGTGCCCGACGCCCAGGGTGCCCCTGGCCCGACGACGGCCCGCGCACACCGGTTCGGCGGCCGATCGACCTCCCTCAGTCCCCTTACAGGACCGTCACAACCACCGCAAAGCCACCTCCCCACCACCAGATCCGGACCAAGTCCGCGTCTCGCCGCCCTGGATGATGGGCCGTGACGAGGGAGGAGCCCACGATGCCGTCGCTCCGAGCGCTGCTGGTCCTGCCCGTGTCCCTGGCGCTGCTCGCCCTGGCCCCGGCCGACTCCTCCGCGCCCCGGCCGCCGACCCCGGACGCGGTCCTCGCGCTGCTGGTCACGCGGGGCGGCGCCCCGGCCGCGGCGCTGCTGGTCCGAGACGGAGCCGGCAGCCACTACGCCCAGGCCGGTACCGGCATCGCCCGCGACGACCACTTCCGTGCGGGGAGCATGACGAAGACGTTCATCGCGACGCTCGTCCTGCAACTGGCGGAAGAACACCGGCTGAAGCTGTCCGACACCGTGGAGCAGCACCTGCCCGGCCTGGTGCGCGGGGCCGGCAACGACGGCCGCACGATCACCCTGCGCGCGCTGCTCACCCACACCAGCGGCCTGCACGACTTCACCGCCGACACCAAGGGCCTGGTCCCCCTCTCCCCTCGTCAGGCCGTACGCATCGCCCTCACCCACCCCCCGGCCGACCCCGGCCGCTTCTCCTACTCGAACACCAACTACGTCCTGCTCGGCATGGTCGTCCGGCAGGTGACCGGCCACTCCTACGCCACCGAGGCCGAGCGCCGCATCATCGCTCCGCTGGGTCTGACCGGCACCTCCTTCCCTGGCTCCCGCACCTCTCTCCCCTCCCCGCACGGCCGCGACTACGCCGCCGACGGAACCGACGTCACCGAACTCGACCCGCGGGTGGCCGGGGCCGCGGGCGAGCTGGTGACCACGCTCACCGATCTGGACCGCTTCTACGCGGCCCTGCTCGGCGGGCGTCTGCTGCCCCCGCGCCGGCTGCGCGAGATGCGCGACACCCGCGCCGCACACGGCTTGTACGGCATGGGCCTGTATCTGGAGAAGCTGCCGTGCGGCACCACGGTGTGGGGACACAACGGCCGTATCCTCGGCAGCTACGTGCGCACCGCGGCCACCGTCGACAGCCGTCGCGTCCTCACCTACCGGGTGAACACGACGGCGATCACAGACCCCGACCTCGAACCGGCCCTGCTCGCCGCCGAGTTCTGTCCCCGCACCTCGTAGAACGACCCGGTTCCGAACGAAGATCCCGCTTCACGACACTCGTTCGAGTGAACCGAGGCCGACGGCAGCCCCCGGGAAGGACCGCCCGACCGCCCAGACCACACCGCCCTACAACGGCACGATGTCCGGCGCCCCCAACCGCGCCGCGTCCGCCGTCAGGTCGTCCGGCTGCCGCTGGGACTCCCGCTCGGCCTCCACCCGCTTCTCGTAGTGCTCGACCTCGCGCTCGATCTGGTCCTTGTCCCAGCCCAGCACCGGCGCCATCAGTTCGGCGGCCTCCCGGGCGCTGCGCGTCCCCCGGTCGAAGGTCTCGATGGAGATACGGGTGCGCCGGGTCATGACGTCGTCCAGATGCCGCGCCCCCTCGTGCGAGGCGGCGTACACGATCTCGGCGCGCAGATAGTCGTCGGCGGCCGGCATCGGTTCGCCCAGCGAGGAGTCGGAGGCGATGAGGTCGAGGACCTCCTCGGCCATCGAGCCGTAACGGTTCAGCAGATGCTCCACCCGCACCACGTGCAGACCCGTCCGGGCGGCGATCCGCGCTCGCGCGTTCCACAGCGCCCGGTACCCCTCGGCGCCCAGCAGCGGCACGTCCTCCGTGACGCACTCGGCGACCCGCATGTCGAGCCCGTGCACCGCCTCGTCGACGGCGTCCTTGGCCATCACCCGGTAGGTCGTGTACTTGCCGCCCGCCACGACCACCAGCCCCGGCACCGGATGCGCCACGGTGTGCTCGCGCGACAGCTTGCTGGTGGCGTCGGACTCGCCGGCCAGCAGCGGGCGCAGCCCCGCGTACACGCCCTGGACGTCGTCGCGGGTGAGCGGCACGGCGAGCACCGAGTTCACGTGTTCCAGCAGATAGTCGATGTCCGCGCTGGAGGCGGCCGGGTGCGCCTTGTCGAGGTCCCAGTCGGTGTCGGTCGTGCCGACGATCCAGTGCCGGCCCCAGGGGATGACGAAGAGGACGGACTTCTCCGTGCGCAGGATCAGGCCCGTGGAGGAGTTGATGCGGTCCTTCGGCACGACGAGGTGGATGCCCTTGGAGGCACGGACGTGGAACTGTCCGCGCTCGCCGACCATGGCCTGGGTGTCGTCGGTCCACACCCCGGTCGCGTTGACGACCTGCTTGGCACGGATCTCGTACTCGCCGCCCGCCTCGACGTCCTGCACGCGCGCGCCCACCACCCGTTCGCCCTCGCGCAGGAAGCCCGTCACCCGGGCACGGTTGGCGCACTTGGCGCCGTAGGCGGCGGCCGTGCGCACCAGGGTGGCCACGTAACGCGCGTCGTCCATCTGGGCGTCGTAGTACTGCAGGGCGCCGACCAGCGCGCCCTTCTTCAAGGCGGGTGCGACGCGCAGGGCGTGACGGCGGCTCAGGTGACGGTGGGTCGGCAGACCCCGCCCGTGCCCGCGCGCCATCGACATCGCGTCGTAGAGCGCGACGCCCGAGCCGGCGTACAGCCGCTCCCAGCCCTGGTGCTGCAGCGGGTACAGGAACGGCACCGGCTTCACGAGATGCGGGGCGAGGCGCTCCAGCAGCAGCCCGCGCTCCTTGAGTGCCTCCCGTACGAGGGCGAAGTCCAGCATCTCCAGATAGCGCAGTCCGCCATGGATCAGCTTGCTGGACCTGCTGGAGGTGCCCGACGCCCAGTCACGCGCCTCGACCAGCCCGGTGGACAGGCCGCGGGTCACGGCGTCGAGGGCGGTGCCCGCACCGACCACACCGCCGCCCACCACCAGCACGTCCAGCTCGCGCTCGGCCATCGCCGCCAGTGACTCGGCCCGCTGCGCCGGCCCCAGTGTCGCTGTCCTCACCGCTGCCTCCCGCTATCGATAGCGCCGGCCGCACCCGTCGGGCGAAGCCCGTGTCGTATCCCCCATGCCCAAATTCTGACCGTCTTGCCCGACTTCAGCCACCACGGCTCCCCACCCTGTGGACAACTTTCCCGGGACGACCGGAAAACACAGGCGACCAATCCCGCATAACGGTCATATTTACTCCTAGTCTGACATTGCGCTCGCCCATCCTGTCCACCGGGCTTGCGCACCTGTCCCGCGTCGGTTACTGGGAAGGACGGCCCACGCCATGCCCGCAGATCTCGCCGTCATCGGACTCGGCCCGTTCGGCCTGCCCCTGGCCCAGGCCGCCGTGGCCGCGGGCATCCCCACGCTCGGTTACCGCACCGGGCCGGAACCCGGCTCGCTCAGCCCCGCCGAACTGCGCCGGATGCTCTCGGCGGGCTTCCGGCACGCCACCAGCCCCGCCGAGCTGGGACGCGTCCGCACCGCGGTCATCTGCGCACCGACCCCGCCCGGCCCGGACGGCGGTCTCGACCTCACCCAGGTGGAGACGGCCGCCCGCACCCTGGCCGCGCACCTGCGCCCGCACACCACGGTGATCCTGGAGTCGGCGGTCCCCCCGGGCACCACGGAGGACCTGCTCCGCCCGATCCTCGAAGAGGGCTCACGGTTGCGCGCAGGGCGCGATTTCCACCTCGCCTACTCCCCCAGCCGGGTGGATCCCGGCAACCGCGACGTCACACCCGCCGGCACCCCCAAGGTGATCGGCGGCCTCACCCCCGCCTGCACCGAGTCGGCCGCCGCCTTCTACGGCCGTCTCACCGACAAGGTGGTACGCGCGCGTGGACCGCGCGAAGCGGAGACCGTCCAGCTCCTGGAGACGAATTTCCGGCACGTCAACATCGCCCTCGTCAACGAGATGGCCGTCCTCTGCCACGACCTCGGCATCGACCTCTGGGACGTGATCCGCTGCGCGGAGACCAAGCCGTTCGGCTTCCACGCCTTCCGCCCCGGCCCCGGCGTCGGCGGCCACTCCGTCCCCCAGGACCTGACCGTCCCCGCCGGCCGCACCCTGCGCATGGTCGAACTGGCCCAGCAGGTCAACAGCCAGATGCCGCGTTACGTCGTCCAGCGCGCGGCCACGCTCCTGAACGAACACGGCAAGTCCGCGCGCGGCGCCCGCGTCCTCCTCCTCGGCGTCACCTACAAGCCCGACCTCGCCGACCAACAGGCCACCCCCGCGCGCGAGATCGCCGTCCGTCTGATGGAACTCGGCGCCTCCGTCAGCTACCACGACCCGCACGTCCCGTCCTGGAACGTCCTGGACCGCCCGCTCCCACGCGCCGACTCCCTCTACGAGGCCGCCGCCGACGCCGACCTGACGATCCTGCTCCAGCACCACCGCACGTACGACCTCCAGGGCCTGTCGGTGAAGGCCCAGCTCCTCCTGGACACGCGCGGGGCGGCGCCGACGGGCGCGGCGCACCGCCTCTGACGTCGAAAACACCGGTGGCTCTGTCGGACCCACCTGTTAATCTCCCCTCACTCGTCGCACAGTCGTGCGCACGTTTCTCCGCTTCACCATTCCGCTCGTTCCGTCCCGTGGGGGGATTTCTGTCATGAGCCAGTCAGCTCCACCGCCGCAGCAGCCGTCTGCCCAGCCGCAGGCCGAGACCCAGCCGCAGCCGCAGCCGGTCGACGGCAACCCGTTCGCCCAGCAGCCCGCCGACGCCGCGCCGTACGCCCCGCAGCCGGGTGCCGTACCGCCGCCTCCGGCGCCGGGGGTTCCGTACGGGGCCGTCTCCGCTCCCGTTCCGGCGCGCAACAACGTCGGCCTCGGTCTGCTGGCCGCCGTCGCCGCCGCCGTGGTCGCCGCCGGTGTCTACGGCGCGATCATCGGCCTGACCAAGCACGAGATCGGCTGGGCCGCGGTCGGTGTCGGCTTCCTGGTCGGCCTCGCCGCGGGCCGTCTCGGTGGCCGCAACCCCGTGCTGCCGGTCGCGAGCGCGGCGCTGTCCCTCGGCTCCGTCTACATCGGCCAGCTGGTGGGCGAGGCGATGATCGGCGCCAAGGAGACCCCGCTCAGCTTCAGCGAACTGTTCTTCCAGCACTTCGACGTCGTCCAGGCGGCCTGGAAGGCGGACGCCGACCCGCTGACGTTCGTGTTCTTCGCGATCGCCGCGTACGTCGCCTTCACGGGGGCAAGGAAGGCGGCACTCTGACGCTGCCGGTGCGCCGCGGAGGGGCGGCGCGTGGGTGGTGAAGGGGGGCGCGCGGGTGTGCCGGGCTTCGGGGCTGGTGGCATGGGGGGCGCGGCGCGGGTACCTTACGGAGACAGGTGGGGCCGGTCGCAGCGGCTACTGCGGCAGGCTCGTGGATGGATCACGGAGTGTCCGCCCCTAAATTGCGTGGGGGCGGCCGCTCACCATCACACCCACTGGGTGGAGCCCACCGCAGGGGCTACTGCGGCAGGCTCCTGGATGGTTCACGGAGTGTCCGCCCCTAAGTTGTGTGGGGGCGGCCGCTCACCATCCGAAAATCCGCAAGATCCACCTCCTCCGGCACTTCACCATCCACAGACGGATCCGATCCCAGCGAGTGGGCTTGCGGTGACGCCCCATGGACGCCCCCTTCCACGACACCGCCCAGTAGCCCGGTGAGACGGTCCGTCGGAAATCGGGCCGGGCCCCGAGGAGCGGGGTCCGGAACCAAGTCCTTGGAAGGGGGCGCTCCAGCAACTTGGGGCGCCGATACGGACGTTATCGCCCCCGACCCGGCTGACCAGCCCGTATCTGCCCCGAACGCAACCGCACGCCCCCACACCACCCCACGCGCCCCGCGCAAGCCCCGGGCACACGAAAGGGGGCCGGTCACCCCTCAGATGACCGGCCCCCTTCCCGCCGTAACCCCTACCGCTTGTGCTGCGAGTCCGCCACCGTGACCTCGACCCGCTGGAACTCCTTCAGCTCGCTGTAGCCGGTCGTGGCCATCGCCCGACGCAGTGCGCCGAAGAAGTTCATCGAGCCGTCCGGGGTGTGCGAGGGGCCCGTGAGGACCTCCTCGAGCGTGCCGACCGTGCCGAGGTCGACCTTCTTGCCCCGCGGCAGCTCCTCGTTGACGGCCTCCATGCCCCAGTGGTGGCCGCGGCCCGGCGCGTCGGTCGCCCGCGCGAGCGGGGAGCCCATCATCACCGAGTCGGCGCCGCAGGCGATCGCCTTCGGCAGGTCGCCGGACCAGCCCACGCCACCGTCCGCGATGACGTGCACGTACCGGCCGCCGGACTCGTCCATGTAGTCGCGCCGGGCCGCCGCCACGTCCGCGACCGCGGTCGCCATCGGGACCTGGATGCCCAGCACGTTGCGCGTGGTGTGCGCCGCGCCGCCGCCGAAGCCGACCAGGACGCCCGCCGCGCCCGTGCGCATCAGGTGCAGGGCCGCCGTGTACGTGGCGCAGCCGCCGACGATCACCGGGACGTCGAGTTCGTAGATGAACTGCTTCAGGTTCAGCGGCTCGTGCGAGCCGGAGACGTGCTCCGCGGAGACCGTCGTACCGCGGATGACGAAGATGTCGACGCCCGCGTCCACGACCGCCTTGGAGAACTGGGCCGTGCGCTGCGGGGAGAGCGCGGCGGCCGTGACCACGCCGGAGTCGCGCACCTCCTTGATGCGCGCGCCGATCAGCTCCTCCTTGATGGGGGCGGAGTAGATCTCCTGGAGGCGCCGGGTGGCCGTGTCGGCGTCCAGCTCGACGATCTCGTCGAGGAGGGGCTGCGGGTCCTCGTGCCGCGTCCACAGTCCTTCGAGGTTCAGCACGCCGAGGCCGCCGAGCTCACCGATGCGGATCGCGGTGGCCGGGGAGACGACCGAGTCCATGGGGGCGGCCAGGAACGG
This sequence comes from Streptomyces gilvus, assembly GCF_022513565.1. GTDB lineage: Bacteria > Actinomycetota > Actinomycetes > Streptomycetales > Streptomycetaceae > Streptomyces > Streptomyces gilvus. The sequence continues at coordinate 134,371 of NZ_JAKWBE010000010.1, read as the reverse complement.
CAGCTCGAAGCGGTAGGCGTCGATCTGCCAGGCGATCGAGACCTCCTTCGGGTCCCGCGTACGGCGGCTGGGGACGACGGCGATGTCGTCGAAGGCGTACGCCCGGCGGCCGCGCTTGCCGCGCCCGATCTCGATCTCAGTCACGTCTGTGGCCTTTCCCTGATGCGTTTCAGCGTCTTCCAGTATCGCCGACGGGTACGACAAGGGCGGCCCCGGATGCTTCCGGGGCCGCCCCTCGCATGCCTGTCGCCTACTTGCTGCTGTAGTTCGGCGCCTCGACCGTCATCTGGATGTCGTGCGGGTGGCTCTCCTTCAGGCCCGCGGAGGTGATCCGCACGAAGCGGCCCTTGGACTCCATCTCGTCGATGGTGGCCGCGCCCACGTAGCCCATGGTCTGGCGCAGACCGCCGACGAGCTGGTGCAGGACGCTGGAGAGCGGGCCGCGGTAGGGCACCTGGCCCTCGATGCCCTCGGGCACGAGCTTGTCGTCGGAGGCGACCTCGGCCTGGAAGTAGCGGTCCTTCGAGTACGACTTGCCCTGGCCGCGGGACTGCATGGCGCCGAGCGAGCCCATGCCGCGGTACGACTTGAACTGCTTGCCGTTGATGAACTGCAGCTCGCCGGGCGACTCCTCGCAGCCCGCGAGCAGCGAGCCCAGCATCACCGTGTCGGCGCCGGCGGCCAGCGCCTTGCCGATGTCGCCGGAGTACTGCAGGCCGCCGTCGCCGATGAGCGGGATGCCGGCCGGGCGGGCGGCGAGGGAGGCCTCGTAGATGGCGGTGACCTGCGGGACGCCGATGCCGGCGACCACGCGCGTGGTGCAGATGGAGCCGGGGCCGACGCCGACCTTGATGCCGTCGACACCGGCGTCGATGAGGGCCTGGGCGCCGTCGCGGGTGGCGACGTTGCCGCCGATGACGTCGACGCTCACGCTGGACTTGATCTTCGACATCCAGCTGAGGGCGTTGCTGTTGTGGCCGTGCGAGGTGTCGACGACGAGGAAGTCGACGCCCGCCTCGGCCAGCGCCTGGGCCCGCTCCAGCGCCTCGGGGCTCGCGCCGACCGCGGCGCCGACGAGCAGCCGGCCCTCCGAGTCCTTGGCGGCGTTCGGGTACTTCTCCGCCTTGACGAAGTCCTTGACGGTGATCAGGCCCTTGAGGACGCCCGCCTCGTCGACCAGCGGAAGCTTCTCGATCTTGTGGCGGCGCAGCAGCTCCATGGCGTCCACACCGGAGATGCCGACCTTGCCGGTGACGAGCGGCATCGGCGTCATGACCTCGCGCACCTGGCGGCTGCGGTCGCTCTCGAAGGCCATGTCACGGTTGGTGACGATGCCCAGCAGCTTGCCGGCCGGGTCGGTGACGGGGACACCGCTGATGCGGAACTTGGCGCACAGCGCGTCCGCGTCGGCGAGCGTGGCCTCGGGGTGCACCGTGATGGGGTCGGTGACCATGCCGGACTCGGACCGCTTGACCAGGTCGACCTGGTTGACCTGGTCCTCGACCGAGAGGTTGCGGTGCAGCACGCCGACGCCGCCGAGGCGGGCCATCGCGATGGCCATGCGGGACTCGGTCACCTTGTCCATCGCCGCCGACAGCAGCGGGATGTTGACCCGGACGTTGCGCGAGATGCGGGACGAGGTGTCGACCGCGTTCGGGAGGACCTCGGAGGCTCCCGGCAGCAGCAGCACGTCGTCGTAGGTCAGCCCGAGTGTCGCGAATTTACCGGGCACTCCGTCGACGTTCGCAGTCATGACACCTTCCCCAAATGGCCTTGATCGGTGCGGATGTCCATGCTAACGGGAAGCAGGGCCGTCGAATTCCACGGTTCCGCGTGACCTCGGGCTTCGTATGTTCGTACGGAATCCCCGAGCGGCCTGTTCAAGAAAGGCGTCGACCGCCCGGAATCACTGTTCCGCCAGTGCCCTGAGCCGGCTCAGGGCCCGGTGCTGCGCCACCCGGACCGCGCCGGGTGACATTCCCAACATCTGACCTGTCTCCTCGGCCGTGAGCCCCACCGCGATGCGCAGCAGCAACAGCTCCCGCTGGTTCTCCGGCAGGTTGGCCAGCAGTTTCTTGGCCCATTCGGCGTCGCTGCTGAGCAGCGCGCGCTCCTCCGGGCCCAGCGAGTCGTCCGGCCGCTCCGGCATCTCGTCGGACGGGACCGCCGTCGAACCCGGGTGCCGCATCGCCGCCCGCTGCAGGTCGGCGACCTTGTGCGCGGCGATGGCGAAGACGAACGCCTCGAAGGGGCGGCCGGTGTCCCGGTAGCGCGGCAGCGCCAGGAGGACGGCCACGCAGACCTCCTGCGCGAGGTCCTCAACGAAGTGCCGGGCGTCGCCCGGCAGCCGGGACAGCCGGGTGCGGCAGTACCGCAGCGCCAGCGGGTGGACATGGGCGAGCAGGTCGTGCGTGGCCTGCTCGTCCCCGTCCACCGCGCGATGGACGAGTGCACCGATCGCCCCTGCGGCATTCGCCGCCTCGTCGTCGCGCATCGGTCCATGGTGCCTTGCGGCCGTGCGGTCCGTGGCACCGCGTCCGATGTTGTGCACCGAAGCGTTATGAGCAGGTGCGCCGGAACTCATCCCCTGCGCCCTCCCCTTCCGCTCGACCGACTCGTCCCCGAGAGACTCCACATCTTCAAGGATGCGGCATCCGCGCCGAAACGAGCAGCGGGTACCGACACCCGCGCCCCGCAGGGGCGCGGGGCGGGACATTGCGCGACTCCGTCGTATGGGCGCGACCAGCCACAACGAACCCGCAGCCGCCGACGAAACAAGGCGGCGACCCAGTGGGCCTAACGGACCAGACCCCACCGGAACCCGAGTGCCACCGCGTGCGCCCGGTCCGACGCGCCCAGCTTCTTGAACAACCGCCGCGCATGCGTCTTGACGGTGTCCTCGGACAGGAACAGCTCCCGCCCGATCTCGGCGTTGGACCGCCCGTGGCTCATTCCTTCGAGCACCTGGATCTCCCGCGCGGTGAGCGTCGGCGCCGCCCCCATCTCGGCGGACCGCAGCCGCCGCGGGGCGAGCCGCCAGGTCGGGTCGGCGAGCGCCTGCGTCACCGTCGCGCGCAACTCCGCGCGGGAGGCGTCCTTGTGGAGGTAGCCCCGCGCCCCGGCGGCGACCGCGAGAGCGACGCCGTCCAGGTCCTCGGCGACGGTCAGCATGATGATGCGCGCGCCGGGGTCGGCGGACAGCAGCCGGCGCACGGTCTCGACGCCGCCCAGTCCGGGCATGCGTACGTCCATCAGGATCAGGTCCGAACGGTCGGCGCCCCAGCGGCGGAGGACTTCCTCGCCGTTGGCCGCGGTCGTCACGCGCTCCACGCCGGGCACGGTCGCGACCGCGCGGCGGAGCGCCTCTCGGGCAAGCGGGGAGTCGTCGCAGACGAGGACGGATGTCATGGCCGCCCTCCGCAGCTGATGCACGTCACCTTGAGCCTCCAGGCTGGTACGAAATCGTCACCTGTGCGGTCGACTGTCTCGGACACTAGCCCGAGCACTTCTTGTTTCAACCGCCTCCGCACTCTCAACGACGGTCACTCGAAAGAGTTACGGGGCCGTGTGCCATCTTCGGCACTCTACGTGAGGGAGCGGACACGGTGCAGACATGCGGGGCTGACCCTCAACGTTTCATCACAACCAGTGCCCCATTCAGCCCTATTTCTTCCCATGTACTGGTGTCTGAGGCTAGATTCGCAATGAGTCATATTTTCATCTCCTTAGATGAGAGATGTACGGTCGTGGGCACCGTATCCGCTCAGAACGGCTACAAGGGGTCACGTAATGGCAGATTTCTCCCGCCTTCCCGGACCGAACGCGGACCTGTGGGACTGGCAGCTCCTGGCCGCCTGTCGCGGGGTGGACAGCTCGCTCTTCTTCCATCCGGAGGGCGAGCGGGGCGCGGCCCGGAGCGCTCGCGAGAACTCGGCCAAGGAGGTCTGCATGAGGTGCCCCGTGCGCGCGCAGTGCGCGGCGCACGCGCTGGCGGTGAGAGAGCCGTACGGCGTGTGGGGCGGCCTGACCGAGGACGAGCGCGAGGAACTCATGGGGCGGGCGCGGAACCGGCTGGTGTCGGCGGGGGCCACTGGCGCGGGCAGCGTCTCGAACAACTGAAGGAACGTTTCCTCGTTCCCGAGCTCCTGGACCCAGAGCTCCCGATATGAAGGGCACGCACGCGTGCCCTTCTTTTTTCTCGCCCACGCGCGCGCTCGCCGTGGAGCGGGCACGCGTCACGCCTGCCGGGCCGCCGCGTGCGCGAGGTGGTCCAGGGTCGCCGCGACGGCCGGCACCTGGGCGAGGTCCGGCAATGTCAGCGCCACGATCTCCCGCCGCACCGCGGGCCGCAGTGTCAGCACGCGCGCGTGGCGCGGCCGCACGGACTCGATCGCGAGCTGCGGCAGTACGGCGACGCCCAGACCGGCGCCCACCAGACCGACCACGGCCGGGTGGTCGTCGGTCGCGAAGTCGATGCGCGGGGTGAAGCCGGCGCCCTCGCACACCTGGACCAACTGTCCGCGACAGCGCGGGCATCCGGCGATCCAGGGCTCCTCGGCGAGCTCCCCGATGGCCACGGACCCGGCGCCCGCGAGCCGGTGCCGCTCCGGTACGAGCCCGACGAGCCGGTCGCTGAGCAGCGGCCGTACGACGAGGTCGTCCCACTCCCCCTCCTGGCCGCCCGCCGCGCCCTCGTACCGGAAGGCGAGCGCCACGTCGCACTCGCCCTCGCGCAGCATCTCCACCGAAGCGGGCGGTTCGGCCTCCTCCAGGGAGACCCGGGTGCCGGGGTGGGCGGCGCGCAGAGCCGCGAGCGCTGCCGGTACGAGGGTGGAACTGCCGCTGGGGAACGACACGAGCCGTACCCGCCCGGCGCGCAGGCCGGCGATGGCGGCGATCTCCTCCTCGGCGGCGGTGAGCCCGGCGAGGATCGTGCCGGCGTGCCGGACGAGCGCCTCGCCCGCCTGGGTGAGGCGCATCTCGCGTCCGCTGCGGACGAGCAGCGGGGTGCCCACGGACGTCTCCAGCGCCTTCATCTGCTGGCTGACCGCGGGCTGGGTGCAGCCCAGCGCGCGCCCGGCCGCCGAGAACGAGCCGGTGGCGGCGACGGCGCGCAGGACACGGAGATGACGGGCCTCGATCACCCTTCGAGGATAAGTGAGGCTTTGGTACTGCGCCGAATAATCGGTCGACGCTTTGAGTTCTGGCGGCCTACCGTTCCGTCATGAGGCTTCTGTCGGTGAATCTGGGCAGCGCGCGGGCCGTGCCGTACACGGACAACCCCGAGGGGGTGACCGGTATCGACAAGCGTCCGGTGGCGGGGCCGGTGCGGGTGGCCGCGCCCGGGCCCAAGGGCGTCGGCGGGAGCGGGCTGGCCGGGGACGCGGTGTGCAAGCGGCAGCACCACGGCGGGGACGACCAGGCGGTGTACGCCATGGCGCGCGAGGACCTGGACGGCTGGGAGCGCGAGCTGGCGCGCCCGCTGGCGAACGGCGCCTTCGGCGAGAACCTCACCACCGAGGGCCTCGACGTCTCGGGCGCGCTGATCGGCGAGCGGTGGCGGATCGGGGACCGGGTCGTGCTGGAGGTGACCTGCGGCCGGATCCCGTGCGGCACCTTCCAGGGCCATATGGGTGAGCGGGGGTGGGTGAAGCGGTTCACGCGGAGGGCCGCTCCCGGGGCGTATCTGCGGGTGGTCGAGCCGGGTGAGATACGGTCCGGCGATCCGGTCGAGATCGTGCACCGGCCCGCTCACGACGTGACGGTGGCCCTGCAGTTCCGCGCGGTGACGACCGAACGGACGCTGCTGCCAAGGCTGTTGGCGGCCGGGGACGCACTGCATCCGCAGGTGCTGGCCGACGCGCGGAAGTACCTCGAGAAGTACGGCGCCTGACGGCACCCGAACCCCCTTCACCGCCCGGCCGCGGATCGGAGTCCTTTCCTCCGGGTAACTACGCTTGGGCCATGACAACGGCTCTGATTACGGGATCGACGGCGGGCATCGGCGCCGCGTTCGCACGGCGGCTGGCGGCGGACGGACACAACCTCGTCCTGGTGGCCCGGGACACCAAGCGGCTGCGCGAACAGGCGACCGAACTCCACGACCGGCACGGCGTCGAGGTGGAGGTCGTGACGGCGGACCTGGCTACGGACGACGGCATCGAGACGGTGGCCGCCCGTCTCTCCGACCGCAGGAACCCCGTCGACCTGCTGATCAACAACGCCGGCTTCGGCAACAAGGGCCACTATCTCGACGTCCCCATGGCCGACGAGCTGAAGATGCTCAAGGTCCACTGCGAGGCGGTGCTCCGGCTGACGTCGGCGGCGACGGAGGCGATGCGGGAGCGGGGCCGCGGGGGTGTCGTCAACGTCGCGTCCGTCGCCGCCTTCGTGCCCCGGGGGACGTACGGCGCCTCGAAGGCGTGGGTCGTGCAGTTCACCCAGGGCGCGGCGAAGGACCTCGCGGGCAGCGGGGTGCGGCTGATGGCGCTGTGCCCCGGGTTCGTGCGCACGGAGTTCCATCAGCGGGCCGGGATGGGGACCGACAACATCCCGGGGTGGATGTGGCTGGACGCGGACAAGCTGGTGGCGACGGCACTCGGCGATCTGGCTCGGGGAAAGCCCCTGTCGATCCCGGACCCCCGCTACAAGGCGCTCATGGGCCTGGTGAAGGTGACGCCCAGGGGGCTGCTGGGCGGGATCACGTCCCGGACGGGGCGCAAGTACGGGCCGCAGTAAGGCAAAAGACCGCTGCCATGGCCCGATGACGCCGGCGGGCAGAGAATGGGGGTGTTCAACCGGACCCCGGCGGACCGGAGGCACCATCATGACCTTCGTACAGCTCATCGACTGCAGGACCAGCCGCTTCGACGACATGAACCGGCTGATGGACACATGGGTCGAGCAGACCAGGGGGAAGCGGACGGCGACGCACGCGGTGGTCGGCAAGGACCACTCCGACGGGTCGCACTTCATCGAGATCGTGGAGTTCCCGTCGTACGAGGAGGCGATGCGGAACTCGAACCTGCCCGAGACGGACAAGATCTTCCGGGAGATGGTGGCTCTCTGCGAGGAGATGCCGACCTTCACGGACCTGGACGTGGTGCGGGACGACCGGCTGTACGCGGCGAGCGTACGGCGGTTCTTCGAGACGGTCGCCGTCAAGGGCGAGCTGCCGCCGCTCGACGACCTGATCGCCGAGAACTACCACGACCACGATCCCGCCAACGAGCAGGACACCATGGGCATGGACGCCATGCGGCGCGAGATCGGCATGTGGCGCGCGGGCTTCGACTTCGTCTTCGACGTCGAGGACCAGATCGCGGACGGGGACCGGGTGTGCACCCGGTGGACCTGGCGCGGCACCCAGCACGGTGAGTTCATGGGGCTTCCCGACACGGGGAGGAGCGTCGTGATGACCGGTTCGACCATCTTCCGGTGCGACGAGGACGGGAAGATCGTCGAGGGCTGGTGGCAGTACGACCGGCTCGGGCTGATGGCGCAGCTGGGCGCCCTGGACCAGTTGGAGCAGTAGACGCCAAAAGGCCCGGCACCCCAGAGGGTGCCGGGCCTTCGGTGTGGTGCGGTGCGTCAGTGGGAGTGACCGTGGCTGTGGCCCGCGGCCGCCGGCTCCTCCTCTTCCTTCTTCTCGACGACCAGGGTCTCGGTCGTCAGGAGGAGGGAGGCGATGGAGGCGGCGTTCTCCAGGGCGGAGCGGGTGACCTTGACCGGGTCGATGACGCCGGCCTTGACCAGGTCGCCGTACTCACCGGTGGCGGCGTTGAAGCCCTGGCCCTTGTCGAGCTCGGCGACCTTGGAGGTGATGACGTAGCCCTCGAGGCCGGCGTTCTCGGCGATCCAGCGCAGCGGCTCGACGACCGCGCGGCGGACGACGGCGACACCGGTGGCCTCGTCGCCGGTCTTGCCGAGGGAGCCCTCGAGCACCTTGGCGGCGTGGACCAGCGCGGAGCCACCACCGGAGACGATGCCCTCCTCGACCGCGGCGCGGGTCGCGGAGATGGCGTCCTCCAGACGGTGCTTCTTCTCCTTCAGCTCCACCTCGGTGGCGGCGCCGACCTTGATCACGCACACGCCGCCGGCCAGCTTCGCGAGGCGCTCCTGGAGCTTCTCGCGGTCCCAGTCGGAGTCCGTGTTCTCGATCTCGGCCTTGATCTGGGCGACGCGCCCGGTGACGTCCTCGGAGTTGCCGGCGCCGTCGACGACCGTGGTGTCGTCCTTGGTGACGGTGACGCGGCGGGCGGAGCCCAGCACGTCCAGGCCGACCTGGTCGAGCTTGAGGCCGACCTCCTCGGAGACGACCGTGGCGCCGGTGAGGATCGCCAGGTCCTGCAGCATCGCCTTGCGGCGGTCACCGAAGCCGGGGGCCTTGACCGCGACCGCGTTGAAGGTGCCGCGGATCTTGTTGACGACCAGGGTGGACAGGGCCTCGCCCTCGACGTCCTCGGCGATGATCAGCAGCGGCTTGGAGGAGTTGGTCTGGATGACCTTCTCCAGCAGCGGCAGCAGGTCGGCGATCGAGGAGATCTTGCCCTGGTTGATCAGGATGTACGGGTCGTCGAGGACGGCCTCCATACGCTCCTGGTCGGTGACGAAATACGGGGACAGGTAGCCCTTGTCGAAGGCCATGCCCTCGGTGAAGTCCAGCTCCAGACCGAAGGTGTTGGACTCCTCGACGGTGATGACACCGTCCTTGCCGACCTTGTCCATCGCCTCGGCGATCAGCTCGCCGACCTGCTGGTCCTGGGCGGACAGCGCGGCCACGGCGGCGATGTCGGACTTCTCGTCGATCGGGCGGGCCGTCGCGAGGAGGTCCTCGGAGATGGCGGCGACGGCGGCGTCGATGCCCTTCTTGAGCGCGGCCGGGGAGGCACCCGCGGCGACGTTCTTCAGGCCCTCGCGCACCAGCGCCTGGGCGAGCACGGTGGCGGTGGTGGTGCCGTCACCCGCGATGTCGTTGGTCTTGGTCGCCACCTCCTTCACCAGCTGCGCGCCGAGGTTCTCGTAGGGGTCCTCGACCTCGACCTCACGGGCGATGGTGACGCCGTCGTTGGTGATGGTCGGGGCGCCGAACTTCTTGTCGATGACGACGTTGCGGCCCTTGGGGCCGATCGTCACCTTGACCGTGTCGGCCAGCTTGTTGACGCCGCGCTCGAGGGCGCGACGGGCGTCCTCGTCGAACTTCAGGATCTTCGCCATGACAGCGGGAGCCCTCTCGGATCTGTGGGTTCAAAAAGACACTGCGCCCCGGGCGCCCGGCTGATTAATGGTCGCGGGGGCCAGGGGCGCAGCTCACAGCAGAATGCTTCGGTGAATTACTTCTCGATGATCGCGAGCACGTCGCGAGCCGAGAGGACGAGGTACTCCTCGCCGTTGTACTTCACCTCGGTGCCGCCGTACTTGCTGTACAGCACGATGTCGCCGGTCTTGACGTCGAGCGGCAGGCGCTCGCCGTTCTCGAAGCGGCCCGGGCCCACGGCCAGGACGACGCCCTCCTGGGGCTTCTCCTTGGCGGTGTCCGGGATGACCAGGCCAGAGGCCGTGGTCTGCTCGGCGTCCAGCGGCTGGACCACGATGCGGTCCTCGAGCGGCTTGATGGCAACCTTGGAGCTGGCGGTCGTCACGATCCGACCTCCCCCTTCGGAGATCTCACGGGGTTAACTGTCTGAGGTGGCGACCAGGTCGATCCGTCGTCGCGGGTGCCGGACCTGCCCGTCGCTTTGTTGGCACTCTCCCTCGGGGAGTGCCAGAGCCGAGACTATGACCGGGGTTAGCACTCGGTCAAGCGGACTGCTAATTCGACGCGCGGGGATGTGCGGGCGGACGGCGGGCGGCACGCCGGCGACGGGTCCCTCCGGACGCCCGGGGACAGGCCTCAGGGCGCCTAGAGATAGTCCTCCAGACGCCCCACGGTCAGCCCCCGTTCCTCGACCCGCGCGAGAAGGCGGGAGGTGCGTTGGGTGAGGGGCGGGCCGGTTCCGTCGTCCGGGGCCACGGAGACGATGTCGCCGGGGGTCAGGTGGCGGGCGGTGCGGGTGTAGGTCAGCCGGCCGGCGGCGTTCACCGACGCGCGCCACAGCACCAGCGCCGTGACCCCGCAGTCACCGGCCGCGCGGAGGGTGGTGCCGTCGTACGCGCCGTGGGGCGGCCGGAACAGACGGCGCCGGGGCCGGTCGTGGCGGCCGCAGATCTCGGCGCGCTGACCGGCGTAGGGCAGGCCGCGCAGGGTGGCGCGGCCCAGGCGGTGGCCGTGGCTGCCCGCGTCGGCCGGCCGTGGGCGGCCGTGGCCCGGGCCGGAGGTGCCGCCCAGGCCGAACACGCTGACGGGCAGCCGGAGTTCACGGACCATGGCGGCGAAGCGCGGGTCCCTCGCGGCGCCGTCGTCGTAGGTGAGGAAGACGACCCGGTCGCGGGTGGGGACGTGGGCGACGACCAGGGGAAGAGCCGGGCCCGCCGGGCGGACGGCCGGGGCGTGGGCGGGTCGCGGGGCGCGGGGCAGCGGGGCCTGGAGCCCCCAGCGGCGATACGACCGCTCGGGCCGGCCGGCGTGTCCGTGCGGCCGTACCTCCTGCGCCGCCTTCCTGCCGAGCCGTTCGATGGGGTCGACGGACTGGGCGCAGCCGGTGAGAAGGGCGAGCGCCAGGATTCCGGCGGCCAGGCCCCGCCGCCTCACAGGTAGTCCTCCAGGCGGGCCACCGCGTACCCCTCGGCCGTGACCTTGTTCAGGAAGCGCCGCATGTCGTCGACCATGGTGCCCTTCCACTCGTCGCGGCCCCGGAAGTGGGTGAGCACGATGTCGCCGGGGTGCAGGTCCTGGTCGTCCTCGCGGTACTCCCAGTGGTCGACGAAGACCTCCTCGTCCCAGATCGGCGCGTACCGGATGCCGCAGGACTTCGCGGCGCGCAGGGTGTCCTGGTTGTAGTTGCCGAAGGGCGGCCGGAAGACGGTGGGGGCCTTGCCGAACTGCTTCTTCATGACCTCCTGCATGCCGCAGATCTCGTGCCGCTGCTGCTCGTAGGAGAGCCCCGGCAGATAGGGGTGGGTGAGGGTGTGGTTGTTGAGGGTGACGCCCTCGGACTGCATCCTGCGGAAGTACCCGTAGTCGTCCTTGACCAGGAAGTCGCTGAGGAAGGCGGAGTACGGGATCTTCAGCTCGCTCATCATCCGCAGGAACGCCGGGTCCTTCTCGGCGCCGTCGTCGATGGTGAGGAAGACGACCCGCTGCCGGGTGGGGACGGTGGTGAAGACGGGCGGGAGGTCCAGCTCCTCCTGGCCGTCCACCTCGAAGCCCCTGCGGGCGGTGATCCGCGGCTTGTGCGCCGGTGGCGGAGGAGCCGTCAGGGGCACCTGCCGCAGCCCCCAGCGCCGCGCGGCGGCGGCCCGCGCGGTGAGGGCCGCGCGCAGCTTCAGGGCGTACGAGTCCAGGGCGCGGGCCTCGGGTGCCTTCAGCGGCTGCTGGCCGGAGGCCGGGCGCACCTCCTGGCCGTCGCCCGTCGCGCAGCCGGAGGCGATGGCGGCGACGGCGAGCACGGCGATCCCGCCACGGACTCGCCGCTTCCGGGATGCGCCATTTTTATCGTTTTGTACGACTGCTCGCATGGTGCCGGATCCTCGCAGTACCGGGTCCGGGATCCCGGCCCGACACCCCGCCCGGGGCACACGATCCACCGACTGGCCCACAATGACCCGGTGACCGACCTCGCCCTCCTCCTCACCCCCGAAGGCCGCGCCCTCCTCGACGAGGTGCGTGACACGGCCCCGGCCGACGAGCTCGCCGTGGCGACCCGGCTGCGCCGTGAGCACCCCGCCGACCTGGTGTCGGCGGCCCTCGGGCAGGCGCGGCTGCGGCAGCGGGCGGTGGCGAAGTTCGGGGCGGCGGACGCCGGGCGGATGTTCTTCACGCCCAACGGGGTGGAGCAGTCGACGCGGGCGAGCGTGGCAACGTACCGGGCGGAGCGGATGAAGGCCCTCGGGGTCACCTCGGTGGCCGACCTGTGCTGCGGGATCGGCGGGGACGCGATCGCGCTCGCACGGGCGGGGATCGAGGTCCTGGCCGTGGACCGGGACCCGGCGACGGCCGCCGTGGCACGGGCCAACGCCGAGGCGCTCGGACTGGCGGACCTGATCGAGGTGCGGGAGGCCGACGTCACGGAGGTCGACACGGCGGCCCACGACGCCGTGTTCGTCGACCCGGCCCGGCGCGGCGGACGCGGCCGGATCTTCGACCCGGAGGCCTACTCACCGCCCCTGTCCTGGGCGGTCGGGGCGGCCCGCAAGGCGTCCCGGGCCGCCGCCCTGAAGGTCGCCCCGGGCATCCCGCACGAGGCCGTGCCCGAGGACGCCGAGGCCGAGTGGATCTCGGACGGCGGGGACGTGAAGGAGGCGGTGCTGTGGTTCGGGATGGCCCCCGGGGCGGTCCGCGCCACGCTGCTCCCCGGCCCCCGCACGCTGCTCGGAAGGGGGCTGCCCGATCCGCAGGTCCGCCCGGTGGGCCGCTACCTCTACGAACCCGACGGCGCCGTCATCCGCGCCCACCTGGTCGCCGAGGTGGCGGAGGACCTGGACGCCGGCCTGATCGACCCCACCATCGCCTACGTCACCTCCGACGCCCTGCTCCCCTCCCCGTACGCCACCGCCTACGAGATCACCGATCAACTCCCCTTCAACGTGAAGAAGTTGAAGGCCCTGCTGCGGGAGCGGGAGGTCGGGACGCTGACCGTGAAGAAGCGGGGGTCGGCGGTGGAGCCCGAGGAACTCAGGAAGAAGGTCAAGCCGTCCGGCCCCCACTCGGCGACCGTGTTCCTGACCCGGGTGGCGGGGGCGCCGACCATGCTCGTCGGGCACCCCGCCTGATCACCCCGCTCCGGCCGCCCGCCCAAGCAGCAGCTCCCGTTCCCGTTCGTTGCGGGCGAGTTCGGCCGCCCGGGTGAACTCGGCGCGTGCCTCGGCCGTACGCCCCAGGCGTTCCAGCAGGTCGCCGCGGACGCTGGGCAGCAGGTGGTAGTCGCGCAGGGCGGGTTCCGCGGCGAGGCTGTCCACGATCGCGAGTCCCGCCTCCGGTCCCTCCGCCATCGACACGGCGACCGCGCGGTTGAGTTCGACGACCGGGGAGGGGGCGCGGGCCGCGAGCAGGCCGTAGAGGGTGGCGATGCTCGCCCAGTCGGTCTCCTCGTAGGTGTACGCGTGCGCGTGGCAGGCGGCGATGGCGGCCTGGAGGGTGTACGGGCCCGGGGCGCCGCCGGCCGTGGCCTCGGCGCGGTGCAGGGCCGTGATGCCGCGGGCGATGAGCATGCGGTTCCAGCGGCGGCGGTTCTGGTCCCTGAGCAGGACGGGCTCGCCGCCGGGGCCGGTGCGGGCCGCGGCGCGGGAGGCCTGGAACTCCAGCAGGGCGGCCAGGGCGTGCACCTCGGGTTCCTTCGGCATCAGCGACGACAGCACGCGGGCCAGCCGCAGCGCGTCCTCGCACAGCGCCGGGCGCAGCCAGTCGTCGCCGGCGGTGGCGGCGTACCCCTCGTTGAAGATCAGGTAGATGACGTCGAGGACGGAGCCGAGCCGGGCCTCGCGGTCCGGGCCGTAGGGCACCTCGAAGGCGACGTTCCTGGTGGCGAGGGTGCGTTTGGCGCGGACGATGCGCTGGGCGACCGTCGGTTCGGGGACGAGGAAGGCGCGGGCGATCTCGGCGGTGGTCAGGCCGCCCAGCAGCCGCAGGGTGAGGGCGGTGCGGGCCTCGGCGGACAGGACGGGGTGACAGGTGGTGAAGACCAGCCGGAGCAGGTCGTCGTCGATGTCCTCGGGGTCGGCGGGCTCCTCGGGCGGCGCGGTCGTCTCCAGGCTGCGGCCGATCTCCGCCAGCTTGCGGGCGTAGTTCTCCCGGCGCCGGACCAGGTCGACGGCGCGGTGCCGGGCGGTGGCCGTCAGCCAGGCGCCCGGGTTGTCCGGCACACCGTCCCGGGGCCACTGCTCCAGCGCGGCGACCAGGGCGTCCTGCGCGAGCTCCTCGGCGATGCCGACGTCCCGGACGATGCGGGTGACGCCGGCGACGATGCGCGGGAACTCGAGGCGAAAGACGGTGTCGACGGCACGGGTGGCGGTGGGCTGCTGTTCCACAGCCCACCATGCAACACCCCCGACGGGCCTCGGGCCAAGCGACCGTCAGCCCTCCGCGATCTCCCTGACCTCGCAGGTCACGGTCCAGAACTCCTCGTGCACCTTCAGGAAGCGCTTGGTCCACTCCAGCGCCTCGGCCTTGTCCTTGCACTGCATGATCGCGTAGCCGCCGACGACCTCCTTGGACTCGGTGAAGGGCCCGTCGGTCACGGAGATCTCGCCGCCCTCCCAGCGCACCCGCGTGCCCTGCGCGGACGGCGTCAGCCCGGCGGTGTCCAGCATCACGCCGGCCTTGGTGATCTCCTCGATCAGCTCCCCCATCCGCTGCATCAGCTCGGGGCTGGGCCCCTCCGCGGGGGCGGTCTTCTCGTCGATCTGCACGAGGGAGAGGTAACGGGGCATGGTGACTCCTCGGTCGGTCCGGGGCCGGTCGCTGTCCGGCCTTTCACCAGTGCGTCGATCGGAGGCCGGGCGGATCGACAGGCGCGCCGGAATTTCCCCGAAGATTTTTCCGCCGCCCTTCTTTCCGCGGCTCAGCGCAGCGATTTCCACAGCTTGCTCGCCGCCGGTTCCTTCGCCACCACGCGGTTGGGGTCGGACGGGGCCGTGACCACCGGCATCATCACCGTGCGGACGTGCTGCGCGGTCAGGCCCTCCAGGCTGCGCCCGAATCCGACCAGTTCGCTGATGGAGTCCAGGCCGGTGTCGGTGGTGAGGCCGTCCGTCAGGGCGTCGGCGACGGAGTAGAGCCGGGCGGGGTCGGTGAGGAGGTTCGTCGAGGAGATCTGTTCCAGCAGGGCCTTCACCAGCTTCTGCTGGAGGCCTATGCGGCCCAGGTCGCTGCCGTCGCCTATGCCGTGCCGGGTGCGGGCGAGGGCGAGGGCCTGCTTGCCGTCGAGATGGTGGGTGCCGGCCGCGAGGTGCAGATGGCTGTCGTCGTCGTCGATGTCCTGGTCCGTGGTCACGGTGACCCCGCCGAGGGCGTTCACCAGCTTCGCGAAGCCGGAGAAGTCGATCTCGATGTAGTGGTCCATGCGGATGCCGGTGATGGACTCGACCGTCTTCACCGCGCACACCGGGCCGCCCACGGAGTAGGCGCTGTTGAACATAGTGCTGTAGGCCACGGCCGTGGAGCCGCCCGACTTCAGCGGGCAGGACGGGCGGGTGACGAGCGTGTCGCGCGGGATGCTGACGACGGTCGCGTTCTTCCGGCCCGCGTCGATGTGCACCACCATCGCGGTGTCCGACCGGGCCCCGGAGCTGCTGCCCCCGCCGAGCGCCTTGTTCGCCTTGCCGCTGCGGGAGTCGGACCCGAGGACGAGGATGTTCAGGGAGCCGGTGGGCAGCGGGGACTCGGAGGCCCCGGGGGACGGGGTCGTCACCGCCTTCGCCGGACGGTCGTCGCCGAGCGCCTGGTTGATGTCGACGCTCTTGATGTTGCTGTCGAGGTGCCAGTACACCCACCCCGCCGCCCCCGCGCCCAGCACCAGCAGTCCCGCCATGGTGAGGCCGGCGATCCTCAGTACGGTCGACCGCCGGCCCCTGGGTCTGCCTCCGCCGCCGCTGTCTGCCTGTCCCGGCTCAAGTCCCGTCACGGTCAAGAACGTAAGTCCGAATTATTAGGAGATTGTTAGCGGCGGCTCTGCGGAGCGGTTTTCTTCGGGAAATCTCACGGTTCTCAGCGCGTGGTCAGCCCAGCGTGACCGTCGGCACCGGATTGCTCCCGCTCCACGACCCGTTGAACCCGAAGCTCACCGAACTGCCGTCCGGCACCGAGCCGTTGTAGGGGGCGTTGGCGCAACTGACCGCCGTGCCGCTCTGGGCGCAGGTCGCGTTCCAGGACTGCGTGATCTTCTGCCCGGCGCCGAAGGTCCAGTTCGCCTTCCAGGACGACAGGGAGGCGCCCGAGCAGGCGATCGTCACCTGGCCGGTGAACCCGGTGTTCCACTGGCTGGTCACGCTGTACGTCGCCGAGCACGCGCCCGTCGGAGGCGGCGGGGTGGTCGTCGTACCGCCGAGGGCCTGGGCGATCCCGAAGTACGCCGGTTTCGGCGCGTAGTTCTCGTCGTACGGCGTCGCCGCCCCGTAGCCCGGGAAGGTGGACGGCACCCAGGAGTCGGAGTCCGTGAAGCCCCAGACGGTGACGCCCGCACAGCGGGTGACGGCCGCGCACGCGGCGACGACGGACTTGAAGTCGGCGGCCTGCTGGGCGAGTTTCGCGCTGTCGGCAGGCAGCGCCATCCGTACGTCCAGCTCGGTGATCGCCACGTCCACCCCGAGGTCGGCGAAGCGCTGGATGTTCTGCTGAAGGGTGGCGGGCACCTGCCCCAGGACGAGGTGGGCCTGCAGGCCCACGCCGTCGATCGGGACGCCCCGGCTCTTCAAGTCCTTGACCAGGTTGTACAGGGCGGTCGACTTCGCGCCCACGCCCTCGACGTTGTAGTCGTTGATGTACAGCTTGGCACCCGGGTCGGCGGCGTGCGCCCAGGTCAGGGCGTTGGCGATGTAGTCGGCGCCGAGGTTGTCGTACCAGAGGGTCGAACGGTAGGTGCCGTCCTCGTTGAAGGGCTCGTTGACGACGTCCCAGGCGGCGATCTTTCCCTTGTACCGCCCGACCTCGGTGCTGATGTGGTTCTGGAGCAGGCCGCTGAGCTGGGTGGGGGTCCACGATCCGTTCGTCAGCCAGCTGGGGTTCTGGTTGTGCCAGACCAGGGTGTGGCCGCGCACCTGCTGGTTGTGGGCCTGCGCGAAGGCGACGATCTGGTCGGCCTCGGTCCAGTTGAAACTGCCCTGGGTGGGCTCGACCGTCCCCCACTTCATGGCGTTGCCGGGGGTCAGGGAGCTGAACTGCGATCCCGCGATGTCCCCGTAGGTTCCGGTGAGCTTGGCCCCGGTGACCGCCGTGCCGATGACCTTGCCCCGGGCGGCGGCGAGATCACGCAGCGGGCTGTCGGCGGCGTGCGCCGCGGGGGCCGTGAACAGCAGAGCGGCACCGGTGACGAGTGCCGCCAGCGACGAGCCGGTTCTCAGAGATCTCATAGCGGGTGCCTCCGAAAGTTTCGGCCGTGCAACCGATTGACTTCGGAGGAGTGTGGGCGTGGGCGCACCACCCGTCAATACGGCAACTTCCGGCCAGGGGGCACCAGCGCCCCGTCAGACACCGCTGGGCGGCGGAGCCGTGCTGCTGCGCACCACCAGGCTCGTGGCCAGCTCGACCCGGGTGGCCACCGGCGCCTGGTCCTCCCGCCCCAGATCCAGCACCAGCCTGGCCGCCGCCTCGGCCATCTCCGTCAGCGGCTGCCGTACGGTCGTCAGCGGCGGCCCCACCCAGCGGGCGACCGGCAGATCGTCGAAGCCGACCACGCTCAGGTCCTCCGGGACGCGCAGGCCCAGCTCGCGGGCGGCCTCGTAGAGACCCAGCGCCTGCAGGTCGTTGAGGGCGAAGACGGCGGTCGGGCGGTCGGGGCGGCGCAGCAGCTCCAGGCCCTGGCGGTAGCCGGTCTCGTGGTGGAAGTCGCCGGACGCGACGAGCGAGGGGTCGACCGGGAGCCCGGCGGTCTCCAGGGCGGCCCGGTAGCCGTCGACCCGGGCGCGGCTGCACATCATGCGGGAGGGGCCCGTGATGGCGCCGATGCGGGTGTGGCCGAGTTCGACGAGGTGCCGGGTGGCGGCGAGACCGCCCTGCCAGTTGGTGGCGCCGATGGAGGGCACGTCCACGCCCGGGTCGCCGGCCGGATCCATCACCACGAACGGGATGGATCGGCTGGTCAGCAGGGCCCGCTGGGACTCGTCCAGGCCCGAGAGGACCAGGATCACCCCGTGCGGTCTGCGGGCGGCGACCTGGTCCGCCCAGGTCCGTCCCGGTGTCAGCCGCCCCGCGCTCTCGCTCAGCACCACGCTCAGCCCGGTGTCCCGGGCCACGTTCTCCACGCCCCGGATGACCTCCATCGCCCAGGCGCTCTCCAGCTCGTGGAAGACCAGGTCGATGAGCGGGGAGCGGCTCGCCTCGGCCCTGCGGCGCCGGTAGCCGTGCGCGCGCAGCAGTTCCTCCACCCGGGTGCGGGTGGCGGGTGCGACGTCGGCGCGGCCGTTGAGGACCTTCGAAACTGTCGGCGCGGACACGCCGGCCTCGCGGGCGATCTCGGCGAGCGTCGCGGTCTGCTGGGACCGGCCTGTCGCCGGGGTTGTCGTCCGCGTTTCAACGGGCTCCGGAGGCGTCATGGCCGCGATCGTATCCCTGCGCCCCCTCTTGACGAACCCTTGCGACCGGCCTAGGTTCCCGGAACATTCGAGATGAAAAGCGAAACATTCGTGAGACGGCCCGTCCCGACTCGACCAGAGCAGGAGTTTCATGACCACCGCGCCTTGGCGTGACCCCGCCCTGCCCGCCGCCTCCCGCGTCGACGACCTCCTCTCCCGGATGACCCTGGAGGAGAAGACCGCCCAGCTCTACGGCGTGTGGGTGGGCGCCGACACCGACGGCGACGGAGTCGCCCCGCTGCAACGCGAGATGAGCTCCGCCTACGACTGGGACGAGCTGATCACCCACGGCCTCGGCCAGCTCACCCGTCCCTTCGGCACCGCCCCCGTGGACCCGGCGCTGGGCGCGCAGGCGCTGGCCCGCGCCCAGCGCCGGATCGCGGAGGCGGGCCGCTTCGGCATCCCCGCCCTCGCGCACGAGGAGTGCCTGGCCGGCTTCACCGCCTGGCGGGCCACCGCCTACCCGGTGCCGCTCGCCTGGGGCGCGAGCTTCGACCCCGCCCTCGTCGAGGAGATGGCCGCCGCCATCGGCCGCGACCTGCGCTCGGTCGGCGTCCACCAGGGTCTCGCCCCGGTCCTGGACGTCGTACGGGATCCGCGCTGGGGCCGGGTCGAGGAGACCATCGGCGAGGACCCGTACCTGGTCGGCACGA
This sequence comes from Streptomyces gilvus, assembly GCF_022513565.1. GTDB lineage: Bacteria > Actinomycetota > Actinomycetes > Streptomycetales > Streptomycetaceae > Streptomyces > Streptomyces gilvus. Next base: position 115,334 of record NZ_JAKWBE010000010.1, on the reverse strand, counting down.
TCGGCACCGCCTATGTGCGGGGGCTGGAAACGGCCGGGATCGTCTCCACGCTCAAGCACTTCGCCGGGTACGCCTCCTCGGCCGGCGCCCGCAACCTCGCGCCCGTGCGGGCAGGGGTGCGGGAGTTCGCTGACATCACGCTGCCGCCCTTCGAGATGGCGCTGCGGGAGGCCGGGGCGCGGTCGGTGATGGCCGCGTACAACGACACGGACGGCATCCCGGCCTCGGCGGATCCGGGTCTGCTGACCGAGCTGCTGCGCGAGCGGTGGGGCTTCACGGGCACGGTGGTCGCCGACTACTTCGGCGTCGGCTTCCTGCAGACCCAGCACCGGGTCGCGGGCTCCGAGGCGGAGGCCGCCCACGCGGCGCTCACGGCGGGCCTGGACGTCGAGCTGCCCACCCTGAAGTGCTACGGCACACCGCTCGTGGAGGCGGTACGGGCGGGCGAGGTCCCCGAGTCGCTGATCGACCGGGCGGCCCGCCGGGTCCTGCTGCAGAAGTGCGAGCTGGGCCTGCTGGACGCGGACTGGACCCCGGAACCGGCCGAGCGCATCGACCTGGACTCGGCGGCGAACCGGGCGCTCGCCCGCCGCCTGGCCGAGGAGTCGGCGGTCCTCCTCGACAACCCCGACGGCCTGCTCCCCCTCGCCCCCGACACCCGTATCGCGGTGGTCGGCCCGCGCGCCGCGGACGCCCTCGCCATGCTGGGCTGCTACTCCTTCCCCTCGCACGTCCTCACGCACCATCCCGAAGTGCCCATGGGCATCGAGATCCCCACGGTCCTCCAGGCGCTGCGCGCCGAACTCCCCGACGCCAAGGTCACGTTCGCCGAGGGCTGCGGCGTCGACGACCCCGACACGGGCTGCTTCGAGGAGGCGGTGGCCCGGACGGCCGAGGCGGACGTGTGCGTGGCGGTCCTCGGCGACCGGGCGGGCCTGTTCGGCCGGGGCACCTCGGGCGAGGGCTGTGACGTGACCGATCTCCAACTCCCGGGAGTGCAGGGCGACTTGCTGGACGCCCTGGTGTCGACGGGCGTCCCCGTGGTCCTCGTCCTCCTGACCGGCCGCCCGTACGCGCTGGGCCGCTGGCACGGACGCCTGGGCGCGGTCGTCCAGGCGTTCTTCCCGGGGGAGGAGGGCGGCCCGGCGGTGGCGGGCGTGCTGTCGGGCCGCGTCAACCCCTCGGGCCGCCTTCCGGTGAGCGTCCCGAGGGTGCCGGGCGGCCAGCCCTGGACCTACCTCCAGCCCCCGCTGGGCCTGGCCGGCGAGGTCAGCAACCTCGACCCGACCCCGCTGTACCCCTTCGGCCACGGCCGCTCGTACACGACGTTCGCCTGGGAGCCGGACGCCCCGGGCGCCGAGCTCACGACGGACGGCTCCCACGACGTGTCGGTCACCGTCCGCAACACGGGCGACCGGCCCGGCGCGGAGGTCGTGCAGCTGTACCTGCACGACCCGGTGGCGAGCGTGACGCGCCCGGACGTACGGCTGATCGGGTACCGGCGGGTGGAGCTGGAGCCGGGCGGCTCCGCCCGGGTCACCTTCCGCTTCCACACCGACCTGTCAGCGTTCACCGACCGTTCCGGTCGCCGGGTGGTCGAGCCCGGCGCGCTGGAACTGCGGTTGGCGGCATCGAGCGCGGACACCCGCCACACGACCCACCTCAACCTCACAGGCCCCGTGCGGGTCCTCGGGGTCGACCGCCGACTGCTCTGCGAGACGGAGGTGTCGGGGGCGGAGTGACCCCGGGCCGCGCACCACGGGGGACGCCGTGGTCAGGTACGTGCCGCACGAGCCGGCGGTCGGCTCGGCGAAGCCGGCCGGGATCGCGGCGGGTGTGGAGGTGGCCGCCGGCGTCCACGAGAACCGGCGGTGGTCGGTCACCGACGTGGGGAACGCGGCCTGTGCGGCGGCCTCGTTCCTGGTGGTCGCGGCGCTGGTGCGGTCGACTCGCCTCGGTCATGTACGGGACTTCGAGGCGGCGGCCCCGCTGACGGGCACCGGCCCGGGCGCATGGGGCGTCGAGGCCGCTGTGCGTCCGCCGGCCTCGTTCGTGCTGTCGGCCGGGTTCGTCTTCGCCCGGAGCGGCATGGGGGTCTTCGCCCTGATGACGGCGGCGGACTCGCCGGCCGAGGCGGCCGTCGGCGCGGGTACGCCCCGGTCAGTCCCGTGCCACCGACTCGAACCGCCACCGATGCACCGCCCGGCTGACCAACTCACCGTCCGGCTCGGGGAGTTCGGGCAGCTCGGCGTCGTGGGCCGCGTCCCACCACGTGATCACGAGCACCCGGTCCTGCGGGGCCCGGAAGGTCTCCCGGCGTACCGGCCGGGCCGGCAGCTCCTGCGACCGCGCCCAGGTCAGCAGTTCCTCGCCGCGGCCCTCGGCCGCCCGGGCCTCCCACATCAGGGCGACGGTCACGAGTAGAGGTTCTCCTTGCTGACCTCGTGGACGTGGTCGTGCCCCGGGACGTGCGGGTCCGTGACCGGCAGGGAGGAGTCCGCCGACAGGTCCCAGCCGGAGGCCGCCCGCCCCCGCGCGACCATCTCGGCGCCCAGCGCGGCCACCATCGCCCCGTTGTCCGTGCACAGCTTCGGCCGCGGCACTCGCAGCCGGATCCCGGCCGCCTCGCACCGCTCCTGCGCCAGCGCCCGCAGCCGCGAGTTGGCGGCCACGCCACCGCCGATCATCAGATGGCCGACGCCCTCGTCCTTGCAGGCCCGCACCGCCTTGCGGGTCAGCACGTCGACGACCGCCTCCTGGAAGGAGGCCGCCACGTCCCGCACCGGCACCTCCTCCCCCGCCGCCCGCTTCGCCTCGATCCAGCGGGCGACCGCCGTCTTCAGTCCGGAGAAGGAGAAGTCGTACGCCGGGTCGCGCGGGCCGGTCAGGCCGCGCGGGAACGCGATCGCCTCCGGGTCGCCCTCGCGCGCGTACCGGTCGATGACCGGACCGCCCGGGAACCCGAGGTCCAGCACCCGGGCGATCTTGTCGAAGGCCTCGCCCGCCGCGTCGTCGATGGTCGCGCCCAGCGGCCGTACGTCCGAGGTGATGTCGCTGGACAGCAGCAGCGAGCTGTGGCCGCCGGACACCAGCAGCGCCATGGTCGGCTCGGGCAGCGCGCCGTGCTCCAGCTGGTCCACGCAGATGTGCGAGGCGAGGTGGTTGACGCCGTAGAGGGGCTTGCCGAGCGCGTAGGCGTACGCCTTCGCCGCCGAGACGCCGACCAGCAGGGCGCCCGCGAGGCCGGGGCCGGCGGTGACCGCGATGCCGTCCAGGTCGCTCGCGCTCACCCCCGCGTCCTTCAGCGCGCGGTTGATCGTCGGCACCATCGCCTCGAGGTGCGCGCGGGAGGCGACCTCCGGGACGACACCGCCGAAGCGGGCGTGCTCGTCGACGCTGGAGGCGACGGCGTCGGCCAGCAGGGTGGTGCCGCGGACGATGCCGACGCCGGTCTCGTCGCAGGAGGTCTCGATGCCGAGGACGAGGGGTTCGTCAGCCATGGATCTCAGTTTCTCGTTCGGAGGTGGAACCCGCGGCGGGGCCGCTGTCGGACTGCGTGGTCAGCCGCATGACCAGCGCGTCCACGTTGCCGGGCTGGTAGTAGCCGCGCCGGAAGCCGATGGCCTCGAAGCCGAAGCGCTCGTACAGCTTCTGGGCGCGGATGTTGTCGATCCGGCACTCCAGCATCACCTCGCCGCACTCGAAGGCGGTGGCGGCGCTGAGCAGCTCGGCGAGCAGGCGGCCGCCGAGACCGGTGCCCCAGTGGTCGCGGGCGACGGCGATGGTCTGGACGTCGGCGAGGTCTCCGGAGGCGGCGAGGCCCGCGTACCCGACGATCCGCTCGTCGGTCTCGGCGACCACGTAGCGCCGGGTCGCCTCGGGGCCGCGGGCGTGGGCGAGCTCGGACCAGAACATGCCCCGGGACCAGGTGTCCTCGGGGAACAGCTCCTTCTCCAGCTCCAGCACGGGATCGATGTCCCACCAGCGCATCTCGCGCAGTCGAGGAGTCACGGCGTCGGTCACTTGGGGGTGACCACCTTGTAGTTCTTGGGCACCTGGGCGTCCGGCCGGCGCAGGTACAGCGGCCGGGGCGCCGGCAGCTCCTCCCCCTTGGCCAGCCTCTCGGCGGCCAGCGCGGCCAGGGCCGCCGCCGACACGTGCTCCGGCTCGTGCGCGTCGGGGAAGGTGCCCGGATACAGCAGCGCGCCCGCGCCGACGGCCGGCAGCCCGGCCACCTCGTCGGCGATGTCGGCGGGCCGGTCGACGGCCGGGTCGGTCAGCCGGGTCCGGGAGTCCGCGTACCGCGCCCAGTAGACCTCCTTGCGGCGCGCGTCGGTCGCCACGACGAAGGGGCCGCGCTCGATGCCGGCCGCGTACGCCAGCCCGTCGAGCGTGCACACACCGTGCACGGGCACGCCGAGCGCGAGCCCGAAGGTGTCCGCGGTCATGAGACCGACGCGCAGCCCGGTGTACGGGCCGGGTCCGATCCCCACGACGACACCGGTCACGGCGTCGAGCCGCAGTCCGGCCTCGGCGAGCACCCGGTCGACGGCGGGCAGCAGCAGCTCCCCGTGCCGGCGCGCGTCCACCTGACTGGACGAGGCGATGACATCCGTCCCGTCGTGCAGCGCGACGGTCACGGCGGGAGTGGCGGTATCCAGAGCGAGCAAGAGCACGCAAACAGCGTACGGCGGTTTGGGGCTCGGCATCGCCGCCCGGGCGGAGCGGGCCGTGGCTGCTACGGTCGCCGCAAGTACGGCGGGCGAGACGACCGGTGAGGTGGGTGACGGTGGCAAAGGGCAGCTCCGGATTCGTGTTCGGGCTCACCGCGGCGGCCTTGGCGACGGTCTCCTTCCTCGCCTACCAGGCCTCCGCGACCGTCCCGGCGGGCTTCTCCGTTCCGCAGGCCGCGGCCTCGGCGTCCGCCTCCCAGGCGCCCCGCGTCGACCCGAACCCCGCCGCGCTGCCCGCCGGCACGGGTACGGGTGAACGGGTGGTGTACTCGGTGGACGCCGGCCGGGTGTGGCTCGTCGACGCGCGCGGGCGGGTGCTGCGGACGTTCACGGTCACCCCCGGAAGCCTCGCCCCGTTCCCCGGCACCTACCCGGTCACCTCCCGCTCCAACTCGATCACCGGCACCGACGGCACCCCCGTCGAGCACGTCGTCCGCTTCACCGCCGTGGACGGCGTGGCCATCGGCTTCAGCGCGGCGGTCGGGGTGACGAGATCGGAACCCGACACGGACGTCCGCACGGGCGGCATCCGCGAGTCCCGCACGGACGGCAACGCGATGTGGCAGTTCGCGACGATCGGAGTCCCGGTGGTCGTCATCCGCTGACGTCACGGACCCCGACGGGCGCGATCCGGTGCCGGTGGACCCGGCCAGACATGATCGGGTGCCGGTGCGGACCCCGGCAGGCGTGATCCGGTGACCGCGCGGACCCCAGCGGGCGTGATCCGGTGACCGCGCGGAGCCCAGCCATCACGCTCGCCCGAACCCCGTCACCCCGGCGCCCACCGTCCGCTGACCGTGTTCACCCCATCGGGTAGGTCTCGTGCGCCCCGCTCGCTCTTCGGTCGGTCAGCCACTTCGACGCGTAGGACACCGCGGGGGCCAGGGCGAGCAGGCGGCAGTCGGCGGCGCCCACGGGGCCCCGGGTCACCGGCCGTTCCGGCAGTGCCTCGTAGGAGTCGCCCAGGGCCGGGAAGACGGAGGCGTCGAAGTCCAGGTCCCGGTACTGGTGCCAGCGGCGGCCCCCCGGGCCGTCGGCCACCGCGCAGCCGTAGTCGCGCGTGGTCTGGCCCGGCACGCGGTACTCCGCCAGATGGAAGGCCGTGCAGACGGAGTAGTCCACGCCCAGCAGCAGGATCCGCGCCTCCAGCTCCTCCAGCCGGGCCAGCGGGGAGTCCTCGCCGAGGTGGCAGTCCAGGGCGTGCCCGCCGGTGATCCGCGCGGCCGCTGGTCCGAGCGCGGCGAACGAACTCTGCGGATGGCCGCTGCGCAGCGCCCCGGGGCGGGTGCGCACCTCCTCGGGCAGGACGCCGACCCCGAAGCTCGGCGTCCGGGCGGGATCGAAGGGGGGCAGGGAGGCACGCAGCCGCGGCCACTCACTGGCCGGCACGGCGTAGCCGCGGGTGACGGGCCAGCGGGACGGGTCGGTGTTGTCGGGGGTCTGCGTGTAGACGACGAGGGTGCCGTCCGCCCCCAGCACGTCCAGCAGGGAGTCGGCCACGGCTCGTGCTCCCCCACGCACCGGCCCGAGGGCCCGCAGGGAGGCGTGCACGAGCAGGATGTCACCGGGGCGGATTCCCAACTCGCGCCAGTGGGCAGCCAGTTCCGCACGATCGAGGGGACGGGGAGAGGACGTCATCGCAGGGCATCCTGCCGGACGTCGGCCACTCGGCGCAGGTCGCCCGGCAGCAACTCGTCCCACAGCAGCTCCAGATCACGGCGGGCGGCCTCGACCGGCGGATCGCCGGGCAGGCCGCCCTCCAGGAACTCCCGCAGTCCGACGTCCCCGCCCCGCGCCATCGTGTACGGCGGCACCGCGTGCCGGGTCAGCACCAGTGCCCCGGGCCCCTGCGCCGCCCCGGACGCGAACAGGCGTCGTACGTCGTGGAAGTGGCGCTCCTGCAGACCGCCGACGTCGATCACCCTGGCGTCGGACGGCACGGGAGTGCCCCGCTCCAGCTCCAACGGGACGGCGGCGCGGTCGTGCACCAGGACGTGGGCGGCCGCGTACAGCAGGGTCTGCTCCTCGGCCGTCGCGCCGCCCTTGCCGCCGAGCCGCTCGAGCACCTGCGCCCGCTTCTGCGGGGTGAGGGTGCGCACCAGGTCGTCCAGCGCGGCCAGGAGATCGGCCGGGGTCCGGGTGCCGTAGATCCCGTAGCGCCCGGGGACCAGCAGCGAGAGCAGTCCGTCGAGGCACCGGGCGAGCAGGCCGGTCTCCTCGGCCACCGCGGAGGCGGTGAGGCCGTTGATGGGGCAGCCGAGGGAAGCGGCGAGCACGACCTGGAGGTGCAGGGCACGGTGTCCGGCCGCCGTCAGCCGTGCCGCCATCCGCACGGCCGGCAGGACATAGCTCAGCGCGCGCAGCGGAACCTCGGTACTGGCGCCGTACACCACCCGCAGCACCAGCGGGGCGCGCACGGCCTCGCCGACGGTACGCAGCAGCGGCTCCAGGCCATGGCTGGGCAGCCCTCTGAGGTAGCACGCCTGCCGGGTCCGGGCCCCGATGACCGCGTCCAGCAGGCGGGGACGCAGCCGGTTGAGCTCACACGTCTCCAGGACGTCGGTGCCCGCGGGGAGGGTGTCCAGCGCGCCGCGGACGTCCCCGTCGGTCAGGGTGTGGACGTCCTTGCCGCGTCCCAGGACAGGCACCCCCCGCATGATGGCAGTGAGCAGGTTCGCCTGCTTCTTTCCCAGGGACTGCTCCCCGACCGGCACGTTGTGCATGGTACCTGACAATTCGCCAATAAAGCATGAATGGTTACGAGTTGATGGCGGGGATTCTGCCACGGCCGGTCCCCCGTCCTCGTGAGAAACTGGATTCAGGTACGCAAGCCACATACCGGGGGATGAGATGGTGTCCGTGTACCGCTATGCCGTCAGCTACGTGCGCGGCAGGGACGAGGCCTGGGTCGCGAGATTCCTGGACGAGCTGAGACGGCGTCTGGACGCCACGGACGGACCGGTCTTCGACCGCGTCGTCCCACAGCCCGTCTCCCCGCCCGTCTCCCCGGCCGAGCAGAGCAGGACGTACGGCGTCGAGAGCGCGGACGTCGTGCTGGCGCTGTGCAGCCCGGCGTACTTCAACGAGGGCCCGGCCCACCGCGACTGGGCGGTGCTGGCGCTGCGGCGCAGTCTGGGACAGGCGAGGACCGGGACCGCGCCACAGCCCGCGCTGCCCCTGGTCTGGGAACCGGTGGAGCGGCGGCTGCCGGGGCCGGTCGCCGCCGCCGACACCTTCTCCGCGGGCCAGCCGCCCGAGTACCGCTCATTGGGGCTGGCCCTGATGACCATGCAGGCCCCGCGCTACCGTTCGGCGCTGGACCGGGTCCTGGACGGGATCGTGGCCCGGATGACGGCGATGGCCGCGGGCTCGGCCCCGACACCCGTGCTGGACGACCGTACCGCCGGGAACGCGCCCGACGCCCTGGCGGCGGACGACGGGTCCTTCACCGAGCAGTTCCGCAAGGAGGTGGCGCCGGCCCTGCCCGCGATGCCGGTGGCCCGCGCACTCGGCGTCCGCGCCGGCCGGGACGCGCCGGAGCCGGACCGTGACGTCCCCGCGGAACTGCTGCCGGAGCTGGGGCGGCGCATCCTGCTCGTCGGACCCACGGGCGCCGGGCACAGCACCGAGCTGGCGCGGCTCGCCGCACAGGCGCTGGACGACCCGGGACGGGGACCGGCGGGCGCGGGCCGGGCGCCCTGGGGCTGCCGGACACCGCTCGTGCTGTCGGCGCGCTCGGGGGCGCTGCCCCGGCTGGACGGCATGGTGCCGACGCTCGCCCCGCTGTCCGCCCCGCAGGAACCGGCGGGCTGGGTGGCCCGGCAACTGCGGTCCGGGCGGGCCTTCCTGGCCGTCGACGACCTGGACGCGGTGCCCGAGGGCAACCGCGCCGCCGTGTGGGACCACCTGCTGCGCCTGCTCGACGCCCATCCCAAGGCGCCGTGTGTCATCGCCACGAACGGCACCGGGGTGCCCTGGGCCCGCCTCGGGGACGCCTTCCGGGTCGTCGGGCTGCGGCCCCTGTCCCCCGACGACGTCCACACCCTGCTCGCCTCCCTCACCTCGGCGGCCCCCGAGGACCGTCAGGCCGGTACGTTCCTCGCCGACCGGTTCGCCACCGACCCGCTGCTCGTCGGCGTCGCCCGCCGCCCGGCCGCCGTCCCGGCGCTGCTGCGGGCGGTGCGCCGGACCGGGCGGCCGACGCCGGTCGCCCGGCACCGGCTGCTGCGGGCCGGTGTCTCGGCGGCGTGGCGGCGGACCGCGGAGGAACCGGCCGGCTCGTCCGACCCGGCCGTGCCCGGACTCGTCGCGCGTCAGGTGCCCGACAGTGTCCTGCGGGCGGCCTCCGGCCGGCTGGCGGTCGCCACGCTCGGCGTGGACGCCTCACGGATCCCGCTGCGGACCGCGCTGAAGGCGCTGCGCGACCCCGGCGCCTCCGACGCGGCCGCCCCCGAGCGGCTGCTGGCCGCGCTCGCGGACCGGGCGGGCGTGGTGTTCCGGCCCGGCCCGGACACCGTGGCCTTCCCGGGCCCCGAGGTCAGGACCTTCCTGGCCGCCCACCACCTGGCCCACGCGCCGGGCATGAGCCCCCAAGAACTGGCCGGCCGGGTCGGCCGCCATCCCTCCCCCGAACTCCGCGAGCTCCTGGACGAGTTGCGGGCCGCCGAGTCGGACCAGGACACCGCCCGCAGCGTGTTGGCGCCGCCCGGACGGCCGCCCCGGCGGCTCACCGCCCTCGGCCCCCGTCCCCGGCCTCCGGAGCGGCGGGTGCGCGTCCGGTCGTCCGCCCAGGTGCGCGCGCTGCTCCGGGCCGGCACCCCCGTGCCCGAACTGTGCTGCTCGGGCCGGGTCGACGCACTGGCCGAGGCGCTGCCACGGCTGCCCGGGCTGCGCTCACTGGTCCTCACCGACGACCCGGAGCTCGTCGCCCTGCCCGCGCTGACCGGGTGCCGCTCGCTGCGGTCGGTACGGATACTGCGCTGCCCCAACCTGCTGGATCTCAGCGCGCTCGAGTCCTCGCCGGTCATGTTTCTCGACATCGACCCGTGGCCGGACCTGCCGTTGCCGGAGGGCCTGCGCCGGGCGCCCTGGCTGAGCCGGGTGGACGTGACGACCGGCGGCCCGGGCGCGCTCGTGCCCGGACCGGCGGCGCCCACCGGCTTCCCGGAGGTGCGGATACGGCGCCGACTGGGATGCTGACGCTTCGTCACCCGTGCCCGCCGCAGGAGAGATTGGCCGGCGGAGTACTGGCCGCGCGTGCCATGGGGAAGAGAGCAACGGGGTAGGCCGGAGATCTGTGCCGACATCTGATCCGACATCTGATCCGGCATCTGGTTTGACAAGGGGGACAGTAGGCTTGATCAAGCTTTTCGACCCGGCCGGGGAGTCGGAGTGGCCCGCGGACGTCACCCGCGTACCCGCGCGTGACACGGCCCGCCTCGACGAGCAGGTGTACCTCTTCGACGACCGGACCGTCCTGGCCGTCAACGTCGCCCTGGCGTCCGGCCGTCCGTTGCTGGTGCTCGGCCCGCCCGGCTCGGGCAAGTCGACCCTGGCGCCGAACGTGGCACGGCTGATGCGGCTGCGCTACTACGCCGAGGTGGTCACCGCCCGCACCGAACCGCACGACCTGCTCTGGCGCGAGGAGGCGTTCCGCCAGCTCAACGACGCCACGCTGGGCCGGCTGAAGGGCGCCGGTTCACGGTCCTACGTCCGGCCCGGCCCGCTGTGGAAGGCGCTCGACCCGGCCATGGACGAACAGTGCCCGCCCGCCTTGCGCGACCGGCCCGCGGTGGTCCTGATCGACGAGATCGACAAGGCCGACCCCGATGTCCCGGACGCCCTGCTCGATCCGCTCAACAACCTCCGCTTCATGGGCCCGGACCGGCGGATGGTGACGGCGGCCGAGAGCGCGGGGGCGCCGCTGGTGGTGATCACGAGCAACGAGGAGCGGGAGCTGTCGGCCGCGTTCCTGCGCCGCTGCATCCTGCTGAAGCTGGAGTCGCCGGACCGCGGACACCTCCTGAAGGTCGCCCGGTTGCACATGGGGGACGACTACGACGAGGCGCTCACCCTGGAGTTGGCCGAGATGTTCGAGAGCGAGTCGGTGGCGGCACGGCCGGCGGCGAGCACCGCCGAGTTCCTGGACACGCTGCGGGCCTGCCACCAGATGGCCCTGACGGCCGGCTCTCCGGAGTGGCGGGCCGTCGCGGAACTCGCCATGGTGAAGGGCACGCCCGACACCTCCGCCTACGCATGAGCCCGGGCCCGGCCCGTCTGGGGGATCTGCTGCGCGCGGCCCGTGTTCTGGGGGTGTCCGATCCGGACGGCATGACCACCCTGGCCAGGGCCATGGGCCTCGCGCTGCCCTCGGCGACCCGTGCCCCGTCCGCGCCCACCGGGGACGCGCCCTCGGCAGACCCCTCGGGAGCCGCGCCCGCCGGCCGGGGCCGAGCTGCTGCGGCGCCCCCGCCACGACCACCGCGCGGCGCCGGCGACCCCCCGGGCCGGACGGACAGGACCGATGTGAGGGCAGGCACCACGTCCTCGCGGCCCGGCCCCGGGCCTGGTTCCGCCGCCGGCCCCGCGAGCGCGCCGGGACGGCTCCCCGAACCGGACACCCGCCCGCCCACCGGCGGTTCGCTGCTCCTGGTCCGCGAAGCCCGGCCGGCACCGGACGCGGCGGCGGGCCGACAGCTGTGGCGCGAGGGCGTCGTCCCCGACCCCGGGGACGACGACGCCGAGACGCTGCTCGGCCACACCGAGGCGTTCGACGTGCCCTGGGCGACGGCCCCACCGCTGCCCGCCTCGCCGTGGAACCCGCAGACCGAGCGGGCGATCTTCCTCGCGGTGGCCAGCACCTACCGGACGGGACGGGCCGTCGACCACGTCCGGCTCGTGGACCTCGTCGTACGCAGTCTCGCGGGCGGCCGTCCCGCCCGGCAGCGGGTGCCCTACCGGCGGCGGCCCACCACCCGGGCCGGGGCGCTGCTGCTGATCGACCGCGGTGAGTCGATGCGCCCGTTCCGGCACGACCAGGAGTGGGCGGCCCGGCTCGCGGCCCGGATCCTGCCGCCGGGCGGGCTGCGCGTGCTGGACCTGCGCATCGCCCGGGGCGTCAGCCGGGACCGGGGCCGCACCTGGGAACCCCACCCGGTGCCGCCGCACGGGCAGCCGGTGATCCTGCTGTCCGACCTCGGGCATCTGCAGCCGCCGCTGCCCGGCCGGCACCACTCCTCGCCGGCCGGCTGGCTGCCGTATCTGCGGCGGCTGCGCGAGGCCGGCACCTCCGTCGTCTGTCTCACCCCCTACCCGGCGGAGGAGTATCCGGCGGCCGTGCGGCGGACGGTGGCGCTGGTCCCGCTGGACCGCCGGGTGTCCGTACGGTTCGCCCAGACGGCGGCCCGCCAGGACCCGCGCCGGGCGGGACGGCCCCGATGACGGCGGCGCCCGAACGCAGCGGCGCGTCCCGGCTGATCGCGGAGCAGCGCCGGCATCAGCCCGACGTGGTGCGGCTGGCCCGCTCGCTGTGCCTGGCCGCGCAGGCGGAGCCGTACTTCCTGCGCGGCGCCCGGCTCCGGTTCGCCCCGGACAGCGGTACCGGCCTGGAGGCCAGGCTCTCCTTCTCGCCGCTGGTGGAGGCCGCCGACAGCCGCGCCCTGGTGCTGTACCCGGAGGTGAGCGCGGCGCTGCGGCAGGAGCTGTACGTCCACGACCCCCATCTGCTCGGCTCGGTCCGGGACTTCACCCTCTCGGCGCATCGCTGCGCGCCACCCCTCGTACGCGGCTTCGAGGAACTGCTGTGGACGGCGACCATCGGCCCGCCGCCCGCCGAGACCGAGGTCGAACGCACCCTCACCCCCCTGTTCCGGCAGGTGCTCGCCGAGGGCTCCGCCGCCGCCGAGGCCAGTCGCTGGATCCTGCACTTCCTGCCCCGGCTGCCTCAGGCCGTACGGGAGTCGTTGCCGGCCTGGCGGCTGCGGGTGATGGCGGCGGAGCGGCTGGGCATGGAGCCGCCGCCGGGCCTGGTGAGCCGGGCCGACGCCGAGGAGATACGGACGGTACGGACGCTGGTCCACAGCGAGGTGGACATCGGCGTCCGGGCCGAGCCGGACGGCCTGACCCTGAGCCGCCCCCCGGAGCGCGACGCCCTGGTCCTCGGCGCGAGCGGGGCGGGCCGGGTGCGGCTGCGGCTGCGCGGCGCGCTGCCGGGGGCCGCCTGGCACGACCTGGACCTGTACGACGGCGAGCACACCACCCTCGCCATGGGCGTGGCCGCCGAGGCCCGCGCGGACGGAACCGTGCTGGCCGCGCAGGCGGAGCTGGGCGGCACGCTGCTGTGCGCCCGGGCGGGCCACCGGGCCGCCCTCGCGACGACCGCGGACGGCCGTACCGTGCTGCGCCTCGACGACGGCGAGTCGGTGCTCTCGGTCGACCTGCCCGCCGAGCCGCAGCTGCTCGCGGTCGCGGACGCGGGGCCCCCTGCCACGGCGGTGGTCGGCGACAAGGGGCTGCACGTGGTGACGACGGCCGTGGACGGGACCGCCGACGCCGTCCTGCATCCGTTGGCGGTGCGGCCGGCGGCGGTGGGCTGGTCCCGTACCGCCGAGCGGGGCGTGCTCTGCCTGGCCAGGGGGAACGAGGTGCTCCTCGTCGACGACGGTGACCCCGGCCGGATCCTGGGCACGCTGTCGCATCCGGCGCCGGTGCTGCGGCTGTGGTGCTCCGTGCGGGCCGGCCTGGTCGCCGCGGCGGACGCCGAGGGCGGCGTGACGGTCCACCAGCTGACCGCACGCCCTGGCACGAGAACCATTCGGTGGCCGTCGGGCCGGGAGATCACCGCGCTCGGCGGAGACCCCCGGTCCGGGGCGGTGGTGTGGGCCACGGCGGACGGGTGGGTGCACGGGACGACGGAGGGCGGCCCGGACGCTGCCGACACCCTGCTGGGCATGCTGCCGGCGCCCGCCGTCTCCCTGGCGCTGCTCGCGGAGGCGGGGCTGGTCGTCGCCGCGGACGGCGGTGCCCGGCTGCTGCGCCTGGACTGGCCCGGGGGCGGCCCGGTCACGGCGGTGCCCCTGCCCTTCCGGGTACGGGAGGTCCATCCGGCGACCGGCGAACTGCTCCTTGTGTCGGGGCACGGCGGCGAGGTGGAGATCCGCGCGGAGAACGGCCGGACCCATCTGCTCACCCCGGGACCGATGCCGCCGCCACCCCACCCGGCGGGCCCCGACTGGCTCCGGGACAGCCTCGGAGTGGTCCTGCCCGCGCTCGACCCGACCCTCCCCGCCGGGATCCGCCGCTGGGGCATCGGGCACGTCTGCGTGCCCGCCTCCCTCCCGCCGGGCTCGCAGGAGTTCACCGCGCTGCTGACCCAGGCCCGGCAGGAGGGGCTGCGCGTGCTGGCCGAACTGGCGCCCCCGCACGGGGACTCCGCTCAGGGCGAGCTGCTCGGGCGGGCCTACGACCTGCTGGAGGAGCCGGTCGACGGACTCAGGCTCCGCGAAGCCGCCCGCTGGCCGGCCCCCCTCCTCACCCGTCTGCGCCACCTCCTGGACGCCTACCCGGAGTCGGCGCTCGTCACGGAAGGCGCCCCCGGCTCCGCGATCGGCACCGCGCACCTCACCCTCGGCCCGCCCCCGACCACGCCGCCCACCTGGTACGGCGCCTGGGCCCTGCCCGACGCCCCGCCGAGCCCCCGGACCTGTCTCCTCCTGGCCCTGCCGGGCTGCCACGAGGTCCCCGCCTCGTCCCTGACCGAGCCCGGGTTACGGCCGCTCCTCGCGGCCCGCGCCGCCCAACTCGCCCTGCGGCACGGCACGGTCGAGTCGGTGTCCACCGGCACCGAGGCGGTGACCGCCGTCCGCCGCGACCACGCCGGGCAGAGCGTCCTGTGCCTGACCAGCACGGCCGACGACCCGGTCACCGCCCGGATCGCGCTGCCGGACACCACCGAACGGACCGTGCTGACCGAGATCGCCCGGGACGTCTCCGCTCCCCCACCCGACGGACCGGCGGTCCTGCGGCCGTCCGCCGACGGCGCGTTCACCGTCCGGCTCGGCCCCGGCCGCACCCGCTGGTTCCGCGTCCGCACGGACGCCCATCCACCGCCGGAGGACACGGACCCCTTCGCCCCGCCCGCCCGCTGACCGTCCCGCTCCCCGCACGAGGAGTCCCATGCCCGCCCCTCATGTCTTCCTCAGCCGCAGCGAACCCCTGGACTGCGCCTGCAGTTGCTGGCCGGCCCGCCGCGCCATGGAGGAACTGCTGTACCAGGAGGGCTGCGAACCCGTCGTGGTGGACCGGGAGTCCCTGGTGCCGGGGCAGGACTGGATGGAGGCCATATCCGACGGCATGGGCAGCGCGCACGGCATGCTCCTGATCGTCTCCAGCCACGCCCTGCGCTCCGAGCACGTGCAGAACGAACTGGCCATGGCCGAACTGCGCAACCGGCACGACGGCTTCCCGGTGATCCTGCTGATGCTGCCGGAGGTGACCCTCGAAGCGCTGGAGAAGAGCGGCCTCGGCTCCCTCAATCCGAACAGGCGCCAGCTGGTGGAGTGGCCGGGCGGCGACGACCTCGGTTCCGTACGCCGTGTCATACGCCCCCAACTGGAGCTGATGCGCGCCGAGTTGAGCGGGGCCAAGGTGCACCACCGGGTCGTGCACCATCTGCGTGAGGTGGACGCGGAGAGCCTGAGCCGGGCCGGCGCGCTGTTGGGGGTCCCGGTCGAGATGCTGTCCCTGCTGATGCGTCACCGGCTCGCCTCGGGCCTGCTGGCGGAACGGCCGAGCGAGCCCGGGGCCGACCCGCTGCGCGCCGCCCTCACCGAACTGCTGCCCCTGTCCGGGCCGGACGCCTCCCGGGAACTGATCCAGCTGAGCGTGACGCACGCCCGGGTGCCCGCGGTGGAGGCGGAGCGTATCCGCGGGGTGGCCGGCGACGGCTCCCCGCGGGTCGCGGTGCTGCCCGCGCGGTCCACGGAGACGGCACGCCGGTACGTCCACCGGGCCAGCGAACAGCCCCTGCCCTGGGACCACTTGGTCGTCACGCTCAGCGCGGGCGCCGGGGTGCTCGGGGACCTGGTGGAGCACATCGGGGAGGAACTGCTCAAGGAGTTCGACATCGAGGACGAGGAGATGCTGCGCGAGCACGAGCAGGACTTCGGCCCGCTGGTGGTGATCGTCCCGCACGCCCCGGACCCGGACCTGGTCAGAGCGCTCGACGCGGCGTACCCGGTCGGCCTGCTCTTCCTCTTCGTGGTGGACGGCGAACTCCTCGGCGCGACCGGCACGCACACCCGGCTGGACGGTCTGTCCGCCTCGCGGGAGGAGGAGATGAACCGCACCGTGCGGCGGTTCGTACGCAAGTACGGGACGTCCCTGAGCAACTGACCGCCCCGGCACGGGACCGGGGCGGCTGCCGCACAGACCTCGGATCAGGTCGGAGGCATCTCCAGGTCGAAGTCGACGCGCCTGCGGTCGCTCATCATCCGGACCGTGGGGTGGTCGTGGCCGAACTCCCGCTCGGCGGACTGGGTCGCCCTGCCGAGCTCCGCCGGGCCCTCGTCGTCGCCCATCAGGGTGCGGTCGAGGGCGACGTTGTAGTCCGCGCACAGCACGCGGGGGTGGTGGTTGCGGTAGAGGGCGCGGTAGGCCTCGCGGGCTTCCTCGTCCTCGCGCAGCGCCTCCTCGTGCCGGCCCAGCGCGGACAGCACACCGGCCCGGTTGGCCCGGCAGGCCACGGTGGCGGGGTGGGAGGCGCCCAGCCGCTCGACGAGGAGGGGGAGCGTCTCGTCGGCGAGTTCCGTCGCGCGCTCGGTGTCGCCCTGGTTCCTGAGGATGGCGACCAGGTTGGAGGCGGCTGCCAGCGTGAAGGGGTGCTGCGGGCCCAGGCGCTCGCGGTAGCGCTCGAAGTTCCGCTTCCCGAGGTCCAGTGCCTCCGATCCCCGCACCGGATCCAGCAGGGACAGGGCGAGCAGGTCACAGGCGAGATTGGCCGTGCACGACATGGTGTCGGGATGGCCTTCGCCGTAGCGCTGCCGGTACACGTTCAGGGTGGAGCGCGTCAGCGCCTCGGCCTCGTAGAAGTTGCCCATGCGGCGCTGCGTCACCGCGAGGGACGCGTCCGTGCGCAGCACGTCGTCCGCCTTCTCGTTCTTCAGCAGGTGGACGAGTCGTTTGCGGATCTCGAAGAGCAGGTCGAGGGAGCCCTGGTAGTCACCCGTCTCCCGGCGGTCCAGTGCCACGTTCGTCGCGAAGGGGGCCCAGGTGAGCATGTGTGACAGTCCCAGCGTCTGCCGGGACCGCTGGTACGTCTCGGTCGCGCGTTCCAGGGCCGCCGAGGGGTCGCCGGACAGAATGAGCGAGACGCCGAGATTGCTCGCGGCCCGGAGCGTGTCCTCGTGGTCGGGGCCGAAGTGCGGGCTGTTCAGGTACAGCTCGTAGGTCCTGCGGTCGACCGCGTACGCCTCCTGGTAGCGGCCGAGGCCACGCAGGTCGCCGCCGTAGTTGCGGGCCGTCACGAGCGTGTAGCCGTCGTCCTCGCCGAGCTGTTCGCGCTGGCGCTCGAGTGTGTCCTCGTCCAGGGCGTGGGCCTCCTCGAAACGGCCGAGGGAGCGCAAGGGGTTGGCCACCTGTGCGGCCAGTCGCAGCTTGAGGTGGTGGTCCTCGCCGAGCGAGACCTTCCAGATGTCGAGCGCCTTCTGTCCCAGCGCCGCGGCGGCGCGGTGGTCCCCGATCCGCCACTGGTTGCGGACCTGGCGGATGACCCACTCGCAGACCCGCGCGTCGGTGTTGAGCATCGCCTCGGAGGGCTCCAGATGGGGCAGCAGCTCCGCGAACCGCTGCTGGACCGTCGGATGGTCCTCCGGGAAGGCCGCCGAGGGCAGTGCTCCCGCCAGCACCAGTTGTGCCTGGCGCCGGGTCCGCTCCTCCCGCTCGGGATCGTCCCGCAGCCACTCGCGCACCGCGGCCTGGACCAGTCGGTGGATCTGGATGGAGCCGCTCTGCTGATCGACGGTGGCCAGCGCGTACCGCCCGAGGTCACGGATCAGGTAACCCATCACCATGGCATCGAGCACGGAGTCGTCCCCGGTCTCCTGGGCGAGCCGGTTGCGCATGGCGTCGCTGTAGAGGAGCGAGTGGGCGATCGGCTCCGGGGAGAGGAAGGCACAGAGTTCGAGGAGCCGTACCGCCGCGGGGCGTTCGCTGCCGAGGCGGTCGACGGTCAGCCGCCAGACCGCGAAGAGGGACTCCCGCTGGCTGTCGCCGGTGCTCGCCGTCCCGCTCAGCACCGAGCTGGCCTGGCTCCTGACCCGGTCGAGGTAGGTGTCGAGCGGCATGGCCGTCTGACGCAGCCAGGCGGCGGCGATCTCCATGGCCATCGGGAAGTCGCCGAGCGTGTCGGCGATCCGGTCGGCGTCCTCCGCCGACAGTCCGTCCACCCTTCGGCGCAACAGGGCGATGCTTTCGGACCTGTTGAAGGAGTCGACCTCCATGGAGGTCTCGTACTCCTGGTGCGGGGACCGCCGGGCGGTGAGGATGACGTGTCCCGGCCCCTCTGCGGGAAGGTACCGCTCCACCGGCGTGTCTCCCTCTTCCGTGTTCCAGCTCTCACCGTCCGTGGCCTGGTTTTCCGTGACGTTGTCGAAAACCATCAGCCAGCGACCATGATCGCCGTTTTTCAGCGCATTCATCGTCGCCTGGGCACGTTCGTCCACCGTGTCGCCAGGAACGCCCAGCTCAAGACCGAGTTCCGCGAGCAGCTGCGGAATCCGGTTGGGCTGTTCAGCCGGGATCCAGTGCACGAGGTCGTACTGCGAACCGTAACGGTGGACGTACTCCTGCGCGATCTGAGTCTTGCCGATTCCGCCGAGTCCGTAGAGGAAGACCTTGCCGACCGGTGTGTCCGGACGCAGTGACTCGGCGCTCAGCTCGGTGCGCAGCCGGTCCAGCTGTACGTCGCGTCCGATGAAGGTGTTGTTGCGGCGCGGCACGTTGAAGATCCGAGGCACCAGGCCCGGATAGGCGATGCCCTCGGCGACCGGGGGCGACGCGGGCCCCTCCACTTCGAGGATGGCGAAGACCTTGCTGAGAGCCTGTTCCTCGGATGCGTCCACCAGGGTGAATCCGGGCAGCCCGCGCAGCGCCGGCTCCGGCTGGTGCTCCCGGGTACGCAGCCCGATGATCCTGGGCCCCTCGGGGGCCGCCACCAGGGCGCGCACCTCGTCGGCGACCGGTGTGGCGGAGAAGTCGGGCGAGAGCAGCGCGATGACCACGTCGGCCCCGTCCGCCGGGCCGCTGGACAACGGCAGGGACGGGCTGCTTCCGCGCAGCGCCACGGCGATCCCGGCGGACTGCAGCTGGGCCGCGAGCCACTCCGCCCAGGCGCCGTCGCGCAGCGCGAAGTCGACCCGCACCCGGGGCACCAGACGCCCTCCGGGTACCGGCACCCGCTGGAAGCGGGCGAGCAGTTGCCGGCGCACCGGTTCCTTGACCGGCTGCAGCGCCGTGACCTGCCCGTCGGTGATCACCGAGGTGAGACGCTCGTAGGCGCCGAGCAGCGAGGCGGGCTGGCGGGGCGTGTCGGCGACGGTGGCCAGGACCTCTTCGTAGGCGAAGAACGGCTTGTACGGGATCTCCACCGCGCCCCAGTAGGCGTCGGGGTCGGCCGCCCGGGGAGTGTCCTTCAGGAATTCCTGGAACCGCCGCCGGGCGTGCCCCCGGCTCACCGCGAGCTTCTCCTGCTCGGCGTCCTCCACCCGCATGGGCACGGGGAAGATCCGCACGTGCGGGGCGGCCCGCCGGACGTCCGCGGCCACGCTGGCACTGCCGTCCACCGACTGGGTGTTGAGGGTGAAACAGTTCACCAGTACGTCCGGCATCAGCACCGTGGTGATGCCGGAGGTGTCGCTCCAGCCCGTGCGGCTGTCGATCAGGGCGTAGTCGTAGTTGCGCCGCATGTCCTCGCGCAGGGCGCGCAGGAAGGCCGCGCCGTCACGCTGCTCGTAGAAGCCCTTCCAGTCGTAGGTGTTGATCATCTCGGAGTACTCGGGCGTCTTGCGTCCCGGGGAGATGAAGTCGACGTAGCCACCGCTGTCGAAGCTCAGGGCCAGGGTGGAGGCGAACCGCTCCACCCGCGCCTGCTGGCTGTAGTCGCCGCCGGCCGGCCGGGGCCTGGCCATGTCGAAGCCGCGGATGAGGTCGATGACACCGGGAGTGGAGTCGAGTTCCGGATCGCCGAGGAACGGCGCGAAGTAGCGGTGCAGGCCCGGCGCCTCCAGGTCCCAGTCCATGGCGAGCACCCGCTTGCCGTTGCTGGCCAGGATCCACGCCACGTTCGCCAGTGCCATGGTGCGGCCCGTCCCACCCTTGAAGGAGTAGAACGTGACGATGGTGCCGGACTCGCGGGCGCCGGCGTCACCCGAGTCGAACGTCATGACGAGTACCTTCCGAGCAGGGGAAACGTATGGGGGACGTCGGTCGACGTCGCCGGCGGCCGGACGGCTTCCACCGATGACTTGAGCGCCTCGTTCTGCAGGCGGACGAGCACCTTGCGCAGGGAGGACGTGAAGCTCTCCGCGTCCGGCAGCCCCCAGCGCTCGTACTCGCTGTGCCGTCCGCGCAGCAGAGGCAGCGTGCGGTCCAGCAGGTCGTCGAGGGTGACCGCGCGTTCGGTGGACTCCGTGTCGTCGCGGGCCCGGGGTTCGAGCGCCGTGGTCGCCTCGGGAGTCCGCCCGTCGACGGCGGCCAGGAGCCGGTGCTTCTCCCCCAGCATGGCCACCCACGCGTCCACCAGCAGCACGACGAGCTGTTCGGGGTCCCGCTCCCGGCTGATCCGGTCCACGGTCTCCTCGTCCAGCGGCAGCACGGTCGCGCTGAGGTCCAGCGCGGTGGCGGTGTTCTTCACCAGCGAGACCAGCGCCTCGTGTTCCCCCGGGGCGTAGGGGGACCACTGCAGGGCCGTCTTCCCGTAGTACTGACGCGAGTGCCGCTCAGCGGGCGCGTCCTGCTCGGTCATGGACGCCATGACGAAACTGACGGACTGGCCACCCGCCGGGGCGGACGCGCCGACGGGCGCGTGGCTGCCGGCCGCGTCGAACCCGTGCACCTCGGGGAGCTGCTCGGCCGCGGCGACGATACGGTCGGCGATCGCCTTCAGCACCTCCTCGTACGCCGGCCGGTACCGCGCCTTCAGCCGCAACAGGTGCAGCAGCCCGTCGCGCTGGTAGGCCTCGGATCGCACCCGCAGGGGCGGATACGGGGCGACGGCGTCCAACGGGTGGGCCGGATCGGGCTCCCACATGACGGGGATGACGGCGTCGACACTGCGGCCGGTCCTGGACCGGTGCACGTTGAGGCGCCGCTGGAAGTAGGACCACTCGGCCAGACAGTACGACTGGCTGAAGTAACGCGGCGAGTGCAGCGCCACCAGGACGGTGGACCGGCCGAGCAGATCCACCGACACGTCCGAGGACAGCGGCTCTCCGCGAACGCCGACGGTCTCCGGAGGCCGGCCGGTGCGCCCGGCGACGACCGTGCAGAGGTCGAGGTAGAACGACGCCACCCACTCCTCGTCGACCGTGCGGACGTGGCTCAGATAGAAGTGGTTCACGATGGCTCCAGTGGCGCGTGATCGGCGGCCGCACCGTGTCGATGTTTCTCCCGGACATGGTGAAGCTCCTGCGCCGGGCCCCTGCACGCGCGACGGACGGCACCGCGCGACACCACCGGCCGCTGGGTCTGTGCCGTCCGCGATCGCGCGGTCGCGTCCCCGCCGTGCCACCGCACCCTCATATTCAGCCCGCCCCCGGAGTCGTGTCGTCGGACGTCTTCCCGCATCCGGTGCGGCATGCCCGGCCCGCTGCACCCTGTGCGGCGGGCGACGCCGCGCGCCTGCGCATGAGGTGCTGGGGCCGGGACGCCACCCGAACGTGTGATGGGTCGCCGGGGCGCGCGGAGGACGGCGGCCGCACGGCGAACCCGCAGCGCGCCGCCTCGTCCACCATGACCGCCACGAAGCGTTCCCCGAGGGGCGTCAGGGCCGGATGGGCCTGCAGGATGCGCAGGGCGTCGGTCACCTGACGGCCGTAGTGGTGCAACCGCGCGGACACCACACGGGCCTGTCCGCCCGTCAGCTCCCGCCGGCGGCGTCGCCAGAACTCCAGCAGCGCCAGGTGGGCGTGGGTTCCGGTGAGTACCGATCCGACGGGACGGGCGTCCTCGCGCCAGCCGACCTTCTGCAGGGTGCGGTCGTCCGGGTCCGCGAGGTGGGTCAGATCGGCGAGGGCGCCGAAAGCGATGTGCGCGCTCTCGTGCACCACGGTCTCGGCCAGCCGCACCGGGTCGGGGGTGAAGGACGCCGCGATCGCCCCGTACGCCTCGCGTGCCGAGGAACTCGTGCTCTTCCCGGTCCGCGGCGGCAGCAGCGGCACCAGCGCCGTCCACAGGGTGGCGCAGGCGGCGGCCCGTTCGGGGAGCAGACGGGTCACCACGTCCCACGCCGCGGCCACCGACATCTGCCACACGCGCAGCTGTGCGGCCGTCTGGCGGGGCAGCACCGGATGACCGTGCGCGTCACGGTAGGGGTCGCCGTCCTCAAAGGCCACCGACAACGCGGGTGCGCCGGCCGGCGACGCAGCGGTCACGTGGCGGGGCGGGCACCAGGCCGTGTCCCGGGCGGCCGCGTCCCCCCGTTCCCCGACGACGACCGGCGGCTGCCCGTCCGCTTCCAGGACACCGTCGCGCAGGCGCACCTCGTCCGCGTCCCCGGACAGCCGCAACGTCCCGACGGCCGGCAGCCAGAGCAGTGAGCCCGGTGCCGCGAGGACCACATCCTGGCGCAGCCCCGCGCGTAACCCCGCGGCGGCCGCCAGGCCGCCCAGCCGGGCGAGGTCCGCGCTCGCGTCGGTGGCCGGGCCCGGGCCGTGCAGCGCCCGCAGGCAGCGGCCCAGCCACACCCCGACATGGGGGTGCAGCAGCACCTCCTCGAAGGCCCGTACGTCCACCCGCCGGACGACGGCGCACTGTTCCCAGGCGGCCGCCCCGTGGGCGGCCCACAGCTCGGGCACGCCGTCGCGGGCCGCGTCGGCCACGCTCTTGAGCAGCAGCAGGCGCCGGGAGACCTGTCCGTCCCGCAGCACCCTCAGCGCCGTGGGGCACGGCCGGCAGGCCGCCAGACTCGCGAAGTCCTCGGCGGTCATCCGCAGCGTCGCCGGGGCCGTCACGAGGCGCTCCCGAGCAGGGCGGCGGCGTCGGCCTGGACGCGGTCCCGGATCCGGGAGGTGAGTACGCGCAGGTCGGCGCAGTAGACACTCGGGTTGGCGAAGCCGGTGCGCGGGTGGAAACGGTGGGCGCGCAGTCCGCCGCCGCACAGGTCCACGACCTCACATCCGTGGCAGGCGTCGGCGAGCGCCGCCAGACCGCCCCGGCGGGCGTCGGCCACCTCCGGATGCCGTGCGACGGTGTCGAAGTCGTGGGCGAAGACGTCGAGCCCGGTGGCGGCGGCGCCCTCCCGGGTGGCCTTCAGGGAATCGGACAGTTCGATCGTCCCGTCGCTCTCGACGACGAGGAAGTCGGTGTCCGCCAGTCCCACGCTCTCCGACCGGGCGAGGCCGCCGAGCGCGAGGTCCATGATGTCCTCGAAGAGACGGACCCTGGTCTCCTGGCGCGGTGCCGTGTACCACCGTTCGAATACGGCCAACAGCCAGTCGGCGTACGGCGTTCGGACCGGGTCGTGGCCGGGCGGGGGGTGCTCCCAGGTGGCGTGCGGTAAAAGGAAGTTGACGGCCGGCGGTTCCTGGGCGAGGAGTTCCTCGTAGACCCGCAGCGGCGGATTGGCGACGTCCACCGTGCACAACAAGCCCGCGAACAGCGTCTTGTTCTCGGGCCTGCGCAAGAGTTCCAACCCCCTCTGGACGGAGTCGTAGCTGCTCCGTCCGTTCCTGCCGCGCCTGTGACGGTCGTTGGCGTCGCGACCGCCGTCAAGAGAGACGCCGACCGACACGGCATGCCGGCGGAACACGTCCATCCATAAGGGACTGAGAAGAGTCGCATTGCTCTGCAGGGAAATACCACATTCGGCCACGCCGCGCAGCTCGCGTCTCACGGCCGTCACAAGGTGTTCGATTCGGGACGGTCCGGCGAGCAGCGGTTCGCCCCCGTGCAGCGTGATCCGGACCCGCGGCAGGGCGTGCCGACGGACGTACTCGCCCAGACGGAGGGCGAGTTGGTCCATGGTCGCGGTGGCCATGACGGACGGTTTGTGCCGCCAGCTGTGATCCCTCAGCTCGTAGACGTAGCAGTGGTCACAGGCCAGATTGCACGGCTGGGCGACCTTCACTATCCACTCGACGAAGGGCTTCGCTTCCCGCACGTGCCACCTCCCGCATGCGGCGCCCGGTCCTCTGAGCGACCGTCACAGTGCCGACGTGAACATGGCTACATCCACCCTCTGACGCCCCAGGGCATCCGACCGAACCCTCGTCACGGACCGCCCGAGCGCGTTGTCGGACATTTCGTCCAGCTCCACGGTCGGATCACCGCTCAGGTTCACCACATCGAACTCCACGTCACTCGACGGCGTCTCCATGGACCCCCCGGCCTCGCTCGACCCGCAAAGACCCGGGCGTGGCCCCGGATCCGCGGACTGTACGTGTGTCAGGCCACAACTCGGACTCCGTATGCCAAGTTGCGGACGGAGTGGTGCTGTTGTTCGGTTCTCGTCTCAGGGAAGCACATAGATCAACCAAGGGCCAGCGTGCGACGAACTCCCGGCGACCGTCTGCGGCTCGATCTGGTCAGCACTGCCAAGCCCTCCTGCCCTACGCGGTGTTGGCACCCGCGCTACGCCAAGTCACCATGAGTCTTCCCCCCTTCATGGCGAGGTGACGCATGACGGCCACGACCACTCCCGGACAGAACGTTCCGGGACCGGGCGCGCGGATAGGAGACGACGACCTGCCACCGTTGTTCCGCTCCAACGACCGGTGGGCACTGAACCGTCAGAGCGAATCGTTCCGCGCGACCCGGACCGAGCTGGCGCTGCTGCTCGTGGCGACCGGCTTCGCCACCCTGGCCGACCGCTTCAACAGCCACGTCCTCACCGCCCTGTCCGCCCTGCTGTACGGCCTCACGGTGATCGCCGGCATCGTCATCCGCCGGCGCCGGGCACGGGCCCACTGGCAGGCGCACCGCGACGCCGCCGAGACGGTGAAGTCGCTGGCCTGGCAGTACATGGTCCACGGCGGACCGTTCCACTCCGCCGTCCCCGACCCCGAAGGACTGTTCCACCAGCAACTGGAGGAACGGCTGCGCCCCTTGCGCCGGGTCGGCTGGCAGGAACCCTCCCACGACCCCGGCACCCCCTGGGTCCCGCCGAGCGGCCAGCGGCCGCAGGACCCGCGCTATCCGCAGATCACCCGCGCCATGCTGGCGGTACGCGCCCAGCCGTTCGCCGCCCGCAAGGACATCTACCTGCGCGACCGCGTCCTCGACCAGCTCGGCTGGTACGGCGGCCGGGCCGGCCAGGCGCACCGGTCCGCCACCGCCTGGTCCACGCTGACCGCGGCACTGACCCTGCTGGCCCTCACGGCCGCGGTGGCCAGAAGCACCGGCATAGCGGCGAACTGGGACCTGAGCGGCCTGCTGGCCGCCGCCGCGGCGGCCGGCGTCGCCTGGCTGGAGTCCCGACGGCACCATCCGCTCTCCTACGCGCACGAGCTGGTGCGCGAGGGACTGGAGACCCAGCGGGCCGCGCTGACCATGAGCGTGCCCGAGGAACAGTGGCCGCAGGCCGTGGCCGAGACCGAGCACCTGATGTCCCCCCAGCACACCGACTGGCTCGCCCGCTTCGGCGGATGAACCGGCCGCGGGCGGAGGCGAGTGAACCCTTCACACGGGAGGGGACTCTCCTCGGCGCGACACGAGCGGGCCCTTGCCTGAGAAGGCCGGCCCTCGGCGCGACACGGCCGGGCCCTTGCCTGAGATGGCCGGCCCTCGGCGCGACGCGCTTCGGCCCTCGACGGGCTTCGGCCCTCGTGAACCCGACCAGCCGCCCGGGGCTCCCGGCCCGAGCCCGGCCGAGCCGACTCGAACCCGTTCGGCAGGGCGACCCGGACCGTCGGAGGCTCAGGCCGCCTCGGGACGTTCCGTGAGTTCCGGGTCCGGCATGCGTGGGGGTGTGGAGATCACCGTCGCGGCCGCGCAGGACGCCAGCAGGTCGCGCATGGACACCCCGGACGCCCCGGGCACCGTGCGCGGCAGCGTCTCCGCCCGTTCCGGGAGCGATCGTTCGGTGGCCGACATGGACGCCTCCTGAGGTGCGGGGGCGGGCGTAGTTAGGTAGACCTAACCACGAGCTGGATACCATGTGACCACGCACAAGACACCGAACGCAACATCTTGCCGACGTCTTGTCGGAACGTTCACGCGAAACGACCGGTGTTCAGGCGGAGAGCACGCTCAGATCGACGGTCCCCCACCGCTCGCCGAGCCCGGCCACCGTGACGTGCCGCACCTCGTCCGCCGTGTCGCCGACGGCGCGGTGGATGACGACGTTCAGCCGGTCCTCGGTGAGCTCCTCCACCTTGCCCTCGCCCCACTCCACGACGATCACGGAGTCGGACAGCGAGACGTCGAGGTCGAGGTCCTCCATCTCGTCGAGTCCGCCGCCCAGCCGGTAGGCGTCGACGTGCACGAGGGGCGGCCCGTCACCCAGGGACGGGTGCACACGGGCGATCACGAAGGTCGGGGAGGTCACGGCCCCGCGCACACCGAGGCCCTCGCCCAGCCCTCGGGTGAGCGTCGTCTTGCCGGCGCCGAGTTCTCCGTTGAGCATCACGAGGTCACCGGCGCGCAGCAGCTTGGCCAGCCGGCGGCCGAGGTCCCGCATCTGCTCGGGGGACGTCACGGTGATGTCGGCTGAGGCCACGGACGGCACGGAGAACCCGGCCTCAGCCCGGTTGTGCGGTGCTGCTGGTGCTTCCATAGCCACCCACGGTAGCCCCTGCGGGTACGGCGCCCGCACGGGTGAGGAGGTCGGCGAGACGGTCGGTGACCACTTCCGGGTGCTCCAGCATCACCAGGTGCCCGGCGTCCGGCACGAGCACCAGCTCGGCCTCCGGCAGCAGGTCGGCGATGGCCTCGCTGTGCTCGCTGGGCGTGACCATGTCCTGCACCCCGGCCAGCACCAGCACCGGCATGTCCGTGAAGAGGGCCAGCGCCTCGGTCTTGTCGTGGTCGTCGAACGCCGGGTAGTACTCGGCGACCACGTCGATGGGCGTGCCCTCGATCATCCGTTCGGCGAACCGTACGACGGCCGGGTCGACGTCCTTCGAGGCGAACGAGTACCGCTTGATGATCCCGGCGAACAGATCGGCGGTGGCCCGCCGCCCCTTCTCCACCAGCGCCGCCTGCTGCCCGAGCGCCTTCAGCACTCCGGGCAGGATCCGCCGCACCGCGTTGACGCCGGCGACCGGAAGCCCGAAGTTGACCTCGCCGAGCCGCCCCGACGAGGTACCGACGAAGGCGGTGGCGACGACCCGGTCCCGGATCAGCTCGGGGAACTGGTCGGCGAAGGCCATCACGGTCATCCCGCCCATGGAGTGCCCGACCAGCACGATCGGCCCCTCGGGCACGGTCGCGTCGATGACGGCCTTCAGGTCCCGCCCCAGCTGCTCGATGTCGACCGGCACCCCGTCCTGTACCTGCCGCACCCCGCGCCCGGACCGCCCGTGGCTGCGCTGGTCCCAGTGCACGGTCCGTACGACGCCCCGGAGGGCCGCGCGCTGGAAGTGCCAGGAGTCCTGGCTGAGGCAGTAGCCGTGGCAGAAGACGACGGTGACGGGCGCGGGAGCCTTGCGGCCGAACAGCCGCCGCCGGCGCGGGCCGAGCGCGGGCACGGCGTCGGGGTCGACGTCGTCGACCTCGTAGTAGAGCTCGGTGCCGTCGTCGGCGTACGCCTTGCCGGGTGTGCCGCGCAGCGAGCCGTACGGTCCGGTCGCGTCGAGGGCGAGCCGGGCCTTTCTGCGCATGCCGCGTCCGACGGTGAGCCGCTCTATGGCGACGCCCGCCGCGGCGCCCGCGGCGACCACGCCTATCGCGGCGCCCGCGATGCCGGTCGCCCGGCGCCAGTTGGCGGCCGCCCCCGTGGCGGAGGCTACGGCTGCGACGGCCTCCGCACTGCTCTCGCTCACGTACCGCTCCTCTTCGCCGCACTCATGTTCGCTGGGTCGGGTGACGCCGGTGTCACCCGAGGGACTGCTGGTGTTACTGCCGGGACTGCTGGTGGTGCTGCACGGACTGCTGGTGGTGCTGACCTCGGCGGGGCGCCCCCCGTGCGGTTACCCCGCTTGTTCCTCATTCACGTAGACGCGAGGAACACGTGTTCCGATGCGCGTGACGATCTCGTACGCGATGGTGCCCGCGGCCTGCGCCCAGTCCTCGGCGGTGGGCTCGCCGCGGTCGCCGGGTCCGAACAGCACCGCCTCCGTGCCGACCGGGGGTTCGTCTCCCCCGAGGTCGACGACGAACTGGTCCATCGCCACCCGCCCCGCGACCGTCCGCCACTTGCCGTCGACCAGGACGGGCCCGGTGCCGGAGGCGTGCCGCGGGATGCCGTCGGCGTACCCGACCGGCACGAGTCCGAGGGTCGTGGCGCCCGGAGTGATGTAGTGATGCCCGTAACTGACGCCGTGACCCCCCGGAACGCGCTTCACGAGGGCGATGTTCGCCGCGAGCGTCATCACGGGCCGCAGTCCGAAGTCGGCGGGCGTGCCGACCTCGGGGCTCGGCGAGATGCCGTACAGGGCGATACCGGTCCGAACGAGGTCGAAGTGGGACTCGGGGAGCGTGAGGGTGGCCGGCGAGTTGGCGATGTGCCGCACCTCGGGGCGGACGCCCTGCTGCTCGGCGTACGCGAGCATCTCGCGGAAGAGGGTCAGCTGGGCGGCGACGGAGGGGTGCCCGGGTTCGTCGGCGCAAGCGAAGTGGGACCACAGCCCGGTGATCCGGAGGAGTCCGTCGGCCTCGGCGCGCAGGGCGGCCGCGACCAGTTCGGCCCAGTCCTCCCCCGGCTGGCAGCCGTTCCTGCCGAGCCCGGTGTCTGCCTTGAGCTGCACGCGCGCGGGGAGGCCCGCCTCCCGTGCCGCCGCGGTGACCTCCTGCAGGGCCCACATGCCGCTCAGCGACACGTCGATGCCGGCCTCGATCGCCGCCCGCCAGGGCCCGCCCGGCGTCCACAGCCAGCACATGAGCCGGCCGTCGAGCCCCGCCTCACGCAGCGCGAGGGCCTCCTCGGGCGTGGCGGTGCCGAGCCAGGCGGCTCCCGCCTCGACGGCCGCGCGGGCGCACGGCACCGCGCCGTGGCCGTACGCGTCCGACTTGACCACGGCCATGAGCTGCGCTCCCCGCGCGCGGGCACGCAGGGTCCGCACATTGGCGCGCAGAGCGCCCAGGTCGATCTCGGCGCGGGCCCGCAGGGGCGCGGTCGGGGCAGTGGCTGTCTCAGTCATGGCGCCCCCAGTGTCTCAGAGGGGTCCGACAACCCCGGCGGACGGCTACGCTCCGGGCCGCCGCCCCCACACGTACACGTGGTCCCCGGTCTTCAGCACACCCCAGAGCTTCCGCGCGTCCGCGAGCCTCAGATTCACGCAACCCCATGATCCGACCGTCGTGTAGATGCTCCCGTAGACGGCGTGGAAGGCCTGCCCGCCGCTGAAGAACTGGGCATAGGGCATGGGCGAGTTGTAGAGCGTGGACCAGTGGTTCTTGTGCTTCCAGTAGATCTTGAACCAGCCGGTACGGGTCCGGTGCCCCGCCCGCCCGCTCCGCATCGGCACGGGCCCGTAGAGGACCTTCTTCCCCTTCTGCACCCAGGTGAGCTGCCGGTCGAGATCGACGCAGGCGACGCGGTAGCCGCGCACGGGACACTTCCCGGCGGCGTTGGGGTTCTTCCGCGCTCCGATCAGCTGCATGGTGGCCCAGGTGACGGATCCGGCGAACCCGATGGCGGGCTTGATCCCGTGCCTGACCTGGAAGGCCTGGATGGCCCGGCAGTCGGCGGCCGACTGCTTGCCGTCCACCTTCAGCTTCAGCCATCGCTCGACGCCCCGCTGGTAGGGCCCGGTCCGCTTGCTGCAGGCGACCTTCTGGACGGCGTCGGCGAGCGGCACGTACTCGACGAGGTCGTACGTCCCCGGGGCGGCGTCCGGCGGCTCGACGGCGTCCTCCTCGGCGCTCGGTGTGTACACCTTGGGCGAGAGCACCTGGTCGGGCGTGTCGATCTGCCAGGCCTGGGCGGGGCCCGGCGGAACCCCGGGGACGAGCTCGACCTCCGGCCCCGGAGCGTGCACCGGCGGTGCGGGGGCGGCGAGGGCGGTGGTGGCGAGCGCGGTGGTGCCGACGGGCAGGCCGGTGACGGCGGCGAGCACGACGGCGAGGCCGCGGCACGCGATACGCCTTCTGATTCTGATCATCCCATCAGAAGAACGCGCGGGACCGGCGCGACCGGGGTGCCGCGCGGCGGGGTCACCCTTTCCGCCGAGCCCGCCGGGGGTGACGGGGCTTCAGTCCCGTACGTCGCGCTGGGCCGCCAGTCGGTTCCGTACGCGGCGCGGGGCCGCCAGCCAGTTCCGTACGCGGCGCCGGGCCGCCAGTAAGTTCCGTACGCGGCGCCGGGCCGTCGGTTCCGTATGCGGCGCCGGGCCCGCCAGTCAGTCCCGTACGTCGCGCCAGGCCGCCGGGATCGCCTCCGCGACGTCGTGGGCGCCGGCCGGTGCCCCGTGCGCGGCGAACCGTCCGGCCAGCCCGTGCAGATAGGCCGCGACGCTCCCCGCGTCCAGCGCGCTGAGTCCGGAGGCCAGCAGCGACCCCGCGAGCCCCGACAGCACGTCCCCACTTCCGGCCGTGGCCAGCCACGCCGTCCCGGTCGCGTTGACCCGTACCGCCCCTCCCCCCGAGTCGGCGACCAGCGTGGTGGACCCCTTGAGCAGAACGGTGGCGCCGTAACGGGCGGCGAGTTCACGCGCGGAGGCGAGCCGCGCCCCCTCGACCTCCTCCCGCGCCACCCCGAGCAGCGCGGCGGCCTCCCCGGCGTGCGGGGTCATCAACGTCGGCGCCGTACGCCCCCGTACGGCATCGCGCTCCGCCAGCCGCAGCCCGTCCGCGTCGACGAGCACGGGTACGTCCGTCTCCAGCACCTCGGCGACGGTCGCCGCGTCGTCCCCGGCGCCCGGTCCCACGACCCACGCCTGCACGCGCCCCGCCTTCTGCGGCCCCTGGTCCGATACCAGCGTCTCCGGGAACCGGGCGAGGACGGCGTCCCCGGCGGGCCCGACGTACCGTACGGCCCCCGCGCCACCCCGCAGCGCCCCCGACACGGCGAGCACGGCCGCGCCCGGATACCGCACGGACCCGGCGGCGATCCCGACGACCCCGCGCCGGTACTTGTCGCTCTCGGCCCCGGGCACGGGCAGCAGCGCGGCGACGTCGGCGTGCTGCAGGGCTTCCAGTTCGGGTTCGAGGGGCAGCACGTCCGCCAGCCCGATATCGACCAGCCGCACCGACCCGGCGTACTCGCGCGCGGGATCGATCAGCAGCCCGGGCTTGTGCGTCCCGAACGTGACAGTGAGGTCGGCCCGCACCGCCTCCCCCCGCACCTCACCGCTGTCCACGTCGACCCCGCTGGGCAGATCGACGGCGACGACGGTAACGCGGGCGTCCGCGACGATCGCGGCCAACTTCGCCGCCCCGGGCCGGAGTCCACCCTTGCCGCCGATCCCGACGATGCCGTCGACGACGAGATCGGCACGGAGGACCGCCTCTTCGACGGCCGCGGCGGTGGTGGTCCCACCCACGGCCGCTGCGGTGGTGGTCGTACCCACGGCCGCGGCGGTGGCGGTCAACCCCTTGGCCGCAGCGGTGGTCGTCGTCTCCCCGCCCCCGCCGGGGCCCGCGTCGAGGACCCGCCCCCCGGCCCGCCGCAACGCCGCGAGCCCCCCGGCGTGCGCCCGCTCGGGGGCGAGCAGCAGCGCCGTGACTCCCGCGCCCCGCCGGGCGAGCCGGGCGCCCGCGTACAGGGCGTCACCCCCGTTGTCCCCGCTCCCGACGAGCAGCACGACGCGGCTGCCGTAGACCCGCCCGAGCATCTCGGCGCAGGCGGCGGCGAGCCCGGCCGCGGCCCGCTGCATCAACGCCCCCTCGGGAAGCCGCGCCATGAGCTCCCGCTCGGCGTTCCTGACCGTCTCCACGCTGTAGGCAGTACGCATGCGACCGAGTCTCCCCCGCCGACGCCCCGCCCCGCACCCCAGGCCGCCCGCCGAACGGACGGACTGTCAGTGGCGGCTGCCATGATCGGCCGTATGGGAGTCATCTACGGCTATTACGCCGCTGCGGACGACGGGGACGCCGCCGGGGCGATCGTGCGCGAGGACGAGGAGCCCTTCGGGGCGGGGTACGACGAGGTGGAGGTGAAGGGCATGGACCCGATGGTCGACCTGCTGCCCGCCGAGACCCTCATCACCGGCCTGTCGGAGGAGACGGTCAGGTCCGACCCCCGCCGCGGTGAGCTGATCGCCATGGTCGCGGACGGAGAAGCGGTCAGCCTCTCCCTCACGGACACCTTCCGCGACGCCCTCGCGGCCTTCGACAAACACCTGCTCGACGCCGTCGCCGAAGGCTGGGCGGCCTCGGGCGACTTCCCCACCCCACCGGACCCGTCCGACCTGGCCGACTTCCTCCGCGCCCTGTCCGGCTTGGCGGAACGGGCGGTGGGGCGGGGGCACGGCTCTTGTACTGCTGGATGTGCGTTTGACATGCTCCTCGCCCTGAAGGGCGAGGATTGTGGCCTTTCCCACCGGTTGCTGTGCCGCTACGCGGCACGGTTTCCGGTGGGGAATCCGTGGCTTCCTGTTTCTTCGCGCTGTGCCAGAACGGGTTCTGGTCTTACCGGCGCTCCGCAGGCTGATACCGCCAGTCCGGCGGCCTGTTTCACGTTGAGTGCGGCGTTGTGGTCCCGGTCGTGGACCGTGCCGCAGGCGGTACAGGTCCATTCCCGGATGTGCAGGGGTTTGGGACCGTCCTTGATCCCGCAGGTGGAGCAGACCTGACTCGTCGGCTCGTACCGGCCGGTCTTGATGAGGGTGCGTCCGTACCGTTCCGCTTTGTATTCCAGCATGGTCACGAACGCCGTCCAGCCGGCGTCGTGGACGGACTTGGCCAGCCTGGTGCGCGCCAGTCCCGCCACCGACAGGTCCTCCACGGCGATTGCTTGGTTCTCGGAGATCAGCCGGGTGGAGAGCTGGTGGTGGAACTCTTTGCGGGCGTCGGTGACCTTGGCGTGGGCGCGGGCGGCCTTGAGGCGTGCCTTCTCGCGGTTTTTCGATCCTTTCTGTTTGCGGGACAGGTCGTTCTGGGCCTTCTTGAGCTTCTTCTCCGCCCGGCGCAGGAACCGGGGTGAGTCGATCTTCGTGCCGTCGGAGAGGACGGCGAAGTGGGTGAGCCCGAGGTCGATGCCGATGCTTTGGTCCGACTCGGGCATCCGGGCGGCGTCTTCGGCGGGGTCGGTGTCGATGACGAAGGAGGCGAAGAACCTGCCGGCCGCGTCCTTGATGACGGTGACGGAGGTGGGGGTGGCGGGCAGGGTGCGGGACCACTTCACCTTCACCGCCCCGATCTTCGGCAGGTTCAGGCGCCCTTTGCCGGTGATGTTCCACCGGGCGTTCGCGGTGAACCGGAT
Organism: Streptomyces gilvus; assembly: GCF_022513565.1. Taxonomy (GTDB): domain Bacteria; phylum Actinomycetota; class Actinomycetes; order Streptomycetales; family Streptomycetaceae; genus Streptomyces; species Streptomyces gilvus. Next base: position 81,869 of record NZ_JAKWBE010000010.1, on the reverse strand, counting down.
CGACTGCCGGGCATCCTTGCGGGACTTGAACCGGGGCGCACCCAGCTTCGGGCCCTTGCGGGCGCCCTTCAGGGAGGCGAAGAAGTTCTTGTAGGCGGCCTCTGCGTCGCGCAGCGACTGCTGCAGGACGACCGCGGAGACCTCACCCAGCCAGGACCGCTCCACCGTCTGCTTCGCCTCGGTAATCAGCCTCTTCGACAGCTCTGCGGCCTTAGGGAACGGCTGCTCGGCCACTCTGGCCTCCTCACGGGCACGCACCGCGTCGTTGAACACGACACGGGCACACCCGAACGCCCTCGCCAACGCCCTCTGCTGGCCGGCATCCGGGTACAGCCTGAAGGCGTACCTGAGCTGCATGACCCTCACGGTACATACGTGGGTTATGGGCGAGATGCAGAAGATCAGAACTGGTAGGCACTGTGCTTTCGTGATGCACGTCCACTTGGTCTTCGTGACCAGGTTCCGGCACAAGGTGTTCACCGATGCCCACGTGAGGCGCATGGAGGAGATCATGCGGTCGGTGTGCACGGACTTCGAGTGCGAGCTGGCGGAGTTCAACGGCGAGGACAACGGCGAGGACAACCACGTCCACCTCCTGGTGAACTTCCCGCCCAAGGTCGCCGTGACCAAATTGGTCAACTCCCTCAAGGGTGTCTCCTCCCGCCGCCTGCGCCTGGGGGCACCTCCCGGCCGAAGGCTGGGGGAGAGTTCCCCGACCTGGTACGCCACTACTGGCGGGCCAACAAGCTGTGGTCCGGCTCCTCCTTCGCCAAAACCGTCGGCGGCGCCCCGCTCACCGTGGTCAGGCAGTACATCGAACAGCAGAACAGGCCGGTATGAGCGTTCCCCGGCTCCGCCGGGGTGGGCCGTCATGACGCTTCGCGTCATGAGGGACGAATGCGCCATCTCCGGCTCCGCCGGAGCAGACGCGGCGACGCTCCGCGTCGCCACCATCAGATTCGCTTCACCCCCGGCGTGAACACCGAGGCACTCCGAATGAATCCCGATAGCCCGCGGCACGGCCGCGACGGCAGACCCCGCCGCTCGCCTTGGTCACCCCTCGGCGACGACGACCGCCGAAGCCACCCCTGCATCATGACTGAGCGACACATGCCAGGACCTCACGCCCAGTTCCGCCGCCCGAGCCGCGACGGTCCCCTTCACCCGCAACCGCGGCTGCCCGCTGTCCTCGACATACACCTCGGCATCGGTCCAGTGCAGCCCCGCCGGCGCCCCGAGCGCCTTGGCCAGCGCCTCCTTGGCGGCGAACCGAGCGGCAAGCGAGGCAACCCCCCGCCGCTCCCCACTCGCCAGCAACAACTCGCTCTCCACGAACAGCCGCTCCGCCATCCCGGGCGTCCGCTTCAGCGACGCCTCGAACCGCGCGATCTCAGCCACGTCGATCCCGACGCCGATGATGCTCATGCGGGCACTCTATTCCTGCAGCGCCCCCGCACCCTCGCTGAACAGGGCTTCCACGCACTCGACGGTCCGGGCCCGGCGGAGCCAGTCGTCAAGGCGAGCGGGGTCTGAACAGCTGGTGATGCGCTCACGGGCAAAGCCGGGGACGGGGAGCCGTCGTACGTCCAGCACGACCAGGATTCCCTTGGCGATCCCCTCCGCCAGGCCTGCGGCGTACCCGGATGCCCACGCCTCGACGTACTCTCGCGGCCGCCTCTCGATCACGCCCCTCAAATACGCGATCTCCCATGGAGACAATCCCTCCCGCTTGAGGATCTCCTTGCACCTTCTGCGGAGTTCGGTCATGGCGGTCTGGGACGGGAGCCCCAAGGCCATGGCCGCCATGAGCGACATGGAAATGCCGGAGACCTCTTCCTGCAGCGTCGGGGGCAGGCTTCGCTGATTTCCTTGATCAGAGGAGCAACGAGATGGTTCAGCGGCGCGAACCAACCGCCCGTCAGATGCGCCTCGGGATCGAACTGCGCCGACTTCGTGAGGCGGCAGGACTGACCGCCGTCGAGGCGGCGGCGCTGCTCGGCGCGAACCGTGTCCAGATGAGCCACATCGAATCCGGACTCGTCGGCGTGAGCGAGGAACGGGTCCGCCGTCTCGCATCCCATTACGCCTGCACCGACCGGGAGTTCGTCGACGCGCTGGTCGCGATGGCAACCGACCGGACGCGCGGCTGGTGGGAGGAGTACCGCGGACGGCTCCCCACGTCGTTCCTGGACCTCTCCGAACTGAACCACCACGCGTCGTTCCGCCGCGACGTGGCCGTCCTTTACGTCCCCGGCCTTCTGCAGACGGAGGACTACGCCCGCGCCGTCTTCTCCGGCCGAGTTCCCGAACTCACCGATGAGGAGCGGGACTTGCGTGTGCGGCATCGCATGGCGGGCCAAGAGCTCACCGTCCCGTACGAGTTGGTGATCCACGAAGCCGCCCTGCGCATCAGGGTCAGCGACCGAGCCACCTCCCGGGCGCAACTCACCAAGCTTCGGGAGCTGTCCGAAGCGGACCACGTCACCGTGCGCGTGATCCCCTTCGACCTGGACGGATTCGCCACAGCCGCCAGCACCATGACGTATGTCGGCGGGCCGGTGGCCAAGTTGGACACGGTCGTACGGGACGTTCCGCACGGTTCGGCCTTCATCGACTCCGCAGCACAGCTCAGCGCCTTTCGAACTCGCTTCCGTAAGGTGGAAGCCGTGTCCCTCGACCCCGTACGGTCGCGTGACTTCATCCACCGGCTGGCGAAAGAGCTGTGAGGCATCCCATGGACAACTGGCGGAAGTCGTCCTACTCGGGCCCCGACGACGGCAACGAATGCGTGGAAGTGGCCCACTCCCCCACCCACATATCCGTCCGCGACTCCAAGGCCCCCACCCGGGCCACCCTCACCTTCCCCGCCGCCGCCTTCACCCTCTTCCTGCAAGCCCTCGACACCCCCAAGATCATCGACAGCCCCTCCTCCCAGTAGCCTTTGCGGTGACCATCGCAAGTAACGGGAGGAAACAGCCTTGAAGTTGAAGTCTCTGGGCACCGCACTCGCCACCGCCGCCCTCGTCGGTACGGCCCTCACCGGCACCGTCGCCACCGCCGGGACCGCCGCCGCGGCGACCCTGCCGACGGACTGCAGCAAGGCGCTCGTCAACGTCAAGCCCAAGGAGACCGTCAACGTCCGCACCTCGCCGAAGACCAGTGCCACGGCCATCGGCATCTGGGCCAAGGGCGCGAAGGGCGCCGTCTGCAACGACGGCAAGTCCTACAAGGGCGGCTCGTACACGGCCTGCGGCAAGACGAGCAACCAGTGGCTCTACGGCGGCGACACGAAGAACGGCTGGGTGCCGAAGACCTGCTTCGCCATCTGACCGGGATCTGACCGGGATCTGATCGGGTCCGGATGACTGAGGGGCGTACGGCATGCCTCGCGGCCGTACGCCCCTTTCCGCGCCCGGGGGCTCTACCCCCGCCCGCTCACTCCACCGTCACCGACTTCGCCAGGTTCCGCGGCTGGTCCACCTCGTTGCCGCGGGCCGTCGCCAGTTCGCAGGCGAACACCTGCAACGGGACCGTGGCGACCAGCGGCTGGAGGAGGGTGGGAGTCGCCGGGATGCGGATCAGGTGGTCGGCGTACGGCACCACCGCCTCGTCCCCCTCCTCCGCGATCACGATGGTCCGCGCACCCCGCGCCCGGATCTCCTGGATGTTGGACACGATCTTGTCGTGGAGGACGGAGCGGCCCCGGGGCGAGGGCACCACGACCACCACCGGCAGATCCTCCTCGATCAGCGCGATCGGCCCGTGCTTCAGCTCGCCCGCCGCGAAGCCCTCGGCGTGCATGTAGGCGAGTTCCTTGAGCTTCAACGCGCCTTCCAGGGCCACCGGGTAGCCGACGTGCCGCCCGAGGAAGAGCACCGTTTTCTTGTCGGCGAGGGAGCGCGCCAGCGCCCGTACCGGCTCCATCGTCTCCAGGACGCGCTCGACCTCGACCGAGATCCGGGCGAGGTCGCGGATGACGGCGCCGATCTCGTCACCCCACTTGGTGCCGCGCACCTGGCCCAGGTACAGGGCGACCAGGTAGCAGGCGACCAGCTGGGTGAGGAACGCCTTCGTCGACGCGACCGCCACCTCCGGACCGGCGTGGGTGTAGAGCACTCCGTCCGACTCGCGGGGGATGGTCGAGCCGTTGGTGTTGCAGATGGCCAGCACCTTGGAGCCTTGCTCGCGTGCGTGCCGCAGGGCCATCAGCGTGTCCATCGTCTCGCCGGACTGGGAGATGGCGATCACGAGCGACCGTGCGCCCAGGATCGGGTCCCGGTAGCGGAACTCGCTCGCCAGCTCCACCTCGCACGGGATGCGCGTCCAGTGCTCGATGGCGTACTTGGCGATCAGCCCGGCATGGAAGGCCGTACCGCAGGCGACGATGACGACCTTGTCGACCTCGCGCAGCTCCGAGGCGCTGATCCGCACCTCGTCCAGCGTCAGCGAGCCGCCGGCGTCGATGCGGCCGAGCAGCGTGTCGGCGACCGCCTTGGGCTGCTCGGCGATCTCCTTGAGCATGAAGTAGTCATAGCCCCCCTTTTCCGCGGCGGAGGCGTCCCAGTCCACGTGATAGGAACGGACCTCCGCGGGCGCGCCGTCGAAGCCTGTCACCGTCGCGCCGTCGCGGCGCAGCTCGACGACCTGGTCCTGGCCCAGCTCGATCGCCGACCGCGTGTGGGCGATGAACGCGGCGACGTCGGAGGCCAGGAACGCCTCACCCTCACCAAGGCCCACCACCAGCGGGGAGTTCCGCCGCGCGCCCACGACCACGTCGGGTTCGTCGGCGTGCACCGCCACGAGCGTGAACGCGCCCTCCAGGCGCCGGCACACCAGCCGCATGGCCTCGCCGAGATCGGCGCAGGACGAGAACTCCTCGGCGAGCAGGTGTGCGACGACCTCGGTGTCGGTCTCGGAGGCGAGGTCGTGGCCGCGCTCCGCCAACTCCGCCCGCAGCCCGGCGAAGTTCTCGATGATCCCGTTGTGGACGACCGCGACCCGCCCCGCGTTGTCGAGATGCGGATGCGCGTTCGCGTCGGTCGGTCCGCCGTGCGTGGCCCACCGCGTGTGCCCGATGCCGGTCGAACCCGACGGCAACGGCCGGTCGACCAGTTCCTTCTCCAGGTTCACCAGCTTTCCGGCCTTCTTGGCCGCAGCCAGCCCTCCGTCCGACAGCACGGCGACACCCGCCGAGTCGTACCCCCGGTACTCCAGCCGCTTCAGCCCGGCCATCACGACATCAAGCGCCGACTGCGACCCCACGTATCCCACGATTCCGCACATGGCCCGCAGCCTACGGCCGAATCACCGTCGGAAAGACAGCAATCGTGCCCGATTTCGGAAATTCCCACGGCCATACGAACCCGCGCGGACGAGCGTGACGCACCCCACCCCCCACCCCGTTCAAACTCCGTTAACAATGGACTGTGATCTCTCCGGTCTCCTCGATGCCCCGGAGCGCCCACCGGCAGCGGCCGGAGGCGACTCCCTACGTCGACCTCACCCGAACCGAGTGGAGCGCGCTGCGGGACAAGACTCCGTTGCCGCTGACCGCCGAGGAGGTCGAGAAGCTGCGCGGTCTCGGTGACGTCATCGACCTCGACGAGGTGCGGGACATCTACCTCCCGCTCTCCCGGCTCCTCAACCTCTACGTCGGCGCCACGGACGGGCTGAGAGGGGCGCTGAACACGTTCCTGGGCGAGCAGGGCTCCCAGTCCGGCACCCCGTTCGTCATCGGCGTCGCCGGATCCGTGGCCGTCGGGAAGTCGACCGTCGCCCGTCTGCTCCAGGCGCTGCTGTCCCGCTGGCCCGAGCACCCCCGCGTCGAGCGCGTCACGACGGACGGCTTCCTGCTGCCCACCCGGGAGCTCCAGGCCCGCGGTCTGATGTCGCGCAAGGGCTTCCCGGAGTCGTACGACCGCCGGGCCCTCACGCGTTTCGTCGCCGACATCAAGGCCGGCAAGGACGAGGTCACCGCACCCGTCTACTCCCACCTGATCTACGACATCGTGCCGGACCAGCGGCTCACGGTCCGCCGCCCGGACATCCTCATCGTCGAGGGCCTCAACGTCCTGCAGCCCGCCCTCCCCGGCAAGGACGGCCGCACCCGCGTCGGTCTCGCCGACTACTTCGACTTCAGTGTGTACGTCGACGCCGCCGCCGACGACATCGAGCGCTGGTACCTCAGCCGGTTCAAGAAGCTGCGCCAGACCGCCTTCCAGAACCCGGACTCGTACTTCAGGAAGTACACCCAGGTCTCCGAGGAGGAGGCCCTCGACTACGCCCGCACCCTGTGGCGCACGATCAACAAGCCCAACCTGGTCGAGAACATCGCCCCCACCCGCGGCCGTGCCACGCTCATCGTCCGCAAGGGCGCCGACCACAAGGTCCGGCGCCTGAGCCTGCGCAAGCTGTGACCGTTAGTCTGCGGCCATGCTGCACCTGCGTCTGATCACCCCGTCCGGCACGACCGACGACGTGGTCCGCCTGATCGAGAAGACGGTCGGGACGACCCACCTCGTCGTCCTGCCCGGCGCCGCCCGCAACCCCGCCGGGGACGTGGTGCTGTGCGATGTCGCCCGTGAGGCCGGCGACGAACTTATCGGTGCGCTACGGGAGTTGGGGCTGGACCGGACCGGTTCCATCGCCGTCGAGAACATCGACCTCTCGCTGTCCAAGCGGGCCGACAAGGCGGAGGAGGAGGCCCCGGGCGAGGGCGCGGACGCGGTGCTCTGGGAGCAGCTGACCGAGGCGACCCACGAGGAGTCGACGCTCTCCGTCACCTACGTCGCCTTCATCACCCTCGCCACGATGATCGCGGCCTGCGGTGTCGTCCTCGACAACGCCATCCTGATCGTCGGCGCGATGGCGGTGGGCCCGGAGTTCGGCCCGCTCGCCGGCATCTGCACCTCGGTGGTCCAGCGCCACCCGCGTCTGGCCCTGCGTTCCCTGATCGCGCTGCTTGTCGGCTTCGCGGTGGCCATGCTGATCACCGTCGGCTTCACCTACTTCATGGACGGCATCAACCTGTTCACCAAGGTGCGCCTGGAGGCCGAGCGGCCCAACACCAACTTCATCTACCGCCCCGACGCCTTCTCCTTCGTCGTGGCGGTCCTGGCCGGCATCGCCGGCACGCTCTCGCTCACCTCGGCGAAGTCGGGCCTCCTGGTCGGCGTGGCCATCTCGGTCACCACGGTCCCGGCCGCCGCCAACGCGGCGGTGGCCTTCGCCTACACGGAGTACAAACAGGCCTGGGGATCGACCGAGCAGCTGCTCCTGAACCTCATGGGCATCGTCCTGGCAGGCACAGTGACCCTTCTGACCCAGAAGTGGCTGTGGGCCTCTCAACGCCGGAACATCAGCGCCCGATAGGGGCGCGGGGCTCTGCTCAATGTGCGGCTCCGCCGCTTGGGCGCGACAAGCCACAGACAACCCGCGGCCCGCCGACGACAGCACCCCCCACCCCCCACCCGGCACCCGCCAGGGGCTCGGATTACTAACCCAACGCCGACTTGACGGCATCGGCCAGCCGCCCCGCCACCGACCGAGCCTGATCGATATCGGCCGCCTCGACCATGACCCGAACCAACGGCTCCGTCCCGGAAGGCCGCAGCAGCACCCGCCCGGTCGCCCCCAACTCCCGCTCCGCCTCGGCGACGGCAGCCGAGAGTTCGGCCGATTTCCCGACCCGGGACCTGTCCACGTCCGGCACGTTGATCAGGACCTGCGGCAACCGCTCCATCACCGCCGCGAGGTCCCGCAGCGACCGCCCCGTCTCCGCGACCCGCGCCGCCAGCATGAGCCCCGTCAGCGTGCCGTCCCCGGTCGTCGCGTGGTCCAGGATGATCACGTGCCCGGACTGCTCGCCGCCGAGCGCGTAGCCGTGCTGCTTCATCTCCTCCAGCACGTACCGGTCCCCGACCGCCGTCTGGACGAGGGTCAGCCCCTCCCGCTCCAGCGCCAGCTTGAACCCGAGGTTGGACATCACGGTCGCCACCAAGGTGTCGGCCCGCAGCGCCGACCGCTCCCGCATGGCCAGCGCGAGTACGGCGAGGATCTGGTCGCCGTCGACCTCCGCGCCGGTGTGGTCCACGGCCAGGCACCGGTCCGCGTCACCGTCGTGCGCGATACCGAGCGCCGCCCCGTGCTCGACGACCGCGGCCTTCAGCTTGTCGAGGTGGGTCGAGCCGCAGCCGTCGTTGATGTTGAGCCCGTCCGGGGAGGCGCCGATCGTGACGACCTCGGCGCCGGCCTGGGAGAACGCCTTCGGCGACACCCACGCCGCCGCCCCGTGCGCCTCGTCGAGGACGATCTTCAGCCCGTCCAGCCGGTTCGGGAGTACGGCGATCAGATGGGCGACGTACCTGTCGAAGCCCTCCTCGTAGTCCCGCACCCGTCCGACGCCCGCTCCGGTAGGCCGCTCCCAGGGCTCACCGTGCCGGTGGGAGTCGTACACCGCCTCGATCCGGTCCTCCAGCTCGTCGGCGAGCTTGTGGCCGCCGCGGGCGAAGAACTTGACGCCGTTGTCGGGCATGGCGTTGTGGCTGGCGGAGAGCATGACGCCCAGGTCGGCGCCGAGCGCGCCGGTGAGGTACGCCACCGCGGGCGTCGGCAGCACTCCGACGCGCAGCACGTCCACGCCGGCGCTCGCGAGGCCCGCGACGACCGCGGCCTCCAGGAACTCCCCGGACGCACGGGGGTCCCGTCCGACGACCGCCGTTGGCCGGTGGCCCTCGAACGTTCCCGCCTCGGCCAGCACGTGCGCCGCCGCGACCGACAGACCGAGCGCCATCTCGGCCGTCAGGTCCGCGTTGGCGACGCCCCGCACGCCGTCCGTGCCGAAGAGTCGTCCCACTTGTCCTCCTGAGGAAACGTCAGTTACAGGCGGCGTACACCCACCGGATAGCGGCATCCGATCACACAAGCCGTTGAGGGTCTTGTGCCGTTATACGCCCCCGACGGTGATAAACGAACGCCCCGACAGCACTGTGGCGTGCCGCCGGGGCGTTCGCGGAAGAGCAGGCAGCGAAGCTTAGCGCTTGCTGTACTGCGGGGCCTTGCGGGCCTTCTTCAGACCGGCCTTCTTGCGCTCGACCGCACGGTCGTCGCGGCGGAGGAAGCCGGCCTTCTTGAGCGGGCCGCGGTTGTTGTCGACGTCGGCCTCGTTCAGCGCGCGGGCGACACCGAGACGGAGCGCACCGGCCTGACCGGAGACACCGCCACCGGCGATGCGGGCGATGACGTCGTAGCGGCCCTCGAGCTCGAGCACCTTGAAGGGCTCGTTGACTTCCTGCTGGTGCACCTTGTTCGGGAAGTAGTCCTCGAGGGTGCGACCGTTGATCTTCCACTTGCCGGTGCCCGGGACGATCCGGACGCGGGCGATGGCGTTCTTGCGGCGGCCCAGGCCGGCGGCCGGCTGGGGGTCGCCGAAGCGGGACGCGAGGGACTCGGAGGTGTACTCGCCCTCGACGGGGACGTCCGACTCCGTGGTGTAGCTGTCGATGTCAAGCTCTTCGAGCGGCTGCTCGGCAGTGGTCTCGGCCACGATTCTCCTCAGATTCTCTTCAGGCTTAGGGGTGGCCGGACTTACTGCGCGACCTGGGTGATCTCGAACGGCTGCGGCTGCTGCGCGCCGTGCGGGTGCTGGTCACCCTTGTAGACCTTCAGCTTCGAGAGCATCTGACGGCCCAGGGAGTTCTTGGGGAGCATGCCCTTGACGGCCTTCTCGATGGCCTTCTCCGGGTTCTTGTCCAGCAGCTCGTCGTAACGGACGGAGCGCAGACCACCCGGGTAGCCGGAGTGGCGGTACGCCATCTTCTGCGTCCGCTTGTTGCCGGACAGGTGCACCTTGTCGGCGTTGATGATGATGACGAAGTCACCGGTGTCGACGTGGGGCGCGTAGATCGGCTTGTGCTTGCCGCGGAGAAGCGACGCGGCGGTCGTGGCGAGACGCCCCAGGACAACGTCCTGAGCGTCGATGACGTGCCACTGGCGAGTCACATCGCCGGGCTTGGGGCTGTACGTACGCACTTCGCAGCCTTCTTCTTCAGTGGATGGGTGCTGGAAATGGCATCACTGAAGCGATCGTGCAGCTGGGGACGACAAATATGCCGGGCCACTGCCCGTATGCCGCCCACTGGTAACTGCTCCAGGGAACCTGTGTGAAGGGCCTCTCGTGAGTACGAGCGAGCCAATACACAACGAAGAAGCAGGATACCGGGGTCATCCGGGCGGGTCAAAACGAGCCCGTTGTCCACAGGCCCACCGGCACCACGCGCACCCCCACTAAGATGCGCCCCATGAGCTTTGGGCAGCAGGGGGGACCTCAGTCCCAGTGGGATCCCTGGAAACCGCAATCCCAGCAGCCGTGGAACAACGGCGGCGACGGCCGGACCCCGGACTGGGCGGCCCTCGCCGAGGCGTCCGAGACGCGCAACAGGAGGCGCCGGCTGCTGTTCATAGGCGGCGGCGCGGTGGCCACCATCGCGATAGGCACCGCCGTCGCCATGGCCGTCGTGTCGGCGAACGGCGACAACAAGGCCTCCGGGAGCCCGTCCAACCTGCCCGCGAGCGCCTCGATCCCCAGCAGCAGCGCCTCGGCCCCGTCCTTCGCGCCGACCAGCGCGCCGCCCCCGCTGGACCCGAAGGAGTTCATCTCCAGCAAGGCCAAGGACACGGCGCCGCTCAGCGTGGAGACCCTCTTCCCGGGCTCCCAGCTGACCATGGGTTCGGCGGTCTACAAGAAGGGCGCCACGGCCGACACGAAGAACTGCGCGTCGGCCGCCAAGGGCACCCTCCCGGCCATCCTCACCGGCAACGACTGCACCCGTCTGATGCGGGTCACCTACAGCAAGGACGGCGTCGCGGTGACGGTCGGCGTGGCCGTCTTCGACACCCAGGCGCAGGCGGCCAAGGCCCGGACCCAGTCGGACAAGAAGGGCTTCGTCACGTCCCTGCCCGGCAAGGGCGTGAAGGACTTCTGCAACGCCGCCACCTGCCTGACCACGGCCAATTCCTACGGTCGCTACGCCTACTTCACGACCGTCGGCTTCACCGACGGCAAGGATGTGACGAAGAACTCCACGAACGTCTTCGCCGCCGGCAACGACCTGCAGCTGTTCACGTTCCGCCAGATCAACCGTCGGGGCGAGGCCCAGGCCTCGGCCGCCGCGAACGGCTGACCGGCCCGCCGTCAGAGGCGCGCCGGTCCGGTCAGCTCCGCTCCGGCTGCGGTCCGGTCAGCTCCGGTCCGGTCAGCTCCCGTCCGGTCAGCCCCGCTCCAAGGCCCCGCTCAGCACGGGTTCCGGGTAGACCGGCACCGGGTCGTCGGCCGGCGGGGCGGCCGTCCGGAAGACCCACGTCCGGTAGGACCAGAAGCGGAACAGGGTCGCGATGCCGATGCCGACGAACTTGCTGACGTTGTTGGCGATCGTGCCGTCGAAGCCCAGCCCGTAGGTGGCCGCGTAGAGGACCCCGTTCTCGATGACCAGGCCGACCGCGCTGAAGAAGAGGAAGAGACCCATCTCCCTCCGCTTGCTGCCGCGGTCCTCCTGGGTCCGCTCGCGGTAGGTGAAGTACCGCAGGCCGAGATAGTTGGTCATGATCGCGACAATGGTCGCCGCGACGCTCGCCCGGACCGTCTGCCACTGCGTGAAGGACCTGATGGCGTTGAAGACGGCGAGGTTCACCACGAACCCCGAGGCTCCCACCAGGCCGAACTTCGCGATCTCGCCGTACAGCTTCCCCGTCCGCGTCGGAAGCGCATGCCGTCCGCTCACGGTGCCGCTCAGCCCCGCCGGTTGCGCAGCCGCAGCCGCACCGGCATCACGGCCGACTCGATCTGGGTCGACAGGTTCATCTTGGACACGCCCTCGGTGCGCTCCTCGAAGCGGATCGGGATCTCGACGGCGCTGTGCCCGGCCCGGACGGCCTTGAACTTGAGCTCCACCTGGAAGCTGTAGCCGGCGCTGTCCAGGGTCGCGAGGTCGATGTCCCGCAGCGTCGCGGCCGACCACAGGTTGAAGCCGGCGGTGATGTCCCGGATCTTGGTGCCGAGCACGGTCCGGGCGTAGCGGTTGGCGAACCGGGACAGCAGCACGCGGTGCTTGCCCCACTCCTCGTCCAGCGAGCCGCCCTCGACGTACCGGCTGCCGACGACCAGACCGACGCCGGACGCGATGGCCGTGCCGAGCATCCGTGGGACCGCTTCCACCGGGTGGCTGCCGTCGGCGTCCATCTGCACGACGTACTCGGCGCCCTCGTCGAGCGCGGCGCTCATGCCCGCCACGTAGGCCCGCCCGAGCCCGTCCTTCTCGGTGCGGTGCAGCACGCTCATCCGGTACTGCCCGTCCCAGTTGTACTTCTCCGCCAGCTCCTCGGCGATCCGCCCGGTGCCGTCCGGGCTGGAGTCGTCGACGATCTTCAGATGCAGCCCGTCGATCCGCAGCCCGAGCACCAGCTCGGCCATCCGCGGCAGGTTCGCGGCTTCGTTGTAGGTGGGCATCACCACGGTGACGCGCACGCCCGGGTATCTGTCGAGGCTCGTCATGGCCGTTCTCATCCCTCCCTAGAGGCCCCGAAGGGGCCTCTCCCCAGTGGGCGCGGGTCTGCCCAGCGCCCGGAAGTGCCAGCCCGCCGCGGTCCAGCGGTCCGCGTCGAGCACCCCCCTGCCGTCCACGATCAGCGGCCGGGACACGAGCCCGGCGGCATGCTCCGGGTCGATCTCCCGGAACTGCGGCCACTCGGTCAGATGCAGCACGAGGTCCGCTCCCCGCAGGGCCTCCTCGGCCGACAGCGCGTAACCGAGGAGCGGGAACGCCTTGCGGGCGTTGTCCAGCGCCTCGGGGTCGTAGACGGTGACATCGCCGCCGTCGAGACGCAGCCGGGCGGCCACGTTCAGCGCGGGCGAGTCGCGGATGTCGTCGGAGTCGGGCTTGAAGGCCGCTCCGAGCACGGCGATCCGGGCCCCCAGGACCGAACCCCCGCACAGTTCGCGCGCCACGTCGACGACCTTGTCGCGGCGGCGCATGTTGATCGCGTCGACCTCCCGCAGGAAGTCCAGCGAGACCCCCAGTTCCCCGGCGCGGTGCGCGAAGGCCCGGATGTCCTTGGGCAGGCAGCCGCCGCCGAAGCCGATGCCGGCGCGCAGGAACTTCCGGCCGATCCGGTCGTCGTGGCCGATCGCCTCGGCGAGGACGCCGACGTCGCCGCCCGCGGCCTCGCAGACCTCGGCCATCGCGTTGATGAAGGAGATCTTGGTGGCGAGGAACGCGTTCGCGGCCGTCTTGACCAGCTCGGCGGTCGGGAAGTCGGCCGTGACCAGCGGGGTACCCGCGTCGAGGACGGGGGCGTACACGGCACGAAGGATCGTTTCCGCGTGCGAAGACCGCACCCCGAACACCAGCCGGTCCGGCCGCAGCGTGTCCTCGACGGCGAAGCCCTCGCGCAGGAACTCAGGGTTCCACGCGACCTCGGCACGCTCGTGCAGCCCCGCCAGCCGCTCCGCCGTCCCCACCGGCACGGTCGACTTGCCGACCAGCAGCGCCCCCTCGGCCGCGTGCTCGGCGATGGCCGCGAAGGCCGCGTCGACGTACGTCAGGTCGGCGCCCTCGGAACCCGAGCGCTGGGGAGTGCCGACGCACACGAAGTGCACCTCGCCGAAGGCCCCGGCCGCCGCGTAGTCGGTGGTGAACCGCAGCCGTCCGCTCGCGGTGTGCTTCGCGATCAGCTCCGGCAGCCCGGGCTCGTGGAACGGCACCCGCCCCGCCTGCAGCGCGGCGACCTTGTCGGGGTCCACGTCGACCCCGAGCACCTCGTGGCCGAGTTCCGCCATGCAGGCGGCGTGGGTGGCACCGAGATAGCCGGTGCCGATGACTGTGAGCCGCATGGGTACGGCCTTTCGTGAAGACATGAGCAAGGAAGAACAGGGGTGGCCGACCGGCTCAGGACGTCTTCGCCCAGATCTGGTACGAGCCGGTACCACCCCCGCTGAGCCGGTACGGGATCTTGCCGACCAAGCGGTAGTTCCCGTTCTTGGTCACCTGCTGCTCGATGTACTTGTCGATGTCCGGCGTCGCGATGCCGTCCAGGACGACGAGGTCGAAGTAGCCGGCCTGGATGGCGAGCCGGTACCCCTCCTGACCGTGGTGGATCTTGCCGTTCTTGTCCGAGTAGCCGATGCCATAGGTCGACGTCCACTGGTCCTGCTCAGTCTTGGCCCGCAGGTAGTAGACAGGCACCTCGTAGGTGGCAGCGAGGTACTTGCCCTTGGGCTTCATGTACGGCTCGATCGACTTCACGAGGGGAGTGGAGTCCGGCCACAGACCGAAGCGCCACTCCGACTGCGAGACGCCGAGGCACAGTGCGGTGACCCAGAGCAGGATGCCCAGCTGTGGATAGCGAAAGTGCTTGCCGACCAGCCGGATCACACCGACACCGGCCATCGGGGCGGCGAAGAGCAGACCGAAGTCCAGGTGCTTGTAGAGCGAGACCGACGTGCTGAGGTGGATCTGGTACGCGGGGGCCAGCAGGGCGGTACCGGCCAGCACCAGGCCCGTCAGTGCACGCCAGCGCCAGCCGGGACCGGCCAGCCCGTGGGAGCGCGGCGACTCGTTCATCCGGCCACGCAGCGTGTAGGCCACCGCACCCGCGACGGCGGCGGCGAACATCAGGCCACCCCATTCCACGGACTTCTCCGCCAGGGCCATGGCGGTGTCGGTGCCGTGGGCGCGGTTGGTGGTCGTCGACTTCACACCGGCGAGCACGTTGGTGTACATCAGGCCGACGCCGACCAGCGCGGCTGTTCCGAGGCCGAGCAGAAGCGCCCGCAGCACACACCGCCAGCCCTTGTGGTGCCAGGCTGTGAGCGCGGCCAGCACGATGAGCGTCGGCACGTACAGCGCGGACGCGTACTTCACCGCGACCGCCAGCACCATCACCGGCGCCGCGAGCAGCACGACGATCACAGGCGCCTTGTTGGTGCGGACGACGATCCAGGCGCTGAGGGCCAGCAGGAAGATCGCCGGGGCGTCGTAGGTGGCGAACCAGCCGAGCACGATGGTCGGCTGGGTGACCGCGAAAAGCGCCGCGGCGACCAGGGCGACCCGCTCGTTGAACATGCGCCGGCTGAAGGAGTACAGCAGCGCGGTCGCACCGAGCATGCACACCAGGCTCAGCAACCGGGCCCCTGACAGCCCGAAGTACCCGTCGACGACGGCCGCGACGACCGGGTACAGCATCGGCGATCCGGAGAAGTACGACTCGTACCCGCTGTGCAACGGGGTGCCGCTCGCCCAGTGGTCGATGATGTTGTGGCCCGCGGCGAGGTAGAGGGCCTCGTCCTGGAACGCCGTGTTGGACAGCCGCAGCGACAGCACGGCCTGGATGAGCAGGACGACCGCCAGGACACCGCGGCTGACCCATGCCCGCCGCTTGCTCGGGGCGTCGTCCCAGCCCGCGTCCGGGGACTCGGGGATGTGGTACCCGGGCTCGTCCTCGGGCACCTGCTGGTACGTGACCGTACGCAGGGCGTACGTCGGCTGGTCGTCGTAACCCGTCTGCGGCTGCTCCGGGATGCCGGAGGCGAACGGCTGCCCGGTCTGCTGCTGCCCCTGGTAGGGGTGCCGACCGTCGTACCCGTACCCGTGCTGCTGGTACTGGTCCTGCTGCTGGTACTGGTCCTGCTGCTGCGGCTGTACCCAGCCATTGGAGTTGAACCAGCCGCCGGCGTCGTCCTCGGCGTAGGGATCGTAGGGCTGCGGGGTGTGGTGATCGTGTCGGGAGGTCATCACGGCTTCCGTACGTCGAAGCCGAAACGGTCGTCGGCAGCCAGTCGCTTGAACTCCTTCAGCGCCAGCGGGCTCGCCTCCAACCGCCAGTCGGCACGCTTCTTGTGGTTGAACCAGATGAAGCCGAGCATGTTGTCGTCGGCCTCCACACCCGCGAACAGGTTGCGGATGTCGGCCCGCCGTCGCTCACCCGGCATCGCCGCTGTCTCGGCCAGGAGCATGGGCCTCTTGGTGAAGGCACGGATCTCGTCGATGGTCGGACCGAAGACGCTGTTGAAGGCGTTGTCCTGACCGAGCGTCCAGTAGCCGACGAGGCCGACCCAGTCGACGTAGGCGTCCCCCGGGTAGTACGGCTTCAGCCGCACGCTCTTGACCGGGTTGATGATGTTGGGCGTCCAGGCCCAGATCACGTTCGTGGCACCGGCGTCGATGAACGCGTCGTGGATGTGCCGCCACGCGGCCACGTACTCCTTGGGAGTGACGTACTTCGTACCCCACTTCTCCCAGTTGCCGTTGAACTCGTCGGCGAAGTCGATCACGACGGGCAGGTTCAGCTTGCGGACCGCGGTCGCGTACTTCTTGAGGTACGCGTCCGACTTGCCGGCCGCGATGTCGGCGAGGGTGCTGTCGAAGGGCTCCCAGGACATCAGCGTCATGGCGCCCTTCTTCCAGGCGTTGCGGACACCGCTGGCGTCGAAGCCGTCGCCCCAGGCCGCGTAGTACTCGATGAGGTTCGGCTGTTTGCCGGTCATCCCCGTGTACGCGTCGACGCCCTTCATGGAGGTGGGCGCGCCCTCGACGGCGGCTCCGTAGTACTTCTTCGCTGGCTTGAGCAGCGGGACGACGTCGTACGGGACGTCGCTGTCCGCGCTCTGCGACGGATCCGCGCCCTGCGCCCGTCCGGCGGGTGAGGTGCGATTCGAGTCGTCGAGCACGGAGCAGCCGCCGAGGGTGAGGACGCTGATCAGCGCAGCGGCGACCGCGGTGCGTGTGCCGGTGGGCAATCGCATGTCAGATAGCCGCCTTCTCCCGCGGCTGGACCAGCACGCGGCCCACGACGAGGGCGTAGAAGAGTCCGGAGGACAGGACCAGGGCGAAGTTCGGGGCCTCCATGGTGAAGGTCCGGTAGACCGCCGCCACGACCCAGACCAGCGCGGTGCCGCCGCTCCAGACCCACATGCCGATCCAGAAGCGGCGGGTCTTGTTCTTCTTGGCGCCGGAGGAGCCGGTGGGCTGCCAGCCCATGCGGTTCTTGCGCAGGATGTCCCAGATGGCGAAGACGTGCGCCCAGCCGTACATCATGCGGGCGGCCCAGGCCTCCAGGCGGTAGGGCGCCTTGTGCCACATGGGGAAGACGATCGTGGTGTAGACGATGCTGGGCACTACCAGGAGCAGGTTCTCGACCCTCAGCTTGTCCGGCATCATCAGCAGCAGCACGATCGGGATGACCGGTGCGGCGAAGGTGAAGAGCGCCGTGTGGATGTAGTAGAAGAACCCGGACATGTAGCACAGGCGGCTGGAGAGCCTGATCTTGCGCTCCCAGAACTTCCTGCTGCCGAGCAGGCTCATCGAGCCGGAACACCAGCGGTACTGCTGGTTGAAGAAGGCGCCGGCGGTGTCCGGGCACACCCCCGTGGAGACGGCGACGGGCACATAACGCAGGTCCCAGCCGAGGCCGCGCAAGTCGAAACCGGTGTGCACGTCCTCGGAGTGCTCGATCAGGGTGGTACCGCCGTTGGTCTCCAGCGCGGCCCGCCGGTACACGGCGCAGGAGCCGACGCAGATCGCTCCGTCACTGCCCTGCCGGGAGACCTGCACCGACCGGTAGAACAGCTCCTGCACGGCGCCCGCGCCGCGCTCGATCCAGTTCTGCGAGTCCAGCACCCGGAAGTACTGCGGGGACTGCACGATGCCGACCTTCGGGTCGGCCTCCATGTACGGCAGCAGTTCTTCCAGAAGGTCGGCGCGCGGGGTGAAGTCGGCGTCCAGGATCAGGATGTACTGACCGTCGGACTGCCCGAACCCGAAGTGCAGGTTGCCGGCCTTCTTGAACCAGCCGCGGTTCTCCCGGGTGCCGTAGCGGAACCCGAAGTCGCGGGCCATCGCCTCCAGCTGAGGGTCGGCGCCGTCGTCCAGGACGAACGGGACGCAGACGCCGGGGTAGTGGTCGGCCATCTGCCGGACGTGCCGCCAGGTGTTGTGCAGTACCTCGATGGGCTCGCCGCACACCGGCAGGAACACGTCGACCGTGGGGTAGACCTCGGGTCGCCAGTCATGCACGAGCCGCTTGTGATGCTCGATGTCGAAGTCTCTGGTGAAACCGTTCACCCGAAGCGAGACCAGGTAGTAGAGCACGGTGAAGACCAACAGCGGCGTGTAGATCCACAGCACCGGCGTGGACTGCGCCAGCTTGAACTGGCTCACCACCAGACAGCAGAAGCTGATCAGCGAACTGATCGTCAGGATCCACAGGTTCCGGCGGGTGTACGCGTACTTCTCCCTGTCCGTGGGCGGCAGCGGCAGCAGGCCCAACGGGGCTTCGACCCCTCGCCCGGCTTTCCTTCGCCCACCGTTCTGACGCGCGACACGACGCCTCCCGGCCCGTACCGGGCCAACTGAACTCATGAAAAAACCACCAATGGGCCCCTACCGGCCCGTTGACCCCCACCGTGTTTCGGCCACCCCCAGTCGAACCTATGGCCGAGTTGCGAAACATTATCCGAGTTATATGGAAGGCGTAAGGGTTAGCTGGAAACTTACGGGGAGTAAGCGACTCTATGTCCGTTATCTTCTGCGAAATGAGGGATAGCTAACAGGTTTCACATCCAGTGCCCCGGGCATACCGTTCTGCCCTCTGATGGGACGCGCTGATCGACGATCTCCGACGACCCGCGGGGCACCACATGACCGGTTCACGACGCTCCGTCCTCAGATCGGCCCTCGCGGTGGGCGGCGTCGCCGTGTCCGCCACGGCGGTCTCCGCGGGTGACGCCACCGCCGTAGCGGCGGACGCGGGATGGGTGAACGTCAAGGACCACGGCGCCAAGGGCGACGGCACCACCGACGACACCGCGGCGATCCAGGCGGCACTGGACGCCTGCCGGCCTGGCAATGTCACCGTGCTCCCCGCCGGGGTGTACCGCACGAGCGCTCCGCTGCGCATCGGCCCGTATGTGACCCTCCAGGGTTCGCACGCCGGCGGTGAGTCCCAGCCGGGCGCCCAGAACCCGGTGACCGGCCTCCGCCCCCTGCCCATTCACGGGGCACGCCGTCGTCGAGATCCTGGACCAGCAGTTGGGGGGATACTCGATCCAGGCCAACGCGCAGCGCGTCTTCTCGCTGTCCATCGACGGCTCCGACCTGCCGCGCGGCGGGGCGGAGATCGACGGCATCCGTGCCACGGGGCAGATCCAGCCCCTGCAACTGCGCGACGACCACGTCCGTGCGGTCACCGGCATCGGGATCAACACCTGGTACAACTTCGACGCCACGGGCGGCCCCCAGGCGCCGTTCTGCCTGCACTACGACCGCGTCTCCGTCCTGCGGACCGGCTCACACGGCATCGTGCTGAACAACTCCACCGACTCCGTCTTCCACGACGTGTACGTCCTGGGGGTCGGAGGCTGCGGCTGGTGGATGTCGGGCGCGGGCAACTCCTCCTTCACCAGCTGCCGCGCGGCATGGTCCGCGAAGCACGGGTTCGACATCGAGTCCGTGCCCGGAGTGATCAAGATGGTCGCCTGCTCCACCCACCGGAACGGCTGGAACGGCATGTACGTCCACGCCACGGACACCACCGGCGTCCTCCTGCTGTCCGCCGTACAACTCACCCGAGACGGCAAGAACGCCGGGGCCGGTGGCGGCGGGTACGCGGGGCTGGGGGTGGCGAGTTCCCAGTGCAAGGTCATCGCCGACGGCCTGGTCGTCCTCACGGGCAAGGACGACGACGGTGCGGGAGCGGCGAGCACCCAGTACGGCGTGCGTGCCGACTACTCGACCTACGTCGTGGTGAACTCGGGCCACCTTCAGGGCGTCACGTCCCCGTGGCAGAGCGGCTCCGGCAACACCAAGTTCGTGAAGGGCACGCTCGTCGGCACGGGTTGAGAACACGCCGTTCCCCCTGGCGATGCCGAAGCGAAACGCGCCCCATAGTGCCCAAAAACCTCAACTGATGATAAGAACAACCACTTAGTCTTCACGTTTGTGCCGCGCCCGTGACCACTCCGGGCGCGACCACGAGGGGGGGTCCCGAATTGCCTGGGTTTTCCATGCCCGCACGCGGTGGCCGTCATCGCAACCGGCGGCGCACATGGTTGGTGTCCGTCGTGGCCGCGGCCACCGCCGCACTGATCGGCACGATGATCAGCCTGGTGGCGTCCTCGGCCCAGGCCGACCAGAACACCCAGGGCGTCGACAACCTGCGCACCAACTGGGACCAGGACGAGGCCTCCCTCTCCCCGGCGGTCGTCCAGTCCTCCGCCTTCGGAAGGCTCTTCGCCACCAAGCTGGACGGGCAGATATACGCCCAGCCGCTGGTGCTCGGTGACCAGGTGATCGCCGTCACCGAGAGCAACACCCTGTACGGCCTCGACCGCACCACCGGAGCGATCGAGTGGAGCAAGAACTACGGCCCCTCATGGCCGGCCTCGGCGATCGGCTGCGGTGACCTCGTGCCCGACATCGGCGCGACCGCGACGCCGGTCTACGACCCGTCCACCAACTCCCTCTACTTCACCACCAAGGTCGACGACGGCACCTCCACCCACCGCCACCCCAAGTGGCTGATGCACGCGGTCGACCCCGCCTCCGGAGCCGAGCGCTCCGGGTGGCCGGTCACCATCGCCGGCAGCCCCGTCAACGACCCGAGCGCCACCTTCGACGCCTACTACGAGCAGCAGCGCCCTGGCCTGCTGCTGATGGACGGCGTCGTCTACGCGGGCTTCGGTGCCCACTGCGACGCATGGCCGTACCGCGGTTACGTGGTCGGCGTGAGCACCACGGCGCACAGCATCACCTCGATGTGGGCCACGGCGACCGGGGCCGGCATCGGCGGCGCGGGCATCTGGCAGGCGGGCGGCGGACTGGTCTCCGACGGGTCCGGCCGCATCTTCTTCAGCACCGGCAACGGCAT
Source organism: Streptomyces gilvus (assembly GCF_022513565.1). Lineage (GTDB taxonomy): Bacteria > Actinomycetota > Actinomycetes > Streptomycetales > Streptomycetaceae > Streptomyces > Streptomyces gilvus. Next base: position 60,953 of record NZ_JAKWBE010000010.1, on the reverse strand, counting down.
CAGCCCGGCGCCCGGCCCGGGCAAGACCGTCCAGGGAACCCTGGCCGAGTCCGTCGTACGCCTCCAGGTCGGCGCCGACAACAGCCTCAGCACGGCCGACTTCTTCAGCCCCAGCAACGCCGCCACCCTGGACCTCAACGACCAGGACATCTCCTCGGGCGCCCCGATGGCGCTCCCGGACGGCTTCGGCACCAGCGAGCACCCGCACCTGCTCGTCCAGCAGGGCAAGGACGGGCGGGTGTTCCTGCTCGACCGCGACAACCTCGGCGGTATGGGCCAGGGGCCCCAGGGCGGCGACGCCGCGGTCAGCGTGTCCGGCCCCTACCAGGGCATGTGGGGACACCCCGCGTTCTGGGGCGGTGACGGCGGCTATGTCTACGTCGTCGGCAACCAGGGTCCGCTGCGCGCCCTCAAGTACGGCGTGCGCAACGGCGGTACACCCACGCTCACCCTCACGGGCCAGAGTCAGGACACCTTCGGCTACACCAGCGGCTCGCCCCTGGTCACCTCCAACGGCACGGACGAGTCCAGCGCCCTGGTGTGGATGACCTCCGCGAGCAACGCCTCTGGGGCCGACGGCACCCTGCGCGCCTACAGCCCCGTCCCCGACGGCAACGGCCGTCTCCAGCTGCTGTGGTCGGCACCGATCGGCACCGCGACGAAGTTCAGCACGCCGACCGCCGACAGCGGCAAGGTGTACGTCGGCACCCGGGACGGTGTCCTCTACGGCTTCGGCAGCCCGGCCAGGACCGCCCTGACCGCGGCCTCACTGGACTTCGGCCAGGTCGGGGTCGGCGGCAACGCCTCCAGCCAGATGAAGCTGACGGCCACGCAGGACGTCAGCATCACCGGGCTCACCGCCTCCGGCCCGTTCACTGTCGACCCGTCCGCCGTACCCACCCCCGCACAGCCCACGGCGCTGGCGGCGAACGCCACCCTCAACGTTCCGATCAGCTTCACCCCGACCACCACCGGCGGCGTCAACGGCACCTTGACCGCGAACCTCTCGGACGGCCAGAAACTCGTCTTCGCCCTCCACGGCATCGGCACCAGGCCCGGATTCGGAGCGGCGCCCGGCGCCCTCGACTTCGGCGAGATACCCACCGGCAGCACCTCGACGCTGAACCTGCAGGTCACCAACACCGGTACCGAAGCGGAGACCATCACCTCGGTCGACGCGCCCGGCGGCGCCTTCTCCGCCTCGGGGCTGCCGAGCGCGGGGACGGTCGTACCGGCCGGCGGCTCGTTCGTACTCTCAGTCACCTACACACCGACCACCGACCAGGTCGACAGCGACGCGCTCGTGATCAGCAGCAGCGGCAGTGGCGGCGCGACCCACACCCTGAGCGTGCCGGTCACCGCGACGGCCATCACCGGGCAGGGACACCTGGAGTTCTCCACGAGCTCGCTGGACTTCGGCAAGGTCCCGATCGGCAGCTCCAAGTCGCTGACGTTCACCATCACCAACACCGGCAACATCCCGGTGACGGTGACCAAGGCCAAGGCACCGACGGGTGACTTCAACAGCCCGTTGCAGCTGTCGGAGGGCCTGGTCATCGGTCCCGAGCAGACCGCGGTGCAGAGTGTGACGTTCACTCCGCGTTCCGCCGCGGATCTGAACGCCTCCTATGAGGTCACCGGCACCGGAACCGACGACAACGGCAACCCCCAGGGCGCCATGTACGTACAGGTCAAGGGCACCGGCACAGGCACCGCCACGACCACCTCGACCGCCGACGGACTGTGGCAGACCAACGGCTCGGCAGTGCAGGCCGACGGCGGCGGCGTCCAACTGACCCCGGCCACCAGCTACAAGGCGGGCTCGGCGGTCTACACCAAGCCGTTGCGCACCGACGGTCTGCGGGCGACGTTCACCGCCAAGTTCGGCCCCGGCACGGGCGGGAAGGGCATGGCACTCACCTTCCTCGACCCTGCCCAGAACTCCGCCTCGGCGCTGGGCGGGTTCGGCGACAGTCTCGGCATCGCGGGACGGCCGGGCACGGTGATCGCGCTCGGCACCAGCTACAACACCACGCTGAAGGCGCAGAACTTCGTGGGCGTCGGCCGCAGTTCGGCCGACTCGTCGACGATCGCCTACCAGTCGGTGGTCCCGCTCACCACCTCACTGCGCCAGGGCACACATCAGGTCGACGTCCAGGTGGCCACCGGCCATGTGTACGTCTGGATCGACGGAACCCAGGTGGTCGACGCGACTCCGGCACTGACCCCCACCGCGCTCCTCGCCTTCTCGGGGTCCACCACCGACATCTCCGACGTGCAGACGGTGAGCGATCCGGTCATCTCCCAGGGGCCGGCAGCGGCCACCTCCCTCCACCTCACCGCCCCGAGCACCGCCGTCCCCGGCCGGTCCCTGACCATCACCGGCACCCTGACCTCGACCGCGGCTCTCCCCGCGGGGCAGGTCGCGCACATCACGCGGAACGGGACGGCGCTCCCCGACGTGACGACGAAGGCGGACGGCTCCCTCACCTTCACCGACACCCCGCCGGCCGAGGGAACCTACACCTACGCCGCGAGCTACGCCGGGGACGCGACCCACGACCCGGCGACCACGACGACCCTCGTCCAGGCGTCCAAGCTGGTCACCTCGGTCAGTCTGACGGCCCCGGCCACGTCCACCCGCGCACAGAAGCTGACCGTGTCCGGCAAGCTCTCCGGCGCGCCCTTCGCCGCCGGCGGGGTCGTCAAGGTCACGAAGACCGACCTCGGGCACACGTCCGGCACCGCACTCGCCGACGCGAAGGTCGCCACGGACGGTTCGTTCACCTTCTCGGACACCCCGCAGATCGGCGGCGCCAACACCTACAAGGTGACCTACGGCGGCGACGTCTCGCACAAGTCGGGCAGTACCAGCGCCACCGTCCAGGTCTCCCGGACCGCGACGTCCCTGACCATCGCGACCGACCACGCGACGTACGCGTACGGCCAGACCGCGAAGATCACCGCTCATCTCGGCACGACGTACAACAAGCGCACGGTGGCGATCTACGCCCAGCCGTTCGGCGGCACGTCGGTCCTGGTGAAGTCGGGGACGGTGGACAGCCACGGCAACCTGGCCGGGTCGTACAAGCTCACCCGCAACACCACGTTCAGCGCGGTGTTCGCCGGCGACTACCGGTACGCCCCGAAGACCGTCGCCCGAACCGCGCAGACCCAGGTACGGGTCTCGGAGACGCTGTCCGGCTACTACACGAGCACGCACTACGGCAGCACCCTCTACCGCGTCTACCACCGCACCGCCAAGGAGCAACTGGACGTCACCGTCACACCCAACAAGTCCGGCCAGTGCATCCTGTTCCGCGTACAGCGCTACTACAGCGGCGCCTGGCACACGCAGACCACCACGCCCTGCACGGCCCTGAGTTCCGCCAGCACCGGCCGCCACAAGATGTCCCTCACCAGCTCCGTGGGCAGCAAGTTCCGCATCGCGGCGCAGTACGTCCACAGCAGCAGGGACACCACCAACCCCAGCACCTGGGGCGCCTGGCAGTACTTCACCGTCAAGCAGTGACCGCGAGCCACGCCCCCGGCCGCCGGCCGGGGGCGTGGCTCCCTCTCAACACCCGCCGCACCCCGGCAACGACCGCTTGTTGCGCGCCTCCTTGCTGCGCGCGGCCAGCAACTCGTCCGCCGGATAACCGACTTCCTCCAGCGTCAGCCCGTGCGGCCGTACGACGTGCACTGCCGAGTCCCGTACGCCGGCGGCCAGCACCTTGGCCGGCCAGTCCGGCCCCCGGTGCCCGTCCCCCACGAACAGCAGCGCCCCGATCAGCGAGCGCACCATGTTGTGGCAGAAGGCGTCGGCCCGCACGGTGGCGGTGATGATCCCGTCCGCCCCCCGCTCCAGGCTCAGCTCCTGCAGCGTACGGATGGTGGTGGCCCCCTCCCGGCGCTTGCAGTAGGCGGCGAAGTCGTGCTCCCCCAGCAGCCCCCGGGCTGCCTCGTTCATGGCGTCGGCGTCGAGCGGCCAGTCATGCCACAGCACATGGTTGCGCAGCAGTGGATCCACTCCCCCGGGGTTGTCCGTCACCCGGTATGCGTACCGGCGCCAGATCGCCGAGAACCGGGCGTTGAAGCCGCTCGGCGCGGGCCGCAGCGCCCACACCCGCACATCCCTCGGCAGCCGCCCGGCGAGCCGCTTCAGCAGCTTCTCGTGATGCTCACGCCAGACCCCCTCCGGCAGATCCACATGCGCCACCTGCCCCCGCGCATGCACCCCGGCGTCCGTCCGCCCGGCCACGGTCAACTCGTAGGAGACGTCCCCCGACCGCGTGACGGTCCGCAGAGCATCCTCGATCTCCCCCTGCACGGTCCGCCGCCCCCCGGCCTGCTTGGCCCACCCGGAGAACTCGGTCCCGTCATAGGAAAGGTCAAGGCGAACACGTACACACCCGGGCTCTACTTCGTCACTCACCCAGAGATCCTCTCAGAACACAAAAGCGGGCCCGCTCCCCGAAAGGAACGGACCCACTGACGCGCCCCACAGGGGCGCGGGGCTCTGCTGAATTTGCGGCTCCGCCGCGTGGGCGCGACCAGCCACCACGAACCCGCAGCCGCCAGCCGAACAGCACCCCGCAGAACGCTTACGCGTCCTTCGACTCCTCGGCGTCAGCCTCGTCGGCCTTGGTCACGTCGACCTTGGCGTCCTCGACCTCGGCAACCGGAGCCGCAGCCTCGGCCTCCTTGACCGCACGCTTCGTCGCAGCCTCCGCCTCACCCGTGGCCTGCTGCGCAACCGTCAGCGCCTCGACCAGCTCGATGACAGCCATGGGCGCGTTGTCGCCACGGCGGTTACCGATCTTGGTGATGCGGGTGTAGCCACCCGGACGGTTCTCGTAGCGCGGGCCGATCTCGGTGAAGAGCGTGTGGACGACGCTCTTGTCCGTGATGACCTGCAGCACCTGGCGGCGGTTGTGAAGGTCGCCCTTCTTCGCCTTGGTGACCAGACGCTCGGCGTACGGGCGCAGGCGGCGGGCCTTCGCCTCGGTGGTGGTGATACGGCCGTGCTCGAACAGCGACTTCGCGAGGTTCGCGAGGAGCAGCTTCTCGTGCGCGGCGCTGCCGCCCAGACGGGCACCCTTGGTGGGCTTCGGCATTGTTCTTCTCCTGTGTGTCTGCCCCGGCCGTGTCAGGTACCGGGGTCAGGAACCCGATGAGCGGACGCTCACCGGCATCAACCGATCAGGTACTGCTGGGTAGTGCTCAGTACTGCTCGGTCTCCACGAAACCCGCGTCCGCGTCGTCGTCGGCGCCGAAGGCGTCGGCGGCGGCCGTGGGGTCGAATCCGGGCGGGCTGTCCTTCAGGGCCAGGCCCATGCCGGCCAGCTTCGCCTTGACCTCGTCGATGGACTTCGCACCGAAGTTGCGGATGTCCAGGAGGTCGGCCTCGGAGCGCGCCACGAGCTCACCCACGGAGTGGATGCCCTCGCGCTTGAGGCAGTTGTAGGAGCGGACCGTGAGCTCCAGCTCCTCGATCGGCAGCGCCAGGTCGGCGGCAAGGGCGGCGTCCGTCGGGGACGGGCCCATGTCGATGCCCTCGGCGTCGATGTTCAGCTCGCGGGCGAGACCGAACAGCTCGACCAGGGTCTTACCGGCGGAGGCCATGGCGTCACGGGGACGCATCGCCTGCTTGGTCTCGACGTCGACGATCAGCTTGTCGAAGTCGGTGCGCTGCTCGACACGCGTGGCCTCGACCTTGTACGTGACCTTCAGCACCGGGCTGTAGATGGAGTCGACCGGGATACGGCCGATCTCCTGGCCCACCTGCTTGTTCTGCACGGCGGAGACGTAACCGCGGCCACGCTCGACCGTGAGCTCCATCTCCAGCTTGCCCTTGCCGTTGAGCGTGGCGAGGACCAGGTCGGGGTTGTGCACCTCGACACCGGCCGGGGGCGCGATGTCGGCGGCGGTGACCAGACCCGGGCCCTGCTTGCGCAGGTACATCACGACCGGCTCGTCGTGCTCCGAGGAGACGACCAGCTGCTTGATGTTGAGGATCAGGTCGGTGACGTCCTCCTTGACGCCCGGCACGGTGGTGAACTCGTGCAGGACGCCGTCGATGCGGATGCTGGTGACAGCGGCACCGGGGATCGACGACAGGAGGGTGCGGCGGAGGGAGTTGCCGAGGGTGTAGCCGAAGCCCGGCTCCAGCGGCTCGATCACGAACCGGGAGCGGAACTCGTCGACGACCTCTTCGGTCAACGAGGGACGCTGAGCGATCAGCATGTGTGGATCAGATCCTTCTTTCGTGGACGCCCGCTATTTGACGCCCGACGGAAACCGCGCCCGTGAAAAGCGCGGGTACTGCAAGGGTACGGGCGGTACGACCTCGTACGAGAGCCATACCGCCCGAAAGCCCGAAAAGCGACCGCGTCAGACGCGACGACGCTTCGGCGGACGGCAGCCGTACTGCGACATGTGGGGGATAACCCCCACACCCCCAGCCGACAGCCGCCGTGAGCCTGCGTGTCAGACGCGACGACGCTTCGGCGGACGGCAGCCGTTGTGCGGGGTCGGGGTGACGTCCTGGATGGAGCCGACCTCGAGGCCCGTGGCCTGCAGGGAGCGGATCGCGGTCTCACGACCGGAACCCGGGCCCTTGACGAACACGTCGACCTTGCGCATGCCGTGCTCCTGGGCGCGGCGGGCAGCCGACTCGGCGGCCATCTGCGCGGCGAACGGCGTGGACTTCCGGGAGCCCTTGAAGCCGACGTGGCCGGCGGAGGCCCAGGAGATCACGTTGCCGGACGGGTCCGTGATGGAGACGATCGTGTTGTTGAACGTGCTCTTGATGTGCGCGTGGCCGTGAGCGACGTTCTTCTTTTCCTTGCGGCGCACCTTCTTGGCAGCGCCCTGACGACCCTTGGGGGGCATGTAGAAATCTCCTACGGGAGGTGGTCGGTCCTACGGCAGCTGGTGGGACCGCTGCGAGGACTACTTCTTGCCCGGCTTCTTCTTGCCGGCGATGGCGCGACGCGGGCCCTTGCGGGTGCGGGCGTTGGTGCTGGTGCGCTGACCGCGGACGGGCAGACCACGACGGTGACGGAGACCCTGGTAGCAGCCGATCTCGACCTTGCGGCGGATGTCGGCCTGGATCTCGCGACGGAGGTCACCCTCGGTCTTGATGTTGTTGTCCACGTACTCGCGGATCGCGACGAGCTGCTCCTCGGAGAGGTCGCGGACGCGGGTGTTGGGGTCGACGCCGGTCGCTGCCAGCGTCTCCTTCGAGAGGGTCCGGCCGATGCCGAACACGTAGGTGAGGGCGACCTCCACGCGCTTTTCGCGCGGGATGTCAACACCGGAAACGCGTGCCATTCAATGGCTCCTGGTGATCTTCGGAGGTCTTCCGCAGAATCGGTTCCCGGCCGCCGTATCAGGTACGAACCGGGTCCCCGGCCTCCGAACCGGGGGTGTCAGGCGGACGCTCGCGTCCTCCTGGATCCTGCGTATGAACATATTCAGCTCGCGTCGCGCGAAGCCCTGCGAAACCGCAGAGGGAGGTCGTTACGTCAGCCCTGGCGCTGCTTGTGGCGCGGGTTCTCGCAGATGACCATGACCCGGCCGTGACGGCGGATCACCCTGCACTTGTCGCAGATCTTCTTGACGCTCGGCTTGACCTTCATGGGATCGAGGTTCTCCGAGTCAGAGGGATCTACTTGTAGCGGTAGACGATCCGGCCACGCGTCAGGTCGTACGGAGACAGCTCCACCACGACCCGGTCGTCAGGGAGGATGCGGATGTAGTGCATACGCATCTTGCCGCTGATGTGTGCCAGGACCTGGTGGCCGTTCTGGAGCTCGACCTTGAACATGGCGTTCGGAAGAGACTCGACGACAGTGCCCTCGATCTCGATGGCACCTTGCTTCTTGGCCACGCTTCGCCCTTCGAATCGACTACCTTGATCGACTCCCGCCAGCGCATGAGGACATGCGGGTACACGAGAGCCGACGAGTCAGTCTACGTCAGCCCTCTCGGAAAGACGAATCGAGAAAGAGTGCCCCGGCGGGGAGATCCTTAAGCGGCCGGCGCTCAGGCAAGCGGGTCCGGCGCCGCCGTGACCCCGTGTTCCGCCAGCTTGGCCCTGCCGCCGTCCGGGGACGTGAGGACCAGGGGGCCCTGCTCGGTCAGGGCGACCGAGTGTTCCCAGTGGGAGGACCAGGTGCCGTCCGTGGTGATGACCGTCCAGTCGTCGGAGAGGACCTCGGTCTTCGGGGTGCCCAGGGAGACCATCGGCTCGATGGCGAGGCAGAAGCCCGGGACCAGCTTGGGGCCCTTGCCGCGGCGGCGGTCGACGTAGTTCAGCAGGTGCGGGTCCATGTGCATCTCGGTGCCGATGCCGTGGCCGCCGTAGTCCTCGATGATCCCGTACCTGCCGCCGCCCGGCTTCGGCTGGCGGCGGATGTAGGTCTCGATGGCACGGGAGACGTCGACCAGCCGGTTGCCCTGCTTCATGGCCGCGATGCCGGCCCACATCGACTCCTCGGTCACCCGGGAGAGCTCGATGAGTTCGGGAGCGTGACCGGAGCCCACGAAGGCCGTGTAGGCCGCGTCCCCGTGCCAGCCGTCCACGATCGCGCCGCAGTCGATGGAGATGATGTCGCCGTCCTTGAGGACCACGTCCTCGGACGGGATGCCGTGGACGACGACCTCGTTGACGGAGGTGCAGATCGTCGCCGGGAAGCCGCCGTAACCGAGGAAGTTGGGCTTGGCGTTGTGCTCGGCGAGCACCTTGCGCGCGACCTCGTCCAGGTCCTTGGTGCTGGCTCCGGGCACCGCCGCCTCACGGGTGGCCGCGTGGATGGCGGCGACGACCAGCCCCGCCTCCCGCATCCTGGCGATCTGCTCGGGGCTCTTGATCTGCACCATGGGGGCCTGCGCTCTCCGTCTACTGCTCAACTGCGTCAACCGGTTACCAGGACAACAGTACGGCCGTGACGCCCTTTCGGGTGCCACGGCCGTGACCGGCTGACGGCTACTTGCCGTCGTCCTCGCGCTTGAGGGCCTCCAGAGCCCGCTGCGTGACCTCGTCCACCGGGCCGAGGGACGAGATCGTGACGACCAGGCCCTGCGACTTGTAGTAGTCGATGATCGGCTCGGTCTGCGTGTGGTAGACCTCGAGCCGGGTGCGGACCGTCTCCTCGGAGTCGTCGTCCCGCTGGTACAGCTCACCGGCGCAGACGTCGCAGACGCCTTCCTTCTTCGGCGGGCTGTACGTCACGTGGAAGACGTGCGAGGAGTCGTTGCGGCAGATACGGCGGCCGGCGATCCGCTTGACGACCTCTTCCTCGGGGACTTCGAGGTCGAGTACCGCGTCCAGCTTGATGGCCTCGGTCTTCAGCAGCTCGTCCAGCGCCTCGGCCTGCGAGACATTGCGCGGGAAACCGTCGAGCAGGAAGCCGCCCTCGGCGTCCGGCTGCTCCATGCGGTCCTTAGCCATCGCGATGGTGACCTCGTCGGGGACGAGATTGCCGGCGTCCATGTAGGACTTCGCGAGTTTCCCGAGCTCCGTCTGCTGGCTGATGTTGGCGCGGAACAGGTCGCCCGTGGAGATGTGCGGGATGCGCAGTTTCTCGGCAAGGCGAACGGCTTGCGTTCCCTTGCCGGCTCCCGGCGGCCCGACGAGGACGATTCGCATCAGCGGAGGAACCCTTCGTAATTGCGCTGCTGGAGCTGGCTCTCGATCTGCTTCACCGTCTCGAGACCCACACCCACGATGATCAGGATGCTCGTCCCGCCGAAGGGGAAGTTACCGGATGCCCCGAACCCGACCAACGCCATCGTTGGAACGAGAGCGATCAGCCCCAGATACAGCGAACCCGGCCAGGTGATCCGGTTGAGCACGTAACTCAGGTACTCAGCGGTCGGTCGGCCAGCCCGGATGCCCGGGATGAAGCCACCATACTTCTTCATGTTGTCGGCGACTTCCTCGGGGTTGAAGGAGATCGCCACATAGAAGAACGCGAAGAAAACGATCAGCAAGAAGTAGCTGACCAGGTAGATCGGGTGGTCACCCTTGGTCAGGTTGTCGTTGATCCAGACCTTCCAGCTGGAGTTCCCGCCGGAGAACTGCGCGACCAGCGCCGGGATGTAGAGCAGCGACGACGCGAAGATGACGGGGATCACACCCGCCTGGTTGACCTTCAGCGGGATGTACGTCGACGTACCGCCGTAGGAACGGCGGCCGATCATGCGCTTCGCGTACTGCACCGGGATCCGGCGCTGGGCCTGCTCGACGAAGACGACCAGACCGACCATCACCAGGCCGACGAGGATCACGGTGCCGAACTCGATCCAGCCGCCGGCCAGCGTGCCCTGCTTCTTGATGGCCCACAGCGCGGACGGGAAGGTCGCGGCGATCGAGATGAACATGAGGATCGACATGCCGTTGCCGATGCCGCGGTCGGTGATGAGCTCACCGAGCCACATGACGACGGCGGTGCCGGCCGTCATGCAGATGACCATCGTGATGGTGGTGAAGATCGAGCGGTCGGGCACGATCTGGCTGCCCACCGAGCACTGGCCGAAGAGCGCGCCGCTGCGGGCGGTGGCCACCAGGCCGGTGCCCTGCAGGATGGCGAGGGCCACCGTCAGGTAGCGGGTGTACTGCGTGATCTTCGCGGTACCCGCCTGGCCCTCCTTCTTCAGTGCCTCCAGGCGCGGGATCACCACGGTCAGCAGCTGCAGGATGATGCTCGCCGTGATGTACGGCATGATGCCGAGCGCGAAGATCGTGATCTGCAGCAGCGCGCCACCGCTGAACATGTTGATCATGCCGAAGAGCCCCTGGTTGCCAGAGGCTTCCTTTACGCACTGCTGGACAGACGTGTAGTCGACGCCAGGGATCGGAATGTGGGTACCGACCCGGTAGACCACGATGATGCCCAGCGTGAAGAGCAGTTTCTTGCGCAGGTCGGGCGTTTTGAACGCCCGGGCGAACGCGGTGAGCACGGTGCCTCCTGCGACCCCCGCGCAACTGCGTCAAGGGTGACGGTCTTGAGGTTCGACGGATACGAATAACGAACGGTGGAGGCTACCTTACCGGCGGCACAGCTCCCCGTGGAACGACCAACCGGGGATACCCCTTTGTGGGATATCCCCGGTCGGGATCGTTCATGTCATCGAGCGTTCGCTGAGTGGTGTCAGACGAGCTCGGTGACGGTGCCGCCGGCGGCGGTGATCTTCTCCTTGGCGGAGCCGGAGACGGCGTCGACCGTCACCTGCAGCGCCACGGAGATCTCGCCCTGGCCGAGGACCTTGACGAGCGCGTTCTTGCGAACGGCGCCCTTGGCCACCAGACCCTCGACGGTGACCTCGCCACCCTCGGGGTAGAGCGTGGCCAGCTTGTCGAGGTTCACGACCTGGTACTCGGTCTTGAACGGGTTCTTGAAGCCCTTCAGCTTCGGAAGACGCATGTGGAGGGGCATCTGCCCACCCTCGAAGCGCTCCGGAACCTGGTAGCGGGCCTTGGTGCCCTTGGTACCACGACCGGCCGTCTTACCCTTCGACGCCTCACCACGACCGACACGGGTCTTGGCGGTCTTGGCGCCCGGGGCGGGACGGAGGTTGTGGATCTTGAGCGGGTTGTTCTCCGCCATGATCAGTCGACCTCCTCGACCGTCACGAGGTGGCGGACGGTGTGCACCATGCCGCGGAACTCGGGGCGGTCCTCCTTGACGACCACGGTGTTGATCCCCTTGAGACCAAGCGACCGCAGGGTGTCACGGTGGTTCTGCTTGCTGCCGATGTAGGACTTGACCTGCGTAATCTTGAGCTGCGCCATGATTACGCACCCGCCCCGGCACGCGCACGGAGAAGAGCCGCGGGGGCGACGTCCTCGAGCGGCAGACCACGGCGGGCCGCGATCTCCTCGGGACGCTGCAGACCCTTCAGGGCCTCCACGGTCGCGTGCACGATGTTGATCGCGTTGTCGGAGCCGAGCGACTTCGACAGCACGTCGTGGATACCGGCGCACTCGAGCACGGCACGCACCGGACCACCGGCGATAACACCGGTACCGGGGGACGCGGGCTTGAGCAGCACGACGCCGGCAGCCTTCTCACCCTGGATGGGGTGCGGGATGGTGCCCTGGATACGGGGGACCTTGAAGAAGTGCTTCTTGGCCTCCTCAACGCCCTTGGCGATGGCGGCCGGCACCTCCTTGGCCTTGCCGTAACCGACACCCACGGTGCCGTCACCGTCGCCCACCACGACCAGCGCGGTGAAGCTGAAGCGACGACCACCCTTCACAACCTTGGCGACGCGGTTGATCGCGACGACGCGCTCAACGTACGCGGTCTTCTCGGCGGCAGCAGCGCCGCCGTCACGGCCCTTCCGGTCCCGCCGCTCGCCGCCACCGGCACCGCTTCCGCGGCGCTGGGGTCCAGCCATTGGATTACCTCTCTCTTTCCGCTAGCTACAAGCGGCTCAGAACTTGAGCCCGGCCTCGCGGGCGGCGTCCGCCAGGGCGGCGATGCGCCCGGCGTACTGGTTGCCACCACGGTCGAACACGACGGCCTCGACACCGGCGGCCTTGGCACGCTCGGCGACCAGGGCGCCGACCTGCTTGGCCTGCGCGGACTTGTCGCCCTCGCCACCGCGGATCGACGTGTCCAGCGTGGACGCCGAAGCCAGGGTGTGGCCCTTCAGGTCGTCGATCACCTGCGCCACGATGTGGCGGTTGGAGCGGGTCACGACCAGACGCGGACGCTCCGCCGTACCGGAGAGGTTCTTGCGAATCCGGATGTGGCGGCGCTTGATCGCGGCGCGCTTGTAGGCGTCGCCCTTGAGGATCTTCTGTCCGTATGCCATGGCTTACTTACCCGCCTTTCCGACCTTGCGGCGGATGACTTCGCCCTCGTACTTGACGCCCTTGGCCTTGTACGGGTCGGGCTTGCGCAGCTTGCGGATGTTGGCCGCAACCTCGCCGACCTTCTGCTTGTCGATGCCCTCGACCGAGAAGCGGGTCGGGGTCTCCACCTTGAAGGTGATGCCCTCGGGCGCCTCGACGGTGATCGGGTGGCTGTAGCCGAGCGCGAACTCGAGGTTCGAACCCTTGGCCGTAACGCGGTAACCGACACCGCTGATCTCGAGCTTCTTCACGTAACCCTGGGTCACGCCGGTGATCATGTTCGCCACCAGCGTGCGGGACAGGCCGTGCAGGGCCTTGTTCTGACGCTCGTCGTTGGGGCGGGTGACGTTGAGCACGCCGTCCTCACCCTTGGCGATGTCGATCGGCGATGCGACGGTGTGGGTCAGCGAGCCCTTGGGGCCCTTGACCGAGACCGTACGGCCGTCGATGGTGACGTCCACGCCGGCGGGAACCGCGATGGGGAGCTTGCCGATGCGCGACATAGCTGTTTCCTCCGTTCCCTTCCGCTACCAGACGTAGGCGAGGACTTCCCCACCCACGCCCTTCTTGCCGGCCTGCTTGTCGGTCAGGAGACCGTGCGACGTGGAGATGATCGCCACGCCGAGGCCACCGAGGACCTTGGGCAGGTTGGTGGACTTCGCGTACACCCGGAGACCGGGCTTGGAGATCCGCTTGATGCCCGCGATGGAGCGCTCACGGTTCGGGCCGAACTTCAGCTCGAGGACGAGGTTCTTGCCGACCTCGGCGTCCTCGATCTTCCAGCCCGTGATGAAGCCCTCCTGCTGGAGGATCTCCGCGATGTGAGACTTGATCTTGGACGCCGGCATCGTCACGGAGTCGTGGTACGCCGAGTTCGCGTTCCGCAGACGCGTCAGCATGTCTGCGATCGGATCAGTCATGGTCATGAATTGGCCTTCGGCCTCTCTCGCCGGGGTTTCCTGGTGCGCCATCCCTCTCCCCGATCCGGGACGGGACGGGTGCGGCGCGGTGGACCTACGGCGTAGTAAGCATCATTCAGCGGACAGCTGTCCGCGTGCGTACGGGCAGTCGTCAGACGCCCAACCCTCCAAGCCTAAGGCATGGAAGGGCGGGCGCCTGACAGAGCCCAGTGCTTACCGAGAGCCTCTGGAATCCCGAACTACGGGACTACCAGGAGCTCTTGGTCACGCCCGGCAGCTCGCCACGGTGAGCCATCTCACGAAGGCACACGCGGCACAGGCCGAACTTGCGGTAGACGGAGTGCGGACGGCCGCAGCGCTGGCAGCGGGTGTAGCCACGCACACCGAACTTGGGCTTGCGAGCAGCCTTGGCAATCAGAGCCTTCTTCGCCATCTCGCTCACGCCTCCTTGAACGGGAAGCCGAGGTGACGAAGGAGCGCGCGGCCCTCAGCGTCGTTGGTCGCCGTGGTGACCACGGTGATGTCCATGCCCCGGGTACGGTCGATCTTGTCCTGGTCGATCTCGTGGAACATGACCTGCTCCGTGAGACCGAAGGTGTAGTTGCCACGGCCGTCGAACTGCTTGGGGGACAGACCGCGGAAGTCGCGGATGCGCGGGAGCGCGAGCGACAGGGTGCGGTCCAGGAACTCCCACATGCGGTCGCCACGGAGCGTGACGTGGGCACCGATCGGCTGACCCTCGCGCAGCTTGAACTGCGCGATGGACTTGCGGGCCTTGGTGACGGCCGGCTTCTGACCGGTGATGGTGGTCAGGTCGCGGATCGCGCCCTCGATCAGCTTCGAGTCACGGGCGGCGTCGCCGACACCCATGTTGACCACGATCTTCACGAGACCGGGGATCTGCATGACGTTCTCGTACTTGAACTCGTCACGCAGCTTGCCCGCGATCTCCTCGCGGTACTTCGTCTTGAGACGCGGAGTGGTGGTGGTAGCCATCAGATGTCCTCACCCGTCCGCTTGGCAACGCGGATCTTGTTGCCCTCGTCGTCGAAGCGGTAACCGACACGCGTGACGACCTTGTTGCCGTCCTTCTCAACGACCAGCTGGACGTTGGAGACGTGGATCGGCGCCTCGGTCGTGACGATGCCGCCGGCCTGCGAACCGCTGGCGGTCGGCCCGGCCTTGGTGTGCTTCTTGACCCGGTTGACACCCTCGACCAGGACGCGCTCGTCGCGCGGGTAAGCGGCAATGACCTTGCCCTGCTTGCCCTTGTCCTTGCCGGTGATGACCTGGACCAGGTCGCCCTTCTTGATCTTCATGCTTACAGCACCTCCGGAGCCAGCGAGATGATCTTCATGAACTTCTTCTCGCGCAGCTCACGCCCGACCGGGCCGAAGATGCGGGTGCCGCGAGGGTCGCCGTCGTTCTTCAGAATGACGGCGGCGTTCTCGTCGAAGCGGATGTACGAGCCGTCCGGGCGGCGGCGCTCCTTGACGGTGCGAACGATGACCGCCTTGACGACGTCACCCTTCTTCACGTTGCCACCGGGGATCGCGTCCTTGACGGTGGCGACGATGACGTCACCGATGCCCGCGTAGCGGCGACCGGAGCCACCGAGCACACGGATGCAAAGGATCTCCTTCGCACCAGTGTTGTCGGCGACACGCAGTCGCGACTCCTGCTGGATCACGTCTATCTCCTGTTTGTCTGCCGGTTCCCGGCAGGGGCCTCATCCCTTACGGGAGTTGAGCCCCTGCCGAGCCTGGCGGAACTGACCTGCGAGGAATGCCCCGCAGGAAATTACTTGGCCTTCTCGAGGATCTCGACGACGCGCCAGCGCTTCGTCGCGGACAGCGGCCGGGTCTCCGCGAGGAGGACGCGGTCGCCGACACCCGCGGCGTTCTGCTCGTCGTGCGCCTTGAGCTTGTTGGTACGGCGGATGACCTTGCCGTACAGCGCGTGCTTGACGCGGTCCTCGACGGCGACGACGACGGTCTTGTCCATCTTGTCGCTGACGACGAGACCCTCACGGGTCTTGCGGAAGCCGCGGGCCTCTGCAGTCTGCTCAGTCACGTTGCTCTCACTCATCAGGCACTCTCCACCGTCTCGATGCCCAGCTCGCGCTCACGCATCAGGGTGTAGATCCGCGCGATGTCCTTGCGGACCGCCTTCAGACGGCCGTGGTTCTCGAGCTGACCGGTCGCCGCCTGGAAGCGGAGGTTGAACAGCTCTTCCTTGGCCTCGCGGAGCTTCGCCAGAAGCTCCTCGTTGCCCAGCTCGCGCAGCTCGGACGCCTTGGTACCGGCCGACATCACGCTTCACCTGCCTCGCGCTTGACGATCCGGCACTTCATCGGCAGCTTGTGGGCCGCACGGGTCAGCGCCTCACGGGCGATCTTCTCGTTGGGGTACGACAGCTCGAACATCACGCGTCCGGGCTTGACGTTGGCGATCCACCACTCCGGAGAACCCTTACCGGAACCCATGCGGGTCTCGGCGGGCTTCTTCGTGAGCGGACGGTCCGGGTAGATGTTGATCCAGACCTTGCCACCACGCTTGATGTGACGCGTCATGGCGATACGAGCGGCCTCGATCTGACGGTTCGTCACATACGCCGGGGTGAGCGCCTGGATGCCGTACTCGCCGAACGCGACCGTCGTGCCACCCTTGGCAGCGCCGCTGCGTCCCGGGTGGTGCTGCTTGCGGTGCTTGACCCTACGGGGGATCAGCATGTCGGTCAGGCCTCCGTTCCGGTGCTCTCAGCCGGAGCGGCGGCGGGCGCCTCGGCCTGGGGGGCCTCGGCAGCCGGAGCCTGCTGCTGCGGCTTGCGACCGCGCCGCTCGCCACCACGGCCACCACGGGCCGGGCGGTCGCCGGCGCCACCGCGGGCCGGGCGGTTACCCGCACGGGCGGCAGCGTTCTCGGCGCGGACCTCGGCGATGTTCTTGACGTCGCCCTTGTAGATCCAGACCTTCACACCGATGCGGCCGAAGGTCGTCTTGGCCTCGAAGAAGCCGTAGTCCACGTTCGCGCGGAGCGTGTGCAGGGGCACGCGGCCCTCGCGGTAGAACTCCGAGCGGGACATCTCGGCGCCGCCGAGGCGGCCACCGCACTGGATCTTGATGCCCTTGGCGCCGGCCTTCATGGCGGACTGCATGCTCTTGCGCATGGCCCGACGGAAGGAGACGCGGGAGGAGAGCTGCTCGGCGACGGCCTGCGCGACCAGCTGAGCGTCCGTCTCGGGGTTCTTGACCTCGAGGATGTTCAGCTGGACCTGCTTGCCCGTGAGCTTCTCGAGGTCGCCGCGGATGCGGTCGGCCTCGGCGCCACGGCGGCCGATGACGATGCCCGGACGAGCGGTGTGGATGTCCACACGCACGCGGTCACGGGTGCGCTCGATCTCGACCTTGGAGATGCCGGCGCGCTCCATGCCGGACGTCATCATCCGACGGATGGCGACGTCTTCCTTGACGTAGTCCTTGTACAGCTTGTCGGCGTACCAACGCGACTTGAAGTCGGTGGTGACACCGAGCCGGAACCCGTGCGGGTTTACCTTCTGGCCCATTACCGGGTTCCTTCCTTGCTGCTGACGACCACGGTGATGTGGCTGGTCCGCTTGCGGATCCGGTAGGCACGGCCCTGGGCACGCGGCCGGAACCGCTTCAGGGTCGGGCCCTCGTCGACGTACGCCTCGGAGATGAAGAGGCTGTCGGCGTCGGTGTGGTCGTAGTTGTGCGCGGCGTTGGCAATGGCGCTGTCGAGCACCTTGCCGACCGGAACCGAGGCTGCCTGCGGAGCGAATCGCAGAACAGCCTGGGCCTCCGTGGCGTCCATGCCACGGATGAGGTCCACCACACGGCGGGCCTTCATGGGCGTGACGCGGATGTACCGCGCCTGGGCCCTGGCTTCCATGGTTGTCCCTTCAGAGTTACTTACGTGTCTGAATGCGATCCGCTGTCAGCGGCGCTTCGACTTCCGGTCTTCCTTGACGTGACCCCGGAAGGTGCGCGTCGGCGAGAACTCGCCGAGCTTGTGGCCGACCATCGACTCGGTGACGAACACCGGGATGTGGGTCTTGCCGTTGTGCACCGCGATCGTGTGGCCGAGCATGGCCGGGACGATCATCGAGCGACGGGACCAGGTCTTGATGACGTTCTTAGAGCCCGCTTCGTTCTGGGCGTCCACCTTCTTGATCAGGTGGTCGTCGACGAAGGGCCCCTTCTTGAGACTGCGCGGCATCTAAACCCGCTCCTAGCGCTTCTTGTTCGTCTTGCGGCGGCGGACGATGTACTTGTTGCTCGCCTTCTTGGGAGCACGAGTACGACCTTCCTTCTGACCCCAGGGGCTGACCGGGTGGCGACCACCGGAGGTCTTGCCCTCACCACCACCGTGGGGGTGGTCAACCGGGTTCATCGCCACACCGCGAACGGTCGGGCGGACGCCCAGCCAGCGCTTGCGGCCGGCCTTGCCCCAGTTGATGTTGCTCTGCTCGGCGTTGCCGACCTCGCCGACCGTGGCGCGGCAGCGCTGGTCGACCAGGCGGATCTCACCGGACGGCATGCGGAGGTGGGCCATCGAGCCCTCCTTCGCGAGCAGCTGCACGGAGGCACCGGCGGAGCGGGCGAACTTGGCGCCGCCGCCCGGACGAAGCTCCACGGAGTGGATCGTCGTACCGACCGGGATGTTGCGCAGCGCCAGGTTGTTGCCGGGCTTGATGTCGGCGCCGGGACCGTTCTCGATCCGGTCGCCCTGGTTCAGACCCTTCGGCGCCAGGATGTAGCGCTTCTCGCCGTCCGCGTAGTGGAGCAGCGCGATGCGCGCGGTGCGGTTGGGGTCGTACTCGATGTGCGCGACCTTCGCCGGCACGCCGTCCTTGTCGTGACGACGGAAGTCGATCACGCGGTAGGCGCGCTTGTGTCCGCCACCCTGGTGGCGAACGGTCACACGACCGGCGTTGTTACGGCCGCCCTTGCTGTGCAGGGGGCGGACCAGCGACTTCTCCGGCGTGGACCGCGTGACCTCGACGAAGTCGGCGACGCTGGAACCACGACGGCCCGGCGTAGTCGGCTTGTACTTGCGGATTCCCATTTCTCAGTCCTCGTCCGATATCGGACGATCCGACCCGCTTACGCGGTCGGACCGCCGAAGATGTCGATACGGTCGCCCTCGGCGAGGGTCACGATCGCGCGCTTGGTGGCCGCACGCTGGCCGAAGCCGGTGCGGGTCCGCTTGCGCTTGCCGATGCGGTTGATCGTGTTGACCCCGGTGACCTTGACCGAGAAGACCGCCTGGACGGCCTGCTTGATCTGGGTCTTGTTGGCGTTCGGGTCGACGATGAACGTGTACTTGTTCTCGTCCAGGAGCGCGTAGCTCTTCTCCGACACGACCGGCTTGAGCAGCACGTCACGGGGGTCCGTGTACGACTTGCTCAGCGGCGTCTCGACGGTGTTCTTGCCCTCGGCGGCGTGGCGACGCGCCTTGGCGACGCGGGCGGCCTTGGCCTTCTTCGCGGCCTTGGAGGCAATGGCGGGGTGACGGATGGCCATCAGACCTCGCTCCCTTCGGTGTCATTGGCCTTCGGGCCGGACACGAAGGACTCGAAGGCGGCCTGGGTGAAGACCACGTCGTCGGAGACGAGAACGTCGTACGTGTTCAGCTGGCCCGGCTCCAGGATGTGGACCTGGGGCAGGTTGCGGGCGGACAGCCACGCGGCCTCGTCGGCGCGCTCGACGACCAGGAGCAGGTTCTTGCGCTCCGAGATCTTGCCGAACAGCGTCCGGGCGGCCTTCGTCGAGGGGCTGTCGCCCTCGATGACGCCGGAGACGACGTGGATGCGGTTGTGGCGGGCCCGGTCGGTGAGGGCGTGACGCAGCGCGGCAGCCTTCATCTTCTTCGGGGTCCGCTGCGAGTAGTCGCGCGGCACGGGACCGTGCACGACGCCACCACCGGCGAACTGCGGCGCGCGGGTCGAGCCCTGACGGGCGCGGCCGGTGCCCTTCTGGCGGTACGGCTTCTTGCCGCCACCGCGAACCTCGCCACGGGTCTTGGTCTTGTGCGTGCCCTGACGGGCAGCGGCCAGCTGCGCGACGACGACCTGGTGGATCAGCGGG
This sequence comes from Streptomyces gilvus, assembly GCF_022513565.1. Classification (GTDB taxonomy): domain Bacteria; phylum Actinomycetota; class Actinomycetes; order Streptomycetales; family Streptomycetaceae; genus Streptomyces; species Streptomyces gilvus. Next base: position 41,056 of record NZ_JAKWBE010000010.1, on the reverse strand, counting down.
ATGCTGACCTTCTCAACGCCGAAGATCTCCGCGGGGAGCTCGACGGAACCGGCCTTGTCGCCCGCCGGCGAAAGGATGTCAACAGTGCTCATCGGTTACCTCAGGCCCCCTTGGCCGCGGTGCGGACCAGGACGAGGCCGCCGTTCGGACCGGGAACCGCGCCCTTGATGAGCAGCAGACCCTTCTCCGCGTCAACGGCGTGGACGGTCAGGTTCTGGGTGGTGACCCGCTCGTTGCCCATACGACCCGCCATGCGGAGGCCCTTGAACACACGGCCCGGGGTGGCGCAGCCACCGATGGAACCGGGAGAGCGGTGCTTGCGCTGCGTGCCGTGACCGGCGCCGAGGCCACCGAAGTTGTGGCGCTTCATGACACCGGCGAAGCCCTTGCCCTTGCTCTTGCCGGTGACGTCGACCTTCACGCCGGCCTCGAACACCTCGGCGGTGATCTCCTGGCCGAGGGTGTACTCGGCGGCGTCCGCGGTGCGGATCTCGACGAGGTGGCGGCGCGGGGTGACGTCGGCCTTGGCGAAGTGGCCCTTGAGGGGCTTGTTCACCTTGCGCGGGTCGATCTCGCCGAAGGCGATCTGGACCGACTCGTAGCCGTCGCTGTCGTTCGTACGCACCTGGGTGACGACGTTGGGGCCGGCCTTGACGACGGTGACCGGAACAACACGGTTGTTCTCGTCCCACACCTGCGTCATGCCGAGCTTCTCGCCCAGGATGCCCTTGATCTGCTTGGTCATTCTCAGCTCACCGGCCCTCAGAGCTTGATCTCGATGTCGACACCGGCCGGGAGGTCGAGTCGCATCAGAGAGTCAACGGTCTTGGGCGTCGGGTCGAGGATGTCGATCAGGCGCTTGTGCGTGCGCATCTCGAAGTGCTCGCGCGAGTCCTTGTACTTGTGCGGCGACTTGATGACGCAGTACACGTTCTTCTCAGTGGGCAGCGGCACCGGGCCCGCGACCGACGCACCAGTGCGGGTCACCGTCTCGACGATCTTCTTCGCCGAGGAGTCGATGACCTCGTGGTCGTAGGCCTTGAGCCGGATGCGGATCTTCTGTCCCGCCATGGCTACTCAGTAGTCCTGTCTCTCTACAGCTCTGGAACCCGGTGTTCCCTTGACTTCTTCCGACCCACGCGGTCGGGCGTGTCGCGCTTTCACTGACACAGATGTCCCTTGTTCGAACATCCCTTGCCTGGGAAAGAGGTTCACCGGGTGCCTGGCCAGTGCCGCACCACACTTCCCGGAAGATTCCCGTACGTCCGCCCCAGCGCTGCCATCAGGCAGTTAGGACGACGAGTACTGTGGGACTCGCTTCCGGTCCCCCCGGCGGGAGGCGCGCAGCATCAACACTCGACCGAGCAACTCCGACAGTCTGCCATATGGGACAGGGGCCTGGCCAATCGAGCCGGAGACAATACCCCGGGAGTGACGCAGGTCAAACACGAGGGCGAAACGACATGGGCCTGCGGCCGGCGGCCCCGCTTCTGGAGCCGCGCATCCAGCGGTCGCGGGCCGACGGTCTGTGGCCCTCTCCCCCGCTGTGGGGCGCGACGGGCGACCGTCTGGGCGTGCACCTCAGAGGCGCCGGCTGACGGGTCGAGCTCTTCGTGGAGCCGCGCCCCACCGGCCAGGCGCAGCTGTACTTCCGTTCCGACAGCCACACCGCGCAACAGCCCCGCCACATACGCACCGCCTCGGCCTGGGAGGCGCTGCTCGACGAGGCCGTCTCCCGCGCCTGCCGCCTCGCCCTGCTGCCGGCCCGGCAGCTCGCCGCCACCTGCACGACGGGTCGGCTGGACCGGATCCACGGTGAGCTGTGGCTGCTTCCGGACGCCCTGGTGCGCGTCCGGAGCGGGCCGATGGACAGCGTGGCCAACTCGCTCGGCGGTTCCGGCGTCACGGGCCGCTCGCCGTACCGGCACGTCGCCTACGACCCGGCCGCGATCCTCGCCGCCCACCGCACCAACAAGGTCATCGCCCTGGCCGACATCGCCGAGGCCCGCCTGGACGGCGGCGTGACGCCCAGCCCGCCCCGGTGCCCTTGCCCTCGACGGTGACCTTCGAGCCCTTGGCCACCGCCAATCCATCACATGATCATGTCGGGTTCCGCAGCCGGGCGAACGACGTCTCCAGGCCCCGTTTCAGCAGGCGGGCCACCGGTGCCTCCACGAAGCGGTGGACCAGCCAGCTCAGGAGCAGGAAGCCGGTGATGACGGCGGCGACCAGGAGGCGGGCGTCCATCGTGTCCTTCAGGCGGTTGATGACCGTCGTACCGGCCGCGTAGTGCATCAGGTACAGCGGGTACGTCAGACTGCCGGCCGTCACCAACCACTTCCAGCGGACCCGGTCCGTCGCGCCGAGCGCGATCGCCACCATGACGAGCAGGAACACGGTGTAGATCAGCAGCGCCCCGCGCCAGCTGGAGACGTGCTCCACGGTGTCGATCCGTTTGCCGAGCTCCCGCTGCCCCATCAGCCAGGACATCGCGAGGATGCCCCACAGCAGCAGGTCCTGGCCGAAGCGGTACATCAGGTAGAGGGCGAGGCCGGCGATGAAGTACCAGGCGCCGTCGGGATTCGCGACCAGGGTGAGGAGCTTGAAGTCCGCCACCGGCGTCAGCATCGCCGCCGCGCCCCAGACGCAGCAGAAGACGACGACCTTGCGGTACGTCAGCCCGGTCGCGACCACGAGCAGGAAGAGCAGGTAGAAGCGGAGCTCGGACCAGAGGGTCCAGTACACGCCGTCGACGTTGCCCACGTTCGAACCGGCCTGCAGCATCGTGAAGTTGAGCAGCACGTCCCGTGCCCGCAGCCGGTCCCAGACGCCGGGCAGCAGCACCAGGACGGCGGTGGTGAAGGCTATGGCGAACCAGTACGCGGGGTAGAGCCGTATGACCCGGGAGACGAAGAACTGGCGCGGACTGCGGCCCCAGCAGGACATGCAGATCACGAACCCGCTGATGACGAAGAAGATCTCGACGCCGATCCAGCCGTAGGACGCGACGCGGAACACCGTCGGCATGATGTCGGACACCGGCCGGTCCCAGATGGCGTTGCCCGGCTGGTTCACCCGCCAGGTGCCGACGTAGTGGTGCGCGGCGACCATCAGCGCGGCCGCCAGCCGGATGCCGTCGATGGCGTACAGCCGCGGCCGTTCCCGGCGCGGCGGGTCGGCGGGACGGGGCACCCGCACCACGCGCAGCTGCTGCGTCGGCCGGTCGGCCATCACGGACATGCACGTCCCCCTGTCTGCCTGTTTCTGCCTGTCCACGCTAGGACGTCACAACCACCCCACAGCGAACACACGCGAACAATCGGGGCACCGGAGGCCGGGAGTTGGTCCAACTCTCGACGACACGTCCCGCAAGGTTTGCCGAGACTTCACCGGCCGACCATCGCGTGGCCGCGCGCCGGGCTGGCGAAAAGGCACAGGCACGCGAAAGGGCCCGTACGACCGACGTCGTACGGGCCCTCTCAGAGGCCTAGCGGCTCAGAGTCACTTGTTGATCTTCGTGACCTGGCCGGCGCCGACCGTCCGGCCACCCTCACGGATGGCGAACTTCAGGCCCTCTTCCATGGCGATGGGCTGGATGAGCTCCACCTTCATCTCGGTGTTGTCACCCGGCATGACCATCTCGGTGCCCTCGGGGAGGGTCACGACGCCGGTCACGTCCGTCGTACGGAAGTAGAACTGCGGACGGTAGTTGTTGAAGAACGGCGTGTGGCGGCCACCCTCGTCCTTGGAGAGGATGTAGGCCTGCGCCTCGAACTCGGTGTGCGGGGTGACCGAGCCCGGCTTGATGATGACCTGGCCGCGCTCGACGTCCTCGCGCTTGATGCCACGGAGGAGCAGACCGACGTTCTCACCGGCCTGGCCCTCGTCGAGCAGCTTGCGGAACATCTCGATGCCGGTGACCGTGGTGGTGGTCTTCTCGTTCTTGATGCCGATGATGTCCACGGTCTCGTTGACCTTCAGGACACCACGCTCGATACGGCCGGTGACGACCGTACCGCGACCGGTGATCGTGAAGACGTCCTCGATCGGCATGAGGAACGGCTTGTCGACGTCGCGCTCCGGCTCCGGGATCGCGGTGTCGACGGCGGCCATCAGGTCCAGGACCGACTGGCCCCACTCCTTGTCGCCCTCGAGCGCCTTGAGCGCGGAGACCTTGACGACCGGAACGTCGTCGCCCGGGAACTCGTACTCGGAGAGCAGCTCACGGACCTCGAGCTCGACGAGCTCCAGGATCTCCTCGTCGTCCACCATGTCGGCCTTGTTCAGGGCGACGACGATGTACGGAACGCCGACCTGGCGGGCCAGGAGCACGTGCTCCTTGGTCTGCGGCATCGGGCCGTCGGTGGCGGCGACAACGAGGATGGCGCCGTCCATCTGCGCCGCACCCGTGATCATGTTCTTGATGTAGTCCGCGTGACCGGGGCAGTCGACGTGGGCGTAGTGACGGGTCTCCGTCTGGTACTCGACGTGCGCGATGGAGATGGTGATACCGCGCTGGCGCTCTTCGGGAGCCTTGTCGATCTGGTCGAACGCCGAGGCCTCGTTCAGGTCCGGGAACGCGTCGTGCAGCACCTTGGTAATGGCGGCCGTGAGGGTCGTCTTACCGTGGTCGATGTGACCGATGGTGCCGATGTTGACGTGCGGCTTAGTCCGCTCGAACTTCGCCTTCGCCACTGGGGTCCTCCTGTGGAGTGGTTCTGTACGCCTTACTTCATCGGCGCCAGGTGATCTTTGCTGTCAGTGCCCGGGCCCCGGGGCATTCCCCCACGATCGGGGAGGAATGCCCCGGCAGGCTCCGGAGTCAAGCCTACGGCGTGTGAACGCGGTGCGTTAACGCGGTGCGTTTACTCGCCCTTGGCCTTCGCGATGATCTCCTCGGCGACGTTCCGCGGAACCTCGGCGTAGGAGTCGAACTGCATGGAGTAGCTGGCCCGGCCGGACGTCTTGCTGCGCAGGTCGCCGACGTAACCGAACATCTCCGAGAGGGGCACGAGGCCCTTCACGACGCGGGCACCGGCCCGCTCCTCCATGGCCTGGATCTGGCCACGGCGGGAGTTGATGTCGCCGATGACCTCACCCATGTAGTCCTCAGGCGTGGTGACCTCGACGGCCATCATCGGCTCGAGCAGCACGGGGCTGGCCTTGCGCGCGGCCTCCTTGAAGGCCTGCGAACCGGCGATCTTGAAGGCCAGCTCGGAGGAGTCGACCTCGTGGTAGGCACCGTCGTGCAGGATCACACGGACACCGGTCATCTCGTAACCGGCGAGGATGCCGAACTGCATGGCCTCCTGCGCGCCCGCGTCCACCGAGGGGATGTACTCCTTGGGGATGCGGCCACCGGTCACCTTGTTGATGAACTCGTACGAGGCGTCGCCGCCCTCGATCGGCTCGATGCCGATCTGGACCTTGGCGAACTGACCCGTACCACCGGTCTGCTTCTTGTGCGTGTAGTCGACGCGCTCGACGGCCTTGCGGATCGTCTCGCGGTAGGCCACCTGCGGCTTGCCGACGTTGGCCTCGACCTTGAACTCGCGGCGCATACGGTCGACCAGCACCTCGAGGTGCAGCTCGCCCATACCACCGATGATGGTCTGGCCGGTCTCCTCGTCCGAGTGGACCTGGAAGGACGGGTCCTCCTCGGCCAGGCGCTGGATCGCGACGCCCAGCTTCTCCTGGTCGCCCTTCGACTTGGGCTCGATGGCGACCTGGATGACCGGCGCCGGGAAGTCCATGGACTCCAGGATCACCGGGGCCTTGTCGTCGCACAGCGTCTCACCGGTCGTGGTCTGCTTCAGACCCATGACGGCGATGATGTCGCCGGCGCCCACCGAGTCGATCTCCTCACGCTTGTTCGCGTGCATGCGGTAGATCTTGCCGATGCGCTCCTTCTTGCCCTTGACGGAGTTCAGCACCGAGGTGCCGGACTCCAGGCGGCCCGAGTAGACCCGGACGAAGGTGAGCTTGCCGAGGTGCGGGTCGCTCATGATCTTGAACGCCAGCGCGGACAGCGGCTCGTCCTCGGACGGCTTGCGCTTGACCACGACCTCCGGGTCCTTCACGTCGTGGCCCTCGATGGCCTCGACGTCCAGGGGGGAGGGCAGGTAGCGCACGACCGCGTCGAGCAGGGGCTGGACGCCCTTGTTCTTGAACGCGGTACCGCAGAACACCGGGGTGACCGTGGTGTCCTTGGACTTGCCGGACGCGATGGTGATACGACGGATCGCGGCGTACAGCTGCTCCTCGGTGGGCTCGACGCCCTCGAGGTACAGCTCCATGATCTCCTCGTCGTTCTCGGCCACGGCCTCCAGCAGCTTGCCGCGGTACTCCTCGGCAGCCTCGGTGTGCGTGTCCGGGATGTCGACGACGTCGTACATCTCGCCCTTGGTGGCCTCGGCGGACCAGACGAGCGCCTTCATGCGGACCAGGTCCACGACGCCCTTGAAGTCGGCCTCGGCACCGATCGGGAGCTGCATGACGATCGGCTGAGCGCCCAGGCGGTCCGAGATCATGTCCACGCAGCGGTGGAACTCGGCGCCCGTGCGGTCGAGCTTGTTCACGAAGCAGATACGCGGAACGCCGTAGCGGTCCGCCTGACGCCACACCGTCTCGGACTGGGGCTCGACGCCGGCGACGCCGTCGAACACCGTCACGGCACCGTCGAGCACACGCAGCGAACGCTCCACCTCGACGGTGAAGTCGACGTGGCCCGGCGTGTCGATGATGTTGATGGTGTGGTCGACGTCTTCCAGCGGCCAGTGACAGGTGGTGGCAGCAGAGGTGATCGTGATGCCACGCTCCTGCTCCTGCTCCATCCAGTCCATGGTGGCAGCGCCGTCGTGGACCTCACCGATCTTGTAGGACACACCGGTGTAGAACAGGATCCGCTCGGTGGTGGTCGTCTTGCCCGCGTCGATGTGGGCCATGATCCCGATGTTGCGGACCTTGGCCAGGTCAAGTGAAGTGGTAGCCATAAGGCTTCAGTCTTCTCTCGGTCTCGATGTGGGTAGCGACTACCAGCGGTAGTGCGCGAAGGCCTTGTTGGACTCGGCCATCTTGTGCGTGTCCTCGCGCTTCTTGACGGCCGCACCGAGGCCGTTCGAAGCGTCGAGAAGCTCGTTGAGCAGACGCTCGGTCATGGTCTTCTCGCGACGGGCGCGGGAGTAACCGACCAGCCAGCGCAGCGCCAGGGTGTTGGCGCGGCCGGGCTTGACCTCGACCGGCACCTGGTAGGTGGCGCCACCGACACGGCGGGACTTGACCTCGAGGGTCGGCTTGATGTTCTCGAGAGCGCGCTTGAGGGTGATGACCGGGTCGTTGCCGGTCTTCTCGCGCAGGCCCTCCATGGCGCCGTAAACGATCCGCTCGGCAGTCGAGCGCTTGCCGTTCAGCAGCACCTTGTTGATCAGGGAGGTCACCAGAGGAGAACCGTAGACCGGGTCGATGATGACCGGGCGCTTCGGGGCGGGGCCCTTACGAGGCATTCTTACTTCTCCTTCTTGGCGCCGTAACGGCTGCGAGCCTGCTTGCGGTTCTTGACACCCTGGGTGTCGAGCGAGCCGCGGATGATCTTGTAGCGAACACCCGGCAGGTCCTTCACACGGCCGCCGCGCACGAGCACGATGGAGTGCTCCTGCAGGTTGTGTCCCTCACCCGGAATGTAGGCCGTGACCTCGATCCCGCTGGTCAGACGCACACGCGCGACCTTACGCAGGGCCGAGTTCGGCTTCTTCGGGGTGGTCGTGAACACACGCGTGCAGACGCCCCGGCGCTGAGGGGAGCCCTCGAGTGCGGGCGTCTTGTTCTTCTCGACCTTGTCCTGCCGGCCCTTGCGGACCAGCTGCTGGATCGTAGGCACTACTTCTCCGGTTTCTGTGTGCCGATGGGTACAGCTAACCTGGAACGTCGCCGACCCACGCGGTCGGGTGTGTCGAATCCGGCAGACTCCCGCCGCAAGGCAAAAGGGCACAGATTACGGTGGCCAGTAGCGGCTCGCTATGCGGTTGATGGCACGCACAAGAGCCAGGGCACACCCCAGGCACAAGGTCTGAGCGTACCTACCGCATTCGCTGCGGTCAAAACAAATGGGCCCCGCCCGCATCACCATGCGGAACATGTCAACCCCTACGCCGTACGTGATCTTCGATTTCACGTCCCGGACACGTGCGGACGCTAGCCGGACGCCAGCGACACGGCGATGAGCAGGGTCAGCACCAGGGCCCAGCCGGCGGTCGACAGCCAGCCCAGCACCAGCCCCGTCATGGCGAGCCCCTCGCCGGCCTCGCCGGTCCGCTCGATCTCGGCGCGCGCGGTGTGACCGAGGATCACCGCCGGGATCCCGGTCAGCCCCAGCGTCGGCACGCACAGCAGCCCGCACACGGCGGCTCCCACAGCCTTCCCGTTCGTCTGCGGCCGCGCGACGGGCAGGAACGTCCGCGGCAGGGGCGGTACGGCCGTCAGGGGCGCCGGCTGCGGTACGGGACCGGTGGGCAGGTCGCCGACCAGCAGGGCCAGCTCCCCCACCGTCCGCGCCGCGTAGGCCCGCGCCACCCGCTTCTCGAACTCGGAGTGCTCCAGCCGCCCCTCCCCGTACCCGGCTCTGAGCACGTCGACGGCCCGCTCGCGGTCGGCGTGCGAGGCGAGCATGGAGGAGGTGGTGTGGGACTGCCACGGCTGCGGGACACCTTGCCCCGACTGCCACGGCTGCCATGGAGTCGGTTGAGACACGGGCGCCTCCCCCCAAAAGCGAATGAACGCCTCCATCATCCTCCAACGCCCCACTTTCGCCACGGGTTCCCACAGAGAGGGACGGCTTCCGGCGGGGGGCGCCTCACCCCCCTTCGTCAACTCGGGCTGCCGGCCGACTGATTGCGCGGGCGATCACCACCCCACGCATGACCGATTGTGGATTATTTGCACCATTTGAGAGTTCAAACTGTTTGTAAATATTAGATAACTGGCTACTCCGGGTAACAGGGGACACAGGTTCGATGTGCCGCCCCTTGGGCACCATGCGGCGGTTTTGGTCCCGATGGGCACGAAGCACCCACTGATGTCGGGGTAAGTGCCGCCGACCTGCGAAAAAGCCCCGCACCGGACCTCCGGTCACGACGACCGGGCAGGTGCGACCACCCCCGCGACCGGGCGGGCGGACGTTACGGCGATGTGGCGCGCCGGAGGGCCCGCCGCCCGGCGAGGCCACACATCCCCTATGAGTCGCACACACAACCCCCACATTCGCCGTAAGCTTCCTTTCGGTTTCGAACTCCACTCGGTGTTCGGAGCACTCATTCGCGTGCCGTCTGAAACAACAGGCGCGCGTACCCCCTGGGGAGGGGGAGAGGGGGAAAGAAAGCGCTCATGGGCCGTTCGTCGACGTGCCCTTGTCACCAAGGCCGTTAAAACCGCCGTCGTTGCCGGTTTTCCTGAGGCATCTGCATACCTCGGGACAGGGCCTCCACCTGCGTCAACCTGGGATTTCCCGCGTACCCGCACCCATGGGTCCGACATCTCCAGGGCACGGCCGTCTTCGCATTCGGGGCCCGCCCCCGCCGCCGGAACAGTCGTGGGAATTCAGTTGTCCGGCTGTCGTCTCATGCTGCCGGAAAGCATTCACCGTCACATTGTTCAGTTCAGCCGTGCCATTTTCCGGCTGCTCCGCGGCCATTGGGGGGCCTTCGTGAAGACGTTGTCCATAGTAATTCCCGCACTCAATGAGGCGCCCAATCTCGCGCCGGTCATGAAGACCATCCCGGTCGACGCACTCGCCACGGCCGGCTGGCGGACCGAGGTGGTCGTGGTCGACAACGCGTCCACGGACGGCACCGGAGACGTCGCCCGGGAGCTGGGGGCCCGGGTCGTGTACCAGCCCGCGCGAGGCTACGGGAACGCCTACCACGCCGGGTTCGCGGCGGCGACCGGCGACGTCGTCGCCACCGGGGACGCGGACCGTACGTACCCCTTCGACGCGCTCCCGGGCCTTCTCACCACGCTGGAGGAACAGGGGATCGAGTTCCTGACGACGAACCGGCTGGTCCGCCCGAACGCGCAGGCCATGAAGCGTTCCCACACGGTCGCCAACCATGCCCTCAGCGGGGTGAGTCGCATGCTGTTCCGGAACGGACTGCGCGACTCGCAGTCCGGGATGTGGGTCTTCCGCCGCTATGTCTGGCACGGCATCGACGTCAGATCGACCGGCATGGCCTTTTCGCAGGAAATCAAGAACGCGGCGGTACTGGCCGGTTTCCACACTCTCGAAGTGCCGATCGAGTACCGCAAGCGCGGCGGTGAGGTGAAGCTCAACGCGCTGCCCGACGGCATGGCCAACATGCGGCAGCTCTTCCACCACCGGTTCCGCAGACCGCGGGCGGCCGTCGTCCAGACCGTCACTCTCACCCAGTCCGCCGCCACCGGTACCGTCACCGCGTCGCCAGCAGGGGAGTTCGGAACCACCGCATGAGTCGACTGGCTGACGCGGACCAGCGGACGGCGGGGCCCCGGGCGGGGCACCGCCGCCGTCGGCATGCCCAGGGGGCGTTCTGGACGCCTCGCCGGATCGTCGCCGCCGTGGCCGTCGCCCTGGCCCTCGCGGTCGCGGCATGGGCGACGCCGCCGGTGCGCAAGGAGCTGGCCGCCTCCTTCACCCGGCTGCCCAGCGAGTACACCGAGCTGTACTTCACGCGGGCCCCCGTGGCCGCCCGTGGCACCGTCGTCGTACCGCTCTCGGTAGTGGAGCACGGCCCGCACCCGAGCCCGTACCGGCTGCGGGTCCAGCTCGTCACCGCGGCGGGACGAACCACCGCGACGACCACCCTCACCCTCACCCCGCGCCACACCGACGTGCCGCAGAACACCACCGTCCGGCTCCCGTACGTTCGGCGGGCGGCCGTTGTGCGCGTCGCCCTGCTCGACCGCGGGCAGACACTCCACTACGACCTCAGGGGCACCGAATGACGGCTTCCCGCACCGTCGTCACCACCAGCTGGGACGACGGACACCGGCTCGACCCACGCCTCGCCGACCTGCTGACCGCACACGGTGTGCCCGGCACCTTCTACATCGCGCCCCGCAACATCGAGTTCGACCCCGCCGACCGTCTCCCGGCACAGGGCATACGGGAGTTGGCCGAGCGCGGCTTCGAGGTCGGCGGACACACCCTGAGCCACCAGAGGCTGCCCCTGATATCCGAAGCCGCGGCCCGCGAGGAGATCGAGGCCGGAAAGACCGAGGTCGAGGACATCGTCGGTACGGCGGTCACGAGCTTCTGCTACCCACGCGGCGAGTACACCCCGCTGCACGTCGAACAGGCGCGGAAGGCCGGTTTCACGGTCGCCCGGACGGTGCGACGCAGCTCGCTCAGGACCGGTCCGCTGCTGGAGATGACGACGACGGTCAACGCGTACGCCCACCGGGTGGACGGTCCCCTGGCACTGCGACTCGCCGGGGGCCGGCCGTGGCGGGCGGCACGGCTCTACCTCGAGTGGGACGAGCTGGCCATCCACTGGTTCGAGCTGTGCCGCCGGCAGGGCGGCGTCTTCCACCTGTGGGGCCACAGCTGGGAGGTCGACGCCCGGGGCGACTGGTCCCGCCTCGAGCGGGTGCTCGCGCACATCGGCGGCCGCTCGGCGGAAGGCGTCCAGTACGCGACCAACGGGGAACTGGCCGGGCTCGCGGGCGGAACGCCGAGGCGCTCGGAGACCGGCGAGGACTCGTCGGACACCGGAACGGGGGCGGCCGCATGACCACCGTCCTCCAGATCACCCCCTACTACCCGCCCCATCTCGGGGGCCTGGAACGGGTCGTGGAGAACCTCGCCGACGGGCTCGGCGCCCGCCATGACGTACGGGTCCTCACCACCACCATCGGCTCGGAGGACGCCGCCCGCCGCACCCGCGCGGGCGGGGTCCGGGTCCTGCGGCACCGGTCGGTCGAGGTCGCGCACACGCCGCTCGCCCCGGGGCTGGCCGTCTCGCTGCTGAGGTCCCCGCGCCACTCCGTCCTGCACCTGCACTCGGCGCACGCGCTGTTGCCGGAGCTGGTCGCGGCGGTCGCCCGGCTGCGCGGACAGCGGTTCCTGCTCCACTTCCACCTGGACGTGGACGCCTCGGGACGTTTCGGCCGGCTCCTGCCGGCGTACAAACGGCACGTCTTCGGACGGGTCCTTCGGGCGGCGGCCGGGGTGCTGGTGCTGACCGAGGCTCAGGCGGAGTTCGTGCGCCGGACGTACCGGGTGCGGCCGGAGCGCGTCTTCGTCGTCCCGAACGGTGTCGGATCCGCTTACTTCATGCCGGTTCGCGCGTCCCGCCCCGCCGGCGAGCCGCTGAAACTGCTGTACGTCGGCCGGCTCAGCGCGCAGAAGCGCGTCGACCGGCTGCTGGACGCCATGGCCCTGATCCGCGAGCCGGTACGGCTGCGCATCGTGGGCGACGGAGAGGACCGGGCCGAACTGGAGGCGCGAGCCGCCCTCCTGGGGCTGCGCGACGTCGAGTTCGACGGCCCTCGCCTCGGCGACGCCCTGATCCGCGCCTACCGGGAGGCCGACGCGTTCGTCCTTCCGTCCGACAAGGAGGGCATGCCGCTGGTCGCGCTGGAGGCCATGGCCGCCGCCCTCCCGGTGATCGCCACCGACGTCCCCGGCAACACCGAACTCCTCGGCGATGTCGGGCTGTTGTCCGCCCCCTCACCCGAGGCGTTGGCCGAGGCCGTCGACACGGTGGCCGGCGACGAACGTCTGCGCACCACGCTGGCCCGGCGCAGTTCGCAGGCTGCGCTCGGGCACACCTGGGACGCGGTCGTCCGACGGGTCGAGGACATCTACGACACCGTTTACGGCGAGGTCGCGCGATGAGCCGCCGCCGGGGACTCGTGCTCCTCCTCGCCACCGCGCTGGCCGCCCTGCTGGAGGTGCTGCCGGGGACGCCGGTGTTCCTGCTGACTCCCGCCGGGCTCTGGCTGCTGGTCGGGGGCCCGACGGCCGTCTGGTACGCCTCCGGCGTGGCCGGGCGGGCCGCCTCGACCCGGGACGGGCAGCTGCTGATCGCTCTCGGGCTGGCCGTGGGCGGCGCCATCGCCGTACCGCTCGTGGTGAACACGCTGCTGCCGTGGGCGGGTGTGTCGAGGCCGTTGGAACGACTGCCGCTCGCTCTCGGGGCGCTCGTCCACATGACGGGTCTCACGGTCGTCACGGGCAGGCTGTGGCGGCCCTCCCCCGTCCTCGGGACTCCGTCGGAGGGCCCCGCCGCCCGGCAGCGGCCGGCCCTCCACGCGAACCTGCACGGACTCGGTACCGTGCTGCCCCTCGGACTCGGCGTGATCGCGCTGTGCGTGGCCGGGCCCGTCCGGCTCAACAACGGCCTCACCGGAACCGTCGCCGTGGCCGGGCTGCTCGCGGTCGCCGCGCTGCTCGTGCTGCTGCTGGTGCGGCGGGGACGCTACGGAGCCGCCGTGCTCGAACTGGGGCTGTTCTTCGCGGCGGCCGGGATCCTGCTGCTGACCTCGCTGCGCGGCTGGTACATCACCGGACACGACATCCAGCGCGAGTACGAGGTCTTCCGGCTGGCCGCCGACAACGCGCACTGGGACATCAGCGCGTTCCCCGACCCGTACAACGCCTGCCTGAGCATCGTGCTGCTGCCGACCGCGCTGACCCGGCTGACCGGGATTCCCGGGACCTACGTGTTCAAGGTGCTGCTGCCGCTGCTGTTCGCGCTGACGCCCGTGCTGGTGTACCGGTCGGTGCGGAACGTGGCGCCGCAGATCATCGCGCTGCTGTCGGCCGTCTACCTGATGCTCTTCCCGACGTTCTTCACCGACATGACGTTTCTGGGCCGCCAGGAGGTGGCGTTCTTCTTCCTCGGCTGCGCGATGGTCGTGGTGACCGACAGCGGACGGCCACTGGCCGGGCGACGCGTCATGTTCATCGTCATGGTGGCCGGCATCGTGCTGTCGCACTACTCCACCACGTACGTCATCGTCGCCGTCCTCGGCCTGGCACTCGGCACCGACCTGATCTGGCGCCTCTGGGGCCGGTTGCGCAGGGCCCGGCCGGCCGGGCGCTCCTTCGTCACCTGGTGGATGGTGGCCGCCTCGGCCCTGGCCGCGTTCGTCTGGTCGGGGCCCGTGACCCACACCACGGGGCAGCTGCACAGCACCCTGTCCATCACCGTTCGCGAGCTGGTGGGCGGCGCCCCGGAGGACACCGCGTCGTCCGACGTGTCGTACAGCCTCTTCAGCGGCGCGACGGTCAGCGCCGAACAGCGGCTGAAGGACTACCGTGCCGACACCATCCGGCAGACCCGGGCAGGCCGAGCGGCCGGCGACTACCTGCCGTTGAGCACGATCGACAAGTACCCGGTCAGGGTCGTGGCCGAGCAGCCGAACCTGCCGCTGACCTCCGCCGGACGGCTGCTGGAGAAGGCGGGAATCGACGTGCGCGCGGCCAACGGGCTGGTCCGCGCGTCCGCCGCCCGGCTCCTGCAGGTGCTGCTGATGGTCGGACTCGCCACCGCCGTCATCCGGCGCCGCGTCCGCGGCCGCCGGGCCCGGCCCGGGTTCCGGCCGAGCCGGGACCAGGTGACGCTCTCCATCGGCATGATCGCGATCATCGGACTGCTGACGGTGCTGCCCCAGCTGTCGGTCGACTACGGCGTGCTGCGCGCCTTCCAGCAGGGCCTGTTCTTCTTCGCCCCGTTCGTCGCCGCCGGCTCCCTGTGGCTGTTCCGCTGGTCGGGCCGATGGGCGGTCCCGGCGGCGAGCGCCCTCGCCCTCGGCCTGCTGCTGGACCTGACCGGCGTGGTCCCCAAACTGCTCGGCGGCTACCCGGCCCAGCTGCACCTGGCCAACACCGGGCAGTACTACGACATCTACTACGTCCATCCGGAGGAGCGGAGCGCTATCCGCTGGGTACAGACCCGGGCCACCGACGCCCAGCGGGCCGATGTGCAGTCCGAGGTACAGACCGACCGGTACACCTTCAGCCGGCTCCAGACGCTGATCCGGGGCCGCGCCCAGAACGACATCTTCCCGGCGCTCGTCGGCTCGCACAGCTATGTCTTCCTCGGCACGACGACGGTGACCAAGGACCAGGCCACCACCTTCTATCGCGGCGACCTGGTGACGTACCTCTATCCGACGGAGCTCCTGGACGCCACGAAGAACAAGCTGTACAGCAACGGGGGGGCGGAGATCTACCGATGACGCGCGTACTCCTGGTGAGCCACTACTACCCGCCGCATGTCGGGGGCATCGAGAACGTCGTGCGCAGCGAGGCGGTCCACCTCGCCCGCGCGGGTGCCGAGGTCACGGTGCTGACCAGTGGCGCCGAGACCGCCACCACCGTCGAGGACGGGGTGCGGGTGGTGCGTGTCGCCGCCTGGAACGGGGCCGAGGCACGGGCCGGGGTGCCCTTCCCCGTGCTCTCGCCGCGCCTGCTCGGCGCGGCCCTGCGCTGGGCCCGGTGGGCGGACGTGGTCCACGTCCACGACTGCCTGTACATGACCTCCTGGGCGGCGGGCCTGGCCGCGGCACTCACCCGCACGCCGCAGGTGCTCACCCAGCACGTGGCCCTCGTCGAGCATCCCTCCGCGCTCGTGCGCGCCGTCCAGCGCGCGGTGTACGCGGTGGCCGGCCGCCCTCTGCTGCGCCGGGCCCGCCGCGTGCTGGTCCTCAACGACCGGGTCGCCGCGTTCGTGGCCGAGCGCGGCGCCCGCCCCGCCACCGTCCGGTATCTCTTCAACGGAGTCGACACCGGGACCTTCCGGCCCGCCCGTACCCCCGCCGAACGGGACGCCGCCCGCGAGCGGTTCGCGCTGCCCCTCGGCCGCGCCCTGGTGTTGTTCGTGGGGCGGCTGGTGCCGAAGAAGGGATACGACCTGCTACTGAGCGCCGCCGACCCGGCCTCCTACGACCTGGTCTTCGCGGGAAGCGGCAGCGAGACGACCGCCGACCGGCCCGGTGTGCGGCATCTCGGGGCCCTGTCCCCCGACCAACTGGCCGACCTGTACCGGGCCTGCGACGTCTTCGCCCTGCCCTCCACCGCCGAGGGCTTCCCGCTGACCGTCCAGGAGGCGATGGCCTCCGGCCTGCCCGTCGTCACGACCGACGACCCGGGATACGCGCCGTACGGACTCGACCGCACCCGGCTGCGGCTGCTGCCCAGAGACGCGGGCGTGTTGCGCGAGGCGCTGAGGGAGCTGGCGGACGACGAAGCCCTGCGCACCGCCATGGGCCGCTACTCGCACACCTACGCCACCACCGGCTTCGCCTGGGGCGAGCATGCGGCACGGCTCCTCACCCACTACGGTGCGGCGGCCGGTGACCGGACCGTCCCGGAGGATCGCGAAGAACGCGCAGAGGCGGTCACGTGAAGCGGCTCGCCCGTGCGTTCCTGGAGACCGCCATGGTCCACGGCCTGCTCGGCTGGCTCTACGTCGCCGCGGTCGCGGCCCTGCGCCCGGACGACCTCACCGCCCCGGTCAGCACCCTGCTGCACGTCCGGCGGGACACCTTCGGGGCGGTGTGTTTCGCGGTGTCGGCCCTGGCTGCGTTCGTGCTCCAGGCCGTGTATGGAACGTGGTGGTCGCGCCCGGCACCGGCCCGGGGAGCGGTCCTCGCGCTGCTGCGCACCACCGCCACGTACGCGCTGCTCGCCTGGGCCTACTTGTGCGTCAACTCGCTCACCCACCCCTACACCATGGCGCGTCCGCTCACCCACTTCGCCGACGTGCCCCGGGAAGGTGAGACGGCGTCCTGGGCGTTCGCCGCCTCAGCCGTCGCGCTGCTGCTGGCCAGGACCAAGGCCCCGCCCCCCGCTCGCCGCCGCGACCTCGACGGCGACCCCGGAGGTGTGGCCGCATGACCGCCACCACTCCCCCCACCGGGCCGGCCGGGCACACCGTCCCCGGCCGTCCCCCCACGACGCCCGGGGCGATCGCGCGTCTGGCCGCGACGGCACGCGATCCGCTGATGCTCAACTCCTTCTTCCTCATCGCGACCACCGCGCTCGGCGCGGGCGCGGGATTCCTCTTCTGGATCCTCGTCGCCCGCCTCTTCCCGGCGTCCGACGTGGGCCGGGCCTCCTCCCTGCTGTCGAGTGCGTCACTGCTGTCGTACTTCAGCCTCTTCGGCCTCAGCTCGACCCTGGTGCGGCACCTTCCGACCAGCACCCGGCAGGCCGAGGAGACCAGCACCGCCATCAGCACGGTGGTGCTCGCGGCCTGTGTCATCTCGGGCGGTTTCGTGGTGGTCGTGCCCTGGGCCGCGCCCCAACTGGACTTCCTGCACGCCTCACCGCTGCACGCGGTCGGTTTCGTGGTCCTCGCGGCGGGAGCCGCCGTGAACCTCCTGACCGACTCCGTCTTCGTCGCCTTCCGGGCGGCCAAGGTCAACCTGGCGGTCAACGGCGGGCTGATGAGCGTGGTCAAGCTGGGCATGCCGGTGCTGTTCGTCGGCCTCGGCCCGTTCGGGATCTTCGCGGCGAGCGGGGTCGCCTCGGCGGTCGCGGCCACGGCGAGCGTGGTGGCGATCCGGCGCGTGCTGCGGGTGCGCGTGCGACCGTCGTTCTCCTGGCGGACGTTCCGTTCCACACTCGGCTATTCGCTGAGCAGCTATCTGTCGGGCAGCCTCAACCTCATCCCGCAGATCGTGCTGCCCATCGTCGTCCTGCAGACCCTGGGCCCCGTGCCCGCGGCCACCTACTTCGTCGCCTTCCAGATCGCGAACCTGGTCAACTCAGCCTCGTACGCGATCGGCGAGGCCCTGTTCGCGGAGGGCTCCCAGCAGGGGGCGCAGCTGGGCCCGATCGCCCGGCGGTCCGCCAAGGCCATCTTCGCCGTCACCGTCCCGGCGGTGGTGCTCGTCGTGGCGCTGGCGGGACCGGTCCTTCGGCTCTTCGGCCCCGAGTACGCCACCGACGGCCGGCAGACGCTGACCGTGTTCACCGTGGGTGCCCTGGCCGTGGCCTTCAACACCTGGGCCAGTTTCCTGCTCAAGGTCACGCGCCAGCTCGTCGCCATGGTCGTGTCGAACCTCGTCCTGGTCGTCGTCATGCTCGTCATCGCCCTGGCGCGGCTGGACCACGGCCTGGAGTGGGCGGGCATCGCCTGGGGCGTGGGAAATCTCGCGTCGGGAGCCGTGGCGGGCCTGGGCCTGCTGTGGAGCGGCATGCGGGAGCCGTACAAAGGGCGGCACCGCCGCCACAAGCGCAAGGGGGGCGGGTCGTCGTGAGGATCCTGCAGATCGTCAACATCGGATACGAGGCCGGAGGCGCCGAGAAGAGCGTCCGGCTGATCGCGGAGGGGCTGGGCGCGCGCGGCCACGAGGTACGGGTCCTCGCGACCGACCTGCTCTCCCAGGGGCAGCGGGTCTTCGCCGACGACCTCGTCCCGGCCATCGCCGGACACCCCGTCAGACGGTTCGCCCGGAAGTTCTGGTACGGACGGGCGCACCGCCAGGTCCGTGACGTGGTGCGGGAGTTCCGGCCCGACTGCGTACACCTGCACACCATCGGCGAGTTCAGCCCCGCCGTGCTCTCGGCCACGTCCGGCACACCGCGCGTCCTCACCCTGCACGGCCCGGAGGACTGGACGCGGAAGCTGCTGCGCTGGAACCTGCCGAGCGCGGTCACCGGGCGGCTGTCGGCCGCGGACACCGCCCGGTACATGTATCTGCGCTGCGTGCAGCGGCCCGCGTACCTGCCGAGGCTGCGTCGCGTGGACCGGGTCCTCGCACCCAGCGCGTACTTCGCCGAGGCCGTCCGGACCGACGTGGGGCGGCGGGTGCCCGTGCATGTGCTGCCCAACGGCATCGAGGCCGAGGGGGCGGCCCGACCCCTCGAAGCCCTCGACCACGTGCTGTTCGTGGGCCGGCTGGAACGGGTCAAGGGCGTGGATGTGCTGCTGGACGCCTTCCGGCGGCTCGGCCGCGGCCGGCTCACCGTCGTCGGCGACGGCCCGGACCGGGCCCGCCTGGAGGGGCTGGCCGGACCAGGCGTGTCCTTCACCGGCTGGCAGGAACCGGCGGGGGTCTCCGACCGGCTGGCCTCCGCCTCGGTCGTCGTCCTGCCCTCCCTGTGGCCCGAGAACTTCCCCACGGTGGCCCTGGAAGCCCTGCGGATGGGCCGCCCGCTCGTCGCCTCCCGGGTCGGTGGACTGCCCGAACTGGTCGGTGACGACAACGGGGCGCTGGTGCCGGCGGGCGATGCCGCGGCCCTGGCGTCCGCGCTGGACGCCCTGCTCGGCCGGCGGGACGTGCTGGAGCGGATGGGCGCGGCCTCGGCGGCACGCGCCGGGCGGTACGGGGTGGAGACCTTCCTCGACGCCCTGGAGGAGCACTACGAAGGAGTGGCTGGGAGATGAAGGACGTCAGCAAAGTCGTCATCGTCAACGCGTTCGAGCGCGGCAACCGTGGGGACGCGGCCCTGCTGAGCGTCGCCGTCGCGCAGGTCCGGGAGGCGTTCCCCGGCGCCGAGGTGCTCATCGCCGGGTTCGAACACCCGGCGGTCTGGGCCGAGTTCGACGGTGCGCGGAACATCGGGTCGATCCGCCGGTACGTGGGCGACGAGGAGGCGGGCCGGCTCACGCGGATCGCGCGCAAACTGGCCGCCGCCGGGCTGGCCGGGATCGCCGCGCTGCCCGGGGGCGGACGGCTGGTACGCCGTGCGGCCCGGCTGCTGCCCGCCGAGATGCGGGCCGAGGTGGAAGCCGTCACGGGCGCCGACCTCGTCCTGTCGCTGGGCGGCGGCTACCTCAACGCCCGCGCCGACCTGCCCTCCGACCTGAACATCGCCTTCCTGCTGCTCCCGCTCCGGCTCGCCCAGCGGGCCGGCGTACGGACCGTGCTGGGCCCCCAGTCCTACGGGCCGTTCCCGCGCGCCCGGCAGCGGCGCATGGTCCGGCGCGTCGTCGGGGCCGCCGCGACGGCGTCGGCGCGCGAGGAGATCAGCGTCACCCGGCTCGCCGAGGCCGGGGTCACCTCACCCCCCGTCGTACGCGGCGTCGACAGCGCCTTCGCCTTCCGCAGCACGTCCCGGCGGGCCTGGCGCGCGGAACTCGGCATATCCGAGGACCGCCGCCTGGTCCTCGTCACCGCACGCCGCCATCTGGCGCCCGCCGAACAGGCCCGCTACGAGGCGGCCATGGCCACGGCCATCCGGCACCTCCTCGGCGGGGGTGCCGCCGTCGTCCTCGTTCCCCAGGTCACCTGTGCCTTCCAGGCCGACGACGACCGCATCGTCAACGCCCGGATCGCCCACCTCACCGGTCCCCGCGAGGGTCTGCACGTCCTGGACGACGCGGCCCTCGACCACCATGACGTCCATGCCCTCTACGGCACCGCCGACTTCATCCTCGGCACCCGTTTCCACTCCGTCATCTTCGGCCTCACCGCCCATGTGCCCTGCCTCGCCATCGAGTACGACCACAAGACCCGGGGCATCATGGAGGACCTGGGCCTGGGCGAATGGGTCATCCGCATGAGCGACGTGCGCGACGACGTTCTCACCGGCCCGCTCGACCGCCTCATCGAGGCCGGTCCCGCCTATCGCAAGCACCTGGACGACACCCTGCCCGAATACGCCGAGCGGGCCGGGGAGTTCGTGACCGTGCTGCGCGAGGCAGCCCGGTGAGCGACCGGTCCATCCTCCTCGCCACGCCCTACTTCCCCCCGTCCGTCGGCGGTGTCGAGCAGTACGTCTGGCATCTCGCGAGGGAACTGCGGGTCCGGCACGGCCACCGGGTGGTCATCGCCACCACCGCGACCACGGGGGTGCCCGGCAGCGAGCCCGGACGCAGCGAGGACGGGCCCGGCGGAGCGACCGTCTACCGGCTGCCGGCCCCACTGCGCCTGTCCCGCACGCCCTACGGCACCGGCTGGCGGCGGATGCTGCGTCAGATCATCGACGACGAGGACGTGGCCCTCGTCAACGGTCACGCCCCGGTGCCGTTCTTCGCGGACACCGCCGCCCACGCCGCGGGCACCGGCACACCGTTCGTGCTCACCTATCACACCGGCAGGATGCGCAAGGGCCGCCTCGTCCCGGACCTCGCACTCGCCGCGTACGAGCGGACCGTGCTGGCCGACACCGCCCACCGCGCCCAGGAGATCATCTGCTCCTCCGACTACGTCGCCGCCGATCTGCCGAGCCTGTTCGCCGGGCGCACGACGACCATCTCCCCGGGCGTCGACCTGACGACGTTCACGCCGAGCGCCGTGCCCGCCGAGCCGCGCATCCTGTTCGCCGGGTCGCTGGAACAGGTGACCAGCTACAAGGGGCTGGCGGACTTGATGCGGGCGGTGGCCGGGCTACGTCCGTCCGTCCCCGGCGTGCGCCTGGACGTGGTGGGCGCCGGTTCGGCCGCCGACGGCTACCGGCGCCTGGCCGGCGAACTGGGACTGGCCGACCGCGTGACCTTCACCGGCCGGCTGGACGGCGACCGCCTCGCCGAGGCGTACCGCAGGGCCCGGGTGCTGGCGCTGCCCACCTCGTACGACAGCTTCCCGAGCGTGCTCGTCGAGGCGATGGCGAGTGGGCGGCCCGTCGTCACGACCCCGGTCGGCGGGATCCCTTCCCTCGTCCGGCACGAGGGCAACGGGCTGCTCGTCGAGCCCGGCGACCACGAGGGGCTGATCGCCGCGCTGCGGCGGGTGCTGACGGAGGACGGCCTGGCGGAGCGGCTCGGCGCCTCCGGGCGGCGGCACACCGAGCGCGAGCTGAGCTGGACGCGGCAGGCGGACCGCACCGAGGAGATCTTCGACCGGGTGCTGCGCCGGCGCAGGACACGGACGGTGGCCGTCGTCGCCCCGTACTACCCGCCGAAAGTGGGCGGAGTGGAGAACTACGCCGCCCGTATCACGCGTGCCGTCGCCGACGATCCGGCGCTGCGCGCGGTGGTGATCACCACGAACACCGCGGGCCGCCGCACTCGCGTCACCGTTGACGGTGGCGTACCCGTGGTCAGGCTCGGGACCTGGGCGAGGCTGTCCAACACCCCCATGAGCCCGCTGTGGCCGCTCCAGCTCCGCCGCTGGATGCGCAGGATGCGGGTCGACGTGGTCAACGCGCACGCACCGGTACCGGGCCTGGGGGACGTGGCCGTGACGCTCAGCGGCAGGCGCCCGGCGGTCCTGACCTACCACGCCGGATCCATGCGCAAGGGTACGTCCGGCGCCGTGGACCGGGTCATCGACCTGTACGAACGTCATGTGCTGCCGCGGGTGTTCGACAGGGTCGAGACCCTGGTCGCGGTCTCCCCCGTGTCGCTGGCCGCCGGGCGGGCCGGTGCCGTCCAGATCACCCCCGGCGTGGACATTGATCGGTTCACCCCTGGCCCGGTGCCGCCCTCGGGCCGCCCTCGCACCGTCGTGTACGTGGGCCGCATGGACCGCACCTCGGCCTGGAAAGGTGTCGACGTCCTGTTGGAGGCGTTCGCGCGGCTCGACGACGACACCGAGCTGATCCTGGTCGGCGGCGGCGATGCCGTACCGGACCACCTGCAACGGGCGGCCCGGCTGGCGGTGGAGGACCGGGTGACGACGGCGGGCGAGCTGACGGGCGAAGCACTGGTCGACGTCCTGCGGCAGGCCGCGGTCGTCGTGCTGCCGTCCCGCACCGAGGCCGAGTCCTTCGGAATGGTCCTCGCCGAGGCGATGGCCTGTGGCACGCCCGTCGTCGGTTCGGCCGTCGGTGGTATCCCCCACGTCGTCCGGGACGAGCACGACGGTGTGCTGGTCCCACCCGGCGACCCGGACGCCCTGGCAGCCGCCTGCCGCCGGATCCTGACGGACGGCGCCCTCGCCGACCGCTTGGGGACGGCGGGCAGGCGCAGCGCCGTCGAGAGGTTCGCCTGGCCGGCGCTGACGGACCAGTACCTGCGGCTGTTCAAGTCGCTCGCCTGACCTAAACGCCGAAGGGCGGCCACCCCTGAAAGAGGTGACCGCCCTTCGACTCAAGCGGACGCTCGCTTACTGGTTGTACGGACCGTAGTCGTAGTCCTCCAGCGGGACGGCCTGGCCGGAGCCCGTGCCGAACGGCGAGTAGTCGATGTCGTCGTAGCCGACGGCCGAGTACATCGCGGCCTTGGCCTCCTCGGTCGGCTCGACCCGGATGTTGCGGTAGCGGGACAGACCCGTACCGGCCGGGATGAGCTTACCGATGATGACGTTCTCCTTGAGGCCGATGAGCGAGTCGGACTTGGCGTTGATCGCCGCGTCCGTGAGGACTCGCGTCGTCTCCTGGAAGGACGCCGCCGACAGCCAGGACTCCGTGGCCAGCGAGGCCTTGGTGATACCCATGAGCTGCGGACGACCGGAGGCCGGGTGACCGCCCTCCTGGACCACACGCCGGTTCTCGTGCTCGAACTTCGAGCGCTCGACCAGCTCACCGGGCAGCAGCTCGGCGTCGCCGGACTCGATGATCGTCACACGGCGCAGCATCTGCCGGATGATGATCTCGATGTGCTTGTCGTGGATCGACACACCCTGCGAGTTGTAGACCTTCTGGACCTCGCCGACCAGGTGGACCTGGACGGCACGCTGGCCCAGGATGCGCAGCACGTCGTGCGGGTTGGTGGCACCCACGGTGAGCTTCTGGCCCACCTCGACGTGCTCGCCCTCGCTGACCAGGAGCCGGGCGCGCTTCGAGATCGGGTACGCCGTCTCGTCGCTGCCGTCGTCCGGGGTGATGACGATCTTCTTGGTCTTCTCCGTCTCTTCGATGCGAACGCGGCCGCTCGCCTCGGAGATGGGAGCCACACCCTTCGGGGTACGGGCCTCGAAGAGCTCGACGACACGCGGCAGACCCTGGGTGATGTCGTCACCGGCCACACCACCGGTGTGGAAGGTACGCATCGTCAGCTGGGTACCGGGCTCACCGATGGACTGGGCGGCGATGATGCCGACCGCCTCACCGATGTCGACCAGCTTGCCGGTGGCCAGCGAACGGCCGTAGCACATCGCGCAGGTGCCGACGGCGGACTCGCAGGTCAGGACCGAGCGGGTCTTGACCTCGGAGACACCGTGCTTGACCAGCTCGTCGATGAGGACGTCGCCCAGGTCGGTGTTGGCCGGGGCCAGCACCTTGCCGTCGACGGTGATGTCCTCGGCCAGCGCACGTGCGTACACGCTGGTCTCGACGTTGTCCGCCTTGCGCAGCACGCCGTCCGCGCCGACCTCCGCGATGTGGAGCTTGAGACCGCGCTCGGTGCCGCAGTCCTCCTCGCGGATGATGACGTCCTGGGAGACGTCGACCAGACGACGGGTCAGGTAACCCGAGTCGGCCGTACGCAGAGCGGTGTCCGCCAGACCCTTACGGGCACCGTGCGTGGAGATGAAGTACTCCAGCACGGACAGACCCTCACGGAAGGACGCCTTGATCGGACGCGGGATCGTCTCGTTCTTCGCGTTCGACACCAGACCACGCATACCGGCGATCTGACGCATCTGCATCATGTTGCCTCGTGCACCCGAGTTCACCATCATGAAGATCGGGTTGGTCTTCGGGAAGTTGTCGTTCATCGCCTCGGCGACCTCGTTGGTCGCCTTGGTCCAGATCGCGATGAGTTCCTGCGTGCGCTCGTCCTTGGTGATCAGACCGCGCTCGTACTGCTTCTGGACCTTCTCGTCCTGCGCCTCGTAGCCCTTGACGATCTCCTTCTTCGCCTCGGGAACGACGACGTCGGAGATGGCGACGGTGACACCGGAACGGGTCGCCCAGTAGAAGCCGGCCGCCTTCAGGTTGTCGAGCGTCGCCGCCACGATGACCTTGGGGTAGCGCTCGGCGAGGTCGTTGACGATCTCGGAGAGCTGCTTCTTGCCGACCTCGTAGTCGACGAACGGGTAGTCCTCGGGCAGCAGCTCGTTGAAGAGCGCACGGCCGAGCGTGGTCTTCAGACGGAAGCTGTCACCCTGCTGCCACTCCGGCTCGCCCTCCTCCTGCGCCGGCGGGGTCCACCCGCGGGGCGGGATGGTGCCGACGGGGAAGCGGATGTCGACCTTCGACTGCAGCGAGAGCTCGCCCGCGTCGAACGCCATGATCGCCTCGGCCGCGGAGCCGAAGGAACGGCCCTCGCCCTTGACGTTGCGCATCTCGCCGTCGGTGGTGAGGAAGAACAGACCGAGGACCATGTCCTGGGTCGGCATCGTCACCGGACGGCCGTCGGCGGGCTTGAGGATGTTGTTCGAGGACAGCATCAGGATGCGGGCCTCGGCCTGCGCCTCCGCGGACAGCGGCAGGTGTACGGCCATCTGGTCACCGTCGAAGTCCGCGTTGAACGCGGTGCAGACGAGCGGGTGGATCTGGATGGCCTTGCCCTCGACCAGCTGCGGCTCGAAGGCCTGGATGCCGAGGCGGTGCAGGGTGGGGGCACGGTTGAGCAGCACCGGGTGCTCGGCGATGACCTCTTCGAGGACGTCGTACACGACGGTGCGGCCGCGCTCCACCATGCGCTTGGCGGACTTGATGTTCTGCGCGTGGTTCAGGTCGACCAGGCGCTTCATCACGAACGGCTTGAAGAGCTCCAGCGCCATCGCCTTCGGCAGACCGCACTGGTGCAGCTTCAGCTGCGGACCGACGACGATCACGGAACGCGCGGAGTAGTCCACACGCTTGCCGAGCAGGTTCTGACGGAAACGGCCCTGCTTGCCCTTCAGCATGTCGCTGAGGGACTTCAGCGGGCGGTTGCCGGGGCCGGTCACCGGACGGCCGCGACGACCGTTGTCGAAGAGGGCGTCAACGGCCTCCTGAAGCATGCGCTTCTCGTTGTTGACGATGATCTCGGGCGCGCCGAGGTCCAGGAGCCTCTTCAGACGGTTGTTGCGGTTGATCACACGGCGGTACAGGTCGTTCAGGTCGGAGGTCGCGAAGCGGCCACCGTCCAGCTGCACCATCGGGCGGAGGTCCGGCGGGATGACCGGGACGCAGTCGAGGACCATGCCCTTGGGGCTGTTGGAGGTCTGCAGGAACGCGGACACGACCTTCAGCCGCTTCAGGGCGCGGGTCTTCTTCTGGCCCTTGCCGGTACGGATGATCTCGCGGAGGCGCTCGGCCTCCTCGTCGAGGTCGAAGGACTCCAGGCGCTTCTGCAGCGCCGCGGCACCCATCGAGCCGTCGAAGTACGTGCCGAAGCGGTCGCGCAGCTCGCGGTAGAGCAGCTCGTCGCCCTCGAGGTCCTGGACCTTGAGGTTCTTGAACCGGGTCCACACCTCGTCGAGACGGTCGATCTCGCGCTGCGCGCGGTCGCGCAGCTGCTTCATCTCGCGCTCGGCACCCTCGCGCACCTTGCGGCGCACGTCGGCCTTGGCGCCCTCGGCCTCCAGCTCGGCCAGGTCGGTCTCGAGCTTCTTGGCGCGGGCCTCCAGGTCGGCGTCCCGGCGGTTCTCGATCTGCTGCCGCTCGACGGAGACGTGCGCCTCCAGGGAGGGCAGGTCGCGGGTACGGCGCTCCT
Organism: Streptomyces gilvus; assembly: GCF_022513565.1. GTDB lineage: Bacteria > Actinomycetota > Actinomycetes > Streptomycetales > Streptomycetaceae > Streptomyces > Streptomyces gilvus. Next base: position 14,603 of record NZ_JAKWBE010000010.1, on the reverse strand, counting down.
CGTCGACGTACGTGATCATGTACGCGGCGAAGTAGATGACCTTCTCGAGGTCCTTGGGCGCCAGGTCCAGCAGGTAGCCGAGGCGCGAGGGGACACCCTTGAAGTACCAGATGTGCGTGACGGGGGCGGCCAGCTCGATGTGGCCCATCCGCTCACGGCGCACCTTGGCGCGAGTGACCTCGACGCCGCAGCGCTCACAGATGATGCCCTTGAAGCGGACGCGCTTGTACTTGCCGCAGTAGCACTCCCAGTCCCGGGTCGGACCGAAGATCTTCTCGCAGAAGAGTCCGTCCTTTTCGGGCTTGAGGGTGCGGTAGTTGATGGTCTCGGGCTTCTTGACCTCGCCGTGGCTCCACTGACGGATGTCGTCCGCGGTGGCCAGGCCGATCCGGAGCTCGTCGAAGAAGTTGACGTCGAGCACTATGCGTCAATCCCTCTCAGGGTTGTGAGTCTTTGGTCTGAAACGGGGGCCTGGGGGTCGGCGGGCCCTGGTCGGTCAGGGCCCGCCGGACTCCCGTCAGACCTCTTCGACGCTGCTCGGCTCGCGCCGGGACAGGTCGATGCCGAGCTCCTCCGCAGCGCGGAAGACGTCCTCGTCGGTGTCACGCATCTCGATGGACATACCGTCGCTGGACAGCACCTCCACGTTCAGGCAGAGCGACTGCATCTCCTTGATGAGCACCTTGAAGGACTCGGGGATGCCGGGCTCGGGGATGTTCTCCCCCTTGACGATGGCCTCGTAGACCTTCACGCGGCCGGTGACGTCGTCGGACTTGATGGTCAGCAGCTCCTGGAGGGCGTACGCGGCGCCGTATGCCTCCAGCGCCCACACCTCCATCTCGCCGAACCGCTGGCCACCGAACTGCGCCTTACCACCCAGCGGCTGCTGGGTGATCATCGAGTACGGACCGGTGGAACGGGCGTGCAGCTTGTCGTCGACCAGGTGGTGCAGCTTCAGGATGTACATGTAGCCGACCGAGATCGGGTCCGGGAACGGCTCACCGCTACGGCCGTCGAACAGCCGCGCCTTACCGGTCGGGAGCACCATGCGCTCGCCGTCCCGGTTCGGGATGGTGTGCTGCAGCAGACCCGCGAGCTCGTCCTCGCGCGCACCGTCGAAGACGGGGGTCGCGACGTTCGTGCCCGGGTCGACCTGGTCGGCGCCGATCGCCTGGAGGCGCTGCGCCCACTCCTCCGCGAGGCCGGAGACGTCCCAGCCGCGGCTGGCGAGCCAGCCGAGGTGGATCTCCAGGACCTGTCCCGGGTTCATTCGGGACGGGACACCCAGCGGGTTGAGGATGATGTCGACCGGGGTGCCGTCCTCCAGGAACGGCATGTCCTCGATCGGCAGGATCTTGGAGATGACGCCCTTGTTGCCGTGCCGGCCGGCGAGCTTGTCACCGTCGGTGATCTTGCGCTTCTGCGCGACGTAGACGCGCACCAGCTGGTTCACACCGGGGGGAAGCTCGTCGCCCTCCTCGCGGTCGAAGACGCGCACGCCGATGACCTTGCCGGTCTCGCCGTGCGGCACCTTCAGCGAGGTGTCACGGACCTCACGGGCCTTCTCGCCGAAGATCGCGCGCAGCAGGCGCTCCTCCGGCGTCAGCTCGGTCTCACCCTTCGGGGTGACCTTGCCGACGAGGATGTCACCGGCGATGACCTCGGCGCCGATGCGGATGATGCCGCGCTCGTCGAGGTCGGCGAGGACCTCCTCGGAGACGTTCGGGATGTCCCGGGTGATCTCCTCGGGGCCGAGCTTGGTGTCACGGGCGTCGACCTCGTGCTCCTCGATGTGGATCGAGGAGAGGACGTCGTCCTGCACGAGGCGCTGCGACAGGATGATCGCGTCCTCGTAGTTGTGACCCTCCCACGGCATGAACGCGACCAGCAGGTTCTTGCCGAGCGCCATCTCGCCGTTCTGGGTGGCCGGACCGTCGGCCAGGACCTGGCCCTCGATGATCCGGTCGCCCTCGTTGACGATGACCTTCTGGTTGACCGAGGTGCCCTGGTTGGAGCGGGCGAACTTGGCCAGCCGGTAGGTGATGTACGTGCCGTCGTCGTTGGCGGTGGTGATGTAGTCCGCGGAGACCTCCTGGACCACACCGGCCTTCTCGGCCTTGACCACGTCGCCGGCGTCGACCGCGGAGCGGTACTCCATGCCGGTGCCGACGAGCGGGGACTCGCTCTTGATCAGCGGCACGGCCTGACGCATCATGTTCGCGCCCATGAGGGCACGGTTGGCGTCGTCGTGCTCGAGGAACGGGATCATGGCGGTCGCGACCGACACCATCTGGCGCGGCGAGACGTCCATGTAGTGCACGTCGTCACCGGCGACGTAGTCGACCTCGCCGCCACGGCGGCGGACGAGCACCCGGGCCTCGGCGAACCGCATGTCGTCGTTGAGCGTGGCGTTGGCCTGCGCGATGACGAAGCGGTCCTCCTCGTCGGCGGTCAGGTAGTCCACCTCGTCGGTGACCTGGCCGTCGACGACCTTGCGGTACGGGGTCTCGACGAAACCGAACGCGTTGACCCGGCCGTAGGAGGCGAGCGAGCCGATCAGACCGATGTTCGGGCCTTCGGGGGTCTCGATCGGGCACATGCGGCCGTAGTGCGAGGGGTGCACGTCACGGACCTCGAAGCCGGCCCGCTCACGGGAGAGACCACCCGGACCAAGGGCCGACAGACGGCGCTTGTGGGTGAGACCCGACAGCGGGTTGTTCTGGTCCATGAACTGCGACAGCTGGCTGGTGCCGAAGAACTCCTTGATGGAGGCGACGACCGGCCGGATGTTGATCAGGGTCTGCGGCGTGATCGCCTCGACGTCCTGGGTCGTCATGCGCTCGCGCACGACGCGCTCCATACGAGCCAGACCCGTGCGGACCTGGTTCTGGATGAGCTCGCCGACGCTGCGCAGACGACGGTTGCCGAAGTGGTCGATGTCGTCGGTCTCGACGACGATCGTGTCGCCGTTGTCCCCGGCGGTCTCGGTCTCGCCGGCGTGCAGCTTCACCAGGTACTTGATCGTCGAGATGATGTCCTCGACGGTCAGGATGCCCGCGTCCAGCGGGGCGTCCGCACCCAGCTTCTTGTTGACCTTGTAGCGGCCGACCTTGGCGAGGTCGTAGCGCTTGGGGTTGAAGTACAGGTTCTCCAGCAGCGTCTGCGCGGCCTCACGCGTGGGCGGCTCGCCCGGACGCAGCTTGCGGTAGATGTCGAGCAGCGCGTCGTCCTGGCCCTGGGTGTGGTCCTTCTCCAGGGTGGCGCGCATCGACTCGTACTCGCCGAACTCCTCCAGGATCTGCTCGGTCGTCCAGCCGAGAGCCTTCAGGAGAACGGTGACGGACTGCTTGCGCTTGCGGTCGATACGGACACCGACCATGTCACGCTTGTCGATCTCCATCTCCAGCCAGGCACCCCGGGAGGGGATGATCTTGGCGGAGAAGATGTCCTTGTCGGACGTCTTGTCGATGGTGGAGTCGAAGTAGACACCGGGCGAGCGGACCAGCTGCGACACCACGACACGCTCGGTGCCGTTGATGACGAAGGTGCCCTTGTTGGTCATGAGCGGGAAGTCGCCCATGAAGACCGTCTGGGACTTGATCTCGCCGGTCTCGTTGTTGGTGAACTCGGCCGTGACGAAGAGCGGGGCCGCGTACGTGAAGTCGCGCTCCTTGCACTCGTCGATGCTGTTCTTCGGCGGCTCGAAACGGTGGTCGCGGAACGTCAGCGACATCGACCCGGAGAAGTCCTCGATCGGGGAGATCTCCTCGAAGATCTCCTCCAGACCGGACTTGGTGGGGACGTCCTGACCGGACTCCAGAGCCTCCTCGACCCGACTCTGCCAAGCGGTGTTGCCGAGCAGCCAGTCAAAGCTCTCGGTCTGCAGCGCGAGCAGGTTGGGAACCTCGAGAGGCTCCTTGATCTTTGCAAAAGAGATGCGCAGCGGGGCGGTGCTGGCGCCGTTGTTCGTATTCGCGGTCGAGGCAGTGCGCGAGGCGGCCAAGAGGGGGTCCTTCCGAGGGCTCGGACTCACTACGCGCTCCCCGGCCCCTTGCCACCGCATCACGGCAGGCTCTTCCCGATCTGGCAAAAGGCCAGGTCAGGGATGATCCGGTCGGCAATGCTGAGGCGAGGGCAGACCCCTGGTGACGGGCAGGGGACAGCTAACAGGCAGCGCAAAGGGTCAGTGTAGCCACTTGGCGCACTGATGTCCAGCCCCGCTTTTCTGAGACCCTCGTTGTCCTCAACGCCCTCGGCATGCCTGCCCTCAACGCACGTTGATACTGCCCTCTTCGTCGCCGATCCATGCCTCGGATTCGGACCGTTCTGGCGACGCGTCCTGAGAATTGCGCGCTGCGTGCGGTTCGTCAAGGCCCCCTTGCCCGAACCGGAGTTCCGGGAGACACGACGAAGATCACCATACCCCTCGCATACGAGCCCGCAAGGTGACCGTGGCCGCGCCCCCAGGAACGCCGAGGAGCGACCACCCGGATGGATGATCGCTCCTCGACGCTTGAGCGTTACAGCCCTCTGTCACGACGGCTGCGGCGCACGTGGATCCTGGCGGACCCGAGAGGTCTTACTTGACCTCGACGGAGGCACCGGCGCCCTCGAGGGACTCCTTGGCCTTGTCGGCGGCCTCCTTGTTGACCTTCTCCAGAACCGGCTTCGGCGCACCGTCGACCAGGTCCTTGGCCTCCTTCAGGCCGAGGGAGGTCAGCTCACGCACGACCTTGATGACCTGGATCTTCTTGTCGCCGGCGCCGGTGAGGATGACGTCGAACTCGTCCTTCTCCTCAGCGGCCTCGACCGGGGCGGCCGGACCGGCGGGGCCGGCGACGACGGCCGCGGCGGCGGCGGTGACGTCGAACTTCTCCTCGAACGCCTTCACGAACTCGGAGAGCTGGATGAGGGTCATGCCCTCGAACTCGGCGAGCAGTTCGTCCTGGGTGAGAGCCACGATGGCTTTCCTTCCACTAATTTCGGCTGGTGCCGGATGTACATGTAAGGCGGGCGTACGTTCGGCCCGCTACGACCACTGCCTGCGGCGGCTGCCTCAGACGGCGGTCATGATGCGAGCCGAGTTACTCGGCACCGCCCTGCTCGTCCTGCTTGGCGCGCAGCGCGTCCACGGTCCGGACGAGCTTCGTCGGAAGCGCCTGGAAGAGCTGTGCAGCCTGCGTCTGCTTGCCCTTCATGGCGCCCGCCAGCTTGGCGAGCAGAACCTCGCGGGACTCGAGGTCCGCAAGCTTCTTGATCTCGTCGGCGGACAGAGCCTTGCCGTCAAGGACACCGCCCTTGATGACGAGGTTCGGGTTGTCCTTGGCGAAGTCACGAAGACCCTTCGCCGACTCCACCGGGTCACCGGTGACGAAGGCGACCGCCGTCGGACCGTTGAACAGGTCGTCGAGCGTCGTGATCCCGGCCTCGTTGGCCGCAATCTTGGTCAGCGTGTTCTTCACCACGGCGTACTGGGCGTTCTCACCGAGCGAGCGGCGCAGCGTCTTGAGCTGCGCCACGGTGAGACCCCGGTACTCGGTCAGCACGGCGGCGCTCGAGCTGCGGAACTGCTCCGTCAGCTCGGCTACCGCGGCAGCCTTGTCGGGCCTTGCCATAGAGCGTCGGCCTCCTTCCGGGTGATGACGACCGCTCGGAAGGGGCTGGGGAAAACGAAACGCCCCGGCGCAGGCGCACGGGGCGTAGCTCGACCGGGCGACCCCAGGTCAGGGGCGGTCCGGGAGCACTTCCACAGTCACCTGCGCGGGTCGTCCGCGGTTCAGCGGATCCTTCGGCCACCGGGCCCTCTTCCGAGCGCACGGCAACGACCAGCGGTCTTTGGCTTCTGTAGGAGAGTACGGGACCGGATCGCCGCGAGGCAAATCCGGTCGTACGGCTCAGCCCTGGACGCCCTTCATCATCTCGGCGAGGTCGGCGACGTCCTTGGCGGGCGGGGCGGTGACGGCGACCGGCTTGTTGTAGTCGACGAAGGTGATCGTCATGTCGAGCGGGCCCTTGTCGGCCTGGCCCTTCATCCGGAACTGCTTGGTGCGGTCCTGGCCGTCGATCCACATGTCCATCGTCATCGTGTCGACGCCGAGCTTCTCGTACTGCTGGAGGCTCTTCTCACGCTGCTCGCGGACGTCCTTGCTCTCCTTCTTCAGGGAGGCCTTGAGCTCGTCGAGGGTGAGGGTGCCCCGGTAGTGGGTCGTCTTCACACCGTCGACGGTCTCTGTGCCGATCTTCTTCAGGTCCTTGGCGCCGGTGAGGAAGCCGGACTCGGCCGCCGGGTTCTGCTCGGCCTGGCCGGCGCCCGGCGCACCCGCGCCGAGCCCCTTGTCGCCGAGGGCGGACAGGTCGAACTTGAGCCAGGTCTTGCCGTCCATCTCCTTGGACATCTCGGGATTGCCGCCGATGTACATGGCCTTGTCGACGAGCCGGATCTCCGCGGCGCCCTCGGCGCCCTGGGAGGGCACGTTCATCTTCATGCTCATCGCGACGGTGGGCTTGAGCCGCATGGAGGCCTCGGCCGTCATCTGCCCCTGCTCGGGGTACGTGCCCTTCATGCGGTAGTGCAGGGACGTGATGTTCTGCGTCTTCTTCGCGGCCTTGGCCACGGCCGCGACAGGCGACATCTCCGGCGACTGGTCGCCCTTCCCGCAGGCCACCGCTCCCCCGGCGAGCAGCAGGGCGGCGAGTCCGGCCGCCGTCGCCCGGCGGCGCACAGAACCACGTACAGCAGACCTCATCGATTCCCCCCAAAGGAACACGGAACACATGGAACACATGGTCGATACACAGGTGTGCTGTGAGCCTATCCCCAAGGGAGTGCAAAGTGCTGCCGAATAACCTCACGCGTCAGGAGTGAGCCCCTGTTTCTTCAGCAACTGCCGGAAGTCCTCGGTGTCCCCCGCAGGAGGCCGGGCCGCCGAGACCCGCACGCCGTAGTCGCTGTAGTACGCGGTCTGTGTGTAGGCGCCGCTCGCCGTCCGGCCCCGCTCGACCTTCTTGACCAGCAGGTCCCGGTCGTTTACCCAGATGTCGACGCTCTCCCTGTCGACGCCGGCCTCGGTGAGCTGCTTCCTCAGCTCCCCGGCCGCGAGGTCGGCGAGCCGCACGGTGCCGGCGTAGTGCGTGGTGTTCTCGCCGCGCACCTTCTCCGCGCCGACCTCGCGCACATCGCCGGAGGCCAGCAGCAGCTTCACGGACTGGTTGGGCGTGGTGGACCGCATCTGGTTCTTCAGCTCGGCGCCGGAGCCGCCGCCGAGGTCGGCGAGATCGTCGTAGCCGTACCGGATCCAGTGCCTGCCGCCGGCCTGCCGGGCGAACTGCTCGCCCATGCGCGCGTAGTAGGCGTCCGGCAGATAGCGGGCCTCCATGGACGTCGTGCCGAGACGGCGCATGAGGTCGGCGGTCGTGCCGCTGGTGTAGGTGATGGTGACCGTGCCGGTCGTGCCGTCGCTCCAGGCGAGGACGCCGTCCGCCGTCATGGACAGCTCGGAGCCCATGGTCGTGCTGGAGCGGACCCGGGCCGACTCGGCCCGGTCGGTGGAGCGTTCGGCGCTGCGCAGGGCGGCGGTGACGGCGGCGGGGACCGCGGCCTTCCGGGACGGCTCGTCCTGCCCCGAACCCCCGGAGGACGTGCACGCGGCCGTCGCGGAGAGCGCGAGCACCGCCGCGGCCGTCAGGGCCGCGCGGCGCACGGTCGTGCTCTTCATACGGCCCACCCCTGTGCGATCGCCCTGCTCGCACGCTAACTCAGGGCACGCGCGCGTGTACCGCAAAAGGGAACGGGCCCCGCACCTGGGCAGGTGCGGGGCCCGTCGTCCGACTGGGGTGAGCCTCAGGCTCAGACCGCGGCCGGGTCCTCCTCGACGAGGAGGTTGCGGGTGCGGTTCGGGTCGACCGGGATGCCGGGGCCCATGGTGGTGGAGACCGCGGCCTTCTTGATGTAACGACCCTTGGCGGCGGACGGCTTCAGACGGAGGATCTCCTCCAGCGCGGCGCCGTAGTTCTCCACCAGCTTGTCGTCCTCGAAGGACGTCTTGCCGATGATGAAGTGCAGGTTCGAGTGCTTGTCGACGCGGAACTCGATCTTGCCGCCCTTGATGTCGTTGACGGCCTTCGTCACGTCCGGGGTCACGGTGCCGGTCTTGGGGTTCGGCATGAGACCACGGGGACCGAGCACACGGCCGAGGCGGCCGACCTTGCCCATGAGGTCCGGGGTGGCGACGACGGCGTCGAAGTCCAGGCGGCCCTTCGAGACCTCGTCGATCAGCTCGTCGGCGCCGACGATGTCGGCGCCCGCGGCACGCGCGGCCTCGGCACGGTCACCGGTCGCGAAGACCAGGACCCGGGCGGTCTTACCGGTGCCGTGCGGGAGGTTCACGGTGCCACGGACCATCTGGTCGGCCTTGCGCGGGTCGACACCCAGGCGGAAGGCGACCTCGACGGTGCCGTCGAACTTGGTCGTGGAGGTCTCCTTGGCGAGACGGACGGCCTCGAGCGGGGCGTAGAGCTTCTCCCGGTCGATCTTGGCGTCCGCAGCGCGGAGAGACTTGCTGCGCTTGCTCACTACTGCTCCTGTGTGTTCTTGAGGAGTCGTGGTGCGGGCCGAGCAGGCCCTTCCACTACTGCTGGGGGATTGGGGCTCAGCCCTCGACCGTGATGCCCATGGAACGGGCGGTGCCGGCGATGATCTTCGACGCGGCGTCCAGGTCGTTGGCGTTGAGGTCGGGGAGCTTGGTCTGGGCGATCTCGCGGACCTGCGCCTCGGTGATCTTGGCGACCTTGGTCTTGTGCGGCTCGCCGGAGCCCTTCTCGACACCCGCGGCCTTGAGGATCATCTTCGCGGCCGGCGGCGTCTTGGTGATGAAGGTGAAGGAACGGTCCTCGTAGACCGTGATCTCCACCGGGATCACCCAGCCACGCTGCGACTCGGTCGCGGCGTTGTACGCCTTGCAGAACTCCATGATGTTGACGCCGTGCTGACCGAGCGCGGGGCCGACCGGCGGGGCGGGGTTCGCCGCACCGGCGTTGATCTGGAGCTTGATGAGCCCCGTGACCTTCTTCTTCTTGGGAGGCATTGCTCTCCGGGTCCTTTCGGTTCGGGTCCTGCCTGCCTACGGGGGGCACCCGAACGCAGGCATACCGCACAACGATAACGGGTATAGATGCGCGGCCAAAAACCGAGCAGGTCAGGCGATCGCCGGAACGGTCGCCTGACCTGCTCGGAAGCTCTGTGCGGTGGCGGCTAGTTCTTCTGGATCTGGTCGAAGGACAGCTCGACCGGCGTCTCGCGGCCGAAGATCTCGACGAGACCCTTGACCTTCTTCGAGTCCGGGTTGATCTCGTTGATGGTCGCCTGCAGCGTGGCGAACGGGCCGTCGGTGACGGTGACCGAGTCGCCCACCTCGAAGTCCAGCACCTGGACCTCGACCTTGCGCTGCGGAGCCGGCTTGCCCTCGGCCTCGGCGGCCTCGCGGGCGGCCTTCTCCTCGGCCTCCGGGGCGAGCATCTTGACGATCTCGTCCAGCGTCAGGGGGTACGGGTCGTAGGCGTTGCCGACGAAGCCGGTGACACCGGGGGTGTTGCGGACGACGCCCCAGGACTCGTTCGTCAGGTCCATGCGGACCAGGACGTAACCCGGCAGCTTGTTCTGCTTGATCGTCTTGCGGTCGCCGTTCTTGATCTGGACGACCTCTTCCTGCGGCACCTCGGCCTGGAAGATGTAGTCCTCGACGTTCAGCGAGACGGCGCGCTGCTCCAGGTTGGTCTTCACGCGGTTCTCGTAGCCGGCGTAGGTGTGGATGACGTACCACTCGCCGGGCAGCGTGCGCAGCTCCTCGCGGAGGGCCTCGACGGGGTCGACCGGCTCGGTCTCCTCCTCGACGGCGGCTTCCTCCGCTTCCTCGGCGTCCTCGCCGGCCGCGGAGTCCGTGTCCTCGTCGGCGTCCTCGTCCACGACGTGGACGGCGTCCTCCTCGGCGGCCTCCCCCAGCTCGGCCTCGGCAGCCTCGAACTCGTCCTGCTCGTCCGCGCCCTCGACGATGTCGAGCTCGTCGTCGACAGACTCGTCGGGCTCGATGGCGTCGTTCAGGTTCTGCTCAGACACGGTGGCTGCTTCTTCCTGGATACATAGGGGTGGAACACGCGAAAGGGGCGCCGGTAACCACGGCGCCCTTCGCAGTCGGCTCAGCCGAAGACGTACTTGGCGGCGTGGCTGAGTCCATAGTCAATCACGGTCACCAGGGCGATCATGATGGCGACGAAGAAGATCACCACGGTGGTGTACGACGTCAGCTGGTTACGCGTCGGCCAGACGACCTTGCGAAGCTCGGCGACGACCTGCCGGTAGAAAAGGGCAAGCCTCTTGAGCGGACCCTTCTTGGCCCGCTTGCCACCCTTGCGGGCCTTCTTCGTCTCCTGTGCCTCGTCCTGGGCATCAGGCGTGTCGATGGAGCCCACGGCGTCCGCCATTCGTCCTCACCTGTTCCCGGGTCGTGGCCGTGCCGCGCCCGGTCTGAGCCGCACGGCGGTGCGTTGCTGTACGTACGTGCGCACACCTGGTGGAGGTGTGTGTAGCAGGGCCGGAGGGACTTGAACCCCCAACCGCCGGTTTTGGAGACCGGTGCTCTACCAATTGAGCTACGACCCTTTGTGTGTCCCCCAACCTACCGCATCCGACCGAGTGCTCGGTGTGCACCGCTTGCGGCGCGGCTGCTGATGGCCAACGAGGTGAGAGTGTACGTGGTCCGGAGCGCCCCGTCGAACAGAAAGTGCCCGTGGGGGCGTTGACGGCGGAAGATCGCCGTGGAACCCCGGAAGATCACCCAGGCCACCGCGTGATTCCGGACGGGCGCACCTCATGATTCCGGACGGGTGTTCAGTGGCCGACCCCTACATGTTCAGTCTGTGAAACCCACGTGCCCGCCATGTTTCCGGTCTGGAACGATGGGCCCCATGAGCGCTGCAACCCCTCCCACCGAGCGCCGGGTCTCCGCCCGAGTCGGCGCGATCTCCGAGTCCGCCACCCTCGCCGTGGACGCCAAGGCCAAGGCCCTCAAGGCCGCCGGGCGTCCGGTGATCGGCTTCGGCGCCGGTGAGCCCGACTTCCCGACCCCGGACTACATCGTCGACGCGGCCGTCGAGGCCTGCAAGAACCCCAAGTACCACCGGTACACGCCGGCCGGCGGTCTGCCCGAGCTGAAGGCCGCGATCGCCGCCAAGACGCTGCGCGACTCCGGCTGGGAGCCCGACGTCTCGCAGATCCTGGTCACCAACGGCGGCAAGCAGGCCATCTACGAGGCCTTCGCCGCGATCCTCGACCCGGGCGACGAGGTCATCGTCCCCGCGCCGTACTGGACGACGTACCCCGAGTCGATCCGGCTGGCCGGCGGCGTCCCGGTGGAGGTCGTCGCCGACGAGACGACCGGCTACCGGGTCTCCGTCGAGCAGCTGAAGGCGGCCCGCACGGAGAAGACCAAGGTCGTCCTCTTCGTCTCCCCCTCCAACCCGACCGGCGCGGTCTACACCGAGGCCGAGACCGAGGCGATCGGCCGCTGGGCCGTCGAGCACGGCCTGTGGGTGCTGACCGACGAGATCTACGAGCACCTGGTGTACGGCGACGCGACCGCCGTCTCCCTGCCGGCGCTGCTGCCCGAGCTGCGCGACAAGTGCGTCGTGGTCAACGGTGTGGCGAAGACGTACGCCATGACCGGCTGGCGCGTGGGCTGGGTCATCGGCCCGAAGGACGTGGTCAAGGCCGCGACCAACCTGCAGTCGCACGCCACGTCGAACGTGTCGAACGTCGCGCAGGTCGCCGCCCTCGCCGCCGTCTCCGGGGACCTGGAGGCCGTGGCGACAATGCGCGAGGCCTTCGACCGGCGCCGCAGGACGATCGTGCGGATGCTCAACGAGATCGACGGCGTGGTGTGCCCCGAGCCGGAGGGCGCCTTCTACGCCTACCCCTCGGTGAAGGCGCTGCTCGGCAAGGAGATCCGCGGCAAGCGGCCGCAGGACACGGTCGAGCTGGCCGCGCTGATCCTGGAGGAGGCCGAGGTCGCGGTCGTCCCGGGTGAGGCGTTCGGCACGCCCGGGTATCTGCGGCTGTCGTACGCGCTGGGTGACGAGGATCTCGTCGAGGGCGTCAGCCGGATCCAGAAGCTGCTGGCGGAGGCGCGGGACTGACCCGTCCGCCGAGAAGCGAGCTCCCTCGGGCGAGGGGGCTCGCTTTTTCGTGCGAGCAAGACCACTAAAGGGGAATCCGCTTCCGGGACGTCGTCGATGTACGGCAGGATCCTGGGATGGAACGTGTACGTGATGTCTCTGAGCTGCCCAAGGCCCATCTGCATCTGCACTTCACCGGGTCGATGCGGCCGGGGACCGTCCTGGAACTGGCCGACAAGTACGGCGTGCGGCTGCCGGAGACGCTGAGCGAGGCACTGACCAGCGGGGAGCCGCCGAAGCTGCGGGCCACGGACGAGCGGGGCTGGTTCCGTTTCCAGCGCCTGTACGACGCCGCGCGGTCGTGTCTCAGAGAGCCCGAGGACATCCAGCGGCTGGTCCGCGAGGCCGCGGAGGAGGACGTCCGGGACGGGGCCGGGTGGCTGGAGATCCAGGTCGATCCGACGTCGTACGCGCCGCGGCTGGGCGGCCTGATCCCGGCGCTCGAGATCATCCTGGACGCGGTGGAGACGACCTCGCGGGAGACGGGGCTCGGCATGCGGGTGCTCGTCGCCGCCAACCGGATGAAACATCCGCTGGACGCGCGGACGCTGGCCCGGCTCGCCGTGCGGTACGCCGAGCAGGGCGTCGTGGGATTCGGGCTGTCGAACGACGAACGGCGGGGCATGGCCCGCGACTTCGACCGTGCCTTCCACATCGCGCGGGAGGGCGGTCTGCTGTCGGCTCCGCACGGGGGTGAGCTGACCGGGCCCGCGTCGGTGCGGGACTGCCTCGACGACCTGGACGCCGACCGGATCGGCCACGGGGTGCGGGCGGCGGAGGATCCGCGGCTGCTGAAGCGGCTGGCGGAGCGGGGGGTGACGTGCGAGGTGTGCCCTGCCTCGAACGTCGCTCTGGGGGTGTACGAGAAGCCTGAAGACGTGCCCCTGAGGACCTTCTTCGAGGCCGGTGTGCCGATGGCGCTGGGCGCCGACGACCCGCTGCTGTTCGGTTCCCGGCTGGCCGCGCAGTACGAGATCGCGCGGCGCCATCACGGCTTCACGGACGAGGAGTTGGCGGAACTGGCGCGGCAGTCGGTACGCGCTTCGGCGGCGCCGGAGGCCGTGAAGGCGCGGCTGCTGACGGGGGTGGACGACTGGCTCAGCGCAAGCTGACGTTCACTGTCACGGGCTCGTTGACCAGCGTGATGCCGAAGGTGTCGTGGACGCCGGCCACGACCTCGCGGGCCAGGCTCAGGAGGTCCTCGGTCGTCGCGTTGCCCCGGTTCGTCAGGGCCAGCGTGTGCTTGGTGGAGATGCGGGCCGGGCCGGTGCCGTAGCCCTTGGTGAAGCCCGCCTTGTCGATCAGCCAGGCCGCGGAGGTCTTGGTGTGGCCCTCTCCCGCCGGGTAGGCGGGCGGTTCGACGCCCTCGCCCAAGTGGGCGCGCACGCGCGCGTGGAACTCGGCGAACTGGTCGCGGGTGAGGATCGGGTTGGTGAAGAAGGAGCCGGCCGACCAGGTGTCGTGGTCCTCGGGGTCCAGGACCATCCCCTTGCCGGCGCGCAGCTTCAGTACGGTGTCGCGGGCGTCCGCCAGGGGGACGCGGTCGCCGGGCTCCACGCCCAGGGCGCGGGCTGTTTCGGCGTACTTGATCGGTGCCGAGAGGCCGTCGGCGTCTTCGAGCTGGAAGCGGACGCGCAGGACGACGTAGCGCTCGGGGTCGGCCTTGAAGCGGCTGTGGCGGTACGAGAAGGCGCACTCCTCGTTGGTGAGGGTCACCGTTTCGGCGGTGCGGCGGTCGTAGGCGATGACCTCCGTGATGGTGGAGGAGACCTCCTGGCCGTAGGCGCCGACGTTCTGGATGGGGGTCGCGCCGGCGGAGCCCGGGATGCCGGCGAGGCACTCGATGCCGGCCAGGCCGGCCTCGACGGTGCGGGCGACTGCGTCGGTCCACACCTCGCCGGCGGCGAGTTCGAGGGTCGTGCCGTGCAGTTCGTAGCCGCTGATGGCGATGCGGAGGGCGGTGCCGTCGAAGCCCTTGTCGGCGATGACGAGATTGGAGCCGCCGCCGATCAGCAGGAGGGGGGTGTGGGTGGCGTCGGCCTCGCGGACCGCTGTGATCACTTCGGCGTCGGTGGTGGCGGTGATCAGGCGCTTGGCCGGGCCGCCGAGGCGGAAGGTGGTGAGCGGGGCGAGGGGGGCGTCGTGTCGTTCCTGCACGGGCTCAAGGGTACGGGGTGGGGGTGCGGGCGATGCCTGCGGCGGCCCGTGCGGGTTCGGTGGGGGCTTGCGTTGCGCATCCGGTGGGTTGGGGGTCGGTGCCGCGGCGGGGGGGGGGGGGGGGGGGGGGGGGGGGGGGGGGGGGGGGGGGGGGTGGGGGGGGGGGGGGGGGGGGTTTGGGGGGGGGGGGGGGGGGGGGGGGGGGGGGGGGGGGTGGGGGG
>NZ_JAKWBE010000001.1 GCF_022513565.1 Streptomyces gilvus | reverse complement strand
CCTCACCGCGATCCCCACCCTGATCGTCTACTTCGTCCTGCAACGCCAGTTCGTCAGCGGCCTCACCCTCGGCGCCAACAAGGGCTGAGCCGACCGAGTCACAGGGCGTTCAGCAGGACGACGTACACGCCCGTGCCGATACCGACGCTGAGGATCGTGCGGCGGCCGAAGGCCAGGTGCACGGCGACGGTGACACAGACGGCGAGCGGGGCGTACCAACGCCCCGCTCGTCCTTGGTCATCGAGCCGTGCAGGGCGGTCACGGCGAGGATCAGAAGGATGCCGACCGGCATCCACGCCGACAGCCGCCGCACGGGCCCTTGACCGGTGCGGGCAACTGGGCCTGCAGCACCAGCAGCCCGAGCGCGTCGGGGGTGCCGAACAGCCGCCGCAGCTCCAGAACCTCCTCGGCGCGGCACGATGAAGACGGTCAAGCCGGCCCCGTGGCTCCGCCCCTCACGGCCCGTGTCCCGGATCAGTGGTCGTGCGGGCCCGGGCGGTGGACCGGGCCGTGGGCGTCGTCGCAGTGGTCGGGGGCGTCCGCCGTGGGGGTGGTGATCTGCAGCAGGGTGCCGGCTCGGGCCCCCTCGCCGAGGTGGTCGACCTGGAGCGTGGTGTGGGTGATGCCGTAGTCGTGGCGCAGCAGGTCCTCCAGATCACGGCGGACGGCGTGGCAGTCGCCGCCGGGTTCGACCAGGACGTGCGCGGAGAGCGCGGACTGGCCGGAGGTGATCTGCCAGACGTGCAGGTCGTGCACCTCGACGACGGCCCGCTGGGCGACGAGCTGGTCGCCCACGGCGTCCGGGTCCATATCGGCGGGCGCCGCCTCCAGGAAGATGCGGCCGGACTCGCGCAGCAGCCCGTAGCCGGCCTTCACCATGAGGGCGACCACCACGAGGGTGGCGATGGGGTCGGCGCGGTCGAAGCCGGTCAGGACGACGATCAGGGCGGCGACGGCGGTGCCGACGAAGGCGAACAGGTCGTTGAGAATGTGCTGGTAGGCGCCCTCCACGTTGAGGGAGCTGCGGTTGGCCCGGGAGATGCACCAGGTGGCGACCACGTTCACGGCGATGCCGGTGAGGGCGGTGGCGAGCATCAGGCCGCCCTCGACCTCGGGCGGGCTGATCAGCCGTCGTACCGCCTCGTACGCCAGCCAGGCGCCCAGCAGGAGCAGGGTCAGGCCGTTGGCCTGGGCGGAGAGGATCTCGGCGCGCTTGAGGCCGTAGGTGTAGCCGCCGCGGGCGGGGCGGGCGGCGAGGCGCATCGCGATCAGCGCGAGCACGATGGAGGCGGCGTCGGTGAGCATGTGCGCCGCGTCCGAGATCAGGGCCAGGGAGCCGGCGATGACGCCGACGACGACCTCGACCGCCATGAAGGCCGTGATCAGGGTCAGGGCCATGCCCAGCCAGCGGCGGTCCGCCTCCGCCGACACACCGTGGGAGTGCCCGCCGTGACCGTGTCCGTCGGCCCCGTGGTCGTGCCCCGGTCCGTGGCCGTGGCCGTGATCGCTCATGTCGTACGCCTTCCCCCTCGCGGCGGGTGTCCACGCCGCAGTGAAACGCATGGTCGAGTGAATCGCCAAAGGCTGCACCGGTGACCGTTGTCATCATCGTTAAGATGTCGCTGACCTGGGGGGATGGGGGGTGCCTCGGTGGGGATGGGATCGGTTTCCATGAGCGGGCGCGAACCCGTGAACACCGCGCCCCACCTCGCCGTATACGACGAGGTGATGGCAGGCGCGGCTCCGCGTGGCGGCCGGTGCGCGGGCGGGCGGCCGAGCCGCGCGATGGCGTGCCTGCGGGCCGGGCTGTTCGCGCTCGTCGGCAGTGTGCTCGCGGCCCTCGGCCATCACGCGGTCGCGGAGGGCGCGGTGCCCTGGCGTCCGGTGGCCGCCTTCGCCCTCGCGCAGTTCGCCCTGCTGTGGCCGGTCGCCGGGCGCCGCCTGACCCTGGCCGCGGTCACCGGGTGCACGCTCACCGCCCAGGGCTCCCTCCATCTCACGCTGACCTGGGCGGGCGGCACGGGCCACCACGGCGGCGGGCACCCGGCCATGCCGGTAGGTGACGGACACGCCTGGCATCACAGCTCCGCCGCGATGACGACCGCGCACACGGCCGCCGCTCTGGCGGCCGGGTGGCTGCTGTACCGCGCGGACACGGCGATGGCGGCGGCGCTGGCCGCCACCCGCCCGCTGCGCCGGGCCGTGGCCGCCCTCATGGCACGGCTGCTGCTCCCGCTCCGTACGGCCGCCCCGTACGAGCCCTCGGCACCACGGCCGGCCGGCTGCCTCGAACTCCCCCCGCCCGTATGGACGTACACCTTGGAACACGCGCTGGTACGCAGAGGACCTCCGGGACGCCCGCCGTCCCGCACCGTCCTCACCGGGCCCGGGCCTCGGCCCGCCCGGTTCCATCAGCAAGGAGTTCCCCATGTCCACGTACCACCGTGCCCGTACGGCATGCCGCGTCACGTTCGCCGGCGCCCTCGCGCTGACGGCCACGCTCGCGTTGGCCGGTCCGGCCCTCGCCCATGCGGAGGTCGAGGCCGACACCCCGCGGGCCCTCGCCGAGAACGTCACCCTCAGCTTCGTCTCGGAGGCGGAGTCCGACAGCGCGGGCTTCACCCAGCTGCGCGTCGTCCTGCCCGAGGGCATCGCCCCCGGTGACGTGAAGCTCGACGCGGCCCCCAAGGGTTGGAAGCTCAAGCCCACCGGTGACGGCTACACGCTCGGCGGTCCCGCGCTGAAGGCGGGCGTCGACGCCGAGCACAGCATCAAGGTCAGGCAGCTGCCGGACGCGAAGGAGATCGCCTTCAAGACCGTCGAGACCTACAGCGACGGCGAGATCTCCCGCTGGATCGAGCTGCCCGACGGCGGCCCCGAGCCCGAACAGCCCGCTCCGGTCCTGAAGTTGACGGCGGCGGCACCCGGCGCCAAGCCCGCCGTCACCGCTTCGGCACCGAGCAGCCCGACCCCGTCGGCCGCCGCATCAGCACCGTCGGACGCGACGCCGGCCGCGTCCGAGGAGGCGGCGGAGCGGGACGAGGACTCCTCGACGGTCCCGCTCGTCGCCGGTGTCGCCGTGGCCGTGGTCGCCCTCGGCGGCGGAGCCTGGTGGCTGGTCAGGCGGCGGTCCGCTTCGGCGGAGAGCTGAGCGGGTGCGCGGCAGGCGCCCCGTCGGGGGTGCCTGCCGCGCAGGTCGTCGTCCGGGCGGCCCTCAGCCGGTGATGCCGAGAGGCGCCAGATCTGGTTCTTCTTGGTGGCGAGGGCGCTCGCGGGATCACAGGTCCACGGGTGGATCAGGGCGCCGCCCGTGGTGGAGACAACCGGCCGCCGTACGGCATCCTCACCTCGGGCCGCTGGATCCCCGCCCGGCGGGCCGGGCTGCGGCTCGTGCTGTGGTCGGCCTGGGGCAGGGACGGGACGGCGGACGCCACGGCCGCCTCCGTACGGGCGCTGATCGGGGCGGATCTGCGCGGCTGGGGCACCGTGCTGCTGCACGACTCCGACCGGGTCTCGGCCGCCGGGGCGTGGCGTTCGGCGCTCGGCGCGCTGCCCGGCCTCGTCAACGACTGCCGGGAGGCGGGACCGCGGGTGGGTCCGCTCGCCGAGCACGGCACTCGGTGCCGAAGTCGGGGAGAGTGACGGCAGGGGGTTTCAAGCCGGGGAAGTCGGGTCACTCCTCGTCCTGGCAGCCTTGCCCGGTGGCGCAGCGGGCCTGCCGCGATGGCGCGTATCGCTGGGTGCACGAGGACGCGCGGCCGCGGTTCTTCCTGGGAGGCCCGTTGCGCGCACCGGGCGGGGCTGCCCTCGGCGCTCGGCTGTCCCGCACGGGCCGGCTCGCGGCCCGTCCGCCCGGAAAGACCCGGTTCCATGAACGACAGAGACGGTATGCCAGAGGACAAGGACATCTGCCCCCCGTGGGTCCTGCGCGAGTACGCCCTCCTCGCCGACGGCGAGCGGGGGGCGCTGGTGGATCCGCACGGACGGATCGTCTGGATGTGCGCGCCACGCTGGCACAGCGACGCCGTCTTCTCCTCCCTCATCGGCGGCAACGGCTACTTCGCGGTCGAGCCCGTGGAGCGGTGGCGGGTGTGGGGCGGCTACTACGAGGACGGCAGCCTCATCCGGGTCAGCCGCTGGGTGAGTGCGGACAGCGTGATCGAGTGCCGCGACGCGCTGGCCCTGCCGACGTCCGCGGACCGGCTGGTGCTGCTGCGCCGGATGCGCGTCGAACAGGGCCGGGCACGGCTGCGGCTGGCCCTCGACCCCCGCCCCGGCTTCGGTACGGAGCGGATGCGGGAACCGCGCCTCGACGGGCGGACGTGGGCGGCCCGGGCGGGCGATCTGCGGCTGCGGCTCCTCGGCGCGCACCGGGCGTCCTGGGACCCCGAGTCGGGACTGCGCGGGGAGTTCCGGCTGAGCGAGGGCGAGGAGCACGACCTCGTCCTGGAACTCGCCACCACGGATACCACCGCGGACACCGAAGGCGCCCTGGATCCAGGTGAGCTGTGGCGCCGTACGGAGGAGGAGTGGCGCCGCGCGATCCCGGACTGCTCCGCCCTGGTCGCACCCCGCGACGCCCGCCACGCCTATGCCGTGCTGCGCGGCCTGACCAGTGCGGCGGGCGGCATGGTCGCCGCGGCGACCACGTCGCTGCCGGAGCGGGCGAACACCGGCCGCAACTACGACTACCGCTTCGCCTGGCTGCGCGACCAGTGCTACGCCGGCCTGGCCGTCGCGGCCCACGGGCCCCATCCCCTCTTCGACGGCGCCGTACGGTTCACCACCGAGCGCGTCCTCGCCGACGGCGACGGCGTCCACCCGGCCTACACCGTGGACGGCCATCGGGTGCCCAGGGAGCGCCGACTGCCGCTGCCCGGCTATCCGGGCGGCAGCGACCGCGTCGGGAACCAGGCGGCCACCCAGTTCCAGCTCGACACCTTCGGCGAGGCGCTCCAGCTGTTCGCCGCCGCGGCCCGCCTCGACCGGCTCGACCGGGACACCGAGCGCGCGGTGGAGGTGGCGCTGGACGCCGTTCAGGCGCACTGGAAGCGGCCCGACGCCAGCCTGTGGGAGCTGGAGGACCGCTGGTGGACCCACTCCCGGCTGAGCGTGGTGTGCGGGCTGCGCCGCATCGCGGAGGTCATGCCCGGGCCGGTCGGCCGGCGCTGCGCCGAGACCGCCGACGTCGTCTACGCCGAGACCCGCCGCCGCTGTCTGCGCCCCGACGGACGCTGGAGCCGGGCGGCGGACGACGACGGCCCCGAAGCGGCCCTGCTGCTCCCCCTGGCCCGCGGCTGCCCGCCGGCCGACGACCCCAGCAACGCGATCACCCGCGCCTTCGTCGAGGAGGGCCTGGCCGAGGACGGATACCTGTACCGCTTCGACCACCCCGGCATCCCGCTCGGCGAGGCCGAAGGGGCCTTCCTGCTGTGCGGGTTCACCATGGCGCTGGCCACCCATCATCTCGGCGACCGGGACGGCGCCCTGCGCTGGTTCGAACGCACCCGGGCGGCGTGCGGCCCGTCCGGGCTGTTCGCGGAGGAATACGACGTACGACAACGCCAGCTGCGCGGCAACCTGCCCCAGGCCTTCGTCCACGCGCTGTTGCTGGAGTGCGCGGTCCGACTGAAGGACGCCTCCGGGACCGCACGCTGAGGCAGGACGGCAGACCGGGTCGAAGGCCGGCCCAGCACGCTAGTGCGCGGCGGCGCGGGGGTGTGCGAGGGCTTCCACGGCCGCCGCGACCTGGCGAGGGCTGGAGATCATGGTGAGGTGGCGGGCCCCGGGGATCAGGGTGGGCGGGGGTGCGCCGACGCGCCGGGCGGTCTGCCACGGGCTCTGCTTGCTGAACACGTCGTCCTGGGCACCGAAGACGACGGACTTGGGGATGTGCACGGCGGCCAGACGGGCCACCTGATCCGCGGGCAGGCCCGGCACACCCTCGCCGAGCATGTCCCACAGCGCGGTCTCCGCCCCCGCCACCCGCAACGGCCGCCGCCACTCGTCCACCCCGGCCGCGTCCAGCCGCGGACAGGCCGGCCCGCACTGGGCGTCGTAGAACGAACGGATCAGCCAGTCCATGCCGAGGCCGAGGCGCAGCAGGCTGGTGCGGTAGGGGTCGATCAGCAGGTACTTGAAGGCCGACGGCGGACCCGCGCCGGTGTCCCGGGCGTCCCCGTCGAGCAGCATCACGCCGGCCAGCCGGCCCGGGGCGCGCAGGGCCGCCTGCGTGACCACCGCGGCCCCGCTGGAGTGGCCCACCAGCAGAGGGCGTTGCCCCGGGCCGCCCAGGTGCAGGGCGGTCAGGAAGCCCAACAGCTGGCGGGTGAAGTGGTCGACGGTGTAGGGGCCACGACGCCGGCTGTAGCCGTCCCCGGTCAGATCCAGCGCGTACACGCGATGATCGCGGGCCAGCAGCGGGGCGAGGCGGGACCAGGTGTCCGCCTGCTCGAACGCGCCGTGGACGAGGACGACGGGCGAACCGGTCGTGCCCCAGGTCCGGTACCGGGTGCGGACATCGCCCGCCTGCACATAGCGCAGCCCCTTCGGAGGGGCCGCCCGCCCCGCCGTGAACGCGTTGAACACCAGCGAGACCGTGGTGACGACGGCCAGCAGCACCGTCCAGACGAACACCGCGCGCCGCAGCCACCGCCCCAGCCGCGACGGGCCCCGCGCGGGCGTGCTCCCTGCGGCCTCGGTATCCACCGGCCGGGGTTCGACATCCACGGACGCTTCCCTTCTCTCCCTGACCTCCGCCCCACAGCATCGCCCGGTCGGGGACGGGGATCATCCGCCGGGGGTCGTCATCTCGCGTACTCCCGTGGGCGTAAACGCCGTCACCGCGCTGCCGCTGTGCCTCGCGGGGTTCGGGGCCGGCGTCCCGATCGCGTCCGTCGGCCGGCTGTGGCCGACGCTGTACGAACGCCGGCGCCGGAAGAGGCGGGTGTAGCCCCGAGAGGTGGGGGTAGACGTGCGCCTGGCGGTCGGGAAGGGCTGTGACCTGGGGAGGTTGAGCAGCCCTTCCCGACCGACTCGCTCCGTCGGCTCAGCCGTTGACCGGGGCGACTTCGACGTAGTCGATGTCTCCCAGGACTTCATCCCGGAGAACACCGCGATGGGCGGCAGGGTCATTGGGCGTCGAGCATGCCGTCCTCTTTTCGCGCCCACGACCCGCAGGCGCCACCGGACTTCCCCGGTGCGGCCGGGCAGGAGTGACGCGAGGTCAGGTCAGCCGACCTGATCGCCGGCCACGTCGCCCACGGCGTTCTCGGTCAGCAGCACGGCCGCCATGATCCGCTTGCCCACGGGCTCGCGGTGCATCTCGAGGCTGCGGCACAGGGCGGTCACGATCTCCAGCCCGTGCTGGCCGACCCGTCCCGGATCCATGGCCTGCACGAGCGGCAGCTGCGGTTCGCTGTCCCACACCGTCACCTCCACCGCCCCCTCACCGAGCTCCAGCGTCAGCAGGCACGGGCCCGGCGCGTACTTGTGGGCGTTGGTCACCAGCTCGCTCACCACGAGCTGGACGGCGCCGACCGCGCGCGGGGAGACCGTCAGTCCGTGCACGTCCTGGAGGTCGATGAGGAAGGAACGGGCCAGGTCACGGGCCTCGGCGATCGCTTCGTGACCCTCGAAGGCGACGGCGGCGGAGATCCGGCGCTCCAGCAGGGGTTGCGGACCCTCCTCGTTCTGCCCAGGCAGGTCCATACAGAGTCCGCCTCACGTCCGAAGCGCCGTTTGCCCACCCCACCTACCCCCGCCGCAACACCACATTCCGCATACCGGTGAAATCTCCTTGAGGTCATCACACCACCGGGTTACGGCCCGCTTTCACCCGCGGTGGGTGATGTCCCCGGCCTGGCCCGGCCGAAGACTTGTCGTGCACAGATCTGTGGCGGCGGACCGCCCTGCCGCCACGGTGTCCCGGACCCGGCAGGGGGATCACGTGAACCGGTACCCGCCCATCGCGGAACACGGCATGGTCGGCGACCTCCAGACCGCCGCCCTGGTGTCGTCCGGCGGAACCATCGACTGGTGGTGCACGCCCCGCTTCGACTCGCCCAGCGTCTTCGCCTCCCTCCTGGACGGCGAACGCGGCGGCCACTGCCGACTGGCCGCGGAGTTCCCGGACGGGAACGCCATGACCGTACGACAGCTGTACCTGTCCGACACGGCCATCCTGGTCACCCGCTTCATGGCGCCCGACGGAGTGGGCGAGGTCGCCGACTTCATGGTGCCCGACCCGTCCAAGGCACCGACCGACGCGCACCAGCTGGTGCGGGTGGTCCGGGTCGTCCGGGGCCGGCTGCCCTTCGCCCTCACCTGCCGGCCGCGGTTCGACTACGGCCGCGGCACGCACACCCTCTCCCTCACCGACGAGCACGCGGCGGTCTTCCACGGCCCGGGCGCGGACCTGCATCTGCAGTCCACCGCCGGCATCGCCCTCCACGAGGACGGCGACGACGTCGGCGCCCGCTTCACCCTGCTCGCCGGGCAGGCCGCCGCCGTGGTGCTCACCAGCGCGCCCGGCGGGTCCTCCGCTCCGCCCGCGCCCACGCTGGAGGGGGTCGCGGACGCCATGGAGACGTGCCGCTCCTTCTGGCTGTCGTGGTTGCGCTCGTGCACCTACCGGGGCCGCTGGCAGGACATCGTGAACCGCTCGGCGATCACGCTCAAGCTGCTGACGTACGCGCCGACCGGCGCCCCCATCGCCGCCGCCACCATGGGACTGCCCGAGCAGATCGGCGGTGAGCGCAACTGGGACTACCGCTACACCTGGATCCGTGACGCGTCGCTGTCCGTCCGCGCGCTCATCGACCTGGGCTTCGAGGACGAGGCGTACGCGTTCCGCCGCTGGCTGCGCGAGCGCATCGAGACCAGGGACCTGAGCTCGGGCGACCCGCTGCAGATCATGTACCGGATCGACGGCGACCCCCAGCTGACCGAGGAGACCCTCGACCATCTGGAGGGCTACCTGGGCTCCCGGCCGGTGCGAGCCGGCAACGCGGCGGC
This sequence comes from Streptomyces gilvus, assembly GCF_022513565.1. Lineage (GTDB taxonomy): Bacteria > Actinomycetota > Actinomycetes > Streptomycetales > Streptomycetaceae > Streptomyces > Streptomyces gilvus. The sequence goes on along the minus strand of NZ_JAKWBE010000001.1, from coordinate 908,017 downwards.
CGACCAGCTCCAGCTCGACATCTACGGCGAGGCATCCGACGCGCTGATCGTCGGCGGGGACATCGGCGCGATCCGCGGCTGGCACGCGCTGAGCGAGGTCCTGGACTGGCTCGCCGAGCACTGGGACCAGCCCGACGAGGGGATCTGGGAGACCCGTGGCGGACGGCAGGACTTCACCTACAGCCGGCTGATGACCTGGGTGGCGTTCGACCGCGGCGTCCGCGCCGCCGCCGAGTTCTCCCGTCCCGCCGACACCGCCCGCTGGACCCGCGCACGGGACGCCGTCTTCCGGCAGATCGTCGAACACGGCTGGCACGACAAACGCCAGGCCTTCGTGCAGCACTACGACACCGACGTGCTGGACGCCTCACTGCTGCTGATGCCGAGGGTCGGCTTCGTCTCGCCCCACGACCCGGACTGGCTCAGCACCCTCGACGCCATGGACGAGGAACTCGTCAGCGACAGCCTGGTCTACCGGTACGACCCGGCGGCCTCCCCCGACGGCCTGCGCGGTTCGGAGGGCACCTTCAACCTGTGCAGCTTCTTCTACGTCGAGGCACTCGCCCGCAGCGGCAGGCTCAACCAGGCCCGGTACGCCTTCGACAAGATGCTGACCTACGCCAACCACGTCGGCCTGTTCGCGGAGGAGATCGGACCCTCGGGCGAGCAACTCGGCAACTTCCCGCAGGCGTTCACCCACCTCGCCCTGGTCACCGCGGCCATGGCACTCGACGAGGAACTCGAGAAGGCCCAAACCGGCCTGCGTCACGGTGACAGCGGCCACCCCGTCACCCATGGCCTCACGGTGCCCCACGCGGAGGCGGGCGGGGGCGGCACCGGTGGCTGAGACGGCCGCGGCGGCCCGGTCTCCGGGGCACAGCAAGGTGCTCGCCGCCCTCGCCCTCGCGCAGTTCATCTGCAGCTTCGCCGGCTCCAACATGAACGTGATGATCAACGACATCAGCGAGGACCTGGACACCAGCGTGCAGGGCGTGCAGGTCGCCATCACCGTCTTCCTGCTGGTCATGGCGGCACTGATGATCCCCGGCGGCAAGCTGACCGACCGCTATGGCCGAAAGCGCTGCTTCCTGGCCGGCCTGGTCGTCTACGCCGTCGGGTCGCTGCTCAGCGCGGCCGCTCCCGGCCTCGGCGTGCTGATCCTCGGCAACTCCATCTTCCAGGGCGTCGGTACGGCCCTGCTCATCCCGCCCGTGTACATCCTCACGACGCTCCTGCATCCGGACCTGACGTCCAGGGCACGGGCGTTCGGCATCGTCATGGCGCTGGGCGGCATCGGCGCGGCCGCCGGCCCGCTGATCGGCGGGCTGATCACCGAGTGGATCAGCTGGCGTGCCGCCTTCGTCTTCCAGGCCCTCGTCATCGCGGTGATCGTGACGCTGGGGCGGCGCCTGGAGGACCCTCTGCCGCCCGACCCGACCCGTTCCTTCGACACCGGTGGGGCGGTCCTGTCCGCCCTCGGTCTCGTCCTGGTCGTCATGGGCATCCTGGCCGCCGACAACAACCTCTGGCTGATGATCGGCCTGCTCGTCCTGGGCGCCCTGGTCCTGCTCTGGTTCTTCCGCCGGGTGGGCGCCAGCGAACGGTCCGGCGGTCAGCCGCTGCTGTCCCTCACCCTCTTCCGCGACCGCACCTCCAACCTGGGCCTGGTCACCCAGAACACGCAGTGGCTCCTGCTGATGGGAACCTCGTTCACGGTCGCCGCGTACCTCCAGGTCGTACGCCACTACAACGCCATCGAGACCGGTGTCATCTTCACCGCCGCCACTCTCGGGCTGCTCGTGTCGTCGCTGTCCGCCGCACGACTCGCGAAGCTGCGCCCCCAGCGCACCCTGATCATGGCCGGCTTCGTCGTCGCCATAGCCGGTGTGGCCCTGCTGGTCGCGCTGGCCGCCGCGTACACCACCGCCTGGGCCTACGTCCCCGGACTGCTCCTCATCGGGCTGGGCCTCGGCGGGATGCTGACCCCCTCGGTCAACGTCGTCCAGTCCAGCTTCCCCGAGGACCGGCAGGGCGAGATCTCGGGCCTGTCCCGCAGTGTCTCCAACCTCGGCTCCTCCTTCGGCACCGCCATCGCCGGCACGATCCTGGTCTCCGGCCTCACCAAGGGCGCCTACGCCGCCGCGATGATCACCCTCGCCATCACGGCCCTCATCGGCCTGGCCGCAGCGGCTCGCCTCCCGAGGACCGCCGCCGGCGACCGGCAGCCGGCCCGGCCCACCTCACCGGCGAGCCACTGATCACGAGGTCCGCCGGGTCCGGCCAGAGAGGGACGAGGACAACACCGTCCGGTCGGCCGTGCCGAGTTCGTCGCCCGTGACCAGCCGCAGATGGGCGGTGATCTCCTTGCCCCTGCCGCGGGGAGTGACGACGACCTCGTCGCTGACCGAGCGCACCAGGTGCAGTCCGTGTCCGCCGACGCGGCCGCGGTCGGGAGGTCTGACCGTCGGAGCCTGGGGCGAGGTGTCGTACAGGCTGATGGCCAGATGGGTGCCGGTCAGCCGCACCGTGAGCGCGCAGGGGCCGGGGGCGTGCCGCAGGACGTTGGTGACGAGTTCGCTGACGACGAGTTCGGCGTCCATGGCCCGGGACGCGGAAAGGGGTGCGCGGCCGGCGCTCGGGGCGTGGGCGAGGACGGCGCGCAGGTCGCGGCGTGCCTGGGCGGAGCGGGGCGTGGTCGGGCCCCAGGCTGCGGCGTAACGCAGCGTGGCGTGCTCGTTCCCGCCCGGCTCATCCTCCGCCTGCTTCATCAGCGGGATGACCATGTGGAGCTCTTTCGTTGTTCACCACTCGTGACCGATTGCCGCTCTTTCGGCTACCCGTGCACAGGACACATACACAGCCGCGACCATCGCGAGCGCCGACCACCACGGTGGTCACCGTCCGGTTACCCAGTCACCGAAAAGTGCGTTCTTCCACGTCAGCCCTCACTCTCCTACGGTTGTCGAGTAACCGAAAGAGACCACGAGGTCTGACAGGAAAGGCGGACAGCATGGCCATCACTCTCAGGAATCCCGAAGGACTGCCGAAGATCGACGTCTACCGTCAGGTGGCGATCGCCTCCGGTTCGCGGCTGGTCTTCGTAGCCGGGCAGGTCGCCTGGGACGCCGACGGGACGACCGTCGGCAAGGGGGACCTCGCCGCGCAGGTCGAGCGGTGCTACCTGAATGTCGCCACCGCCCTGGCCGAGGCCGGCGGCTCCTTCGACGACGTGGCGAAACTGACCTTCTACGTCGTCGACTGGAACCCCGACAAGATGCCCGAGCTCCTGGACGGCATCTCGCGGGCCACCGCGAGGCTCGGGGTCACTCCGGTCCCGCCGACCACGCTGATCGGGGTCGCGGCACTGGACGTCCCCGAGCACCTGGTCGAGATCGAGGCGACCGCGGTCCTCGACTGAGCATGTCCCGGGCCCTGAGCAACTGGCCCATGAGGCCCGGTTGTTGTCCCGTCCACGCCTCGGCATGATGGATGTCGTACGTCGTGAGTCACCACCGGCCACCGCCCTTCCGGGGCGGCACCCGGCCGGGGTCCATGTCGCGATATAGCGTTAGTCTTCTCGTCGCGTCGCTGCTCGCGTCGCACCAAGACGTCGGATGACGTTCGACAGGACCAGGACGGAAGCATGTCGGGAGAGATGTCGCCCACCCCCAAGGGCGCCGACCTCGGGTCGCCGCCCGAGCTGCGAGCCTCCCACGCGGACCGGGACCGCGTGGTGGACGTGCTGCGCATCGCGGCCGGGGACGGCCTGCTGACCTCGGACGAGTTGGACGAGCGGCTGGAGGTCGCCCTGTCGGCACGGACCCTGGGCGAACTGTCCGCGCTCACCGCCGACCTGCCGAACGTGTCGGCCGAGGCGGACGCCAAGGACGTGGTCCGCATCGAGCAGGTGCACAGCGGCGCGATCGAACGGGTGGGGCGCTGGGTGGTACCGCGGAGAATGGAACTCGCGGTGTACTGGTGCGATGTGACGCTCGACTTCACCGAGGCCGTGATCACGCACGACACCTTGCGGATCGACCTGGAGACGGCGGGGAAGACCCTGACGCTGATCACGAGGCCGGGCGTCGTCATCGACACGGACGGCCTGCGGCTGGTCCACAGCAAGCTCAAGTACCGCCGGGCCCCGGCGGAACCGGAGACTCCGGTCGTCCTGCGTGTGGAGCTGGTCGGTCAGAAGGCGCACGGCCGCGTGGTGGTACGGCCCCCTCGCCGGACCTTCGGCCAGTGGCTGCTGCGCAGGCCCACTCCCCCTGCCACAGGCGCCTGATCCGCTCCCGCCGAGACGACGGCCGACGTCGACGCGATGTCAGGGTGAAGCCGTGGCGACCCAGCGGTGGTACGCGTCCATGTCGACGTTGCTGCCGCAGATGACGGTCACCACGTGCCGGCCGGCGAAGCGGTCGCGGTTCTCCAGGATCGCCGCGACGCCGAGCGCCGCCGACGGTTCGACGACGAGGCCGGCGTGGTGGAGGAGCATCCGCATGCCGGCGACGATCGACGCCTCCTTGACGAGGAGGGCGTCGTCGGCGACCAGGAGGAGGTCGTCCACGACGGATGGGATGGGATACCGGCCCGCGACGCCGTCGGCGATCGTGTCGGTCGAGTCGGTGGTGACCACGCGCCGGCTGTGCCAGGAGCGGGTCATCGCCGGCGCCCCCAGCGGCTGGACGCAGATCACCTCGGTCCCGGGCGCCAGGTCCTTGACCACGTGCCCCACACCGGTGGCGAGCGCCCCGCCGCCGAGTGCGATCAGGACGGCGTCGAACGACGGCTCGGCGCCCACGAGTTCCAGGCCGATGGTCGCCGCGCCCTCGCAGGTCTCGATGTCCAGGCTGTCCTCGAGAAGCCGGATGCCCTCGTGCCGCGCGACGGCCGACGCCCGCGCACGTGCCGACTCGTGGTCGCCGTCCACCAGCTCCAGCCGGGCGCCCAGCGCGCGGATGCGATCGAGCTTGGCCACGGTCGCGAAGCGCGACGCCACGACGGTGACGTCGAGCCCCCGCCCGCGGCCGGACCAGGCGAGCGCCTGACCGAGATTGCCCGCGCTGGCGCACACCACGGCCCGCGGACCGTGCTCGGCGAGCCGGCTCGCGACCACCTCGGTGCCGCGTGCCTTGAAGCAGCGGACGGGGTTCGCCGTCTCCAGCTTGACGCTCACCGCGCACCGAGGTCCGCCTCCAGCGCCTCACAGCGGTACAGCGGCGTGTCGAGGAACACCGGGTCGATCACCCGGCGGGCCGCCCGGATCCGGGCGGTGTCGAGGCGTGTCTCCCGCACGACGCAGCAGCGTACCGGTGACGGCCACGATGGCGACCGTCACCGGTGTGCGCGCCGGGTCACAGCGTCGCGGTCGTCTGCTCCCCGGCCCCACTGCCCGCGAGCCACTGGCTCCAGGAGAGGTTGAAGTCGGCGTAGCCGTTGTCGGCGGGGGCGTTGCCGCGGGGCGAGCCGGTGATGGTGACGGGGTCGCCCTGCTTGACCTGGCCGTAGAACCACTTGGCGTCCGACATGGACAGGTGGACGCAGCCGTGCGAGCCGCGGGCGCTGCCGCTGCCCGGGTAGGGGTCGCCGGTCGAGTAGTGCACGTAGGTGCCGGACTGGGTCAGGTGGATGTCCCAGGGCAGCGTCAGGTCGTAGTAGTTGGGGCTGGACTTGTCGCAGCTGATGCCGACGCTGCAGGAGGTCATGTGGACCTTCGGCTGCTTGTCGATGACGGCCATCGTGCCGTCCCACGTCGGATACTGGGCGCTGCCCGCGTTGATGGAGAGGGTGCGCACCAGCTTCCCGTTGCGGGTCACCTTCATGGTGTGGCCGGTGACGGAGACGTCCGCGCGCACGTCGTCGCCGATGGTGAAGGTGTGCGTGTAGCCGTGCACGCCGTAGCGTCCGTTGCCGTTGCTGACGCCCTTGAGGTCGGCGTCGATCTTCACCTTCGTGCCCGAGGGCCAGAAGGTCTTGGGCCGCCAGTCGGCGCGCCGGTCGCCCATCCAGTGCCAGGCGCCGGCCACCGGCGCGGAGGCGCTGACCTTCATGTGCTTCTCGACGGTGGCCCGCGCCTTCTCCGCGACCGGGTTCGTGAAGATCACCGAGATCGGCATGGCCACGCCGACCGTGGTGCCCGTCTGCGGGGTGATGGTGTCCAGCAGCATCGGCGGGCCCGCGGGCTTCGTCGGCGTCGGCGAGGCACTCGCGCTCGCCTTCCCCGCCGCCTTCGCGTCGGTGCCGCTCGCCTTGTCACTGCCGCCCGCGCCGCAGGCGCTCGCGCCGACGAGCGTCGCCACCGTGACGAGTGCGATCCCTATGCCACTTGTGCGCCGTCCCACGACCTGTCCCGTTCTCTCCACTGCCCAGCCCCTATGGGCCCCGACTCCTAGTCAGATGACTACGGCACGGGTCGCAGTTGCGTGCGGTGGGCAGATTTTTGGTGATCCATATCACTCCTTGCCCCGGATGGGGACGGCGCCGTCACCCCTTCGGCCGGGCAGGAACGAGTTGCTGTGAAAATGCAATGAATCGGGGCCCGCACTCAGAGTGCGGGCCCCGATCACATGGAACGCGACGCGTGTGTCAGGCGGGAACGATGTTCTCGGCCTGCGGGCCCTTCTGGCCCTGCGTGACGTCGAAGGTAACCTTCTGGCCTTCCTGAAGCTCGCGGAAGCCGCTGGTGGCGATGTTCGAGTAGTGGGCGAACACGTCGGCGCCGCCACCGTCCTGCTCGATGAAGCCGAAGCCCTTTTCCGCGTTGAACCACTTCACGGTGCCAGATGCCATATTGAATCTCCCTTTGGGGGCAGTACCGGATTCCGCACTTTACGGAATCCGAGTCGCCGCGATGATCACCCCTCCGGAAGGATCCGGAAAGCTCTGCAAAGAAACAAGTCTCTGGCAACCAAAACTGCAACCGCAGTCACGCTAACACAGGCGGGGCGAGGACACGTCGTGGGTTTTCGCGGGCGTCCAGCTGTTCTCCCGCTGCCGCGACCCGTATTTCTGTTCCGGCCGTACTAGATATTCGTGCCGTCCTCGTCCAGCTCGCCGCGCAACTCCCGGTTCCGCCGGAGGGCGTCGTCGAGCTGGTCCTCGAGGGAGACGATGCGGCAGGCGGCCTCGATGGGAGTGCCCTGGTCGACGAGCTCGCGCGCGCGGGCGGCGGTGCGCAGCTGGCGGCGGGAGTACCGGCGGTGCCCGCCTTCCGACCGCAGCGGAGCGATCAACTCGGTTTCCCCGACGGCGCGCAGGAAGGCGGGGGTGGTGCCGAGAACGTCGGCGGCGCGCCCCATGGTGTAGGCGGGGTAATCTTCGTCGTCGAGGTTCCCGGCGACGGGGGCGGTCTCAGCGGGCATAGCCGCCTTTCGTTTCGGGGGTCCGAAGGAATCGGCACGAGGGTCGGAGGGAACTCGAAGCCAGGTGCCCGGTACCCCCAACCCTAGTCCCGCAGCCCCGAAGACCTGGCTTCGCCGTGACAGATTTTCGGGGCCGGGGTCAGTCGGCGGCCGGGGCGGTGGTGTATTTCCTCGTCGGTGACGGGGGTCAGCCAGTGGACGACGTCGTGGTCGGCGTCGCTCTCGTTGATGGCGATGTGGACCATGAGCCGGTCGGGCTCAGCATGACGATCTACACCGCCGAACCCGGTTCGCCCTCGGAAGAGGGCCTACGCCTGCTCGCCTCCCTCGCGGCCAGGGAAGCCGTCAGCCCGGCGGAACGGCACCCCACCGCCTGAAACGCAGGTCAGAGGCGACGGTCGCGCACACCCGCGCCAGCCGCGCACAGGACGGGGCGGCGGGGTCGGGGTCACAGCAGGTCCGACCAGGTGCTCCAACCGCTCGTCGCCTTTGTCACGCGGCCCTTGAAGGTGCCCGTGCCGGTGCCGGCGTAGAAGTACAGGGCGCCGGAGGAGTTGGTGGCCATGAGGTCGGCCTTGCCGTCGCCGTTGGCGTCTCCCGGCGAGAAGAGCTTCTTGTACTGCTGCCAGCCGGTGCCGATCTTGACGCGGGCCGAGAAGGGTTTGGTCGCGCTGCCCGTGCCCGCGTAGCGCCACAGGGCGCCGGAGGAGTCGCGGGCCAGCAGGTCGGCGCGGCCGTCGCCGGTGATGTCGCCACCGCCGACCAGGGCGTTGTACTGCTGCCAGCCGGTGCCCAGCTTCACCCGCCCGGCGACGGAGGTGCCGGAACCGTTGCCCGCGTAGAGGTAGAGCGTGCCGGAGCTGGTCACGGCCAGCAGGTCGCCCTTGCCGTCGCCCGTCACGTCACCCGGGCCGACGATCCGGTTGTACGTGGTGGAGCCGGCGGCGATCAGCGGGTCGGTGAGGGCGTAGAACGCCGGGTTGGTCAGCTTGCCGCTGCTGACGGAGTGGACGACCAGGTCGCCCAGGCCGCTGTCGCGCAGGGAGGAGGCGTAGGCGAGGCGCGTGGAGGACGTCGGCCAGGACGAACCGATCAGCAGCTTGCCGCTCAGGTTGCCGGTGCCGGTGACCTGGTAGCTGTAGACGGAGCCCGACGCCGTACGGGCCATGATCCCGTACTTGCCGAAGTGCGGGGTCTCGCCCGCCCCCGCGAACTGTGTCACCGCGCCCCAGCCCTTGCTGCGGGCGGCGCGGGTGGCGAAGGTGCCGTTGCCGTTGCCCGCGTAGAACCAGAGGTTGCCGGAGTAGTCCCGGGCCAGCAGGTCGGTCTTGCCGTTGCCGTCCCAGTCGCCGCCGCCGACGATCTGGTTGTACGACCCCCACTCGGTCCGGGAGTCCTTGACCTTGGCGTTGAAGGTGCCGCCCTTCTTGCCCAGGTACCGGTAGAGGACGCCGGCCGGGGTACGGGCCAGCAGGTCGCCCACGCCGTCACGGTTCAGGTCGCCGGCGCCGATCAGTTCGTCGTACTGCTGCCAGCCGGTGCCGATCTTCACGCGGCTGCCGAAGGCGCCGGTGCCCAGGCCGGGATAGAAGTACAGAGTTCCGGACGGGGTGCGGGCCAGCAGGTCGACTTTGCCGTCGCCGTTCATGTCGCCCGGAGCGGCGATCTTGTTGTAGCCCTGCCAGCCGGTGGCGACGGTTTTGCGTGAGCCCAGACCGCCGGGGACACGGGCGTAGATGCCGTAGTGGAAGGACAGGACACCGCTGGAGCTCAGGGTGAGCACGTCCTGGACGCCGTCGCCGTCGAGGTCGCCCGGGGTCAGGACGTCCTTGACCTTGGACACGTCGGCGTCGAGGGCCATGGTCTCGGCCGAACCGGTGTTGATGTACAGCTGGCCCGCGACATTGCGGTAGACGAGGTCCGAGGTGCCGTCGCCGTCGAAGTCGCCGCGGGCCGGCCCGCTGGCGTCCGCGTCGGAGGGCAGCACCGTCAGCACGCCGGCCACGAGCACGGCCGCGGAGCCGGCGAGCAGGGACGCCCTGACGGCGACGGGGCGCCGGTGTCTGTGGTTCCCGTCGCGTCGCCGGGATCGAAGGGTGAGCACGTTCTCTCCCGGGGGTCAGGCGGTGGTCGTCACGTCGGTGGGTGACACCTCGGTGGAGGTGCCGGTGGAGGTGCCGGCGGGGCTCCCCGCCGGCGAGTCGGTCGTGTCCGTCGGAACCACCTGATCCGTCGGACTCGCCTGATCCGTCGGGCTCGAGGAAGCGTCCGCGGTCTCGCTCGCCGGTGCCTCCGTCTGCGCGTCGACCCGGTGGACGCCGGGCACGCCGTCGTCGACCCGGAAGGTCGCCGCCGTGCTGGTCGTACCGTCCTTGGTCAACACCGTGGAGACGGCGCGCAGTTGGGCGTCGATGCCGGTCGGGGTGATGTCGAGCAGGAGATAGCCGCGGCGGGCGTCGATGATCTTCCAGTGCGGGTTGTCCGCCAGCTTGGGGGCCCACTCGGCGGCGAAGGCCTGCAGGTCCTCGTCGCCGTTGCTGGAGATGGACGTACCGACGAACTCCGCGCCGACGACCGTCGAGCCCGGGTCGGAGTAGTCCAGTTTGAGGTCGCTGACGATGGTGCGGTGGCGGTCGCCGGAGAGCACCACGGGGTTGCGGATGTCCTTGAACTGGGCGAGCAGGGCGTTGCGTTCGACCTGGTAGCCGTCCCACGCGTCGTAGAGCCACTCCTTGCCCTCGCCGGCGAGGATGTCGGTCTCGGCCATCATCACCTGGGAGGCGACGAGGTTCCATCGCTTGCCCGAGGTGCGCATGCTGTCGACGAGCCAGTCGCGCTGGGTGTCACCCATGATGACGCGGCCGGTCTCCATGGCGCCGGCCTGCGTGGTCGCCTGGTCGTCGCGGTACTGGCGGGTGTCGAGGACGTGCAGCCGGGCCAGGGAGCCGAAGTCGAGCTTGCGGTAGATCAGGACGTCGGGGCCGTTGGGCTTCTGCGCGGCGCGGATCGGCATGTGCTCGTAGAAGGCCTGGAAGGCGGCCGCCCTGCGGGCCAGGAACTTGTCGGTGGGCCAGGCGGCCGGGTCGTTCGCCACGTCGCCCGCCCAGTCGTTCTCGACCTCGTGGTCGTCGTAGACGACGACGAAGGGGGCGTCGGCGCGCATCGCCTGCAGGTCCGGGTCGGTGTTGTACTGCTCGTGCCGGGAGCGGTACTGGGCGAGGGTGACGGGCGCTCCCGAGCCCTCGTGGCGGCGTACCCGGTAGGAGAAGGCGGAGCTCTCGTAGATGTAGTCGCCGACGAACAGCACGAGATCGGGCTTCTGGGCGCGCATGTCCTGGTAGGCGGTGAAGTAACCGTGCTGCCAGTTCTGGCAGGAGGCGAGCGCGATCCGCAGCTTCTCGGGAGTGCTGCCCGCGGCGGGTGCCGTGCGGGTGCGGCCGGTGCGGGAGGTGTGACCGAGCGCCTTGAACCGGTACCAGTAGTCGGTCGCCGGACTGAGGCCCGTCACATCGACGTGGACGCTGTGCGCGAGGCTGCTGCTCGCGGTCGCCGTGCCGCTCTTGACGATGCTGGTGAAGCCGCTGTCCGAGGCCAGCTCCCAGGTCACCGGGACACTGGACGGCAGGATGCCGGAGTTGCCCTGGTTGACGGGAGTCACCCGGGTCCACAGCACGATCGCGGTGGGCAGCGGGTCGCCGGAGGCGACGCCCAGTTTGAAGACCGTGCCGGAGACCGACGCGCCGGCACCGGCCGGTGCGGTCGAACCGCCCACCGAGGCCGAGGCGTTCCCGGTCAGGAGCTGTCCGCCCGCCACCGCGCCCGCGGCTCCCAGCGTGAGGGCCCCCGCGCCGAGAAAGCGCCTTCTACGTATCCCGTCGGTGCCCGTGGCGTCGTCGCTCGACTGCACGCGCGTACCTTTCCCCCCATGGCGGTGCGCGCTCCGCAGCGCCGGTGAACGTGATCGGCGAGGATTCTATGCAATACGCTCACCCTTGCGGGTCCCGGGCCGTCAATCCGTTCGAAACTGTCCGTTCAACAGCGCCCGTTCAACAGCGTCGTCCGACCACAGGCAGGAGCCATGCGCCGACTACCGATCGCCGTCACCGTCCTGCTGCTCGTCGGGGCGGCCGGGTGTTCGTCGGCATCCTCCTCCTCGTCTTCGCCCGGGTCCGAGGACCGTCCGGGAAGCGGTTCCGCTTCGCGTTCGCCGGGCTCGTCGAGTTCGTCGGGTACTACGGCGGGTACGTCCGCCAAGGGCGGGGCCGACAGCGGCGGTACGGCGTCCCCGTCGGCCGGGGTCCTCTTCGGAGCGGACTCCCTGCCGAGCCCCGCGGCCGACCACTGCCGCACGAAGGATCTGAAGGGTACGGCCGTCAGCACGGGGCAGGGCCGGGCCTCGGTCGTGATCACCAACACGGGGAACGGCTCCTGCACGGTGCGCGGTTTCCCGTCCCTCATGTTCGTCGGGACGGGCGGCCGCATGGAACTCCCGGTCGACTGGGCCGGATCGGCCGCCGACGCGGCGAAGGTCAGCCTCTCCCCCGGTGATTCCGCTTCCGCCGCGCTCACCTTCACGAGCGTCGAGGACTGTGACGCCGTCGCGGGCGTCGACGTCGTCCCGCCCGGCGAGGCCCGCCCCCTCAGCCCGGCGTTCACGGGCAGCGGCGGGAAGAAGACGACCGTGCGCATCTGCGACACGGGGGTGCGCGTGAAGGCGTTCACGGCGTCGTGACACCGGCACGCTCCGTACGCACACGCGACCGCCGCGGGCGACGAACTCGGGTCGTCGCCCGCGGCGGTGTGAGGCCTTTCGGCCGGGCCCTTCGAGGGGGCTCAGTCGGCGGTTGAGCCGGCGGCCGGACCCTGGTTGCGGATCGGGACGAGATACGGGGTCAGGAGGTGGGAGTCGAGAAGGGACACGTCGGCCGTGCGGTCGGCGCGTGCGTAGCCGGCGAGCATGCGCTTGGTCAGGACGAGGGCTTCCGGCGAGCGCCTGAGCAGGGGCCGCGTCCATGCGCCGACTTTTTTGTCCAGTTGGTCGAGGGGCGCGATCTCGTGGACCAGACCGAGCCGGTGGGCGGTGGGCGCGTCGAACAGGTCGCAGGTCAGCATGAGTTCGCGGATCCTGGCGACGCCCGCCTCGGAGATCAGGCGGCCCATGGCTCCGCCCCAGGCCGGCGGGAGGCCGAGACCCACCTCCGGCATCCGGAAGCGGCAGGTGTCGGCGGCTGCCCGCAGGTCGCAGAAGGCGGCGAGGGCGAGACCGGCACCGATCACCTTGCCGTGGAGGCGGGCGATGGTGATCGCGTGGGTGGTCTCCAGGGCGTTGCACAGCCGGTGGGCCCGGTCCGTGATCCGCCGCAGCGCGGCGCCGGTCGGGTCCGTGGCCAGCGCCGTCTCGTATTCGGTGCGGTCGGCTCCCAGGCAGAAGTCGTCCCCCTCGGAGGACAGCACCAGAACGCGGATGTCGGGCCGTTCGTGGAGGTCGTCGAGTACGGCGATGAGGTCGTCCAGGACGGCGACGCCGAGCGTGTCGTCCTGCCGGGAGGGGTTGAGGCGTACGTGGAGCACCGGGCCGTCCTGGTCGACGGCCACGGTCTTGTACGGGCGGGCGAGGAGGGTGTCGCCGGTTTCGTTCATGCGCAGGTGACGTCCAGGTTCAGCAGGCGCCGGAACGCCACCCGGGGCGCCCAGGACGGGCGTCGTACCAGGGTGAGGCGGGGCAGGCGTCTGAGCAGGTGGTGGAGGAGGGTCTGAGCCTCCAGGCGGGCGAGGGGTGCGCCCAGGCAGTAGTGGATGCCGCCGCTGAAGGCGAGATGGTCGGGCCGCTCACGCCGCAGGTCGAACCGGTCCGGATCCGGGTGCCGGGTCGGGTCCCGGTGTGCCGCGCCCACCATGAGGTGGATCATGTCGTCCTTGCGGACGGGGAATCCTCCGAGCACGCTGTCGGCGCCGGCGATCCGGCTGATCACGTGCGTGGGCGGGTCGTGGCGCAGGGTCTCCTCGACGAACGCGGGGACGAGGGAGGGGTCGGCGGCGAGCTGGTCCCAGCGCTCGGGATGCTCGACGAGCCGCAGGACCGTCGTCGACAGCAGCGTCGAGGTGGTCTCGAGTGCGGCGAGCAGGACGAAGAGGGCGATGAAGTAGACGGCTTCGTCGGCCTTGTCGCGGTCGGGTTCCAGGGTGTCCCAGGTCTGGATCCACATCGACACGGGGTCCTCGCCGGGGCGTGCGCGCCGCTGGCGGACCAAGTCGGTGAAGTAGGCCCGCAGTTCGGCGGTGGCCGCGTCGGAGAGCGCCAACTGGCTCGCCGTCGGCAGCAGTTCCTGGGTGAAGACCTGGTCGTGGGTCAGTTCGCGCAGTCGGGGCCGGTCGGCGGTCGGCACCTCCAGCCAGTCGCCGATGGCGGCCACCGGGAGCTCCTCGCTGACGAGGGCGGCGAAGTCGGCCTCCCCGTAGTGGAGTTGCTCGGTCAGGGAGGTCAGGAGCTGATCGGTCGCCTGCGTGACCATCCGGCCGATCCGCTGCATGGCGGTGCGGCCGAACGTGCCGGCCGCCCTGCGTATTCGGGTGTGCTCGGGGGGATTGAGCGCGGGCATGGTGTTGCTCATCTCCCGCGAGGAGGGGGCGTTCCAGCGGGTGCGGGGTCCCTGGCTCTCGCGCCAGCGCTTGTCCGGCTCGAGCCACTCGCGGTCGCGCAGTACCTGGTCGCACATGTCGAAGCCGGTCACGAGCAGGCCGCCCCACGGGGCCGGGGTGACCGGGCCCATGGAGCGGAGTTGCGCATAGAGGGGGAAGGGGTCGGCCTGCCCTTTCGCCGTGCGGAGACGGGAGAAGAGGGCGACGGCCGAACGGCGGTCGTGCGACGGGTGTGCGTCCACCACCACGATGACGGCTCCTTTTTCCGGGGAATCAGCCGCCATACGTACCCATGGGTAAATTGAACCATCCACTAAACCGCGTTAAGTGAGGGTTACCTTCGTCACTTGTGTTCGTCAATTCCCTTGGTCATTCCCCTCTGGTCCATGCCAGGAAGCGGCTGAACAGACCCCGGGGCTGCGCGGGGGACTTGGTTGCCTGCGGCGCCGCCGCTGCGGTCCGCTGGGGGACGGCCGCGGTCGGCTGCGCCGTGTGGGCGCGCGTCGGATCGGCGGCGGCCGCCGCGCGCAGGGTCCGCGGGGTGAACCGGACCGGGAGGGTCACCAGGGTGCGGCTCCAGGGGGTCGGCGCCCAGGTCAGGTCCTTGAACGGGACCCGCATCTCGATGTCCGGCAGCCGGTTGAGGAGGGACTCGACGGCGGTGACCGCGATCATGAAGGCCGGGTCCTTCGCGGGGCACGCGTGCGGGCCCGCCCCGAACGCCAGGTGCGCCTTGGTGCTGAGCTGTTCGCGGTGCTGAGCCAGCTTCGGGTCGGTGTTGGCCGCCGCGAAGGAGATCAGGATCGGGTCGCCCGCCTTGAGGACCCGGCCGCCCAACTCGACGTCGTGGGTGGCGTAGTGGCCCGCGTAGTTGGCGATCGGCGCGTAGTTCCACAGAGTCCGGGCGACGGCGTCCTCCACGGGCAGCGCGGCCTGGCCGTCCTCGCTGAGGAACAGCGCGGCGCTGCTGCCGATGGCGGCGGCCAGCGGCGCGGTGCCGCCGGACAGCAGGGTGACCAGCTGGTGCAGCACCTCCTCGTCGGTCAGCTGGGCGGGGTGCTCCATCAGCTTCGTCGTCAGGTCGTACCCGGGCCGGCGCCGCTTGAGGGCGATCAGCTCCGCGAGGGCCCCGCCCAGCACCTCGTCCGCGCCGGGGGTCCCCTCGAAGATGCCGCTGATGCCGACGATCACCCGGTCACCGAGCTCCGGCGGGCAGCCGAACAGATCGCTGAAGACCAGCAGCGGCAGCGGCTGGGCGTAGGCGGCCATCAACTCCGCCTGCCCGCGCGGCTCGGCGCCGAACTGGCTGATCAGGTAGTCGGCGGACTGCTGGGTCTGCCGTACGAGCTTGAGTTCGTTGACGGTGGCGAGACTGTCGACGACCGCCTGGCGCAGCCGGGCGTGCGCCGCTCCGTCGCTGAACAGCGCGTTGGGCCGGTAGCCCATCATGGGCAGCGCCGGACTGTCCTCGGGCACCCGCCCCTCGTTCAGCGCGTTCCAGCGGCGCGAGTCACGGACGAAGGAGCCGGGGTTCTGCAGGATGTAGAGGGCGGCGTCGTAGCTGGTGACCAGCTCGACCTCGACCTCGGGGGCGATGTCCACGGCGGCGCTGGGGCCGAGGGAGCGCAGGTAGGCGTAGGTGGCCTCGGGGTCGGAGCCGAACTGCGGGCCGTACAGCGGGACCTTGCCGTGGGCGGGGCACCCGGGCGGTATCTCCTGCGCGTCGTGCTGCTGGTGCATGGCGGGGCTCCTAGGCGAGAAGGGACTTCAGGTGCTGCACGAGGGTGATGAGGGCCTGGGCCGCCGAGTGCTGGTCGCGCACGTCGCAGGCCACGACCGGGGTGTCCGCGGGCAGGTTCAGCGCCTCGCGGACCTCGTCGATCGGATACGTGGTGGCGCCCTCGAAGTGGTTGACGCCGATGGCGTAGGTCAGGCCGAACCGTTCGACCAGGTCCAGCACGGGGAAGGACTCGTCCAGCCGCTGGGGGTCGACGATGACCAGCGCGCCCAGCGCTCCCCGGGAGAGTTCCTCCCACATCTCCTTGAAGCGCTCCTGTCCGGGCGTTCCGAAGATGTAGAGGACCAGTTCCTCGCTGAGGGTGAGCCGGCCGAAGTCCATGGCGACGGTGGTGGTCGTCTTGTCGGGGGTGCGGGAGAGGTCGTCGAAGCCCACGCTGGCCTCGGTGATCTCTTCCTCGGTCTGCAGGGGTTCGATCTCGGAGATGTTGCCGATGTAGGTGGTCTTGCCGACTCCGAAGGGTCCCACGACGAGGATCTTCACCGAGCGCAGGACGTCTGGATCCAGGTACACGGGCTACGCTCCGAATCGGGATTTCAGGCCATCGAGGACGGCACCGAGCAGTTCTCGGTCGAGGGGATCGGCGCGCGGCACGGGCTTTCTGACGAGGACGAGACCGCTCTCCTCCAGCTGTGCCAGGAGAATGCGCACGACGCCCAGGGGCAGGTGCGTATGGCCGGCCACCTCGGCCACGGACAGGAAGCCGTCGGCGACCAGGTCCATGATCACCTGGCCTTCCGGCGACAGCGTGCGGGCCGCGGCGGCGCCCTCCTTGCGCGCGGTCACGAGAGCGGTGCGCTCGTACTCCTGGTCCGGAGGCAGGGCACGCCCGTTCGTGATCACGAACAGTGGCACTAATGAGGACGTCAGTTCCAGATGCGGCTCCTGCCCGTACTCGTCAGACATCGCTGCGCACCCCCTCCCGCGGCATCCGGTACTCGCCAAGGCGGGCCACCGCCTGGTGCAGGCGAGTGGTGAACTCCTCGATGTCGGTGTCGTGTTCGGCGGCCGCGGCCAGCAAGGAGCCGCCGCTGGCCGCGATCAGGAAGATCCAGCCGTGCTGGAACTCGATGACCGTCTGCCGCCACCCGGCGTCGTCTTGAACGCCCGCGAACCGGGACGTCACACGGCTGTAGGCGTGAATGCCCGTCATGGCCGCGGAGATGGTGTCCACGAGATCCCGGCTGATGCCCGAAGTCGCCCCGCGGGGCAGGCCGTTGACCCCGAGGAGCACGGCGTGCCGGGCCCCGCGCACATCGGCGATCACCTCGTCGAGGTCGTCAAGGACGAGTCCCGAACGGTCGGCGCCCGCGTCCCGGGACGTGCCGGCCGCGCCCCGGGACGGCTCCTCCGCCTCCACACGCGGCGGCGCGGTCAGGTTGTTCCCCAGCCGGGCCACGAGCCGGTGCATCCGGAAGGAGATCTGCTGGATGTCGACGTCGGGTTCCGCGGCGGCGGCCAGATAGGCCCCCTGCCCGGCCCCGATCAGGAAGATCCACCCGTGGGAGAACTCGATGATCGTCTGGTGCCACTGCGGCTCCTCCACCGACTCGATGAAGTGCGCCGTGGCCCGGCTGAGCGACTGCATCCCGGCCATGGCGGCGGAGATGGTCTCCACATCCCTGTCCAGCAGGCCGTCGGTGGCCCCGCGAGGGATGCCGTCCGCGGAGAGCAGGACGACGTGACGTGCCTTGGGCACATTGGTCACGATGTCCGTGAGCATCCACGACAGGTCGGTGGTCATGCGTCTTGGGACCCTTCGGTGGACGCGGAGTCGAGGTTGCGGCCCGAGAGCGTGCCTCGTTGCAGGGCGCCGAGGGCGCCCAGACTGCGGCCGGAGGCGCGGCCCGCGTCCTGGCCCCCTCGCGTCGGCGCCCGCCCGTCCTGACCCGGGACGCCGGCGACGGGGATCTGCCGGCTGGCCCGCTTGGGCAGCCCGTGCACGGTGCGGGGCCGGTCGGCCGTCGTGCCGTCGGCCCCGCGGACGATGCTCACCGGGGCGGCCTGGTCGACCGGGGAGGGCAGTTCCTCCGTCCACAGCTCCTCGGGCAGCAGCACCACGGCACGGACTCCGCCGTAGCGGGAGACACCGGTGACGTCCACCCGGAAGCCGTGCTGGCGGGCGAGGAGGCCGATCAGGGGGAAACCGAACTTCGGCTGGGTGCCCAGCTGCGACAGACGCGGCACGAAGTCGCCGGACAGCAGGGCGCTGGCGCGCTGCCGGTCCTCGTCGTTCATGCCGACGCCGGCGTCGTCGATGATGATGCACAGGTTGCGCTGGACGCGCTGGAAGGTCACCTCGATCGGCGCGTCCTGCTGCGAGAAGCTCGCCGCGTTGTCCAGCAGCTCGGCCACCGCGAGGGAGACCGGCGAGACCGCGGACGCCTTCAGCGCGAAACCGGTCTGCTGCATGATCTCGACGCGGCGGAAGCTGCGGATCTGCGACTGCGCGCTGCGCACCACGTCGTAGACGCTCGCGGCCCGGTTACGGCGGCCGACCGGCGCGCCGCACAGCACGGCGATGCCCTGCGACTTGCGCTGCATCTGCGCGTTGGCGTGGGTCACTTCCAGGAGGTCGGCGAGTACCGCGTGACCGCCGTACTTGCGCTGGAGCTCCTCCAGGACCGCCATCTGCTCGGCGGCCAGACCCTGCAGGAAGCGGGCCGAGCCCTTCAGTACCGCCTTGGTGCTCTCCTCCGAGGCCTCCTCGGCCTCCCGGATCGTGCCATCGAACTCCTGCTGGTACTTCTGCAGGGCGGCCTGAACGGACAGCACCTGGGTCTGGGCGGCGTTGAGCTGGCTCGTCAGCGATGCCTCGGTCTGTCGCTTTCTCTCCCCCAGGGCCCTGTTGCGGACGACGAGCACCACGATCACCGCGACGGCTATCGCCGTCACCGCAACCAGGCACCACGCAAGCACGTCTCGACTCATGGAAACCTTTCCCGACGCATGAAATGCAGACGTAGACGGATGCACTCCCCCGCGAGTACGCACCCGCGACACACACAGCGCCTGCCCAAGCGCGGTGGCGCGGAGAGCAGGCTGACCTCAAGTCAGCGCCTGAAGTGAGTGGATCAAGGTCGCAGATGCGGGGATGCTACCACCGGAAGGCACGCTTCCGAGAGCCGCCCTCCCCTTCCTCCGCAACTTCAACACGCCGCCTAACAAGCCAAGTTGAGGAAGACCGAAAATGCCGTGGGACGGGGCACCGAGGGGCCTGGCGCACGCGGGCCGATCACCGCAACCACCGAGCTGTCCGGTGCCGCAGGTTTGACCGGTCCCCTTTCGGCTCCGGGCCGGTGCGGTGTGCGAGTCTGACAGGGGGTGGCACGGGCCCAGGAACGGGATGGTGAAGATCCAATGCGCGAGTCGTATCACAAGGAACTCGAATCGATCAACGAGGCACTGGTCGAGCTGGCGAACCTGGTCGGTTCCGCCATGGGCCGCGCCACCGGCGCCCTGCTGGACACCGATCTGCAGCTGGCCGAGCAGGTGATCTCCACCGAGGAGCGGATCGAGGAGCTGCAGCGGGACCTGGAGGAGCGGGCGATCGCGGTGCTGGCCCGCCAGCAGCCGGTCGCGACCGACCTGCGGATGGTGGTCACCTCTCTGCGGATGAGCGCCGACCTGGAACGCTGCGGTGTGCTGGCCCGGCATGTCACCGCGGTGGCCCGCCGCCGCCATCCCGCGCACGCCGTGCCGCAGGATCTTCGTCCCACGATCCTGGAGATGGGCCAGCTCGCCCAGCGGCTGATGGCCCAGGCCGCCGATCTGCTGATCACCCAGGACGTCGACGCGGCCCTGCGGCTGGAGCAGGACGACGACCGGATGGACGAGCTGCACCGCATGATCTTCCACCACCTGATGGACGACCGCTGGCACCACGGCGTCGAGACGGCCGTCGACGTCACCCTGGTCGGCCGCTACTACGAACGCTTCGCCGACCACGCCGTCTCCATCGCCCGCCGCGTCGTCTACCTCGTCACGGGCGAAAGCGCCGACGACTACCTCCCCGACACGCCCCTGATGCCCTGAGCGCTCGATCAACCCCCTCGGGTCAGGGATGTTCGAGATTCCGTACCGCTGCGGGCCCACGGACGTTACCGTTCGGTAGGCAGACGTTCCCGGAGGTGGTCCCATGACGCTCGACCGTGCCGCAGGGCTGGCTGAGTCCGCACGGGCGCTGGCCGCCGGTGAGGTGACCTCCCGTGCGCTGGTCGAGCGGGCGCTGGCACGGATCGACGCGACCCAGTCCTCCCTCAACGCCTTTCGGGTCGTACGCGGCGAGGCCGCACTCGCCGAAGCGGACGCCGCGGACCGGGAGTTGGCCGCCTGCATCCGCAAACCGCTGCTCGGCGTGCCCGTCGCCGTCAAGGACGACACGGATGTGGCCGGCGAGCCGACCGCGTTCGGGTGCGAGGGTGAGTTCCCGCCGGTGGCGAAGGACGGGGAAGCCGTACGGCGGCTGAGGGCCGCCGGTGCGGTCGTCGTCGGCAAGACCAACACCTGCGAGTTCGGGCAGTGGCCCTTCACCGAGGGGCCCGCGTTCGGCGCGACCCGCAACCCGTGGAACCCGGAGCACACCCCGGGCGGCTCCTCCGGCGGTTCGGCCGCCGCCGTCGCCGCCGGCCTCGTGCCCGCCGCCCTGGGCTCCGACGGCGCCGGCTCCGTCCGCATCCCCGCCTCCTGGACCCATCTGATCGGCATCAAGCCCCAGCGCGGCCGCATCTCCACCTGGCCCCGCGGCGAGTCCTTCCAGGGCATCACCGTCAACGGCACCCTCGCCCGTACGGTCGCGGACGCGGCCCTGCTGCTCGACGCGGCGAGCGGCAACCACGATCTCGACCCGCACCGCCCGGCCCGCATCGACGCCTCCGAGGCGGTCGGCCGCGATCCCGGCCGGCTGCGCATCGCACTCGCCCTCAAGCCGCCATTCACCGCGCTGCCCGCGCGTCTGCAGCCGGAGGTACGCCGACGCGTCGTCCAACTCGCCGAGAAACTCGACTCCTTGGGACACAGGGTGGAAGAGGCCGACCCGCCGTACGGCCAGATCGGGCTGACCTTCGTCCCCCGCGCGACGGTCGGCCTCGCCGAACGTGTCCGCGAGGCCCCCTTCCCCACCCTCCTCGACCGCCGCACCCGCGACGCCGCGCGGCTGGGGCGGCTGCTCGGCGGGGCGCCGCTGAGGGTGGCGCGGCAGCAGGAGGCGGTCCTGCACCGCCGTATCGGCGCGTTGTTCCGCTCGTACGACGTCGTCCTCGCGCCCACCACGGCCGCTCCCCCGCCGCGCGTCGGCGCGATGCTGTCGCTGAGCGGGCTCGCCACCGACCGCGCGATGATCGCCGCCTGCCCCTACGCGTGGCCGTGGAACGTACTGGGCTGGCCCGGCGTCAACGTCCCGGCCGGGTTCGTCGACGGCCTGCCCGTCGGCGCCCAACTCCTGGGCCCCGCGGGCAGCGAGCCACTGTTGGTC
Source organism: Streptomyces gilvus (assembly GCF_022513565.1). Taxonomy (GTDB): domain Bacteria; phylum Actinomycetota; class Actinomycetes; order Streptomycetales; family Streptomycetaceae; genus Streptomyces; species Streptomyces gilvus. The sequence goes on along the minus strand of NZ_JAKWBE010000001.1, from coordinate 886,743 downwards.
TCTCTCGCGGCGCAGGCGGAGACGGAGTTGCGCTGGCACGAGGCGTGGCCGCCGCCGCAGGTCGTCACGGGTTCACCGGCGGCGTAGGCGAGATGGACCCGTACCCTGTGGCCATGGACGATGCGTCGATGGTCGGGCTCATGGGGCGGGTCACCGGCACGGTCGGGCCCGGGCTCGTCGGCGAGGTGATCGTGCGGGTGCGCGGCGGGGCCGAGCACTTCCTCGCGTATCCGGCCACCGGGGCGGCGCGGATCGAGCGGGGCACGGTGGTGATGGTCGTGGAGTACCTCCCGCCGCGGACGGTCTACGTGACCGCGGCGTACGACGTCTGAGCCGCTCCCCCGCCCCGGCTCCCTGGCGACACGTGAGCCCGCTTCCGCGCAGGTGAGAGCCTGTTCAAGGGGGCGTGCGTCAAGAAAACGACAAGGATTCGCAGGCGTCTTCTCCCCGGCGCCGCGCGGGAGCACACTCCCTTCGTTCGGTGCCGAGAGGGCACCATGCAAAGGGGGCGTATGCCGATGGTTGTCGGCGTCGTTGCGGGAGTGGTGGTCGCCGCCGTTCTCGTTCTGATCGGTCTGTTCAAGGCGATGTGGCGTGTCGCGGAACCCAACGAGGCGCTGGTCATCTCCGGCTCCAAGCACCGTACCGAGGGCTTGGAGGAGGGCATGGGATTCCGCATCGTCACCGGGCGCGGCACCCTGGTGCTGCCCGGGGTGCAGGCGGTGCGCAAGCTCTCGCTCGACCTGAACGAGACCGAACTGCACGTGGACTGCGTGACCCACCAGGGCATTCCGCTCAAGGTGCGGGGCGTGGTCATCTTCAAGGTGGGCGACGACTTCGTGTCGATCGCCAACGCGTCCCGGCGGTTCCTGGACCAGCAGAAGCTGATGGCGGAGCGGGTGCACAACGTGTTCGCCGGTCATCTGCGGTCCATCGTCGGCGGGTTGACGGTCGAGGACATGATCCGCGACCGGGAGAAGCTCACCGCGCAGACCCGGGCCGCCTGCGGCACGGAGATGGAGAAGCTGGGGCTCATCGTCGACTCCCTGCAGATCCACGAGATCGAGGACCCGACCGGGTACATCCAGAACCTGGCGATGCCGCACGCGGCGGCCGTCCAGCGGGACGCGCGCATCGCGCAGGCCGAGGCGAACCGGCTGGCCACCGAGGCCGAGCAACAGTCGTTCGCGCGGATGGCGGAGGCGACCCGGGACAGTGAGATCCTGCAGGCCGGCTACCAGGCCGAGCGGGACAAGGCGGCCGCGAAGGCGCGGCAGGCCGGTCCGCTGGCGGACGCGGCCGCACGGCAGGAGGTCGTCGTCCAGGAGACACGGGTCGCCGAACTCGAGGCGCACCGGCGGGAGCAGCAACTGCAGGCGGACGTCCGCAAGCCGGCGGACGCCAAGGCCTACGAGAAGCGCACACTCGCCGAGGCCGAGCGTGACGCGCGGATCTCGGCGGCGCAGGCCAAGGCGAAGGAGACGGAGCTCGCGGCGGCGGCCGAGGCGACCCGGGTCAAGACGGCCGCGGGGGCCGAGGCCGAGGCGACCAAGACCCGGGGTTCCGCCACGGCGGCCGCCACGCGGGCCACCGGTGAGGCCGAGGCGGCGGCCGCGCAGGCGAGGGGTCTGGCGGACGCCGAGGCGACCAAGGCCAAGGGCCTCGCCGAGGCGGAGGCCATCAAGGCGCGGGCCGCCGCCCTCGCCGAGAACCAGGAGGCCGTCGTCGCGCAGCAACTCGCCGAGAACTGGCCGGAGATCGTGAAGGCGGGCGCGTCCGCCTTCGGCAGCGTCGACAACATGGTGGTGCTCAACGGGGCCGACGGCATGGCCGACATGCTCGCCAAGGCGCTGACCATGGGCGGTACGGGCCTTGGCCTCGCCCGCCAGCTGCTGGCCTCGATGAACCAGAACTCCCAGCCCGCGACCGGCACTTCACCGTCCCTGAACGGCGTCGCGGCCCCGCCGTCGCAGCGGGTGCCGGTGGAGAAGGAGGGCTGACGGACGGGGGTCCGCACAGCACATCCGGGGGTCCTCGGCTTCGAGGGCCCCCGGCCCATGTGCGCCGCCGTTGCCCGCGGTTCGCGCCCCGTGTTCGTCACGCGCCGTCTTGCCCGCCGCAGAACAGGCCGCGGAGGAGTCCTCCGGCTGAGCCCGCCCGCGCACCGCGTGAGGACAGACCTTAAGGTGCGTGCGTGACTGCGTTTACCGATGAGAACGTTCCCGGCCGCTTCGGCGCCAGTGCCACCACCGAGGCCGATCCGCGCCGGGTGGGCACGGTGCGTACCGAGTACTCCCCCGCGCATGACGGCGACCCCGACCCCGGCGAGATCGTGTGGACGTGGGTGCCGTTCGAGGAGAACGACGGCCGCGGCAAGGACCGCCCCGTCCTGGTCGTCGCCCGCGAGGCCACCGGCACCCTGCTCGCCGTCCAGCTGTCCAGCAAGCGGCACGACGACGACCGCGAGTGGGTCGCGATCGGCAGCGGCCCCTGGGACCGCTCGGGGCGTGACTCATGGGTCGACGTGGACCGGGTGCTGCGCCTGCATGAGGCCGGAATGCGCCGCGAGGCCTGCGCGCTGGACCGCGGGCGGTTCAACCTGGTGCGGCGGCGGCTCGCGGAGCGGTACGGCTGGAGCTGAACGCCCTGGCCGTTGCTGGGCCGGGGTCACGCCAAGCCCGGCATGAAACCCCCGCGGGCGATGCCCGAGGAGAGCAGGGCGGGCCAGTCGAGGGTCCCGGGTCTCACACCGTCAGGAGGCCCACTCCCAGCGCGATCAGGGCTGCGACCTTCGCTGCCTCCAGGGCGATGTAATAGAGGTGCTCCCGTGAGCGGGGCAGGTCCTCGCCCGCCAGGATGCGGTCCGACCTGCGGTTGAGGCGGGGGCGTACGACGAGGAGCTGGGCGAGGAGCAGGACGGCCGCGGCGGCGACCGGTGCCGTGACAACCGCCGTCGGATCGCCCACGACGACGGCGATCACGACCGCGACGGCGAACGCCGCTTCCACCAGGTTCAGCGCCCGGAAGACCAGCCGCCCGATGCCCAGCCCGATGGGGACGGTCACGCCCGGGGCACGGAACTTCAGCGGTGCCTCCAGGAAGGAGATCGCCAGCACCATCCCCAGCCAGACGAAGGTGAGGGCGACCGCGGTCGCGGCCCACGTGGGGTACATCAGACCTGCCTTTCTGCTGTCTGTTCCGAAGCGGGCGGCGCTGACCGCACGGGCGCCAAGTGGGCCACGCACGCCTCCGGTTCGGCGAACGGTTCCAGGTCGGTCGCGGCCAGCGGGGCGTCCAGTTCCGCCAACGCGCCCTGCATGAGGGCCAGATGGAGCGGGCAGACCAAATTCCCGTGCTCCTCGGCGAGTTCGAGGAAGGGACAGTGCCTCAGCCGGATCCGCGACGGCACCGGGCCGGTCTCCGGATCCGGTGCGAAGCCCAGGTCGTCCAGCAACCGCACCAGGCGGGCCGCCGATTCCTCAGGGCCCGGCGGCGCGAACGGCGGCAGCGGCTCGACCAGGAAACGCCCCCAGGCCCGCCCGGTCTCCGTGGCGGCAGCGGTCGCCCCCGCTCCCGTGGCCGTGAGATGGCTGAGCAGCATCCGGGCCAGCAACTGATAGCCACGACGTCCGCCGCGGTCCATACCCGGTCGCGGGGCGTACACAGTGCGCGGGCGCCCCCGGCCGGACGGCTCCTGTACCTGCCGCTCGACCAGCCCCTCCCCCACCAGCGCGTCCAGATGGAAGCGCACGGTGTTGGGATGGACGCCGATGCGCTCCGCCGTCTCCGTGACGCCGAGCGGGGTTCCGGCGGCCCGCAGCACGGCGAGAACCTCGCCGCGGCGCGGGCTCGTACGCGTGGCGGCCATGCCCCTGCCCACCCTTCCTTCCACCGAAGCCATTTACTCCAAATAGTACCTGTAATAATTAGTGAGACCGGCGGAGAGCGAGAACAGGGAGAGAGCGCATGACAGGCGAAGAGGAAGCGGTCCCGCGCGTCCTTGGTGACATCACCGCCTTGACCGACACCTCACCCGACGTCGGCGGTGTGTTGTGGAAGCTCACCGAGAGCGGGCGCCAACTCGACGCCAATGTCGTCCGGCTGTCCCCGGGCCGCCATGTCGCCCCGCACGCCGAACCGGACCTGGACGTGCTGCTGCTGGTCGTCTCCGGCGACGGCTTCGTGGCCGCCGGCCCGGACGGCGAGAAACAGCCGCTCAGCACCGGCGCTCTGCTCTGGCTCCCCCACGGCTCCACCCGCGGCCTCACCGCAGGCGACGACGGTCTCGCCTATCTGACCGTCCACCGCCGCCGCCCCGGCATGCGGATCGGCCGGGCCCGCTGAACAATCTCGCCGACTCGGGAACTCCGCCCGTTCTTCGTCCGTCTAGCTGGGTGAGTCCCCCGCAGCATCCCCCGTCTGCGGGGGACTCGCCAGCTCTCCGGGCGGTAGGACCGGTTCGGCTACGGCTGGGGCTGGCGCTGCGGGAACGCCCGTGCGAACGCCGCTGTGACCGTCTGCCCGGCCGTGCGGTCCAGGATGCCGAACGTGACGTGCTCGAAGGTCCGGGCGAAGCGGCCGTCGGGGCCGAGCAGCGCGCGGAAGGCCCCGGCCACCTGCGCCGGGTCGTTCTGGAAGACTCCGCAGCCCCAGGCGCCCAGCACCAGGCGGCGGTAGCCCTGTGCCGCGGCGGTCTCCAGCACCCGCTCGGCGCGTGTCCTCAGGGCCCGCGGCAGGTCGGCGGCCCGCTCGGGCGCCGTACGGCGGACGACACCGGCGTTCGGGGCCGCCGCCGTGAGGAAGCCGGCGGTGAACGGCTCGTCGAGCAGGCCGCCGCGGTCGTCGCGGAAGACGGGGACGGCCGGTGAGTGAATGACACGGTCCGTGTAGAACGGGTCGCGGTGGGCGCGGTGGTGTGCGTAGAACTCCGGCGCCTCCCGCAGGCACGTGTAGAGCGCGGAGGCGCGGCACAGGGCCTCCTCCTGGGCCTGCGCGCCGTTCAGGAAGCCGCCGCCGGGGTTGCGGGCCGAGGCGAAGTTCAGCACCGCGACCTCGCCGCCGACCCTGCGGGCCGCCTCCAGGCTGCTCTCACCGGTGACCTCGAAGAACGTCCCGGGGACCTCGAAGTACGTCCCGGCCACCTCGGAGAACGTCCCGGCGGAAACGGTCTGCGGTGTCCGTATCGGATCGGGCCCGTGCATGGCCGTACCGGCTCGGGCCGCCGTCACCGCCGCCGCGATGGACACCTCGTGTCCGTCGGGCGCGCGGTACGCGCCCGCCGCGACGATCTGCTCGGTCTCGTGTGCGATGCCGCGCAGGCGCGCGCTCATGGCGCCACCCCCGTCGGCGCCATGTGCGCGCTCCGTGCGCGCTCCCCCGTCGTGCTCATGCACGCATCCTGGGTGATGCTGGACATGCGGTGCAACGGAGTTTTCCGCACCCGTGAACACCCAGGAAAACCGCAGGAAACACCCGGATCGGGGAGATTACCGAGTCGGAACGTGCCGGTACGCACCCTTGTGCGAATCGGCGCGAGGGTTTTGGGTGGGACGGGTGTCGCCGTCCGGGCGCCCCCGGCGCTCGGGTCGACGGCACGGTGGAACCTCAGAAGGGATCCGACATGTCCGATTCAGCGACCGACTGCAGCGACTGTACGGAGCCTCGCACCGCCCTCACCGAAGCCGAGGTGGAGGCCCTGGTACGGGGCATATGTTTCAAGACCGGCCCGCCCCGGGGCGTCGGGGTCGAACTGGAATGGCTCGTCCACGAGCTGCGCGACCCGCGGCTCCCCGTGACACACGAACGACTGCGAGCGGCCTACGCCGCACTGCGGACCGTGCCCCTGAGGTCGGCGCTCACCACAGAGCCCGGCGGCCAGCTGGAGCTGAGCTCGCCGCCCGCCGCCTCCCTGACGGAGTGCATCGGTACCGTATCCGCCGACCTCGACGCCGTCCGTACGGCGCTCGCCGGGCACGGTCTCGGCCTCGTCGGCATCGGCCACGACCCCTGGCACTCCCCACGCCGGTTCCTGCACGAGCCGCGCTACGACGCCATGGAGACCTGCCTGGACCGCACCGGTCCGGCCGGCCGCCGCATGATGTGCACCTCGGCGTCGGTGCAGGTGTGCCTGGACGCCGGGTACGAGGAGCCCGGCCCCCTCGGTCACGGACGGCGCTGGTGGCTGGCGCACCAGCTGGGCGCGGTCCTGGTGGCCGCCTTCGCCAACTCGCCGCTGGCCGACACCGAGCCCACGGGCTGGCGCTCCACCCGGCAGCTGACCTGGATGGAGATCGGCACCGGCCGGGCGGGCGGACCCTCGCTGGAGGGTGACCCGCGGGCCGCCTGGGCCCGGCACGTCCTGGACTCGCCGGTGATGTGCGTACGGCGCGACGGCGCGCCCTGGGACGTACCGGAGGGGCTGACCTTCCGGGAGTGGACCAGGTCGCCGGCGCCCGGACGGCCGACCCGCGCCGACCTGGACTACCACATCACGACCCTGTTCCCGCCGGTCAGACCGCGCGGTTTCCTGGAGCTGCGCATGATCGACGCGCAGCCCGGCGAGGACGGCTGGATCGTCCCGCTCGCCGTGACCACGGCGCTCTTCGACGACCCCTGGGCCGCCGAGACCGCCTACCGCACGGTGAAGCCCCTCGCCGAGCGGGCCATGGCGCTCCCGGCGCCGCACAACCCGCTGTGGCTGGACGCGGCCCGCTCGGGCCTCGCCGACCCCGAGCTGCACGAGGCGGCTGTCACCTGTTTCACCGCGGCGATCGAGGCGCTGCCCCGGATCGGCGCCACCCCCGAGGTCACCGCCGCCGTCACGGCGTACCGGGACCGCTATGTCGCTCAGGGCCGCACCCCGGCCGACGAGCTCCTCGACCGTGTGTACGACACGGCCGGGCGCACCCACGGGAAGGACCTCCGCACATGACCGACCCCGCCATCGACGCCGAGACGCTCCGTGAGCGGGCCCTGACCACCCTGACCACCGCGCGCGACCGCACCACGCTGCTGACCAGCTGCGTGGAGGAGCCCGACCTCACGGCCCAGCACTCGCCGCTGATGTCACCGCTGGTGTGGGACCTCGCCCACATCGGCAACCAGGAGGAGCTGTGGCTGCTGCGGGGCGTCGCCGGCCGCGAGGCGATGCGCCCCGAGATCGACGGCCTGTACGACGCCTTCGAACACCCGCGCTCGGAACGCCCCGCGCTGCCGCTGCTGCCGCCCGCCGAGGCCCGCGCCTACGCGGCCGAGGTGCGCGGACGGGTGATGGACGTCCTGGAGCGCGCCGACTTCCACGGCACACGGCTGACGGAGGCGGGCTTCGCCTTCGGCATGATCGCCCAGCACGAACAGCAGCACGACGAGACGATGCTGATCACCCATCAGCTCCGCACGGGGCCGCAGGCCCTGACCGCGCCCGACCCGGAGCCGGTGCCGCTCTCCACCGGCCCTGCCGAAGTCCTCGTCCCCGGCGGCCCGTTCACCATGGGCACCTCCAGCGAGCCGTGGGCGCTGGACAACGAACGACCCGCGCACCGGCGCGAGGTGGCTTCCTTCCACATCGACACCACCCCGGTCACCAACGGCGCCTACCAGGCGTTCATCGACGACGGCGGCTACGCCAACGAACGCTGGTGGACGGCGGAGGGCTGGGCGCACATCCGCGAACACTCCATCACCGCACCGCTGTTCTGGCGCCGTGACGGAAAGCAGTGGCTGCGGCGCCGCTTCGGCGTCACCGAGGTGGTGCCGCCCGACGAGCCGGTCGTCCACGTGTGCTGGTACGAGGCCGACGCCTACGCCCGCTGGGCGGGGCGGCGGCTGCCCACCGAGGCCGAGTGGGAGAAGGCCGCCCGGCACGACCCGGCCGCCAACCGCTCGACGCGCTACCCGTGGGGCGACGCCGATCCGGCCCCGGAGCACGCCAACCTCGGCCAGCGGCATCTGCGCCCGGCCCCCGCGGGCAGCTATCCGGCCGGTGAATCCCCCCTCGGCGTACGCCAGTTGATCGGCGACGTGTGGGAGTGGACGGCGAGCGACTTCCTGCCGTACCCGGGTTTCGAGGCCTTCCCGTACAAGGAGTACTCGGAGGTGTTCTTCGGGCCGGAGTACAAGGTGCTGCGCGGCGGTTCGTTCGCCGTGGACCCGGTGGCCTGCCGGGGCACGTTCCGCAACTGGGACTATCCGATCCGGCGGCAGATCTTCTCCGGGTTCCGCACCGCCCGGTCCGCGGGAGACGTCTGATGTGCCGTCATCTGGCGTATCTGGGCCCCGAGGAGCCGCTGGGCCGGCTCCTCGTGGATCCCGCGCACAGCCTGTACCGCCAGTCGTGGGAGCCCCGGCGGCAGCGGTACGGGACGGTCAACGCCGATGGTTTCGGGGTGGGTTGGTACGCCGAGGGCGACCCGGTGCCGGCCCGTTACCGGCGGGCCGGCCCCATCTGGGCGGACCTGTCCTTCGCGGACCTCGCGCGGGTGATCCGCACCGGCGCGCTGCTGGCCGCCGTACGCGACGCGACCCTCTCGGGCGCCGACGCCGAGGCCGCGGCGGCCCCCTTCGCCACCGGGCCCTGGCTGTTCAGCCACAACGGCGCCGTCAAGGGCTGGCCGCAGTCGCTCGCACCCCTGGTGGAGAGCCTGCCCGCGGTCGACGTGCTGTCCCTGGAGGCCCGCAACGACTCGGCGCTTCTCTGGGCGCTGGTCCTGGCGCGGCTGCGGGCCGGCGACGAGGAGGGGCAGGCGCTGGCGGACACCGTGCTGGAGGTCGCCGAGGCGGCCCCCGGCTCCCGGCTCAACCTGCTGCTCACCAACGGCGAGACCATCACCGCCACCGCCTGGGGCGACACCCTCTGGTATCTCAACTCCCCCGGCCGCAGCACCGTCGTGGCCTCCGAGCCCTACGACGACGATCCGCACTGGCAGGAGGTGCCCGACCGCACCCTGCTCGCGGCGAGCCGCACCGACGTGCTGCTCACCCCCCTCAAGGAGCCGAGCGAGACCTTGGCCACCGCACCACCGAAGGAGCCCCGTACGTGAGTCCGTTCCTTCTCACCCGCACCCTGCCCGAGGACGCCACCGACGCCGCCCTGCGCGCCGACGTCCAGCAGGGCCTGACCGGCACGCCGAAGACCCTGCCGCCGAAGTGGTTCTACGACGCCCACGGCAGCGAGCTCTTCGAGCAGATCACCGAACTGCCCGAGTACTACCCCACCCGCGCCGAACGCGAGATCCTCGTCGCCCGCGCCGGCGACATCGCCGCGGCGACCCGGGCCCGTACGCTCGTCGAACTCGGCTCCGGTTCCTCGGAGAAGACCCGGTACGTCATCGACGCGCTCAGCGACCTGCACACCTACGTCCCCGTGGACGTCAGCGAGAGCGCGCTCACGCAGGCCGGGCAGGCGCTCATCGCCGAACGCCCCGGGCTCCACGTACACGCGCTCATCGCCGACTTCACGGCGAGCCTGACCCTGCCGGACACGCCGGGTCCCCGGCTGATCGCCTTCCTGGGCGGCACGATCGGCAATCTGCTGCCGGTCGAGCGGGCCGCGTTCTTCGCCGCGATCCGCTCCCTGCTCTCCCCCGGTGACGCGCTGCTGCTCGGCACGGACCTGGTCAAGGACGAGAAGGTGCTGGTGCGGGCGTACGACGACGCGGCCGGGGTGACAGCGGCCTTCAACAAGAACGTCCTGACCGTCGTCAACCGGGAGCTGCACGCCGACTTCGATCCCGGCGCCTTCGACCACGTGGCCCTGTGGGACCGGGAGAACGAGTGGATCGAGATGCGGCTGCGCTCCCGTACCACCCAGACGGTGAAGATCCCGGCACTGGATCTCGCCGTCGACTTCGCGCGGGACGAGGAGCTGCGCACGGAGGTGTCGGCGAAGTTCCGCAAGGAGGGCGTACGCGCCGAACTGGCCTCCGCCGGGCTGGAGTTGGCGCACTGGTGGACGGATGAGGAAGGGCGGTTCGCGTTGTCGCTGAGCGTCGTGCGCTGAGCGTGGTGCGGTGGGCGTGGTGCGCTGACCGCCGGGAACATGCAGTCCTGTCGGTCCTGTCGGTCCTGTCAGTCCAGGCGGTTCAGGACCGCCGTGATGCGCCGGGAGGCCTTGCGGGCCTCGGTCGCCGGGTCCGCGCCGGTCAGCACCCGCGTCATGTACCGCTTGATCGGGTTGTCCTCCTCGACCGCACCCCACTGCGGGGTGGCCGGGGTCGCACGGCCGCGTGCGGCGCCGGCCGCCATGGCCGCGACCCCTTCCTCACCGGCGACGTGCCGGGCGAGGGACCTCTTGTTGGGGACGTAGTTCATGGCGCGTGCCAGCTCGGTGTCCCATCGGGCGCCGGTGAGCGCGGCGACGACGGCCACGGCGCCGTCCTGGTCGCGGGTGGTGTTCGGTACGACGAGGTCGGAGCCGCCGACGAAGACGGCACCGGGCCGCCCGGCGACCTTGCCCGGCACCGGGAAGAAGCCCAACTTGCCCCGCAGGCCGGGGTTCTGCTGTGCGACGGTGCGGGCCAGACCGGGCAGCGCGACGATCTGCGCCACCCGCCCCTTGGCGAACACGCCGGCCTGGGGCGGGTGTTCCTCGTCGGCGCCGGTCGGACCGTCGCCGAGTGCCTGCAGGCGCCGGTAGAAGTCCATGCCGCGCAGGGCGGCGGGGGTGTCCAACGAGCCGCGCCAGCCGGCGCCGTCGCTGTCCCCGTCGTCCGCCAGGCCGCCCCCCTCCTCCCAGATGAAGCCGGCGAGGGTGTACCAGTCCTGCCCCGCGAGGTAGATGCCCTGGTTGCCGCCGGCGTTGAGGCGCTTCGTGACGGTGAGCCACTCGTCGTGCGTGCGGGGCGGGGAGGTGACGCCGGCCTTCGCGAACAGGTCCTTGCGGTAGATGACGACACGGTTGGCCGCGTACCAGGGGATGCCGTACTGGTGGGACATGAGCTGCCCCGGCTCCGCGAGGCCGGGCAGCCAGTCGCGGCTGCCCCAGTGCAGGGCCGACTCCAGCGTCAGGTCCAGCAGCCGGTCGTCCTCGACGTACTGCGGGACCTGGGTGTTGCCGACCTCGATGACGTCGGGCCCGGCGCCCGAGTCGTCCTCGAGCGCGCGCTGGACCTTCTGGCCGATGCCGCTCCACTGCTGGATGCGGATGTCCAGGCGGAGATGGCCGTGGTCGCGCTCGAACGCCTCGGTGAAGCGGTGCAGGAAGTCCGGTGAGGCGCTGTCCTTCATCAGCCACACGGTGACGGTGCGTCTGCCTCCTCCGCCCGGCACGAGTCCACAGCCGCCGAGCAGTCCGAGGGAGGCGAGGGAGAGCAGGCTTCGACGTCTCACGAGGGGTCCTGTTCTGTCTGGCGGACAGGGCGAAGGTCCCGGCGTGGGGGGACGAGCGGGCGCTCGTACGGGCGTGCCCGGGAGTTTGGTATGGACCAATACGAGGCGTCAAGGGGCACCGTGGCGAGTAGCCGGACGTCTCGCGCTCCGCCGCAGCTTGGGGCACGGTGGAGTGACGCGCGACACACGTGACGCTCCGGTCATCACGGGCGTACGGAGAGGAGCACCCGCATGTCGAACCACACCTACCGGGTCACCGAGATCGTCGGCACCTCGCCGGACGGCGTCGACCAGGCCATCCGCAACGGCATCAGCCGGGCCTCGCAGACGCTGCGCAATCTGGACTGGTTCGAGGTGGTGCAGGTACGCGGCCAGATCGAGGAGGGAGAGATCGCACACTGGCAGGTGGGCCTGAAGGTGGGATTCCGGCTCGACGAGTCCGACTGACGGGCCGCTCCACCAGGCCTTCCCCGGACCTCAGGTACGGCCCGCCCCCTCCTGCGCCGTCCTCAGCGCGGCGGAGGGGGCGGTCCAGCGCGCCCGTACGACCGGGAACCCGGCCCGTTCCGCGTCCTGGCACACCAGCTCGTCGTCGTCCACGAACACCCGGATCTCCCGGGTGCGGGCGAGACGGCGGAGGATCTCCAGTTTGGTACGCCGGGCGGGCCTGCGGTCGTCGTTGCGCCGCATGAACACCCGCCCGTCCGGCAGCCCTTGCGCCGTCAGCCACGCGAGCGTGTCCCGGCGGCAGCGCTCGGGCCGCCCCGTCAGATAGACGACCTCGCACTCCTTCGCGCTCTCCAGCACCAGCGCGATGCCCTCCGCGATCGGCGGGTCCTGCGGCGCGGCGGCGAAGAAGGCGTCCCAGTCACGCGGCCTGCGCTCCAGGAAGCGCTGACGGTGGGCGGTGTCGGCGAGGGTGTTGTCCAGATCGAAGACGGCGAGAGGACGATCACTGCTGTCGGTCACGCCCCCACCTTAGGCAGACGCCTTCCGATCTCACGCTCAGGCGTCCGGGAACCCGTCGAGCAGCAGGTGGGCGGCCACCTTGGCTCCGTCCGTGCGGACCAGGGCGGCCACCGACTTCGCGCGGTCCCTGGTCTTCGGGGACAGGGCCGTCTTGAGGGCGGCGGCGAGGGAGTCGACGGTCGGGGTCGGGCCGTCGTGGGCGGCGCCGATGCCCAGTTCGGCGGCGCGGGCGGCCCAGCGCGGCTGGTCCACGGTCTGGGGGACGAGCACCGGGGCGCCCCGGCCCGGGTGGCCGTCTGCGTGGTGCCCGCGCCACCCGGTCGTCGACCGAGGCCAGACCGGCCGCCGCGGGAGAGCAGGACGCGCTTTCGGGGGGTCCGTCAGATCTGCCAGGTGCCGGAGTACTGGATGTGCAGGCTTCCGGGCACATGGCGGCGGGTCCGTACGGGCCAGGTGCCGGGGCTGATCTCCACGCAGAAATGCCCTGCGTCGGGGTAGCGGTGGAGATAGGACGGGGCTTCGTCGAGGAGACCGCGAAGCAACGTGCCGTGCTCGCGGAACGCGGTGGAACTGCCCACGACGAAGAGCGTGTGCGCGGCCACGTGGAACGCGAGGTGGTCGCGGTAACCCTCGTGGTGTCGCCGCTCGTAGTCGATGGCGCTCTCGTCGGGGAAGTCCTCGGCCGGGGTGGCTGTGGTGTGCGGTCTGCCGACGCCGAGCCGTGTCCGGATCTGCTTCCACGAGCCGGTCGGGAACTGCAGGCTGTGGTGGACCAGAACCAGGTCCAGAGAGACCGGCTCCCCCTCGCTCGTGACGCCGTCGGGGGCGGGGTTGGCCCGGATCGGCAGGTAGACCAGCGAATGGGCGGACCGGGCGGCCAACGCCCACAGGGCGACGAGGTGGGCCGCGCCCTGCCGATCCGCGTACATCGACAGCCAATGACGGTCGTCGCGCAACGCCAGTCGAGCCGGGGCCGAGTCGGCCCGGATCACCCGGAACTCGTCGCTCCCCAGCCGAACCCCGTGGATGCGCACCCGCTGTTTCACAGGGAGCATCGGAACACGCCGGCCGCTCCCGGGCTAATCGTTTTCGGGCAGGTGGTAGTAAACGGTTCCCGAGCGCCACTGTCCGTGTTCGGTCATCTCCGACTCGATGACGATGTGCTGGACCTCCACCGGGCCCAGCGCCTCGATGGTGTCGGCGAGGCGTCGTAGCAGGGCGGGGGCGCTGTCGCAGCCGGGGCCGCGCGGGTTGGCCTGGGAGAAGTGGTGCACGGTCCAGTGCTGCGGGCTGCTCGTCATGCGGCGATCGTACGAGCGTCGCGCGGGCAGGAATCCTGGGGCCGGGCATGCGTTGAAGCTTCTATGAGCTCCCTGATCGCCCGGACCCGTTTCTCCGTTCTCGACCGTTCCCGTACCCGCGAGGGGCACACCGGCGCGGAGGCGCTGCGGGACACCGTACGGCTGGCGCGGGAGCTGGAGGGGCTCGGGTATCACCGGTTCTGGGTGTCGGAGCACCACGGTGTGCCCGGGGTCGCCGGCTCCGCGCCGACCGTGCTGGCCTCCGCCGTCGCGGCGGCGACACGGACGATCAGGGTCGGCACCGGTGGTGTGATGCTGCCCAATCATCAACCCCTCGTCGTGGCCGAGCAGTTCGGGGTGCTGGAGTCGCTGTTCCCGGGCCGGATCGACATGGGCCTTGGGCGGTCCGTCGGCTTCACCGACGGGGTGCGCAGGGCGCTGGGCCGCGACAAGGGGAACGCCGAGGACTTCGCCGGCCAACTGGAGGAACTGCTCGGCTGGTTCACCGGATCGTCCCCCACGGGCGTGCACGCGCGCCCTGCCGAGGGGCTGTCCGTGCCGCCCTTCGTGCTGGCGATGGGCGAGGGCGCCGCGATCGCCGCCCGCGCCGGTCTGCCGATGGTCATCGGCGACCTCCGCAACAGGGAGAAGATGCAGCGCGGCATCGATCACTACCGTGAGCGGTTCCGTCCCTCCCCCTGGGCCCGGGAGCCGTACGTCGTCATCTCGGGCTCGGTCGCGGTGGCGAACACCCCGGAGGAGGCGCGGCGGCTGCTGATTCCGGAGGCCTGGTCGATGGCGTACTCGCGCACGCACGGCACGTTCCCGCCCCTGCCGCCCGCCGAGCGTGTCGAGGCGCTGACGATGACGGAGAGGGAACGCGGTTTCTACGAATCCGGGCTCACCGGCCATCTCGCCGGGACCGAGGAGCAGGTCGCCCACGAACTCGAGACGGTCCTGAAGGAGACGGGGGCGCAGGAGGTCCTGGTGACGACGAGCACGTACGACCGGACGGCCCTGGTGGACTCGTACCGCCGCCTGGCCCGCATCGTCGCCCGCCAGTAGGCATCGGGCAGTTGTCGATCCCGGCCACCCGGGTCAGCGGTGGGCGGGGGCGCCCGGTGTTTCGTTCGGGAGGGTGACGACGCCGGCGATCTCCTCGGGCGCATGCGCCAGTTCGGCAAGGAGCGTGAGCCTGTTGAGCAGGTCGTAGCCCTCGAGCACCAGCACGGGATCGCCCTGGTACGACTCGAGGTTGAGCACCGCGGCGTGCACGTTGCTCACCTCGGTGACCAGCATGGGTACGCCCGAGTGGCCGAGGACGCGTGCGGCGCCGGCGCGCTGGTACATGAGCGGCATCAGCCGGTACCCGCTGCCGTTGTCGATCGTTTCCAGGTCACTGTCGCTGAGCCGCAGAAGTTGCGTGCGCGCGTGGCTTGTGACGCGTTCGAGGGTGCGCAGGTCCTCGTCGGAGATCGCGAAGGCCCGTGATGCCGCCCCCCGCGTGTCGCCGAAGGCCTCTTCGCGTCTCTCACGTCTGCCGAACATCGGCATGGTGCGGAACTCCCCTCCCATGAGACAACGCTCTCTGCGAGAGCCGTCCCCCCCGACGCCAAGATATTTGAACCGTGAACCGCAGGCCAGGCGCCATGGGCGTCAATGACCGCGCTCGGGCCGGACACGGACCGTCCCGGGCGCCGCTCGCCTGGAATTGCGTGGCCCGACCCTGCGACCCACGCGGCGCGTGTCCGGTACGGCGGCCCGGCCTGACCTGCCTCGTACCCTGTCCCCGTGTCCGCCTCCCGTCTCCACCGTGTCGCCGTCCTCGTGCTGGAGGGTGCCAAGCCGCTCGACGTCGGGATTCCCGCGCAGGTGTTCACGACGCGGGCGAGCATGCCGTACGAGGTGCGGGTGTGCGGGGCGGCGCCGGGGCTCGTCAACGGCGGTGACGGACTGTCGTACTCCGTCGCCGACGGCCTCGACGCGCTCGTGTGGGCCGACATCGTCTTCATCCCCGGATACCGCTTCCCGGACCGCGAGGACCCGCCGCCGGCGGTCGTCGACGCGCTGGTCGCCGCGCATGAGCGGGGGGCGCGGCTCGCGGCCATCTCCACCGGTGCCTTCGCCCTCGCCGCCACCGGACTGCTCGACGGCAGACGCGCGACCACGCACTGGCACTACACGCGGGCGCTCGCGGCGAAGCATCCGCGCGTCAAGGTCGACGAGAACGTGCTCTTCGTCGACGAGGGCAGCGTCCTCACCTCCGCCGGGGCAGCCTCCGGCATCGACCTGTGCCTGCACGTCCTGCGCGGGGATCTCGGCGTGGCCGCCGCCAACCACGCCGCCCGGCGTCTGGTCGCGGCTCCCTACCGCAGCGGCGGCCAGGCGCAGTACGTGCCGCGCAGTGTGCCCGAGCCGCTGGGCGAGCGCTTCGCCGCCACCCGGGAGTGGGCGCTGCGCCGGCTCGACGAGCACCTGAGCCTCGACCTGCTGGCGCGACACGCGGGGGTGTCGGCGCGCACCCTGTCCCGGCGCTTCGTCGAGGACACCGGTTACACACCGATGCAGTGGGTGATGCGCGCCCGCATCGACATGGCCCGTGAGCTGCTGGAACGCTCGCAGCGCAGCGTCGAGCAGATCGCCGCCGACGTGGGACTCGGAACGGGGGCCAATCTGCGGCTGCACTTCCAGCGCATCCTCGGCACCACGCCCAGCGAGTACCGGCACACCTTCGCGCGGGGCGAGTGACCCGGCCCGGCCGGCCTGGCGGGATCCTTTTGAACCATGGCGATCGCGCCGCTGTCCCCGGCGGATGCCGCGAGCGACCCTGGGGGCGAACCCAAGGGACGACTTCAAAGGTGGATCACCTCTCATGACGCGCATCGCCATCAACGGATTCGGCCGCATCGGACGCAACGTGCTGCGCGCCCTGCTCGAACGCGACAGCACCCTCGAGGTCGTCGCCGTCAACGACCTCACCGAGCCCACCGCTCTCGCCCGACTGCTCGCCTACGACAGCACGGCCGGCCGCCTCGGCCGCCCGGTCACCGTCGACGGGGACACCCTCGTCGTGGACGGCCGCCGCATCCGGGTGCTGGCCGAGCGTGAGCCGGCCCAGCTGCCGTGGGCCGAACTCGGCGTCGACATCGTGCTGGAGGCGACCGGCCGCTTCACCTCCGCCGAGGCCGCCCGCGCCCACCTCGACGCCGGCGCGCGCAAGGTGCTGGTCAGCGCGCCCTCGGACGGCGCCGACGTCACGCTCGCGTACGGCGTCAACACCGACGCCTACGACCGGGAGCTGCACACCATCGTCTCCAACGCCTCCTGCACCACGAACGCGCTCGCTCCGCTGGCCGCGGTGCTCGACGAACTCGCCGGCATCGAGCACGGCTTCATGACGACCGTGCACGCCTACACGCAGGAGCAGAACCTGCAGGACGGACCGCACCGCGACCCGCGCCGGGCGCGGGCCGCGGGCGTCAACATCGTGCCGACCACGACGGGTGCCGCCAAGGCCATCGGTCTGGTGCTGCCGGGTCTGGACGGCAAGCTGTCCGGCGACTCGATCCGGGTGCCGGTGCCGGTGGGTTCGATCGTCGAGCTCAACACGACCGTCGCCCGTGACGTGACGCGCGAGGACGTGCTGGCGGCCTACCGCAAGGCGGCCGAGGGGCCGCTCGCCGGGATCCTGGAGTACTCCGAGGACCCGCTGGTCTCGTCCGACATCACCGGCAACCCCGCCTCGTCGATCTTCGACTCGGCGCTGACCCGCGTCGACGGCCGGCACGTCAAGGTCGTCGCCTGGTACGACAACGAGTGGGGCTTCTCCAACCGGGTGATCGACACGCTGGAGCTGCTCGCGGCCGGCTGACGGGCCGTCAACATCCCTGCCAAGCCTGCCCATCCCGTACCCGGGGCGGGCAGGCGTTCTCACTCCTGACCGGACGCCTTCCGGGCCACGCTCTCCAACTGCTGCCGGTACTCCGCCCACCAAGCCGTGTCCGCCGTCGGCAGGCTGGTGTTGTCCTCGTTCATCCCGACGGCTCCGTCGATGAGTTCGCGGATGATGTCGGCGTGGCCGGCGTGCCGGTGCGTGTCGGCGATGACGCGCACGATCGCGTGGTGCAGGGTCACCTCGTCGGCGCCGCTCGGCCACCAGGGCACCGTGCCGACCGCGTCCAGCTCCCGTTCCTCCAGCGTGGCGTCCGCGTGCGCCCACGCGCCGCGATAACGGGCGACGATGTCCTCGCGCGACTCGTCGGCCCTGGCCCACATGTCGGCGTTGGTGTCCGCGCCCTCCCCGAAGAGGGGCTCCGGCAGACCGGAGGGCCGCCCGAACGTGTCGCCCAGATAGCCGAGTTCGGCATGCGTCGCGTGCTTGACCAACCCGAGCAGATTGGTGCCGGTCGGCGTGCAGGGCCGGCGGATGTTTCACATTCACATAGATGGACGAGGGGGGGGACGACGGGCACGCCATCGGGCTTGCACCGAGTTCCCGCACCCCTGACCCGTCCTCCACCCCCACGGAACGATCTCCTGTCAGGGTCGCGACAGACTGGGGTAACCAGCGGTAACTTCAATCCCTGGCTCACCGCAACCGCTTTCAGTCCGACGTTCACTCCCACCCCAGGAGACACACCCCCCATGCGCAGACTCCTCGCCTGCCTGGCGGCGGCAGCCGCCGCTCTCGGCGGGCTCACCATGGCGGCGCCCTCCGCGGCGGCCGCCGACTCGGGCAGCTTCAGCGTGCTCAGCTACAACGTCGCCGGCCTGCCGCAGAGCCTCTCCAGCGCGTCCACGCCCCGTGACACCAGCACCACGGCGATCGGCCAGCGGATCGCGCCGTACGACATCGTGCATGTCGAGGAGGACTTCAACTACCACGCGTACCTCTACGCGGGCGACACCGCGCACGCCTACCGCACGCCGACCAGCGGCGGGGCCGGCATCGGCAGCGGGCTCAACACCCTGTCGAAGATCCCCTACGACACGGACGACTTCGAGCGGCTGAGGTGGAACTCCTGCCAGATCGACTCGGGTGACTGTCTGACCCCCAAGGGCTTCACCTTCATGCGCGAGCGCCTGGCCGAGGGCGTCTATGTCGACTTCTACAACCTGCACACCAACGCGGGCACCAACGACGGCGACGAGGCCTCCCGCGCCGACAACCTCAACCAGCTCACCGCCTTCATCAAGACGCACTCGGCCGGCAACGCCGTCGTGGTCATGGGCGACACCAACACCCGCTACACCCGCACGGCCGACACCATCGCCGAGTTCGCCTCCGACAACGGGCTCACCGACGCCTGGGTCCAGCTGATCCGCGGCGGCACCCCGCCCGCCAAGGGCAGCGACGCGCTCGTCTGCGACCAGTCCGGGGCCACCGTGCCCAACACCTGCGAGGTCGTCGACAAGGTCCTGTACCGCGGCAGCAAGCTCGTCTCGCTGAACGCGACCTCGTACAACAACGAGCACGCCAAGTTCCTCACCGACGACGGGCTGATGCTCTCCGACCACGACCCGATCACGGTCGGCTTCACCTGGTCGCGCACCTCCGCCTTCCAGCTCAGCGACCAGTTCGGCGGCCCGCACGGCGACTACTACAACGACATCGACAGCGTGCCGGCCGGCGCCCGCGCCACCACCGTCGGCATCCGCTCCGGCTCCCGCGTCGACCAGATGAACCTCACCCTCGCAGGCGGCACGACGCTCGCACACGGCGGCACCGGCGGGACCGCGTCCTCCCTGACCCTGGGCAGCGGCGAGTACGTCACGACCGCCTACCTGTGCCAGGGCTCGTACCAAGACCACACCCGGATCTTCTACGCCAGGTTCACCACCAACCTGGGCCGCACCCTGGCCGGTGGCACCACGACCGCCGACTGCGTGACCCGCACCGCGCCGTCCGGCTGGCAGATCGCCGGATTCCACGGACGCTCGGGCGACGAGGTCGACAAGATCGGCTTCATCTACACCCAGCGCTGACGCGGCCGGCGTCCGGAGCGGTCCGTGCACCCGCCGCCCCGGACGCCGCCCCGCCGGCGTCATCCCGTGCCGAGCATCCCGGCGACGAGGTCCCGGGGCAGGCCGTGGGTGTCGTGGAGGTAGCCGTAGTCCTCGTCGGTCAGCGGCCGTTGGAACTCCGGCTTGGAGAGCAGGCGTCGGCCGCGTTCGAGCAGCCGGGTGAACCCCCGCTCCTCGTCGAGGAGTTGCTCACGCACGGCCTCGACACCACCGGGCTGGCGGAAGTGGTCCAGCGTGTGGCCGATCGGTTCCTGGGGCAGGTCGGCGAGGGTGCGGGAGGGGTCGTCGCGCCGCAGGGTGGTGAGCAGACGGCGGATCAGCCGCCGCAGGACGTAGCCGCGGCCGGTGTTGGAGGGCCGTACTCCGTCGCCGAGGACGACGACGGCCGAGCGCAGGTGGTCGCAGACGAGGCGGAGCGAGGGTTCGTCGTCCAGGTGCCACAGCGAGGGCACCGTCCGCATCCACGGCTCGAACAGGTCGGTCTCGTAGACGGAGTTGCGCCCCTGCAGGACGGTCACCAGGCGTTCCAGGCCCATGCCGGTGTCGACGGCGGGCTGCCGCAGCGGCTCCAGGGTGCCGTCCTCGCGGCGGAGGTGACGCATGTGGACGTGGTTCCAGATCTCCACCCAGCGCGGGTCGGTGGTCGGGGTGCCCTCGGGCGGGGTGCCGGGGCCACCGGTCCACACGAAGATCTCGGAGTCGGGGCCGCACGGGCCGACGGGGCCGTTGGACCACCAGTTGTCCTCCCCGGTCGGCTCGACGGGGACGCCCAACTGCCGCCAGGTGCGCAGGGAATGGGTGTCCGGGCCGACCTGGTCGTCGCCGCCGAAGACGGTGACGTACAACTGCTCGTGCGGGATGCCGAAGCCGTCCCGCAGCAGCTCGTATCCCCACCGCAGGCTCTGCGAGTGGCCGTAGTCACCGAGGGACCACGAGCCGAGCATCTCGAACACCGTCAGGTGCGTCGGGTCGCCGACCTCGTCGAGATCGGTCGTCCGCAGACAGCGCTGGACATTGACCAGGCGCCGGCCCTGAGGATGCGGGCGGCCGAGCAGACAGGGCGTGAGCGGGTGCATGCCGGACGTGGTGAACAGCACCGGGTCCGAGGGCGGCGGCAACAGCGTGCCGCCGTTGACGGGCCGGTGTCCGCGCTCCTGGTAGAAGTCGGTGAAGGTCCGTACGACCTGGTCCGTGCTCATGTTCACGTTCGTGTTCATGCTCATGGCGGTCTTCCTTACGGGTCATGGGGACCGGAAAGAACCGCGCGGGAACACGGGAGTCACCTGCGAGAACGCCCCGGCGGTCCGTTTCCGGCCGCCGGGGTGGGTGGTGAGGTCAGGCGTCGGCAGCCGGCGAGCTGGTCGCTCGCGCGGCTGCGGGGCTGGTTCGCCTGATGACGTTCATGTCCTCGACGCTAACAGCTGCGCCACGCCCGGGCCTCTGAATTTCCGACCGCCCGTAGAGTGAGCCACCGTGCGAAGTCTGGACCGTCTGCCCAAGGCGCATCTCCATCTGCATCTGGAAGGTGCGATGCGTCCCGCCACGCTCGCGGAGCTGGCGGGTGAGCGTGGTGAACGGCCGCCGGACGCAGGTGACTTCGCCTCGTTCGAGGACTTCGGCGCCCTGTACGACGCCGCTGCCCGGCTGGTGCGGGAGGGACCGCGCCGGAACCTGCTGCGGCTGGTGCGCGAGGTGGTCGAGGACGCCGCCGCGGACGGAGCGGTGTGGATCGAGCCGCACCTGAACCCCCTGACCTACGAGGACGATCCGGGGGCCGCGCTCGACCTGCTGGACGCGGTGATCGACGAGGGCCGTCGCGCGGGTGACCGGCTGGGCGTGGGCTTCGGCGTCCTGGTGTACGCCCGGCGCCACGCGGACCCGTCGCAGGCGGTCGAGACCGCCCGTCTCGCGGCGAGACGATCAGGGGACGGGGTGGTCGGCTTCGGCCTGGCCGGAGACGAGGCCCGCCATGCCCCCGAGCCGTTCGCCGAGGCGTTCGCCATCGCCCGCGAGGCCGGGCTGATCTCGGCCCCGCACGCGGGGGAACTCGCCGGCCCGGCCGGCATGCGCGCCGCGCTCGACGTACTGGGCGCGCGACGCATCGCCCACGGTGTACGGGCCGTCGAAGACCCGGCTCTTCTGGACCGGCTGGCCGCGGAGGGCATCGTCCTCGACGTCTGCCCCACCTCCAACGTCGCTCTCGGGGTCGTCGCATCCCTTGCCGCGCATCCCCTGCCGCGGCTGCTGGAAGCGGGCGTGAGGTGCACGCTCAACGCCGACGACCCTCTGCTGTTCGGTCCGGGGCTGCTGCAGGAGTACGAGACAGCCCGTACGGAGCTGGGCCTCACCGACCCCCAACTCGCCGCCGCGGCCCGCACATCCCTCGAAGCGTCC
Source organism: Streptomyces gilvus (assembly GCF_022513565.1). Classification (GTDB taxonomy): domain Bacteria; phylum Actinomycetota; class Actinomycetes; order Streptomycetales; family Streptomycetaceae; genus Streptomyces; species Streptomyces gilvus. Next base: position 864,730 of record NZ_JAKWBE010000001.1, on the reverse strand, counting down.
GGCGCCCCGCACACCACCGTGGAGGACGCCGTCACCCGAATCGGCGCGTGGCTGGACACCCCGGGTCAGGCAACTACGCTCCCGGGCCAGGAGGTTGGGCCACCTGGCCAGCTTGCCGGCACCTGAAGACTCGGCGAGGGTGGTCCGGGGGTGGTCAGGTCACCAGCGCCGTGTGGGTCCAGTCGGGCTGGGCTGTGGCTCCGGGCTGGGCCGCGCGGGCCAGGGAGCGGCGGTCGGGGTGGGTGCCGGGCGGGATGAGGGGCCGGACATCGACCTCGGCCACCAGGCCCCGGGTGAGGACCACCCGCCACACCGAGGCCAGCAGGGAGTCGTCCCCGATGAAGGCCGGGGCCGTGCTGGCCGGGCCCTCGGTCATCCGGTAGCGCAGGTGGACGGGCTGGACGGGGACGTCCGCGTCGAGGGCGGCCTGGAAGACGGCCCGGCGGAAGCTGCCCTGGGCGCGGCCGCACCAGGTGCTGCCCTCGGGGAAGACCCCGACGGCCTGCCCGTCGCGCAGCGCGTCCGCGATGCGGGCGACCGTGCCGGGCAGGGCGCGCAGCCGGTTGCGGTCGATGAACAGGGCGCCGCGGGCCGCGACGGGACCGGCCACGGGCCAGTCACGGATGTCGGACTTGGCGAGCATCCGGGCGGGGCGGACGGCGGCGAGCAGCGGGATGTCCATCCAGGAGATGTGGTTGGCGACCAGCAGCAGACCACCGGTGGGGACGGTGGCGCCGGTGATCCGGACCCGGACCCCCGCGGCCCGTACGATCCACCGGCACCACCGCCTGACCCACCCGGCGGGGATCCTCCCGCCGAGCGGCGACAGCAGGATCCCGGTGAGCATCAGGACCGTGACCGCCGCGAGCCGCAGCACGGCACGGGGTACGGCCGTGGCGGACGCCGTCGCCTCTATGCAGGCCCGAGGGGTGCAGGGCGCGCTGGGCTGCCAGACGCTCATCAGGCCGGCACGAGGGACAGGAAGTGCCGCAGATAGCGGGGGTTGACCCGGCGCATCGACAGCAGCACGTACAGGTCGGCGACCCCGAAGTCGGGGTCGTGGGCGGGCTCGGCGCACACCCAGGCGCCGAGGCGGAGGTAGCCGCGCAGGAGAGCCGGGAGTTCGGCCGGTGCGGCGGGGGCTTTGGCGGTCGGGACCCAGGGCAGCAGGGGCCGTACGCGGTACTCCTGGGGCGCCAGGTGCTTGGCGCGCACCCGGTCCCAGGTCGCGGAGGCGAGCGCGCCGCCGTCGGCGAGCGGGACGGAGCAGCAGCCGGCCAGCCACTCGTGGCCGCGGTCGACCATGTAGCGGGCGATGCCGGCCCAGATCAGGCCGATGACGGCGCCGTCGCGGTGGTCGGGGTGGACGCAGGATCGGCCGACCTCGACGAGACCCGGGCGGATCGCGTCGAGCGGGGTCAGGTCGAACTCGCTCTCGGAGTAGAGTCGTCCGGCGACCGCGGCCCGCTCGGGCGGCAGCAGCCGGTAGGTGCCGACGACCAGCCCGGTGGTCTCCTCGCGGACCAGCAGGTGGTCGCAGTAGGCGTCGAAGGCGTCGATGTCGTGGCCCGGCTGCGGGGAGGACAGCAGGGCGCCCATCTCACCGGCGAACACCTCGTGCCGCAGCCGCTGCGCGGCGCGTACGTCGGCCTCGTCGCGGGCCAGGGAGACGGTGTAGCGGGTGGGGGCCGCGGGCTTGGGGGGACGGTCGAGGGTCGTTGCGCCGGTCATGGCTCTCTCCTGGTCACGGGCCGGGTCGGCGGAGCGGGGAGCAGACCCGTGGCGTGCGATCTGCCGCCCCTGTTCTTCCGATGCCGGCTGACCTTCGCGTGACGGGCGCAGAGAGCGTTGATGTGCGGTTGCTGAACGGCTCGGACGGTACCGGTCAGTTCGCCGGTGCGCAGTGCTCCAGCCATCTGCCGGTCTCCGCCCGGTCGAGCACACGCTCCAGGACGAGGTCTCCGGCCATGCCGGGGAAGAACCGGCCGGCGGGCCAGCCGCGGGTGTACGGCGGCGGGTCGAGGACGAGGAGTCGTACGCCGTCGACGACGGGGATGTCGGCGGGAGTTCCCTCGTTCCACACCCATTCCCCGCCCGGGGTGGCGAGGTTGAAGGAGCCGGTCGTCGGCACCTGGCCCGGCGCGTCGCGGCACACGGCGACCTCCTGCGCCGAGGGCGCGTGGCCGGGCACGTGGCCGCCGCCGACGAGGGCGTCGGCGAGGAGGGTGTGCAGCTGGAAGTTGTCGCCGATGCCGGACATGCGCAGGGCGTAGCCGGTGCCGGTCGGACGGTGCAGCACGATCAGGGGCTCGTCGTCGAGGACGAGCAGGGCGTAGTGGAGGCACTTGAAGTCGTGTCCGGAGGCCTCCTGTACGGGGTGCAGCGCCCGCAGGAGATCCGTGCGCCGGGCAGTGGCCAATCCGGTGCGGACGGCCGGGTGGTTGAGCATGGCCACGGACGCCATCTCCCACTGCGGCAGCGTGCACCAGCCCACCGCCGCGTCCTGGCCGACCCGTTGGAGGGCCTCCTCGTCCACCGAGTCCGGCTCGGGCATCTCGCCGCCGCCGGTCGCTTCCCAGCGTGCGCAGAACTCCCCCGCCGCGCCGAGCGCTTCGGCGAGCCCGTCGAAAACGTACGGCGCGCAGCCGGTGGCGTCCGCACCGCGCTCGACACAGGCACCGATCAGCACGGCGACCAGGCCGGACGGTCCGGGAGGCACCTGGGGCAGCAGTGCCGCCAGGCGCGGCCCGGCCTCGTGGAACTCGTCGTCGGTGGCGTCCGCGTAGCGCTCCTGCATCGCCTGCATGGTGCGCTGCGAACGCTCCCCGTCCTTCTCCCGCACCGCGGTCTCGAACCCGGCGACGGCCTCGAGAAACCGCTTCCTCCCCTTGCGTCCGAAGATCATGCGCGAACCCTACACACCCCGGACGGGCGAGACGGGGCCGGGGAGCACCTCCCGACCCCGCCCGTCCGCACCCTGAGGCGAACGTCTTCGTGCCCAGGTGGCCGCTACCTCTTCGCCACCTTCCGCGTGGCGCGCAGCCACTCCTTGTTCATGCTCGTGATGGACACCAGCGGGATGCCCTTGGGGCAGGCCGTGGCGCACTCCCCGGCCAGGGTGCAGCCGCCGAAGCCCTCCTCGTCCATCTGCGCCACCATGTCCAGCACCCGTGTCTCCCGCTCGGGCGCCCCCTGCGGCAGCACGTTCAGGTGGTTGACCTTGGCGGAGGTGAACAGCATCGCGGCGCCGTTGGGGCAGGCGGCCACGCAGGCCCCGCAGCCGATGCACTCGGCGTGCTCGAAGGCGAAGTCGGCGTCCGGCTTGGGCACCGGTGTGGCGTGTGCCTCGGGCGCGGCGCCGGTCGGCGCGGTGATGTAGCCGCCGGCCTGGATGATCCGGTCGAAGGCCGAGCGGTCGACGACCAGGTCCTTGATCACCGGGAAGGCGGCGGCCCGCCACGGCTCGATGTCGATCGTGTCGCCGTCCTTGAAGGACCGCATGTGCAGCTGGCAGGTCGTGGTGCGCTCGGGGCCGTGCGCGTCGCCGTTGATGACGAGCGAGCACGCGCCGCAGATGCCCTCACGGCAGTCGTGGTCGAAGGCGACCGGGTCCTCGCCGGCCAGGATGAGCTGTTCGTTGAGGACGTCGAGCATCTCCAGGAACGACATGTCGGAGGAGATGCCGTCCACCTCGTACGGGGACATGGCGCCTTCGGCGTCGGCGTCGCGCTGCCGCCAGACGCGCAGGGTGAGCTTCATGCGTAGCTCCGCTGGGTGGGGTGGACGTACTCGAAGACCAGGTCTTCCTTGTGCAGGGTCGGAGCCTCGCCGGTGCCGGTGAACTCCCAGGCGGCCGCGTAGGCGAACTCATCGTCCCTGCGGGCCGCTTCGCCGTCCGGGGTCTGCGACTCCTCGCGGAAGTGGCCGCCGCAGGACTCGGCGCGGTGCAGCGCGTCGAGGCACATCAGCTCGGCGAGCTCCAGGTAGTCGACGATGCGGTTCGCCTTCTCCAGCGACTGGTTGAACTCCTCGCCGGTGCCGGGCACCTTGATGCGCCGCCAGAACTCCTCGCGGATCTGCGGGATGCGCTCCAGGGCCTTGCGCAGACCGGCGTCCGTGCGGGCCATGCCGCAGAACTCCCACAACAGTTCGCCGACTTCGCGGTGGAAGGAGTCGGGGGTGCGGTCGCCGTCGACCGACAGCAGCAGGTTGAGCCGGTCCTCGGTCTCCGCCAACGCCTCCTGCACGACCGGGTGTCGGTCGGTCACCGGTTCCTGGTGCGGGTTGCGGGCGAGGTAGTCGTTGATGGTGGCCGGGAGGACGAAGTATCCGTCGGCCAGGCCCTGCATCAGCGCCGAGGCGCCCAGCCGGTTCGCCCCGTGGTCCGAGAAGTTGGCCTCACCGATCGCGAACAGGCCGGGGATGGTGGTCTGCAGGTCGTAGTCGACCCACAGCCCGCCCATCGTGTAGTGCACCGCGGGGTAGATGCGCATCGGCACCTCGTACGGATCCTCGTCGGTGATCCGCTGGTACATGTCGAAGAGGTTGCCGTACTTGGCCTCGACGGCCTTTCGACCCATCCGCCGGATGGCGTCGGCGAAGTCCAGGTACACGCCCTGCCCGCCGGGGCCCACCCCGCGTCCCTCGTCGCACACGTTCTTCGCGGCGCGGGAGGCGATGTCACGCGGGACCAGGTTGCCGAAGGAGGGGTAGATGCGCTCCAGGTAGTAGTCGCGCTCGTCCTCGGGGATCCGGTTCGGCGGCCGGTCGTCTCCCTTGGCCTTCGGCACCCAGATCCGTCCGTCGTTGCGCAGCGACTCGCTCATCAGCGTCAGCTTGGACTGGTGGTCGCCGGTGCGCGGGATGCAGGTGGGGTGGATCTGGGTGAAGCAGGGGTTGGCGAAGTAGGCGCCGCGGCGGTGCGCCCGCCAGATGGCCGTCGCGTTGGAGTTCATGGCGTTCGTCGACAGGTAGAAGACGTTTCCGTAACCGCCGCTGGCCAGGACGACGGCGTCCGCGAAGTACGTGGAGATCTTCCCCGTGATCAGGTCCCGGGCGACGATGCCGCGCGCTCGCCCGTCGACGACGATCAGGTCGAGCATCTCGGTGCGCGGGTGCATCTCGACGTTGCCCGCCGCGATCTGCCGGCTGAGGGCCTGGTAGGCGCCGAGCAGCAGCTGCTGGCCCGTCTGGCCGCGGGCGTAGAAGGTGCGCGAGACCTGGACGCCGCCGAAGGAGCGGGTGTCGAGCAGTCCGCCGTACTCGCGGGCGAAGGGCACGCCCTGCGCGACGCACTGGTCGATGATCTCGACGGAGATCTGCGCGAGGCGGTGGACGTTGGACTCGCGGGCCCGGAAGTCGCCGCCCTTGACGGTGTCGTAGAACAGACGGTGGACGGAGTCGCCGTCGTTGCGGTAGTTCTTCGCCGCGTTGATGCCTCCTTGCGCGGCGATGGAGTGTGCGCGGCGCGGGGAGTCCTGGTAGCAGAACTGGACGACGTGGTAGCCCTGTTCGGCGAGGGTCGCGCCGGCGGAGCCGCCCGCGAGCCCGGTGCCCACGACGATCACCGTGTGCTTGCGCCGGTTGGCCGGGTTGACCAGCTTGGCCTCGAAACGGCGCTTGTCCCAGCGCTCGGCGACCGGCCCGGCGGGCGCCTTGGTGTCGGCGACGGGCTCGCCGGTGACGTAGTCGGTGTAGGTCATGTCAGCTCACCACTCCGGTCATGACGCCCACGGGTACGGCGATGAATCCGGCCGTGAGCAGCAGCGCGAGGACGTTGGCGACGGTCTTCAGGGCGCGGTCGCGGGTGCGGCTGCCGGCGCCGAGGGTCTGGGCGGCGCTCCAGAAGCCGTGCCGCACGTGCAGCCCGAGCGCGAGCATCGCGACGATGTAGATGACGTCGCCGTACCAGGTGGAGAAGGTGTCCACGACGTTCTGGTACGGGTGGCCCGGCTGGAAGCCGCCGGAGTGCACGGTGCCGGTGGTCAGGTCCAGGATGTGCCAGACGATGAACAGGCCGAGGATGATCCCGCCCCAGCGCATGGTCCGGGTCGCGTATGTGACCTTCGGCTTCCTGTGCACGTACTTGCTGGGCCGCGCCCTGATGTCGCGGCGGCTGAGCTGGTAGGCGGAGACGGCGTGCGCGACGACGGCGACCACGAGGACGACGCGGATCAGCCAGAGCGTCCACTCGTAGTGCATGAACGGTTCGCCGATGGTGCGCAGCCAGTGGGCGTAGTGGTTGAACTCGCCCGCGCCGAAGAAGATCTTCAGGTTGCCGATCATGTGGACGACCAGGTACAGCAGCATGATCAGGCCGCTGACCGCCATCACGGTCTTCTTGCCGACGGAGGAGTCCCACACGGTGCGTGCCATGGACGGCCGTCGGTCCGTCCGCGTTGCCAGAGCCATGTCTCCAGACGCTAGGGCCGAACGGCCCCATCGGTCCAAGACATGGTCCGGCTGGTTTCGATAGCCGGGGCCTATGCTGGGTGGGTGCAGTTCCAACAGCTCCAGTACTTCGTGGCCGTCGCCGAGACCCGGCACTTCACCCGGGCCGCCGAGTCGGTGCATGTCGCCCAGCCGTCCCTGTCCCAGCAGATCAGGGCGCTGGAGCGGGAGCTCGGCGCGGATCTGTTCCAGCGGGCGCGGGGCAACATCACGCTCACCGACGCGGGCGAGGCGCTGCTGCCGCTCGCTCGGCGCATCCTGGCCGACGCGGACACCGCCCGGCACGAGGTGCAGGAGCTGGCCCAACTGCGGGGCGGGCGTGTGCGGTTGGGGGCGACGCCGAGCCTGTGCACCGGCCTGCTGCCCGATGTGCTGCGCGCCTTCCACGACCGCTATCCCGGCATCCGGCTGCTGATCGAGGAGGGCGGCTCGCACGATCTGGTACGGCTGCTGGCCCGGGGCGCGCTGGATCTGGCCCTGGTGGTGCTGCCGCTGCCGACCCCCTCCCCCGCCCTGACCACGGTCGAGCTGCTGCGCGAGGACCTGGTCGTGGTCTCCTCCCCGGACGCGCCCGCGCCCGGTGGACCCGGCCGGCGTACCGTCCGTGTCCCGGATCTGGAGGGCGAGCGCCTGGTGATGTTCCGGCACGGCTACGACCTGCGGGAACTCACCGTGGCCGCCTGCCGTGCCGAGGGGTTCGAGCCGGTGTTCGCGGTGGAGGGCGGCGAGATGGACGCGGTCCTGGGCTTCGTCCGGGCGGGGCTGGGCGTGGCCGTCGTCCCCCGCATGGTCGCGACACGGTCGGGGCGGGGCCTACGGGTCACCCCGCTCGCCCGGCCCGGCCTGCACCGCACGATCGCGCTGGCTCACCGCAGCGACGTGGCTCCGCCGCGGGCGGCACGGGAGTTGCAGCGGATGCTGCTGGAGCGGTGATCATCTATCGGTGACGGTGGCCTTCGAGTGGCTGGGCGACCAGGTTGTCCGGGGGACACCGACGGTGACCGCGACCTCCCGCGCCACGCACCGGGCGGCGACGAAGGCGGCCCCCGGGCCGGCGGGAGCGCCGGGCCGGGGTGGCTGAATGCGGCGACCGCAGAGGGCGGCCACGGATCCGCCGCGCGGTGGCGAACGGGCGGGCGCCAGTACGACGGTGACCGGCTCGCCGTCCGCCACCGACGTCGGCCGCCGCGAGGTGGGTGGCGTGGCGTTCGGCCACTGAGCGGCGCATGCGGGCCAGGACGCACCGCCCGTTGGAAATGGCGGACCGCGGCAGGGCGCCGCGAGATCAGGGCGTCTTGTAGACGTCGGTGGTCAACAGCGCGCGTGCGGCGGTGCCGTCGACTGCGCAGCGGACGGCGGGCCCGGCCCCGGGGCGCGGCGGTCTCGGGCAGCCGCTGGTGGGGGCCCGCGGGTGCCGGCCCGACATCCGCCTTCCTGCCGCGGCCGTTGCTCGTACGACCCGCTTCCTCGCCTGCGCGGCCGTGACGTTCAGCAGGGCGCTCTTCGCCTGCCGGGCTCGGCCCGCCGCAGGAGCGTCCGGCCTTCGGCAGCGGGCATGAGCCCGGTCGGCGTGCCGTCTGTCTGCTCGGCTTCGCGTTCGGCGCCGCGTCCTTCACACGCCGGTCCGGTGTCTCGTTTCGCACCGCCCGTGCCCTCACGCCTCGCGGGGAACCGGCCTCCGGCGCGCGTGCACGCCGCGTGGGCCCGTCGGCGGAACGGCGGCCGGCGTCCGTCCACGGATCGTCCGCCGACCCGGCAAGGTCAGCCCGTCGCGTCGATCAGGGCCAGTTCGTGGAGGCGGTCCGGGGGGCCGGGGCGAGCGTAGTACCAGCCCTGGGCCGTGTCGCAGCCCAGTATCCGCAACTGCTCGGCCTGGGCGCCGGTTTCCACGCCCTCGACCGTGACCGCGAGGTCCAGGCTGTGGGCGAGGGAAACGATCCCCTCCACGATCTTGAGGTCGACGGGGTCGGCGGGGAACTGCTGCATGCTCTGGGTGAAGGAGCGGTCCAGTTTGAGGATGCTGACCGGCAGCCGGCGCAGGTTCGCCAAGTTCGAGTAACCGGTGCCGAAATCGTCGAGGGCGATGTCGACGCCCATCTCGGCCAGCCGCCGCAGGGGTTTGAGCAGGTCGTCGTCGGCGCCGATGAGGGCGGACTCGGTGACCTCCAGGCACAGCGCCTCGGGTTCGACGCCCGCGCGTTCCAGGATGTCGACGGTGTCCTGGACCAGGCCGGGGTGGGTGAGCTGGCAGGGCGAGAGGTTGACGTTGATGCGCAAGGGGCCGGCGTCGTCGTAGCGTTCTCGCCAGGCGCGGGCCTGGCGGACGGACTGTTCCAGGACCCAGCGGCCGAGCGGCACGATCAGGCCGGTGTGTTCGGCGAGCGGGATGAAGCGGTCCGGGCCGAGGACGCCGTGCTGCGGATGCAGCCAGCGCACCAGCGCCTCCGCGCCGCGCACGCTGCCGTCGCCGAGGTGGACCAGCGGCTGGTACTCGATGAAGAACTCGCCCCGCTCCAGCGCCGCGGGCAGCGCGGTGGTCAGGCCGTGCCGGGTGATGGCGCGGGCGTCGGCCTCCTCGTCGGCCAGCTCGAAGCGGTTGCCGCCCGCCGACTTGGCCCGGTACATGGTGATGTCGGCGCTGCGCAGCACCTCCGCCGGGCTGCGGGTGCCGGCCGGTCCCTCGACGATGCCGATGCTGCCGCGGACCGTCAGCTCACGGCCGTCGATGCTGATCGGCGCGAGCAGGGCGTTCATGATGCGGGCGGCGAGTTCGTCGACCTCGCGCTCGGTGTCGGGGCCGGTGGTCAGCGCCACGAACTCGTCGCCGCCGAGCCGGGCGACCATCTCGCCGGGCGCGGTGGCGCAGGACTGCAGCCGGTCGGCGACCTCGACGAGCAGCCGGTCGCCGGCCGCGTGGCCGAGGCTGTCGTTGACGGTCTTGAAGCCGTCGAGGTCGAGGTAGCACAGGCCGAAGCGCTGGCTCTGGCCGGCGCCGAGCGCCTTCTCCAGGCGTTCGAAGAAGAAGGTGCGGTTGGGCAGGCCGGTGAGCGCGTCGTGCGTGGCCTCGTAGCGCAGCCGGAGGTTGAGCAGCCGGCGCTCGGTGGTGTCCTCCATCAGCGCGAGCTGGTACTGCGGGTTGCCGTCCGCGTCCCGCAGCAGGGAGACCGTGAGGTTGGTCCACAGGACCGTTCCGTCAGGGCGGTAGAACGCCTTCTCGAGGTGGTAGTGCTCGCGCTCGCCGCGGACGAGTTCCTCGTAGAGGGTCCAGGTCTGCGGGGCGTCCTCGGGGTGCGTCCACTCCTTGACGTTCCGGGCGCGCAGGTTCTGCTCGGAGTGGCCGAACATCCGCAGCAGGGCGCCGTTGACCTGGAGGATGTTGCCCTCCAGGTCGGCCATGCCGATCCCTATGGCCGCGCCTTCGAACACCGCGCGGAAGCGGGCCTCGGTGGCGTGCAGCGCCTGCGCCACCACGCCCTGTGCCTGCAGCGCGGCGGCGGAGATGGCCTCCTGCTCGGCCAGCGTCCGCTCGCGCAGCGCCTGTGCGAACCCGGCGGCCATGGCGTGCTGCAACCGCGAGCAGCGCGCCCGCAGTTCCTCCTGGTCGCCGCCGGCCCCGCAGTACAGCACGAGGTAGGCGTCGACGCAGTCGAGGGTGCGGCTGAGCGCCTCGGGGTCGGTGCAGTGCGCGGTGACCAGGCCCGCGCCGACCGCCCTGCCCTCGTCCGCGTCCAGCGGGCGGGCGTGCAGCGCCTGGCTCAACCGCCGGGCCAGCGGCAGGAGCCGCTCCTCGAACTCCGGCCGGGTCAGCGACGTGGAGGTCACCGGGAACACCGCCCGGCTCCAGATCGTCGCGAACCGGCGCAGTCTGTCCTCCGGCCCGTCCGGCTCCGCGATCACGCCGTGCGCCCAACGCCGGCGAACCCGGAGAAGGCATACGGATCCTCGTCCTCCGGTGCCTCCTGCGGCCGCCACAGCGGCGGCGGCACCAATCCCGGTTCCACCATGTCGTACCCCTCGAAGAACCGCGCGATCTCGTCGCGCGAGCGCATGATCAGCGGGTTGCGAATGTCCTTGTACACGTCCACCGCGCCCTCCGCCCGCTCCGGCGGCAACGGGATTCCCTCGTACGAGGCGTGGGTGAGCACCAGCAGGCTGCCGGGCGCGAGCGCCTCGCGCAGCTGGGCCACCGCCGTGTAGGGGTCGTCCGCGTCTTCCACGAAGTGCAGTATGGCAACGAGAAGCAGCGCCACCGGCCGGTTCAGGTCGATCAGCCGCCCCACTTCGGCGTCGGCGAGGATCTCCTGGGGCTTGCGGAGGTCGGCGGCGATCACGCCGGCGTCCTCGTTGCCCACGAGGACCGCCTGGCTGTGGGCGACGGCGACCGGGTCGTGGTCGACGTACACGACCTTCGCGCCGGGGCGGGCCGCCTGGGCCACCTCGTGGACGTTGCCGAAGGTCGGGATGCCCGAACCGATGTCGAGGAACTGGTCGATGCCCTCGTCGACGGCGAAGCGCACCGCGCGCCGCATGAACGCCCGGTTCGCCTGCATGATCTTGGGCAGTCCCGGCATGAACTCCATGGCCTTGCGGGCCGCTTCCCGGTCGACCTCGAAGTTGTGCGAACCGCCCAGGTAGAAGTCGTAGATCCGCGAGACGCTCGGCACCGAGATGTCGATGCTCCGGGGGGCCCAGGCGGGACGCTCCATCTATCTCTCCAAGGCGTAGGCGATCCGGTGTTCGAGCTGAGGCTACTGATCGCCTGCCAACGGGGCGAGCCGAAACGGAAATTGACCATCCGTTCCCGGTCGCCGCCTGCGGCACGTGCCGCATTCGCCCGGCCAAACGCGACAAAACGGCCGCGCCTCGGGCGGCACGTCAACAAGCCGCTCGTGGGCCGCACGCCAAAAGCGGTCCGCCCCCTCCGTGCGGTGCGGAGGGGGCGGACCTGCGATCGAACGCGCCTCGGTGCGATCAACCCTGGGGAGGTGACGCCTACTTCTTCGGCGCGCCGATCGGCTTTCCGGAGGGGGCCATGACGTACCAGGTGCCGCCGACGCCCTGACCGTTGGTGTCCCCCGGCTTGGTGTCGCCGGAGAAGGTGTACGCCGGCCAGCAGTCGACCGTCATCTGCTTGACGCCGTCGGGCCGGGTGAAGCCCATCAGGCCCTTCTTCTCGATGCCCTTGGTGTCGCCGGGGTCGACCGGCGCGACGGCCGGCCACTTCTCCAGGCAGGAACCGGTGCAGTTGGAGATGACCTTCGGCCAGGCCTGGTCCTTGATGAACCGGTAGACCGTCATGCCGTTCTTGTCGACGACGATGTCCCCGAGCTTGGGGTCCTTGCGCACGGACAGCCCGGGCAGGCTCGCCAGAGTGGCCTTCTTGCCGGTGGGGGCCAGCGCGAACCACTTGCCGCCCACGCCCTGGCCCGCGATGTCACCGGCCTTGGTGTCCTTCGCGTAGCGGTACGCCGGCCAGCCGCTGATGGTCAGCTGCTTGGTGCCGTCGGGCCGGGTGACCTCGCCGAGCAGGGACTTGTCGATGCCGGCGCCGGCCGAGGCGTCGTCCGCGGAGACGGGCGGCCAGGCCTTGGCGCAGTCGCCCTCGCAGTTGGACTTGGGCGGCTCGGCCGTGTCCTCGTCGAAGCGGTAGAGCGTCAGACCGGCGCTGTCGGTCAGCACCTTGCCCAGCTCGGCGTTCTGGGTCACGGCGAGCTGGCCGGCGGGCGCGTTCTGGCCGGCCGCGCCCTGCTGGCCGTCGGCGCCGTAGCCGTTGCTCGGGCTCGCACTGGCCCCGGTCCCGGCACCGGCACCGGTGCTGGTGCCGACGCTGCCGTAACCGCCGGCCGGCGCGGTGGCGCCGACGTTCTGGCTGCCCACCGAAGAGGTACCGCTTTCCTGGCCGCACGCGGTCGTCAGAGCCAGGATGGCCGCGGCGCCCACCACCATGGAGGCGCTCCGCCAGGAGGTCTTCATCGTCAACAACTCCCCATAATCGCAAGGGTGTTGCAGCGCCCTGCTGCGCCGCCGCACGAGCATGGGTACGCATGGGACCAGCGGTTGTGTTCAATCGCCTCACAAATTTCTTTTCGGAACCCGTGCCACCGCCACCCCGACTCGCACGCGCGTCCGCATCGACGGACCCACGAAGTGGCGCCGGTCAAACCCGAGTACGCCCGTAATCCTTCGATCGGGCCAATCCCAGCCTCCTCCGGCGTGGGGGCGCCCGACAGGGCTCATGATCTCGGTCGTGCATGGACCCGAACCGACCCAAACCGCCTTCGCCGCACGGGCCTTGGCGCTGGTCGCGCTGACCTGGCTGCTGGTGGGGGCACCGGCCGCACCGGCCGCCGCCGACGCCTGCGCGTACGCCTCGACCGGCCCGGACGGCATCCAGGCGGTGGCGGTCGCCGGAAGCCCGTCCTGGCCGACACCTCCGGCCTGTCCGAAACCCCCTCCGCCACCGACCCCGACGCCGTCGTGCCCGAGCCCGACGCCCACTCCCACCCCACCCCCGAAACCCCGGCCCACGCCCAGACCGACACCGCCCCCGACCCCCAAGCCCACCCCGAAGCCCGTTCCGCCGCCGCCCCGGCACGTGGCTCCGCGCCCGACCCCACCCCCGCCTCCCCCGCCGGCACCGACTCCGCCCCCGAAGCCGACGCCGCGCCCGTCCGTGACCCCGGTGAGCTATCCGCACTACCGCCCGCCGGCTCCGCACCGGCCCGCGCACGACGGCCCGTCGCCGCTCACCTTCGTCCTGCTCATCACCGCACCGGCCGCGATCGCCGTCGCCGCGCTGCGCCCGCGCTGAATCTGGAGGCACCCCTTGCCGGATTGGCTTGTTCTCACCCTCGCGATGCTGGCCGCCTGCGTCGTGGTGGTCGTCATCACCCTCGTACGGCACAAGGCGGCACCCGACGACGAGGACCCCAGCGAGACCCCGGACGTCATCGAGTACATGACGATGTGGATCGGCGTGGTGTACGCCATCGTCCTGGGCCTGGCCATCGCCGGGGTCTGGGAGGGCCGCAGCGCCGCCCAGGACCATGTGCAGGCGGAGGCGATGGCGCTGCACGAGATCTCGCAGCGGGTACGGGTCTACCCGCCCGACGTCCGTGACCACATTCGCGCCGATGTCAACGCCTATGCCGGACACGTCGTCGCGGTCGACTGGAAGGCGATGGCGGACCACGGGAAGGTCACCGCGCGCGGTGACGAGCTCTTCCAGCGCATCCGCGAGGACGTCACCGACTACCAGCCGAAGAACGACTTCGAGGGGCAGGCCTACCAGCCGCTGCTGGACCAGGTGACCGCTGCCGATCAGGCGCGTACCGCCCGCGCGGACTCACTTGGGGCCACCATGCCGGGCGTGGTCTGGTTCGGGCTGCTGTCCGGTGCCGTCGTCACCATCGGGATGATCTTCGCGCTGCAGATCCGGCGCACCGGGCGCGAACTGGTCCTGGCCGGGCTGTTCTCCGCCCTGATCGCCTTCCTGTTGTTCCTGATCTGGGACTTCGACGCGCCCTACAGCCGCGGCATCACCGCCTCGGCGGAACCCTTCCTCACTCTCTTCCCGCACATCAAGGGCTGACAGGCCCTCACCCGAGGGGCCACCCGGACGACACCCGCCACGCCGTGCGTGTCCCCCGGGTGGCCCACACATATGCCCCATTCGCCTGACTGCGATCGCGTAGGCGCACACCCGTTCCTAGCGTTTCGGTCATCGAGGTGCATTTGTGGCGCCAGCGGAAAAGGTCCGCGGCTGCTCCTCGGGGACCGGAGGATCCACCATGCGCGCGATACGCGTCGCTGCGGCCGCACTGCTGGGCGTCAGCGCCCTCGCCTTCTGCGCGCCGGCCGCCCTCGCCGGCACCATCACACCGTTCGGCTTCAGCGTCCTGCCCTCGAGCGTCGCCCCGGGCGGCGAGGTCGCGCTGCGACTCCAGCGCGACGGCGGCTGCGGAGGACCGGCCACGGTGAGCTCGGCGGTGTTCGACACCGTCGCCATTCCCCGGGGCAGTTCCGTGGCCACGGCGACCGTCTACTGGGACGCCAGCCCGGGGGCGGTCTACCAGGTGACGTTCACCTGTGACGGGGCGAGCGGCTCGACGGGGCTGACCATCGCGGGCGGCCGTCCGGTGGGCCCAACGCCCGTACCGGTGAACCCCGTCGATCCCCACCGCGCCGTGCAGGCCGGTGAGGGCGGCAGCATCGCCGGGTTCGACCTGAAGGAGATCGGCATGGGAGCCGCGCTCATCCTGGGCTCCGTCGGGGCGGCCTACCACTTCTCGCAGCGCCGCGGCTCCTGACGCGACGCCTTGGTCCCGGATCCTCGACGGAATCCGGGGCCAAGGCGTTTCACGTGCGGTCGGTCCTCCGAAGCGGTCCTCCCGAGGGGTGAGTCGGTCCTTCCGAGGGGTGCGGGGTCAGATCCTGCGCTCCGCCCTGCGGCGCATCCAGAACAACCCGCCGCCGACGACGGCCGCGGCCACCAGTCCGCCGCCGATCGCCACGTCGGTGGGCGTGGCCCCGCTGGAGCTGCTGCCGCCGAGACCGCCCTGGACGCCGCCGATGACGGAGAAGGCCGCGGGGTTGATCACGGTGCCGTTGGCGCAGACGACGCTGATGCTGTGCGATCCCTGGCGTGCGTCACGGTTGACGGTCGCGGTGCCGGTCGCCAGGGTGCCGTTGCGCGAGGTCAGCTGGATCGGCCGGAAGGCGTCCGAACTCGCGGTGGCGGGGGTGCTGCAGTTGTTGACGGTGATGGTCAGCTGTCCGCCCCGGGCGATGACGCTGGGCAGGGCCACGATGTTGCTCGGGCTGGGCATGCCGTCCCGCGCGACGGACGCGGGGGCGGCGATCCCGAGGACGGCGACCGCGGCGGCGGACGCCGCCAGGGCACGAGTGGTACGCATGTGATCCTCCGGGGAAGACGCCCCGGGACCCGTCCCCGGTCGATCGGCGAGAAAGCGTCTCCCAGAAAGACCCTCAGACGCCGTGCACGCGCGCGCATTTCGGCGCTGGTCCGTCCTGGTGAGAGGACACGCCGACCGATTACCGCACCATCGGACATCAGCGCAGGTCACACGCCGTCAGAAAATTCCTGGGGACGGCAACCCGGATGGCGCACCGAAGACACGCGGGGCACCCGTTCGCGCCTCACCCGTCGCCGGTTTCGCGCACGCCACTTAGCGTTCTCGTATGCGCGAATGACGGGGCGACGGCCGCGTCGAGAGGGGAAAGTCGAATGTCTGCGTTCGAGCTGGCCGAGGAAGAGGAGGAGCTGCGCCCGAAGAAGCGTGCTCCCTGGGGCGTGATAGCGCTTGTTCTGCTGACCGGCCTCGCCCTCATCCGGAACGGTTCGGGGGAGTTCGACGTGGGTCCGCCGCAGCCCGCCTCGGCGGCCGCGGCGGACAGTCGTGTCCCCGGCACCTTCCGCAGCGTCCAGGCGTTGCCCTACGCCCAGCCCGACCGGGTCAGGATCCCGGCCATCCGGGTCGACGCGCCGGTCATGCCGGTGGGTCTGGACCCCGACGGCTGGGTGGCGGCGCCCCCGCCGGAGGACCCGAACCTGGCGGGCTGGTTCACCGGCGCGGTCTCACCCGGCGAGAAGGGGACCGCGGTCGTCGTCGGCCATGTCGACAACAAACAGGGCCCCGCCGTGTTCTACGGCCTGGGGGCCCTGAAGAAGGGAAATCGCGTCGAGGTCGCGCGGAAGGACGGAAAGACGGCCGTTTTCGAGATCTACGGAATCGAGGTCTTCGCGAAGGCCAACTTCCCCGGAGACCGCGTATACGGTTCCAAGGGCGCCCCGGAACTCCGCGTCATCACTTGCGGCGGCGGTTTCTCGAAACAGCACGGATACGACGGGAATGTCGTCGTCTTCGCCCGTCTGGTCGAGGTCCGCTGAGGATTCCCGACCGGACGGACGAAATCGGGCTCATGCGTCGGGGCGCCAGGGCACGGTGAGGTGGTAACCGGAGTCGAGAAGCTCGGGCAGATACTCCTTGAGCGCCCGGACGCTCTGGGAACGGTCGCCCCCGGCGTCGTGCGAGAGCACGACCACGCCGGGGGCGGCGCCGTCCTCGACCCGGTGGACGATGCTGCGGGTGCCGGGCCTGGTCCAGTCGAGGGTGTCGACCGTCCAGGCGAGCGGTTCCATGCCCAGGTCGGCGCCCAGTTGGAAGGCGGCCCGGTTCCAGACGCCGTAGGGGGCGCGGAACCACTGGGGCCTCTCGCCGTAGGCGTCCTCGATGACGTCGCTGGTGCGCTTCATCTCGCTGCGGATCTGGGAGCGGGTGAGCGTCGTCAGCAGGGGGTGGGACCAGGTGTGGTTGCCGACGACGTGCCCCTCGTCGGCCATCCGGGCCAGCAGGTCGCGGTTCCAGTCGGCCTGCTCCCCGCACACGAAGAACGTCGCGTGGACCTCGTGCTCGGCGAGGGTGTCGAGGATGTGCGGGGTGTAGCGGGGGTCGGGTCCGTCGTCGAAGGTCAGCAGCATGGTGCGACCGCGGCCGGACATGCGCAGGAACGGCTCGTGCAGGACCGGGGGCCGGGCGTGGGCGGCCTGCGGGGGTCCGTAGCCGGTCAGGGGCTGCAGACGGTAGGCGGAGGGGTTGAGCACGGCGCGTGCCTCCGGGCCGGCGGCGGGAGCGGCGGCCCTGCGGGCCGGCCCTTCTGCCCCGCGCAGCGCGAGCGCGCCGGCGGTGCCGGCCGCGCCCAGGGCGGCGGCCCCGGCGAGCAACGCCCGGCGCCGCGTGAGGAACTGATCCTTCTTCATGAGTCATGACTCGCCCGGCACCACACCGACGCCCCCCAGCGACACCGGTCCGGCCCCGGGAAACCACCCACTCGGCCCAAGCACCGCGCCGCCCCACAATTCGCTTTCCCCGGACGGCTGTTCCGGCTAGCGTCCGTCCCGTGAAGTGATCTCCCGCGGCGCTCCTCGCACCGCAGACGCGCACCGGCCCCAGCGCGGCCGCAGGCCGCTCACGCCCGACATCCGGAGATCACCCGTGCCCACACCGCCTCCCGTCCTCGGTGACGGCCCCGACGACACCGTCGCCGCCTTCGTCAGGCGGGCCTGCGACGACCCCGGAGTCGTCGGTCTGGTCCTCAGCGGCTCCCAGGTGCACGACGGCATGCCGACCGTCCGCTCCGACCACGACCTGCACGTCGTCCTGCGCGAGTGGGGCGCCTCCCCGCTCAGCGAGCTGGACGGGTTCCGCTCCGGGCACCTGGATCTGGTGGTGCTCACCCTGGAGGAGTTCCGTCGGCGCGGGTTTCCTCCCGAGGCCTGGAGCCGGTACGCGTACGTGCACGCCGAGGTGCTGCTGGACCGGCTGGACGGGGGAATCACCGCGATCCTCGACCGCAAGCGGACCTTGGACGACGAGGAGGCGCACACGACGGCGGCCGGGTGCCTCGACGCCT
The DNA here is from genome assembly GCF_022513565.1 of Streptomyces gilvus. Lineage (GTDB taxonomy): Bacteria > Actinomycetota > Actinomycetes > Streptomycetales > Streptomycetaceae > Streptomyces > Streptomyces gilvus. The sequence continues at coordinate 846,847 of NZ_JAKWBE010000001.1, read as the reverse complement.
ACGTCAACCAGACCTACCGCTCGTTGAAGAGCTACCGGGACGGGCGGGAGACGCTCGGACACCTGGACGCCGCCGAGAGCGTCCCGTACGCGCTGGAGACGCTGTTCGCGCTGCACCGGCGGGTACGGCCGTACAACAAGTACCTGCGGTGGGAGCTCGAGCGCCGGCCGCTCGGCGACGAGCGGTGGGACGTCGGGCGGCTGCTGCCGGTGGTGCGCCGCATTCTGGCCGACGGGGATCCGGAGACCCAGCGCGCTCTGTTCCGGGACATCGAGCCGCTCGCCCGTGCAGCCGGGCACGGGCCGGTGCTCGACGCGTGGGGCGGGGATCTGGGACTGCTGCGCGGGGTCAGCGGCGGCGGACCAGGGGGAAGGGCAGGGTTTCCCGGATCGTCCGGCCCGTCAGGAACATGATCAGGCGGTCCACCCCGATGCCCAGACCACCGGTGGGGGGCATCGCGTATTCGAGGGCGTCGAGGAAGTCCTCGTCCAGTTCCATCGCCTCGGGGTCGCCGCCGGCGGCCAGCAGGGACTGGGCGGTCAGACGGCGGCGCTGTTCCACCGGGTCGGTCAACTCGGAGTAGGCCGTGCCCAGTTCGGTACCGAAGGCGACCAGGTCCCAGCGTTCGGCGAGCCGCGGGTCGGTGCGGTGCCGGCGGGTGAGCGGGGAGACGTCCGTCGGGAAGTCCTTGTAGAAGGTGGGGAGTTGGGTCCTCTCCTCGACCAGGCGTTCGTACATTTCGAGGACCACGTCGCCACGGCCGTCGTCCGCGGTGTACGGCACACCCGCCCGGTCGCACAGCCCCCGCAGCCGTTCCAGTTCGGTGTCCGCGTCGATCTCCTCCCCCAGTGCCTCCGAGATCGCCCCGTAGACGGTCTTGACCGGCCACGCGCCGGAGATGTCGTACTCCTTGCCGTCCTTGTGGGCGACCGGTGCGCCGAAGGCGGCGGTGGCCGCGTCCTGGACGAGTTCGCGGGCGAGGTCGAGCATCACGTCGTAGTCGGCGAACGCCTGGTAGGCCTCCAGCATCGTGAACTCGGGGTTGTGCTTGTAGGAGACGCCCTCGTTGCGGAAGGTGCGGCCCATCTCGAAGACCTTCTCCAGCCCGCCGACGCACAGCCGCTTCAGGTACAGCTCGGGGGCGATGCGCAGATAGAGGTCGAGGTCGTAGGCGTTGATGTGGGTGGTGAACGGGCGGGCGTTGGCGCCGCCGTGGATCTGCTGGAGCATCGGCGTCTCGACCTCGAGGTAGCCGCGGCTCAACAGCCCCTGCCGCAGGGCCTGTACGGCCGTGGAGCGGGTCCGGATCACCTCGCGGGCCTCGGGGCTGGACACCAGGTCGAGATAGCGCATCCGGACCTTGGCCTCGGGATCGGCCAGTCCCCGGCGTTTGTCGGGCAGCGGGCGCAGGCACTTGCCGATCAGCTGCCAGCCGGTGACGAAGACGGTCGGTTCGCCCTTGTCGCTGGTGCCCGCTCTGCCGGTGGCGCTGATGTGGTCGCCGATGTCGGTGTCGGCGGTGAAGCGGTCGAGTGCGGGGCCGGACCGCTCGCGGGTGAGGGCGAGTTGGTGGTCGCCCGACCAGTCGCGGAGCACGGCGAAGACGATGCCGCCGAAGTCGCGGACGAGCATGATCCGCCCGGCGACGGTGACGTCGTCGCCGGGCCGGACCTCGGCGAGGGTGTGGGTGCGCCGCGGGATGCCGACCGGGTAGGGGTCGGTGCCGTCGGCGGCCAGCCTGTCGAGCTTGTGGTGGCGGACGCGGACCTGTTCGGGCAGGCCGGCCAAGGGGTCGTCGGGCCCGGCCTCGTCCCCTCCGGCGAGGCCGAGCGCCGACAGCGACGGCAGGCCTTCCGTGGTGACGGGCCTGGACGCGCCCTTCGAGTGCCCTTTTCCCCAGAGTTTGCGCAGGGACGGTACGGAAACGAAACCTTCGGCGATCCCGGAGGCCAGGCCGATGCGGGCCAGGGCGCCCGTGTCGCCGTAACAGATGAAGCGGGGATACCACTCGGGCTGGTACTTGGCGTTGGAGCGGTAGAGCGCCTCCAGTTGCCACCACTTGGAGAAGAACAGCAGCAGGCGCCGCCACAGCCGCAGGACCGGGCCGGCGCCGATGCGGGCGCCCTCCTCGAAGGCCGAGCGGAAGACGGCGAAGTTGAGGGAGATCCTGTGCACCCCCAACTTGGGGGCGGCGGCGCACAGCTCGGCGACCATGAACTCCATGACGCCGTTCGGGGCGCTGCGGTCACGGCGCATCAGATCGAGGGAGATGCCGTCGCGGCCCCAGGGCACGAAGGAGAGCAGGGCGAGCAGCCGGCCGTCCGCGCCGATGGCCTCCACCAGGAGGCAGTCGCCGTCGGCGGGGTCGCCGAGCCGGTCGAGGGCCATGGAGAAGCCGCGTTCGGTCTCGGTGTCGCGCCAGGCGTCGGCCTTGTCGACGACCTCCTCCATCTCCTCGTCGGTGAGGGTGGCGTGGCGGCGGATGCGGGTGGTGGCGCCGGTGCGGCGGACGCGGTGCACGGCCTGCCGGGTGACCCGCATGTCGCGGCCGTCGAGGTCGAAGTCGGCCACGTCGAGGATGGCCTCGTCGCCGAGTTGGAGGGCGCCGAGTCCGGCGCGGGCGTAGGCCTTCGCGCCGTCCTCGGAGGCGCCCATGGCGGCGGGCACCCAGGCGTGCAGACGGGCCACGTCCAGCCAGGCGGCGATCGCGTGCGGCCAGGCCTCCGGGTCGCCGACGGGATCGCCGCTGGCCAGGCAGACGCCGGCCTCGACGCGGTAGGTGACGGCGGCCTTGCCGCTGCGGGAGAAGACGACGGCCTTGTCGCGGCGGGTGGCGAAGTAGCCGAGGGAGTCCTGCTCGCCGTAGGCCTTGAGGAGGGCGCGGATGCGGGGCTCCTCGTCGCCGTGCAGGGCGGACTCCATGCGCTGGGAGCGGAAGAGGGTGGCGGCGGCGTTGAGCAGGGCGAGGGCGCCGAAGAGGCCGAGCAGGAAGAACAGGGCGCGGGGCGGGCGGCCGTCGAAGGACTCGGCCGAGACGAGGCCGCCGCACACGCGGTTGGCGGCCCAGGCCAGACGCTGGCCGTGGGGCAGGGTGCCGGGGAACAGCTCGACCAGGCCCCAGCCGGCGAGGATGCCGAGGGCCAGGCCGAGGAGCAGGACGCCGACGGCGCGGCGGACGGCGGCGCGGCGGGAGGCGGCGTAGAACTCCCCGCGGGCGACGATCAGCAGGACGAGCAGCAGGCCGCAGACGACGAGGGACGGGAGGGAGGCGGCGTACAGGCCGAGGGACACGCCCAGGGCGTCGGTCAGGACCACCAGGCCGAGATAGACGACGACCAGCCACCAGGCGATCTTCTTGCGGGCTGCGGTGGCGCCGGCCAGGAGGAAGAGGAAGACGGCGTAGGCGAGGTTGGCGCTGATGGGGACGATCAGCAGGTCGAGGAAGCGGACGACCGGGCGGAGCAGGGCGCGCAGCGGCGGGATCAGGGCCAGCAGGGCGCAGAGCAGGCCGAGGGCGCCGAAGAAGGCGGCGAAGCCCTCGGGCACCCGGCTCAGCCGTCCGGTGCCGGGCGGGCGCGTCCGGCCCGCGCCGTCCTTGGGCGGGGATGCCTGCGCTGTGGCACTCATGGTTCCGACTGTAGGAAGAGCCCGGCCCAGGCGCCCGTCGAAGGGGCCCGCGCGGCGGTGGGACCTGCGGTTTCCGATAGCCTCGCAGCCGTGACGGAACAGCACTCTCACCAGTTCGAGCGGGGTACGGACGGGCCGAAGGTCATCGTGGTCGGAGTGGACGGCTCCGATTCCTCGCTGCGCGCAGCTGCGTATGCCGGCGGCCTGGCCCGGCGTCAGCGCGCGCTTCTCGCCGTCGTCTACGTGCAGCCGGTGATGGCGGCGGGCGCGGCGATGGGGGCGCCGGTGGCGGAGACGACGGGCGAGATCGCCGAGGACATCAAGACGCAGATCCGGGAGGGGACCGAGCGGCTGAAGGGGATATTCGACGTGCGCTGGGAGTTCCACACCTTCCGTGGCGACCCCTACAGCGGTCTGGTCAAGGCGGCCGACGAACTGCGGGCGGACGCGGTGGTGGTGGGCGCCTCGGAACAGGCGGGCCACCGGATCGTCGGCTCGGTGGCGGTCCGCCTGGTGAAGACGGGGCGCTGGCCGGTGACGGTGGTGCCGTAGGGCTCAGCGCCGACGGCAGAGCAGCTGCACGGCCCGCGACCGGTGGCCGTTCATGGTGCCGACGTCGATACGACGCTCGTCCACCGGCTCCAGGTCCGCCAGCAGGGCGTGCAGATCCCCGATGCCGTGGTGCCGGCACACGGCGCCGTCGTCGGTGACGAAGACTCCGTGAGGAGCGCCGGACCGCCGGGCGTGCGCGGCATAGCGGTCCCGGTTGCGGTCGTCGTCCTGGAGCAGCAGATCGCTGACATAGAGCAGCCCGCCCGGTGCCAGGACCCGGCCCAGTTCGGCCACGAGCGCCCGCTGGTCCTGCTCGTCGGGGACGCAGGTCAGCACCGCGAACAACAGGACGACGTCGAAGCTCGCCGCCGCGCAGTGCAACGTCGGCGGGGACTCCAGCACCTCGAACCGCAGGTCCGGTCGTATGCGGCGGCCCCGGGCGATCAGGGCGGCGGACGGATCCACCCCGCGCACATCGGAGAAGCCCTGCTCCGCCAGCTCGGCCATGACCCGCCCGTATCCACAGCCGTAGTCAAGGATCCGGGCCTGCCTGCCGGCTCGCGCCGGCCAAGCGGAGTGCACCGGGTGGGTGAACGTCTTGGCGGCACCGGGGCCGTTCCAGTAGACGAGCTGTCCGGTCATGCGGGGGAGCATAGACCGGGCCGTGGACCTAGGTCGGTGGTCGGTGTTCAGTGGGGCGGGGGCGGTCGATGATGCCGGGGTGACTTCTCACCCCTTTGACGTGGACTCCTTTCTGCTGCGGCCGCTGACCGCTCGCATCGCCACCAACGGGCCCACCGTGCGGCCCGTGTGGTTCTTGTGGGAGGACGCGGCGTTCTGGGTGCTGACCGGGCCGTGGGCTCGGCTGGCGGGGCAGGTCCGGGACGATCCGCGGGTGGCGCTCGTGGTGGACGAGTGCGATGTGGAGACGGGGCTGGTACGCCAGGTGATCGCGCGGGGGCGGGCGGAGTTGCTGCCGTTCGACGTGGCGCGGGGGCGGCGGAAGCTCGCTCGCTATCTGGGGCCGGACGAGGACCGGTGGGACGAGCGGTTCGTGCGGTATCTGTACGGCGATCCCGCGGTGAGGGGGACGGTGTGGCTGCGGGTGCGGCCCGCGTCGCTCCAGGCGCAGGATCTGAGTTATGCCGTCGGGCCCTGAGGGCCGTCGGGGGCCGTCGGGGTGGCGGCCTGTTGGGCGGTGGTCGCCCGTGTCTGAAGAGGCGTCAGGGCCGGTCTGTCGCTGCTCATACGAGGAACTCCGAGAGCGCTGCGAGTGGTTGCGCGACAAACTACTGCCGACCCCCCTTGCTGAACAGGCTTAGGCGGCATCATCGACGCGGGCATCGGGGGTCTGCGAGGTGTTCCCCGGAAAACTCAGCACCCTGGCCGGAACCGTGGCCAAGCCACGCGGTGCTCGCGTCGGCTACTCCCACAAGCGGTAGGCGCCGGCAGGGCGTTGGCGGTGGTCACAGGCCCCGGAGGAAGTCGAGGAGCAGACCGTTGAACTCCTCGGGCCGCTCCAGGTTCGGGAAGTGCGAGACGCCCTCGACCAGCACGGAGCGCCCGCTCAGGACCGTACAGGCGAAGAGTTCGGCGTCGGCGATCAGGTCGGGCGAGTCGAGCGCGCCGTTGACGGTGAGCACCGGGACGTCGATCTTCGGCACCCGGGGCCAGGTGCCGGCCATGGGAACGTGCCAGTTCGTTTCACCGGGGGTGTGCTTGGCGATGGTGTGCAGGGCCATCTCGCGCAGGCTGTCGAGAAGGCGCGGGTCGATGTCGTCGGCGGTGCGGAAGGGGCCGGCGACGGATCGGAGGAACACCTTCAGCCAGCCCTCGACGTCACCCGCGTTCAGGGCAACGGCGGAGGCGGCGACGACCTTCTGCGTCGGATCGTAGGTGTACCGGAAGTCGCTGACGGAGGCGCCGCCGAGGACGACGCCCCGCACCAGTTCCGGGTACTCGATCACGGTGTCGCCCGCGATGGCGCCGCCCATCGACACCCCGACCAGGGCGGCGGGGCCGGCGTCGAGGTGCCGGAGCAGTCCGGCGAGGTCGTCGGCCCAGCGGAAGGGCTCGCTCGCGTTGGCGGACCAGCCGTGGCCGCGGACGTCCGGCGCGATCACCCGGTAGCCCGCCGCGGCGAGGGCGGGGATCTGGTCGTCGAAGAGGCGGTGGTCGACGTAGCCGGAGTGGAGGAGGACCACGAGGTCTCCGGATCCGGTGTCGAGGTAGGCGAGATCGCCGTCGGCGGACGCGAAGTAGCTCAGTTCGGAAGCAACCATCATGACAACCAAGGTGTCACACATCTCCAGCTTTGACAACCAAGTTGTCATGATGGTCCGGGTGCATGATGTCCGGGTGAACGACGATGACGCTCCCCGGGACGCCCCCCTCTCCCCCGACGAGCTCGGAGACCGCGTCTCCGAGGTGTTCGACCTGATCGGCGCGCTCTACCGCCGCGGCCTGCGCAAGGTCGAGCAGGGCGAACAGGTCGAGGGCGTCTCGGTCGGCGTACGCTCCGTGCTCGTCCTGCTGCGCCGCTACGGGTCCATGACGGTGCCCCAGATGGGCCGGATCATGGCGCTGACCCGGCAGTTCGTGCAGCGCATGGTCAACGACGCGGTGGCCGAGGGGTGGGTCGAGGCCATCCCCAACCCCGCCCACCAGCGGTCCTCGCTGATCCGGATCACCAAGGCGGGCGAGACGATGATCGACACGATCCTCGAACGCGAGCACGCCCTGAACCGGCAGGTCGGCGGGGATCTCACCGAGGCGGAACTGCGGTCATGTGTGCGGGTGTTGAAGGAGATGCTCAAGACCTTCGACCACGTGGACGTCGAGTGACCCGCCGGACCGTGTGCGCCACGTCACGTCGCGGCGGGCGTCGACGGCGGAACAACCGGGGCCGGTCGGCCGTTCATGTCTACGTGGCTGCGGAGGGGACAGTGTCCCCGGGCCTCACCTACAGCCCATGGGGACGATCGTCCGGCTGAAGCCCCATGGAGCACCCCGCCGAGAGGCGACCGCCCTCCGCGATCCACCACCTACGGCCCCGGCTGGCCTCCCCCGTCCAGCCGGGGCTTTCCCCTCTCCCGCCATGACGGACACTGGTGCCGCGTCACACCACGTCATCGCGAAGGGAACAGACTCCGTGCACAGAAGCCGCGTCTACGCCGTTCTGATCGACACGCCCGAGGCCGAGGCCGCCAGTGCGGCGGACTTCTGGTCGGCCGCTCTCGGCGTGACCGCCCGGCCGTTTCCGCCGGCGCCGGAGTTCACCACGCTCCACCAGGCCCTGCCCGGGCTGGTCATGGCGGTTCAGGCCGTCGACGACGCTCCCCGCATCCACCTGGACATCGAGACCGACGACGTCGAGGCGGAAACCGCGCGCCTGATCGAACTGGGTGCCGAGCAGGTGTCGCGGTGGCAGGAGGGCCGCGTACTGCGGGCACCCGGCGGTCATCTGATGTGCGTGCTGCCCGTGGAGACGGACCCTGAGACCTTCAAGGCGCAGGCCAACGTCTGGGCGTGACGGCGCGATGAGCGCCCGCGGTACGGGCGCGTCCGTCACTCGCCCATCACCAGACCGTCCTTCGCCGCGCCCCGGCTGAGCACGACGTCGCGGATGCGGTCGCGTGCCGCCGTCACGTCGGCGCCCTGTTCCAGGGCCCGGTTGAGGTCGACCACCCGGCCGGCGTCGATGTCGAACGTCTGCGGGACGAACTCGGCCCGGGTCACCTGCCAGCGGCCGCCCGGCCTGGCCGGCGGGGCGAAGGTGAAGCGGCCGATGGTCGACTGGTTGCCGCGCGGGTCCTGTTGGCCGTCGTTGTCGTACATCTCGCCGGCGATCTGGTCGCCCAGGCCGTAGACGACCCAGGTGCCGTTGACCTTCTCGTACGCCTGCGGGACATGGGCGTGGGTGCCGAGGATCAGGTCGATGTCGGGCCGGTCGCCCGTGCGGGCGGCGGTGAGCCGCTTGGCCAGGGCGAGTTGCTGCTCATCCGGGGCGTCCTGCCACTCGGTGCCCCAGTGCAGGGAGACGACGACCACGTCGGCGCCGGCCCGCCGGGCTGCCCGGGCGTCGGCGACGACCCGGTTCTCGTCGAGGAGGCCCACGGCCCACGGCTCGCCCGGCGGCAGGGGGATTCCGTGGGTGTCGTAGGTGTAGGCGAGGTGCGCCACCTTCGCCGGGCCCGCGCGCAACAGGGTCACGGTGCGCGCCTCGGCCTCGGTGCGGGCCGAGCCCGCGTGCCGTACTCCTGCCGCCTCCAGCACGTCGAGGGTGTGGTGGACGCCCTGGGCGCCGTCGTCGAGGGTGTGGTCGGAGGCGGTGGAGCAGCCGTCGTAGCCGGTGGCGGCGAGGGCCTGCGCCAGCTCGGGCGGGGCCTTGACGGAGGGGTGGCCGGTGTCGTCGCCGTTCGCGCCGAAGACGGTGTCCAGGTGACACAGCGCCACATCGGCGCGGGAGACCACGGGTCCGTCCCCGGCGAGCATCGGACCGAAGTCGTACGCGCGGCCACCGCCGTCGAAGCGTGCGCGGTCGATGATCGAGCCGTGCGGCAGGATGTCGCCGGAGGCGACGAGCGTGAAGCCGCGGGCGGCCGGCGGGGCAGGATGTCCGGCGTGGACCGCCGCTCGGTGGTGCTGGGCCTGGCAGGCGGCGCCCCCGGCGAGGACGGCCGTGAGGGCCAGGGCAACCTGTCGTCTGCGTGCAATCATCAGCTCACCCCAGAGTGGTCATATTTACCGACAAACGGTACGAAGGTGACCGGCCCCGCAGCCGGTTCCGGCACGCCGATTAGCCCGTCCGGCGCTCGGGAGGCGACCGTTCGTCGAACCGTTCGTCGACGCGATCGACCGTCCGCCGCAGATCCCCGTGCGGACCCTGTGCGAAATCGGCACCCTGCGATGCCATACGGCCATGACGGCCGGAACCACCCTCACGAACGGGACGACCGCCGAGCACGAGCTCGCCGCAGTGCAGCGGGAGCACGGCCGGCCCCTCTTCGCCTTCCTCCTCCGGCTGTGTGACGGCGACCTGCAGCGCGCCGAGGACCTGATGCAGGAGACCCTGGTCCGCGCCTGGCAGCACCCCGAGGCCCTGCGCGCCGACGACTTCGAGTCCGTACGACCCTGGCTGCTGACCGTCGGACGGCGGCTCGCCATCGACGCGCGGCGCGCGCGCCAGGCCCGGCCGGCCGAGGTCGGGGACGCGGTCCTGGAGAACGCGCGGGTCATCGGCGACCACGCCGAGCGGGCCGCCGCGACCCTCGACGTACGCGAGGCTGTGAAGACACTCACTCCGGAGCACCGTGAAGTCCTGGTGCTCGTGTACTTCCAGGGTGCGAGTGTGGCGGAGGCCGCCGAAACCCTCGGGATTCCGCCCGGTACCGTGAAGTCCCGCGCGTACTACGCGCTGCGCGCCCTGCGCCGGGTGCTTCCCGGATACGCGGCCGACCTGCGGTGAAACCAACGGCTCAGTCAAACCTCCGTAAAGCGCCTTGCTGAGGACCCCGGTTGAGTAATCGGCTGTCCTCATCCGTGTTCCGGACTGGGGGGCTCGGGGTCCTTGTCCGGGCCCCGGAGCCGGGCGACGAGCACGCACCGGAGGAAGGCAGGAAGGGATGCTGCACAGAGGTCAAGAGAGCACGGACGGCGCCGGAGACGGTGAACTGGTCGTCCCCATGGCCTGGTTGTACGCCGAGTACATCGCCGACGAGCTGCTCAGGACGGGCGATCTGATGCCGCCGACGTCCATGGAGTTCCGGGCCGGGCGTGACGCGCTGGCGCTGACCGTCTTCCTCTCGGACACGGACGGCGAACTCTCCGGCATCCGGGTGGTCTCGCAGCTGGAGACCTGGCTGTCGCTGACGGCGTACGACCAGCCGTGGCAGGACTGGGTGGGCGAACGCATGGCCGACCTGTACGCCGAAGCGGTGGAATCCGGCGCCCCGGCGCCCGACCTGGATCTGGCCGAGGCGGCCTGGCGCTGGCTGGAGGAGACCGAGTTGCTCGCGCCGGACCTGAACGCGGTGCCGGGTGGTGCCGGGGTGGTCGGGGAGGACGAGGGGCCGAAGGTGTGGACGAAGGCCTGGCAGCTCGGTCTGCCGCTGGGCCATCTCGCCATCCATCTTTTTTAGATTCGTTGCGATCCGGACCAATCCGGGGGCCGGGCCGCTACGAATCCCTTGGTTGCGATTCTCCGTGTGGCTTGAGTGAATCCGCGGTCTGGTGCGTACCTGGGAGCAAGGAGTCACCCCACCCGCACCCAACGGCACGAGGATTCGGCATGAGGTCCCAGGAAACGCACCGCGACGTCGCCGCGTACGCGCTCGGCGTGCTGGACGAGGCGGACGCCTTCCGCTTCGAGGACCACCTCATGGAGTGCGCGCGCTGCGCCGCACACGTGACCGAATTCGGGCCCGTCGCCCGGCAGATGATGCTGTATCGCCGGGCGACACCGCGGTTCGTGAGCCCGATGACCCGGCCCGGCCCCCAGTTGCTCGACCGGCTGATGGGCGCGGTGGCGGCCCGCCACAAGGCGACGCGGCGGCGGTTCCTGTACGGCCTGGCCGCCTCGGTGGCCGTCGCCGCGGCGGGGCCCGGCATCGCGATGGCGGCCAAGGGCGGCGACGACGGAATGACGCGGATCGCCGCGACCGACGCGAAGTCGGGGGTGTGGGCCAGGGTGACGACGGCCGACGACTACTCGGGCAGTGACGTCAAGCTCGAGATCAAGGACGGCGCGGGCCCGCGCTCCTGCCGGCTGGTCGCCGTCGGCCGGGACGGCTCCGAGCAGATCCTCACCAGCTGGACCGTCCCCAGCCACGACGCCCGCCCGATCACCATGCGGGGCACGTCCTCGATGCACATGAGCGAGATCGCCCGCTACGACGTACGCACGGCCCAAGGCGAGCACCTGGTGACCCTGCAGCCGCACTGACGGCTGGATCCGCTCACTGGCTCCGTGCGCGGCAGCCGCACCGCCGACTCCTCGCCCAGCCGGTCTGTCGATCGCCGCGCGGCTCCACCTGGGCGAGACCACGGCGAGACCCATCCGGGCCTGCGTCCGCTGCTCCGGCCCCGGACGTCCCGCTACTTCAGCAGCCGTGACATCCTGCGGTCCGCGAGCGGCTTCCCGCCGGTCTGGCAGGTGGGGCAGTACTGGAGCGAGGAGTCGCTGAAGGAGACCTCGCGGATGGTGTCGCCGCACACCGGGCAGGGTTCGCCGGTGCGGCCGTGCACCCGCAGGCCGCTCTTCTTCTCGGCCTTCAGCCGGCCGGCCGCGACGCCGCGCGAGCGTTCCACCGCCTCCGTCAGAGTGGTGCGCAGGGCCGCGTAGAGGTGGGTGGTCTCCTCGGGTGTGAGGCTCGCGGCCAGTTTGAACGGCGACATCCTCGCCGCGTGCAGGATCTCGTCGCTGTAGGCGTTGCCCACCCCGGCGATGAGGCTCTGGTCGCGCAGGGCGCCCTTGATCTGGCGTCTCTCGTCCTTCAGCAGCCCCGCGAAGGTCTGCTCGTCGAAGTCGTCGGCGAGCGGGTCCGGGCCGAGACGGGCGAGGCCCGGGACCTGCTGGGGGTCCTGGACGACGTACACCGCGAGGCGTTTCTGGGTGCCGGCCTCCGTGAGGTCGAAGCCCTCGCCGGTCTCCAGGGCGACGCGCAGTGCGAGGGGGCCCTTGCCGGGGCGGGGCGGGCCGTCGGGGAGGCGGTCCTTCCACTGCAGCCAGCCCGCGCGGGCGAGGTGGGTGACGAGATGCGGGCCGCCGTCGGTGACGAGGTCGAGGAACTTGCCGTACCGGCGCACGGCGGTGACCTCGCGGCCCTCGACGGCGGTCGGCGGCGGGTCGTAGGTCTTCAGGACACTGATCGCGACGGGCAGCACCCGCACGATCTCGTGCCCGACCAGGTGCTCGGTCAGGAAGTCCTTGAGCGCTTCCACCTCGGGGAGTTCCGGCATACGTCCAGAGTGCCACCCGGCACCGACAACGCCACGCGGGTTCAGTCCTGCCCCGGCACGACGAACTCGCACCACACGCACTTGCCGCCGCCGCGCGCCTCCACCCCCCACGCGTCGGTGAGCAGGTCGACGAGCATCAGCCCGCGCCCCGAGACCCCCGACTCGCCCGCCTCGCGGCGCCGGGGCAGGGCGCTGGAGGAGTCCTCCACCTCGACGCGCAGCCGCCGGTCGCCGCCGGTGAGGACCCTGAGGGTGACGATCGCCGCGCCCTCGGTGTGCATCAGCGCGTTGGTGATCAGTTCGTCGGCGACCAGTTCGACCTCGTCCGCGCGGTCCGCGGCGCCCCAGGCGCGGACCGCCGCCCGGATCATGTGCCGGGCCTGGGTGAGGGCCTCGGGGTCGCCGGGTGCCACGTGCTGCTGGAGCCGGCCGCCGGACTGCGGGGTGTCCAGTCCGCGGCGGCGCAGCAGGAGCAGGGCCACGTCGTCGTCCCCCGCGCGGGCCTCGGCGACGTCGATGAGGCGGTCGGCGAGATCGCGTACGTCGTCGGGGCCGGTGGCGATCAGGGCGGTCAGGGTCCGCATGCCGTCGTCGAGGTCGGCGCCGGGCTGTTCGACCAGGCCGTCGGTGCACAGCACGAGGGTGTTGCCGGGGTCGAGTTCGAGGGTGCCGACGGGGTATTCGAGGCTGCGGAACTCGGCGGACAGGCCGAGCGGCAGCCCGCCCTCGACGGGGACACGGCGGCAGCGGCCGTCGGCCTCCCGGATCAGCGGGTCGATGTGCCCGGCCCGCACCACCTGCACCACCCCGGTCGACAGGTCGGCCTCCGCGTACAGACAGGTCGCGAAGCGGTCGGTGTCGAGTTCGTGCAGGAAGACGGAGGCGCGGGCCATGACGGCCGCCGGGGTGTGGCCCTCGGCGGCGTAGGCGCGCAGCACGATGCGCAGCTGGCCCATGACGGCCGCGGCGTGGGTGTCGTGGCCCTGGACGTCGCCGATGACCGCCCCGACCCGGCCGCCGGGCAGTGGGATCAGGTCGTACCAGTCGCCGCCGATGTCCCGGGCGAGGGAGCCGGCGGCGGTGCCGGCGCGGTAGCGGACGGCCACGTCGGCGCCGCGCACGCTGGGGATGGTGCGCGGCAGCATGGCCTGCTGGAGACCGGAGGCGAGGTCCTTCTCCTGCTCGTAGAACATGGCCCGCTGCAGGCTCTGCGCGATGCTGCTGCCGAGGGCGACGAGCACGTTGCGTTCGTCGGGCGAGAAGCCGCGTCGGTCGCTGTAGAGCAGGCCCATGGCGCCGATCGGGCGGGCCTGGACGATCAGCGGCAGATAGGCCGCCGAGGTGATGTTCAGGTCGGTGATGTGCGGCCACAGGATGGGGAACCCCTTGGCGAACTCCTCGGGCGACTCGATGAAGCGGGGGCTGAGGGTGCGCACCACCTCGCTCATCGGGTAGGGCTCGTCGATGCCGGTGACGAGGGTGCCGGGGACGAAGCTGCCCTCGGGGCCCTCGGCGATCAGCCGGATCCGGCCGGCCTCGACCAGGCCCATCACCAGGCTGGTCGCGCCGAGGTGGGTCAGTCCGTGGGTGTCCTTGAGGACGTCGATGACGTCCTGGACGGTGCGGGCGTGGGCGAGGGCGGCCGTGGTGAGCTGGACGACGTTGGTCTGCCGGCGCCGGGCCTCGTCCTGGGCGGCCTGCTCCTGCCGGGACGCGCTCTCGATCAGTTCCTGGGTGGCGTCCCGGACGATGCCGATGATCCGGCGCGGGCGGCCGGTCTCGTCGCGCCGGATGTAGCCCTGGGTGTGGGTCCAGCGCAGGCTGCCGTCGCGGCGGCGGATGCGGAAGTAGGCGCCGTAGTTCTCGCTGCCGTCCTTCATGGCCTGGGCGACCAGGGCGTCGAGACGGTAGGCCTCGGCGGGCGGGACCCGGACGTTGAGGCTCCCGGGGTTGCCGTCGTATTCGTCGGGGCGCACGTCGAAGACCTCGTGGGCCTGGGCGTCCATGTGGAACAGGCCGCTGTCCAGGTCCCAGTCGAAACTGCCCATCTGGTTGAGCGCCAGGATCGGGTCCGGATGGGCGGGCCAGTCGTCCGGGAGTGACAGGGCGCTCGCTCCCCGATCAACCATGGGGCCACCTTGCCAGGGTTTGCCTGATTCTTCGACCGGGAGGAACCGGATTGTTGCGACGAGTGCCCGTCCCGCGGTCGCGGATGACCGCTCAGCCGTCGAAGACGTCCGTGGGGCTGTCGAAGACGGTGGTCGTCAGGCCGGGCGTCGGGGGCGGAGCGACCGTCGCCGTCGGAACGCCGGCCGGCGCGGCGATGCCTGTGCCGGGTTCGCCGGCGTCCGGGCTGGGGGCCGGGGTCGGCATCGTCGCCGGGGTCTCCCGGACCGGTGGCGGTATGACGTGGTCGTGGTGCACGTCGTGGCTGATGGGGCGTTCGATCCAGGTGCCGTCGACGACGTCGATGATCGTGACGCTGGTGATCGCCCGGGGTGCCGGGGTCACCACGATCACCTGGCCGGGCCGGAAGCCGGACCAGGAGCAGCCCTGGGTGCCGAAGCGGCCGCGTTCGGCGACGGCCGGAGTGAGGGGGTTGCCGCAGGCGCAGCGCACGCGCGGTACGCCCCGGTCGTCGACGAGGACGGCGGTGCCGGCCTGGAGCACGGACTGGAAGTCCGTCGTCCGGCCGTGGCGGAAGCCGTGGTCGGTGACCCGGGTGTCGGCGCGCAGCACGACCGGCGCGAGACCGCGCAGGAAGTCGGGGACGGACGCCTCGGTGACGCCCTCCGCCCGGGCGAAGGCGCGGGCCTTGGCCGGGCCGGAGGTGAGGTAGGCGATCTGCCGGTCCACATCGCAGCTGCCGACGCCGGCGGTTCCGCCGTACAGCCCGGGGGTGCCGCCCGAGAGGGCCCGTGCGCTGCGCGGGGCACCCGCCGCCTGCGCCGCACGGGCGGCGGCGGACGGGGGCGTCGTCGTGGCGGCCGTGGACGGGGTGAACGGGTCCGGTCCCCGGTCCGCGGCCGGCTGCAGAAAGACCTCGCCGCGCGCCTCGGTGTCCGTCCCGCCGCTGCCGACGCAGCCGACGGCGATGAGTGCCGCCGCGAGTGCGCAGGCGGTGGCGAGGGTTCCGGTGACTGTCCGCACCTCGTCCTCCAGCCTCAGACCAGGAAATTCGTCACTATTGTCTGCTTCACTCACTTGGGTTACGCAAGCGGAGGAGGGTTACACGGAGAGTGACATAGGGTTCGGCGCGACAATGAAGTGAGGAGCGCACGGCCGTGGACTGGTTCACCGCACCCGAGTACTGGATGAGCCGGCTGGTCTTCCAGCGGGCCCTGGCCGGCGTGTACCTGGTGGCGTTCCTGACGGCGGCCCTGCAGTTCCGCGCGCTGATGGGCGAGCGCGGCATGCTGCCGGTCCCCCGGTTCGTCGAGCGGGTGCGTTTCCGGCAGGCTCCCAGCCTCTTCCAACTCCACTACTCGGACCGCTTCTTCGCGGTCTGCGCCTGGACGGGCTGCGCTCTCTCGGCGGCGCTGCTCGCCGGGCTGGACTCGTACGTCCCGCTCTGGGCCGGGATGGTGCTGTGGCTGATCCCCTGGGCCCTGTATCTGTCGATCGTCAACGTCGGCCAGACCTGGTACGCGTTCGGCTGGGAGTCCCTGCTGCTGGAGGTGGGGTTCCTGGCGGTCTTCCTCGGCAACGACGAGGTGGCCCCGCCGGTGGTGGTCCTGTTCCTCCTGCGCTGGATCCTCTTCCGGGTCGAGTTCGGCGCGGGGCTGATCAAGATGCGCGGTGACGCGTGCTGGCGGAAGCTGACCTGCCTGGACTACCACCACGAGACCCAGCCGATGCCGGGCCCGCTGAGCTGGTTCTTCCATCATCTGCCCAGGCCCGCGCACCGGGTGGAGGTGGCCGCGAACCATGTCACCCAACTCGCGGTGCCCGTCCTGCTGTTCACACCCCAGCCGATCGCCACGGCCGCGGCGTCCCTGATGATCGTCACCCAGCTGTGGCTGGTCCTGTCGGGCAACTTCTCCTGGCTGAACTGGATCACCATCGTGCTGGCGACCTCCGCGTTGCGGCTCCCCGACGACGCGCCGTCCACGCTCCCGGTCACCCCGCTCTGGTACGAGGTCCTGGTGCCGGCCGTCGCCGTCCTCCTCGCGGCGCTGAGCTACCACCCCGTCCGCAACATGATCTCCCGCCGCCAGATCATGAACCGCTCCTTCGATCCGCTCCATCTGGTCAACACCTATGGAGCGTTCGGGAGCGTCAGCCGGTTCCGGTACGAGGTGGTGATCGAGGGCACCGACGACGACGTACCGCGGGAGGACTCGGACTGGCGGGAGTACGAGTTCAAGGGCAAGCCGGGCGATCCACGGCACTGGCCACGCCAGTTCGCGCCCTACCATCTGCGCCTGGACTGGCTGATGTGGTTCGCCGCGCTGTCGCCCGGGTACGCCGGCTCCTGGTTCGGCGCCCTGGTGGAACGACTCCTGGAGAACGACCGCGACACCCTGCGCCTGCTGCGCCGCTCCCCCTTCCCGCCCGACGCCCCGCCCCGCTACATCCGCGCCCGCCTCTTCCGCTACCGGTACACGAGTTGGCGGGAGCTGCGGGAGACGGGGGCGTGCTGGGAGCGGACCTACGTACGGGAGTATCTGCCGCCCACGCGGCTGACGGGGGTGGTGGTCTAGAGGCCGTAGACGCGGGCGGCCGTGGTCTCGAAGAGCTGGGCGTGTTCGGCCGGGGACGTCAACTGGCGGGCCGCGTCGACGACTTGCCCGTAGGGCGTTCGCTCGGTGCACACCGGCCAGTCCGAGCCGAACATCAGACGGTCCGGGCCGAAGGCCTCCAGGGCCGTCTCGGTGTACGGGCGGAGGTCGTCGGTGGTCCAGGCGGCGGGGTCCGCCTCCGTGACCAGACCGGAGAGTTTGGCCACGGTGTTGGGCCGGGCGGCGAGGGCGTGCAGGTCGGTGGACCAGGGGGTGAGGGCGCCCGAGGCGATCGGGGGTTTGCCCAAGTGGTCGAGGACGAAGGTGAGTTCGGGGAGGCTCGCGGCCGCCTTGGTGCAGGAGGGGAGTTGGTGGGGCAGGACGACCAGGTCGTAGACCAGGCCCGCCGCGGCCACGGCCGCGAGGCCCCGGCGCACGTCCGGGCGCAGCAGCCATTCGGGGTCCGGCTCGCCCTGGACCTGGTGGCGGACGCCCTTGAGGTACGCGCCGCCGGGGAGTTCGCGCAGCCGGGCCAGTTCGTCGGCGATGTCGGGACGGGTGAGGTCGGTCCAGCCGACCACACCGGCGATCAGGTCGTGCGCGGCGGCCAGCTCCAGGAACTCGGGGGTCTCCTCCGGCACGGTGACCGTCTGGACCAGGACCGTGCGGTCGATCCCGGCGGCCCGCGCCTCGGGTTCGAGGTCGGTGACCGTGAACGTCCGCCGCAGCGGGCTGTCTTCGGGGATCCAGTCCTGGTCGCGGACCGCCAGGTCCCAGACGTGGTGGTGTGCGTCCACGGTCATGGCAGCTCCCAGACGACGGGCAGGCCGGCCTCCGCGCCCTCGGCGGAGTAGTCGTGCACCACGTCCAGCAGCTCCGCCATCCGGGCCTGCCAGGCGATGTTGACCGGCAGCTTCTCCAGTTCGGCGAGGAGCCGGGCGTAGTCCTCGCACTCCAGGACGTGGAAGAGGTCGGTGCCGCTGCGCCAGATGGTCCAGGAGCTCGCGCCGGCCGCGCGGATGGCGTCCGTGAGCTCCTTGGGCACCTCGCGGTGGGCGCCCTCGTACTCGGCGACGCGGTCCGCGCGGACCTTGGTGTGCAGGGCGACTCTCATGACGGGTCCTCCGTGTTCAGCAGACCGGTCTCCCGCAGCTCCTGCCAGAAAGCGGGGGGCGCCGGCGTCGCGAACTGGTCGGCGCAGTCGTGGACCTCCGCCGCCGAACGGGCTCCCACCAGCACGCTCGTGACGGCCGGGTGCGCCGCGCAGAAGGCGAGGGCGGCGGCCCGCAGGGTGATGCCGTGCCGCTCGGCGACCTCCTGGATGCGCAGGGCCCGGTCCAGCAACTCGGCCGGCACCGCCGCGTAGTTGTAGGTCGCCCCCGGCTTCGGATCCGCCAGCAGGCCCGAGTTGAAGGCTCCGCCGATCACCACCGAGACGCCCCGGGCGACGGCCGCGGGCAGGAGGTCCGTGAGTGCGCTCTGGTCGAGCAGGGTGTAGCGGCCGGCGCACAGCACCACGTCGACGTCGGTCTCGCGGACGAAACGGGTGAGCATCTCCGCCTGGTTCATCCCCGCGCCGATCGCGCCGACCACGCCTTCCGAGCGGAGCTTCTCCAGCGCCGGACATGCCTCCCGGAAGGCCTGTTCGGCGTGGTCGTCGGGGTCGTGGAGGTAGACGATGTCGACGCGGTCGACGCCGAGCCGTTCCAGGCTCGCGTCGAGGGTGCGGCGGATGCCGTCCGCGGTGAAGTCCCACACCCGGCGGTGGGTGGCGGGGACGGCGAAGCCGTGCGCGAGGTCGTCCCCGCCGTCGGACGAGGGCTCCAGCCGGCGGCCGACCTTCGTGGAGAGCGTGTACTGCTCACGCGGGTGCTCGCGCAGGGCCGCGCCGAGGCGGCGTTCGGACAGGCCGAGGCCGTAGTGAGGTGCGGTGTCGTAGTAGCGGATGCCGCGCTGCCAGGCGGCGGAGACGGCCTCGTAGGCCTGCTCGTCGGTGACCTCGGTGTAGAGGCCGGCGATGCCGGCCGCTCCGAAACCGAGTCCGTGGGGCATGCTCACTGGCCCACCGGCCTCAGGCGCAGGCCCTGCATGCCGCCGTCGACGGCGAGGGAGGTGCCGGTGGTGGCGCCGGAGAGGGGGCCGGCCAGGTAGGCGATGGCGCCCGCGACCTCGGCGGCGGAGACCAGGCGGCCGGTGGGCTGGCGGGCCTCCAGGGCGGCGCGTTCGGCGGCCGGGTCGGGGGCCTTGTCCAGCAGGCGGCCGATCCACGGGGTGTCCGCCGTACCGGGGTTGACGCAGTTGACGCGGATGCCCTCGCGGACGTGGTCGGCGGCCATGGCGAGGGTCAGCGAGTACACGGCGCCCTTGGTCGCGCTGTAGAGCGCGCGTTGCGGGAGGCCGGCGGTGGCGGCGATGGAGCAGGTGTTGACGATCGCCGCGTGCCGCGAGGCGCGCAGATGCGGCAGCGCGGCGCGGGCCACGCGCACCATGCCGACCACGTTGACGTCCAGGACCCGGTGCCACTCGGCGTCGTCGTTGTCCTCGACGGTGCCCTGGGCGCCGATGCCCGCGTTGTTGACCACCACGTCGAGCCCGCCGAGCTCGGCGACCGCGGCGGCCACCGCCTCTCGTACGGAGGTGTCGTCGGTGACGTCGGCGCGGAAACCCAGCAGCGGCTTCTCCACCGGGGACGGGTCCAGGTCCAGGACGGCGACCTGCGCGCCGCGGGCGGCGAGGAGCTCGGCCGTGGCCCGTCCGATGCCGG
Organism: Streptomyces gilvus; assembly: GCF_022513565.1. GTDB lineage: Bacteria > Actinomycetota > Actinomycetes > Streptomycetales > Streptomycetaceae > Streptomyces > Streptomyces gilvus. Next base: position 827,224 of record NZ_JAKWBE010000001.1, on the reverse strand, counting down.
AGGCTCCGCCGGTGACCAGGGCCTTCAGCCCCTCGAAGTCGGTCATGCCGCCTGTCCCTTCTTCTCGTCGAGGTCGGCGACCCAGAAGTCGCCGTCGGGGAAGGTGTACCGCGCGATCGACTCGGGACGCATGGCGGCCGAGAATCCGGGCGCGGTGGGTGCCTGGTAGTGGCCCTCGCGGATCACCACCGGGTCGAGGAAGTGGTCGTGCAGATGGTCGACGTACTCGATGACCCGGTTCTCGGTGGTGCCGGTGACCGCCACGTAGTCGAACATCGACAGGTGCTGGACGAGTTCGCACAGGCCGACGCCGCCGGCGTGCGGGCAGACCGGGACGCCGAACTTGGCTGCGAGCAGCAGGATGGCGAGGTTCTCGTTGACGCCGCCGACGCGGGCCGCGTCGATCTGGACGACGTCGAGGGCGCCGGCCTGCAGCAGCTGCTTGAAGACGATCCGGTTCTGCACATGCTCGCCCGTGGCCACCTTCACCGGGGCGACGGCCTCACGGATGGCGGCGTGCCCGAGGACGTCGTCGGGGCTGGTGGGCTCCTCGATCCAGTACGGGTCGAACTCGGCCAGCGCCTTGGTCCAGCGGATCGCCTCCGCCACGTCCCAGCGCTGGTTGGCGTCGATGGCCATGCGGATGTCCGGTCCGACGACCGAGCGGGCGACCCGGCAGCGGCGGATGTCGTCCTCCAGGTCGGCGCCGACCTTCAGCTTGATCTGGGTGAAGCCGTCGGCGACGGCCTGGGCGGCGAGCCGGGTGAGCTTCTCGTCGCTGTAGCCGAGCCAGCCGGCGGAGGTGGTGTAGCCGGGGTAGCCGCGCTCCAGCAGGTGTTCCGTGCGCTCACCCGCCCCCTCCCTGCCCCGGCGCAGGATCTCCAGCGCCTCCACGGGGGTGAGGGCGTCGGTGAGGTACCGGAAGTCGATCTGCCCGACCAGCCACTCCGGGTCGGCCTCGGCGAGCAGCCGCCACAGGGGCTTGTCGGCGCGCTTGGCGGCGAGGTCCCACACGGCGTTGGTGACCGCGCCGATCGCCATGTGCATCACGCCCTTCTCGGGCCCGAGCCAGCGCAGTTGACTGTCCCCGATCAGGTCGCGGTAGACCGCGCCGGGATCGGCGCACAGTTCGTCGACGGACCGTCCGACCACGTGGTGGCGCAGCGCGTGGATCGCGGCGACCTGGACATCGTTGCCCCGCCCGATGGTGAAGGTGAATCCGTGCCCCTGCGGACCGTCCTCGTCGTCGGTGCGCAGCACGACGTAGGCGGCCGAGTAGTCGGGGTCCGGGTTCATCGCGTCGGAGCCGTCGAGCTCGCGCGAGGTCGGGAACCGGATGTCATGGGTGTCGACCGCGGTGATGCGGGCGGGCGTCGGGGACACGGAGGGCCTTTCGGTCGGGGGCTGGGGCGGGTCAGTCCTGGGCGCGGCCCGTTGTCAGGCGGGCGATCATGAGGGCGACGAGGATGATCCCGCCGTAGATGGCGTCGATCCAGAACGACGGCACCTGGGCCATGGTGAGCATGGTCTTGACCACGCCGAGCAGCAGCACGCCGGTGAGGGCCCCGAACATGGTGCCCCGGCCGCCGTCGAGGCTGATGCCCCCGATGACGGCCGCGGCGAACACCGTGAAGATCATGTTCTGGCCCTGGTTGGCGCCGATCGCGCCCACGTAACCGGTGTACATCAGGCCACCGAGCGAGGCGAGCACACCCGCGACGACATAGACGCCGAGCCTGACGCGGTCGACGCGGATGCCCGCGGCGCGGGCCGCCTCCAGGTTGCCGCCGATGGCGTACAGCGAACGGCCCACACGGTGGTACTTGAGCACCAGACCGGCTACGGCGAACGCAGCGGCGGCGACCCAGACCGACAGCGGGATGCGCAGGAACGTGGAGGTGGCCAGCGAGAAGAACGCGTCCGGCATGCCGAACAACGTCTTGCCCTTGGTCGCGCCGACCAGGAGCCCGCGCAGAATGATCAGCATCGCCAGCGTGACGATGAACGCGTTGAGCTTCACCTTCACCACGAGGATGCCGTTGAAGGCTCCGATGACCGCGCCCACCAGGGGGATGGCCAGCAGCGCCAGCCCGGCGGGCAGTTCCGTGCCCCAGCCGGCCTGGGCGGCCGGCAGGACCAGGAGCGCCGCCACCGCCGGCGCGACGCCGACCACCGATTCGAGCGACAGGTCGAACTTGCCCGTGATGAGGACCAGCGACTCGGCGAGCACCACCATCGCGAGCGCGGCGGAGGAGGCCAGGATGGAGATCAGGGTGTCTTCGGTGAAGAACGAGTCGTTCAGCAGGGCGCCGAGCAGAAGGAGCAGCAACAGCGCGGGAACGAGGGCGAGTTCGCGAGCGCGGCGCAACAGCACGGCGCGAGCCGACCGAGCATCGGGCACCCTCACCGGCTTCACCGGCGGAGCCTTGGTGTCAGCCATGGTCAACTCCTTCGATGGAGGCGATCAGCTCGTGGTCGCGCCAGCCCGCCGGGTGCTCGGCGACGACACGGCCGTGGAAGAGGACGAGGACGCGGTCGCAGCGCCTGAGGTCGTCGAGTTCGTCGGAGACGACCAGGACGGCGGTGCCGTCCTCGCGGGCGCTGTCCACGCGGGCGAGCAGTGACTCCTTCGACTTCACGTCGACGCCCGCGGTGGGGTTGATGAGGACCAGCAGCCTGGGGTCGGAGGCGAGGGCGCGGGCCATGACGACCTTCTGCGCGTTGCCGCCGGACAGGGCGGAGACCGGCTGCTCGGGACCCTCGGCGTGGATGTCGAGACGGTCGATCAGCTCGGTGGCGAAGCCGCGTCTGCGGTCGGTGCCGATGAAGCCGAAGCGGCCGAGCCGGTCCAGGACGGTCATGGTGGAGTTGTCGCCGATGCTCATGCCGGCGACCAGACCCTGTTCGTGCCGGTCGCGCGGCACGCAGCCGACGCCGGCCTCGAGGGCGGCCTGCACCGAGCCGAACTTCAGCGGTCGGCCGTCGAGTTCGGCCGTACCGCCGGTCGGGGTGCGCAGGCCCGCGACGGCCTCCGCCAGCTCGATCTTGCCGCTGGCGCTGGAGCCCGCGAGGCCCACGACCTCGCCGCGCCGGACGGTCAGGTCGACGTTCTCGTACGCCTCCGAGGTGAGCCCGCGTGTCTCCAGGAGGACGGGGGCCGTGTCGTCGACGGCCCTTTCCCGCAGGCCCTGTTCGGCGATCACCTCGATGGACTCCCCCGCCATCGCCTCGACCAGGGCCGCCCTGGGCAGTTCGGCGACGGGGGCGGTGGTGATCCAGCGGGCGTCGCGCAGCACGGTGACGGTCTGGCAGACCTCGTACACCTCCTGCAGATGGTGGGAGATGAACAGGAAGGTGACGCCCGAGTCCTGCAGGCCGCGCATGCGGGCGAAGAGCCGCTCGATCTCACGGTTGTCGAGCTGGGCGGTCGGCTCGTCGAGGATGATGAAGCGGGCGCCGAAGCTCAACGCCCGGGCTATCTCCACCATTTGACGGTCCTCGACCTTGAGGTCGGCGGTGCGGGCGTCGGGGTCGACGCGGACGTCCCAGGTGTCGAGGAGCCGGGCGGCCTCGCCGCGGAGCCTGCGCCAGCTGATGAAGCCGCGCTGGAGGGGCTGGCGGTTGATGAAGAGGTTCTCGGCGACCGTCAACTCAGGGACGACGGTGGGGTGCTGGTAGACGCAGGCGACCTTGCGGCGCCAGGCGTCGCGGTCGGTGAGGGCGGGCGCGGGCTCGCCGTCGAAACGGACCGTGCCCTCGTCAGGCGCCTCCAGCCCGGTGAGGACGCGGACCAGGGTCGACTTGCCGGCGCCGTTGCGGCCGACGAGGGCGTGGGACTCGCCGGGCAGCACGGTGAGCCGGCCGTCGGCGAGGGCGGTGGTGGGGCCGTACCGCTTGACGATGTCGCGTGCCTCGACAAGCGGTACGACCGGGCTGTCAGAAGCGCTCATTTGACCGTGTTGCCCCAGAGCTTGGGGTCGTCGACGTTGGACTTGGTGACCAGGGGCGCGGGCAGTTGGTCCTCGAGGATGCCGCTCGGCAGCTTGACGATGGTCGAGTCGTGGTCCGTCGGGCCCGGCTGGAAGGTCTTCCCCTGCATCGCCGCCTTGATGTAGTACATGCCGTACTTGGCGTAGGCGTCGGCGGGCTGGGAGACGGTCGCGTCGATCTCGCCCTTGCGGATGGCGTCGAACTCCTGCGGGATGCCGTCGTTGGAGACGATGACGATGTGGCCCTTCTGGCCGGCCGTCTTCAGCAGGTTCTTCGACTTCAGGGTCTGCAGGGTGGGCGCGAGGTAGACGCCGCCGGCCTGCATGTAGATGCCCTTGATGTCGGGGTTGGCGTTGAGCAGGGTGCCCAGCTGGGAGGCGGCCGTGTCCGACTCCCACTTGGCGGGGATCTCCAGGACCTTGAGCTTGGGGTACTTCGTCTTCACGCAGGTGCGGAAGGCCTGGGAGCGGTCGCGGCCGTTGACCGAGGCCAGGTCGCCCATGATCTGCACGACCTTGCCGCTGGTGACGTGCTGGCCGAGGTAGTCGCAGGCCTTGGTGCCGTAGGCGACGTTGTCGGCGCGCACCACCATGGCCACCTTGCCCTTGTCGGGCGCCACGTCGACGGCGACGACCGGCACGCCCTTGCGGTCCGCCTGGTCGAGGCCGGCCTCGATGGCGGCGCTGTCCAGGGGGGCGACGACCAGGCCCTTCACGCCCTGGTTGAGCTGGTTGTTGATGTCGGTGATCTGCTGCGAGGGGTCGCTGTTGGAGTTGACCGTCTTCAGCGCGTCGACGCCTTCGGACTTGGCCATCTTCGGCACGTAGTCGTTGTACGACTGCCAGAACGGCGAGGTCAGCAGGGGCAGGATCACCCCGACCTTGCCGGTCCCGCCGCCTCCGGCGCTGCCGGAGCCGGTGTCCTTGGTGCTGCCGCAGGCGGCGAGTAGGAGAGAGGCGCCGACGACCGCAGCCATCGCGCCGACGATCCGTGACCTGTTCTGCTTGCGCGCTGTCGTGCCGGGCATGTGGGCGGCTCCTCGTTGAGCGTGTTCGAGCAGATGCCCGCATATTTATCAGACCACTTCCGGGAAACAACACCCTCCGACGCGATTTTTTCGCCTCTTCTGACGGTATTGGTCGGACCACCCCCGGGGTTAGACTGCGGCGCACCGGCGACAGGAGGAACGGCGTGGACGAGACCGCCCCGCAGAAGGGCACGGTGACGCAGCGCGCCATCGAGCGGATCAAGGCGATGATCGCCGAGGGACGTCTCGAGCCCGGTCAGCGGCTGCCGACCGAGCGTGACCTCGCGTCCCAACTGGGCATCTCCCGCAGCTCGATGCGGGAGGCGATCCGGGCGCTGACGGTGCTCGGGGTACTGGAGGCCCGGCACGGCTCCGGCATCTACGTGACGCAGTTGGAGGCCGGTGACCTGCTGGAGACGTTCGGTGTCGTGGCCGACCTGTCCCGGGGCCCGCGTCTCGTGGAGCTCCTGGAGGTCCGCCGCATCCTGGAGTCGACGGCCACGGCGCTGGCGGCGGCCCGGATCACGCCGGACCAGCTGGCCGAGGTGGAGAAGCATCTCACCGCGATGAACGCCACCGACGACCCCGAGGAGATCCTCGCCCACGACCTCGCCTTCCACCGCGAGATCGCCATGGCCGCGTGCAACGACACCATGGCCGCGATCCTGGAGGGCCTGTCGTCGCGGACCTTCCGCGCCCGCGTCTGGCGCGGCTACCAGGAAGAGGGCGCCTTCGCCCGCACCCGCCGCGAACACGCGGCGATCCACCGCGCCCTGCTCGCCCACGACCCGGAAGCGGCCCGCGCGGCAGCAGCCGCCCACGTGGGCGAAGTGGAACAGTGGCTACGAACCCAGCTCGGGGAGTAGCGGAACGACGGGCGGGCGTGGGGCTGCGGCTCCGGGGTCCGCTGCGCTTCACAGGTTTCATCGCTGCTGAACTACATCCTCGGTATGGCGGGCCAGAACGCGGCCGACGCCCGGACGCACCAACCGGGCACGAACCGCACCGAGTTCCTGGACGCGGTGGCGACCGAGTGGGAGGAACTCGATCCCGACCAGTACGCGTTCACCCGCGGCGTCGCCGGTCAGCTCCGCGAGCACGACGACCGGGCCGAGTTCGCCGCCGGGATCGACCTCATCCTCGCCGGGATCACCGCCCATACGTGGCCGTGACAGGCGCTGTGCTCAGGCCCGCCGCAACCGCAGTGTCATCAGCTCGAAGGGACGCAGGCGTACGGCGACACGCTCGCCGTCGACCCGTGGCGCGGGCGCCTGGGGCAGCGGGCGTTCCAGCAGGTCGGTGACCGTGACGTCGGCGACCGCGAAGCCCGCCGTCAGGGTGGCCCGCGCCCGGCCGCCGTGCGCCTCGTGGAAGCGGACCACCACATCACCGCTGCCGTCGTCGGCGAGCTTCACCGCCGTGATGACGACCGCCTCCTGGTCGACCGTCACCAGCGGCGCGACCTCGCCGGCGCCGTCGACCCGCCGCTCGGGAAGGTTGATCCGCCAGCCCTCACGCACGGCGTCCCCGATCCCGGCGCCCGGCACCAGCGCGTGCCGGAACCGGTGCAACCCCTGGTCGGTCTCGGGGTCCGGGAAACGCGGGGCGCGCAGCAGGGAGACCCGGACGGTGGTGGTCGTACCGCGGTCGCCGTCCGTGCGCACGGTACGGGTCACGTCGTGGCCGTACGTGGAGTCGTTGACGAGCGCGACCCCCCAGCCCGGTTCCTCCAGGTGGACGAAGCGGTGGTTGCAGGCCTCGAACTTGGCCGCCTCCCAGGAGGTGTTGGTGTGGGTCGGGCGGTGGAAGTGCCCGAACTGCGTCTCGGACGCGTACCGTTCGGCGTGCACGTCGAGCGAAAAGGCGAGCTTCAGGAACTTCTCCGTCTCGTGCCAGTCCACCTCCGTCTCCAGCAGCAACCGCCGCTCCCCCGGCGGCAGCGACAGCACCTGTGTGACGCGTGACGCGCCGAAGGTACGGACGATCCGCACGGACCCGGCGTCCCCGCCGGCGGCCACCTCGTCCGCGTCGATGAGGTCGGTGACGGTGTTGCGGTAGAACTCGTCGACGTCCCAGGCGTCCCACATGTTCGGGAAGTCGGGGTGCAGTTGGAGCAGGTTCGCGGCTCGGCCCGGGGCGACGGTCTCGCGGTCGGCCTCGATGTCGAGGGCCGACACGACCAGGCCCCGGGCGTCGATCTCGACGCGCAGCAGGCCGTTGTCGAGGATGTGCCCGCCGTCGGGGCGGAGGGTGCGGATCGTCTCGCCCTCGGTGGTGGGTGTGCCGGCGCCCCCGGCCGGGACACCGTGGCGGGTGTGCGGGGCGGAGTTGAAGAGGAGGGGGGTCGATCCCTCGCCCGCGAGGGCGCGTTGGGCCGCCGTGATGATGGTGTTCAGCTCGGCGGCCAGGCGTTCGTATGTCGCCCGTGCCTCGCGGTGGACCCAGGCGATCGACGATCCCGGCAGGATGTCGTGGAACTGGTGCAGCAGCACCGTCTTCCAGATGCGGTCCAACTCCTCGTAGGGGTAGGGGAATCCGGTCCGTACGGCCGCCGTCGCCGCCCACAGCTCCGCCTCGCGCAGAAGGTGCTCGCTGCGGCGGTTGCCCTGCTTGGTCCTGGCCTGGCTGGTGAGGGTGGCGCGGTGGAGTTCGAGGTAGAGCTCGCCGACCCAGACGGGCGGTTCGGGGTACTCGGCCTCGGCCTTCTCGAAGAACTCGCGCGGGCTCTCCCAGGCGACGGTCGCCGAACCTTCCAGGTCCCTGAGGCGGGCCGCCTTCGCGACCATCTCCCGGGTCGTACCGCCGCCTCCGTCACCCCAGCCGGTGGGCGCGAGGGAGTGCCGGGCGACGCCCTTGTCCTTGAAGTTGCGGGCCGCGTGGGCGATCTCGCCGCCCTTCATCGAGCAGTTGTAGGTGTCGACCGGCGGGAAGTGCGTGAAGACGCGGGTGCCGTCGATGCCCTCCCAACGGAACGTGTGGTGCGGGAACTTGTTCGTCTGGGACCAGGAGATCTTCTGCGTCAGCAGCCACTTGGACCCGGCCGCCCTGATGATCTGCGGCAGTCCGGCGGCGAAGCCGAAGGTGTCGGGCAGCCAGGCCTCCTCGTTCTCGATGCCGAACTCGTCGAGGAAGAACCGCTTGCCGTGCACGAACTGACGGGCCATCGCCTCCGAGCCCGGCATGTTGGTGTCCGACTCCACCCACATCCCGCCCGCCGGCACGAACCGCCCGTCGGCCACCGCCTTCTTCACCCGTGCCCACACCTCGGGCCGGTGCTCCTTCACCCAGGCCCACTGCTGGGCCTGCGACATGGCGAAGACGAACTCGGGTTCGTCGTCCAGCAACGCCGTCATGTTGGAGGCCGTACGGGCCACCTTGCGCACCGTCTCCCGCAGCGGCCACAGCCACGCCGAGTCGATGTGCGCGTGGCCGACGGCGCTGACGCGGTGCGCGGAAGCGGCGGCCGGCTCGGACAGGACCCCGGTCAGGCGTGAACGGGCCTCGCCCGCCGTGCCGTTGACGTCCTGCAGGTCGACCGCGTCGAGGGCCCGCTCCACCGCCCGCAGGATCTCCCAGCGCCGGGCCGACTCGACGGGCAGCTCGGCCATCAGCTCGCCGAGCACCTCCAGGTCGATCACCAGCTGCCAGACCGTCTCGTCGAAGACGGCCAGGTCCATGCGGGTAAGCGTGTACTGCGGCTCGCTGCCGGCAGTGTCCTTGTCGCCCAACTCGGTGGGCAGGAAGGGGTGGTAGTCGAGGATGACGGGGTTGGAGGCGGCCTCGACGTGCAGGCGCACCTCCTCGCCGCCCTCGACGGGCGCCCCGATGCGCACCCACTGGTTGCGCGGGTTGAGGCCCTTCACCGGGGTGCCGTCCGGCCGGTAGACCAGGCCCTCGCACTGGAAGCCGGGCATGTTCTCGTCGAAGCCGAGGTCGAGCAGGGCCTCGACGGTCCGGCCCGCCCACGCCTCGGGCACGGTTCCGGTGACGCGGAACCAGCTCGTCCCCCAGGGAGCACCCCACCGAGCGCCCACCGTGATCGGCTCGGGCTCGGCCGCGAGCCCTTCCGCGACCGGCACCGGCTCACCGGGCGCGTGCCACACCGCCACCTCCAGCGGTACGGACTCCGGGTACACGGCGGGCCGGATGCGCTCCTCGAGGACGCGCTTGAGACGGGCTTCGACCAGGCTGCGGTCGTCATGCATACGGGGTGCTCCAAGGCTGGGGGCGGACGGTTACCAGGGGTGGGTCACGGTGACGGGGGCCGACGAGGTGTACAGCTCCCCCACGGCACGCAGCTCGAACCGCGCGGCCGGCTCGCCCTGTTCGGGCTGGAGGCCGGAGACGAAGTACGCCTTCTGGCAGGTGCCGCCGAGAAAGCGCCGGGTGCCGTCGGGGAGGAGGCGGTGCAGGGTGTACTGGCGTACGTCACCGGGGGCGGCGGTCCACGCGAACCGCAGATCACCGCCGGAGGCCGCCGTGATGCGCAGGTCGGAGGGGGCGGCGGGGGTCACGGGCGCGTCGCGCACGGCGAGGGCGCCGAGGCGCCAGGCCATCGGACCGCCGTCGCTCGGTGTGAGGCGCACGGCGAGTGTGTGCACCGTCCGGGAGGCCAGACCGGTGAGCGGGATCGTCACCGTCTGCCAGCTGTTGACCGAGTTCACAGGCATGTAGTGGTACGAGGGTGCCTCCCCGGGCGTGCGCGGCTCGGCCGTCGCCACCGCGAGCTCGACGTTCACACTGCCGACGTCCGTGCGCGAGGTCAGCTCGACAACCGTGTTCACACCCACCGGCAGCTGTGTCGCGTACAACTCGACGACGACCGTCTCGTCCGGTTCACCCGTCACCAGCACACTGCTGCCGCCTCGCCAGGCGTCCGCGAAGTCGAAGGACACGGCCGGCCGCTGCCCCTCCGTCCGCACCACCCACCGCCGGGACGGAAGCCGGTCCTGGAGGCCGAGATGGTTCCACGGGGCGTCCGAGGTGACCGCACCGTCCTCGTACCAGCGCAGCCCGTGCCCGGTGTTGAAGGTGCTCGCGAAGGGCAGCGCGCTCACCGTCGACCGGTCCGCGACCGACACCGCGGGAGCCCGCCAGGGGTCAGCGGCGTCGGGCCGGGACGGATCCAGGGACCGCCCGGTCCAGAACCGGTCGTCCGCCGCGTGGAAGTCGCCCGGCGTCCGCGAGGCGGGCAGGTGGTTGCGGGTCCACTCGGGCCGGTAGAACCCGATCGACGTCACCTGGGCCTTGCTGGTCGGCACGATCGCGTCCCAGTTGACGGAGGTGTCCGACCCGTTGGACTCGACGTCGACGCCCGCCCACAACTCGTACCGGCTGCGGCCGAGTTGGGCGGCCTTCGTCCCGGAGGAGGCGAGGGTGCCCGCCGTCCAGCGGAAGTCGACGAACATGTCGTCGGCGGCCTGGAAGAAGGCCTGGTTCTGGCTGTTCAGCGCCCCCTGCCAGCTCACCGGCCCGTTCACGGTCATCGCGTCGTACCAGGTCACGCGCTGTCCGCGGGCCGCCGCCAGCGCCTTCAGCTCCTTGACGAACCCCAGCATGTCCGCGCCCAGCGCGCTGTCGCCTCCGCCGGTCTCGGCGTTGACGAACCACCCGTCGAAGCCGTACGCCGCCGCCACGGCGACCAGCTGGGCGGCGAGCGGGTAGTGCCCGGAGGCGTCCTTCTGCACCAGGTCCCGGGTCCACCGCAGTTGGCCGCCGTACGCGGTGGGCGGCAGGAAGACGTTGCCGAGGACCGGTACGCCGTGGCGGTGGGCGGCGTCGACGACGGGCGCGTTCGGGGCGAGGATCAGTCCTTCGCCGGACGAGCCGCCCCAGAAGACGAGTTCGTCGAGGTAGGCCCAGTGGGTGAGGGCGTAGTAGTCGGCGGTGGCCGAGCCCTGGGAGGGGTTGCCGGAGGTCGGTCCGAAGGACACCAGCGACTGGACGCGGGCCTGCCCGGAGCGGGCGGTCGTGTTCGCCGGGGTCGGGGTGAAGCGAGGCGCGAGCGGCACCGACGCGGCGTTGAAGGCGAGGTCGGCGTCACCGGCGGCCGTCCAGGACTTCAGGCTGCGCCAGGTGATGCCGCTGCCGGGCGTGCCCGAGGGCAGCGAGTCCGGGTACCAGTAGGAGGCGTACGGCGGGGTGGCGGTGGCGGTGGCGTCGGCCCCGCGGGCCGCCGCGACGGCGGGCAGGGGCGGCAGCAGGGCGGCCGCGGCGCCGGCGAGCAGGACGGTGCGTCTGGTGGGGTTCACGAGCTGGTGCCTCCGTGTGGGGTGGGGAGTACCTGTTCGGGAGTGACGACTTCGGTGATGCCGCGTACGGCGAGGTGGTCCTCGTCGTCCGCGCGGGTGTCCAGGACGGTCGTGGGCCGGGCGCCGTCGGCGGTCAGCCGGAAGAAGGCGTCGAAGACCGGGCCGCCAGGTGCGCAGCGGGACCGTACGCCCGGGTCGGCGGGGACGACGAGCGCGGTGGCGCGCGGGGCGGGAGCCCGGTGGTCGCGCGCCGCCGCGTCGGCCAGTACGCGTGCCGTGTCCTTCGGGTGCCGGTCGTTCGTCAACAGCCCGAGCCCGTATTCGAGTTCGGGGAAGTCGGCGAGGTCGCGGGAGACGTCGTGGGAGCACCACCAGGTGATGCCCCACAGGTCGGGGCAGTCCAGCGCGGCCTCGACGGTGGCCGCGGTGAAGGCGGCGGCGTGCTCGGGCGGGATCAGGGGTGCGGGGGCGCCGACCTCCTGGAGCCAGACGGGGCGGCGGGGGTCATCGGCCCAGGCCCTGCTCAGTTCGATCAGGTAGGCGGCGTGGTGACCGGTCGGCACGGAGGTACGGCCGTGGCGCTGAGCGGTGCCGTTGAAGACCCAGGAGTGCACGGCCGTGAGGGCGCCGTGCCGGGCGGCCTGGGAGGGGGTGAACGGCATGTCGTCCTGGTACCAGGTGGCGTCGTACTCGGCGTGCAGATGCAGCTTGCCGGGGGCGCCCTTCTCGCAGGCGGTCAGCATGCGTTCCAGCCATGCGTCGATCTGCGCCGCGGAGGCCCGGTCGGGGTCGGGGTGCGGGCCGGCCGAGAACTGGTTGACCTCGTTGCCGAGCGTCATGCCGAGGAAGTTGGGGCGGTCGGCGAGGGCGGCGGCGAGGGTGCGGAGATAGGTGGCCTGGCCGTCGAGGACGTCAGGGTCGGTGAAGAGGTTGCGCCGGTGCCAGGTGCGGGTCCAGGCGGGCAGGAAGTCGAAGCTGCTCAGGTGCCCCTGGAGCCCGTCCACGTTGACGTCGAGGCCGCGTTCGGCGGCGGCGTCCACCAGGGCCACGAGCTGTTCGACGGCCCGTGGGCGGATCAGGGTGCGGTTGGGCTGGAAGTACGGCCACAGCGGGAAAACCCGGACGTGGTCCAGGCCGAGGGCCGCGATCGAGTCGAGGTCGGCGCGTACGGAGTCGAGGTCGAAGTCGAGCCAGTGGTGGAACCACCCTTCGCTGGGGGTGTAGTTGACGCCGAAGCGCACGGCAGGAGGCATGCGGTGTCCTTGGAACTCGTAGACGGCGATCAGCCCTTGACGGCCCCCTCGCCCACCCCGCGGAAGAAGTACCGCTGCAGACAGGCGAAGAGGGCGATCAGCGGGGCGACGGCGATGACCGTGCCCGCGGCGACGAGGCGTTCGTCGTTGGCGAAGGTGCCGTGCAGGTAGTTGAGGCCGATGGTCAGGGTGAACTTGGACGGGTCGCTGAGCACGATCAGCGGCCACAGGAAGTCGTCCCAGGCGCCCATGAAGGCGAAGATCGCCACGACGGCGACGGTGCCGCGTACCGAGGGAAGCGCGACGCGCAGGAACCGCTGCCAGACGTTGGCGCCGTCGACATAGGCGGCCTCCTCGATCTCGTACGGCAGGTTGCGGAAGGCGTTGCGCATCAGCAGCACGTTCATGGCGCCGACGCAGCCGGGCAGGACCACGCCGATGAGGGTGTTGTTCAGGCCCAGCTCCCGCATGGTGGTGAACTGGGCGATGATGATGCCCTCCACCGGCACGAGCATCGCCAGGATGAAGACGAGAGTGGCGACGCGTCGGCCCCGGTAGCGCAGCCGGGCCAGGGCGTAGCCGGCGAGGGCCGAACCGACGCAGTTGGTGACGACGTTGGCGGCGGCGACCTTGAGCGAGTTCAGCGCGTAGTCCCACACCGGGATGGTGTCGGCGACCCGCTCGTAGTTGTGCAGGGTGGGGTGGCCGGGCAGGAACGTCGGCGGTGAGCTGAAGATGTCCTCCGTGGGACCCTTGAGCGAGGTGGACAGCTGCCACAGGAACGGGCCGACGGTCAGCGCGAGGACGGCGAGCAACAGCACGTACCGCACGACGAGTTCCCCCACCCGGATGCGGCGGCCGTGTTCGTCGGTGACGCGGGGCTCGCGGGGGGCCTCGGTCCGGGAGACGGGCCGTGCCTTCTGCAGGACGCTCATGACTCGTCCCTCCGGTCGGCGCGCAGCACCAGCAGCATCAGCGCGACGGTGACGACGAAGACGACCAGCGAGATCGCGGAGGCGTAGCCGACGCGGCCGGTGAGGCCGGTGCCGGTGCGCTGGACCAGCATGACCAGGGTGGTGTCCTCGCCGGCCGGGCCGCCGCTGGGGCCCGCCATCAGGTACACCTCGGAGAACACCTTGAAGGCGGCGACCGAGGAGAGCGCGGCGACCAGGACCATGGTGGAGCGGACGGCGGGCACGGTGACCGTGAGGAAGCGGCGGATGGCGCCCGCGCCGTCGACGGAGGCGGCCTCGTGGAGTTCGCGCGGGACGTTCGCCAGCGCCGCGAGATAGATGATCATGTAGTAGCCGAGGCCCTTCCAGACGGTCACCGCCATGGCGCTGAACAGCAGCAGCCACTGGTCGCTGAGGAAGCCGACCCGGCCGACGCCGACGGTCTCCAACAGGGAGTTGACCAGGCCGCGTTCGTCCAGCAGCCACACCCAGATCAGGCCGACCACGACGATCGAGGCGACGACCGGCGTGTAGAACGCGGACCGGAAGAAGGTGATGCCGGGGATGTTCTTCCGCACCAGCAGTGCGAGCAGCAACGGCAGGACGACGAGGGCGGGGACGACGCAGACGACGTACAGCGCGCTGTTGCGCAGGCCGATCCAGAACATGTCGTCGTGCAGCAGTTCACGGAAGTTGGCGAGCCCGACGAACTTCCCGGGGACGAGGGTGCGACGGTCGGTGAAGGCGTTGACGACCGTGGAGACGAACGGGTACAGGATGAACACGCCGGTGATCAGCAGCCCGGGCGCGGCGAACAGCCAGGGGCTGCTCGGCAGTTGGCGCCGTACCCGGGTCACGGTGGAGGTGGTCATCGCGGGCTAACCCTGCTGCTGGAGCAGTGTGTCGCAGGCCTTGACAGCGTTGTCGAGAGCCGCCTTGGGGCTCTCCTTGCCCTGCAGCGCCTTGGCCACCTCGTTGCGCAGTGCCGTCTTCATCTGGTCGCTGAACAGCACGGGCGTGTAATTGACCGCGTTCTTCAGGGACTTGGCGGCGGCGATCCGCACCCGGGTCTCGTCGGTGCCGTCCTCCTTGGTGAAGTAGGGGTCCTCCAGGGAGCCGGCGGTGCTGGGGAAGATGGCGACCTTCCTGGCGAAGGACATCTGGTGCTCGGCGTCGGTGACGTAGTGCGCGAAGGCGACGGCGGCCGGGGTGCGCTTGGTCCTGGAGTTGACCATCACGCCCATGACGTACATGTTGACGTGGCCGGTGCTGGTGATCTGGTCGGTGATGCCGATGTTCTTGTACAGGTTCGGCGCCTGCTTCTTGAAGTTGCCGAGGTCGAGGGCGCTGCCCGGGTTCATGGCGACGGCCTCGGTGAGGAACTTCTTGCCCGACGACTCCGGGGTGGCGGTCAGCGCCTGCGGGTCCAGCGCCTTGGCGTCGTACAACTCCTTGTACTTGCTGAGCAGTTGGACGCCCTTGGTGTCGTTGAAGGTGAAGGCGGTGCCCTGCTTGTTCATCAGCTCCACGCCGTAGCGGCCGAAGTCCTCGATGGTGGGGACGTTGGCGAGGGTGGCGACCTTGCCGTCGCTCTTGTGCGCCATGGTCAGGGCGTCGGCGAAGAGGTCGTCGTACGTCTTCGGCGGGCTGTCGGGGTCGAGTCCGGCCTTCTTGAACAGCGACTTGTTGTAGAAGAGCGGGCCGGTGTTGAGGTACCAGGGGAAGGCGTAGGTGCCGGTCGTGCCGGGGATCTGGTGGCTGGCCCAGGCGCCCGCCAGGTACTCCTTCTTGTACTTGGCCGCCGCCTTGTCGAGGTCGAGCGCGAGGCCGGCCTTGGCGAGCGGGGCGACGAGGTCCGGGGAGACGTTGACGACGTCGGGCAGGGTGCCGCCCGCCGCGTCGGCGCTGATCTTGTCGGCGTAGCCCTCGGCGGGCTGGTCGATCCACTTCACGTGCGTGCCGGGGTACTGCTTCTCGAAGTCGGCGATCACGCCGTCGAAGTACGACCTGAAGTTGGCGCGCAGATTCCAGGTCTGGAAGGTGATGTCGCCCTCGACCTTGCCGGAGGCGTCGCCCGATCCGCCGTTGTCGCCTCCCGAGCCGCACGCGCTGAGCGGCAGGACGAGGGCGAGGAAGGCGGCTGTGGCAAGGGTTTTGCGGGAAACGGACACGGCTGAACGGCCTCCTTGGGCAACGGGGTCGGTGCTGCGGGGTTGGCCAACGACGCAGACCCTGCATGCCGTTTCACCGGCCCGTCAATGGAACCGGAGGAGCTAATCGCATTAGTTGCTAATGCGCATTAGGTTCTTGCGGCTGAACCGCATTAGTGCCTACCCTCCCTGAATCCGCACGCTGAATGTTGAACGCTGATTGGGGATTCACCGTGTCAGGCAAGCGGTCGCCCGCGCGTCGGCCGACGATGAAGGACATCGCGCGCCACGCCGGGGTCTCCCAGAGCGCCGTCTCCTTCGCGCTCAACGGCCGGCCGGGCGTGTCCGAGGGGACCCGTGACCGGGTGCGCCAGGTCGCCGAGGAGCTGGGCTGGCGGCCCAGCACGGCGGCCCGCCAGCTGTCCGGGGAGGGCGCGGCGACGGTCGGCTTCGTACTGGCCCGCCCCGCGGACACCCTCGGTGTCGACTCCTTCTTCCTCCAACTCGTCTCGGGCATACAGGAGGTGCTGGCGGAGCGGCATCTGGGCCTGCTGTTCCAGGTGGTCGAGGACGTCGACGACGAGTGCGCGGTCTACCGGCGCTGGTGGGCCGAGCACCGCGTGGACGGCGTCCTCGTCGTCGACCCGCGCACCGCCGACCCGCGCCCCGGCCTGTTGGACGAACTCGGCCTGCCCGCCGTGGTGATCGGCGGCGCCCCCGACGAACGCCACCCCGGTCTGTCGACGGTCTGGGCGGACGACGCGGGCGCGATGGCCTCGGTGGTGGACGAGTTGTACGCGCTCGGACACCGCCGGATCGTGCACATCGCGGGTCTGCCCGGTCTGGCGCACACCGAGCGCCGTATCCGCACGCTGCGCGCCGAGGCGGAGCGCCGGGGTCTGTCCGAGGTGGAGTCGGTGACCACCGACTACTCCGACGCGGAGGGCGCGGCCGTCACCCGCCGGGTCCTGGGACGCCCCGCTCCCCCGACGGCCCTGATCTACGACAACGACGTGATGGCCGTGGCCGGCGTGGCCACGGCCGCCGAACTGGGCTTCTCCGTACCGGCCGAGGTGTCGGTGCTGTCCTGGGAGGACTCGGCCCTGTGCCGGATGGTCAAGCCGTGGCTGTCGGCGCTGTCCCGCGACAGCGTGGAGTTCGGCCGCACGGCGGCACGGGAACTGACGGCACTGCTGGACGGGGGCCCGGCCCGGACGGTACGGGTACCGGTGCCCCAGGTCATCGTCCGGGACAGCACGGGGGCGGCGCGACGGTAGGTGCTCGCACAGGGGATTGCCGCAGTCCGCCGCGTCGGATAGGAAGCCTGCATGCTGAAGGGCGAGAAGGTGGGACTCAGGGCCCGCCACGAGGACGACATGACGGTGCTGCGGGCCGAGCTCTACGACGACGTGGTCAACTCCTCGCGGGCGGCAGGCGGGCCGTGGCGGCCGGCCTCGCCCGGCTCCAAGGATCCGCGGCTCGTGCCGGACGACATGAAGGAGGAGCATGTCCCGTTCTCCGTGGTCGAGTTGGAGGGCGGCACGCTGGTCGGCACCGCGACGCTCTGGGGCATCGACAACCACAACCGCCTCGCCCACATCGGGCTGGGCCTCGTGCCGTCCTCGCGCGGCAAGGGCTACGGCACCGACGTTGTCGCGGTCCTGTGCCACTACGGCTTCGTCGTCCGCGGCCTGCGACGCCTCCAGATCGAGACACTGGCCGACAACCACGCGATGCTGCGCGCCGCCGAACGCAACGGCTTCGTCCGCGAGGGCGTCCTGCGCTCCGCGGCCTGGGTGATGGGCGAGTTCCTGGACGAGGTCCTGCTCGGACTCCTGGTCGAGGAGTGGAAGCGGAAGGCGAAGAGTTAGTGTCCCGGCAACCGCGCCGAGGACCGTGAAAACAGCGGCCCGGGAGGCGTTCACTAAGGGGGCGTGAGCGGCCTCGGCGGGGTCGCCGGGAGGGACGCGGAGGACGTCCGGGGCTTCGCCAACGGCCGGTTCACCCAGGAGGGCGGCACGCATGTGGACGGGTTCCGCGACGGGGTGACGGCCGCCGTCACCGCGTACGCGCGCAAGCGGGGACTGCCGGTGGACGCGGGCACCGATGTGATCGCCGACCGGATCGGCCGGGGCCTGACGGCGGTCGTGTCGCTGAGGCTGGACCGCGTCGAGTACCTCGGCGCCATCAGCGGACTGCTCGGCAACACGGAGGTGCGGGCCTGCGTCGCGGAGGCTGTCCGGCAGCATCTCGACACCTGGTTCGAGGAGCACCCGCAGCGGGCCCGGGAGATCGCCGACCGGATCGCCGGAACGCCGGTGTGACGGGTGCGCGATGGCGCCGACCTGTGCACGAGTCACGACGGCTATCGTGCGGCGCATGGGAGACGCGACCACCACGCTGAGCGACACGGACTTCGCCGCGCCCGTCGAGGACCGCTGGTACGAGGACTACGTGCCGGGCGCGGTCCACGAGTACGGCAGCATCACCATGACCGAGGAGGACATCCTCCGCTTCGCCGGCGAGTTCGACCCGCAGAGCATCCACACCGACCCGGGCGCCGCCGAACAGGGCCCCTTCGGCGGGCTGATCGCCAGCGGCTGGCACACCTGCGGCGTGATGATGCGCCTGTACGCCGAGCACTACGTCAGCCGGGTCGCGAGCCTCGCCTCACCCGGCGTCGACGAGCTGCGCTGGGTGCGGCCGGTCCGCCCGGGTGACCGTCTGTCCCTGCGTACGACCGTCCGATCGGCCCGCCTCTCCCGCTCCAAGCCGGACCGTGGCCTCGTCCACACCGGCATCGAGGTGCTCAACCAGCACGGCGAGACGGTGCTCACCATGACCGCGATGAACCTCCTGCTGCGCCGCCCGGACCCGGTCGAGGAGACCTCCGCGCCGTAACGGGGTACTCGACGGCCGCTGGGAAGGGAGGCGGCGGATGGGCGTTGTCACCCACTGGCTCGCGCATCTGCCCGGGCCCGTGGTCTACATCGTGGTCGTGGGCCTCGTCTTCGCCGAGGACGCGTTCTTCTTCGGGTTCGTCCTGCCCGGCGAGACCGCGGTGATCGTCGGCGGGCTGCTGGCCCGGCAGGGCGTGGTCGACCTGGTCTGGCTGGCCGTCGCCGTGGTCCTGGCCGCGATCGCCGGGGACGGCGTCGGATACGAGCTCGGCCGCCGCCTCGGCCCCCCGGTCCTGCACAGCCGCCCGCTGCGCCGGCACGCCCACGGCGCGGACAGGACGCGCGACCTGATCCGCCGGCGCGGCCCGGCGGCCGTCTTCATCGGCCGGTTCGTCGCCCTCTTCCGCTCCCTGGTCCCGGCGATGGCGGGCGCCTCCGGCATGCCGTACCGCCGCTTCTTCCTCTACAACGCGCTCGGCGGCCTGGTCTGGGGTGTCGGGAACGCCGTCCTCGGCTACGCGGCGGGCGCCGCCTATCAGCGGGCCGAGGGCCTGATCGGCAGGACCACGGCGCTGGTCGTGGCCGTGTTGGTGGTCGTGGCCCTGGTCGTCTGGCGGGTCCGCCGCCACCGCCGCGACCGCGAGGAGTGACGCGGGCGGCCACCAGGTCGCCGACGCCCTGGTGACCGCCCTGACCGAGTACCCCGTCAGACCTCGGACCGGTACAACCCGAACCGCGCGATCCTTACGGCACCCCGCGCACCCGTCACCCGTACCCGCCACCGCCGGGCCGTGACGGGCTTGGGCAGGAGCAGGATGCGGCTCGCGCCGATCGTTCCGGCCGCGGCCGCCCGCACCCAGGCGCCGTCGTGCCAGGCCTCGACGACGAAGCCCTCGACCTGCTGGCCGTGCCGGACGTCCTCGGCGAGACGGACGCGGTCCACCTCGTGCTCGGCGGCGAGATCGACCGTGACCGCGGCCGCGGTACGGGTCGTGCGGGCGCCCCGGGCCAGGTCGCGCGGGAGCTCGCGGTCGAGGCGGGCGCGGAACTCCCGCAGCCGGACGACGTCCGTGTCGTGCAGCCGGCCGGCCGTGTCCGGCGGGACGTTGAGCAGCAGGACCGAGTTGCGGCCCACCGAGCCGAACCAGATCCTCGTCAAGTCGTCCACGGACTTGGGGAGTTGGTCGGGGTGGTAGAACCAGCCGTCCCGGATGGACACATCGCACTCGGCGGGCCACCACTGCAGGTAGTCCGTCTTCGGCTGGGCGGTCACGAGCGCGTCGCGGCTGCCCTCGTCGGCGGTGTCGTACGACAGCGCCCAGTCGGTGCGCCCGTACTGGTTCTCCTTGACCGGGATGACGCTCCACTCGTTCTCGCGCGCCAGCCCGTCCTCGTTGCCGACCCAGCGCAGGTCGGGCCCGGTCACGGCGATCGCGGCGTCCGGGGCGAGGGCGCGGACCAGGGCGTACCAGCTGTCCCAGTCGTAGTTCTCCACCTTGTCGGGCGGGATGTGGCCCTGGGCGCCGTCGAACCACACCTCGTCGACCGGACCGTACTCGGTGAGCACCTCGTAGAGCGTGTTGAGCATGTGGGCGCCGTAGTCGGTCGCTCGGAGGGTGTGGTAGCGGTCCGGGGTGCGGTCGTCGCCCTCGGTGAGGGTGGGGATGGTTCGGGCGGTGCGGGCGCTGCCGTTGGCGTAGACGCCGTGCAGGTACTGGTTCTCGTCGGCGGGTGAGATGTAGACGCCGACCTTGAGGCCGTGGCGGCGCATGGAGTCGGCGAAGGAGCGCAGCACGTCGCCGTGGCCGCCCTCCCAACTGCTCGACGCCACCGAGTGGTCGGTGTAGCGGGAGGGGTAGAGGACGAAGCCGTCGTGGTGCTTGACCGTGAGGATCGCCAGCCTGAACCCGCCGTCACGCAGGGCGCGGGCCCACTGGTCGGTGTCCAGTCCGGTGGGCTGGAAGACGTTCGGGTCCTCGTCGCCGGTGCCCCATTCAAGGCCGGTGAAGGTGTTCACGCCGAAGTGCAGGAAGGCGGTCTGTTCCAGGGCCTGCCAGGCGATCTGCCGTGCGGTGGGCCGGACTTGGGAGGCCTTGCGGACCAGCTCCTCGGGGGTGTCGTCGGGGCTGACGGGGATGCGGGAGCGGTCACCGGGCGCACTCGCCGCGAACGCGGGAGGACCCGGTGCGGCGAGCGCGGAGACCGACGCGACGGCGGAGGTGACGAAGAGGCGTCTGGAGAGAGCCATGGGGGGATCGGACTCCTCGGTTTCAATGGGCGGTGAGGTGCCAGACGGCGGGTGGACGCTGGTCCGGCGGGTACTGGACGATCCGGCCGTCGTCGCTCACGGTCAGTGCCATCTGCGTGATCGCGTTGACGAGCTCGTAGCCGCCGGCGACACGGTTCACCTGCCAGCGCTGCACGGTGCTCGAGGCGTCACAGCTCTTCCAGGTCGCCTCGACGCCGGGCTGCAGGGGCGCGTTGAGCGTGAGCCTGCCACCGCTGATCTCCAGGCAGCCGTCGGGGGACCGCAGGCTCGCGTATCCGTCGGCGGTGCGGGCGAGTTCGGCCGTGAAGGTCTGTCCGGCGGCACGGAAGGTGTACGTGCCGTCCGCCACCGGAAGCCGCGTGAGGTCCCGCCAGGCGGGGGCGTGCCCGACCGCTGTCCCTCGTGCGGTGAACTCGGCGTATGTGGCGTCCGGGTGCGGGTCGCCCCAGGTGGCCTGCGCGATGTGCCGCAGCGCGGGCCAGAGTTCGACGGCGACCTCGTTCTCCGTCTCGCCGCTGCCGTTGTCCGGCCACAGGCTGATCTTCGCTCCGGTGATGCCCTTGCCGGTCGCCACCTTCTCGCCCTCGAAGCTGCGGGGGTCCCATCCCTGGTCGTACAGGGACCCGGTGTCGCTGTGGAACCCGCCGCGGACCAGGTACAGCGAGTAGGCGGCGTTCTCGACCTGGTAGCCCTGGGCGATGAGCGCGCTGGGCTTCACGGCGACGTTCAGCCAGTGCTCGACGGTCGTCCCGGCCGCCACCGGCACGGTGTTGGCGCCGGTCAGCCCGTCGTTCCAGATGCGCAGCCGCTTGCCCCTGCTCGCCGCGTAGGCCTGGACGCGGTTGACGAAGTCCACGTACGCGTCCTGCGGGGTGGCGTTCGGCCCGTACTTCTCCCGCGCGTACTTCAGCATCTGCGGGTACTTGGCGTAGTCGGAGCCGAGCATGTACTCGTCGGCGCCCATGTGCCAGGACTTCGCGGTGAAGACCTGCGCGTACTCGTCCATCAGGCCGGTGTAGTAGTCGAAGGCGGCCTGCTGGGTGACGTCGAGGCGGGCGGGCTGCTTGTTGCCGTCGGAGTCGGTGAGTTGCAGGTCCGGGCGGTTCTCGATCCACGGGTCCATGTGGCCCGGCGAGTTGATCTCCGGGATGATCTCCACGTGGTACCTGTCGCCGAGGGCGACGAGCCGGCGCATCTCGTCCTTGGTGTAGTAGCCCCAGGTGTTCGCCTCGGGATGCGCGTCGCTCTTGACCTTCAGTTCCAGGAGCAGCTGGTTGAGCTTGTTGTACGCCATCTCGCGCACCAGGTTCTCCAGCCAGGGCAGCGTGACGTGGACGTAGCAGGCGCACACGCCCACGCCCCGCTCCTTGTAGCGCGGCACGTCGACGGTCCGTCCCGCCGGTATCCGGTCGCCCTGCGCGAGGAGTTGGAGGATGGTGCGGCTGCCGTAGAAGGCGCCGGTCTCGGTGGCGCCGGTCACCGACAGCCGCTTGCCGACGGTGAGTTCGTAGCCCTCGGCGCCCAGCGCGCCGCGGGAGGGCTGTACGTCGACGACGATGTCCCCGGTGCGGGCGCCGCCCGGGACGACGGGGACGCTGCCGTGGCCCGCCGCGCGCAGATCGTCGGCGAGGGTGTCGGCGACCCGCCGCTCGGCCGGGCTGTCGGCGACCAGCCGGACACCCTTGCCGTACACGTAACTTCCCTGCGCTGCCGTCCAGTTGGCCAGCGCCGGCACGGTGACCGGTGCTGTCGGCTGTGCGTCCCGCGCGACCGCCCGGCCCGGCGCCACGAGCAACGTCAGGGCCGCCGTGACGCCGAGCAGCCGCAGGATTCTCTTCCTGACCTCACCCATGCCACTCCACCTTGAACACCCACACGTGCTGTCCCGCCTTACGGGCGGCCCCGGGTACGTCGATCACCAGCGCCCCCTTGCTGACAGATAGGGACTCATGAGCGGCTCCCATTCATCGGACGTCTGATCATTGGGCGGGCTCAAGAGACTGTCAATGACACCGGCGGGGAGGGCAGTTGCGCCATTGATCCGATGACCTGCGGGTCAGTGACCGGCGGCCCGTGAAAAGTCCAACAACACCGGTCCGAATGTCCAAGCGCCGGTGCTCTCGACGCCGGGCGCGCGGCGGGGCAGAGTGCACTCCATACTCACGAGTAGCCAACGCACCGCACTCCCGAGGAGCCCCCGTGACCAGCTGGGTCGGTCGGACCGCCGCCGAGATCGCCGCCGCCGTACGCGAGAAGCGGGCCACGCCGCGCGAGGTGGTGGCCGAACACCTCGAACGCATCGGGCGGCTCGACGGACGCGTCGGCGCCTTCCGGGTCGTACGGGCCGAGGAGGCGCTCGCCGAGGCCGACGAGGTGGGCGCGCGCGGCGATCTGGCCGAACTGCCGCTGGCCGGTGTGCCGGTGGCGGTCAAGGACAACCTCGCCGTGCGCGGCGAGTCGAACCGCGTCGGCTCGGCCGCGACGCCGGACACCCCGGCCGCAGAGGACCATGTCACGGTGGCCCGGCTGCGGGCGGCGGGCGCGGTGGTCGTGGGGCTGACGAACGTGCCCGAGCTGTGCGTCTTCGGCACCACCGAGGGCGTGCACGGCACCGCCCGCAACCCCTGGGACCTGGCCCGCACGGCGGGCGGCTCCTCCGGCGGCAGCGGCGCGGCGGTGGCCGCCGGCTTCACGCCGATCGCCCTCGGCAACGACGGCATGGGCTCCCTGCGCATCCCGGCCGCCAACTGCGGCCTGGTCACCATCAAACCGGGCTACGGCGTGGTGCCCGCGGGCATCGGCGACGGCGACTGGTTCGGCATGTCGGAGAACGGCCCGCTCGCCACGACGGTCGAGGACGCGCGTCTGATGCTGTCGGTCCTGGCGGACCCGGACGCGCTGCGGCCGTCCGAGCCGGGCATGCGCAGGGTCGCCGTGTCGCTGCGCAGTCCCCTGGTCGGCGTCACGGTCAGCCGGCCGTACGCCACCGCCGCCCGGGACGCCGCCGGGATCCTGATCAAGGCCGGCCACCAGGTGCGCCGCGCCGACCCGCCCTACCCCGCCTCGCTGAGCACGACCTCCCTCGCGCACTGGACGGCGGGCACGGCGGTGGACGCCCAGGGCCTCGACCGGCGTCTGCTGACCCGGCGCACCCGGGTGCACGCGGCCGTCGGCCGCCGCTTCCTGAGCTCCGTCCGGGGCGGTGACAGCCGGGATCGTCTGCGCCGCCGCATGGAGCCGTTCTTCGAGGAGTACGACGTCCTGCTGACCCCCGCGCTGGCCCGCCGCTCCCCCAAGGCGGTGGCCTGGCACGAGCGGGGCTGGCTGGCCAACATCCTCGCCAACACCACCTACTCGCCCCTGACGCCCCCGTGGAACCTCACCGGCTGGCCGGCGATGTCCGTCCCCTTCGGCGCCCTCCCCTCCGGCGCCCCCACCGCCGTCCAGCTCGTCGGCCGCCCCGGCTCGGAGGCGACCCTGCTGGAGGTGGCGCGGCAGCTGGAGAAGCTGCATCCGTGGCAGCGGACGGCACCGCTGGACTGAGAGTGCTGTTACGGTCCCTCACATGGCCGAACTGATCACTCCCACCGTACGGTTGCACTCCTCGTGGCTCGCCGCGCGTGACGAGTGGCCGGGTGCTCACCAGGACGGGGCCGGGCTCCGTCTGGTGGGTGACGAGGACCTCGACAGCCCGGAGGGGTTCGCCTCCTGGGTCGAGCGGCTGCGCCAGCAGGCGGACCGGTCGCTGCCGGTCGGAGAAGGGCGCGTGCACGCCAGCCACTGGTGGATCGTCGACGGCGGGACCTACCTCGGGGCGATCGACCTGCGGCACTATCTGAACGCCTTTCTCCTGAAGGGCGGCGGACACATCGGCTACAGCGTCCGGCCCTCCGCCAGAAGGCGCGGACTGGCCACCTGGGCGCTGGGAGCCGTTCTCCGCGAGGCGCCGGCGCTCGGTCTTGACCGGGTCCTGCTCACCTGCGACGACGGCAACGTCGGCTCGGCGCGCACCATCGAGAGCAACGGTGGTGTCCTGGAGGACGTACGCAGCACCGAGGCCGGGCTCAAGCGCCGCTACTGGATCGCTCTCACCTCCCGTTGAGGCGCACGCCCGGCGCCTCACGGCTCCTGCTCCTCACGCTCGTTCCTGCCGCCGTACCGCCTCGGGCGTCACCGGGGTGAAGAAGTTGATCAGGTTGCCGTCGGGGTCGCGGAAGAGGAGGGAGCGGTTGCCCCAGGGCATCGTCGTGGGCTTCTGGACGAACTCGACGCCCAGTGACTGAAGTCGGCGGTGTTCCGCGTCGACGTCGGCGACCCGGAACTCGGTGATCACCGTGTGGTTGGCGGCGGGGCGGGCGGTGTCGGCGCCGAAGAGGGCAACCGTGCGCTCGCTCGCGACGGCCAGGGTGCAGCACGGCGTGACGAGTTCGGCGAAGTCCGGCGTCGACCAGGTCGCCGGGGCGGCGGTGACCTGCTCGTAGAAGGCGACGAGGCGGGCGACGTCCTGGGTGATCACTCGGATCGAGACGAAGTTCATGAGTGCTCCTGTCAGAAAGGTGCCGGATGAGGGCACGCCCCGAACGCTAGGACCGATACCGGACAGGTTCCGCCCGGTATACGAGGCAGACTTGCCGGGTGACGACATCGACCGCCCGGGTGCTCGCCCTGCTGGAGATCCTTCAGGGAGGCGGCACCCGCACCGTCCCCGACCTGGCCGCCCGCCTCGGCGTCGACGAACGCACCGTCCGCCGCTACGCCGGCCACCTGCTGGAACTCGGCGTGCCGGTCGAGTCGGTGCGCGGCCGCTACGGCGGCTACCGGATCGCCCCCGGCTACCGCATGCCGCCGCTGATGCTCACCGACGAGGAGGCGCTGGCCGTGCTGCTCGGTCTGCTGGCCGCCCGGCGCACCGGGCTGGTCCCCGCGTCCGCCGCGGCCGGTGAGAGCGCGGCGGCGAAACTGCGCCGCGTCCTGCCGAAGCCCCTCGGCCGGCGGCTCTCGGCGCTGCTGGACACGGCCGGCTTCACCGCGCCGGCCCGTCCCGGCACCGGGCCGGAGACGGACGTCCTGCTCGGACTCGCCGAGGCCGCGCTGCACCGGCACCCGGTGGAGATCACCTACACCGACCGGCACGGCCGCGAGAGCGAGCGGACCGTGCTGCCGTACGGCCTCGTCGCCCACTTGGGACACTGGTACCTGACCGCCGGCGACCCGGGCGCCGATGACGGGGAGACCCGTACCTTCCGGCTGGACCGCATCGCCGCCATGACCGTCCGGCCCGGATCCTTCGACGTCCCGAGGGCGTTCGATCCGGTGGCCGCCGTGCAGGAGGGCCTCGCACGGACGCCGTGGAGGCACGAGGTGTCCCTGCGGGTCCGCGCCGACGTCGGGCACGTCCGCGCCCACCTCCCCGCCCACCTCGCCACCGTGTCCCCGCTCCCGGACACCGACGCCGAACACACGGGCTGGGTCCGCGTCCGGATCCGGGCGGAACGCCTGGAGTGGATTCCGCCCGTCCTGGCGGCCCTGGACCGCCCGTTCGTCATCGAGCGTCCCACGGAGCTGCGCGTGCTCGTGCAGGCGCTGGCCGACCGCCTCCATGAGCACGCGAGCGCCGACTAGCGTGCCGACGGAAACCCACTGGAAAGCGGGGCGCCCGCCCTGCTTCCATGGCCGCATGGTGTCCACCGACCGTCTGTTCGCCTTCGCCGCGCTGTCCTTCCTGCTGATCGTGATCCCCGGTCCGAGCGTCCTGTTCGTGATCGGGCGGGCGCTCGCGCAGGGGCGCCGGGCGGCGCTGATCACCGTCGTGGGCAACACGCTCGGCGCCTATCTGCTGGTCGTGGCCGTGGCGGTCGGGATCGGGTCCGTGGTGGAGCGCTCGGTGCTCGTCTTCACGCTGCTCAAGCTGGCCGGTGCCGCTTATCTGGTGTACCTCGGCGTCAGGGCGTGGCGTGCGCGCGGTTCGCTGCGGGCCGCTTTCACGGGCGCGGAGGCGGTGCCCCACAGCGGACCGCGCACCTTCTGGGAGGGGTTCGCGGTCGGCGTGACCAACCCCAAGACCATCGTGTTCTTCGCCGCCGTACTGCCCCAGTTCGTCGAGCCCGACCGCGGGCACGTCACCCCGCAGATGCTGCTGCTCGGCCTGGTCTTCAACGCCATCGCGCTCGCGTCCGACAGCGCCTGGGGGCTGGTGGCCGCCACCGCGCGCGACTGGTTCGCCCGCTCCCCGCGCCGCCTCTCCCTGGTCGGCGGGGTGGGCGGCCTGACGATGATCGGCCTGGGCGTGACCGTGGCGGTGACGGGCCGCAAGGACTGACCGCGAGCAGTGGGGGTCCTACAGCGCCCGGTACATGATGTGCAGGCCCACCCTGCCGTGTCTCGGGTGGTCGAAGGCCTCCGGTACGGTGCCCAGGATCGTGAAGCCGAGGGACAGCCACAGCTTGACCGCGGGGTTGGTCTCCACGACCGCGTTGAAGACCATGCCGCGATAGCCGTCCGCCCGGGCCTCGGCCAGGACGTGCTCGGCGAGGGCGCGGCCGATGCCGCGGCCCGCGTGGGCGGGGTCGACCATGAAGCCGGCGTTGGCGATGCGGGCGGCGGGGCCGCCGTAGTTGGGGGTGACGAAGGCCGAGGCGACGATCGCGCCGGTCTCGTCCTCGACGACGAAGACCCGCTTGGCGGGCCCCATCCACAAGGACCGGGCCACCTCCTCGGAGGTGTCCCGGTCCCAGGTGTAGGTCTCGCCGGCGGCGACGACACGGTGCCAGAAAGGCCAGATGCGCGGCCAGTCCGCGGCCGCGGCTTGTCTGATCTGCATGGGCGTGAGTCTGTCACGCCCATGCGGTCGGCGATCGCGAGGTTCCTGCTCGCGCGACGTCAGTCGACGCTGGGCAGGATGTGCGGCTCGGCGAGGTCGTCCTCGTAGCCCGCCAGGCGGATGGGGGCGGACCGGGCCCACACGTCGAGGCTGCCGAGTTCGCCGGGCCGGCGGCCTGCGCGCTCCGTGCGTTCCTTGGGGCGCTGTTCGCGATTCGTCTTCTCCGGTGTCACCGCGCACTCCTTATGTGTCGGGTCACCCTCGGGGCGTGCCGGCCACTTCACGGTCCGGCTCCTGACGCCCGCTCGGGTGTGAGTCGAAAGCAGTTCGGACGCGGTGGCGCCGGTAACTCGTGTGAGAACAGGCCCTTGTCTGCCGGCCCGCCCCGGGACGGACATGGGTGTGGGTGGGACCCGGTGGTGCTGTCCGTCGGCTCCAGATTAACCAAATGAGCGGCCCCCCGCTCTATGGGGCCTGAAAACTTGGCGTTACCGTTGCAAGTCGCCCTGTTTGCTCCGTTCCTTCCTGTCACTCGTTCGGCCCAAGGGCGTGCCGAACGCCAACGCCCGTTCCATTCTTGGTCGCAAGACCTTCCGGGAGGGGGCCGTCATGGCGTCCGTCACCTTCGACAAGGTCACCCGGCGCTTTCCGTCGGGCGGCCGGCCGGCCGTCGACTCGCTCGACCTCGAGATCGAGGACGGTGAGTTCATGGTGCTGCTCGGACCCTCCGGGTGCGGAAAGTCGACCTGTCTGCGTCTGCTCGCCGGGCTGGAGGACGTCGACTCGGGATCCATCCACATCGGCGTCCGGGACGTCACCCATCTTCCGCCGGGAGACCGCGACATCGCGATGGTGTTCCAGAACTACGCGCTGTACCCGCATTTGTCGGCTGCCGACAACATCGGCTTCGCCCTGCGCGTCGCCCACATGCCGAGGCTCCACGCCCGGCAGCGGGTGCGGTTCGCGGCCTCCGTGCTCGACATCGAGGACTACCTCGGGCGCCGGCCGAGGACCCTGTCGGGCGGCGAGCGGCAGCGGGTGGCGACGGGGCGGGCGCTGGTACGGGACCCGCGGGCGTATCTGATGGACGAGCCGCTGTCCAACCTCGACGCCCGACTGCGGGTGGAGACCCGTACGCAGATCGTCCGGATGCAGCACCACCTCGGCATCACCACGCTCTATGTCACCCACGACCAGATCGAGGCGATGGCCATGGGCGACCGGCTGGCGGTGCTCAGGAACGGGGTGCTGCAGCAGGTGGGCAGACCCAGGGACGTCTTCGCGCGCCCGGCCAACACCTTCGTGGGCGGCTTCGTCGGCTCGCCCGCGATGAACCTGTTCCGGCTGCCGCTGTCCGGGCACGGGGTGCGGCTCGACGGTCTGGAGGTGCCGCTTCCCCGGACGACCCTGCGGGCGGCCGCAGCCGAGGGGGCGGACGCGATGGTGCTCGGCGTCCGGCCCGAGGGCTTCCGGGTGCTCTCGGCCGAGGACGAGTCGAGCCCCGCCCTGGACCTGGTGGTCGAGTCCGTCGAGGACACCGGCGCCGCCGTGTTCGTCCACGCGTCCGCGGGGAACCTGGGGCACGTCGTCGTCCGTCTCCCCGGCCGGCCCACGCACGGCAGGGGCGCGCGGCTGCGGGTGAGCGTCCACGGCGACGACGTGCACGCCTTCTCCGCGGTGACGGGAGAACGCCTTCCCCCATGACATCTCGGTGGACATATTCATACCCCCAGGGGGTACAGTCGCGTGGACTGGTGTCACACCGAAGGGCTGGGACCTCATGGACGCGATCCTCCACGCGCTGTCCATCACCGGATCGATGACCTGGGAGATCACCTGGGCCCTGGTGCTGGGCTTCGCGCTGTCCGCCGTCGTCCAGGCGGTCGTGCGCCGCGCCACGATCGTCCGGCTGCTCGGCGACGACCGGCCCCGCACCCTGACCCTCGCCGCGGGCCTGGGCGCCGCCTCCTCGTCCTGTTCCTACGCGGCGGTCGCGCTCGCCCGCTCCCTGTTCCGCAAGGGCGCGGACTTCACCGCGGCGATGGCCTTCGAGATCGCCTCGACCAACCTGGTCGTCGAACTGGGCGTGATCCTGGCCCTGTTGATGGGCTGGCAGTTCACCCTGGCGGAGTTCACCGGCGGCCCGGTGATGATCGTCCTGCTCGCCGTGCTGTTCCGGATCTTCCTGCGTGAGCGTCTGCTGCGCCAGGCCCGCGAGCAGGCCGAGCGCGGGATCGCCGGATCCATGGAGGGCCATGCCGGGATGGACATGTCGGTGGGCGGCGAGGGGTCGTTCGCACGGCGGCTGCTGTCCCGGAACGGGTTCACCTCCGTCTCCCACGTGTTCGTCATGGAGTGGGCGGCGATCCTGCGGGACCTGGTGGTGGGGCTGCTCATCGCGGGGGCGATCGCGGCCTGGGTGCCCGACTCCTTCTGGCAGTCCTTCTTCCTGGAGGGCCATCCCCTCGCCGCGAAGATCGTCGGCCCGCTGCTGGGCCCGCTGGTGGCGATCGCCTCGTTCGTCTGCTCCATCGGGAACGTGCCGCTGGCGGTGGTGCTGTGGAAGGGCGGCATCAGCTTCGGCGGGGTGGTCGCGTTCATCTTCGCCGACCTGCTGATCCTGCCGATCCTGAACATCTACCGGAAGTACTACGGGCCGCGCATGACGGCCTTCCTGCTGGCGACCTTCTATGCGGCGACGGTCCTCGCCGGTTACGTGGTGGAGCTCGTCTTCGGCGGCCTCGGCCTCGTCCCGGACCAGAGCAGCGCGAAGATCCCCGACGAGGGCGTCTCCTGGAACTACACGACCTGGCTCAACATCGTCTTCCTGCTGCTCGCGGCGGTGCTGGTGTGGCGCTTCGCCCGCACGGCAGGGGCCGCGATGCTGCGGATGATGGGCGGGGCACCCGGCGACGCCGACGCGCAGCACGGGCACGAGCACGGCGACGGGCACCGCGAGCACTCAGCACCCGCGCATCACGAGCCTCAGGAGCATCACACGCACGGGCATCACACGCACCAGGACCCTCAGACGCAGCAGGACGGCCATCACGGACCGCACTGAAGTGGCCACGCAGTTCAAGTCCCGTTGGCCGAATCGAAACACGGCCATGATCTGCTGACGGACGGCAACGGCTTGTCCGGCGGGAGGACTGACGCATGGAGCTGCGCAGTGTCGAAGAGCTGATGGATCTGCTGCACGCCTGCCGGCACCAGCACGCGCTGCGCACCGCCGCGCTGCTGCGCCGCAGCCGGCCCGCCGACAAGGAACTCCAGGTGGCGGGCCTGGTGCAGGACATCGGACAGCTGATCTGCCCCGGCGACGAACGCCTCGGCACCGAGCGCGCCGCCGAGGCCGTACGGCCCCTGCTGGGCGAGCGGGTCTACCGTCTCGTACGCCGGCGCGGTCCCGCCCACGACGACGACCTCCTCAGGCTGCGGCTGGCGGACGAGGAGAGCCGGACCGCGGGCCTGGACGCCGGGGTCCTGGAGGACTGGCGCACGGTCCTGGAACTCGTCGCCGCGCGCAACTCCCGTCTCGGGGCTGTCGACTGACGGTCCGTCATGAGACGGTACGGCGATGACGTCGTCGTACGCGCAGGACGGGCTGAAGGGCAGGGCCGCCGTCGTCACCGGTGGGACGCGCGGCATCGGGCGGGCGGTGGCCGAGCGGCTGGCCGCCGCCGGGGCGCGGGTGTGCGTGACCGCGCGGGACGCGGAGGAGGTGCGGCGCGCGGCCGCCGAGCTGGACGGCATCGGCGTGAGCGGCAGCGTGGCCGATCCGGGGCATCTGCGGGAGGTCGTCGAGGCCGCCATGAGCGCGTTCGGCCGGATCGACGTCGTGGTGAACAACGCGGCGACGAACCAGCCGTACGGGCCGCTCATGGACGCCGACCCCGACGCGTGGGCCGCCGCCTTCACGGTGAACGTCGAGGCTCCGCTCAGGCTGGTGCAGGGGGCCTGGCGGGCGTGGATGCGGGAGCACGGCGGCGCGGTCGTCAACGTCTGCACGGAGGGGGCGGAGCACGTGGGGCCGAACGTCGGGGCCTACGGCACCAGCAAGGCGGCCCTGCTGCACCTCACCCGGCAGCTCGCGGGCGAACTGGCGCCGAAGGTGCGGGTCAACGCGGTCTCCCCCGGTCTGGTGCGCACCGAGATGGCCCGGTTCGTGTGGGAGCCGGGCGAGGAGCGGCTGGCCGCCGGGCTGCCGCTCGGGCGGATCGGCGAGCCGGACGACATCGCGCGGGCCGTGGTGTGGCTGGCCTCGGACGCGGCCGACTGGATCACCGGCGCCGATCTGCTGGTGGACGGGGGCACTCGCGTCAGGACGGCGCACTCCGGGCCGGAGTACGCCGTCCACGACCGGCTTCGCTCATACGCACCACCTCGCTCATGACGGTGGCTGTGGCTCCCTCACGGGAACAGCGCGATACCCAGGAGGATCACCAGGACGATGCAGGCGACGAGTGCGACCGTGGCCCACGTGCCGCGGTGCCTCACCGGGCTCGCTTCGCCGCCGCCGGAGCCGCGCGGCCGGTCCTCGGGCAGTTCGGCGTTGTCGGGGCGGTCGTTGCCGTAGAACTGTTCGTCGGTCGGATACCGATTGCGCGGGTCGTCGTGCGCTCGCGGATCAACACCGTGTGGACTGCTCATGGTCACTCCCTGACGCGGTTGTCACCAGGGGCGGGTTCCCGGTGGGCGCCGGGCCACACGCACGCTCGCGGATCACCACTTACCGGGCGCGTAGTCCTTCAGGAAGACGCCGTACAGGTCCTCGCCCTGTTCGCCGCGCACAATCGGATCGTAGACCCGCGCGGCCCCGTCGACCAGGTCGAGCGGTGCGTGGAAGCCCTCCTCGGCCAGGCGCAGCTTGTCGTAGTGGGGCCGCTCGTCGGTGATCCAGCCGGTGTCGACCGAGGTCATCAGGATGCCGTCGGTCTCGAACATCTCCTGGCCGCTGGTCCGGGTCACCATGTTCATGGCGGCCTTGGCGGCGTTGGTGTTCGGATGGCCCGCGCCCTTGTAGCCGCGGCCGAAGACGCCCTCCATCGCGGACACGTTCACGATGTAGGCCCGCTTGCCGGGGGCCCGGCGCGCGGCCTCGGCCATCGCCGGGCGCAGCTTGCTGATCAGGATGAACGGCGCCGTGTAGTTGCACAGCTGCGTCTCGAGCAGCTCCACCGGGGAGATCTGCTCGATCGTCTGCACCCAGGTGTTGGTCTCGACGACGTCCGGGACCAGGCCGCCGGCGTCGATGGCGGTGCCGTCGAGGTGCCGGGCGACGCTGGCGTTGCCGGCGACCAGGGCGAGGTCGGCGACCTTCTGGGCGTCGAGGCCGCTGGTGCCGAGGGGCAGTGCGGCGAGGCCGTCGACCGCGCCGGAGTTGAAGGCGCCGATGACGTGGTGGGCGGGCAGCTCCCCGGCGGGCAGCGGGGCGCTCTCGCCGTCGAGCAGGGCCGCGTACGCGGTGGGCAGGCGGCGCACGGTCTGGGTCGCGTTGTTGATCAG
Source organism: Streptomyces gilvus (assembly GCF_022513565.1). Taxonomy (GTDB): domain Bacteria; phylum Actinomycetota; class Actinomycetes; order Streptomycetales; family Streptomycetaceae; genus Streptomyces; species Streptomyces gilvus. The sequence continues at coordinate 794,103 of NZ_JAKWBE010000001.1, read as the reverse complement.
GATGTCCAGCGGGCCGTTCTCGGCGACCTGGTCGGCCAGGGCCACGGCCTGCGCCGGGTCGCGCAGGTCGATGCCGACGACCTCCAGGCGGTGCAGCCACTGCGCCGAGTCGTCCATGGCCTTGAAGCGGCGGATGGCGTCCTTGGGGAAACGGGTGGTGATCGTGGTGTGCGCGCCGTCGCGCAGCAGGCGCAGCGCGATGTACATGCCGATCTTGGCGCGGCCGCCGGTGAGCAGGGCCCGCTTGCCGGTGAGGTCGGCGCGGGCGTCGCGCTTGCCGCGGTTGAGCCGGGCGCAGTCGGGACAGAGCTGGTGGTAGAAGTAGTCGACCTCGACGAACCGGGTCTTGCAGGTGTAGCAGGAGCGCGGGCGCTGGAGTATCCCCGCGATCCTGCCCTCCTCGGTGGCCGAGGACGGCAGGATGCCCTCGGTCTCGTCGTCGATGCGCTGGGCGGAGCCGGTCGCGGTGGCCTCGGTGACCGCCTTGTCGTGCGCGGTCTTGGCGGCCCGGCGCTCCTGGCGGCGGCGCTGCTTCACCGTGCGGTAGATGCCGGCGGTGGCCCGGCGCACGGCGATCGCGTCGGGGTGGTCGACCTCCAGCCTGTCGAGCTCCTCCAGCACGCTGAGGCAGACGGCGAGCCGCTCGGGGTCGATGCCGGGCCCGTACACGACCTCGTCCGTGGCCGCCGGGCCGTCCTGTGTCACCGTCATCGCGCTGCCGTTTCCCTGATCACCGAGCGGCGCTCCGATCGCACCCGCTGTCGAAGGGTGGATTTTACGGAGCGCCGCCCCGGTCCTCCAAACGCGGCCTGATCAGGAACCGCACGCCGTGATGAGGGTCTCGACCTCCGCGGTGAGAGCCGCGGCCAGGCGGTCGAGGTCCGGTACCGCCTTGGCGTCGGCGACGAGGCCGTAGTGGACGTGGCCGCGGTAGGTGGAGACGGCGACCGCCAGGGCCTGGCCGCGGGCCAGCGGGGCGAGCGGGTAGACCTCGGTGACCGGGTTGCCGCCGAGCTTCAGTCCGATGCTGGGCAGCGGGACGCTGGTGACCAGGATGTCGAACCAGAGCCGGGCGGCCTGGCCGGCCAGCGGGCCGCCGAGCCTGAGGCCCAGCGGCGGCACATGGTCGGCGAGCAGCGCGACGGCGCCCGCGCCCCGGTTGGGCCCGGCGTCCTTGTTCCGGTCCATCGCCGTGCGCACCGTGCCGAGCCGGCCGAGCGGGTCGGGGTCGTCGACCGGGAGCCGTATCACGTAGCCGGAGAGCCGGTTGCCCTGCGGGGTGGCGGTGCGCGGGCGGCGCCTGGAGACCGGGATCAGGGCGCGCGGCCGGACGCCCTCGCTGCCGTCGCCGCGCTCGTCGAGCCAGCGGCGCAGGGCGCCCGCGACGACCGCGATGAGCACGTCGTTGACGGTGCCGCCCTCGGACTTGCGGACGCGGTGCACGTCGTCGAGGTCGATCACGACACCGGCGGTGCGGCGCGTGCCGGTGGGCTCGGCGGCCAGCGCCGAGGAGGAGCGCACGCCCAGTCCGGACACGGCGAGGGACGCGCCGATGTCGAGCGCTCGCCCGGCGTCGGACACGGCGCCCCTCACGAGCTCCGGCAGTCTGCGCACGTCGGGCAGGAGACCGCGGCGGGGCTCCTGGGGGCGCGGCCTGCGCTCGGGCAGGTCCATGGGGTCCAGGACGGCGGCGGCGAGCGTCAGCGCCCGCAGCCCGTCGGCCAGGGCGTGGTGGAACTTGAAGAGCACGGCGAAGGAGACCCCGTCCTCCCCGGGCAGCACATGGGCCTCCCAGGGCGGCCGGCCGCGCTCCAGCGGACGCTCCAGCAGCCGGCCCGCCACCGCGTGGAAGTCGGCGGTGGGGGCGTGCAGCCGGACGTGGTGCAGGGGGTCGAAGCGGGGGTCGGGTTCGCGGGTGGCCCCGCCGAAGGCCAGCGGCCGGAAGGAGAAGGGCTGCCATACGTCCCTGATCCGCATCCGCAGCCCGGGCACCGCCGCGGCCCGGGCGGCGAGCAGGTCGGCGGCATGGGCGCCCGCGGTCGGGGAGTGGGCCGAGAAGACCCCGAGGGCACCGAGGTGCATGGGGTGCTCGGCGGACTCGATGTTCCAGAACGCCAGGTCGAGAGGAGCGAGCAGGTCAGAAGTCAATGGCTTGCCTCGCGTCGACGAAGGGTGAGCCAGCAGTCAACCTCCGACAAGCGATTACGGTCAAGTACGATCAAGCTACGCACAGTTAACAACGGATTAAGTCCCGCCCCTTGGGGAGGGGCGGGACTCATGAGACACCTGTGGTTACTTCAGGGCGGGGGGCGCCGCCTGGGCCGAGGTACCCCACTCAGACGGGTGCGGGCCGACCGTGAACGACAGCGAGCGCAGGGAGCGCAGCCCACCAGTCGTCAGGTAGGTCCGGTCGTACGTCTTTCCGTCCGCGCGGGCCGACTGGATGTAGCGGTCGGTGCCGGAGGTGCCGGGTGCGGTGACGGTCAGGGCGCCGTGCGGGTAGTAGCGCCGGTCCAGGGTCAGGTCGACCCGGTCGAAGACCGGCGTGGACAGGCCCCAGGTGTCGTAGCCGGGCTGCACCGGGAAGATCCCGATCGACGACAGCACGTTCCAGGCGGACATGGTGCCGAGGTCGTCGTTCCCGGTCATGCCGGTCGGGGTGTCGGTGAACAGGGTCAGCGCCGCGTGCACGACGTCGGTGGTCTTCCAGGGCTGACCGGTCGACAGATACGTGTACGGGGCGATGAGGTCGGGCTCGTTCTGCGGGTTGTACTTGTCGGCGTTGTAGTAGTCGTAGGGCCCGTTGACCCACACCTCGCGGGCCGTCCTCGCCGGGTCGGCGAGCAGCTGGTCGTAGGCGAAGAAGGAGTCCAGCCGGGCGTTGGCCGCCTGCTCGCCGCCGATCAGGGAGACCATCCCGGGCAGGTCCTGCGGCACCAGCCACTGGTACTGCCAGGACGTGCCCTCGTGGAAGCCCTCGCTCTGCGCCGGGTCGGCCGGGCCGGTGAAGGCGCCGGAGGCGTCACGGGCGCGGAAGAAGCCGGTCGAGGGGTCGAAGACGTTCCGGTAGCTCTGGGCGCGGGCGGCATAGCGGGCCGCGTCCGCCGGATGGCCGAGGTCGCGGGCCATCCGGGCGAGCATCGCGTCCGACAGGGCGTACTCCAGGGTGGCCGAGGCCCCGTGGTCGTAGTCCGAGTCGCCGGGCTTCACGTGCGGCCGGCCCTTGATGTACGGGGCGAAGCCCTCGGCGATGTACTCCTTGTTCGCCTCCCGTCCGACCGCCGGGGAGTCCGCGGGCGGCACCCCGTCGGCGTTGCGCTTCAGCGCCCGGTAGGCCCGCTCCTCGTATCCTCCCGGCCCCTTGAGCAGTCCCTGCTGGTAGGCGTTGGTCAGGAAGGGGGTGACCGGGTCGCCGGTCATGATGTTCGTCTCGACCGTGCCGTAGCCCCACTTGGGCAGCCAGCCGCTCTCCTCGGAGATCCTGATGACCGAGACCGCCATGTCCCGGGCCTCGCGCGGCGCGAGCAGGGACAGCAGCTGGGACTGCGTGCGGTAGGTGTCCCACAGGGACCAGTTCTGGTAGTAGGTGAAGCCGTCGGCGCGGTGGATCCGCTGGTCCCAGCCGGTGTAGCGGCCGTCGGCGTCGCTGCCGACGTTGGGCGCGAGGAAGGACCGGTACAGGGACGAGTAGAAGGTCCGCCGCAGGCTGTCGTCGCCGCCCTTGACGCGTACGTCGTCGAGCCGGTCCTCCCAGGCCCGCTGCGCTCCGTGGCGTACGGCGTCGAAGGAACGTCCGCCCTCGGCGCGGAGGTTGACGGCCGCGCCGTGCGCGTCGACGTAGGACAGGGCGGTGGTCGCCTCGACGGTGCGGTCCTTCGTCGTGTCGAAGCGGACGTAGGCGCCGCCCCGGCCGGTCGTCGCGCCCGCGGTCACGGTCGGGCCGTCCCAGGTGCCGTACGCGGTGAAGGGCCGGTCGAAGCGGGTGATCGTGTAGACGGTGTAGGGCTTGGTGTCCTGGCAGAAGCCGCGGCCCGTGATGGCGGTGCGCACGGTGCGGTTGTCGAGGATCTCGACCTTGGAGGAGACGCCGGTGTGCAGCGACTGGGCCGCGTTGAGCAGGACGTTGGCCCTCTCGGTGGCCGGGAAGGTGTAGCGCTGCACGCCGGTGCGCCGGGTCGCCGTCAGCTCGGCCCTGATGCCGGTCCTCAGGCCGACCTCGTAGTAGCCGGGGCTCGCCGTCTCGTCGTCGTGGCTGAACTCGGCCGCGTACCGGGCGTAGTCGGTCTCGGTGACGTCACCGGTGGTGGGCAGGACCGGCAGGTCGCCGCCGAGGCCGCAGCCGACGCCCGACAGATGCACCAGGGAGAAGCCGCGGATGTGGTTCTGGGAGTAGTCGTAGCCGGTGTTGTGGCCGGTGTCGGGTGAGAACTGCACCATGCCGAAGGGCACGGCGGCACCGGGGTAGGTGTTGCCCTCGTTCTCGGTGCCGATGAACGGGTTGACCAGGCCGGTCAGTTGAGCGTCGCTCGGCTCTGCGGCCCGGGCGGTGACGGGAGCGGCGAACAGCGCGGACGCCGCCACCACCCCCGCCGTGCACAGGCGCAGGCGCCGGGTCCATCTCATGTCGGGGGTCCTCCGGAAGGGGTGAAGGGTCACGGAAGGGTGAGGAGTCACGAAAGGGTGAGGGGTCAGGTGGTCGAGGGGCACCCGGCGGGGACCGCCCGGGAAGCGTCGCTGATCAGGGCCCGCTGTGCGGCGCGCACACGCCGGGCGTCCGGCTTGAGCGCCTCGCGGTCGTAGGTGAGCAGGCCGTTCAGCTCGCCCTCGACGTCCGAGATCTGCGTGTAGACCGCGCCGTTGCCGCCCTTGCAGGCGAGGGCGCGCACCTCGGTGAGCTTGGCGAGGTAGTCGTCGGTGTAGGTCGCCGGGTCGACGTCGACGTACGACTGCTGCACGGACCAGGCGTGACCGGGCACTGCCAGTCCCAGGCCGCCGTACTCGCCGCTGACCAGGGCGCGTCGGCCGTCCGGGCGGGGTGGCAGGGCGGGGCTGGGATAGCCGTGCTCGTCCATGATGTCGCCGGTGCCGCCGTCGGCCCCGAGGTTCAGCCCCGACATGGAGTTGACCAGCCGGGACGGGTCCCAGGCCTTGGCCTGGTCGGCGATGCGGGCCATGTCGTACTGGCCCCAGCCCTCGTTGAAGGTGACCCACATGACCACCGACGGGCTGCTGACGTGCTCGTCGATGATCTGCTTCATCTCCCGCTCGAACTCGGCGCGGGCGGCGGGCGACGGGTCCACCCCGGCCGTCATCGCGGGCATGTCCTGCCACACCATCAGGCCCAGCCGGTCGGCCCAGTAGAACCAGCGGTCCGGCTCGACCTTGATGTGCTTGCGCACGGCGTTGAAGCCGAGCCGCTTGTGCACCTTCAGGTCGTACGCCAGGGCCTCGTCGGTCGGGGCGGTGTAGAGGCCGTCGGGCCAGAAGCCCTGGTCGAGAGTGGCCATCATGAAGACCGGCTCGCCGTTGAGGAGGGTGCGCGGGACGCCGTTCACCCTCTCGACGGAGATCGAGCGCATCCCGAAGTAGCTGCCGACGCGGTCGGCGCCGACGGTGACCTTCAGGCCGTAGAGGAAGGGATCGTCGGGCGACCACAGACGCGGTTTGTCGAGGGTGAGCGTGAGCGGGCCGCCGGTACGGCCGCGTGCCGTGGCGACCGCGCGCCTGCCGTCGTACGCCGTCGCCGTGATCGGTACGCCGGCGCGCACGCCCCGCGCCTCCACCGTCAGCCGGCTCTTCGCGACGTCGGGGACGAGCTTCAGCGCGTCCACGTGGTCGGGCGTGACCGGTTCCATCCACACCGTCTGCCAGATGCCCGAGGTCGGTGTGTACCAGATGCCGCTCGGGTCCAGGCGCTGCTTGCCGAGCGGCGGGTTCTCGCCGTCGGCCGCGTCGGTGGGGTCGTACACGCCGACGATCAGTTCCTGGGTGCGGCCCGGCTTCAGCGCGTCGGTGATGTCGGCGCTGAACTTGTCGTAGCCGCCCTGGTGTTCGGTGACCTTGGTGCCGTTGACGTAGACCTCGGCCCGCCAGTCGACGGCCCCGAAGTTGAGCCGCAGCCGCTTGCCCGAGCCGATCCGCCAGCCGGCGGGGACGGTGAAGGTGCGGCGGTACCACATGCGGTCCTCGTGCCGTTCCAGGCCGGAGAGCTGGGACTCGACGGGGTACGGGACGAGGATGTGCTCGGCGAGGTTCCTGCCGACCGGCGGCCGCTCCCCCGCCGTCGCCGCGGCGAACTGCCAACGCCCGTTCAGATTGCGCCAGTCGGCGCGGGTCAGCTGCGGTCGCGGGTATTCGGGATGGGCGTTGTCCGGGCCCACCTGGTCGGCCCATCTCGTGCGCAGTTCATGGGTGGAGCGGTTGGGGCCGCTGGACCAGAACGCCTTGACAACGTTGCCGTCCGCGCGGGTGAGTCCGCCCTCGCCGTCGTAGCGGACGTCGGCGGTGCCGCGGGCCGTGCCGGTCTTGTTGCCGACGACAGGCTGCGTCAGCGGGATCAGGAGCGCCCGGCTGTCGGCGGGGTCCAACTGGGCGGTTCCCAAAGGCCACTTGGCGCCGCCGATCACCGCCTGGAGGTGGCCGGTGAGGCCGGCCGGGGGTGCGGCGAGGGGCTGGGCGAAGTCGAGCCTCAGGGTGCGGCCGGTGACGAGGACGGTGGTGGCGACGGCGCCGTCGTAGTCGAAGCCGTCGGGCAGCCGGAACGCGGACTGCGGGACGGGCGCCTTGGTGCCGCCGGGCTCGGTCCAGCGCAGGTGGAGGTTGGAGCCGCCGTAGTGCTCGAAGTACTCGACCTTGATGTCGTAGGCCCGTCCGGCCGTCAAGTCGACCGGCTCTGCGGTCTGTTCGGTGTCCCAGTCGTCCACCCAGTGGTCGATGACGAGCTGCCCGCCGATCCAGAGGCGGAAGCCGTTGTCGCCGATGATCGAGAAGGTGTGCGGACCGGTCCTCTCCGGGACGATCTTTCCGGTCCAGCGGACGCTGACGTCGTCGGACTGCCCGGTGGTGAACGCCAGGCGCGGCTCGAGGTTGTCGAAGTCGAGGTTCGGGTCGAAGCCGGTCGCCCTGAGCTCGTGGAAGTCGAAAGCGCCGGGCGCGGATTGGGTGTAGTACTCGCCCTTCAGGCCGTGGACCTCCACCGGGTCGACGGCGGCGGTCGCGGCCGGGACGGCGGCGAGCCCGGCGATGCCGAGCGCGAGGGCCAGAAGTAACGCGAGTCGGTCTCTGAGGCGTGCCAGGTGCACGGAAACCTCCATAACAACGTTGTCATGGACAGCAGTTGGCATGACAACACGGATTCCGCATCGCGTCCAGGGACATGACAAGACCGTGCCCCGGTGGCCGGGCCGCGAGACCGGCGGAGAATGGGACAAGGGGTCGATCTCCGCGGGAAGAAGGCGAGACAGATGTCGAAGGTATCCAGGGAGACGGCCTCCCAGGGCGGCGACTTCGGAATCGTGCTGGACCGGTCCGAGGAGCTGGACGACTACACGGTGGACTTCATCACCTTCCGCGAGAACGTCGACCACACACCGTTGCTCCGGGGGCTGCCCGACGACCAGTGCCAGTGCCCGCACTGGGGCTACGTCTTCAAGGGGCAGCTGACCTTCCACTACACGGACCGCGACGAGGTCTACGGCGAGGGTGACGCGTACTACGCGCCACCCGGGCATGTTCCCGTGCACACCGCACCGGGCACCGAGGCCCTGCAGTTCAGCCCGACCCGGGAGGTGCGGCCCACCAGCGAGGCCATCATGAAGAACTTCCAGGCGATGCGGGAGTCCTCCGGCTGACCCTCCCGCCCGCTACGACACCACCTGCCCCTTCCCGAGGGCGATCACCCCGCCCTTGGAGACGGTGTACAGCTCCGCGTCCCGTTCCGGGTTGACGCCGATCGTCGCGCCCGGCGGCACCTCGACGTTCTTGTCCAGGACCGCACCGCGCACGATGGCACCGCGCCCGATGTGGACGTTGTCGTGCAGCACCGAGCCCTGCACCACCGCGCCCGGGTCCACCAGGACACCCGGCGACAGCACGGAGCGGGTGACCTGGCCGCGGATCAGGCAGCCGGCGCTGATGATGGACTCGCTGGCGATGCCGCCCGCGTTGAACCGGGCCGGGGAGAGCTGGTTGGAGTGGGTGTAGATGGGCCACTGCCGGTTGTAGAGGTTGAAGGCGGGCCGCTCGGCGATCAGGTCCATGTGGGCGTCGTAGTACGCGTCCAGGGTGCCCACGTCCCGCCAGTAGCCGCGGTCCCGGGTGGTCTCGCCGGGCACGTGGTTGGCGCTGAAGTCGTACAGCTGGGCCTCGCCCCGCTCGGTGAGCTGGGGCAGGATCGAGCCGCCCATGTCGTGCACGGAGTGCTCGTCCTCGGCGTCCCGCTGCAGTGCCTCGATCAGCGCCTTGGTGGTGAAGATGTAGTTGCCCATGGAGGCGAACACGCACTCCGGGTCGTCCGCGAGGCCCGGCGGGTCGGCGGGCTTCTCCAGGAAGCGCTCCACCGTCAGCCCGTCCGAGCCCGGGGTGATCACCCCGAACTGCGAGGACTCCGAGCGCGGCACCCGGATACCGGCCACCGTGACGCCCGCCCCGCTCTCGATGTGCTGGGCGAGCATCTGGCGCGGGTCCATCCGGTAGACGTGGTCGGCGCCGAACACCACCACGTACTCGGGCCGCTCGTCGTAGATCAGGTTCAGCGACTGCAGGATCGCGTCCGCGCTGCCCAGGTACCAGCGCGGGCCGAGCCGCTGCTGGGCCGGGACCGGGGTCACGTAGTTGCCGAGCAGACTGGACATCCGCCAGGTGGTGGTGATGTGCCGGTCCAGCGAGTGCGACTTGTACTGCGTCAGCACACAGACGCGCAGGATGTCGCCGTTGACGAGGTTGGACAGGACGAAATCGACGAGACGGTACGTCCCGCCGAAGGTGACCGCTGGTTTCGCGCGGTCGGCTGTCAGGGGCATCAGGCGTTTGCCTTCTCCGCCCGCAAGGACGATGCCGAGCACCGAAGGTCCGCCACGACGCATGGCCGCTCCCCTCACCGTGGTTGATCCATGCCTGCCCCTGGGCGAGGCGGAGTAAGCCTGTTCGAAGAACTCCAGGGAACTCCCGGCCGTTCTATTCCTGTTTGAGGATCTCTTCGTAAAGCCCGACGGTACGGCGGGCGACGGCGTCCCAGCCGAACTCCTCCACCGCGCGCACCCGCCCGGCCTCACCCATCCGCCGGGCACCCTCAGGATCGCCGATCACGGCATCCAGTGCCCGCGCGAGGCTCGCCTCGAAGTCGTCGTCCACCGCGACGAGTACCCCGGTACGGCCGTCGTCCACGACCTCGGGGATGCCGCCCACCCGGGAGGCCACCACGGGCGTGCCGCAGGCCATCGCCTCCAGGTTCACGATGCCGAGGGGCTCGTACACCGACGGGCAGACGAACACCGCCGCATGGGTGAGCAGCTGGATCACCTCCGGCCGCGGCAGCATCTGCGGGATCCAGTGCACGCCCGCGCGGACCCGGCTCAGCTCCTGGTAGAGATCACGGAACTCCTGGTCGATCTCCGGTGTGTCCGGCGCCCCCGCGCACAGCACGACCTGCGCGGCCGGATCGATGTCCCGCACGGCCCGCAGCAGGTGCGGCACGCCCTTCTGGCGGGTGATCCGGCCGACGAACAGGATGAAGGGCCGGGTGCGGTCCAGGCCGATCCGGTCGAGCACGTCGGTGCCGTGGTCGGGGCGGTAGAGCGTGGTGTCGATGCCGTTGTGCACGATGTGGACCTTGGCCGGATCCAGCGTCGGGTAGCAGGTGAGGATGTCCTCGCGCATGGCCCCGGACACGGCGATCACGGCGTCCGCGCTCTCGATCGCGGTCCGCTCGGCCCAGCTGGAGAGCGCGTAACCGCCGCCGAGCTGCTCGGCCTTCCAGGGGCGCAGCGGCTCCAGCGAGTGGGCGGTCATCACGTGCGGGACGCCGTACAGCATCTTGGCGAGGTGGCCGCCGAGGTTGGCGTACCAGGTGTGGGAGTGCACCAGCTCGCGGCCTTCGAGGCCGGCGGCCATGGCGAGGTCCACGGAGAAGGTGCGCAGCGCGTCGTTGGCGGTGTCCAGGGCGGCCCAGGAGCGGTGGCGTACGACGCCCACCCCGCGGCCCTCGCCCCAGCAGTGCACCTCGAGGTCGACCAGGGAGCTCAACTCCCGGGCGAGGAACTCGACATGGACCCCCGCGCCGCCGTACACGTCCGGCGGGTACTCCCGGGTCAGCAGTCCGACTCGCACCCGCAACTCCCTGTTTCGGCGACCGGTTCCTTCATGGTCACCCAGATGAGCCGCGCGCGGAAGAGCGCGGGGCTCGTGTGAAGCAACAGTCACCGCACACTCCCCCGCCGGGCACCCGGTAGTAGAGGCAGCAGCTGCGGCGCCGGAGGGTGTCGGTGAGGGCGCCGGCCAGAAGGGGGTGGGCGAGGAGCGCGGCGGTGAGGGAGCGGGTGCGGGCGGCGGCTTCCCCGTCGCCTCGCGAGCGGGCCCAGTGGTCCAGTTGGCGTGCGGTTCCGGCCAGTGCGGAGGCCGCGTTGCCCCACAGCAGGCCGGGGGCGACGCGGTGGTGGGCGCGCAGGGCCGTGGCGAGGGGGTCGAGGTGGCCGTGCAGGACGACGTCCGCGATCGTCGCGGGGTCGGCGGGCCGGGGGCGGACCTCGCAGAGCCAGAGGTCGTCGGGGGCGCTCGCGCCGGGGTCCCAGCGCAGCAGCCCGGGGGCGAGGTCGGGGACGCGGCCGTAGCGGGCCGCGCAGCCGAGGGTGACCGACCAGAGCCGGGCGGCGAGCCCCTGCTGGGCCACGGAGGCGGCGATCCGCGGCTCCGGGGCGCGCAGTGCGGCGGCGACCCTCTCCACCCGGAAAGTCAGCGTATTTCCGTAAACCTCCGAAGGGCGGTTTTCGTACGTCTGCGCGAGACTGGGAAGCGGCGTCGCCGGTCCCGCGCCCACGCGCAGGACGAAGAAGCCGCCCAGCGCTTCGAGCGCGGCGAGATCGGGGTCGAGGTCGGGCTCCGGGTCCACGAACAGCAGTAGTACCAAGGTCCCCAGGGGTTCCTCCCAGGGGGTCTCCACCCAGGGTCACCCACCCTGGGGAGGACAGTGCCCGTTTCGTACTCCATCGGCAGTAGGACCCATTGGGTGCTCAGGGACGACGACGGGAACAGATCGACAAGGCATCGTGTTCGCTATGAAGGCCGACCGTTCGCCGCGCAGGGGCAACCGCCCCCGCCTCACGCAGAGGAGCAGCTGCTCATGAGCGCCCTCGCGTTGTCCGTGATCCTCTCCCTCGTCTCCGCTGTCGCCTACGCCGGCGGGGCGATCGTGCAGGAGCGCGTGGCGGTGTCCTCCCCCGGCGAGCAGTACGCGCCGCTGCGCCGGCCCGGCTGGTGGGCCGCGGTGGCGCTGAACGGCCTCGGCGGTCTGCTGCACGTGGCGGCGCTGGCCTACGGCCCGCTCAGCCTGGTGCAGCCGCTCGGCGCCCTGACCATCGTGCTGGCGCTGCCGATGGCGGCGCTGTTCGTGGGCCGCAAGGCCGGTTCCACCGCCTGGCGGGGCGCGATCATGGCGACCGTGGGCCTCGCCGGTCTGCTGTCCCTGGTCGGCGCGTCCGACGAGCAGTCGCTGGACACGGCGCAGCGCGTGGCGGTGGCCACGGTCACCGGCGGCGCGGTCGTCGCCCTCATGGTCGCGGGCCGGGCCGCCCACCGGCACCCGGCGGTGCGCAGCATGCTGCTCGCCACCGCGTCCGGCATAGCCTTCGGCATGTCCTCGGTCTTCACCAAGGTCGTCGCGGTCGACTGGACCGGCGGTGTGACGCTCTCGGACGTGCCCTCCCTCGCCGTGATCGGCGTCTTCGCCACGGCCGGACTGCTGCTGTCGCAGGCCTCCTACCGGGGCGCGGGCCTCGCCGCCCCGCTGGCCACGCTCACCGTCGTCAACCCGGTGATAGCGGCCGCGGTCGGCATCACGATGTTCGGCGAGACCTTCCGCTACGGCAGCACCGGCACCGCTCTCGCGCTGAGCTGCGGTGTGGTGGCGGCGGGCGGCCTGATCCTGCTGACGACGGAGCGCATCGCCCGCACCGCCGCCGAGGAGTCGGCGCCGGCCCTGCCCGAGCGGACCGTCACCGGGCCGGCGCCCGCCGAGCTCCCCGGGGAGCCCGTGGCCGGACTCCCCGAAGGGATCGTGGTCCCCGCCCAGGTGGGCCCCACGTTCCTGGCGGTGGCCTACGTCGAGAACGACGATGAGACGCCCGACCCGGCCCGCTACCGCTTCTACGGCCCCTTCTACGGCGGCTCGTACGTCCCGGCGCCGGACGTGGACCGGCACCGGGTGCGGGTCAGATCCTGACGCCGCCGGCCCTCAGATACCGCAGAGGGTCGACGTCCGAACCGAAACCGGGCCCCGTCCGCACCTCGAAGTGCAGATGCGGGCCCGTGGCGTTGCCGGTGGCCCCCGAGCGGCCGATGCGCTGGCCCTCGCTCACACTCTGCCCGGCCCGCACGGAGATCGCCGACAGATGGCCGTACTGGGTGTAGCGGCCGTCCGCGTGCCGGATCACCACCTGGTAGCCGTACGAGCCGCCCCAGCCGGCGGTGACGACCTGGCCCGCCGCGACCGACCGCACCGAGGTGCCGGTGGGGACGGGGAAGTCGACGCCGGTGTGGTAGCCCTTCGACCACGAGGAGCCGGCCACGTGGTAGCCGGTGCCGATCGGCCCGCCCACCGGGGCGATCAGGGAGTGGTGGCGGGTGGTGGTCTTCTTCTCCTCGGTCGCCTCGGCGGCCTTCTTCGTCGACGGCTTCGTCGACGGCTTCGTCGACGCGGTGTGCGTGGTGGGCGCCTTGGCCCGCAGGTCGAGCCGCTGCCCCGGCAGGATGAGATCGGGGTCGGAGCCGATGGTCCGGCGGTTCGCGGCGTACAGGCCGCGCCAACCGCCGCGTACGTGCTGCGTGTCCGCGATCTCGGAGAGGCTGTCGCCGCGCACCACGGTGTACATCTCGGCCGTGCCCGCCCTCGACTGGGGCGTGGAGTGCGGCTGAACGTCCCGCACGGACGTCTTCTTCCTGGTCGGCGTCTGCTCGGTGGACGTCCGGTGCGTGGACGTGCCCTCGGTGTGCAGGTTTGGCGCGTCCCCGCCGCGCGTCAGCCCGGCCTCGACCGAGCACACGGGCCAGGCACGGGGCCCCTGTCCCCGAAGCACCTTCTCCGCGACGGCTATCTGCTGGTCCTTGGTGGCCAGATCCGCCCGCCCGGCGTACGCCGTGCCGCCGTAGGCCTCCCAGGTGGACCGGGTGAACTGGAGCCCCCCGTAGAAGCCGTTGCCGGTGTTGATGCTCCAGTTGCCGGAGGACTCGCAGGCGGCGACCTTGTTCCAGGTGGACATGTCGGCGGCGTGCGCGGTGCCGGCGCCGATCAGCGGGATCGCCATGCCCGCGCTGGAGGCGGTGACGGTGAGTGAGGCTCGGTTGATCCTGTTCGGCTGATACCGGCGGTGCCGGCCGCGTACGGCCATGGAGATCCCCCTCGACATGCGTCAGGAGGGCCAAAAGTAAGCGTGCCCAACAGGCCATGACAAGACGGCAATCGGCCGCCCTGTCCCGCAAGGAATCAGGAATGAGCAGCAGTTGCACCGTGGCTGAGACAGGCGGGGCCGGTCGTGCGTATCTGCCTGCGGCACACCGGGCGAGGCGGACATGCGCTCGGCGTACCGGCACGTCAGGATGGTCGGTGGGGCGATACTGACGGGCACGAACGGCACCACCGATACCGGATCCTCAAGGAGCCAACCGAATGAGCAACACAGCCCAGATCGGCGTCACGGGACTCGCGGTCATGGGCCGCAATCTCGCCCGCAACTTCGCGCGCAACGGCTACACGGTCGCTCTGCACAACCGGACGGCGGCGCGTACGCACGCCCTGGTGGAGGAGTTCGGGAACGAGGGCGACTTCATCGCGGCCGAGACCGCCAAGGAGTTCGTGGCGGCGCTGGAGCGGCCGCGGCGGCTGGTCATCATGGTCAAGGCGGGCGAGCCCACCGACGCGGTGATCCATGAGTTCGCGCCGCTCCTGGAGCCCGGCGACATGATCATCGACGGCGGCAACGCGCACTTCGCGGACACCCGGCGCCGCGAGCGCGAACTGCGCGAGCAGGGCATCCACTTCGTGGGCATGGGCGTCTCCGGCGGCGAGGAGGGCGCGCTGAACGGCCCGAGCATCATGCCGGGCGGCCCGAAGGAGTCGTACGACTCGCTGGGCCCGATGCTGGAGAAGATCTCCGCGAAGGCCAAGGACGGCGCTCCCTGTGTGACCCACGTCGGTCCCGACGGCGCCGGGCACTTCGTGAAGATGGTCCACAACGGCATCGAGTACGCCGACATGCAGCTCATCGGCGAGGCCTACCAGCTGCTGCGCGACGTCGCCGGCTACTCCCCCGCGCAGATCGCGGAGATCTTCCGCACCTGGAACACCGGGCGGCTCGACTCCTACCTCATCGAGATCACGGCCGAGGTGCTGTCCCACGTGGACGCCGCGACGGGCAAGCCGTTCGTGGACGTGGTCGTCGACCAGGCCGAGCAGAAGGGCACGGGCCGCTGGACGGTCCAGATCGCCCTGGACCTGGGCGTGCCGGTGTCGGGCATCGCGGAGGCGGTCTTCGCCCGCTCGCTGTCCGGCCACGCGGCGCTGCGCGAGGCCTCGCGCGGTCTGGCCGGCCCGAAGGCGCAGACGCTCGGCGAGTCGGAGGCGGCGGCCTTCGCGGACCGGGTCGAACAGGCGCTGTACGCCTCGAAGATCGTCTCCTACACCCAGGGCTTCCATGAGATCGCGGCGGCCCGCGAGGAGTACGACTGGGACATCGACCTGGGTGCGGTCTCGGCGATCTGGCGCGGCGGCTGCATCATCCGGGCGGCCTTCCTCGACCGTATCCGCGCCGCCTACGACGCCCGCGCGGACCTGCCGAGCCTGCTGTCGGACGAGACCTTCGCGCAGGAGATCGCGGCCGCCCAGGACGACTGGCGCGAGGTGCTGGTCGCGGCGACCCGCCAGGGCGTCCCGACCCCGGGCTTCGCCGCGGCCCTCGCCTACTACGACGCCCTGCGCGCCGAGCGCCTGCCCGCGGCCCTCACCCAGGGCCAGCGCGACTTCTTCGGCGCGCACACCTACCGCCGCACCGACCAGGACGGCTCGTTCCACACGCTGTGGGGCGGGGACCGCTCGGAGGTCACCGCGTAACGGAGGTCACCGCGCAACGGAGGACGGCACGAGGCGGCGGGCGGCCCGAGCGGCCGCCCGCCGTCGTTTCGCGCGCGACACCCGCCGCGTGCGGGCCGCCGGTTCAGGTCAACGGCGGTCCCGGCTCCGGGCTCGGTACCGGTTCCGGGCCCGGGGGGACCGGGGACGGGTCCGGGGGCGGGGCGGGGGTCGGTGGGGAAGGCGGCTGCGGGGGCGGGGTGGGTTCCGGCCCCGGGGGCGGCTGGGGGGTGGGGACCGGGGAGGGGTACGGGTCAGGGGGGCGCGGGTCCGGGCCCGGCCCGGGGGTGGGCGGAGTGGGGTCGGGGTACGGCTCGGTCATGGCGCCCTCCGGCCAGTGGGTCGACGTCGGGTCTGGACTCTTCCCCGCGTACCCGACGCACGTCTCCCCACTCACTCTCCCGAGCTACCCCACCAGGCCGACTGGCCCCGGTCGCCGGGCTCCCGCTTCGACGCGGCTCCCCGAGGCGCCGTCCCAGGTGCCCTGCAGGCTCGGCGTGGTCCGGATCCGCGGCCGACAAGCCGCCGGCGGCGCACGGCGCGTGAGGCCGTCGCCCGCGGTGCACGGCTCCTCATCCCGACTACGCCCGCCGGTCCCCGAGTTCGACACCCGCCACCGGCGCACCGCGCGCCAGGCTGTCGCCCGCGAAGCAGCACCGGCTCCCCATCACCGACTACGCCCGTCACCGCCCGCCGGTCCCCGAGCTCGTCACCCGCCACCGGCGCACCGCGCGCCAGGCTGTCGCCCGCGAAGCAGCACCGGCTCCCCATCACCGACTACGCCCGTCACCGCCCGCCGGTCCCCGAGTTCGACACCCGCCACCGGCCCTGCTCGGCCACCGGTGCGCGCCCTCGTCAGGCGCCCTGGACCCGTCGGCCGCCGACCGCCCGCGCACCCGCCGCCAGGCCCCGGCGGGGGCTGGACAGGATCGGGACCGGGGTGGTCGCCATGTGCTCGGCGGGGGCCATCGAGCCCTGGGCCAGGACGATCGCGTCGGCCTCGGTGACGCGGTCGGCCTCGGCGGCGACGAGCGTCGCGCAGCCCTCGGTGTCGCCCGCCGCGAAGCGGTCCCAGGCGCCCTCGACCAGCCGTGTCCGCACCTCGGCGGTACGGCCGGAACGCGCCGCCTCCTCCTCGATCAGGGCCACCGTCGGACCGAACGTGCTCTCGACGGTGGCGAGGACGACGATCCGCGGTCCGGCCGCCACGGCGGCGGCCGCCATCGGCCGGTCCGAGCGCAGGACCGGCACCCCGGCACCGGCCCCCGCCGCCTCCGCGACGCCGCCGATGGTCGAGCAGGTGCACAGCACGGCCCGGGCCCCGTCGGCGACCGCCCTGTCCACGGCCGCCCGCACCTCGTCCGCCACCGCCTGTGGGCCCTCGCGGCGGGCCCGGGCCAGCAGCTCCTCGTCGACCAGGTGCCGCAGTGCGAGACCGGGGTGGTGCTCGTCGCGCAGTGCCTCGAAGACGGGGACGTGGGCGGGCGAGGTGTGCAGAAGGGCGAGCATGCCGTTCAGAACCGGCCCGGGTGCGCGCGCAGCCAGTCCTTCGCCGCGCGCAGCAGCTCGGGGTCGGCCGCCGGGGCCTGGTCGGGGTGGCGCTCGGCCCACTTGACGACGTACGGGCACAGGGGGGCGACCACGACGCCCTCGCGTTCGGCGATGGCGTACAGCTCGCGGGCGAGCAGGCCCGCGATGCCCTTCCCCTCGTGGGCCGGCTCCACGATCGTGTGGACGGGGACCAGGGCACGCCCCGGCGATTCGAGGACGAAGTACTCGATGTGGCCGACGACTTCGCCGTCCGTCCCGTCACCGGTCGCCTCCAGGCGGCCCGCCGCCCGGTCGTCGCGGATCTCGATGTCGCTCATGGGCACGCTCCTGGTCCGAAGGACGAGTGATCGCTGATCAGGCCGGTACGGCCTGCGGGCTGCGCTCCTGGTCCGAGCCCGGAACCGGCTCGGACGGGTCGGCGCCCAGGGCCACGATGCGGTTGTCGCGGTCCACGTGCACCACCCGCGGTTCGAAGGCACGTGCCTCGGCGTCGTCCAGCTGAGCGTAACTGATGATGATCACCAGGTCGCCGGGGTGGACGAGATGGGCGGCGGCGCCGTTGATCCCGATCACGCCCGAGCCGCGCTCGCCCTCGATGACGTACGTCTCCAGACGCGCGCCGTTGGTGATGTCGACGATGTGCACGAGCTCGCCGGGCAACAGGTCGGCCGCGTCGAGCAGTTCGGCGTCGATGGTCACCGATCCCACGTAGTGCAGGTCGGCCTGGGTGACCGTGGCGCGATGGATCTTGGACTTGAACATGGTACGGAACATGGAGAAACTCCCGATCTGTCTGCTCCCTGCCTGCTCACCGCAGGTCAAGGGCGGTCTTCGGAGAGTACAACGAGTCACGCGTCCGGTCAGCCGCCGCTCGTGTTCGCTTGAGCACACGGTGACATCAGGCCACCCCGGCCCGGTCACCACCGAAAAAAACAAGGCT
Organism: Streptomyces gilvus; assembly: GCF_022513565.1. Classification (GTDB taxonomy): domain Bacteria; phylum Actinomycetota; class Actinomycetes; order Streptomycetales; family Streptomycetaceae; genus Streptomyces; species Streptomyces gilvus. The sequence continues at coordinate 776,278 of NZ_JAKWBE010000001.1, read as the reverse complement.
CAAATGTTCAACACAAATTACACACATCCTCTCTTCACACCGGTTCTCATGGTCTAGATTGACCTTGCTTCGGCGGCTCGGACACGAGGCGACCGTCAGTGGGTCCATTGGTCCGGGCTGCGGAAAGCCGTCAGCGTGTCCTCGGCGCCGGACGTAGGGGTGATCGTTGCTCGGAACCCGGGGGGCTTGGGTTCGGAGAGCTGCCGAGGTGTCAGGGGGTTCCAGCGCGCTTCGAGAGGCCGGCAGGGCATGCGACTGCGCTGCCGCGAAGGCGAGTTGCTCGAGTAGCGCCGAAACAGCCGGATGCCGTGCGTAGAGGGGGCGGGGGCCTCCTAGGGGAGGAACAGCACGGGGGGTGGGGGCCTCCCGGGGGGAGGAACAGTGTTGGGCGAACACGTCGAACCACTGCGGAACCTGGGGGGTTCTGTGCGTCAAGGGGGAGTAGTCAACTCGTTTCCGCCCGCGCGCCAGCAGGTGCCGAACGGGACAATCGGACAGCCCGCGGCGGCCTGGGAGCAGCGGTACCGCCGAGCCGTGATCACCAGCGACACCGCCGCCACGTTCGTCGTGGTGACGGCGATAGGCGAGTTCTTCGGGGCCCGGGACGCAGCCAACTGGCATGAGAAATGGGGGATTCTCGCCTTCGGCACCGAACTGCTGGTGCTGGGAGCGCTCGCGGTGGGCCGGGCGTGGGCCCCCGCCGTGCTCGGCCAGGGCGCCGAGGAGTTCCGCCGGCTCGGCCGCTCGCTGTTCGCGGCGACCGTCGTCCTGGCGCTCGGCGGGATAGCCCTGACCTCGCGCAACATCAAGCTCTGGATCTTCGTCGCGATCCCCGCGATCGCGGTCGTCACCATGATCGCACGCTATCTGCTGCGCCTCTGGCTGCACAAACAGCGCAAGGAGGGCCGGTGCCTGAGACCGGTGCTCGCCGCCGGGAGCCCAGCCACCGTGCACGACCTGATCACTCGCACCCGCAAGTTCCCGCACCTCGGTTGGCGGGTGGACGGGGTGTGCACGACGGACGGTTCCGAGATCGACGGCGGCCACCTGGACGGGGTGCCGATCGTCGGCCAACTGTCGGACGTGGCGCAGCGCGTGCGCCGCGACGGCTACCGCGTCGTCGCGGTCACGCCCGACGCCCACTGGTCACCGGACCGGCTGCAACGGCTGGCCTGGAACCTCGAGGGCAGCGACGCCGAGATGGTCGTGGCCCCGGTGCTGATGGAGGTGGCCGGCCCGCGGCTGCACGTCGACGCGGTGCTCGGGATTCCGCTGCTGCGGGTCAGCATGCCGGCCTTCACCGGGGGCCGCCGGGCGGTCAAAGCAGTCGTCGACCGCGTTGGCGCAACGATTCTGCTGCTGCTGTTCTCACCGCTGATGGCGCTCGTGGCACTGCTCGTGGTCCTGGACAGCCGGGGTGGGGCGTTCTACCGCCAGCGCCGGGTCGGCAAGGACGGCCGCGAGTTCACCATCCTCAAGTTCCGCACCATGGTCACCGGGGCCCACGCGGCACGTGCCGAACTGGCCGAGCTCAACGAGGGCGCGGGGCTGCTGTTCAAGGTCCGCCGGGATCCGCGGGTCACCCGGGTGGGATCGGTGCTGCGCCGGTACTCGATCGACGAACTCCCGCAGCTGTTCAACGTACTCACCGGATCGATGTCGCTCGTCGGTCCCAGGCCACCGCTGCCGGAGGAGTCCGCCGCCTACGGCCCGGACATCCGGCGACGGCTGCTGGTCAAGCCCGGACTCACCGGCCTGTGGCAGATCAGCGGGCGCAGCGACCTGCCGTGGGAGGAGGCGGTCCGCCTCGACCTGCGGTACGTGGAGGACTGGTCGCTGGCCCTGGACACCGTGATCTTGTGGAAGACGCTGCGTGCGGTGCTGCACGGGCAGGGGGCCTACTGATGCGCGGGGAGCGTCATCCGGCCGGTGTGCCGAACGCAGGCCACAAGGGCCTGCCTGGGGGGAGGAACGGGTCATGAAGGTCAGCGTTTTCGGGCTCGGCTACGTGGGCTGCGTGTCGGCCGCGTGCCTGGCCGACATGGGGCACGAGGTCGTCGGGGTGGACGTGAGCCAGGTGAAGGTCGACCTGGTCAACGACGGCAAGGCCCCGGTGGTCGAGGAGCGGATCGGCGAACTGACCGCCGAGGTCGTACGGACCGGGGCGCTGCGCGCCACCACCGACGTCCGCGAGGCGATCATGGACAGCGAGATCTCGCTGGTCTGTGTGGGCACGCCGTCGGAGCCCAACGGCAGTCTGTGCACCACGTACCTGGAGCGTGTCACCGAGCAGATCGGCGCGGCGCTGGCCGAGCGGGGCGGGCGGCACACCGTCGTGTTCCGCTCCACCATGCTCCCGGGCACCTGTCTGAACCTGCTGGTGCCGATCCTGGAGAAGTCCGTCGGCGGCACGGCCGGGGTGGACGTCGGGGTCGCCGTCAACCCGGAGTTCCTGCGCGAGGGCACGAGCGTGCGGGACTTCTTCGACCCGCCCAAGACCGTCGTCGGCGAGCTCGACACGGCGAGCGGCGACGCGGTGCTGGCGCTGTACGAGGGCCTGCCCGGCGAGGTGTTCCGGGTGCCGGTCCCGACTGCCGAGGCGATCAAGTACGCGGACAACGCCTTCCACGGCCTCAAGATCGGCTTCGCGAACGAGCTGGGCGCGGTGTGCCAGGCGCTCGGGGTGGACTCGCACCAGGTGATGGACGTGTTCCTGGCCGACCGCAAGCTGAACATCAGTCCCGCCTACCTGCGCCCCGGCTTCGCCTTCGGCGGCTCCTGCCTGCCCAAGGACCTGCGCGGTCTGGTGTACGCGGCGCAGCGGGCCGACGTGTCGGTGCCGATCCTCTCCCATGTGCTGCCCTCCAACTCCGATCATCTGCAGCGCGCGGTCGACATGGTCGAGCGCACCGGCAAGCGCCGGGTGGGCCTGTTCGGGCTGTCCTTCAAGCCCGGCACCGACGACCTGCGCGAGAGCCCGCTCGTCGAGCTGGCCGAGAGGCTCCACGGCAAGGGCTACGACCTGAAGATCCACGACGCCAACGTGAGCCTGTCCCGGCTGATCGGCGCCAACCGCGAGTACATCGAGACCCGGCTGCCGCACCTCGCGCAGCTGCTCGCCGACTCCGTCGACGAGGTCCTCGACCACGCCGAGGTGTGCCTGGTCGGGACCAAGGACCCGGCCGTGCTGTCGGCGCTCCCCCACGGCGACGGTCCGCTGATCGTCGACCTCATCCGCCTTCCCGACGCCGACGTGCGCCGGACCGAACCGGGATACATGGGCCTTGCTTGGTAACGCAGTCGGCGGTGACGGGCCGAGCCCGCGCGCGCTGATTCTGGTGGAGAACCTGTCGGTGCCGTTCGACCGGCGGGTGTGGCAGGAGTGCACGACGCTGCGCGACGCCGGCTGGGAGGTGCACGTCATCTGCCCGCAGGGCAGCAAACGAGACACCGAGGCCGAGGCCGAGATCGACGGGGTGCGGATCCACCGCTACCCGTTGCGCGCGGCCACCGGAGGACCGGCCGGCTATCTGCGGGAGTACGGATCGGCGCTGTGGCACACGGCCCGGCTCGCCCGCAAGGTCGGTCCGGTCGACGTCGTCCACGCCTGCAACCCGCCGGACCTGCTCTTCCTGCCCGCGCTGTGGCTGAAGCGGCGCGGCGCGCGGTTCGTCTTCGACCAGCACGACCTGGTGCCCGAGCTGTACCTCTCCCGGTTCGACCGCGGAAAGGACCTGCTCTACCGCGCGGTGTGCGCGCTGGAGAGACGGACCTACCGGACCGCGGACATCGTGCTGGCCACCAACGAGAGTTACCGGGACGTCGCGGTCCGCCGCGGCGGCAAGCGCCCGGAGGATGTCTTCGTGGTGCGCAGCGCGCCCCAGATCGAGCGGTTCCAACCGGTGCCGCCCGAGCCGGAGTTGAAGCGCGGCAAGCCCCATCTGCTGTGCTACCTCGGCGTGATGGGCCCGCAGGACGGGGTCGACTACGCCCTGCGCGCCCTGGCGAAGCTGCGCGACGAGTGCGGGCGGACCGACTGGCACGCGGTGTTCGTCGGCTCCGGCGACGCCTTCGACGCGATGGTGGAGCTGTCCCGGGAGCTCGGACTCACCGAACAGGTGCAGTTCACCGGACGCATCCCGGACGCCGACCTGGTGCGCTACCTGTCCACCGCGGACGTGTGCCTCTCCCCCGACCCGCGCAACCCGCTCAACGACGTGTCGACCATGAACAAGGTCCTGGAGTACATGGCGATGGGCCGGGCGATCGTCTCCTTCGACCTGAAGGAGGCGCGCGTCTCCGCCGGTGACGCCGCCGTCTACGCGCCCGCCAACGACGAGGCCCAGTTCGCCAAGCTGATCACGGAGTTGCTGGACGACCCGGAGAAGCGGGCCCGGATGGGCGGCATCGGCCAGGAGCGGATCAGCGGTCCGCTGTCGTGGCGCAACTCGCAAGCGTCGCTCCTCGCCGCCTACGCCGCCGCGAGCCGCGATCGAAGCACCCAGTCGGCGGGCGATGCGGTCCGCACAAGGAAGAGGCAGCGGCGTTGAACGAAGACACGATCCGCCTAGTCACGATCGGGCGGATATTCCGCCGGCGGTGGCGGCTTCTCGCCGCCCTCGCCGTGGTGGGCGCCCTCATCGGCTACGGCACCTCCCTGGTGGTGTTCCCGCCGCGGTACACGGCGTCGGCACCGGTCCTGCTGCCGGGGCAGTGGGAGGAACGCGAGCTGCTGACCCAGGTGGACATCGCCACCAGTTCGGCGGTCCTCGACCGCACCGCCGCCGCCCTGCACTGGTCCGGCGTCAGCGGCAGGACGCTGCAGGACCAGGTGACCGCCAAGGCGGCCGACGGGAACATCATCGAGATCTCCGGCACGTCCGACACCCCGGCGCGCGCACAGCGGCTGTCCGACCAGGTGGCCCAGCAGTTCGTCGCCTTCGCCGACGGGGTCGCGGGCGGCAGCGCCGACTCCACGGCGGCCTCGGGGACCGCGGCCCTGCGCAAGCAGGTCGCGGACACCAACCGCCGCATCACCGAACTGGCCAAGGCGGCCGGTTCGGGACAGACCGTGGAGAGCGTGCAGGCCCGCACCGAGCTCGAGCAGCTGCGCACCTCGCTGGAGGAGGCCATGCAGAAGCTCGACCAGGCCGACCCGTCGAACACCAAGGCGGGCATGGTCGTCATGGGGGCGGCCCCCCGCCCGACCGGTGAGGCGCCGCCCACGCGGGTGCAGCTCATCGCCGGTGGGGCGCTGCTGTTCTTCCTGATCGCGCTGATCGGCCATCTCGTCGCGATACGGATGAACCGCCGGCTGCGCACCGAACCGGAGATCGCCGCGGCGCTGGGCTCGACGCTCCTCGGCACCGTCGACGTGCCCACGGAACAGACGGCGCACCGGCACAAGGGCGGGGGCGCACGCGGCCGCCTTGGCCGCGTCCTCGGCATGGACGCGCGGTGGGACATGCCCGCCCCGCAGAAGTCCGGCGACCAGGCCGCCGGCCGGCTCCGCTACCGGCGGGTGTGCGCCCGCCTGAAGGAACGGCTGCCGGGAGCCCAGAAGGTGCTGGTCCTCGTACCGGAGGGCGACGAGACCGCCCGCCGGGCCGCGGGGCAGCTCGCCGCCGAGGCCAAGAACGGTCTGCAACTGCGCGTGGCGGAGGTCTCGGTGGACCGGCCGATCGTGCCGGACCGGGATGCCGAGTCCGGCGCCCTGGTCGTCCTCAGCGCCGGCAGCTGGACCGCGGAGGAACTCGCCGGGATCGCCGAGGCGTGCGCGGACGCCCGGCGCGAGGTCGTGGGCATCGTCGTCGCCGGCCTGGTCCTGGCCCGCCCCACGCGCTCGGGCGGCCAGCTCCCGGACGACGCCACCCTGACGCTCGCGGTGCCCGGCCACGGAACGGGAGGTTCAGCGTGACGACGAACACGCCGTCGGAGAAGACGGCCGCCGCCCCGCTCCTCGATCTGCAGTCACTGGTGGTGGCGGTGCGCAGGCGCCGGCGCCTGTGGAGCGCCATGGCCCTGGTCGGCCTGGTGCTCGGGGCCGCGGTGGCCGTCCTGATGCCACCGGCCCCGAGCGCGGTGACCAAGGTGCTGGTCGCGCACGAGGAGGACCAGCCGAACGACCCCGGAACCCTGATCCGCACCGACGTGGCGCTGCTGCAGACCACACGGATCGCCGATGCCGCCCTGAAGGCCCTGAAGTCCCCGGAGACACCGGAGGCCTTCATGAAGGACTACAGCGGCGCCGGTCTGACCAACAACCTGCTGCAGATCACCGTGACCGGCGCCGACGACGCCGACGCCAAGGCCCGCGCCAAGGCGCTCGCCGACGCGTTCGTCGCGGACCACGTGCGGCGGATCCAGGAGACCTCGAACGCCGAGGCCAAGGCCCTGCTCAACCAGCGTGACCGGCTGCGGGACGAACTCGCCCAGGTCAACAAGGCGATCGGGGACGGATCGACGGCGAGCGGCGCCAAGACCTCGGCGGACATGGAGTCGCTCTTCGCCCGCCGGGCCGACCTCACCTCGAAGATCACCGACTTCGGCGAGCGGGCCGCGGAGGCCAGCGTCGGCACGCCCCAGCTCATCGCCGGCACCCAGATCGTGGACGCCCCGCACGCGGTGCGGAACTCCCTGCCCAAGGCCGCCGCCACCGACGCCGCGATCGGACTCGTCCTCGGTCTCGTCCTCGGGCTCGCGGTGTCCGCGGTCGGCGTGGTGGTGGCGGACCGGCCCGTGCTGCGCCGGGAGATCGCCGCGAACCTCGGCGCCTCCGTCATCGCGGAGCTGCCCGCCCGGTCGCCCAGGCTCTGGCGGCGCAGGCGCAACAAGACGGCACGCGAACGCCTCACCGGGTCCCTGGCGCGCACCGTGCGCGGCTCCGAGGACGGGGTGTCGCTGCTGGAACTGGGCTGTGCGCGCACCACGACCGAGATCGCCCTGGACCTCGCGAGGTCACTGGCGGCGCAGGGGCCGGTCGTCGTCATCGACGGTCTGCCCGGCTCGCAGCTGTCCGAGCGCCGCCACAAGCCGGGAGACCCGGCCGTGGTCACCGGCGAGCGTGCCGGGGCCCGGCCGCCCGAGGAGCGCGCGGTCGGCGTCGGCTCGGTGGCGCCCGGCACGGCGTGGACCGATCTGCAGTACCTCGGCACGCAGACCGTGCTCGTCGTACGGGCCGGACACGGCAACGCCGCCTGGCTGCACACCGTGGCGCGGCAGCTCGCCGACCAGCGCATCGCCGTCATCGGCGTGGTGCTGATCGACCCCGATCCGCGCGACCGCACCGACGGCACGCTGTGGGACGGACTGCACACCGCGCTGCGCGGTCACAACGACCGGTCCGCCCGGCAGAACGGTGGGGGCACCTCCCACTCCGTTCAGGCGGTGGGGGACGGCCGGAACCGGACGGACCGCCAGCCGATGTGGGCCGCACGGGTCCCGGACAGCGAGCAGGAGGCGCGGTAGGACATGTGTGGCATCGCAGGCACGTACCGGTGGCCGGACGGGAAGATCGTCACCGACCGGCTCACCGAGACCCTCGCCCACCGCGGCCCGGACGGGGCCGGCCGCTACGGCCACCGAGCCGGTGACGGCGAGGTGCAGCTCGGGCACCGCCGGCTGTCCATCATCGACCTGTCCGAGACCGGCGCCCAGCCGATGGTCTCGGGCGGTCTCGCCCTGACGTACAACGGCGAGCTGTACAACGCGCCCGAGCTGCGCGCCGAACTGGAGGCCGCCGGGGTGCGTTTCCGCGGCACCTCCGACACCGAGGTGCTGCTGGAGGCGTGGCGGCGCTGGGGCACCGACTGTCTGCCCCGGCTGCGCGGCATGTTCGCGTTCGGGATCTTCGACGAGCGGACGGGTGAACTGGTGCTCGTCCGCGACCAGTTGGGCATCAAGCCGCTGTTCCTGCTGCGGCGCGGCGAGGGTCTGGCGTTCGCCTCCGAGCTCAAGGCGCTCGCCGGCGCGACCGGCGGATCGCTGGAGGTCGACCAGGCGGCGCTGGTGGCCTCGCTGCTGTACTACTGGGTGCCCGACTCACGGTGTGCGTTCCGAGAGGCGGAGAAGCTGCCGCCGGGGAGCTGGCTGAGGTGCCGGCCCGACGGCAGCGTCGAGCGGGGCCGGTTCTGGAACCTCAAGGACGTCGCCGCCGAGGGACAGGAGCGGGCCCGGGCCGGCGAGCAGCCGGACCTGGCCGCGATCGTCGAGGAGTCGACGCGGCGCCATCTGCTGTCCGACGTGCCCGTCGCGACCTTCCTGTCGGGTGGCCTCGACTCCAGCTATCTGACCGCGCTGGCGGCCCGCCACCAGCCCGGGATCTCCGCCTACACGATCGGGTTCCGCGCCGAGGACGCCAGGTTCGAGGCGATGCCGGACGACCTGCGCTACGCCCGGCAGGTGGCCGAGCGGTTCGGCGTGGACCTGCACGAGATCGAGATCGCCCCGAACGTCCTCGACCTGCTGCCGCAGATGACGTACCACCTGGACGAGCCGATCGGCGACCCCGCCGCGATCAACACGTTCCTGATCTGCACGGCCGCCCGGGAGGCCGGGGTCAAGGTGATGCTCTCCGGGATGGGCGCCGACGAGCTGTTCGCCGGGTACCGCAAGCACCTGGCCAACCTGCTCGCCCTGCGCTACCAGCGCGTCCCGCGGCCGCTGCGGCGCGGTGTCTCCGCGACCGTGAACCGGCTGCCGGTCGCCACCTCCCGCCGGGGTCTGAGGTCGGTGCGCTTCGCCAAGCGGTTCCTGTCCTTCGCCGACCTGCCGGAGGAGACCGCGTTCCGGCGCAGCTACACCATGTACGACCAGGACGACCTGCTCGCCCTGATCGATCCGGACCTCGCCGGCACGGTCGACGACGTGCTGACCGAACACGCGGACGTCTACGCCGACAACGAGCTCGACGACTTCGTCAACCGCATGTGCCTGGGCGACTCCCGGATGTTCCTGCCGGGCCTGAACCTCACCTACACGGACCGCTCCAGCATGGCCGCGTCGACCGAGGTGCGGGTGCCGTACGTGGACGTCGAGGTCGTCAAGGCGGCGTTCACCGTGCCCGGCGACCGCAAGATCGCCGGACGGCAGGGCAAGGCGGTCCTGAAGGAGGCGGCCACCTCGATCCTGCCCCGGGAGATCGTCTACCGGCCCAAGGGCCTGTTCAGCGCCCCGCTGCGCGCCTGGATGAGCCGGGATCTGGCGCCGCTGGTGCGCGAGGTGGTCAACGACGGCGAGCTCGTGCGCTCCGGGTTCCTGCGCCGCGACGCGCTGCGGCGGATGGTCGCCGAGGACGCCGCCGGGCAGCAGGACTTCTCCAAGCATCTGTGGCATGTGCTGACCCTCGAGTACTGGTATCGCGACGCGACCTCTGGGTCCGGCCAGAGCACTCGGCAAACGGCTTAGGAATCAGGGGAGTTCCGGTGAAACAGGTTGTACAGAACTACAAGAGCGGCGAGCTGGCGGTGCTCGACGTGCCGGTGCCGGGCTGCAAGCCGGGCGGTGTGCTGGTCCGCAGCGCCTTCTCGCTGATCTCCACGGGCACCGAGCTGATGAAGGTGTCCGAGGCCGGCATGTCGATGCTGGGCAAGGCCCGCTCCCGTCCCGACCAGGTGGCCAAGGTCATGCAGAGCGTGGCCACCAACGGCGTGCCCGCCACGTACCGCAAGGTGATGGGCAAGCTGGACTCCTACACGCCGCTGGGCTACTCGCTGTGCGGGGTCGTCGAGCAGGTCGGCGCCGGCGTCGACGACGTGAAGGTCGGCGACCTGGTGGCCTGCGCGGGCAACGAGCACGCGCTGCACGCCGAGCTGAACTGGGTGCCGAAGAACCTCTACTCCCCCGTCCCCGACGGCCTCGCCCCGCGGCACGCGGCCTTCGGCACCGTCGGGTCGATCGCGCTGCAGGGCGTCCGCCAGGGCGAGCCGCAACTCGGCGAGGTGGCGCTGGTCATCGGGCTCGGGCTGATCGGGCAGCTGGTGGTGCAGCTCCTGACCGCCGCCGGGGTCCGCGTCGTCGGCGCCGACCCCGACCCCTCGCGCTGCGAACTCGCCGAGCGCCTGGGCGCGGCGGCCTGCGGCGACCCGGGGTCCACGGCCGTGGAGCACGCCGTCGCCGAACTCACCGACGGTCACGGCGTGGACCAGGTGTACCTGGCCGCCGGCGGCGGCAGCAACCAGCCCGTCGAGCTGGCCGCCAAGCTCTGCCGGGACCGCGGCCGGGTCGTCGACATCGGCAAGTGCCGCCTGGACCTGCCGTGGAACGCGTACTACGAGAAGGAACTCGACGTCCGGTTCTCGCGTTCGTACGGCCCCGGGCGCTACGACCCGTCGTACGAGCTGGAGGGGCGCGACTACCCGATCGGCTACGTGCGCTGGACCGAGCGCCGCAACCTGTCGTGCTTCCTCGACCTCATGGCTCGCGGCCGCGTCGACGTGGAACCCCTGATCTCCCACATCGCCGACTTCGACGACGCCGTCGAGACCTACGGGCGTCTCAAGGACGGCGAACTCAAGGCCGTGGCCGTGCTGTTCCGCTACCCCGAGCACACGGCGGAGGCGGAGGAAGCGGCTCAGCCGGCTGCCGTGTCGGTGGCCGTGCCCGCGGTGAAGGTGCGGCCCGCTCCGGCCCGGCTCGCCAAGTCGCCCGTACGGCTCGCGTTCGTCGGCGCGGGCAACTACGCGACGTCGATGCTGCTGCCGCACCTGGCACAGCGCGAGGGCGTGGAGCTGTCTACGGTCGTCACCACGACGGCGCTGTCGGCGGCCAACGCGCAGCGGAAGTTCGGCTTCGCCGAGGCGACCACCGACCTCGACGCCGTGCTCGGCGACAAGTCCGTCGACGCGGTGTTCGTCGTCACCCGGCACAGCTCGCACGCAGACCTGACCCGCAAGGCGCTCCTCGCCGGCAAGACCGTGTTCGTGGAGAAGCCCCTCGCCCTCACCGAGGACGAGCTGGCCGGTGTGCTCGCGGCGGTGGAGGAGTCCGGCAACGACCGGCTGCAGGTGGGCTTCAACCGCCGGTTCGCGCCGCTGCTGCACGAGGCCAGGAAGCGCTTCGGCGCCCGGACCGGCCCGGCCAACCTCCGCTACCTGGTCAATGCCGGACGTCTCGACCACGGCAGCTGGTACCTCCGGCAGGGCTCCGAGGGCTCGCGGTTCGTGGGCGAGGGCGGGCACTTCATCGACACGGCGAGCTGGCTGCTCGACGCCGACCCGGTGTCGGTGTACGCGACCGCCCCGTCCGGCAACGAGGACCTGCAGATCGTGCTGCGTTACCCGGACGGGTCCACCGCCACGATCAGCTATGTAACCTCCGGTCCGTCCGCCTTCCCGAAGGAGTCGCTGGACCTGATCGCGGACGGGCGCGCGCTGCGGCTCGACGACTTCGTGCGGGCCTCGGTGTATGGCCAGAAGCGGTGGGTGAGTTCGCGGCTGCCCAAGGCCCGGGACAAGGGCCAGAACGCCGAACTGGCCGCGTTCGTCAAGGCCGTGCGGACCGGCGGGCCGATGCCGGTGCCGCTCGAGTCCCTGGTCGCCACCACGGCGGCCACCCTCGCGGTGCAGACCGGTCTGGCGAGCGGCGCCCCCGTGACGCTGGCGAGGGCGCTGTGACCATGAGCGCGGGCTGGTACCTGCGGCGGCTGTCCCGGATGGGACCGCAGGAGGTCGCAGGCCGGGTGGGCGACGCGGTGCGCCGGCGGCGGTGGCGTGCGGCGCCGCCCGAGGGCCCCGGCGTCACCGGCGCGCGCTTCACCGCCGTCCTGCCGGCCGGGACGCTCGCCGCGCTGCCTCCCGACGCCGTGAAACGTCTCGTCGCCGACGCGGACCGGCTCATGGAGGGTCACGCCGAGTTCTTCGGCGTGGTCCGCGACGACCTGACCGACCCGGACTGGTGGTTCGACCCCAAGACCGGGCGCCGGGCCCCGGCGGGCTACGCCTTCGACGTGCCGTACCGCAGCGAGGACACGGTCGGGGACATCAAGCAGATCTGGGAGCCGTCCCGGCACCAGTACCTCACCCAGCTCGCCGCCGCCTACGCGGCCACCGGGGACGAGCGGTACGCCGAGCGCGTGGCCGCGCACCTGCGGTCCTGGTGGGAGGTCAACCCGCCGCTGCGCGGCGTCCACTGGATCAGCGGCATCGAGCTGGGCATCCGGCTGCTGTCCTGGGTGTGGATCCGCCGGCTGCTGGACGGCTGGTCCGGCACGGCCGGGCTGTTCGAGGACAACCCGGTGGCGGTGCGGCAGATCTGGCACCACCAGCGCTGGCTGGCCGGCTTCCCCAGCCGGGGCTCCTCGGCGAACAACCACGTCATCGCCGAGACCGCCGGGCAGTTCGCCGCCGCGTGCGCCTTCGACTGGTTCCCCGAGTCGGCGCGTTGGCGGATCGACGCGCTGCGGTCGCTGGACCGGCACCTGCGCGGCAACACCTACCTCTCCGGCATCAACCGGGAGCTGGCCACCGAGTACCACGGGCTCGTCCTCGAACTCGGCCTGGCCGCCGTGGCGGAGGCGGACGCGGCCGGTGTGCCGGTCCCCGCGTCGGTCCGCCTGGTGCTGCTGCGGATGACGGACGCGCTCGCGGCGATCGTGGACAACCGGCTGCGGCCGCCGCGTCAGGGCGACGCGGACGACGGGCACGGCCTGGTCGTGGACGGCGCGGGCACCGACCGCTGGGGCTCTCTGCTGGCCACCGGCGACGCCGTGTTCGGCCGGCTTCCCTGGTGGCCGACGGTGACCGGCACCGACGTACGCACCCCGCTGCTCGCGGCGCTCGTCAAGCGCGCGGAACCGTCCGCGCGCCGCCCGGCAAAGCGGCCGGCGCACTTCGCGGACGCCGGCATGACGATCCTGCGCGGGCCGGAGGAGATCTGGTGCCGCTGCGACGGCGGTCCGCACGGCTTCCTCTCCATCGCCGCGCACGCCCACGCGGACGCGTTGTCCGTGGAGGTCCGGCACGACGGTGTCGACGTGCTCGCCGACCCGGGGACGTACTGCTACCACGGGCAGCCCGAGTGGCGGCGGTACTTCCGCTCCACCCTCGGCCACAACACGCTGGAGCTGGACGGCGCCGACCAGTCCGTCTCCGGCGGCCCGTTCCTGTGGACGCGGCACGCCGAGACCCGGGTCCTGAGCGTGGACGCCGCCAACGAGGACACGGCCTCCTGGTCCGCCGAGCACGACGGCTACGAGGGCTCCGTGCACCGCCGCCGGGTGGAACTGACGCCCGCGAGCCGGGAGTTGCGGGTGATCGACGAGGTCCGCGGCCCGCGCCGGGCCGTACGCCTGGCGTTCCACCTCGGTCCGGCGATCACCGCGGACCTGGAGGGCGACCGGGCGCGGCTCACCTGGACCAAGGACGGCGAGGACCGTTCCGCGGTGCTCGAGCTGCCCGGGCAGCTGTCCTGGCGGGCGCACCGCGGTGAGACGGATCCCGTGCTGGGCTGGTACTCGACGGGCTTCGGACGCAGGGAACCCGCCACCACGCTGGTCGGTTCCGGCTTCACCGACGGCACGGAGGGCTTCACCACCGTGCTCGGGTTCCGCGGCCAGGGGGGCGCGTGAGGATCAGGACGCGGCCCTGGGCACCGGCGGTGGCACCGCTGGTGCTGGCCCTGCTGCTGGTGAGCGGCTGTGACGGCACGCGGCACGCGACGCGTGAGAAGCCGACCGCCGTGCCCACCACGTCCGGGGCGCGGTCCCAGCCCGTGGCCCGGGTCTGCGACCGTCCCGGAACCGGGCCGGCCAAGGCGCCCGCGGGCGCGGTGACGGTCGACCCCGCGGTGGTCGGCGACCTCGCGGCGAAGACCAAGAGCAGTCCGGCGCACACCACGTTCTGGCTCCGGCCGGGCACGCACCGGCTCGACCCGGACCGCTACGCCCAGGTCGTGCCCAAGGACGGGGACCGCTACGTCGGAGCGCCGGGCGCGGTGCTGGACGGCCGGAAGAAGAACGCGTACGCGTTCTCCGGTTCCGCCCGCGACGTCACCATCGACCACCTGACCGTGCAGGGCTTCGTCGCCCCGCAGAACGAGGGCGTGGTCAACCACGACTCCGCCGACGGCTGGGTGATCGAGCACTCGACGATCCAGAACAACTCCGGCGCCGGGCTGATGGCCGGCGCCCGCCAGCAGGTCCGCGCCAACTGCCTGCGCGACAACGGCCAGTACGGCATGAACGCGTACAAGGGATCCGGCCGCATCACGGACCTGGTGGTCGAGGGCAACGAGATCGTGGGCAACAACACCGGCGACTGGGAGCGGCGGCAGCAGGGCTGCGGCTGCACCGGAGGCATCAAGTTCTGGGCGGTCGACGGCGCCGACGTGCGCGGCAACTGGGTCCACGACAACCGTGGAACGGGGTTGTGGGCGGACACCAACAACAACGACTTCCTCATCGAGAACAACGTGATCGAGGCCAACGACGGTGCCGCGCTGATCTACGAGATCAGCTACAACGCGATCATCCGCAACAACACGATCCGGCGGAACAACTGGGTCGAGGGCCGTGCGGCGGCCGACCGCGGCGACACCTTCCCCTTCGCCACCGTCTACCTGTCGGAGTCCGGCGGCGAACCACGGATCAAGGCCCGCACCGACCAGATCGAGATCTACGGGAACGTGCTGGAGAACAACTGGTCCGGGATCACCCTGTGGGAGAACGCCGACCGGTTCTGCAACAGCCCCGCCAACACCTCCTCCGGCGACTGCACGCTGCTGGTGAAGAACGTCAAGCGCTGCGTCCAGCCGGCGATCGCCAAGGCCCCGCTGTACTCGGACTGCCGGTGGAAGACCCAGCGGGTGAACATCCACGACAACCGCTTCGTGCTGGACAAGTCCGTCGTCAAGTGCACGGACAAGTGCGGTCGCATGGCGGTGCTGTCCAACTACGGCACCTACCCCGACTGGTCGCCGTACAAGGGCGAGGCGGTGGCCGAGGCCATCACCACCAAGCAGCATAACCGCTGGCACGACAACGTCTACGTCGGCCCGTGGACGTTCGTCGCCTACGACCCGAGCCGGGTGCTCGACCTCGGGCAGTGGCAGGGCACGCCCTACCGGCAGGACGCGGGCAGCACCTTCCGCGCAGGGGACGGTGGCTGAGATGGAGACCGAGCGCACACCGAAGATCATCGGGACGGTCTGGGGACTGCTGATCCTCAACACCCTCGGCTCCGCCGGGGCGAAGACCATCGTCCCGCTGCCCCGCTCCCTCATCCAGATGGTCACCATGGGCGCGCTGGTCGCCGCGTTCGCGCTGGCGCTCCTGGTCAACCCCCGGGTGCGCGTGCGGCCCAGTGCGTACGTGTTCGTGCTCACCCTCCTGCTGGTGACGAGCGTGATCTCCAGCGCGCATCTGGAGTCCGGGTTCGGCGCGCTGTTCCGGTGCTTCCGGCTGGCTCTGTTCGTCGGCACGCTGTGGCTGCTCACCCGCTGGTGGGACGACGGCATGACGTTCGTCCGGCACCACATCCGGATGTACTTCGCGGTGCTCGGGTCGGTGGCCGCCGGTCTGGTCGTCTCCCCGAGCGCGGCCCTGCCCGACCTCTACGGCGGGCGGCTGGTCGGCGCGCTGTGGCCGCTCACCCCGCCGCAGATCGGCCAGTACGCGGCGGTGATCATCGGGCTGACCGTGCTGCTCCTCATGGGCGGCAGGACGGACAGGAAGAGCGCGGCGCTGGTCATCGTGCCGTCCCTGGTCCTGCTCGGACTGACCCACACCCGCACCGCGACGCTCGGTCTGCTGGTCGGGCTGGCGCTGGCGATCGGCTCGCTCCTGCTCACCAGCACCGCGGCCCGCCGCTTCTTCAGCTGGGCGGTGGTGATCGCCACGGTGGCCGCGGTGGGCTTCGCCTCCCTGCTCCAGAAGTGGTTCCTGCGCGGACAGAGCAAGGAGAACTTCTCCAGCCTCACCGGCCGGGCCAAGGTCTGGGACGCCCTGCTGGCGGCCCCCCGGACCACCGGGGAGCAGCTGTTCGGCGTGGGCCTGGGCGACAAGTCCTTCGGCGGACTGCCGATCGACGACAGCTGGCTGGCCGTCTACAACGAGCAGGGCCTGATCGGCGTCGGTCTCGTCGCGGTGTTCCTCCTCGTGCTGGGCGGCGTCGCGCTGCTGCGGCCCCCGTCGCTGCAGCGGGCCTGCGCGATCTTCCTGATCAGCTACTGCGCGCTCGCCTCGTACACCGAGGCCGGTCTGGGCGACGCCTCGCCCTATCTGCTGCATCTGGCCCTGGCCGCCTCGCTGTTGATGACGCCGGCCGAGACCCCGCCCCTCGAGCTGCCCGAGGTCGCCCGACGAGCCGTCCCGCGCCGGGACCGCAGAACGGAGGTGAGGTGAGCATGCACGTCCTCGTGGTGCACAACCGTTACGCCTCGGCGCAGCCGAGCGGCGAGAACAGGGTCGTCGACCAGGAGGTGGAGCTGCTGCGGGCGGCCGGCCACCGGGTCGAGGTGTTCGAGCGGCGCAGCGACGACATCGGCGCCATGTCCCTTCTCGCCAAGGTCGCGGTGCCGGTGCGGGTGCCGTGGAACCCGGCGGTCCGCACCGAACTCGCCGCCCGGCTGCGCGCCGAGCGCCCGGACGTGGTGCACGTCCACAACGTCTTCCCGCTGCTGTCGCCGGCGGTGCTCGCCGCCTGCGCCGACGCGGGCGTGCCCGCCGTCGCCACGCTGCACAACTACACCCAGATCTGCCCGCCCGGCACCCTGCAGCGGGACGGCAGGCCCTGCACCGAGTGCGTCGGGGCGACACCGCTGCCCGCCGTCCGCCACGGCTGCTACCGGGGCTCCCGGCTCGCGACGGTGCCGCTCGCGCTCAGCCTGTCGGTCAACCGGCGCCGGTGGTGGACCGGCGTGGAGCGCTTCCTGTGCATCTCCGCGGCGCAGCGCGAGGTCCTGGCGCGGGCCGGCATGCCGGCCGAACGGCTGGCGGTGAAGCACAACTTCGTGCCGGACCCGGACGTTCGCCGGACGGGCCCCGGGGAGCATGTGCTCTATCTGGGCCGGCTCGCGGAGGCCAAGGGCGTACGGCTGCTCATGGCCGCGTGGGACGAACTCGCGGCGGGCGGCGGTGTGGGCGTGCCGCTCGTGATCGCCGGCACCGGGCCGCTGGAGCCGGAGGTGACCGCCTGGGCGGCCGGCCGCGACGACGTGCACCACGTCGGCCTGCTGGACCCGGCGGAGTGCCGGAAGGCCGTCGCGCGCTCGGTCGCCGTGGTGGCCCCCTCGACCTGGCTGGAGGCGTTCGGCCTGGTGGTCGTGGAGGCCATGGCGGCCGGGGTCCCGGTCGTCGCCGCCGGGCACGGCGCCTTCGTCGAAC
Source organism: Streptomyces gilvus (assembly GCF_022513565.1). Taxonomy (GTDB): domain Bacteria; phylum Actinomycetota; class Actinomycetes; order Streptomycetales; family Streptomycetaceae; genus Streptomyces; species Streptomyces gilvus. Next base: position 758,961 of record NZ_JAKWBE010000001.1, on the reverse strand, counting down.
TCGTCGACGACGGTGTGACGGGGCTGCTGCACGAGCCGGGCGATTCCGCCTCGCTCGCGTCCGGCATACGCCGGATCGCGGCCGAACCGGCCCTGGGCTCGGAGATGGGCCGCGCGGCCCGGCTCCGTTACGAACAGGGCTTCAGCCCGGCTGTCGGGCTGGAGCGCCTGCTGGAGGAGTACCGCACCGCGATCGCGGGCCGGTCAGCACAGACTCGCGCCGGGGAGACCCGTGCGAGCAGGGGGGATGGGAACAGCCAATGACACGATGCCGACTGTGCGGCTCGGAGGCGACGGCGAGCGTCGTCGACCTCGGGGCGACGCCACCGTGCGAGAGCTTCCTCTCCGCGGACCGACTCGACCAGCCCGAACCGGCGTACCCGCTGCATCTGCGGGTCTGCACCGACTGCTGGCTCGCTCAGATCCCGCCGCTGATCACGCCGGAGGAGACGTTCAAGGAGTACGCGTACTTCTCGTCGTACTCGACCTCCTGGGTGGAGCACGCGCGCACGTTCGTCGCCGGCGCCGTGGAGCGCCTCGGGCTCGGCGCCGACGCCTTCGTGGTCGAGGTCGCGAGCAACGACGGATACCTGCTGAGGCATGTGGTGGACCGGGGGATCCGCTGCCTGGGCATCGAGCCGTCGGTGAACGTCGGGGCCACGGCCCGTGAGGCGGGCGTGCCCACGCTCACGGAGTTCCTCAGCCCGGAGACCGGCGCGGCCGTCCGCAAGGAGCACGGCCCGGCCGACCTGGTCGTGGCCAACAACGTGTACGCGCACATCCCCGACGTGGTCGGCTTCACCCAGGGGCTGCGCGCCCTGGTCGCCGACGACGGCTGGGTCTCCGTCGAGGTGCAGCACCTGCTGACCCTGATCGAGGAGAACCAGTACGACACGATCTACCACGAGCACTTCCAGTACTACACGGTCGCCTCCGCGATCCGGGCGCTGGCGAGCGGCGGACTGACGCTGGTGGACGTCGAGTTGCTGCCCACGCACGGCGGCTCCATCCGGCTGTGGGCGCGGCCCGCCGAGGTGGCCGGCGAGCCCACGCAGCGGGTCGCCGACGTGCTGGCCCGGGAGAAGGCCGCCGGGCTGCAGGAGCTGTCGGGATACACCGAGTTCTCCCACCGCGTGGCCAAGGTGCGCCGGGACCTGCTCAAGTTCCTCATCGAGGCCGCCGAGCGCGGCGAGACGGTCGTCGGCTACGGCGCCCCGGGCAAGGGCAACACCCTGCTCAACCACTGCGGCATCCGGCCCGACCTGCTCGCGTACACGGTCGACCGCAACCCCTACAAGCACGGCAGGTTCACTCCGGGCACCCGCATCCCGATCCTGCCGCCCGAGCAGATAGCCGTCGACAAGCCGGACTACGTGCTCGTCCTCCCCTGGAACCTGCGGGCCGAGCTGGTCGAGCAGCTGTCCTACGTCCACGACTGGGGCGGCCGGCTGGTCTTCCCCATCCCGGAACTGAGCGTTGTCGAGGTGACGTCATGAAGGTCGTTCTGTTCTGCGGCGGTTACGGGATGCGGATGCGCAACGGAACCTCCGACGACGTGCCCAAGCCGATGGCGATGGTCGGTCCCAGACCGCTGATCTGGCACGTCATGCGCTACTACGCGCACTTCGGGCACACCGAGTTCATCCTGTGCCTCGGGTACGGGGCGGACCACATCAAGAAGTTCTTCCTCACCTACGAGGAGACCGCCTCCAACGACTTCGTGCTGCGCGGCGGGCGGACCGAGCTGCTGTCCACCGACATCTCGGACTGGACGATCACCTTCGTGCAGACCGGCATCGAGTCGCCCATCGGCGAGCGGCTGCGCCGGGTGCGCCACCACCTCGACGGCGACGAGATGTTCCTCGCCAACTACGCCGACGTGCTCACCGACGCCCCGCTGGACGAGATGATCGACCGGTTCGCCGCCCGCGACGCCGGCGCGTCGATGATGGTGGTGCCGCCGCAGTCCTCGTTCCACTGCGTGGAGCTCGGCGAGGACGGCCTGGTGGGGGGCATCACCGCGGTGAGCGACCTGCCCCTGTGGGAGAACGGCGGCTATTTCGTGCTCCGCCAGGAGGTCTTCGACCACATACCCGAGAACGGTGACCTGGTCGCCGACGGATGCGCCCAACTCGCCAAGCGCGGGCGGCTGGTGGCGCACCAGCACCGCGGCTTCTGGAAGCCGACCGACACCGTGAAGGAGCGTGCCGCGCTCGACGCCGCCTACGCCCGCGGCGACCGCCCGTGGGCCGTGTGGGAGCGGGACAGCGCCGGGATGAGCGCGTGATCGGGCTCGGGGCCGGGCGTCCGCGGCGGATCGTCGCGGTGGGCGCGCACTGCGACGACATCGCCATCGGCGCCGGCGGCACCCTGCTGACGCTGTGCCGTGCGCAGCCGGGCATCCGCGTCGACGCGCTGGTGCTTTCCGGCGGCGGCAGCGAGCGCGAGCAGGAGGAGCAGGCCGCGCTCGCCGCGTTCTGCCCGGACGCCGACCTCAGGCTGACCGTGCACAAGCTGCCGGACGGCCGGCTGCCCGCGCACTGGGAGGAGGCCAAGGCCGCCGTCGAGGAACTGCGCGAGCGGAGCGACCCGGACCTGGTCCTGGCCCCGCGCACCGACGACGCCCACCAGGACCACCGCGGCCTGGCGCAACTGATCCCCACCGCCTTCCGCGACCACCTGGTGCTCGGCTACGAGATCGTCAAGTGGGACGGCGACCTCGGCCGGATGGCGGCGTACCAGCCGCTGCCCGCGGAGATCGCCGAGGAGAAGGTGCGGCTGCTGCAGGAGCACTACGCCTCGCAGCGCCACCGGCCCTGGTACGACCGGGAGGCCTTCCTCGGCCTCGCGCGGATCCGCGGCATCGAATGCCACGAGCGATACGCCGAAGCGTTCGCCGTCACCAAACTCAAGCTCAACCTGGGGGGTTGAACCATGCGCGTACTGCTGACCGGACACCAGGGATACCTGGGAACCGTCATGGCCCCGGTCCTCGCCGCCGCCGGACACGAGGTCGTCGGCCTCGACTCCGGCCTGTTCGCCGACTGTGTGCTGGGCCCGAGGCCCGACGACCCGCAGGGCCACCGGGTGGACCTGCGCGACGTCACGGCCGAGCACGTGGCCGGCGTCGACGCCGTGATCCACCTGGCCGCCCTGTCCAACGACCCCCTGGGATCGCTGGCGCCGGAACTCACCTACGACATCAACCACCACGCCTCCGTCCACCTGGCCCGGCTGGCCCGCGAGGCCGGGGTGGGGCGCTTCCTGTACGCGTCGACCTGCTCGGTCTACGGTGCCGCCGGCGGCGGGGACCTGGTGGGCGAGGACGCCCCCCTGCGCCCGGTGACGCCGTACGCGGAGTCCAAGGTGCGGGTCGAGGACGACCTGCACGAGCTCGCCGACGACGACTTCACCCCCGTCTACATGCGCAACGCCACGGCGTTCGGCTTCTCGCCCCGGCTGCGTGCCGACATCGTGCTGAACAACCTGGTCGGGCACGCGCTGCTGACCAGCGAGGTGCTGGTGATGTCCGACGGCACGCCCTGGCGCCCGCTGGTGCACGCCGCCGACATCGCGCGGGCCTTCACCGCCGCGCTGACCGCGCCGCGCGAGGCGGTGCACGACCGGGCGTTCAACATCGGCAGCGAGACCAACAACGTCACGGTCGCCGAGATCGCCGAGCAGGTCGCCGAGGCGGTGCCCGGTTCCAAGGTCGTCATCACCGGCGAGACCGGCGCCGACCCGCGCTCCTACCGGGTGGACTTCTCCCGGTTCCGCGCCGCGATCCCCGGCTTCGACTGCGAGTGGACGGTCAAGCGGGGCGCGCTCGAACTCGCCGACGCCTACCGCGCGCACGGCCTGACCCAGGAGGCCTTCCAGCAGCGCTTCACCCGCCTCGCGGTGCTGCGCGCGGCCTCCGACGCCGGGACGGTCGACGACACCCTGCGGTGGCGCCGGTGACCGAGCAAGGCGAGGAGATGTACGCCCTGGTGGAGCGGCTGTACCCGCTCTGCCGGAGCATCACCGGCGACGGAGTGCGCGCCACCCTCGACATCGTCGGCGAGTACATCCCGCTCCAGGTGCACGAGGTGCCGACCGGAACCCAGGTGCTGGACTGGACGGTGCCGCAGGAGTGGAACATCCGGGACGCCTACATCGCCGACCCGGAGGGCAACCGGGTCGTCGACTTCGCCGCGTCCAGCCTGCACGTGCTCGGCTACAGCGTGCCGGTGGCGAGGACCATGCCCCTGTCCGAGCTGCGCGAACACCTGCACACCCTGCCCGACCAGCCGTCCTGGGTGCCGTACCGCACCAGCTACTACAAGCCGGAGTGGGGCTTCTGCCTGGCCCAGGACACCCTGGACGCGATGCCGGACGGCGAGTACGAGGTGCGCATCGACTCCACGCTCGCCGACGGCCATCTCACCTACGCCGAGCACGTGGTGCCCGGTCAGGTCGCCGAGGAGGTGATCGTCTCCTGTCACGTCTGCCATCCGGCGCTGGCCAACGACAACATGGCCGGCGTGGCGGTGGCGGTGTTCCTGGCCCGGGAGCTGGCCGAGCAGACGCCGTACTACACCTACCGGTTCATCTTCGCGCCCGGCACCATCGGCGCGATCACCTGGCTGGCCCGCAACGCCGAGAGGGTCGAGCGGGTCAAGCACGGCCTGGTGCTGGCCTGCGCCGGCGACCCGGGCTCGCTCACGTACAAGCGGAGCAGGCGCGGCGACGCGGAGATCGACCGGGTGCTGCGGTACGTCCTGACCGCCTCCGAACGGCCGCACCGCATCACGGAGTTCACCCCGTACGGCTACGACGAGCGGCAGTACTGCTCACCCGGGTTCAACCTCGGCGTCGGCTCGCTCACCCGGACCCCGTACGCGGGCTACCCCGAGTACCACACCTCGGCGGACAACCTGGACTTCGTCTCCGCGGAGGCGATGGCGGACACCCTCGCGGTGTGCCGCGAGGCGTTCGCCGTCCTGGACCGCAACCGGCGGTACCTCAACCTCAGCCCCTACGGAGAACCGCAGTTGGGGCGGCGCGGGCTGTACGACGCGCTCGGCGGGCGCAGCGACACCAAGCAGGCCCAGATGGCCATGCTCTGGGTGCTCAACCTCTCCGACGGCGAGCACGCCCTGCTGGACGTCGCCGAGCGGTCGGGGCTGCCGTTCGGCGCCGTCGCCGCCGCGGCGGACGCCCTGCACGAGGCAGGGCTGATCAAGACATGACGTCGATGCCCGTCGAGGGGGAGAATCCGCAGACAGTGGCGCCACGCGCCGGATCCGCCAGGCGGGCCCTCGTCGGCCGGCTGTCCTGGGGACTGGCCGACCAGGCGGCCTCGAGCATCAGCAACTTCGCGGTGGGCATCTACGTGGCCCGCTCGCTGGGGGTGACCGCGTTCGGCGTGTTCAGCCTCGCCTGGGTGACCTACGGCGTGGTGCTGAACGTCTCGCGCGGCCTGTCCACCGACCCGCTGGTGGTGCGCTTCAGCGGTGTGCCGGAGGCGTCCTGGCGTGGGGCGGTGGCCCGGTCGACGGGCACCGCGCTCGGCGTCGGCACCTCCATCGGCGTGGTGTCCCTGGTGGCGGGACTGGCTCTCGGCGGCCGGCTGGGGGCCGCCTTCGCCTGCCTGGGCGTCATGCTGCCGGGACTGCTGCTGCAGGACGCCTGGCGGTTCGCGTTCTTCGCCGCGGGCAACGGGCGCAAGGCCTTCGTCAACGATGTCGTGTGGTGCGTGGCGCTCGTCCCGGCGATGGTCGCGGCGGCCCATGTGGACACCGTGGGCGCCTTCGTCCTGGCCTGGGGCGCGTCCGCCGCGGTGGCCGCCGCGTACGGCTGCCTCCAGTCCGGCATCCGGCCCCGGATGACCGAGGCGCGCGGGTGGCTGCGCGAGCAGCGCGATCTCGGCTACCGGTACCTGGTGGAGAACGTCAGCCTCAGCGGCGCCAGCCAGCTGCGGGCCTACGGGCTCGGTGCGATCGTCGGGGTCGGCGCGGTGGGCGCGGTGCGGGGCGCCGAGCTCCTGATGGGCCCCTTCCTCGCCGTATTGATGGGACTGTCCCTGGTCACCGTCCCGGAGGCGGCACGGGTGCTGCGGCAGTCCCCCCACCGCCTCGGCCGTTTCTGCCTTCTGCTGGGCGGCGGACAGGCCGTCGCCGCGCTGCTGTGGGGCGGCTCGTTGCTGCTGTTGCCGAACCGGCTCGGCGACCTGGTGCTCGGCACCGTCTGGCACTCCTCCTCGCATCTCATCGTGCCGATCACCTTCAGTGTGGCGGGCGCGGGCCTCGGCACCGGCGCGGCGGCCGGGCTGCGCGCCCTCGGCGCCGCCCGGCGCAGCCTGCGCTCCCAGCTGTTCGCCTCCGTCTGCTACGTGAGCGGCGGACTCGGCGGGGCCGCCCTCGCCGGCACGGTCGGCTCGGCCTGGGGCGTCGCCGCCGCGACCGTCAGCGGCTCGGCCGTGTGGTGGCTGCAGCTGCGGTCCGCCCTGCGCGAGCGCCGTCACGACTCCGTTCCCGAAGTGAGGACCTCATGACCGACCGCCCCAGACTGAGCATCGGCCTGCCCGTCTACAACGGCGAGGAGTACCTGGCCGAGTCGCTCGACGCGCTGCTCGGCCAGACCTACGAGGACTTCGAGCTGGTCATCTCGGACAACGCCTCGACCGACGGGACCGAGGAGATCTGCCGCAAGTACCTCGCGCAGGACTCGCGCGTCCGCTACATCCGGCTGCCCAGGAACGTCGGCGCCACCCCGAACCACAACTACGTGTTCACCGAGTGCCGGGGCGAGCTGTTCAAGTGGGCCTCGCACGACGACCTCTACGCCCGGGACCTGCTGCGGCGCTGCGTCGAGGCGCTGGACGAGCGGCCGGACGTCATCCTCGCCCACGCCGACCAGGCGGTCATCGACGGCGACGGCCAGGTGAAGGTCCCCTACGAGTACACGCTCGACACCGCCTCGCCGCACGCGCCCGACCGCTTCCGCAGCATGCTGTTCGAGCCCGGCGGCGACGACTTCTACGGCGTGATCCGGGCCGACGCGCTGCGCCGGGTGAGGCCCATGGACAGCTACCACCACGCGGACCGCACCTTCGTCGCCGAGATCGCCCTGCACGGCCGCTTCCACCAGGTGCCGGAACTGCTGTACTTCCGCCGCGACCACCCCACCCGCGCCGAGCGCGCCAACCCCTCCAAGCGCTCCCGGTGCGTCAACCTGGACCCGCGCCGGGCGGGGGTGCTGCATCCGACGCCCCGGCTGCTCGCCGAGTACGTCTGGGGCTTCGTCTCGGCGGTCCACCGGGCGCCGCTGTCCCCGGCCGACCGGCGCGAGTGCTACCGCCACCTGGCCGCCTGGACGACCAGCCGGGTCCGGCCGGGCGCCGGTGAGCGGGTCGAGGACCGCGCCCCGGTCGACCCGGCCAAGCTGACCGTCTCGGTGGACGACCTCGTCGCCGGCCGTGAGGGGAGGCGGGCATGACCTCGGCGGACGAGACCCCGGTGCGCGTCGGGGTGTTCGGCCTGCTCGGCTCCGGCAACCTCGGCAACGACGGGTCGCTGGAGGCCGTACTCGGCTACCTCCGCGCCGAGCATCCGGACGCGAGCGTGGACGCGCTGTGCGGCGGGCCCGAGGCGGTGACCGCCAGGTTCGGGATCCCCGCGACACGGCTGCACTGGAACCGCGCGGAGTACCGGACCGCGTCCCGTGCGAGCTCGATCGTGTCGAAGGGAGTCGGCAAACTCGTCGACGCCTACCGCACCGCCGCCTGGGTGCGCCGGCACGACGTGGTCATCGTGCCGGGCATGGGCGTCCTGGAGGCCACCCTGCCGCTGCGGCCGTGGGGCTTCCCGTACTCGCTGTTCCTGCTCTGCGCGAGCGGGCGGCTGCTGGGCACCCGGGTCGCGCTGGTCAGCGTCGGCGCCGCCGGGATCGGGAGCCGGCCCACCCGGGCCCTGGTGCGCTGGTCGGCACGGCTCGCCGCCTACCGGTCCTACCGGGACGAGCAGTCCCGCGACGCGATGCGCGCGATGGGTGTGGACACCTCGCGCGACGAGGTCTACCCCGATCTCGCGTTCTCCCTGCCCGCACCGCCGTCGAGCGCGCCCACCGCCGCGCCGGGTCCCGTCTGCCTCGGCGTGATGGACTTCCACGGCGGCAACGACGACCGCGACCGGGCCGAGGAGATATACCGGCGCTACCTCGACGGGACGATCACGTTCGTGCGCGCGCTCGTCGAGGAGGGCAGACCGGTCCGGCTCCTCACCGGCGACCAGTGCGATCTGTCGGTGGTCGCCGCCATCCTCGACGCCGTCGACTCACCGCTGGTCACCGCGGCCGAACCGGCCTCCCTGGCCGACCTGATGAACGAGATGGCGGCCGCCGACACCGTGGTGGCCGTCCGCTACCACAACCTGATCTGCGCGCTGAAGACCAAAACGCCCGTGCTGGCCCTGTGCTATGCGGCGAAGAGCAACGCGCTCATGGACCGCATGGGCCTCGGCGCGTACTGCCACCCGGCGCGCGAGGTCGACGCCGACCGGCTGCTGGAGCAGTTCCGGGACCTGGAGAAGCACGCGGCGGAGGTACGGCGGACCCTCACCGACCGCAACCGGGTCGCCGCGCGGCAACTCGCCGAGCAGTTCACCACCCTGACGAAGACCCTGTTCCCGGCGAAGACCCACGCCCACGCCCTGCGGAAGGCCTCATGAGAGCGACCGAAGTCCCCGAGATCGCCGGCGCCCACCTGTTCGAGCCGACGCCGTACGCGGACGAACGCGGCTTCTTCTGCCGCACGTTCGACGCCGAGGTGGTCCGCTCGGTGGGCCTCGACCCGAACGCCTTCGTCCAGGACAGCGTCTCCCGCTCGGTCCGGGGCGTGCTGCGCGGCCTGCACCTGCGTTCCGGCGCCGGCGAGGCCAAACTGGTGCGGTGCTCGTACGGGCAGATCTTCGACGTCGTCGTGGACCTGCGGCCCGACTCGCCGACGTACCTCGGCCGGGCCTTTTTCGAGCTGTCCGGTGAGACGCAGAAGACCGTTTACATCCCCGCGGGATGCGCTCACGGCTTCCAGGCTCTTACCGACGTCGCGGACACCTCTTACCGTATCGACCGAGAGCACGATCCCTCCGAGGACGTGACGATCGCCTTCGACGACCCGGAACTCGCCATTCCCTGGCCCCTGCCGGTCACGTCGACGTCCCAGCGGGACCGGGAGGCGCCGAGCCTCGCCGAGGTCCTGAAGCGCATGGAAGGGTGAAGCCGGCTTGCACACCGAACACACCGAGCGGACCACCGACGTCGACCTGCCCCGGTCGCGGACGGCCAACGAGCGACTGCACGCCCTGGTCCCCGGCGGCGCGCACACCTACGCCAAGGGCGACGACCAGTACCCGCAGGACCTGGCCCCGGTCATCAGCCACGGCCGCGGCGCCCATGTGTGGGACGTCGACGGCAACCGCTACGTCGAGTACGGCTCCGGCCTGCGCTCGGTCAGCCTCGGCCACGCCCACCCCCGGGTGACCGAGGCGGTGCGGCGGGAGATCGACCGCGGCAGCAACTTCGTCCGGCCGTCCGTCGTGGAACTCGAGGCCGCGGAACGCTTCCTGGCCACGGTACCGACCGCGGAGATGGTGAAGTTCGCGAAGAACGGCTCCGACGCCACCACCGCCGCGGTGCGCCTCGCCCGCGCCGCCACCGGACGCCCGCGGGTGGCCATCTGCGCCGACCATCCCTTCTTCTCCGTCGACGACTGGTTCATCGGCACCACGCCGATGTCCGCCGGCATCCCCGCGCAGACCAACGAGCTCACGGTGACGTTCCCCTACGGCGACCTGACCGCCACCGGGGAACTGCTCGACCGGTACGAGGGCGAGATCGCCTGTCTGATCCTCGAACCCGCCACCCACACCGAGCCGCCGCCCGGCTACCTCGCCGGCCTGCGCGAACTCGCCCACCGGCACGGCTGCGTCCTGGTCTTCGACGAGATGATCACCGGCTTCCGCTGGTCGGAGGCGGGCGCGCAGAGCCTCTACGGCGTCGTCCCCGACCTCTCCACCTTCGGCAAGGCGCTGGGCAACGGGTTCGCCGTCTCCGCGCTGGCCGGACGCCGGGAGCTGATGGAGCGGGGCGGGCTGCGCCACGCCGGCGAGCGCGTGTTCCTGCTGTCCACCACGCACGGAGCCGAGACGCACTCCCTGGCGGCCGCGATGGCCGTGCAGACCGTCTACACCGAGGAGGGCGTCACCGCGCGGCTGCACGCCCTCGGCGAGCGGCTGGCCGCCGGTGTCCGCGAGGCCGCGGCCGGCATGGGCGTCGGCGAGCACGTCGTCGTCCGGGGCCGGGCCAGCAACCTGGTCTTCGCCACCCTCGACGAGAACGGCCGGCCGTCGCAGGAGTACCGCACCCTGTTCCTGCGCCGGCTCCTCGCGGGCGGGGTGCTGGCCCCGTCGTTCGTGGTGAGCAGCGCGCTCAGCGACGAGGACATCGAGCACACCGTCGACGTGGTGGCCCAGGCCTGTGCGGTGTACCGCAAGGCACTGGACGCCGGCGATCCGACCCCCTGGCTGGGCGGACGACCGGTGAAGCCCGTCTTCCGCCGCCTGGCGTGAGGTGATCGTGACGTGATGTGACGTCAGCGGGGCTCCCGCCGGCCGGCGTCCGCCATCCGCTCGGCCGGGCGGCCGGCCATCCGGTCGGCGAGCCGGTCGAGCAGCCACGCGGTCGCCGGGACCACCGCCAGCGCGGTGCACCAGCCGCCGAGGGCGTCGGTCGGGTAGTGCGCGCCCAGGGCCACCTCCGCCCATCCCATGACCGCGCCCCCGGCCAGCGACACGGCGAGCACGAGTGACATGCCGGCCGTCCTGCCGAGGCCGAGGCGGCCGGTCGCGAGCAGCGCGAGGACGAGGGCGAGCGCGGTGAAGAAGGTGGTGTGCCCGCTCGGGAAGGACAGGTTGCCGGGTCCGTGGATGGTGCGTCCCACCACGTGCTTGAGCAGGGTCGTCGTGCCCACGGCCACGACGGCTCCGACGGCGAAGAGGGCCGCGCCGCGGGGCCGCCGCAGCAGCAGGCAGCACAGCACGATGGCCCCGACCAGCAGCGTGGATCCGGCGGGCTCCCCCAGGAAGTCAAAGACCAGGGCGACGTCCCGCCAGGGCCCCTGGACGCTGTCCTCCGTCGGCAGGACGAACCATCTGTCCACCCTGCCGGGCTCGGTGTGCCCGGCGAACAGGGCCCCGAGCACACCGACCACCACCGCGGCGGCGACCGCTGTCACCCCGAGCCACGCCCGCAGCGACCGGGGCAGCACCGCGGGTTCCGTCCGGCCGGTCACGCGCCTCTCCGGCAGCTGCGACGCATCTCCCCCGCCTTCCGTCCCCCTGGTCAAAGGCACCGGAATCCGACTCTATGCCAGCCCCTGCCAAGCCGAGGTAAACGGATCCCCCGCGGCACTCCAGGCTCCCGGAGCGGGGTTCACGCGGCCGCGCCGCCCTCCTCGACGGACACCGGTACGGCGTCCCGTGCCTCGAACTGCGTCCGGTACAGCTCCGCGTAGCGTCCCTGCGCCGCCAGCAGTTCCTCGTGGGTGCCGCGTTCCACGACCCGTCCGCCCTCGACGACCAGGATCAGGTCCGCCGAGCGCACGGTGGAGAGGCGGTGGGCGATCACGACAGCGGTGCGGCCCTCCAGGGCCTCGGCCAGGGCCTCCTGGACCGCGGCCTCGGAGGTGTTGTCGAGGTGCGCGGTGGCCTCGTCGAGGATCACGACCCGCTGCCGGGCCAGCAGGAGGCGGGCGATGGTCATGCGCTGGCGCTCGCCGCCGGAGAGGCGGTAGCCGCGTTCGCCGACGACGGTGTCCAGGCCGTCGGGCAGGGAGCGCACCAGGTCGTCGAGGCGGGAGCGGCGCAGCGCCTCCCACAGCTCGGGCTCGGTCGCCTCGGGGCGGGCGAGGAGGAGGTTGGCGCGGACGGTGTCGTGGAAGAGGTGGCCGTCCTGGGTGACCATGCCGAGGGTCGCGCGCAGGGAGCCGGCGCTCAGGTCGCGCACGTCGACCCCGCCGACGCGTACGGCGCCCCCGTCGACGTCGTACAGCCGCGGCAGCAGCTGCGCGATGGTCGACTTGCCGGCGCCGGAGGAGCCGACGAGGGCGACGGTGCGGCCGGGTTCGGCGCGGAAGGAGATGCCGTGCAGGACCTCGTCGCCGCCGCGGGTGTCGAGGGAGGCGACCTCCTCCAGGGAGGCGAGGGAGACCTTGTCGGCGGAGGGATAGCCGAAGCGGACGTCGTCGAACTCGACGGCGACCGGGCCCTCGGGGACGTCGCGGGCGTCCGGCTTGTCCTCGATGAGCGGCTGGAGGTCGAGCACCTCGAAGACGCGCTCGAAGCTGACCAGCGCGCTCATCACCTCGACGCGGGCGCCGGCCAGCGCGGTGAGCGGGGCGTACATCCGGGTCAGCAGCAGGGCCAGGGAGACGACGGCGCCCGGCTCCAGGGTGCCGCGCAGGGCGAACCAGCCGCCGAGGCCGTAGACCAGGGCGAGGGCCAGGGAGGAGACCAGGGTCAGCGCGGTCATGAACACCGACTGGGCCGTGGCCGTGCGCACCCCGATGTCGGCCACACGACGGGCGCGCGCCGCGAACTGGGCCGACTCCTCCTCCGGACGCCCGAACAGCTTGACCAGGGTGGCGCCCGGCGCGGAGAAGCGCTCGGTCATCCGGGTGCCCATCGCCGCGTTCAGGGTCGCCGCCTCGCGCTGCATCCGCGCCATCCGGCTGCCCATGCGCCGGGCGGGGACGACGAACAGCGGGAGCAGGACCAGCGCGAGCAGGGTGATCTGCCAGGACAGGGTGACCATGACGGCGAGCGTGAGCACCAGCGTGACGAGGTTGCTGACCACCCCGGACAGGGTGTTGCTGAACGCGCGCTGGGCGCCGATGACGTCGTTGTTGAGTCGGGAGACCAGCGCTCCCGTACGAGTGCGTGTGAAGAACGCGACCGGCATCCGCTGCACATGATCGAACACAGCCGTGCGCAGATCGAGGATGAGTCCCTCCCCGAGCGTCGCCGAGAGTCTTCTGCCGAGGATGCCCAGCGCCGCCTCGGCCAGCGCGATCAGCGCGATGAGCAGCGCGAGGCGGACGACCGTGCCCTGGTCACCCCGCGACACGATCGCGTCGACGACATGTCCGGCGAGCACGGGGGTCGCCACGGCGAGCAGGGCCGTCACCACCCCGAGGAGCACGAACTGCGCGATACGGGCGCGGTGCGGCCGGGCGAACGCCGCGATGCGGCGCAGCGTGGCGCGCGCCACGGGTCGCCGTTCCTGCTGGGCTGTCATGACACTGTGCAGCTGTGTCCACGCTGTGGTCTCCATGCTCATGGGAGAGAACCTAGAACCTCGAGCGTTGTTGAGGTCAACACTTCCGTCGCATCGTCCCCTGCCCCGAAGGACCCCATGGCCCTGCCTCCCCAGCCGCTTCCCGTCCGTAAGACGCTGTCCGCGATTCCGCAACCCGCAGTTGGCGCGGTGCGGAAACCCTCTCCGGATGTGACTGCGGTTCAACTTCCCCAAAGCTCACTCACTCCGGGTGGGTTCCCCCGTCGCGTCCCGGTCCGCCAGATCCTGTGCCTCCTTCCGCTCCTGCTGGTCACCTTCGTCGCCGTGCGGCACCGGGACGTGCTCGTGGAGGGCTTCGGCCATCTGCGGTCGGCCGAGTGGCCGTGGCTGCTGGCCGCGGTCGGCGTCACGTGTCTGACCTGGGTGGCGGCCGCGTTCACCCGGCAGGGCGCGGTCGTCGACCGGCTGCCCAGGCGGCGGCTGCTCGCGACGCAGTTCGCGGCGGGCTCGGCCAACCATCTGCTGCCGACCGGCCTCGGCGCGGGGGCGGTCAATCTGCGTTTCATGACGGTGTGCGGCATCCCGCTGGCCCGTTCCTCGGCCGCGCTCGCCGTGTACCTGCTGGCCGAGTCGGTCACCCGGGTGGCTCTGCTGGTCGTCCTGCTGGTCGCGTTCCCCGACGCGCTGCGCTTCGGCGATCTGCTCCCGCCCGGCTCGGCGGCTCCCCTGCTGCTGACCTTCGGCGCGGTCGCGGTCGCCGCGGTGACGGTCCTCGCTCTCGTACGGCGGCTGCTCACCGCCGTCCTGGCCTTCCTGCGGACCGCGCTGGGCGAACTGCGCTCGGTGCACGCCCGCCCGTGCCGCGCCCTCGCCCTGTGGGGCGGCTCGCTCGCCTTCCCCTCGCTGCAGGCGGCGGGACTCGTGCTGGTCGGCATGTCCCTGGGCCTGCCCGTGCCGCCCGTGCACATGGCGGCGGCCTACCTCGCGGCGACGGTCGCGGTGGCCCTGGTGCCGACCCCGGGCGGCCTCGGCTCGGTGGAGGCGGCGCTGATCGTGGCCCTGGTCGCGGCGGGCGCACCGGCGGCCATGGCGACGGCGGTCGTCCTGGCCTACCGGATCATCACGGTGTGGCTGCCCCTGGTGCCGGGGGCACTGACCCTGGGCGCGCTGGTGCGCCTGAAGGTGATCTGAGCGTCGGGCCGTACGGCGACGGTCTGTCCGGATCCGTACGGTACGGCCCTTCGCGCGGGGCGAACTCCTCTGCCGGATAAGGCAGGATGAGCGGTTGCACATCCTGGACTTGGAGGTAGTCGGTGAACCGAGCGCTCACCGTGGACGATCTGGTCATCGCCTCGATCGCGCTGGTGGCGGGGCTGTTGGCGGCGTTCCTGCTGCGCATGCTGATGCGGTGGCTGGGCAAGCACGCCGACCGGACCCGCTGGAGCGGTGACGACGTCATCGTGGACGCGCTGCGGACGGTGGTGCCATGGGCGGCGTTCCTGGGCGGCGCGGCCTCCGCCGGCGGGGTGCTCCCGCTGACGAGGACCGTCCAGAAACACGTCAACCAGTCGCTGACCGTCGTCCTCATCCTCGTCGTGACGCTGACGGCGGCCCGGGTCATCGCCGGTCTGGTGCGGACCGTCACCCAGTCCCGTTCCGGGGTCGCCGGTTCGGCCACGATCTTCGTGAACATCACCCGGGTCCTGGTGCTGGCACTCGGCTTCCTGGTGGTGCTGCAGACGCTCGGCATCTCCATAGCGCCGATGCTCACCGCCCTCGGCGTCGGCGGTCTGGCGGTCGCGCTGGCCCTGCAGGACACCCTCGCCAACCTCTTCGCGGGCGTCCACATCCTGGCGTCCAAGACGGTGCAGCCCGGCGACTACATCCGGCTCAGCAGCGGCGAGGAAGGCTACGTCGAGGACATCAACTGGCGCCAGACCACGGTCCGCGCCCTCTCCAACAACCTGGTCGTCATCCCCAACGGGCAGCTGGCCAAGGCGAACATGACCAACTTCATGCGCCCCGAGCAGCAGTTGACCATCCTGGTCCAGGTGGGGGTCGGGTACGACAGTGATCTGGAGCACGTCGAGCGGGTCACGCTGGAGGTGGTCTCCGACGTGATGACCGAGGTCAGCGGGGCCGTCCCCGAGCACGAGCCGGCGATCCGCTTCCACACCTTCGGCGACTCCCGGATCGGCTTCACGGTGATCCTGGGCGTGGGCGAGTTCAGCGACCAGTTCCGCGTCAAGCACGAGTTCATCAAGCAACTGCACCGGCGGTACCGCGAGGAGGGCATCCGCATCCCGGCGCCGACGCGCACGGTGGCGCTGCAGCAGGGATCGGTGTCGATCCCGCAGCAGCGCGGCCCGCAGGAGATGGACGAGGCGAACGTCGCCCACCTGGAGTGACCTACAGGGTGGCCGAGGGGCTCGGGCGCCGGGGTGCCGCTCGGACGGCCGGTCGGGCCGCCGGTCGGGCGGCTCCGGCCGTCGACGATCGGATGTGATCAGCTGCACGATCCACATCCATGACCCGGGATGCGACGCGTTGGTTGCACGGACCCCTGTCGAGTCGGCCCCGATCACGAGATATCTTGATGTCGAGCAATGTTGCAGACGTGGAGCGGAGCACCCGGTGACTGACTCGACCATCATCTATACGCACACTGACGAGGCCCCGGCCCTGGCGACGTATTCCTTCCTGCCGGTGGTCCAGGCGTACGCCTCGCAGGCGGGTGTCTCCGTGGAGACGCGGGACATCTCGCTGGCCGGGCGCATCATCGCCGTGTTCCCGGAGTACCTGGCCGAGGACCAGCGCATCCCGGACGCCCTGCACGAGCTGGGCGAGCTGGCCAAGACGCCCGCGGCCAACATCATCAAGCTGCCGAACATCTCGGCGTCCATCCCGCAGCTGAAGGCCGCCATCGCCGAGCTGCAGGCCCAGGGCTACGCGCTGCCGAACTACCCGGACGACCCGAAGACCGACGAGGAGCGGGAGATCCAGGCCCGCTACGACAAGATCAAGGGCTCCGCCGTGAACCCGGTCCTGCGCGAGGGCAACTCCGACCGCCGCGCCCCCGCCTCGGTCAAGAACTACGCCAAGACCCACCCGCACCGCATGGGCGCCTGGACCTCCGAGTCCAAGACCAACGTGGCGACCATGGGCGAGAACGACTTCCGCTCGACGGAGAAGTCCGTCGTGATCTCCGAGGCCGGCTCGCTGCGGATCGAGCTGGCCGGCGAGGACGGCACCACCACCGTGCTGCGCGAGTCGGTACCGGTCCTCGAGGGCGAGGTCGTCGACGCGTCCGTGCTGCATGTGGCCGCGCTGCGCGAGTTCCTCACCGCGCAGATCGCCCGCGCCAAGGCCGAGGACGTGCTGTTCTCGGTGCACCTGAAGGCCACCATGATGAAGGTCTCCGACCCGATCATCTTCGGTCACGTGGTGCGCGCGTTCTTCCCGAAGACCTTCGAGCAGTACGGCGCGACGCTGGCCGCGGCCGGTCTGTCCCCGAACGACGGTCTCGGCGGCATCCTCAAGGGCCTGGAGGCGCTGCCCGAGGGCGACGCGATCAAGGCCTCCTTCGACGCCGAGCTCGCCGAGGGCCCAGCCCTGGCGATGGTCGACTCCGACAAGGGCATCACCAACCTGCACGTGCCGTCCGACGTCATCGTCGACGCCTCGATGCCGGCCATGATCCGCACCTCCGGCCACATGTGGGGCCCGGACGGCCAGGAGGCCGACACCCTCGCGGTGCTGCCGGACTCCTCCTACGCCGGCGTCTACCAGGCCGCGATCGACGACTGCCGCGCCAACGGCGCCTACGACCCGTCGACGATGGGCTCGGTCCCGAACGTCGGTCTGATGGCCCAGAAGGCCGAGGAGTACGGCTCCCACGACAAGACCTTCGAGATCAAGGCGGCCGGCACGGTCCGTCTGGTCGACCAGACCGGCAACGTCCTGATCGAGCAGCCGGTCGCCGCGGGCGACATCTTCCGCGCCTGCCAGACCAAGGACGCGCCGATCAAGGACTGGGTGAAGCTGGCCGTCACCCGCGCCCGCGCCACCGGCGACCCGGCCGTCTTCTGGCTGGACGAGACCCGCGCGCACGACGCCAACCTGATCGCCAAGATCAACGCCTACCTGCCGGAGCACGACACCGAGGGCCTGGACATCCGCATCCTCGCCCCCGTCGAGGCCACCAAGCTGTCGGTGGAGCGCATCCGCCGCGGTGAGAACACCATCTCGGTCACCGGCAACGTCCTGCGTGACTACCTCACCGACCTCTTCCCCATCCTGGAGCTGGGCACCAGCGCCAAGATGCTGTCGGTCGTCCCGCTGATGGCGGGCGGCGGCCTGTTCGAGACGGGCGCCGGCGGCTCCGCGCCCAAGCACGTCCAGCAGCTGGTCAAGGAGAACTACCTGCGCTGGGACTCCCTCGGTGAGTTCTTCGCGCTGGTGCCCTCCTTCGAGCAGTACGCCACGGCCACCGGCAACGCCCGCGCCAAGGTCCTGGCCGACACCCTCGACCGCGCCACGGCGACCTTCCTCAACGAGGACAAGTCCCCGACCCGGCGCGTCGGCGGCATCGACAACCGCGGCAGCCACTTCTACCTGTCCCTCTACTGGGCGCAGGAGCTGGCGCAGCAGACCGACGACGCCGAGCTCGCCAAGGCCTTCCAGCCGCTCGCCGATACGCTCGCCGCGGGCGAGCAGAAGATCGTCGAGGAGCTGAACGCCGTCCAGGGCAA
This sequence comes from Streptomyces gilvus, assembly GCF_022513565.1. Taxonomy (GTDB): domain Bacteria; phylum Actinomycetota; class Actinomycetes; order Streptomycetales; family Streptomycetaceae; genus Streptomyces; species Streptomyces gilvus. Next base: position 740,879 of record NZ_JAKWBE010000001.1, on the reverse strand, counting down.
CCCGGCGGACATCGGCGGCTACTACCAGCCCGACCCGGCGAAGGCCGCCGCGGTCATGCGCCCGTCGGCCACCTGGAACGAGGCCCTGGCCTCCCTGAGCTGACCCGAGGGGCCCGACAGGCCCTGCGCGGCTTCCCTGCCCCGGCCGGCATTGCCCGGCCGGGGCAGTGCCATGTCACGGGCGGCCCAGCGCGACGAGCGGACGGCGCCCCCTGCCGGTGTACTGAACAGGGGGAACCGAACGAAGGAGGCATCGCCATGGCTGTCGTGTTGTCCATGCGCTGGCCGGGAGTCACACCCGAGCAGTACGACACCGTACGGAACACCGTGCGCTGGGAGGAACAGGTACCGGAGGGCGCCGTCCTGCACGCCGCCTGGTTCGACGGGGACACCATGTGCGTCACCGACGTGTGGAACGCCCAGGCGGACTTCGAGCGGTTCTTCACCGAGCGGCTGGCCGCCGCCGTCAAGGAAGCCGGGATCACCGGCGAGCCCGAGACGCGGTTCTCGCCCCTGCACCGCCGCTTCGTCGCCCCCGGGGTCAGCGGCGCCGCCTGACCGCCCACCCGGACCCCTTTCTCCCCCTGCTCTCTCCCTGCCACTCGGCCATCTCCGCGCGTCGCGCGAGGTGGCCGAGTTCGTCGTTCGTGAAGTCTGTATGTCGGGCGGAACGCGCCGCTGTTCCGCCGTGACCTCGTGTGGTTCCCTCGTCGCATGACGGTGCTCGTGACCCGACGCCACGTGGACTACGTGCGTGTCACCACCACTTCCTGTCGTGCCGTGAGCTGACGCTCCCCTCCGGCCGCCTCCCTCTCCTTCCCGGCTGTGCCGACGCGTGCCCGCACGCGCTATTCGCCACGCCCTTTGTACGAGGAGCACCGCCATGAGCCAGCCCATCGACTCCGGCACCGCCGGACACACGCCCGAGGAAGCGCCTTCCGGTCCCGACGCCTCGGCCTGGTCCTTCGAGACCAAGCAGATCCACGCCGGGGCCGACCCGACCCGACGACGGGCGCCCGGGCGACGCCGATCTGCCAGACGACCTCCTTCGTCTTCCGCGACACCCGGCACGCCGCCGACCTGTTCTCGCTCGCCGAGCCCGGCAACATCTACACCCGCATCCACAACCCCACCCAGGACGTCTTCGAGCAGCGGATCGCCGCGCTGGAGGGCGGGGTCGCCGCCGTGGCGCTGTCCTCCGGACAGGCCGCCGAGACGCTGGCCCTCCTGACGCTGGCGAGCTCGGCCGACCACATCGTCTCCAGCATCTCGACCACCACGCCGCCAAACTGACACGGCGCTTCGACGCGGGCAGCCATGTCGTGCTGTCGGAGGCGATGAACGCCCACGACGCCGGCCGCGGTGGCCTATGGGCCGCTCTCGGCCGGATCACCGCCCCCACCCTGGTCGCCGGCGTCGACTCCGACCGCCTCTATCCGCTCGCCCAGCAGCGCGAGCCGGCCGCGCTGATCCCGTTCGCGGACCGGCTGCGGATCATCGAGTCGCCGTACGGGCACGACGGGTTCCTGATCGAGACGGCACAGGTCGCGGCGCTGGTCCGCACCCTGCTCACCGACTGAGTTCCAGTCCGAGCCACCGGGCCAGGTCCTCGATCTCGCGATCGATGTCCTCGGTCATGACCCCGGTGAACGGAACGTCCTCGTGGATCGCGTGCACCCGGAACACCCCGGCCCTGCGGTCGGCTGCGGCGTCGAGTTTGCCCACCAGCCGGTCGCCGTGGAGGACCGGCAGGGCGAAGTAGCCCCAGCGGCGCTTGGAGGCCGGCTTGTACATCTCCAGCTGGTACTCGTACTCGAAGAGTTCGAGGGTGCGTCTGCGGTCGTGGACGAGCCGGTCGAAGGGGGACAGCAGAGCGGTCCGCCCTTCGAACGGCCGGTCCAACTGGGCCGGATCCACACGCCACCCGCCGCGCACGCCCTCGACGACGGCCAGCTCCCCGGCCTCCCCCACGTCCGCCGGTTCGACCGGGCATTCCGGTCCGCGGGCCCGGGCGATCCCCAGGGCACGCAGCCGCCGCTCGTCACGGATCCGCAGGGCCTGAGCCACGGGCACCGGCGGAGTACCGGGGTAGACCCGGTCGGCCAGGTCCCACAGCCGGTCGCCCCCGCCGCGGCCGGCGACGGCGACCTCACCACGCTGCACCATCAGCTCCAGCAGCTTGGTGACGTTGCGGTTGTTGGTCCAGCCGCTGGACCTCCAGGGCTTGACGCAGGTGTCCGGAAGGGCGCGTGAGGGCAAGGGGCCCTCGGCGCCGAGCCGCTCGAGGATGTCCCGCCGACACGCGTCGTTGGCCGCCACCCACGTCCTGTGGTACTCCCGCCACGACGAGGGTGTCCCCCGCTCGGGCCACTCGGCCATCTCCGCGCGGTACAGCGCGAGGTCCTCTGCGGGCCGGACCATCGCCTGCAGCTCCAGCAGTGATCTCCGCTCCAGCGCGCCGGTCAGATCGGCCGGCGCGTACGAGGAGCCCAGTCTGCTCCACGCCACCAGGTCGGCGTTGGGCGCGACGGCCGCGATCGGGTCGACCTGCAGCAGGGTCAGCTGCCGCACCACGTCGAGCAGACCGACCGGCCGGGCGGTGTCCAGCAGTTGAGCGCGTACGGCGATACGGCGGGCGTCGGCGCGCGAGAGCTCGTGTGGGGTCACCCGTGTCACCACTCACGCGTCGCGATCAGTTCCTCCACGTCCGCGTCGTCGAAGCCGTAGGCCTGGGCGATGAACCAGAAGTCGCCGCCCATCTCCTCCCGGGCCACGGTCTCGATCTCGCTGCCCGCCGCCTCGAACTCGGCCTCCAGCGCGTTGAACTCCTCGGTGGCCGCCTGCGTCAGGGCGTACAGCGCGGCCAGGTCGGCGGGCCGCTCGGCCTCGACGCGTTCGCACAGGGCCACCAGCACCGCCCGGCCCTTGTCGAGGACGTGGTCCGGGAAGTGGTCGTCCTCGTACAGGACCTCCAGGAACCGACGCGACGCGGCCTTCTCGTTGCTGATGGGCATGGGTGCTCCCCCGGGTTCGTGCTGGTCGATGTGGCACCTTTGATGCTGCCACGCCCCACTGACAACGCCCGCCGTCCCGCTGGAGCAGCCCGTGCCCGACCCCACCGCCCCGTTCGACCTCCTGCCCGGTGCCGCCGACTCCCCCGTGATCCTCCATGTGCCGCACTCCGCGCGGGAGATACCGGCCGAGGTGCGCGCGGGCATCGTGCTGGACGACGCGGCGCTGGAGCGGGAGCTGGACCACATCACGGACGCGCACACGGCGGAACTGGCCGAGGCGGCGGCGCGGTTGACGGGCAAGGCCCCCTGGCGGTTCGTGAACCGGCTCTCGCGGCTGGTCGTCGACCCGGAACGCTTCCCGGACGAGCGGGAGGAGATGCGTGCCGTCGGGATGGGCGCGGTCTACACGCGCACCACGCACCGGGAGGCGCTGCGGCCCGCCGACAACGACCCCGCCCCGCTCGTCGACCGCTACTTCAGGCCGTACGCGCGGGCCATGACGGACGCCGTGGCCGACCGGCTGGCGAGGACCGGACGGGCCGTCGTAGTCGACGTGCACTCCTACCCCAGCCGCGCGCTGCCGTACGAACTGCACGGCGCCGGACCGCGACCGCCGGTCTGTCTCGGCACCGACTCCTTCCACACGCCGCCCGGGCTTGTGACGGCCGCGCGGGAGGCGTTCGCGTCGTGCGGGGAGACGGGGCTGGACAGCCCGTTCAGCGGGACGTACGTACCGCTGGAGTTCTACGGGAGGGACGCCCGGGTCGGCGCGCTGATGGTGGAGATCCGGCGGGACACCTACATGGCCGAGCCGGGCGGACCGGCGGGCCCCGGCCTCGACCGGCTGGCCTCCGCACTGGCCACCCTGGTCGAGACCCTGCCCGTGACGTGGTGAGGGCAGGGTCCGGGGCGTTCGTCAGACCGTGAGCCAGTCCGTGACGAGGACTCCCTCGTCGGTGCGCAGCCGCAGGGCGAACGGGCCGGCCGGGGACTCCCCGTACACGAAGCGGCCCATGTCGTCGGTCGTCAGGGGCGCCGTGGCCCGCAGGCCCCTGAGCACCTCGACCCGGGCGGTCTGCGGCGGCAGCACCTGCCCCATCAGGCCCTGGGCGCTCAGCTCCACGTCGACGGTCAGCCCGCCCGCGTGGAAGGTCAGCATGCGCGGCACGTCCACGGCTCCCCGCACCGGGATGGCGTCGACCACGGAGTCGAACGTCAGCTCGGCGATCCGGGCGTCGAGGTCGTGCAGGACGAAGGCCTCCACCGCGATCCGCCGCAGCTCGGCCGGGAGCGGGTCGAGGATCGCCGCGCCCCGGCGCAACTCCTCCTCCAGCAGATCGAGTCCGAGGTCCTCGCCGTCGAACGACTCCCCTCCGTCGAACGATTCCTCGCCGTTCACATCACTCATGTCACCCATGTCCCTCACACCGCCCCCCGTGCCTCGAGTCGCGCCCGCAGGCGCCGCAGACAGCGCTGGCGCAGCGGGCCGATGCTGCCCACGGCGATCCCGAGGGCCGCGGACACCTCCTGGTAGCTGGGCGGCGGCGAGGCCATCAGGACCCGCAGCAACTGCCTGCACCGCTCGCCCAGTTCCTCGAACTCCTGCCACAGGTGCCGGATGCGCTCGGTCTGGGCGTCGGCCTCCTCCAGATCGAGCAACGACTGCTCGGGCGTACGGTCCTCGCTGACCCGGTCGAGCAGCTGGGGATCGTCCGTCGGAGTGAGCCGCCGCATGCTCTTGAGCACCTTCAGGCACTCGTGCCGCGCGGTGCTCGCCAGCCAGGACCCGGCCTTGTCGGGTTCCCGGATGCGCCCCAGGTGCTGGGCGAAGCGGAACCACACGGTCTGGTACACCTCGTGCGCGTCGGCGTCGGACAGCCGGTGCGAGCGCACGACGGACCACACCAGTGGGCTCAGCCCCTCCACGAGTGCCTTCCAGGCCGCAGCGTCGCCGTCGACGGCGGACCTGACCTGCGCGCCGACTTCTCCTCGTTCCACGGCCCCACTCCTCGTGTACGGCCTGTCATCGTACGCCGTGGAGGGGGAGGTTCCGCACCTCATGCGGGTGCGGCGAGCAGCGTGACCGGCGAGGGGCGCCAACCCGCCGGGAGCAGCGCCGGAGCGTGCGCCCCGCGCACTTCCGCGTACGTGGTGTTCCCGGCCAGCAACTGGGTACGGGCCACGCGCGGGTCGCTCTCCTTGTTGGCGGTCATGTAGGCGGCGACGAGCCCCGCGGCCACCGGGGTGGCGAAGGAGGTGCCGCTCCAGTGCGCGTAGCCCTCGAACATCACCTGGTCGGCCTTGCCGGGTGTGGCCGCGCCGGTCTCGCTGAGCACTCCGGTGTGGCGCGGGTACTGACAGGTGCAGGCGTAGGTGAAGCCGTAGCGGCAGGCGTCGTACGTCGTGTGCTGGTACACGTACGGCACGGGCGCGTCGAAGCCGGTCAGGGTGCTGGTGAGGCGCTCGCCGGGGGCGTACGCGTTGACCCAAGCGCCGTGGTTGGTGAAGCACGCGCCGAACTCGCCGTCGCTGCGCAGGGCGCCGACCGACAGCACGGAGTCCTGGTAGTCGGGCAGAGAGGCGTAGGCGGCGGGCCAGAAGGGGGTGGCGCTGGAGTTGTTGCCGGCCGCCGCGACCAGCAGGGTGCGCTGCTCGCGCAGTGCCTGCATGAAGCTCTCCACGCCCAGCAGGCCGTCGGTGCGGCCGTTGGAGGTGCCGGCGGAGAGGCTGATGATGTCCGGCCAGCCGTTCGCGTCGACCGCGTCGAACAGCCGCTGGCCGAACTCGGACTCCAGGACGGCACCTGCGTCGTTGAGGGTGCTGCGGACGGTGATGTCGGTGTTGGGCGCCACGGCCGCCACGAGTCCGGCGATGAACGTGCCGTGGCCGACGTACTGCAGCAGGTTGCCCGCGCTGTCGGTCTCGGTGCCGTACAGGTCGCCCTGGACATGGGCGAGCAGCGGGACCAGCCCGTAGTCGTGCGTGAGGCCGTTGTCGACGACCAGGACGCCGACGGCGCTGTCGGGGTCGTGGGGCAGCTCGCTGGAGACCGGGTTGGTGCCCTGGGTGAGCGGCGAGGGCACGGGCTCGTCGCCCGGGCAGGAGTTGACCGCGATGGACACCACGTGGTTGCGGCTGACCAGCCGGCGTCCGGCGCGGCCCTCGTGCTCGCGCATCGAGCGCAGGGCGTGCGCCACGGCCCGGTCGCCGCGCCGGTCGCCGTGGCCGGGGTCGCCGACCTGGATGCGGGTGACGCCCGAGCGGTTGGTCTGCGGGCCCGCCCGGCGCACCTGGTCGCCGCTGAGGCCGGTGGCGGCCGTGAAGTGGTCGCGCACGGTGTCCTCGACGAGCCGCGCCTCCTCGCCGTCCCGGGCGAGGACCACGCCCTTCTCGTAGATGAACTCCGCCGCGTCGTCCGGCCCCAGCGCCAGGGGGACGTCGGGCATGGAACGCTGGATCTGGTCGAACTGTTCGTGGAATCGCTGTGGTGCCATGGCGTGTCCTCCCCCTTGAGGCGACTGTCGTCAGTCAGAGTCGCCGAGCCGTTCATTGATACAGCTGATACAGCGCCAAACCGGTGTCGGGTGCAACCAGGGCCACTACCATCCGTGGGGTGACAGCGGGAAGCGACTCGGTTCTCGAACTGCTGCCGATGGTGTTCGCCGCCCCGAACGAGGCCCTGGCGCGGGCCCGGGGCGTGCTGGAGGACGACCCGTCGCCGTGGCACGCCTCCGTGGCGCACCAGGCGATCGGGATCTGGCAGCGGGACTGGGGCGACCTCAGGCTTGCCCTGCATCATTTGCGCCGCGCCCGCGATCTCGCCGTGCGCGCACAGTCCCCGGACCGGGAGGCCGACGTCCTGGCCGCGCTCGGCGTCGCGCTGATCCACGCGGGCCGCACCCGGCAGGGTCTGGAGGCGCTGGAGCGGGGTGTCGCCGTCAGCAGCGGGCACACCCGCGCGCGGGTGCTCTTCCGCCGGGCCTACGCCTCCTGGGTGCTGGGCCGCCACCGCGAGGCGCTGGAGGACGTACGGCGGGCGATTCCCGTGCTGCGGCAGGTCGACGACGTCATCTGGACGGCGCGGGCGCTGACCCTGCGGGCCACCGTGCATCTGGCGCTCGGCGCCGTGGACCGGGCGGACGCCGACTTCGCGGCGGCCGAGGCGCTGTGGGACACCACCGGCCAGGACCACGACAAGGCGGACGTCGTGGAGAGCCGGGGTCTCGCCGCCTTCCGGCAGGGTGACGTGCCGGTCGCGCTGCGGCTGCTGGACGAGGCCGACGAGCGGTACGCCAAGCTCGGCACGCCGTCGTTCATGCTCTCCATCCGGCGCTGCGAGGTGCTGATGGCGGCCGGACTCGCCCCGGAGGCGCTCGCCGTGGCAGACGCGGCGATCGGGGCGATCGACGGCATCGGCGGGCAGTCCACCCGCAAGGCGGAGCTGCTGCTGGTCGCCGCCCGGGCGGCCCGCCTCGCGGGTGACGCCAACACCGCGATCGCGCGCGCCGCGCTGGCCGTGCGGCTGTTCGCCGGGCAGCGTCGGCCCTGGTGGGAGACGCATGCCCGGCTGGTGCTGATCGAGGCACGGTTGGCCGCCGGGCGGGCCTCGGGACGCCTGGTCGCGGAGGCGGCCGCGGTCGCCGAACGGCTCGCCTCCTTCGGCGCGCCGGCCGCTCCCGAGGCCTCCCTGCTGGCGGGCCGTATCGCGCTGTCGTTGGACTGGACGCAGGACGCGGAACGGCATCTGGCCGTCGCCGCGCGCAGCCGGCACAGCGGGCCGCCGCTGGCCCGGATGACCGGATGGGCGGCGCAGGCGCTGCGGGCCCGGGTCGCCGGTTCCCGGCGGGGCGTCCTGGAGGCGTGCCGGCGCGGGCTCGACGTGCTCGACGACCACCGGATGACGCTGGGCGCCTCGGAGCTGCGGGCCCGCGCCACCGCGCAGGGCGCGGAACTGGCCGCGCTGGCCCAGCGGGTCAGCCTGGACTCCGGCGAGCCGCGCCGGCTGCTGATGTGGAGCGAGCGCTGGCGGGCCACCGCCCTGTCCACGCCACCGGCCCGGCCGCCGGCCGATCCGGAGCTGCTCGGCCGGCTGACCGCCTTCCGGGAGATCGCCGCGCGCGCGGAGGAGGCCCGCGGCGGCGGCCGTCCCGTTCCGGCCCTGGAGCGCGAACAGCGGCGCCTGGAACGGGAGATCCGCGCCCGCACCCTGCACATGCGCGGCGCCAGGCCCGGCGCCGAGGACCGCTTCGACCCCGCCCGGCTGCTGGACCGGCTGGGCGGGACCCGGCTGGTGGAGCTCGCCGTGCTGGACGGCCGGGTGCAGGTGCTGCTGTGCGGGGACGGGCGGGTACGGCGGTTCGAGGCGGGGCTGCTCGCGGACGCCGAGGCCGAGGCGGAGCACGTGCAGGCGGGGCTGCGGCGGCTGGCCCACCCCGGCGCGGACGCGCGGCTGCCGCTGGTGGAGGCCATGGGGCGGCGCCTGGAGGAGCTGCTGCTCGGCCCGGCCGCGGCGCATCTGGGCTCCGGGCCCGTCGTGGTCGTACCGCCGGGCCGGCTGCACCGTGTGCCCTGGGCGCTGCTGCCGGCGCTGCGGGAACGGGTGCTCAGTGTGTCGCCGTCGGCGAGCGGCTGGCTGCGGGCGCGGGAGACCGAGCCGCCGCCGCGCGACCGTCATGTGCTGGTGCGCGGGCCGGGGCTGGCGACCGGTGGGGCGGAGGTGCCCGAACTCGCCGACCGGTACGGCAGGCCGACGCTGCTGGAGCACGAGGACGCGCGCGTGCCGAGGGTGTTGGCGGAGCTGGACGGGGCCGCGCTCGCGCACATCGCCGCGCACGGCACGTTCCGCGCCGACAGTCCGCTGTTCTCCTCGCTGCGGATGGCCGACGGGCCGCTGATCGTCCATGACTTCGAGCGGCTGGACCGCAGCCCGTACCGGATCATCCTCTCCAGCTGCGACACCGCACGGCTCGCCGCGGTGGGCGCCGACGAACTGCTCGGTCTGGTCACCGCGCTGCTGCCGCTGGGCACGGCCGGGGTGGTGGCGAGCAGCGCGCCGGTCAACGACCACGCGGTGGTGCCGCTGATGCTCGCGCTGCACAAGGGGCTCGCCGACGGGCTGTCCCTGGCGGAGGCGCTGCGCGACGCGCGGGCCGCGCTGCCGGACGACGCGCTGCACCAGGCGACGGGGTGGGCGTTCACGGCGTTCGGGGCGGCATGAGGAGGGCGGGGGTTGGGTGGGGGTTCCTCTGCCGTGGACGCGGCGGCTCAGGCACCATGATCGTGTGACATATGCGGTGACTGTGGACGTGCACCTCGCTCGGGGTGCCCAGGAACTCGACGCCCTGCAGCGCGAGGGCGTGATCTTCCTGCTGCGCAAGGGCCTCGACTCGATCGAGGCTATCGAGGGTCCCGACGGGATGGAGGTCGATCTGACGGACGACCTCATCGCCGTCCATCCCGAAGGAGCCCTGCTGAAGCTCTTCGTCGACGCGCCGGCGCTGGAGTTCGCCGAGGACGCGGCGCGTGAGGTCGTGGCGGAGCTGCTGGAGCGCAGTGAGTTGCTGGCGGACTGGGAGATCACGCGGTGCGAGGTGGATCTGCACCCCGATCTGCTGCAGGAGAGCCTCGACGCGGCCGACGGCCCCGACGCGCCGCCGGCCGACCCCGCCGAACGCGCGCGTCGGCACGCGGAGTTCGGACCCGCTGCCGCGCCGTCCCGGCTGGACGAGGCCGAGATCGAGGAGATGCGCGTCCGACTGCGCTCGCTCGCCCCGAGCCTGCGGGCCTTCCCGCTGTCGGCCTTCGGTTGCGCCGACGAGAAGGGAACCGTCGGCCGTGAGGCGGCGGAGGTCGCGGCCGGGGCCGTCGTCCACGCCGTCGACCTCCTCGTCGACCAGCTGTTCACGGACCTGGCGGGACTGGAGGAGGAGGGCCCGACCGTCGCCGAGAGCGACGCGCCGTTCATGATCCTCGACGACCTGCCGTCGCGGTTCGCCCTCCAGTACACGGTCCTGTTCGCGCGCCGCCTGATCGTCACGGCGATCACCCTGACCGGACGCCTCGCCCAGCCGCACTTCGGCGAACTGAGCTGTGTCGCCGAGGAGTTGCTGATGAAGTTCCTGCTCGCCCAGGCCGAGGTGACGGCCGACCTGCACGGCCTGCTCACCGAGGAGGTCGGCACGGCCCTGGAGTTCTTCACCGCCACCGTGTGCGAGGACGTCGACCACGAGTGGCTGTACGAGCCGGCCACGGACGGCCTCGGAGTGAACGACTGGTTCATCCCGTTCAACGACGACCGCCAGGTACACCCGTACGCGGCCAACGACGGCGAGGACCAGACTTAAACACCGATCACGGTTGGATCACCGATCCCGCACATCACCTACACACAAAGCCGTGCGGGCCCTACGGTCACTCCACCCGAACAACCAGGGGGACGAGATGACCAACCCGTACACCGCACCCATACCGCCGGCGCCCCGCCCGCCCGACACCCGTCCGCTCCGCAAGCGCAAGCGGGTCTGGTTCGGCGGCGCGGGGCTGTTGCTGGCGGGTGCGCTCGTGACCTCCGCCGGGGACGGCGGCCAGCAGCCCGTAGTGGCCAAGGTCAAGCCGGCGACGACCGTCACCGCGACCGTGACGGCCGCCCCCGAACCCGCGCCCACGGTCACCGAGACCGTCACCGCCAAGGCGAAGCCCGCTCCCACGGTCACCGTCACCAGGACCGCCACCACCGTCAAGTCCGCCGACACGGGCGGCGGGGATCAGGGCAGCACGGGTACGTGCTCCATCGTGTCCAACGCGGGGAACTGCTACTCGGCCGGGCAGTTCTGCCGCAACAGTGACCACGGCGCCGTCACGACGACGGCGGGCGGTGAATCGATCACCTGCGAGTACCGGTCCAACGCCTGGCGCTGGACGTACTCCTGACGACGTGCCGGGGCATGAGGGGGCGGCCTGACCCCTCCCCCGAATACCGGGGGTCAGACCGCCTGTTCGGGGGGCTCAGGCCGTCTCCGTGTCGGGGAGGTCCATGAGCCAGGGAAGGGCCGAGCGGTCGTTCGCGCCGAGGCGGGCGTAGGCGCCGTAGAGGTGGTTGCCGACCGTGCGGACGGACAGGGTCAGGCGCTCGGCGATCTGACGGTTGCTCAGGCCCGCCGCCGCGAGTGCGACGATCTGCCGCTGACGGGCGGTCAGTTCGCCCAGGACCAGGCCGGACAGGGCCGGGGTGCGCGCCCCCTGGCAGCGGCGGGCCAGGGCGACGGCACGCGTGCGTGACGTGCGCGCGGCGTGCGGGTCGCGGTGGGCCCGTACCGCCTGGGCCCGCGCCTCCGCGGCGAAGAGCAGGAAGCCGCGCTCCTCCAGCACCTCGGCCGCGCGGTCGAGTCCCGGTCCGTCGGCCTGCGCCAGCGCCTGCGCGTGCAGGGCGAACACCCCACCGGCCGGAAGGCGGTCGGCGACCTTCTCCGGGACGCCGAGCCGGACGGCGTCGTAGAGGCCGTAGGCGTCCTCAGCGCCGAACGCCTCAAGGGCCGCCCCCTCCACGTCCCCCCTGGCCACCGCCAGCCAGGCGGCGGCCCCGTCCAGGGCCGGCAGGCCCGCCAGGGCCCGCTCGGCGGTGGCCGTGTCCCCCGACTGCGCGGCGGCCAGGGCGAGTTCGGTACGGCAGGAAACGTCGCCCGGCGCCTCCCGCAGTCCCTCCCTCGCCCAGGCCGCCGCCTCCCGCAGCTCCCCCCGAAGCCGCGAGAACCGCGCGCGTACGGCCGCGTGGCCGGCCGGCACCGGCACGCCCTCCTGGGCGAGCCACTCCCCCACGGGTGCCGGCAGCGCGCGCACATCGGTCTGTTCGATCCCCCGCGTCAACGCCGCCCGCTCCGCGGCGAGCGCCGGCGCGCACTGCTCCGGCGTTCGGGCCAGGCGCCTGGCCCGCAGCCTGCCTGCCGCGGCCCGCAGCACCGGGCCGTGCAGAGGGCGGGCGAGGCGCACGGCGCCGTCGTCGTCGATGCGGATCAGATGATCGGCCTCCAGGGCTTCGAGGTCCCCGAGCTCTCCGAGGTCGAAGTCGTCCACCGCGAGCGGCAGAGGCTCCGAGAAGGCCAGCCGGGTGAGAGCCCCGCCCTGGGGGTGGTCCAGCAGCCGCGCGCCGCGCTCGCGGACGGTCGCCGTCAGCGGGAGCGGGCCGCGCCAGGTCCACTGGTCCGTCTCCGGGCAGCGGGTGAGCAGGCCGCGTTCGCGCAGGGCGTCGGCCAGGTCGCGGAGCAGACGCGGATCGCCCCGGGACAGGTGCAGCAGGCGGTTGAGGGTCAGTGGCTCCAGGGGGCCGCCGACGCCGGCCGCGAGGAGTTGCTCGGTGTCCTCACGGGGCAGCGGTTCCAGGGCGAGGCGGGGCAGCAGCTCGCCGGTCCACAGGCGGGAGACGGCACCGGGGCAGGGGACGTCGTCCGCGGCGACGACGATCAGCCGGGTACGGCCGTGCACGGCGAGCTGGTGGACGAGGGCGGCCGAGGCGTCGTCCAGGAGATGGGCGTCGTCGATCAGCAGCAGCCGTACGCCGGATAGGAGTTGGACCGCGCGGTGCAGGGAGACCGTCTCGGGCAGCAGGTGGGCGAACGCGGCGAAGGGGATGTGCCGGGTCCCGGGCGTGCCGGCCGCGCGGGCCCGGTCGCTGCCCCGGACCGCCTCGGTGACCAGCCGGGTCTTGCCGCAGCCCGCCGGGCCGGTGACCACGATGCCGAGGTGGCCGGCGGTGAGGGCGCGGCGGATCAGCTCAAGCTCGTCCTCGCGCCCGGTGAACCGCCAGGGCAGTTCGAGGGTCTTCGCGTCGCGTTCGAAGGTCGTCACGGGAGTATGAGCGCGGGTACTCAACCCTGATACAGGGTGACTTGAGTAGACCCCGACTCAGGCGCCTGTGACCCTGCTCACGGCAGTCTGTTCGGCATGACCGGACGCTACTGCAGCCTCGCGCCGCAGTCGGCCCCCGCCTTCACCCCGGGGCTGACCGCCGAGCGGCTCAGTGCGCTCGTCTCGGGACACCGGATGTGGGTCAACGGCACGGTCCTGCACTACTGCTTCTTCGACGGCGACAACGACGCGTCGGTCATTCCCGTACCCGGGACCGGGTCGGTGCGCCGGGTGTCGTGGGTCGGCACCTCGCGGCAGCGGGACGTGGTGCGCGCGTGCTTCCAGGAGTGGCGGGACCTCGGCATCGGCATCACCTTCACCGAGGTCGGCGACCGCTCGGAGGCCGAACTGCGGATCGGCTTCCAGCTCGGTGACGGCTCCTGGTCGGCGGTGGGCCGGGACGCGTTGCGGGCCGGGCAGCACGAGCGGACCATGAACTTCGGCTGGGACCTGACCGCGCCCGGGGAGCGCGGGACGGCGCTGCACGAGATCGGACACGCGCTGGGGATGCTGCACGAGCACCAGAGCCCGTTCGCCGGCATCCACTGGGACGACGAGGCCGTGTACGCGGATCTCGCGGGCCCGCCGAACTTCTGGGGCCGGGACCGGACGTACTTCAACATCCTGCGCAAGCTGGACCCGGACGAGGCCAACGGCTCCGTCTGGGACCCGCAGTCGATCATGGAGTATCCGTTCCCGGACGGGCTGATCCTGGAGCCGGAGCAGTTCCGCGGCGGTCTGCACCCGCCGGGCACGCTGTCGCCGGCCGACAAGGAGTTCGCCCTGCGCTGGTACCCGCCCACCGGCACGCGGCAACCGCCGGCCCTGGTGCCGTTCCGGTCCGTGCCGCTGGGTCTCGGGCCGGGCGAGCAGGCCGACTTCTCGATCGATCCGCCGGAGACCCGCGAGTACACCGTGGGCGCGTTCGGCGCGAGCGACACCGTCCTGGTGGTCTTCGAGGAGCGGGACGGTGAACCCCGCTACCTCGCCGGCCGGGACGACGGCGGGGAACCGCACAACGCCACGATCAGGGCCCGCCTCGTCAAGGGCCGCCGCTACTACGTCCGAGTCCGTCTGTACTCCGCGTGGGGTCCGGGGGAAACAGCGGTCATGTGCTGGTGACGGCACACGACCCGCCCCACGCGGTAGCTGGACCACTGTCCGGCGCCGGGGGAAGGTCGGAGGCACATCACCTTCGGGGGAGGGAGATGTGCCTCCGGCCCACATCGTCATTGGGTGGCGGTCACGGGAGGCCAGCAGGGCAGCGGGCCGCCGTGGCACGGGCCGTCTCGGCCAACCGGCTTCGGACGGATGCGGGTTCGAGGACCTCGGCGTCCGGGCCGAAGGGCAGGAGGCGGCGAGGGAGGGTGTTGGGCACGCCGGAGCATCAGCTCGACTGGGCGGAGTGATCGGCCTGGGCGGTGGCCCGCCCGCGGGGGTCAGGGCCGTTGCTGGCGGATGCGTTCGGCGACCGCGCTGTTCTCGGTCTCCCACCAGGGGCGTACGAGATCCGGCGACGGGTCGGCCGACTCGGTGGGCGCCGCCGGGATCAGCTCCGTGGCCAGGCGGCGGTCCAGTGCCACCGTCTCGGCGCGTTCCGTGCGGAACCACTGGACGAGGATCGCGAGGAGGAAGGGCAGCGCCACGAGTTCGGCGATGCTGATCATCGCGCCGCCGCCGACCTGCTGGTCCTGCTGGACGTCGGGTGACCAGGCCGGGGCGTGGTGCAGGTACCAGGCGCCGGCGATGAGGGTGCCGTGGGTCATCACCACGATGCCCGGTACGGCGTCGACGATCCCGTCGAGGAAGACCAGCGCCGCCCGCACGGGGTGGGTGCACCACGCGGGCAGCGTCTCCTCGCGGGTGAGCACCGGCACGACGAACAGGCTGCCGGCGAGCAGCAGGTGGAGGTACATCAGCTGGTGCAGCCAGTTGTCGCGCAGGGCGGTCTCGAAGTACGGCGTGAAGTACACCGTCAGTTCGGTGACCAGCACGAGGGCGGTGCTGACCAGCGGGAAGGTGAGCAGGCGGACCACGCGCCCGGTCATCGCGCGCCGCAGGCGAGCGGCGGACGGCTCGGGCAGGGCGTCGACGGCCAGGCGCAGCGGGTCGCCGAGCGCCAGGCCGAGCGGTGCGACCAGGTCCAGGAGGATGTTCTGCACCGCCGCCGGCCAGAACAGCACGTGGTCGTACACGGCGAGGGCCGACATCGTGGCCACGACGAGCGTGCCGAGGCCGAGCAGCACGAACGCGGCGAGTCGCGCCGCCGGCCAGTGCTCGCCCCGCCTCCGCAACCGCAGTACGCCCCAGCCGTACAGACCGCCGAGCAGGGCCACGACCAGCAGGGCGGGCACGTCGAGTTGCCATGAGGACAGCAGCCGTCCCACGGTGAGCTCCGGTGGGCTCGACATCGCGCACTCCCTCCACGGCATCCGACCAGACCCGGCCAGGGACTCTACGCCGTGCGTGGAGGGCCGGGCGGACGGCGGCCGGTGCGGGGCCGGTCGTCATACCGATCTCTTGCCGAGTCCTTACCGAGAATCGCAAAGGGGGAGGTTCAGGCCAGGGATCGACTACGCTGACCGCCGGCCTCAGGGGGAGAGATGATCGACGCGCGTCGGCTGCTGGTCGCCGGAGTGACGGCACTGCTCGTGGCGGGGCTCGCGGCGTGCGGGGGCGGGTCCGGCGACTCCGGGCAGAGCGGTGCCGCCAAGGCGGCCCAGGCGAGCCCGGACGGCGTCCGGGGCCTGAAGGACACCGTCCGCCACGTCTCCCGGAAGACCGTCTACGCCACCCGCCCCCATCTCGTCCGGAGGTGCCGGCCCGCC
This sequence comes from Streptomyces gilvus, assembly GCF_022513565.1. Taxonomy (GTDB): domain Bacteria; phylum Actinomycetota; class Actinomycetes; order Streptomycetales; family Streptomycetaceae; genus Streptomyces; species Streptomyces gilvus. The sequence continues at coordinate 725,137 of NZ_JAKWBE010000001.1, read as the reverse complement.
ACCAGGCAGGTCCGGCACACCTCACGGTCGGGCAGCGGCACCCACCGGACGACCCGCGTCTGGTACACCACCGAGCACTACCAGAGCTGTACGCAGGTCCGGAAGGGCACGGAGAGGTACCGGCGGGTCGTCCGCCAGGAGCGGTGGTGCGTGAGCCTGGACGACGTCGACGGCGTCAGGACGCAGGACGACGTCTGGTACGAGGTCGACCGGCAGACCTACGGTCAGGTGCTGGACGCCGGGGACCACGCGCCCGTGCGGTTCGTCCCGGCCGGCACCGGCTGCTGACCGCCTCTCACGAGGCCACCCGGTCGTCGACGGCGTCGGGGTGTGCGAGCCCGAGGTGGTGGCGCAGGGTGGGACCCTCGTACTCGGTGCGGAAGACGCCCTGTTCCTGCAGCAGCGGGACGACCTTGTCGGCGAAGTCGTCCAGGCCGCCGGGGGTGATGTGCGGGACGAGGATGAACCCGTCGCTGGCGTCGGCCTGGACGTAGTCGTTGATGGTCCTGGCGATGGTCGCCGGGGAACCGACGAAGGTCTGCCGGGTGCCGGTGTTGATGACCAGGTCGCGGATGGACCAGTTGTTGGCGGCGGCCAGTTCGCGCCACTCGCGGGCGGTGGCCAGCGGGTCGCGGTACATCCGCACCTGGGCGCGGCCCTTGGAGATGTGGTCGTCGCTGACGTCCGGGTCGATGTCGGGCAGCGGGCCCTCCGGGTCGTAGGAGGACAGGTCCCGGTTCCAGACGAACTCCAGGTGCTTGATGGCGGTGGCCCCGCTGACCTGCTGGCGGCGCACCTCCCTGGCGAGTTCCTCCGCCTCGGCGTCGGTGTCGGCGAGCGCGAAGGAGGCGGCGGGCAGGATCAGCAACTGGTCATGGCGGCGGCCGTACTTGGCGAGACGGTTCTTGACGTCCGTGTAGAAGGCCTGGCCATCGGTCAGGGTGGCGTACCGGCTGAAGATGGCGTCGGCGGAGGAGGCGGCGAACTCGCGGCCCTCCTCGGAGTCACCGGCCTGGAAGATGACGGGACGGCCCTGCGGGGAGCGCGGGACGTTGAACTGGCCGTGGATGTCGAAGTGCTGACCCGTGTGCACGAAGGAGCCGGCCTTCGCGTCCCGCAGGAAGACGCCGGTGGCCTGGTCGGCGACGATCTCGTCGCCGTGCCAGGAGTCGAAGAGTTCGTTCGCGGTGGCCAGGAACTCCTTGGCGCGGGAGTAGCGCTCCGTCTGCGGGAGGAAGCCGCCGCGGCGGAAGTTCTCGCCGGTGAAGGCGTCCCAGGAAGTGACGACGTTCCAGGCGGAGCGGCCGCCGGAGAGGTGGTCGAGGCTGGCGAACTGGCGGGCCACCTCGTAGGGCTCGTTGAAGGTGGAGTTGATGGTGCCGGTCAGCCCGAGGTGCTCGGTGACGGCGGCGAGAGCGGCGAGGACGGTGAAGGTGTCGGGGCGGCCGACCACGTCCAAGTCGTAGATCTTCCCGCCCTGTTCGCGCAGGCGCAGGCCCTCGGCGAGGAACAGGAAGTCGAACTTCGCTCGTTCGGCGGTCCGCGCGAAGTGCGCGAAGGAGCTGAACTCGATGTGGCTGCCGGCCCGCGGGTCGCTCCACACGGTGGTGTTGTTGACGCCCGGGAAGTGCGCGGCCAGATGGATCTGCTTCAGCGGCTTGCTCATGATCTTTGCGGTTCCTTCCGGCTCAGGCGGCGGCGTAGCGGTTGGCGGGGCGGGCGAGGCCCAGCAGGCCGCGCAGGGTGTCGGCCTCGTAGGCGGTGCGGAACAGGCCCCGGCGCTGGAGTTCGGGGACCAGGCCGCGGGTGACGGCGGGCAGGTCGTGCCCGGCGACGGCGGGCCGCAGCCGGAATCCCGTCAGGCCCTCCGCCGCGAACTCCTCCAACAAATCAGCGAGTTGGGCGGGCGTACCGGCGAAGACACGGGCGTCGCTGGTGTACGGCTCCCCCGCGAGGGCGTCGAGACGTGCGCGGCGGTCCTCCGCGGCGGCCTGCTCGTCGTCCAGGAAGACCACCAAGTCGCCGAAGACGTGCACGAGTTCACCGGCGCGTCCGGCCGCTTCCTGCTCGGCGCGGATCTCGGCGACGATCGCCCGTGCGTCCCCGGCGTCCTGCGGGGTGACGTAGCCGACGTCGGCCTGGCGGGCCACCAGCCGGTAGGGCACGCTCTGGTGGGCGAGGGCGGTGACCAGCGGCTGGCCCTGCGGCGGGCGCGGGGTGATGGAGGGGCCCTTGACGCTGAAGTGCCTGCCCTCGAAGTCGATGTAGTGCAGCTTGTCGCGGTCGACGAAGCGGCCGGTGGCGACGTCACGGATCTCGGCGTCGTCCTCCCAGCTGTCCCAGAGCCGGCGCACGACCTCGACGTGGTCGGCGGCCTCGTCGAAGAGGTCGGTCAGCCGCTCCTGTCCGGCCGGGGTCCGCAGCTCCTCCAGGCTGATCGGCGGGAAGGTGCGGCGGCCGAAGTGGTCGGCCTCGTGCGGCCGGGCGGAGATCTGCACCCGCAGACCCGCGCGGCCGGTGCTGACGTAGTCGAGGGTGGCGATCGCCTTGGAGATGTGGAACGGCTCCGTGTGGGTGGCGATCACGGTCGGGACCAGACCGATGTGCCGGGTCAGGGGTGCGATGCGGGAGGCGGTGAGTACGGCGTCGAGGCGGCCGCGCACCTGGTCGGTGCGACCGTCCGGTTCGCCGTAGTTGGAGGACTGCAGGCCCAGGCCGTCCTCGAAGGTGACGAAGTCGAGCAGGCCGCGTTCGGCCTCGGCGACCAGGTCGGCCCAGTAGCCGGCGGTGAACAGGTCCCGGGGACGGGCGACTTGCTCACGCCAGGAGGCGGGATGCCAGCCGGTGCCGTCGAGGGCGACGGCGAGGTGCAGAGGAGAAGCGGGAGTTGCGGACACGAGGGTGCCTTCCTGGAGGTCCGTACGCGATCGCCGGCCCGCGGGAGTCGGGGCGCACGGCGGCTGGGGAAACGGGGTCAGGAGCTACAGAGGGAGCCGGCCACGCGCTGGAGGTCGATGTGGGGCCGGGAGTGGAGGCGGACGGCACGCAGGACACGTGTCACTCGGACCACCTCCGCTCGGTACATCACGCTCGACACGTCACGCTTGACACATCACGCTCGACAAGGACAACGGCACGGCTATGCCGTTTCTTCCAGCGCGGCGGCCCCGGTGTGCCGGACGAGCGAGAAGACGGTACGGCGGCGCAGGGTGAACCCGATCGACTCGTACAGCCGGATCGCGTTCACGTTGGTGGCCGCGGCGTGCAGGAAGGGGCGTTCGCCGCGCTCCTTGATGCCGGCGGCGACGGCGCGGACCAGACGGGTGGCCAGGCCCCGGCCGCGGTGGGCGGGGTCGGTGCACACGGCGCTGATCTCCGTCCAGCCCGGCGGGTGCAGCCGCTCGCCGGCCAGGGCGATCAGCCGGCCCTCGTGGCGGATGCCGAGGTAGGTGCCCAGTTCGACGGTGCGGGGCAGATAGGGGCCCGGCTCGGTGCGGGCGACCAGGTCGAGGATCTCGGGCACGTCGTCGGGCCCGAGTCGTACGGCCTCGGGGTCGGGCTCGGCGCGCAGGTGGGTGTCGACGAGCTGGACGCCGTGCCCGGTGCGTACGACCTCCCAGCCCTCCGCCGCCTCGGTCACGCCCCGTACCGCGGCGGTGCCGCCGGGGCCGACGAGTGCGGCGAGGTCGGCCCAGGCGCGCGGGTCGTCCTCGTCGGAGAGGGCGTGGAAAGGGGCCACGTCCGGCCGGTAGCGGACGGCGTGGCCGACACGCTCGGCGAAGCGGGCGTGCGGGCCGGTGAGCGCGGCCCAGGCGGGGTTGTCCAGGAGGTGCGAGGAGTGGGCGTCGAGGGTGATGACGGACATGGTGTGGCGGTCTCCGGTGTGCGGCTCGGGGGGTCCGGTGCGGGGACTCCGCCGCGGGGCGGCGGCGGAGTCCCCGGGGCGCGGCGGTCAGGAGTTGTCGAGCGGCAGTCCGGGCGGGTTGACCTCGGACTTGGCGACGGCCTCGTTGGAGAGGTTGTAGGCCTTGAGCCACTCGGCGTACTGACCGTTCTTGATCAGGTAGTTGATGGCGTCCGCGAGCGGCTTGGCCAGGCCGCTGCCCTTCTTCGCGGTGGCCGCGATCAGACCCTGCAGGCTCGCGCCCGCACCGGAGTAAGTGCCCGCCGTCCGCGTGGCGTTGGGCGTGTTCGCGACCTGGCGGTTGTGGTACGCGATGCCGGGGTTGGGCCCGAAGTAGGCGTCGATCTTGCCGCTGGACAGGGCCAGGTAGACGCTGTTGCTGTCCTGGAAGTACTTGACGGTGAGCTTCTTGCCCTCCTTGGCCAGCTTGGCCTTCCACTCCAGGAGGATCTTCTCCTGGTTGGTGCCGGAGCCCACGGAGACCGTCTTGCCGGCGAGGTTCTCGTAGGTGCCGTCGAAGTTCCAGGTGCTCTTCTTCGGCACGGTGAAGGCGAGGTTGTCCTGCCGGTAGGAGGCGAACTCGTACTTCTTCTTGCGCTCCTCGGTGTCGGTGACGTTGGAGAAGGCCACGTCGACCTTGCCGCTGTCGATGCCGACGAAGAGGTTCTCCCAGGTGGAGTTCTTCACCTCCGGCTGGAGGCCGAGGACCGCGGCGACCAGGCGGCCGAAGTCGGGTTCGGCGCCGGTGAGGGTCTTCTGGTCGCTGCCCACGTAGGCCAGCGGCGGGAAGCCGGCCGGCAGGGCGCCGATGCCGATCTCCAGCTTGCCGCTCTTCTTGACGGCGGCGGGCAGTTCGGCGCTGATGGACTTGACCTCGGAGACCTTGATGGAGGTCTGCTGGGCGGCGCCGTTGGAGACCTGGCCGACGACGACCTCGCCGGTCTTGGCGGCGGCCTGGGTGGAGGTGGCCGCGTCGCTGTTGCCACCGCAGGCGGCGAGCCCGGTGGCCAGGGAGGCGACGGCGGTCGCCGCGGTGATGCCGCGTATCAGGCTGCGTCGGGTGAACTGGGTGGGCATGGCCGTTCCTTGTCGCTGGAGGTGATGAGAGAGGCGTGGGGGGAGGTCTGAGGGGTGCGGCGGGTCCGGCGGGTCAGAGGACCTTGCTGAGGAAGTCCCTGGTCCGCTCGTGCCGCGGGTTGTCGAGGACCTCGGAGGGCGGGCCCTGCTCGACGATCCGGCCGCCGTCGATGAAGACGACCCGGTCGGCGATCTCGCGGGCGAAGCCGATCTCGTGGGTGACGATGACGAGGGTGGTGCCGCTGGTCGCCAGGTCCTTGATGACGGCGAGCACCTCGCCGACGAGTTCGGGGTCGAGGGCGGAGGTGGGCTCGTCGAAGAGGATGACGCCGGGGCGCAGCGCGAGGGCGCGGGCGATGGCGACGCGCTGCTGCTGGCCGCCGGACAGCTGGCGGGGGTAGGCGGCGGTCTTGTCGGCGAGACCGACCCGGCCGAGCAACTCGCGGGCCAGCTCCTGGGCCTCGGTCCTGCCGAGTCTGCCGGTGGCGACCGGGGCGGCGGCCACGTTGTCCAGGACGGTGAGGTGGGGGAAGAGGTTGAAGTTCTGGAAGACGAAGCCGATCCGTCCGCGCTGGGTGAGGATGGCGCGCTCGCTCAGCTCCTTGAGCCTCTCGCCCTGCCGCTTCACGCCGATCGGTTCGCCGTTGATGCTGACGTAGCCGATCTCGGGCTTCTCCAGGTGGTTGATGACCCGCAACAGGGTGGACTTGCCGGAACCGGAGGGGCCGAGGATCACGGTGACCTCGCCGGGGCGGACGGTCAGGTCGACGCCGTCCAGCACCCGGTGGGTGCCGTACCACTTGTGCACGTCGTGGACCTCGACGGTGGCGGCCTCGACGTCCGCCAGGGCTCCGAGCGTCTTGGCGGTCATACGGCGGCCTCCCGGCGGATGCGGGCCCGCAGGTCGGTGAGCCCGGTGCGGAGCTTCTGCAGCGGTGTCGGCGGCAGGCTGCGGGTGGCACCGCGGGCGTAGTGCCGCTCGACGTAGAACTGGATGACGGAGACGACGCTGGTCAGGATCAGGTACCAGACGGTGACGACCAGCAGCAGCGGCACGATGTCGCCGGGGTAGGTGGAGCCCATGGTCTGCGCGGAGCCGAACAGGTCGAGCAGGGAGACGTAGAAGACCAGCGAGGTGCCCTTGATCAGGCCGATGAGCTGGTTGACGTAGTTCGGGATGATCGAGCGCAGCGCCTGCGGAAAGACGATCTTCCGGAACTGGTAGCTCTTCGGCAGTCCGAGGGCGGCGGCCGCCTCGTGCTGGCCCTGGTCGACGGAGAGGATGCCGCCGCGGACGACCTCGGCCGCGTAGGCGGCCTCGTTGAGGCTGAGGCCGACGACGGCGACGACCATGTCGGTGGCGAGTCTCGACTCGTCGAAGGAGAAGAAGGACGGGCCGAAGGGAATGCCGACGCTCAACGTCTTGTACAGGGCGCTGAAGTTGTAGAGGAAGATCAGCACCACGATGAGCGGGACGGAGCGCAGGGCCCAGATGTACGTCCAGCTGACCGCGCGCAGCACCGGACTCCTCGACAGCCGGGCCAGGGCGAGCAGGATGCCGCCGAGGAGGCCCAACACCGCGCTGTAGGCGGTGACTTCGAGGGTGATCACCAGGCCGTCGAGGATGGTGGGGCGCAGGAACCAGTAGCCCCAGCGGTCCCACTGGTAGAACGGGTTGGTCACCAGCCCGTGCACGAACTGGGCGACCAGGACGAGCACGACCGCGGTGGCGATCCAGCGTCCGGGGCGCCGCAGCGGCAGAACTCGCTGGGCGGTGAGGGTTTTTGACGGTTCGTCGGCGGCGGAGGTCGGCGCGAGGGTTGCGGTGGCGCCAGGGGGTTCACTCATGGTGGGCTCCGGCTGGGTCGGACACCCCGGACGGCGCGGCGGCATGCGGCGGCGGACGCGACAGCGGGGTACCGGGGGCGGGAAGGACGACGGCACACCGCGTCGCGGTGTTCGTCAGGGGATGCGGGGGCTGCGGGGAGAGGTCAGCCCCGACAGCGGGCACGGCCCGATGCGGTACACAGTGCGCTGTTCACGCGGAGCAGATCGACGGTGCGATCGGCGACGAGAGGGTTCGGGTACGGCCGTACGCAGCCCTGGGGGCGGCGCGTCGCCGTCCTGGGAGCTGCGTACATGGCGTCACCGTCACTGTTCCGGCCCTGGTGGGCCTCGCGCTTACCGAAACGTCATCCGGTCCGGTCGTCACCTGGGGCACCCCACCGCGGAGCGAGGGTTGCCGGTCAGCTAGCCAGGGCTTGTCGCTGACGCTCATGACCGTTCTGAGCCGTAAGTTAAGACAACTGCCCGAACGAATGTCAACGCCGGTCCACCAGGTGGAACGGCTAACGGCTGGTGTGGGCCGCCCAGTCCAGGATCCGCACGGCCGCTCCGGCGGCCTCCAGGCCCTGGCAGTGGGCGCGGTGACGGCGTTCGATGCCGTCGAGGTCGAGGTGGCCGCCGAACGCCGGGTGGGCGGCGAGCCGGCGGGCGTAGGCCCACAGGGTGGGATGGTCGGCGATGCGCTGGACGGCGACAACGTCCAGGTGGTTGCGGTGCACGGTGTCGAGCTGGACCAGCGCGGCCCACAACTCGACGTCGGCCGCGGTGACTTCGTCGCGGATCAGGTAGGTGCGGCCGGTGAGCCAGCGGTCGAGGGCGCCGAGGGTGTCGAGCAGGGTGGTCAGTGCTGTGTCACATACCACCGCGTCCTCGCCGGCCGACCCGGCTCGCTGTGCCGCCTCCTCGATCCCCTCCCGGCACATCCGCTCCACGGCCTCGATCTCCGACTCGGCGCCGCACGGGTGGAGGGAGGTCCCGGTGGTGGAGAAACGGCGGGCGAGGTCGCGGATGATGTCCGGGGCGTGGGTGCTGACGATCCGTCCGGACCAGTCGTCGCTCAGCACCGGTCCCACGGCTGGTCCGCGGTAGCGGTGGGCGCTGGCCTCGTACAGCGGCCGCAGGGCCGAGTGGCCGCCGTCGGGGCAGTCGGGCACGGCGGGCAGGTGGGTCACCGGACAGACGGTGTCCAGGCCGAGCAGTCTGTGGGTGACGGCGATGCGCAGGCCGTCGGGACAGGCGGTCGACAGATGGAGCCGGTAGCGGCCCGGAACGGCGTAGTGGCCGCTGCGCGCGTCCCGGCCGATGCGCCCCCGGAAGGCGGGCGCGGGTCGGTCGGTGGCGTGGGCGGCCAGGGGTGCGATGGTCATGACTCTCCCCGGGAGCGGGCGCGGACGTACGTGCGGCGGAAGCGACGTCGGGCGGGAATGGGGCGGCGGTCCTGGGAACAGGGCTCACCCGTGAGCGCCGGAGGGGGGCACCCCCGAGGGGGCCGGTTCCGACGCGGGAAGGGCCGCGGCTCAGCCCTGGGGCCTGATCGCGCTGCAGACGCGCAGCAGATCGATGTGGCGGCGGGAGGTCAGAAGAGGCGAACGGACCACGCGGACGGTGACCGGTTCAAGGCGCCTCATGTTTCCCTACCTATTCACTAGGATTCCCTCAGTGAGTGTCGATCCGACCGCGAACCACGTCAAGAGGGGCGTCCCGCATCGCGGACGCCCCGGTGGACTTTCCCGGTGAGGTCAGCGGAGATGAGCGGTGTCGACAAGCTTGGTGGACCTGCCCGGCGCTGTCCGTTCGGCACCGGCCGGACCGTCATCGCCCACCAAGCCGCCGGCCGGCCGACGGAGTTCAGACAGCAGCCGCGAGCCGATGCGGGCCGGCAGCCGTGCGCCCGGAAGACGGCGGACGTCGTCGCCATGGACGGCCGCCTCCCGGTCCGTGGTGAGGTCAGAACGACCGGGGTCGTCGCAGTGCGGCCGGGGTGCCCGGCGGGCGGGGTGCCGCCCGGACCGGGTTCAGTGCAGGTCGGCGCCCGCCGGGCTGTCGTCCGTCAGGAAGCCGCCGGACTGGTGCTGCCAGAGCTTGGCGTAGGCGCCGGCGGAGGCGAGGAGTTCCTGGTGGGTGCCCTGCTCGACGATCCGGCCGCGGTCCAGGACGACGAGCTGGTCCATGCCGGCGACGGTGCTCAGCCGGTGCGCGACCACCAGCGCGGTCCGCCCCTCCATCAGCCGCCACAGCGCTTCCTGGACGAGGATCTCGCTCTCGGAGTCCAGCGCGCTGGTCGCCTCGTCGAGGAGCAGGATCGGGGCGTCCCGCAGGATCGCCCGGGCCAGCGCGACGCGTTGGCGCTGGCCTCCGGAGAGCTTCACGCCCCGTTCGCCGACCATGGTGTCGAAGCCGTCCGGCAGCGCGTCGGCGAACTCCGTGACGTGCGCCGCCCGGGCCGCGCGGCGGATCTCGGCGTCGGTGGCGTCCGGCCGGGCGAAGGCGATGTTCTCCCGCAGGGTGCGGTGGAACATCGCCGGGTCCTGCGGCACGTACGCGATCAGGCCGCGCAGGTCAGCCTGCCGCATCCGGCTGATGTCCTGGCCGCCGATCAGGATGCGGCCCGCGTCGATGTCCATCATCCGCAGCAGCAGCCGGGTCAGCGTGGTCTTGCCCCCGCCGGAACGGCCGACCAGCCCGATCTTCGTGCCGTTGGGCACGGCCAGGTCGAGGCCCTTGAAGAGCGGTTCGCCGCCGCCGTGGGTGAAGTCCACCCGTTCGAAGCGGACGTCGGCCGGTCCCGGCAGCAGCGGCTCGGGGGACGCCGGGTCGAGGACGGTGGGCGGGACCAGCAGCAGCTCGGTGAACTGCGCGGCCTCCGTCATCGAGCTCTCCAGCCGGCGGTAGATCTGGTTGAAGTCGAACATGATCTTGGTGGCGTTGGTGTAGTACGTGAAGGCGACCACGACCGCCTCCACGCCGTGTCCGCCCCCGCCGAGCGCGACCGCGAGCAACAGGCCCAGCACATTGGTCAGGACGGACATCGGCGCGACCAGGGTGTCGATGCGCAGATTGCCGTAGTCCCACGACCTGAGCATGAGCCGGCGCGAGTGGGCGACCCGCCTGCGGTGCTCGGCGGCCTCGCGCCGCTCGGCGGCGAAGGCGCGGACCGTCTCCATGTTCATCAGGCTGTCGGCGACATGGCCCGACACCCGGGCGATCGCCTCCTCGCGCTGGTCGACGATGGCCTGACGGCGCCGGATGAGCGGCGCGACGCCCAGCGCCGTCACCGCGATCATCACCAGCAGCCCGACGACGAGCCACGGTTCGTAGCGCCACAGCACCACCGAGCCGAACAGCAGCGGTACGAGGCTGCCCACGATGTTGAAGGTGAGGGTGTCGGCGAACTCCTCGAAGCGGGAGGCGAAGCTGAGCACCCTCTTGGTCAGCGCGCCGGCGAAGTTGTCGTGGAAGAACGCCGCGTCCTTGGCGAACAGTTCGTCCATGCCGAGGACGTAGAGGTGCTCGACGCCGAGGGCGTCCAGCCGGTTGAGGCAGTGCAGCCCGACACGCCACACCCCCTCCGCGAGCAGCATCACACCGGCGAAGACGAGAACGTACGGCAGGGTCGCGCCGAGCCCGATGCCGCGGTCGTCGGAGATACGGGCGACGAGCTTGGCGACGACCAGCGGCGCGAGGTAGTTGAGGCCGATGTTGCCGAGGGCGGGCAGCAGCAGCGCGGGCACCGTCATCCGGCGCAGCCGGGACAGCTCCCGTCCGTAGTAACGAAGGGCGAGGAGCACGGAGCCCCTGCGCGGCGCGGCCGCGCGAGCATCGGTTAATCCCATTCCGATCCTGAGTGGTCGCGAGTGCGGGCAGGTCAGGCATGGGAGTGTCCCAAGAACAAACCCATCCGGTCCAAGCGTTTTCCGGGCAGACCCGTGCGGGGATCGAAAAAACAGCGGGCCTGCCGTCATCGGCAGACCCGCTGTGCATCACCGTCGGGACGACAGGATTTGAACCTATGCGACCCCTTGACCCCCAGTTGCAGAGCCCCTGAACCCGACGCCGCGGAGCGCTTGCTCGATGCCACGCTGTGGACATGCTCGAGGATCCTGCTCCGGCATAGGCGAGGCATGTGGAGCCACCACGCCGATGGCGACCAGGTCCTCCGCGGCTTCGCGAAGCGCGCGGCGGTACTGCCTGACAACATGGTCCCGTGCCTCCAGCGCAATGGCGTCGCTCGCCGCGGAGGAGCAGAGCACGTCGATGGACGACGCGCAGCATTCGATGTTGCCGAGGGTTCCCGTGCGCAGGCATGCGACCGCGGAGGCGGGTACTCGCTCCAGAGTGCCTCCTCACAGAGCCCGGTTGTCCGCGGTTCGCCACATCCGTGGCCAAGAGGGCGTGCGGGAACTCCGTCTTGGTGCCCACGCTCGCGTACGGCGCCTTGGTCGCGAGGTCGGCCGAGCGAGCCATGTGCCTCGTCACCTGTGCACAGCCTTGCCCGATGAAAAGCTCGCGCACCGTCTCCAAGATGTCCTGCCGGGTCTGAGCCGCTCCGCCCCAGACCCACGGCTCCTCCTCTGCCGACCGCGCAACAAACCAGAAGGAAACAGGACCAACCTCACAGGGCCGACAGACCGTGTCATGGAGGCCCGGAATGACCAACAGCATCCACGGTCAGGTCCGGGCGCCTGGGACGACGAGGCCGGTTTCGTAGCCGATGATGACCAGCTGGGCCCGATCGCGGGCGCCGAGCCGGCTCATGATGCGGCTCACATGCGTCTTCGCGGTGAGCGGGCTCAGATACAGGGCATGGGCGATCTCCGTGTTGTTCAGGCCCCGGGCCACCAGGGTGAGGACTTCGCGCTCGCGGGGAGACAGCGAGGCGAGGCGTTCCGCGTCGAAGCAGCCGTCCGGTATCGGAGCCGCCTGGGGCAGACGCAGGATACGGCCGATGACACGGGCGGTCGGCCCCGGGGAAAGCAGCGCGTCGCCGGCGGCCACCGTGCGCACGGCCCGCAGCAGGTCGGCCGGGAGGGTGTCCTTGACCATGAATCCGCTGGCTCCGGCTCGCAGCGCGGCCATGATGTGCTCGTCGGTGTCGTAGGTGGTCAGCACCAGGACCCGCACGCCCGCCATGTCCTCGTCGGCGGCGATGAGGCGAGTCCCCTCGATGCCGTCCGTCTCGGGCATGCGGATGTCCATGACGACCACGTCGGCGCGTGCGCTGCGCGCCAGTTCGTACGCCTCGCGGCCGGTGGCGGCCTCCCCGACCACCTCCATGTCGGGGGCAGACCCGATGAGCAGCGCGAACGCGCCGCGCACCAGGGCCTGGTCGTCGGCGAGCAGGACACGGATCGGAGCGTCGTCGTTCATCCGCCGGCCTCCAGGCCCTGACTGAACGGCAGTTCGGCCTCGACGGCGAAGCCGCGTCCGTGCGGGCTGGGCCCGGCCGTCAGAGTGCCGGCGACGCTGCGGGCCCGCTCACGCATGCCCACCAGTCCGTACCCCATGGTGGAGGTGGTGTCCGCGGATACCCGCCCGAGGCGGGGCCCGTCGTCCTCCACGGTCACCCGTAGCCGCCGGGCGTCGGCGATCAGCCGCACCCGGACCCGGCAGCCGGGCGCATGCCGCACGGCGTTGGTGAGCGCCTCCTGCACGATGCGATAGGCGGCCACCCCGACGGGCGCCGGCACCTGCGGCGGGGCGGTGTAGTCGAGGCCGACCAGAGCGCCGGCCGCCTCCGCCGCCCGGGCCAGGGCGGGCAGCCCGTCCAGGCCCGGTACCGGCTCGCGCTCGCCGTCCGGCTCGTCGTCACGCAGCACGCGCAGGGTGGTGCGCAGCTCCGCGCGGGCCTCCCGGCAGGTGTCGGAGATGGTCTGCAACGCCTTGGCCAGGCCCTGCCGATCCAGTAGTTCGGGATCCTCGACCAGCACGTGCGCGGCAACCGATGCCTGCACGCCGACCAGGGTGATGCTGTGGGCGAGCAGGTCGTGGAGGTCGCGCGCGATGCGCATGCGTTCCTCCGCCACACGTCGGGCGGCCTCTTCCTCACGCGTCCGTTCGGCGCGCTCCGCGCGCTGGACGATGGCAGCGACGTACTGGCGGTGGATCCGCACCGCGTCCCCGATCACCACGACAGCCAGGATCCAGCCCCCGTTGCGCAGAATGTCCCATGCCGTGTTCGAGTGGGACTTCGCCAGCATGATGCCCACCATGAGTCCGATGGCCGCGGCGACGGTCGTGTACGTCCGCCACTGGGGACCGCACAGGGCCAGCGCGTACAGCGCCACCAGACTGGCCGGTACCGCGGCGAGGTGGTTGTAGTCCGCCGTGTGGTAGACGGCCAGCACGGCGACGACCGCCAACGTCGTCCCCATCGGGGCGCGCTGCCGCCAGGCCAGGAGTAGCGCACCGGAAGTCAGGAGCAGGAAGCCGACGGCGTCCGGCCGTGTTCCGTTGGACCCGTCCAGTACGGCGGCCAGCACCGACTGCACCACCAGTACCGCGAGCGGAACCAGGATCTCCGACCTGGTGAGGGACGGGACACGCCGAGGGTTCACAGTGGCCGACATCGCGTCACGCCTTCCTTTCCTGGGGCCTGTCGGCGCCCACCTCACCCGACGGACCGGTGCCGAAGCCGACGCCACGGTCATCCCCTCGTGTCATGTTCCCGTTCGGCCGGCACGGCGTGCTGCTCCGGCTCCGCCGCGACCGGGGCCGGGGCGGCCTCCGTGCCTGGCCACCACAGGCGGCGGCCCAGCAGCAGCGCAGCGGCCGGCACCAGGAACGACCGCACGAGGAACGTGTCCAGAAGGACACCCGCCGCGATCACGAAGCCCAGCTCCACCATCGACACCAGCGGCAGCACGGTCAGGACACTGAAGGTGGCGGCCAGCACCACGCCCGCCGAGGCGATGACACCGCCCGTGGCGGTGAGGGCCGGCAGCACCGCGCGTTCCTCTCGCATCCGATGGAGCAGGAAGATGCCGTAGTCGACGCCGAGCGCGACGAGGAAGACGAAGCTGAGCTGCGGCAGGGAGGGGTCGTTGCCGTTGAAGCCGAAGAGCGGTCCGAAGACCAGTCCGCCCAGGCCCAGCGCGGCCACCCAGACCAGCACCACCGCGCCCAGCAGCACCAGGGGGGCCACCAGGCTGCGCAGCAGCAGGGCGAGCAGCAGGAAGACGGCGGCCAGCACCAGCGGGATCACCACGGTCTGGTCGCGTGCGGTGGTGTCATCGGTGTCGATGCGCTGCGCGCTCTCACCGCCCACCAGGGCCCGGTCGCCCAGCGCGGTACGCAGCCGCTCGATGGTCGCGGTCTCCGCACGGCTCTCCGGCTGGCCGGCCGCGTTGACGCCGAGCTCCGTCCAGCCGCGTGCCCTGCGGCCCGTCGTCACCTCGGCCACGCCCGGCGTGCTCCGTGCCAGGGCGGCCACCGACCTCGCGTCCGCCGTGTGCGCGAGGACCGTGATCGGCTGGCTGCTCTGTCCGGGGAACGCGTCGGCCAGTTCCCGCATGGCGGTCACCGATTCGGGCCGCTGGGTGAAGGCGTCCTCCTGCCGCAGCCGCCCGGAGAGGTTCAGCGTGCCGAGCGCGAGTGCGCCCAGCACCACCAGTCCGGTCACCAGGGTCACCACCCGCCGACGCGTGACCAGCGCGCCGATCCGGTGGTACATGCCGTGCCGGGCGGACGGCTCAGTGCCGTAGGCCGGGACCAGCGGCCAGAACATCCGCCGCCCGAGCAGCACCAGGACCGCGGGCAGCAGCGTGGTCATCGCGGCGAGTGCGCAGAGCACCCCGACCGCGCCGGTCGGGCCGATGGCGCGGGTGCTGTTCATGTCGGCCAGCAGCAGCACGGTCAGGCCGGCGACCACGGTTCCCGCCGAGGTCGCCACCGCCGGCCCGGTGCGCCGCAACGCGTGGAGCATGGCCTGGTACGTGTGCTCGGTGGTGTGCAGTTCTTCGCGGTAGCGGGCGATGAGCAGCAGCGCGTAGTCGGTGCCCGCACCGAAGACGAGCACAGTCATGACGGCGCTGCTCATCGTGTTGACGGTCAGTCCGGAGGCCTGGGTCAGCAGATAGGCCACGGCCATCGCGGTGACGGCCGCTACCCCGGTGCACACCAGGGGGAGAAGCCACAGCAGCGGACTGCGGTAGGTGGCGATCAGCAGTACGGCCACCACGGCGACCGTGACGACGAGCAGCAGGCCGTCGATCGAACCGTAGGTGTCGTCCATGTCGGCGGCGAGCGCGCCCGAGCCGCCGACCTTGACGCTGAGCCCGCCGTGCCGGTCCTGCGCCAGCTGGGCCCGAACGTCGGCGACCACCTTCTTGCCGTCGCCGGCATTCTGGGCGACCGACACCGGGATCATCAGCGTACGGCTGTCCTTGCCCAGGATCGTCCGGGGCGTCGTGCCGACGAGGTCCAACTGCCGGTCCAGGGCGGTGGCCCGGTTCCGGGCCACCGCCTGGTCGGCCGCGGTCAGGCCGCCGGCCCGCTGGTAGACCAGCACCAGGTCGGTGGTTCCGCCGCCGGGCATCGAGTCCAGGATCCGGGCCACCTGGGTCGACTGGGCGCTGGCCGGCAGATAGTCGACCTGCTGGTCGGTGGTTGCCCCGCCCAGCTTTCCGGCCAACGGCAGGGCCAGCGCCACCAGCGCCACCCACAGGCCGATCACGGCCCATGGGATCCAGAGACGGGAGCGGGAATTCTCGGGCCGCCGGGTCACGGTCGGCTTCCGCGGCCGCAGTCGCGGTCCGGGTCGTAGCGTGTCCATGGCATCCAGGCTCCCGCCCTCCCTGCGCCGGCACATCGAGCCGACGTCGTAAAGCGCCCTTACTCCCGCGGATGCACCGACCGTGGGGTTACTCCCGCGGGAGTACGCCGACGGGGGCCGACCCGGCGGCATCGGAGCTGCGGTCGGACCGCTTCTGCCACGCGGACTGCCCCAGGCTGATCAGGCCGTGCTCATAGGCATAGATCACCAGTTGCACCCGGTCACGCACCCCGAACTTCTCGTAGAGCCGCTGGACGTGCGACTTCACCGTGCTCTCCGCGACCACGAGGAGCTTCGCGATCTCCTCGTTGTGGTAGCCACAGACCAGGAGCTTGAAAACGTCGAACTCCCGGGAGGTGAGGCGTTCCAGCCCATCTTCCTGAGAGCGTGTGACCGTCGGTCTTCGCGCGAACTCGGCTATGACGGTGGATATGAGCCCGGGTGAGAGGACGGAGCCGCCACTGGCCACCGTACGGATGCCCTCGAGGATCCTCTCGGGCGGCGAGTCCTTGAGGAGGAAACCGCTCACTCCGCAGCGCAGTGCTTCGAAGAGCGTGTCCTCGTCCACGTGCACGCTGAGGATCACGATCCTCGTGTCCACGGTGACCGGGTCGAGCAGCAGCATCCGGCTGGCCTCGATCCCGCTGATGCCGGGCGGCATCGATACGTCCATCAGCACGACGTCCGGCTTCGCCTTGCGCACCGTGTACACGGCATGGAGGCCGCTGTCCGCCTCTCCTGTGACGTTGATGTCCGGTTGGCCGGTGATGGCCATGCGGATGCCGTCACGCACCAGCGGGTGATCATCGACTATCAGTACATCAATCTGTTCCACGACTGCAGTCCCGTCATATGGGGTGGGATCGGAATGACGTCGGAATGACGGGCGACCGGTGAGCGGATACGCGGTCAGCCTGTCGTCGACGCCACGGGGGCGCCGGCGCTACGGGAGAGCGGGAGGTGGACCAGTACGGTGAAGCCGCCTTCGCCGGCGCCGGTCGTCAGGCAGCCACCGTGCTCTGCGACGAGGCGCTGCATCGAGCGGCTCCCCTGTCCGCCCGACCACGGTGTCGGGTCGGGTGCCGGCGTGCCGACGTGGTGAGCCCGGCCGAGGGGCAGGGGCGGACGGTGGTGCGACCACACACGCAGCCGGACCCAGCGGTCGACGCGGAACTCCACCAGCACGGTCGATCCGGGGGCATACTTCAGGGCGTTGGTCAGCGACTCACGGGCCACCCGTATGACGACGGCCCGCAGTGGCGCCGGCAGGTGTTCGTCGGTGCCGCGGCTGCGGAACACGACGGCCAGGCCGGTCCGGCGCAGGTGGTTCACCACGTCGACGAGGCACTCGTCGGCGGATCCGAGTCTGTGCTCCTCGCCGCGGAGGTGTCCCATGGCCCTGCGGAGTTCCACCATCGTGTGGGCGGCGGTCTCGCCGATCACTCGCAACCGGTGGTCGTTCTCGTCGGCGCCCCCGGCCTGCATGGCGATAGCCGTCAAACCCTGCCCGACGGTGTCGTGCAGCCGGCTCGCCAGCTCCGCGTACCCGGGCGGGCGGCCGGGAAAGGGCGCTCGCTCCAGCGCCACGGCAGGCATGGGCCTGGCGCCCGGTCGCAGCCGGTCCTTCCACCGGAGAAGGACCGTCACGAAGACCACCGCACCGGGCAGGCAGAGCAGGGCGGCGCCGACCGCGTACGTGCCGACGGACCAGTGTTCGGCGAGCAGCAGCATGAGCAGCGGCATGGTCGCGATGAATACGGTGCCACAGAGCGTCACCATGAATCGGTGGTGCCCGGGGAGGCGGTCGGCTAAGCGCCCGGCGAGGAGTCCCAGCGCCAGAGACAGAAAGAGCAACGGAACCAGCTGGAAAAGCGGCATGGAGATCACTGTTTCCAAGGAAACCCCCGCAGTGACGAACGATCACGACATTTTCCAGACGTCAGTGTACTTTCGACAACTCGCCTCCGCTATCCACCAATGGATCTATAACCTCCTCCGAACGGCGGGGGAATCCAACCTCCTGCGGTCGATCAGTCCGCCATTTCGAACATGGACAGCACATCAGCCGACGTGTAGGATCCCTTCACATGAGAGCGGAGGAGTTGAAGGGCAGCCTGGACGGCATGCTGCTCGCTGTTCTCAACAACGCACCGATGCACGGGTACGCCATCATCGCGGCACTGCGCGAACGCAGCAACGGCACGGTGAACCTGCCGTCCGGCACCGTCTATCCAGCCTTGCACCGGCTGGAGAACGCGGATCTGATCAGCAGCAGCTGGGACAGTTCGGCCGGTCGCCGCCGCCGCGTCTACGAGATCACCCCGGCGGGCGAGAGTGCCCTGCGCGAGACGCGGGCCAATTGGCGGGAGATCATTGCGACCATGCGCTCGGTCGTGCTCAGCGAAGAACCGACCTGATCTCCGATTTCCTCGCGGTTTACCGGATTCCCTTTACCCTGAAGACGTCTTCCGGTTCGGGCGGCCGATCCTATTCCTCTGGAACCTCTCTTCGACCGGCCGCAGACGACCGCGACCACTTGTTAACATGACCGCCATCTGGCGATGGGATGATGTCAACCACCAATCGGGGGCAGCATCTCCGTCATTAGTCGGCGGGCCTCAAAAAACACTCCGATCAGCAATCCGACGGTCAATGTGCCGGAAAAGCAGACCGCAGGCCAAAACATGTGTCCGTGCGAGGCATCCAGGCGGTAGACCAGCAAAACACACAGGCACATCACGGCCAGCACCACGCCCGTCGCGACGCCGGCCACGCCGTCCATCGGCCGTCGTGCGGTCGGCGCCCGGCGCAGGAGCCAGAACGAACCCGCCACGGTCGCCGCCACCGAGGCGAAGAGGGCGGGGGCCACCCAGCGGATCAACCCGGGCTCTCCGGCCCAGGGGTCCGGGCTGAGTACGACCGCCAGGAGCCAGCCAACGGCGAGGAAAGGGACCCCGCGGAGGATCATTCGGGCCATCCTGCGACAGCGCACGATCCGCCCGCACTCGTTGAACTCGGCCGCCACCAGGCCGACCGGGCCCCAGCGGCTGACGGCCTCCGGCTCGGAGCGGCCGCCCTCGACTTCGCAGAGCAGGCCGTCCCGAACCTCGTCGAGAACGCGCCGCCGCCATGCGCGCGGTCCGCGCAAGCGGCCGTCGAGTTGAGCCAGATAGACGTCGATCGTCCAGGTCCGGTCGATGTCCCCCACCCCGTCCCACCAAACCGGCAGTATATGTGACAAGGTCAGCATCTGCTGCGCCACTCGGCTCAGCTTACCCAGCCGCGGTGAGCGGTCAAAAGCCTTTCTCCGTCTCGGCGTGCCACCGATCCCGGTAGTGGCCCGGTTCGGCCACGAGGCCGGAGTGCGGACCCCGCTGGGTGATCCTGCCGCCTTCCAGCACGATGATCTCATCGAACTCCTCGAGTCCGTGCAGGCGATGGCTGACCATCAGCACCGTCCGGCCCGCACGGCCCGCGGTCGCCGCCAGCGTGTCGGCGAGCACGGCGTCCGCGGTGGCGCGGTCCAGGGACTCGGTCGGTTCGTCGAGCACGAGGAGCGCCGGATCCGACAACAGCGCGAGTGCCAGCAGCAGACGCTGGCGTTCGCCTCCGGACAGCCGATCGCCGCGCTGCCCGATCCAGGTGCCCAGCCCGTCGGGCAGCCGGCGCACCCAATCCTCGGCACCGACGCGCGCGAGTACCTCCATCAGCCGCTCGTCCGTGGCCTGCGGGTCGGCGAGCAGCAGATTGGCGCGGACGGAGCCGGTGAACAGGGTCGCCTCCTGGACCAGGCCGCCCACGAGTCCCGGCCGCAGTCCGGCGCCGCCGAGCCCCCCGATGTCCACCCCGCAGACGGCGACCCGGCCCCGGTCGGCCCGGATCAGCCGCAGGGCGAGCGCGAGCACCGTGCTCTTGCCCGATCCGCTGGGACCGACCAGCGCCACTCGCGCACCGGCCGGCACCGAAAGGGTCACCCCGGACAGCGCGGGCGCCGCCGCTCCGGGGTAGGTGACGCTCACGTCGGTCAACGTGAGCGACACCGGAGGCGGGGGCGCGGGGACCGGCTGTGCGGGTTCGTCAGTGACCTCAAGCCGGAACACCTCGGCCACCCTGCGCGCCGCGCCGGTCAGGGTGCCAAGGCGTTCCCCCGCCGCGCGCAGCTGAAGTGCCTCCTCCAGCAGGGTCAGGCTGGTGAGGACCAGCACCGTGGCCATGACCCGGTCCAGTCCGCCATGCCATGCCGTCCAGCCGACCGCCGCACAGGTCGTCAGCTGGACGAGGAGACCGGCCGCGGTCAGGGCCGCCAGCCACCGGGCCCTGCCGCGTTCGAGCGCCGCGACGGCATCGGCGGCCGTCCGGCCCCATCGCTGCGCGGTCTCCTGCCCGCCGTTCAGCAGGAGGTCCTCCAGCCCTTCGACGAGGTCCACCGTACGGGCCGCCAGATCGGCCCTGGCGGCGGCGAGCGCCACGTCGGTCCGGTACATGACGAAGGCGGCCACGGTCGGCAGGACCACACCTGCCAGCACAAGGCCCGCCGCCAGCACCGGACCGGCGGACGGCAGCAGGTACATCGCCCACACCGTGCCCGCTGTCCCCACCGACAGCACGGCGACGGCCGGAAGCGCCACTCGCAGCAGCAATTCCTGTACCGCGTCCACGTCGGAGGCGAGCCGCGCCAGCAGGTCGCCCGTCCGGTACCCAGGCAGCCTGCCGGGGGCCAGAGGCACCAGCCGCTCGAAGAAGCGTCCGCGCAGCCGGGCCATGAGCGCCAGCACCGCATCGTGCCCGGCCAGCCGCTCGGCGTAGCGGAAGGCGCCACGGCCGATGGCGAGCGCCCGGACCAGCACCACCGCGACAGCCAGGACACTCAGCGGCGGTTGTCCGGCCGCGCGGCACAGCAGCCAGGTCGCCGTGGCGGTCAGGGCCACGAGCGAGGCCTCGTAGGCGGCCGCGGCCCCGGTGGCCAGCGCCAGCCGGGCGAGCAGCGCTCCGTGCCCGGCGCCCGAGGCGGTACCCGTCGTGGCGGCGCCGATGTCGCGGGGCTCCGGGGCGGAGGCCGTGCTCAGCCGCGTTCCATCGGCCGTGGTCATCTCGCTCCCGTCCGGGACGTGTCCCCGGCCAACACGGCCCGGCCGCCGCCGACCTCGATCAGTGCGTCGGCCGCCTCGGCCACCGCCGGCCGGTGGGTGACGACGAGGAGGGTGACGGAACCCGCCAGCCGCTGCAGAGCGCCCAGCACCCGTTCCTCGGACTCGCCGTCCAGGCGCGCCGTCGGCTCGTCCAGCAGCAGGAAAGAGGGCTCGCGCAGAAGGGCGCGCGCTAGGGCGAGCCGCTGCCGCTCCCCTGCGGACAGCCGGGCGGCGCGGTCTCCGACCGGCGCGTCCAGGCCGTCCGGCAGCCGGCGTACGAAGTCCGCGGCTCCGGCCTGTTCGAGTGCGTGCCACATGCGGTCCCGTGCGGCGTCGGGCCGTGCGACGCGCAGGTTGTCGGCGACCGTGCCGTGGAAGAGGTGTGGGCGCTGAGGCACCATCGCCAGCCGACGTGTCCAGGAATCCGGGTCGACGTCGCCGAGGTTCACGGCTCCCGAACGGATGTGACCGGCCAGCGGTGGCAGCACCCCCGCCACGGTCCGCAGCAGGGTGCTCTTCCCCGCGCCGCTCGGGCCGGTCAGGACGTACCTGCGGCCCGGCAGCAGCTCCATGGAGACCCCGGTGAGCACGGGACTGTCGTAGCCCACCGCCAGGTCGTGCAGCGTGAGCGTTCCGTCCGCCGGGTCCGGGGCGGGTCCCGGGGGGCGTGTGCGGGCGGGCGCGGGTGCGGGCCGCGCTGCGTCGCGGGACAGACCCTCCAGTTGGTCGAGGACCGCGTGTGTGTCCTGCGCGGCGTGGAACTGGGTGCCGAGGACGCGCAGCGCCCGGTACGCCTCGGGGGTCAGGAGCAGGACGGCCAGGCCCGACTCGAGGCTCATGGCGCCGTCCAGGAGCCGGAAGCCGACCGGGACCGCGATCAGCGCCACCGACAGCGAGGTGAGCGTCTCCAGCACGAACGACGACAGGAAGGCCAGCCGCAGCACCCTCATGGTGATCCGCCCGTGCTCCTCCGCGGACGTACGCACCTGTACGGCCGTATGCTCCTGCCGCCCGAGCAGACGAAGCGTCACGAGCCCGGAGACGGCCTCGCTGAACTGGGTGCCCAGCCGCAGCATGGCCTGCAGCCGGTGCCGGGCCCGGGCCTGGGTGTACAGACCGACGAGCGCCAGCAGCGCCGGCACGAAGGGAAGGGTGACCAGTACGACCAGTGCCGAGGGCCAGTCGAGGACGAAGAGCGCGGCGAGGATCACCAGGGGGCTCACCATCGCGTCCGGCAGCGCCGCGAGCGGACCGGTGACATAGCCGTCGACGGAGTCGACCCCGTGAGTGAGCAGGGTGGTCAGCGAGCCCGCCGACATGTCGCCCCGCACGCCCGCCTCGCGTACGGCCTGGGTGGCGTCGAGCCGCAGCTGCCGTTTCCAACGGGCGGCGGCTGTTTCTGCCGACCACCGGTCCGACCAGGCGAGCGTGCAGCGGCCGGCCAGGACCGCTGCGGCCGTCGCGAGCAGGGCGCGGCTCACGGGCCCGCCGGTGATCGCGCGGGCGACGACCAGCACCTGGGCGACCGTGAGTACGGCGCCGGCCAGGGCGCTTGCGGTGCGCAGCACGAGGAAGCGGCGTAGTGCCGACACGCGGCGGATGCGTTGGATGTCGAACGGGCCGCCGCCCCCTCCTCCTCGGCTGCTCATTGCCAGGTTCCTCCGGGTGTGGTGCGTCGTCTGCGGGTGCGTGGTGGCTGGTCGTACCCACGCGGCGGAGCCGCATATCGGTACAGCCCCGCGCCCCTATGGGGCGCGCTTCAGCGGATGCCTCTAGTAGAAGACCGGGGAGCGGCTTGTCATGCGGCCTCGGAAGATCCACCACGCGTAGGCCTGGACGGCGATGACCAGGAGCAGCACCGGACCTGCGGTCCAGGTGATCAGGGCCAGGGACGTGCTGGAGCCGGCCAGCTCCTCGGTCGCCGGGGCGCGGAGACCGGACCCTCGCGGAGTGATCAGTGCCGGGTACTTGCCCGCGACGACCGCCACCGGAGCCAGGGCAACGGCCGTCGCGGACGCGGCGAACGCCTGCCAGGCGGCGGCGCGGCTCGTGCACCACACCGCCACCGCCAGTACGGCCAGGACACCCAACAGCGCCACGACCGCGAACACGGGATGCCGGAAGGCCCCGTCGGGAAGGCCGCCGGACATGGCGACGACCAGGGTGGCGAGGAGAAGCAGACCGGCCGCGGCGGACAGCACCGGCACCGCGCGCCGGGCCCGCTCCGCCACCGCCCCGTAGGCGCGCGCGGTGAGGAACACGGCCCCGTGCGCGGCGAACAGCACCATCGCGGTCACCCCGCCGAGCAGGGAGAGCGGCGTCACCGAACCCGCCGAGCCCGTCACGGACCCGGCGGCGTCCAGGTCGACGCCGCCGGCGAGCGCGGCGAGCAGCGCGCCCCAGCCGAAGGCCGCGGCCGCCGCACCGCCGAAGACCACTGCGTCCCAGAAGGAACGCGCCCCCGAGCCCGTACTGCGGCTGCGCAGCTGCACGGACACGTTCACCACGACCACGCCCACCATCGCGACGATCGCCAGCGGGTAGGCGCCGGTCAGCAGGCGTGATTCCAGGCCGGGCAGCGTGCCGATCATCGTGCCGACGGCGACCAGCAGCCACACCTCGTTGCCGAGGAAGAACGGGCCCACCGCGTTGAGTGCGAGCCTGCGTTCGCCGTCCTCGCGCGCCACGTGCGGCAGCACGAGCCCGACTCCGTAGTCGATGCCGGCGAGCACGAGGTAACCGGTGAACAGCACCCCGAAGGCGCACAGCCACAGCGTGGCGTATCCCATTGCCTGTCTCTCCTCTTTCGGTACTCAGACCAGTACAGCGACGTCGCGGTCGTCCTGCGGGTCGGACGGCAGGTCGCCCGCCATGCTGCCGGTCCACAGACCGGTGTCCTCGGCCGGTCCGCGCCGGGCGATACGGGCCAGCAGGACCCAGTCGAGGACCAGCAGTACGGCCACCACGGTGACGAACACAGCCAGGGAGACGGTGAGTTCGGCGACGGTGAGCGACGGCGTCAGTGCCTCCTCGGTGCTGAGCAGCTGGTAGACCGTGTACGGCTGCCGGCCGACCTCGCGGAAGACCCAGCCGGCGCTGTTGGCCACGAAGGGCAGGGCCATCATCGGGATCAGCAGCCAGGTCAGGACGCGGGAGGCCAGGATGCGGTCCTTGCGGACGGCGATCAGGGACCAGGTTCCGACGATGAGGGCGATCAGGCCGATCACCATCATGGTCAGCGCCGCGTAGCGCACCAGCGTTGCCGGCGGCATGTCGACCTGCCCGAACTGCTTTTTCAACTGCGCCGCGTACACGGCGAGTTTCTCCTGTGAGTCGATGAACGCGGCGAACTTGACCGGCTGGCTCTTGGTGACCACCTCGAGCTGGAGCGCACCGAGGCCGGCCGTGATGACGGCGCCCCAGCAGGCCGCGTGTGCTCCGGTGCGGAACGACCTGCGCAGGAACTCTCGCTCGGCGCGCCCGCGCCGCTGCAGGTAGGCGGTGACGCCGAGCATGAAGAATCCGCCGGTCAGGACGGCGGCGCCGACGATGTGGCCGATCGCTATCCAGGCGTTGGAATTGGTGAGCAGGGCGAGGGGGCTGGTGAGTTCCAGTACCGGGCCGTGCTTCCGGTAGCCGACGGGGTGGTGCAGGAAGCCGTTGGCGATCAGCGCCCAGACAGCCGACATGTAGGCGGAGGCCACGACCAGCCACAGCACCGTGAGATGCGTCTTCTTCGGCAGCCGGTGCCTGCCGAAGATCCACAGGGCGAGGAAGGTCGATTCGGCGAAGAAGGCCACCACGGTCTCCACCGCCAGCGGGGCGCCGAACACCCCGGAGGCCGCGTCCTCAAGGCCGGACCAGTTCATGCCCAGCTGGAACTCCATCGCGAGGCCGGCGCCGATGCCGACCGCGTAGTTGACCACGTACAGCAGTCCCCAGAAGCGGGTCATGCGCTCGAAGACCGGGTCACCGGTGCGCACCCATCGGGTGTAGGTGATGGCGACGAGCAGGACCAGGCCGAGTGTCAGGGCGACGAGCAAGTAGTGGAAGACCACCGTGATCGCGAATTCCAGCCGCGCGAGTCCAAGAGCCCCCATTGTCTTCCTCTCCCGGTGCGAGGCCGTAGGCCCGTGCGTACGACGGGCCGATGGGCCGATCGATCAGTAGCGACGGTACATATAGCGTTCCTACACGTCAACTTCCGTCTTTCCGTCCGGGCTCGGTACTGCCGTCTCCGGACGGGGCTCTCCGCGGCCGAGCACGTCGCAGGTCCAGCCCGCGCCGCGCCAGCGGTCCAGGTCCAGGCCCGGCCTGCCGTCCACGAGCCGCGCCGCCCGGACGCGTGCGGCCAGCGGGGCGGGGTCGACCGCGCCGAACTCCCGCCATTCGGTGAGGTGGAGCAGCGCGTCCGTCCCCTCGGCCGCGGCCGTCGCCGACTCCGCATACTCCAGGCCCGGAAAGGTTTTGCGCGCGTTGTCGAGGGCCCTGGGGTCGTATACGACGACCTCGGCGCCGCGCTCGCGCAGGGCCGCCGCGACCGCGAGGGCGGGCGAGTCCCGGATGTCGTCGGTGCCCGGCTTGAAGGCCGCGCCCCACACGCCGATCCTGCGGCCGTCCAGCGTGCCGCCGCAGGCCCGCACGGTGAGCTCGACCAGCCGCTCGCGCCGCCGGACGTTGATGCCGTCCACCTCGCGCAGGAAGGCCAGCGCCCGGCCGGCCCCGAGCTCCTCGGCACGGGCAGCGAAGCCGCGGATGTCCTTGGGCAGGCATCCCCCACCGAAGCCGAGGCCGGGTTGCAGGAACTGCCCGCCGATGCGCGAGTCGTGGGCGAGCGCGTCCGCGAGCTGCCCCACGTCCGCACCGACGGCCTCGCAGACCTCCGCCATGGCGTTGATGAAGGAGATCTTCGTGGCGAGGAAGGAGTTGGCCGCGGTCTTGATGAGTTCCGCGGTGGCCAGGTCGGTCTCCACGGTCGGCACCCCGGCGAGGACGAGCGCACGGTACACCTCGCGCAGGGCCGCGGCCGAGCGTGTGTCGCCCTCGGCCCGTCCGATCACCAGGCGGTCGGGGCGCAACGTGTCCTCGACGGCGTGGCCCTCCCGCAGGAACTCCGGGCTCCAGGCGAGCGAGGCCGCCCCGCCCACCGGTGCCAGCTGCCGGAGCATGCCGGTCAGCGCCTCGGCCGTACCCACCGGAACCGTCGACTTCCCCACCACCACACAGGGGCGCCGCAGGTGGGGGGCGAGCTCGCCCACCGCCGAGGTCAGCTGCCGCAGGTCCGCACGTCCGTCGGGCCGCTGGGGGGTGCCGACGGCCAGGAAGTGCAGCTCCCCGAACTCGGCCGCATCGGCGTACGAATCGGTGAACCGCAGTCGGCCCGTGCCGACGCCGCGTTCCAGGATCCGCGCGAGGCCGGGTTCGAAGAAGGGCGGCCGTCCCTCCGCGAGTGCGGCCGTCTTCTCCTGGTCGACGTCCACGCCGAGCACCTCGTGCCCGAGGTCGGCCATGCAGGCCGCGTGGGTGGCCCCCAGGTAGCCGCATCCGATGACGGTGATTCTCACGCGTACTCCAACTTTTTGGGTGTGGGAGGGGTCTTCGGGGCTGTTTCCCGGGGCGGCGGGCGGGCGCTCCGGGGTCTGGGGGCGGGTTCTCCAGATCAGCGGGAGGCTTTACGGGACCGTTCCCCCAGGTCCGTGGGCGGGCTCTCCCGGCGGACCGGACCCGCTGTGGTCGCCCGGGCTGCGGCCGTCCGGCCGAGGGCGAGCCCGTCGGGGCGAAGGATGCCGCGGATTTCGCGGGCCGCGTCCGAATTCAGCCGGACGCAACCAGGACGCCCACCACCAGCAGGGCGAACCCGAGGACGATGTCGACGGTTCGCCACTGGTGCCAGTGGATCCAGCGCTCGCGGACCGCGATGAGCTGCCGCTCATCCGCCTCGTCGGGCCGCGAGCCGGTGAGGATGCCGCCGGTGGCGGACGGCGCGGCCGGTGCCGCCGCGGCCACGCGCCGCGCGATCGCCTTGTTGATGCGGACGTTGACCAGTTCGGACATCAGCGCCAGCGCGATGTTGCAGGCCAGTGCGAGCCCTCGCAGCAGGCGCACGGCCGGGTCCTGTGCGGTGAACAGCAGCAGCAGGGTCGCCCCGCCCGTCGTCAGGTTGATGGCGGGCATGTACCGCTCGATGCTGCGGTCCAGCGAGACGTGCAACGGCATCCATTCCGGTACGGAGAGCTGCCGAAAGGTCGGGCACACCCCGTAGAGGACCATGAGCAGTGCGCCCGCCTGGATTCCGGTGCCCAGCAGGCCCAGGAACGTCAGCAGTGAGCTCCACATCGTCGTCTCCTCCCGTGTCCTCGTCGCTGTCAGGCAGTGAGATGGATCGACCGCAGGGCGGCGATCTCGGACATGCGCTGCTGTGCCAGCCGGTCCGCGGCGACCGCCGGGGGGATGCCGTCGGCGCCCGCCCGGCCGAGCACCGCGCGGGTGGTGTCGAAGATCCGGGCCGCCCGCGCCTTCGCCCGGCCGAACGCGAAACCGCCGATCTCGTCGGCCACCTGGATCAGGCCGCCGGCGTTGGCCACGTAGTCGGGGATGTACAGGATCCGGCGGTCGGACAGGAGCTTCTGCGCCCGTTCGGTGGCGAGCTGGTTGTTGGCACCGCCGCAGACGATCTCGGCGTGCAGCTCCGAAACAGTGGACTCGTCGAGGCATCCGCCCAGCGCGCAGGGGGCGTAGAGGTCGATCTCCGCGCGGCGCAGCGCGTGCTCGTCGGCCGCCGCGGTCACCTGCGGATATCTGGCGAGTACGGCGGACACGGAGGCGCGGTCGGGGTCCGCGACCAGCACCGAGGCGCCGGCCTCGACAAGATGGCCGACCAGGCGCCGGCCCACCTTGCCCACGCCCTCGACGCCGATCCGCCGGCCGGTCAGGTCCGCCTCGCCCCAGGCGTGCTCGGCGGCGGCCAGCATGGCCTGCACCACCCCGTACGCGGTGAGTTCGGAGGAGTCGCCGGCCCCGCCGGCCTCCCGGCTGCGCCCGGTGACATACTGCGACTCACGGGCCACGACGTCCATGTCCCGTTCGGTGGTGCCGATGTCGCACGCGGTCACGTACCGGCCGCCGAGGGCCTGCACGAACCTGCCGTAGGCGCGCAGCAGCGCCTCCGTCTTGACGCGCGCGGGATCCCCGATGATGACGGCCTTGCCGCCGCCCAGATCCAGTCCGGCGACGGCGCTCTTGTAGGCCATCGCCCGGGACAACCGCAGAACGTCGCCGAGCGCGGCCGTCTCGTCGCGGTAGGGGTAGAACCGGGTGCCGCCCAGTGCCGGGCCGAGCGCCGTGGAGTACACGGCGATGATGGCCCGCAGTCCGCTGCTCTCGTCCTGGCAGTACACCACCTGCTCGTGACCGCTTCGCCGGGCGAACACGCCGTCGGGGTCGAGTTCCGGCAAGGGCGCGGTGATGACGTCGGCCATCGGAACACTCCTCCTCATCGTTCCTCGGTGTGCACGGGTGACGGGCCCTCGGCGGGGCCGGGTGCGGCGAGGACCAGCGCGCTGTTGAAGCCCCCGACGCCGCGGGCCACAACGAGGGCCGTGCGCAGCCGTGCCGGACGCACCGGCTCGACCACGAAGTTCAGGCCGTGCCCGGCGGACGCGGGGTCGAGGTGCACAGTGGGCGGTACGACTCCGTGGGTGAGGGCGAGGCAGGCCCAAGCCACGTCCAGCGGTGGGCCGCCCGAGTAGAGCCGTCCGACCATGGACTTCGGCGCGGTGACGAGGACGTCCGCCGCCCGGTCGCCGAAGACGGTGTGCAGGGCCCGCACCTCGGCGGCGTCGGCGTCGGCGACGCCCGCGGCGTCCGCGAAGACCACGTCGATGTCCTCGGGCGTCAGTCCCGACCTGCCGATCGCCTCGGACATCGCCCGGGCGAGCTGTCGCCCGTCCGGTGCGGGGTCGTAGTGGTGGTACGCGTCGTGCGTGGCCGCATGTCCCAGCACCTCGGCGTAGACGGAGGCCGACCGTGCCCTGGCCGCCGCCAGTTCCTCGACGACCAGCACGGCGCCGCCCTCGCCGGGGACATAGCCCGCCGCCGCGGAGTCGAACGGCCGGTAGCCGGCGGCCGGTTCGGACGCCCGGCTGAAGCGGCCGAGGTCGTTCTGACAGACCAGCGCGTACGGGGTGAGCGGTGCCTCGGTGCCGCCGGCCACGACGGCGACTCCGCCGCGCTCGATGTTCCGACGGGCCTGCGCCAGCACGTCGAGGCCGCCGGCGCTGTCCGCGACGAGGACGCCGCAACTGCCCTTGAGGCCGTGGCGGATGGAGATCTGGCCGGTGCTGGCCGCGTAGAACCAGGCGATGGACTGGTAGGCGCTGACGGCGGACGGGTGACGGGCCCACAGGGCCTCGATCTCCCGCTGCCCGAACTCGTTGCCGCCGGAGGCGCTCGCGGTCACCACGGACACCTCGAACGGGTCCAGGGTGGCCGGGTCGAGCCCCGAGTCGGCGAGGGCGTAGTCGGCCGCGGCGAGGGCGAACCAGGTCCAACGATCGGTCTGTACAAGGAACTTGTTGCTGATGAGCTCGGCCGGGTCGAAGTCCTCGACCTGGCCGGCCAGCCGGATCGGCGAGGTGTCCGGGTAGCGGGTGAACGGCGCGATCCGGCACTGGCCCGCCAGGGTGGTTTTCCAGTGCTCGGCGACGCCGAGGCCCGTCGGCGCCACCACTCCGATGCCGGTGATCACCGCCCGGCGGCGGTCTTCGGTCGTCGCTGGCATGTGCGTCACAGCTCCTTCAGACGGGAGAAGACCATCGCGGACTGGAAGCCGCCGAAGCCGCTGCCGACGGACAGGACGTGGTCGACATGCGCCTCGCGTGCGGTCAGCGGCGTGTAGTCGAGGTCGCACTCGGGGTCCCGCGTGGTCAGGTTCGCGGTCGGCGGGATGGCGTCCCGATCGATCACCAGCGCGCACGCGGCCATCTCCAGGGCGCCGATGGCCCCGAGCGAGTGACCGATCATCGACTTGATGGAGCTGATGGGGATGCGGTACGCCGCTCCGTTCAGGCTGCGCTTGAACGCGCCGGTCTCATGCCGGTCGTTCTGCTTGGTGCCCGAGCCGTGCGCGTTGATGTACCCGATGTCCTCGGGGTTCAGCCGGGCCTGTGCCATCGCCTCGTCGATGGCCCGGCTCATCTCCACCCCGTCGGGGTGCAGGCCGGTCATGTGGTAGGCGTTGGCGTGGCTCGAATAGCCGGTGACCTCGCAGTAGACGCGGGCCCCGCGCCGCCTGGCGTGCTCCAGCTCCTCCAGGACGAGCACCGCGCAGCCCTCGCCCATGACGAATCCCTGCCGGTCGGCGTCGAAGGGCCGGGAAGCGCCCTCGGGGTCGTCGTTGCGCGGGCTGGTGGCCCGGATGGCGTCGAAACAGGCGTACGAGATCGGTGAGATGGGCGATTCGCTGCCGCCGCAGAGCATCACGTCCACGGTGCCCTCTTCGATCTGCTGGGCGGCGAGGCCGATGGCGTCGATACCCGAGGTGCAGCCCGTCGACACCACCGCCGACGGGCCGTGGGCGCCGAATCTGATGGCCACTTCGGTGGCGACGGCGGAGGGCACGAAGACCGAGTACATGAACGGCATCGCGTACCGCCCGTCGACCTCCCACCGGCGGCCGTGGTCGCTGAGGACGACGTACTCGTCCTCCAGCCTCATGGTGGCGCCGACGGCGCTGCCGAGGAGCACGCCGGCGCGGTCGCCGTCCCAGGTACCGGTATCCAGGCCGGCGTCGGACACCGCCTCGGACCCGGCCACGAGAGCGAACTGTCCGTAGCGGTCGTTGCGCCGGATCTCCTGCGGGGTCAGGCCCGCCGCGACCGGGTCGAAGTCGGCCTCGGCCGCGACCTGGGAGCGGTACTCGGAGGCGTCGAAGAACGTCACCCGGCGGGTCGCCGGCTTTCCGCTGACGATCCTGGCCCAGAAGTCCTCACGGGTGTTGCCGCCGGGCGCCACGGCGCCGATGCCGGTGACGACGACTCTTCGCGGGCGACGGGCGCCGTTGCCGGTCATACCGCGGCCCCTGCCTGCCACTCGGCCAAGGTCTCGGTGTCGACGTGACCGAGGTCGGGCCTGGGCGCGAGCGGGCCGAGGAAGAACACCACGCGGACCACGGCGTCCGACTCGTTGACGATGCGGTGCCGGGCGTTCCTGGGCACGAACACCGCCTGGTCGGCACCGAGGGTCCGGCGCTCCTCACCCAGGTCGACCCTGAGTTCCCCGTCCACCACGTGGATGAACTCCTCCGAGTACGGGTGGTAGTGCTCGGTGATCACCTCGCCGGGCTCCAGCCGCACGGTCCCGGAGAACCCGCAACTCGTGCCGACGGTGGCAGGCGACAGCTGGGTGCGCAGGTCCGCGCCGCGCCGGCGGTTGGCCGGTACGTCGTCGACGCCGACGACGCGGCAACGGCGCGCCTCGAGGGCGTGTTTGACTGCCTTCATCTGGACCGCAGTGTTGCGGTTCAGACGCTCCTGCATGGCCGCGTCGTCGATGGGTGCCTGCGGCTTCATCGTGAAGTCCTGCTGCCAGCGCATCCGGGTCCGTCCGTCCTCGGTCGGCTCGTAGACCCAGCGCAGGTGCATGTACTCGAAGAAGCCGGTCTCGATCCGCTGGGACCGCGCGGTGCGGGAGGCGCGATCCGTCTCGCGACGCGACACCCACGACCAGACGTTCCCGTCGTCGTCCGGGTGCATCGTCAGCCGGAAGGTGACCGTGTCGGGGCCGGATTCCAGCACCTCGACGGCGGAGTACTCGGTGAACAGGTCCGGCCATGACCGTACGTCGTTGGTGATCTCCCAGACGAAGTCGAGGGGCGCGTCGACGACGATCTCGTTGTCCGTGTGTCCGGGCATGCTTCGGTTCACCGTCCTGTGGTGACGGAAGTGTCACCGCCGGCGGTCAGGCGCACCGCGTTGGGCGTGGCGTCCGCGGTGGTCTGCTCCTCGGCGTCGACGCCGGTGCGCTCCTTCAGCTTGGCGGCGAACTCGGCCCGCGCGAGCGAGTCCAGTTCGAGCTGCTCGAAGGTGCTGTCGAGGTCGGCGACGGTGATGGAACGGTCGGCGCCGACGGCAAGCAATATGCCGATCATGTCCTGGTCGGAAACGGGGACATCCATGGGTGGTTCTCCTTCGGCGGAAACGGGGTGGGGTCGTGCTGCGGGTCTGACAGGGGGCCTGGCCAGAACTGGCGGTTGGTCAGTTTTCGCTGCAGCGATGGATCTGCCTGCGGAACGGGTCATGATTCAGGCCGTGGAACAGGCCGTGGGCCCGGAAGGCGCGGGTCACGGCAGGGCGGGAGCGGACCGGGGGCGCTCCGCGGGGCGGGCGCTCCAAGGGCCGAGGCGCCCCGCAGTCCGGACGCTCGCCGAGCCGAGGGGCGCCGGACCGAGACGCTCCCCGGACCAGGCGCACACCGCGGTCCATGGCGCCCCCGACCCGAAGGGCTCCCCGGAGCGAGGCTCTCCGCGGCCGAGGCGCGCCCCCGCAGTCCGGGACATTCCCCAAGCCGAAGCGCTCCCCGGTCCAGGCGCACCGCGGACCGTGGCACCTCCGAACCGGGCGCACCGCAGCCCTGGCGCCCCCGGGACCAGGCGCCCGGCCCACCGCGCTCAGCGGGCCGTCGGGGCCCACCGCGCCGGCAGGCCGCCGAGGCCCGCCCTCAATGGGCCCCAGGCGGCCCGAAGCTCGCGCCCTGGGCCAGGTGCCGCATGTTCTGCGGGGCGTCGGTGGCGATCCACCGCATCATGTCCTTGAGCATCTGTTTGGTCGGGGTGACGAACCGCGCGTCGCGTTCGCGGAAGCCGAAGCCCGGGGCGACGAAGTCGGCCGTGGCGATGCGGTCCATCAGGTCGCGGCCGGCCTCCGTCGCGTCGAGCGTGCCCGCGTCGACCTGGTCGCAGAGCCGGACCATGTGGTCGAACAGCTCGCGGTAGTCGGGCTGGTCCGGCCACCACAGGCCGATGTTCGGGCCGTCTTCCAGCGTGTTGAAGACGCTGTCGTCGCCGGTCCGTTCGTAGGCGTCGATGAGCCGTTCCAGGCGTAGGTTGCCCGGGACTCCGCCGTACGCCCATACGCGGAACACGGCGTTCCACAGTTCGTAGTTGTCGAACGAGACGAAGGAGCTGTTCACCATCGCGTCGTTGAAGTCGAGCAGGCCCTGCTCCAGCCGTTCCACGAACTCGAACCGGTCCGTCGAGAAGTCGTCGTCCTTCAGCGCGGCGAGCAGCCGCCAGGCCAGTGAGTTGATGACCTCCGCCGTGTTGGATATTCCGCGGGAGAAGAGCGGGTCGAGGAATCCCGCCGCGTGCGACATCAGGCACCAGCGGTGGCCGACGGTC
This sequence comes from Streptomyces gilvus, assembly GCF_022513565.1. GTDB lineage: Bacteria > Actinomycetota > Actinomycetes > Streptomycetales > Streptomycetaceae > Streptomyces > Streptomyces gilvus. The sequence goes on along the minus strand of NZ_JAKWBE010000001.1, from coordinate 692,018 downwards.
TGCGACGAGGAATACTGCAGCCGGTTGGTCGACACCCATTCCCGTACCGGGCGGGCGTCGGCGAATATCCGTTCCACCGCCGGAAAACGGGCCGCGTGCCGGGCGAATTCCTCGCCGGGCGTCAGATCGGCGGCCTTCGGGTAGCGGCGCTCGTCGAAGGTGAGACCGACGCTGACAAGCTGGTTGCGGGAGCGCGGCTCGTTGTTGAAGGGAATGACCCAGAACCAGCCGCGCTCGAACATGTGGTGCATGGTGCCCTGGAACCACGGCACCGGGGGCATCTCCTCCAGCGGGATGCGCAGGCATTCGTCGGTGGTCTTCACGCCCACCATGTGGGTGAACAGGGAACGGGAGTGGTGCTTGAACCGGGCCGGCTCCTCCCGCAGCCCCAGCTTCTGCGCGAGCGGCGAGCGGAACCCGCTGGCGTCCACGAGGTAGCGCGCGGTGTGCCGCCTGCCGTCCTGGCCGACGACCGTCACCTGGTCGTCGCCGAGCTCCACGTCGGTCACCCAGTAGCCCTGCATGGCGGTGCAGCCGTAGCGCACCGCGGCGTAGAACAGGTAGGCATCGCTGTCCTGCCGGAACAGATGGCTCGTCTGGTTCAGCTTCGCGGGGGCGTTGAACTGGTTCACCTCACGCGGGTCGGGCTCCTGTCCCTCGTGGTGCACCATGAACCCGAAGTGGCGCTTGATGCCGTTGGAGGTGCCCATCTCCTGGATGCAGCTCTCGTAGGAGGTGAGCATCTCCAGTTCCGGTACGCCGTAGCGGCGGGCCAGCAGCTTGAACAGCACCAGGGTGTGCGGGGTGGTGGACTCGCCCACCGCGAACCGCGGATGGGTGCCGGCGTCGATCAGCAGGACCGACGCTCCATTGCGGGCCAGAATGGCCCCGAGCGTGGAACCGGCGATTCCCGATCCCAGAATCACCACGTCGAAATCAGATTCGTTTTTCGTGGGGCCACTGGACGACATCAACCCTCCCCTTTCTCTGGACAAGAAATTACTGCACAAACGAGTTCGGGCGCTTCCTTCGCCTGATGGAATTCCACCTCCTCCGTGCGGCGGAATTCCTTCTCCTCCGCGCGGCCGGTTTCCTTTCCGCCCCACGGCGGAGCACCGGGGTGTGCCACGGGATCAGACGGGCGAGTCCTTCGGGATGACCGGCTCGTGCCACGGGACCGGCACGGAGTGCACCGCGGCACCGGTGAGCCGCGACACCTCGGCGGCGAGCCGGCGCGCCCTGCGCCGGGCGGTGGAGAACCAGCCCGAACGGCCGCTGTCCGGTATCAGTACGACGCCGGCGCCGACGGATCCGGCCAGGTTCGGGATGTCGCGCGGCACGTGGAACACCGGGGCCAGGGTCCACGCCACATCGGTGTCGTACAGGATCTGCGACAGCTCCATGTCGGTGCGCAGCTCGTAGTCGAACCACAGCTCGCCGTAGGGCAGCGCCACCGCGCCGGCGCTCATCGGTGGCGGCCACGGCATGATCAGGGCGAACGTGAGGATCCCGCCCCGGCCCCGGGTGTACGCAGCAGCGCTGCGCACCGTGGTCTCGCACAGCCGCTCCACCGGCAGCACCAGCACCACGTTGCGGCCGTCGCGGCAGGTGGGGAGCAGGGCCGTGAGTCCCAGTCGGCTCATCGCGCGTCCTCCGCCCGGGCCAGGAACCGGTCCACGAACAGCGTCGAGTGCGTCCCCGCCAGGAACTCCGGCTGGGCCAGCAGATCGCGTACGAGGGGGATGGTGGTGGCCACCTGCCCGCTCTCCACCTGGAACTCCTCCAGCGCGCGGGTGAGACGGGCGACGGCCTGCTCGCGCGTGGGCGCCCAGGCGATCACCTTGGCCAGCAGCGAGTCGTAGTGGGCGGGGACGGTGTCGCCCTCGGCGAAGCCGGAGTCGGTCCGGATGAACGGCCCGGCGGGCGGCCGGAACACGGCCAGCGTCCCGGGGGTCGGTCTGAACCCCTGCACCGGGTCCTCGGCGTTGATCCGACACTCGATCGCTACCCCACGCACCACGGTGTCGTCCTGGGTGAGGCTGAGCGGATCCCCGGCCGCGACCCGGATCTGCTCGGCGACGATGTCGATGCCCGTGGCCATCTCGGTGACCGGATGCTCGACCTGGATACGGCCGTTGATCTCCATGAAGGTCAGTCGGCCGGCCTCGTCGGCGAGGAACTCCACGGTTCCGGCGCCGCTGTAGCCCACCGCGCGGGCGGCGGCGACGGCGTACCGGCCGATCTCCTCGCGCTGCCCGGCGGACAGCCGGGGCGAGGGCGTCTCCTCGACCAGTTTCTGCCGGCGCCGCTGCAGTGAGCAGTCGCGCTCGCCCAGGTGCAGGACGGTGCCCCGGCCGTCGCACAGGATCTGCGCCTCGACATGGGCCGCCGCGGGCAGATACCGCTCCACGTAGACGTTCGGGTCGCCGAACAGGGCCTGGGCCGTCGCGCGGGTCTCCCGGAAGACCGCAGGCAGGTCGTCCGGCTCGTGTACGACCATGATCCCGCGTCCGCCGCCGCCCGCAGCCGCCTTGATCACGAGCGGGAAGCCGATCGCGTCGCCGATCTCCCGGGCCTCGGCGAGGGTGGCGACGGCGCCATCGGAGCCCGGCAGCACCGGCAGCCCCGCCCCGGCCATCAGACCGCGCACCGTCGCCTTGTCGGCGATGCGGTGCATGACCTCGGGGGGCGGGCCGATGAAGGTGATGCCGTTGTCCCGGCACACCTCGGCGAAGTCGGCGTCCTCGGACAGGAATCCGTATCCGGGATGGATCGCGTCGGCCTCGCACTTCAGGGCCGCCTCGATGACGTTGGGCACGTCGAGGTAGCTGCGCTTGGCCGGTGGCGGGCCGATGTGCACGGCCTCGTCCGCGTACCGCACCACCGCGGACCGCGCGTCCGCCGTGGAGTACACGGCGGCGCTGGCCACGCCCAGCTCCCGGCAGGCACGGGCGATGCGCAGCGCGATCTCGCCCCGGTTGGCGATCAGGATCTTACGGAACATGACACCCCCAGCCCTGTCTCAGGTCTCGTCCGGCTCGATGCGCAGGAGTACCTGTCCGTACTCCACGGCCATCGCGTCCTCGGCCAGGATCTCGGTCACCACGCCGTCCCACTCGGAGGCGACGTGGTTCATCAGCTTCATCGCCTCGACGATTCCGATCGTCTGGCCGGCCACGACCCGGTCGCCGGCCTCGACGAACGGCCGGGCGCCGGGCTCGGGGGCCCGGTAGAACGTCCCGACCAGCGGGGCCGTGACGGCCCGGCCCGTCACGGGCTGCGGCTCGGCGGGCAGGGCCGGCTCGGTCGGCGCCCCGGGGGCGGCCGACGGCGCGGCTGCGGCCGTGGTCCAGGCGACCTCCAGCTGCGCCTCGCCGACACGTCCGGTCACCGCGGTGAGCGTGCCGGGCAGGTCGCGGACCAGCTTGCCGATCTCCTCGCGCAGCAGCCTCAGCCGCTGCTCGTCGCGGTCCTGAGCGGTGTCGGGCAGCATGATCCTGGTTGCCGCCGCGCCGTTCGCTCCGGTCCTGTCGGTCGTCCCCGCCCGGTCAGTCATCGTGATCCCCTGTGTCCGTATGCGGAGTGCCGAGCCTCCGGAACCTCTCGTACCGCGACCGTCCCGGCTCGCCGGGCCGGGCGGCGGGCGGCTCGTCGAGGGCCTGGACGATGGCGTGCCGCAGGGTCGCCGCCATGACGGCCGGCGCCGCCTGCGCCCCGCCGGGAGGCTCGGGCAGTACGGCGTCCACCACGCCGAGCCGCAGCAGTTCGGGCGCGGTCAGCCGGAGCGCCTCGGCGACCGGGGCCGCGTGCGAGGGGTCGCCGAAGAGGATCGTCGAGCAGCTCTCCGGGCTGATGACGGAGTAGCAGGCGTTCTCCAGCATGAGCACCCGGTCGGCCACGGCGAGGGCCAGCGCACCGCCGCTGCCGCCCTCGCCGAGGATCACCGAGACGACGGGAACGGTCAGTTCGGCCATGCCGAGGATCGACTCGGCGATCGCCCAGGCCTGTCCGCGTTCCTCGGCGCCAAGCCCCGGATAGGCGCCCTGGGTGTCGACGAGGGTGACGACCGGGATGCCGAGCCGGTCGGCCAGTTGCATCAGTCGCAGGGCCTTGCGGTAGCCCTCGGGCTGGGGCATACCGAAGTTGCGGCGGACCAGTTCCTGGGTGTCGTGGCCCTTCTGATGGCCGATCAGCATGACGGTGTGTCCGCCCACGGCCGCCAGGCCGCCGACCACGGATGGGTCGTCGGCGTAGAGGCGGTCACCGTGCAGTTCCACGAAGTCGTCGGCGATCATGCCGATGTGATCCAGCGTGGTGGGCCGTCGCGGGTCGCGTGCAGTGCGCACGGTGTCCCAGGCGGGCCGGGCGGCCAGGGCCTCGGGGTCGGTCAGCGGCTCCGCGTCCGCCGGGGCCGCCCCGGCGTCGTCCGTCGCCGGGTCTCCGGCCAGCAGGGCCAGCAGCCGACCGAGCAGTCCGCGCAGCCCTGTCCGCGGCTCGACGCGGTCGAGCATGCCGTGTTCGAGAAGGTACTCCGCGCGCTGGAACCCGTCGGGCAACCGCTTCCCGGTCGCCTTGGCGATCACCTCGGGACCGGCGAAGCCGACGGCCGCACCCGACTCCGCGACGAGGATGTCACCCAGCGTGGCGAAGGACGCGGTGACCCCGCCGTACGTGGGATCGGTCAGCAGGCAGATGCTGGGCACGCCGTGGCGGCGCAGCCGGGCGAAGGCGTAGCTGGTCTTGGCCATCTGCATCAGGGAGACGGCCCCCTCCTGCATCCGGGCCCCGCCCGAGGCGGTGACCACCAGCAGCGGGATCCTCAGGTCGAGGGCTCGCTCGGCGGCCGTGGTGACGGCCTCCCCGACGGCGGCGCCCATGCTGCCGCCCATGAAGGCGAAGTCCATGACGGCGACCAGAACGGGCCGGCCCGCGATCTCGCCGGTGCCGCTGAGCACGGCGTCGTCGAGCCCCGTCCGCTCCCGGGCGGCGCGCAGCCGTTCCCCGTAGGGCCGTGAGTCGGTGAAGCCGAGCACGTCCACGCTGCGGTAGCTGGTGCCGGACGGAGTGAACGAACCGGGGTCCAGCAGCTGGTCGAGGCGCTCAGCGGCGCGCAGTCGGCCGTGGTGTCCGCACTCGCGGCACACTCCCAGATCCCGGCGCAGCCGTGGCAGGTAGGCGGGCCTGCCGCAGCCCCGGCACCGGGCCCATTTCGGCTCGTCAACCGGGAGGACGACGGGCGGTTCGGCGGTGGTGGTCATCGGCGTCCCCCGCCGTCCGGGGTCCAGTGGTAGAACTCGACGGCGAGGGCGTCGCCGGGGCTCTTCCAGGAGTCCGGGTCGTAGGGGTCGACCAACGGCCGCAGCCGGCGGCTGAGTTCCTGGAAGTCCTCCCGGCCGGCGGCGTCGCGCAGCGCCGATCGGTGGTCCCCTTCGAATTCGACGTAGTGGAAGTAGAGATCCCGGTACCCGAACAGGTGCCTGCGCCGCACGCCGAGCAGATTCGGCAACTGGCCGGAATCGGATTCTGCGAACAGCTGGGCGATGTGCTCGGCGTTCTCCGGCTGCATCCGGGCGACAATGAGCGCACGGTCTGGCATGAGACCCCCTCGGTCCGACTCTCAGTCTCTGGATTCACAACGTAATTTCCCGTCCCGCTGCCGTCGCCCGCCCCGGTGATGAATCCCCGTGTCCGACGGAGGACGGTTTCCTTCCCCCGTTGGACGGAGACAGGGCGATGGTGCGCAGAAAAAGCGGGGGGATTTCTCCGCACCCGCCCTCACCCGCCGGCCAGTGCCTCCAGGCGTTCGACCACCGCGGAGACGGGCGGCAGTCGGCGGAAGTCGTCGCGCACCAGGGAGGCCGCCTCGGCGTACCCGGGGTCGTCGATCACGGTGCGTACGGCCTTGCGCACCGCGTCCGGGGTGAGGGTGGCGGGGTCCAGCGACGGTGCCGGTGGGGTGTACACGTTTGCGAGGTTCACGCCGAGTCCCAGATTGGCCAGGTGCATGCTGACCACCGGCTGGTCGGCGCCCATCGGCAGGAAGCACAACGGCACGGCAGCGGCGATGGCGACGAGGATCGAGCTGAAGCTGCCGTGGCTGAGGAACACGGCGCAGCGGGGCAGCAGGGCACGGTGATCGACGTAGGGGACCAGCCGGGTGTTGGACGGCACGCTGCCGTACTCCGCCGGGTCCGCGCCCCGGCCCGTGGAGACCACGAGCCGCACCGGCTCGTCGGCCAGCGCCTCCAGCACGGTCCGGTGCACGGCGCGGGCGCCCGGGGTGCCGACGAAGGTCGTGCCCAGGGACAGGTGGACGAGCGGCGGCCCGTCGGCCGCTTTGAGCCAGTCGGGAGCGGGGGGTGCCGGTGCGTCGAACATGTCGGGCCGGTAGCGGAACTCCTGGGCGAGCCGCTCTCCGTAGGGCAGGTCCAGGGTGCGCGGCTTGCGGTGCAGGTAGAGGTGGCTGAACATGCGGTGCAGCTGCGGATCCTCGGGCAGCCGGTACTTGGCGGCCAGGGCCGCGATCGCGTCCCCGGCCATCGCCTGCATCACGGGGCGCGGGGTGCCCATCGCTGAGGCGGCGGCGGCCTGCGGCAGGCCGAGCAGTTCGGCCGCGACCCAGCCGCCGAACTCCATGGCGTCCCACACCATCAGGTCCGGCTCGAAGGTGCGGGCGTGGGCCACCAGGTCGTCGACCATGCCCATGCCGGCAACCTCGGCGAACGCCCTGATCGGGGGTCCGGAGCTCTGATGGAACTGCGGCAGGGACGTGGGGTCGGACTGGGACCAGTCCACCCCCGACGGCAGCAGTTCGATGCCCTCGCGGGTGAAGGCCGCGCCGAACGTTTCGGCGGTCGCCACGGCGACCGTGTGTCCTGCCGTGTGCGCCGCACGGACCAGCGGCAGCATCGCGTGGAAATGCGCGGCTCCCGGTACGCACGTGAAGAGAATTCGCATCTCGCCCCCTTTTCCTTCCGGATTCACCGGTGATTCTAGAGAGCCTTTTCCGGGTTCACTTCCTCCGGCCGCATCCGCCCGCCATGGCACTGCGGCGGGAATATCTCCCCCGTATGGAGGAGAGTTCTTAAGCCCTCTCCGGATGAGGCTCCGGTGGGATTTCCCAGCTATCCTGGCGATATGACTACAGATATGTTCGCGCTAGATTCCGAAGTGGACGGCGACCATCTCCGTACCGTCCTCGGACAATTCGCCACGGGTGTCGCGGTGATCACTGTGCCGACCGGTCGGGGACCGCTCGGCATGACGGTCAACTCGTTCTGCTCGGTCTCCCTCACCCCGCCGGTCGTGCTGTTTTGTGTCCGGCACCAGTCGCAACTGCACGAGCCCTTCTCGGCTGCCACCGCGTTCGCGGTGAACGTGCTGGCGGAGGGCCAGGAAGAGCTGTCCCGGCAGTTCGCCCGGCCGGGGTACGACCGGTTCGGCGCGGTGCGCTGGCGTCCGGGCGTGACCCGGTCACCGGTGCTGGGCGGAGCGCACGCGGTGTTGGAGTGCCTGACGCACCAGGTGCTGCCGACCGGCGACCACGACATCGTCCTGGGTCGGGTCGTCGCCGCCCATCCCCTCGGCTCCGGCCGGCCGCTGCTGTTCCATGGGGGCGGCTACCGCGAGCTCGCCTGAGACGCGGCCGGGGGGTCCCGAAGGACCCCCCGGCCGGTCAGGTCGCGGCGCGTGCGGATCCTGGGGATCCCTCGGGGGCCCGCACCATGCGTTCGATCAGGCTGAGCGCGGGTGCCGTCATCACGGTGGACACCAGCGTCATCATCACGAGCATCGCGAACACCGTCGAGTCGATCACGCCTAGGTCCAACCCCATGCTCAGCACCACGAGTTCGGTCAGTCCGCGGCAGTTCAGCAGCGCGCCGAGGGACAGCGCGGACCGCCGGTCGACGCCGGCCGCGCGGGCCGCGACGGTGCTGCCCACGCCCTTACCCATGACCGCCACGCCGAGGGCCAGCAGGCACCAGCCCCACAGGCGCGGGTCCGAGCCGAGCAGTCCGAACCTGGTGCGCAGCCCAGTGGAGACGAAGAACAGCGGCAGCAGCAGCGTCGTGGTGAAGGTGTGCACGGGTGTCATCGCCCGGTTCACGTCCTGCTCACCACGCGGTGTCACCACGCCGAGCAGGAACGCGCCGAAGATCGGATGCACTCCGATCTCCTCCGTGGCCAGGGCCGAGAGCAGCACCGCCGACAGGATGACAGGCAGCAGCACGCCCTGTGGCAGGCCGGCGCGGACCAGGCGGACCAGCAGCGGCCGGACGAACAGGGACATCACCAGGACGTACGCCAACAGAAGCGCCAGGGTGACGGCCACCCCGCCGAGCGAGGCACTGGTCGCGATGGCCACGACCACGGCCAGCAGGCACCAGGCCGCGACGTCGTTCAGGGCAGCGCACGCCAGCGCCATCGCCCCGAGCAGGGTCCGGTCCAGGCCTCGTTCGACCAGCACACTGGCCAGCACCGGGAACGCGGTCACGCTCATGGAGACGGCGATGAACAGCGCGAACGTCAGCAGGGACACGCCGGGCGGCGCCAGCGACCCGTACATCGCGGTCGCGAGCAGGACACCGCCGGCGAAGGGGATCGCCATGCTCGCCTGGCTGACCGTCATCAGGGCCTCACTGCGGCCGCGCAGCAGCCCGACGTCCAGTTCGTACCCGACGAGGAACATGAACAGCACGAGCCCCACCTGGGCCAGGACGTTCAGCGCCGGTGCCAGGTAGGCCGGGAACAGCCAGGAGTACGCGGCGGGCCAGACGAAGCCCAGCAGCGACGGGCCCAGCAGGAAGCCGGCGAAGATCTCGCCGACCACCTGGGGCTGCCCGATCAGGGCGAACAGCACCGCGCACGCCCGGCACGCCAGCAGGATCACCGGCAGGACCATCAGCAGCTTGGGTATCGGATCGGGACCGCTCGCGGCGGTCGACTGCGTGATGCCGCCGACCGTCCCCACGGACCGGGCGTGCAGCAGCAACAGCAGGGCCCCGGCCACGGGCAGGACCACCAGCGTCCCCTGGCGCAGGGCGAGGCGGCCGAGGCGGACGGAGAGCGGGGGCCGTGCGACGGCCTGGGTGTCAGCCACCGCCGTACACCTCCTTCTTCACCTGGGGAAGTCCGGTCGCCCGCTCCGGGCGGAACCCCACCGCGACGATCCGTGCCTTGGCACGCTGCAGCGGACCGAGCCGGAACAGCGCGCGCAGGATGGCCGGCGGCCGGCCCTCGGTCTGCCCCGCGAGCAGCGGCGTCAGGAAGCGGTCCTGGATGGTCCGCTGCAGCCGCTGGGTCAGCGCGGTCGGCAGCGACCGGCGTTTCTGCACGCGCGCGAGCAGGCGCTTGTCGACCCGGCCGGTGATCAGTGCCGGGGCGAGGATGCGCGCCGCGGCGACCGCGTCCTGGACGGCAAGGTTGATGCCGACGCCGCCGACCACGGACATCGCATGGGCCGCGTCGCCGATGGCGAGGAACCCGTCGCGGTACCACCGCTCCGCACGGTCCAGCCGTACGTCCAGTTCGTGCACGTCGTCCCAGGAGGTGATCTCCGTGGTACGGCCGCCGAGCCACGGGATGAGCGTCTCGATCCGCCGGCGGAACTGGTCGAGGCGGGCGGCGTCGGACCAGGCTTCGGCGGTTCCCTTGGGAATGACGTAGGCGGCCTGCCAGTAGTCGCCGCGGTGGATCATCGCCACCATGCTGCCCCGGCTCAGCCGGGCGAAGGTGCGGGCGGGGTCGGTGTCCTTCCTCGTCAGCCGGAACCACAGCAGATCCATCGGCGTGCCGAACTCTCGCACCGGCAGGCCCGCGTCCGCGCGCAGCACCGAGTGCCGCCCGTCGGCGGCAACCGTCAGCGGAGCGCGCAGTTCGCGTTCGGTGCCGTTCTGCACGTAGCGCACCCCGGTGATCCGGCCGTCCGCTTCGATCAGGCCGGTCGCCCGCGCGTTCATCTCGATACGGAACCAGGGGTATTGGCGGGCCTGCGACGTGACGAAGTCGAGGAGGTCCCACTGGGGCATGTAGGCGATGAACGGGTACTTGGTGCGCAGGTCGGAGAAGTCGGCGAGGGGCATCTCGCCGTCGTCGGTCACCGCGAGCACCGACGACTCGCGCTGGTGCGGGATGGCCAGGAACTCGTCGCCGACCCCCAGGTCGTCCATGATCTGCAGGGTGGACGCGTGCACGGTGTCCCCGCGGAAGTCGCGGCGGAAGTCGGCGTACTTCTCCAGTACCACCACCTCGACGCCAGCGCGGGCCAGCAGCCAGCCGAGCACGACCCCGGCCGGTCCGCCCCCGGCGATCACGCATCCTGTCTCTTGTGCCGTGCCGGGGTTCATGTCATCCCCACCTCGACCTCCCTGTGTCCGTCCTTGTGTTCCTCGGCCCGCAGGGACCTCATGGCGGGCCGGTGCAGCAGGAGTACGAAGGCCGCGCCCAGCAGGGCGGCGAGGTTGATGCCGACGAGCGCGGCGCGTGCCCCCCATGCCTGCGCGAGCCAGCCCACCAGCGGGGCGCCGATGGTGGTGGTGCCCATGGTGAGCATCATGAACAGCGCCATGACGCGCCCGCGCATCTCCGGGGCCGACCGCAGTTGCAAGCTGGAGTTGGCGGCGGTGATGAACGTCAGCTGTGCGACGCCCACCGGTACCAGCGCCACGGCGAACCACACATAGCCCGGCATGAGGCCGGACACCAGGTTCGCCGCGGCGAACGCGGGCGCGCTGGCCGCGACGAACCAGAGCGGCACCGTCTTGCGGCGTGCCGCCAGCGCCGCTCCGGCCAGCGAGCCGATGGCGACCACCGAGCCCAGCAGGCCGTACTCCTGTGCTCCGCGGCCGAATTCCTTGGTCGCCATGAGGGCGTTGGTGATCTGTGTGTTCGCCGACAGGGTCCCCACGAACGCGGTGACGCCGAGGACCAGCCGGATCCCCGGATCCCGTACCGCGTAGCGCAGCCCGTCGACGATCATCGACAGTCCGCTCCGTTCGGCCGGGACCTCGTGGAGTCCGGCTGGGTCCATCCGCAACAGTGCGGTGACGGGCGAGAGCACCGTGGCGGCGGCGATGAGGAACACCGGCCCGGTGCCCGTGGCGGCGATCAGCGCACCGGCCAGCCCGGGGCCGACCAGCCTGGCGGCGTGGAAGGAACCGCCGGACAGGCCGACCACACTGGGCACCTCCTCGCGGGTCACAAGCTCCAGTACGAAGGCCTGCACGGTGGGCTGGAACACCGCGTTGACGAGCCCCAGGAGCAGGGCGATCAGGTAGACGTGCCAGGTGTGCACCGCCCCGCCGAGGACGAGGGCGCCCAGCGCGACCCCGCACGCCCCCGCCACCAGCTGCGTCCACAGCAGCAGTCTGCGCCGGGGGAGCCGGTCGGCGAGCATGCCGCCCACCGGTCCCACCAGCAGGATGGGCAGGAACTGCAGGCCGGTGACCGTGCCCAGGGCGGTCCCGGACTTGCCGGTGAGTTCGAGGACCAGCCAGTCCTGGGCCGTCCGCTGCATCCAGGTGCCGATGTTCGCGACGGACAGCCCTATCAGCCACATGCGGTAGTTGCGGTTGCGCAGCGCGGGGAGCATACGGCGTCACCCGCCTACCGGCTGCAGCGCACGCGGCCCGGCGGCCGAGCGCATCCACTCGGCCTGGTGACGCAGCCCGGTGCGCAGATCGACGGTGGGCGCGTAGGCGAGCAGTTCCGCCGCCGCGGTCAGGTCGGCATGGGTGCTGCGCGCGTCCCCGTCGGCGGCCGGCCCGTGCTCGTACCGTACGGGCCGTCCCACCACCTCGCCGATGAGCCGGATGAGCTCCAGCACGGTGACGGTCTTACCGCTGCCGGTGTTGACGGCGACGGCCCGTGCGTCCACCTCGGCTGCGAGCAGGTTCGCCCGCACCGCGTCGGACACGAAGGTGAAGTCGCGGCGCTGCAGCCCGTCCCCGTACACGGTGAACGGCCGGCCCGTGAGCGCGGACTCGATCATCCGGGTGATGGCCATCTCCTCGCGCTGCCTGGGCCCGTACACCGTGAAGTAGCGCAGGGCCACCACGCTGGTGACCGCGCCCGGCCGGCGGGCGTGGGCCAGTGCGAGCTGTTCGGTCATCAGCTTGGTCGCGCCGTACGGCGACAGCGGGGCCGGCAGCCTCGATTCCGCCGTCGCGCCGTCCTCCGCGCCGCCGTAGACACTGGAGGACGACGAGATCACCGCGCGCCGGACACCCGCGCGCCCCGCCGCGTCGAGCAGGCGGTGGGTGCCCAGGACGTTGCTGTCGGCGTACTCGGCGAAGTCCTCGCCCCACGAGGCCCGCACTCCCGGCCGCGCGGCCAGGTGGAACACCGTGTCCGTGCCGTACAGCAGGGGTTCCAGCTCGGCGGTGGCCAGATCGGCGCGGACCAGCACGAACCGCGGGTCGGGGCGCAGCGTACGGAGGTTGCGGGCGGTCACCTCGGCCGGGTGGCCGCACAGGTGGTCGACGCCGGTCACCAGCCAGCCGGCCGCCAGCAGCGCCTCGCACAGGTGGGATCCGATAAACCCGGCGGCGCCGGTGACGACGGCCCGGCGCCCGGCCGGGACCGTCGTCGTACCGCTGTCGCCGGATATCACGGCCTGGCCTCGGTACTCGCGCGGTCGACGGCGACCTCGTGGATAACGCGCTCGACGGCGCCCGCCCAGAACGGGCGCAGCGGGACGGTGTTCTCCCGGTGGATGGGGGCGTCCTCCCAGGCGAGGAACTTCTCGGTGCTCTCCCAGTGCCCGAGCAGGGTGTAGCGCTCGGGGTCCTCGCTGTGCCGCAGCAGCTGCTCGCCGAGGTGGCCCGGGGTGCCGCCGACCTTGGCGCGCACCTCCTCGAAGGCCCGCTCGAACTCCTGCGAGGTACCGGGCTTGATACGCGCGGACACCATGACGTAGACACTCATGAGGCCTCCTTGTGTTCGACGATGTCGAGGACGTCCATGCGCGCCGTGGTGCGCATGGCGCGCAGTCCCGCGGTCGCGGTGTCCTGTCGTTCGCTGGTCTCGAAACGGTGGTAGGTGGCGCGGTCGGACCAGTCGGAGGTGATCACATAGGTGATCTCCTCGGTGCCGGGCCGGCGGCACAGGGTCTGGCGCAGGCAGCCGGACTGGTGCTGGATCCAGGCGGCGACGGCCGCCCATTCCCGCTCGAAGGCGTCGGCGGCCTGCGGCGACACCGTCATCGTCAGCACAGCGCGCACCGTGCGCGCGTCGCCCATCAGATGCCTCCGTCGACGACGATCGTCTGGCCGGAGACGAACCGGGCGCCGTCGCCGGCGAGGAACAGCACCACGTCGGCGACGTCCTCCGGGGTGCCCAGGCGGCCCAGGGCGGCCAGCGCCTCGTACCGCTTGCGCACCTCTCCGGTCAGCCCCGCCGCCTGGTCGGTCTCGATGATCCCCGGGGCCACCACGTTGGCCCGGATGCCGCGCGGCCCGGCCTCCTTGCACAGGGAGCGAGTGAAGCCGTAGACCGCCGCCTTGGACGCGGTGTAGTGGGTGCGCGCGACCATGCCGATCATGGCCACGGCAGAGGCGATGTTGATGACCGAGCCGCCCTCGCCCAACGCGGGCAGCGCCGCCCGGGTCACCTCAAAGGTGCCGCGCAGGTTGGTGTCGAGGACGCGGCTCCACTCGTCCCCGTCGAGTTCGTCGAGGGTGCGGTGGCTAACGACGCCCGCGTTGTTGACGAGGACGTCGAGGCCGCCGAGCGCCTCGGTCGCGGCCGTGACGAGCGAGCGGCACTGGGCGGGGTCGGCCACGTCGGCGGCGTGGACGACGTGCTCGCCGCCGTACTGCCCAAGGTCAGTGCGCAGGGCCGCGGCCGCCTCGCCGTCGGTGCGGCCGCAGGTGTGCACGGTGGCGCCCCGCGCGGCGAAGGCCAGAACGATGGAGCGGCCTATGCCGCGCGTGCCGCCGGTCACGAGCACGCGTTTGCCTTTCAGATCACTGTCCATTCGGATCACTGTCCATTCCGCGACTCCTGTTCTCCGGTTCATCCGGTCACGAAACCGGCGTGGGCGAGGACTGCAGGCCGTACAGCTCCAGGGCGTTGAGGCGGGTGACGCGGTCCAGATCCGCGGCGGACAGGCCGGCCCCGGTCACCAGGCGCAGCGTGGGTTCGAGCGCCTCCATCAGAGGCGGTGCGTCGGTACCGAACAGGACCCGGTCCGCGCCGAGCACCGCCAGGTTGGCCGCGAGGTTGTGCGGGCTGGGGCAGGAGGTGTCGACGTGGATCCGGCGCAGTCCCTCGCTGGGGAGGAACTCGGGCTCGCCGCCGCCTCGCGGTACGGCGGCGAGATCGAGTTTCTCGGCGAGTTGGGCGACAGCCCCGCCGCCCGCGGCCGCCACCAGCACCAGGCCGGGGTACTTCTGCGGCGCGCCGGCGCGCAGCAGGGCGGCCAGTCCGGCGGTGACGTCGTTGAACCGTCCGACGTGCTCCACCATGCCGAAGTCGCCGAGGCTCGCGGCGCCGACGGGCCGGGCCGGCGGGTGCAGCAGTACGGGCACGGCCAGTTCGCTCGCCATGGCGAAGAACTGCTCGGCGCGCGGTGAGCTCAGATACTCGTCGTTGATGCTGGAGTTGACGACGAAGCCCACGAACCGCCAGTCCTTGAGCAGTTCCTGTGCCTGGGTCAGCATGCGCTCGTCGCCGGTCGGGTCAAGGTAGGCGTAGGTGCGCAGGGACTGCGGGTGACGGTCGACCAGTTCGGCCATGAGTTCGTTGTGGGCCCGTACCTGGTCCGCGGTCTGCCGGTAGTTGTCGATGTCCGGCAGGGGCAGCATCACGCCTGCCCCCACCGGGCTGCCGATCACGGTGAGCTCGATGCCCAGCGCCCGTTTTCGGGCGATGACGGCCTCCGGGTCACGCAGACTCGGCGGGCCGCCGCCCTTCTCACCGGGCGGGCTGAGATGTCCGTGAATGTCGATGAACATCGGCACTCACAGCCGGTCGAGCTTCGGCGCCCCGGGCGGGGCCGCCATCAGGGAGGTGGTGAACTCCAGCTTGCCGAGGACCGGCACCGTCGCCCCGTACATGCCGTCGGCGCCCGGGCCGACCAGGAAGTCGATGACGTCGGCGACGGCGGTCGGCTTGGTCGCCTGCTCGAAGTTCATGTGCGGCCGTTGTGCGCGCGCCCGCTGGGTGTCGGCCATCGTCATCACGACCGTGTGCGCGTGCACGCCCCGGCCCTTGACCTCGTGGGACAGGGACTTCACCCAGGCCTGGAGCGCGGCCTTGCCGGCGGCGTACGCACCGAAGCCCGGGAAGGGCTCGCTCGCGAGCACCGAGCTCAGGAAGACCAGATGGCCGCCGCCCTCCAGCTGCGGCAGCACCGCCTGCGTGGCCGCCACCGCGGACAGCACGTTGGCCCGGTACATGCGCTGGTAGGCGTCGAGGTCGGTGAGCATGACGGGGCCTATGTGGAACCCGCCGACGAGATGGACCAGTCCGTCGATACGGCCGAACCGGTCGATCGTCTCGGAGACGGCCTGCCGGGCCCGCAGCGGCTCCGTCGTGTCCGCTACGACGGTGGCGATCCGGTCGCCCGCATCCGCGGACTCGGCGATCTCCTTCAGTCGGGCCTCGTTGCGGGCGGCCAGCATCAGCCGGTGACCGGAGGCGGCCAGCCGAGCCGTCACCGCCTCCCCCATGTCCCCGGTGGGACCGGTGACCAGGAATACGCGTGAGTCGCTCATGCCGGCTTCACCGTGCCGTAGCCCTCGGGGACGCGCGTGGTGACGGTCCGCATCAGCGCGCGGGTGAAGAACTCTTTGGCGCCCTGCGGGTTGGACATGTCCCGGCGGTCCTCGTCGACCAGGTACTTGTCCAGCTCCCGCTCCACGTACTGGATGCTGGGGTCCTGCGAGAGGTGGGCCATCACCTTGCGGAAGTCACCCTCGAACTCGATCATCCGCACGATCTGCTGGTCCTTCATGAACACCGAGGTGCTCAGCAGCCGGGTCTCGGCGTCGATCTCCGGGTTGGGCGGGTCGTAGCTGGCCAGCAGGTCGGCGACGTCCTCCTCCGTACCGGGACGAACACGGAACGTGACGGCATAACGCTGCATGTCTCCTCCTGAGACGCGTGGTGATGAGAAGCGTGGTGACGAGTGGTGCTGAGGCGGGATCCGGCGAGTCGGGAACCGGATTCCAAGTGCACGAGATCCACCGGGCGTCGGCCCAGGACTGTCATCCGCGGCCGGGGGTCCGGTCGTCGTACTCCCGACTTCCGGTCCACCGCGGAACAGGGAAGACACTAGGCGGGCACGTCACGGCTGTCGCCCGTCGGCGGGACGGCTCCCTGCCTCCTACCGGAGTGGGAGACGTCCCCCCGAACGGACACGGCACGCCAGTCGAGGGGGTGCCCCTCCAGCCAGCAGGCCGCCGCGGCGTCCAAGAGCGCACGGCGGTCCGCGCCGGGCCCGCCCTGGCGCTGCGGCAGCATGGCGGCGACGGCGCTGCGCCCTTCCACGACAGCGGCGTGACGCCGTGCCAGGTTCGTCAGCATGCGGCCCGGGCCCGCCTCGATCAGGAGGACGTCCCGCTCGCTCAACAGCGCGTCGAGGGCCGGCCCGAACAGCACGGGGCGGCACACCTGCGCCGACCAGAAGGCGGGGTCGGTGGCCTCTTCCGGCCGCAGCCGGCGCGCGGTGATCGTGGAGTAGACGTCGGTCCCTGGCGGCCGGAGCACCGTCCTTGCCAGAGCCGCCTGCGATGTCTCGGCGAGCGGCGCGAGCAGCGGGGAGTGGAACGGCAACGGGATCCGCGCCCGGATAGCGGTGTACCCGGCCGCCTTCAGGCGTGGTGCCACGCTGTCCAGTCCCTCCTCGGTACCGGCGAGCATGGTCTGATGCGGCCCGTTGACGACACCTACGCACACCTCGCCGTCGAGGAACTTGGTCAGCTGCCCGGCGGGAGCCGCCACGGCCAGCAGCCCGCCCGGTACCGCGTCGCGGTAGGCGGCGCCGCGCGCCGCGAGCAGTGACGCGGCGTCCGCCGGGTCGATGACCCCGGCGACCGCTGCCGCGGCCAGCTCGCCGACACTGTGGCCCACGAGCGCGGCCGGCCGCACACCCCAGCTCTCGACAGTACGGGCGAGCGCGTACCCCAGGGCGAACAGCAGGGGCTGTCCGCGTTCGGCGGCGTCGACGGGGATGACGGGGTGCTCCGCCAGCCAGTCGGTCCGCAGCACGCCGCCGTGCGCGCCGAAGGCGGCGAACACATGATCCATCCACCGCGTGAACTCGGGCTCGGCCCCGTACAGTTGGGCGCCCATGCGGACGTGCTGGGCTCCATGGCCGTCCAGCATCAGGGCGACCGGCCGAGGTGGCCCGTGCCGGGCGACCGTGCGCACGGCGGCGTCGCGGACCGCCGCGAGCGCCTGATCGGTGGGATCCGTGGGATCCGTGGGATCCGCACCATTGACCACCGCCACCCCGCGCACGGGGAGGTCCGGATCCCGGTGGTCGTCGAGCAGTCGGTCCAGCCGCTCGGAATGTCCCGGGTGCCGGGCGAGTTCGTCGAGTATCTTCCGTCTCAGTCTCGGTTCCGCCCGCTCGTCGCGGGCCGACCAGGCGAGCAGCATGGGGCCGCTCATGGCACCTCCAGCGATTCGAGGCGTACGAAGGGCAGTGCGGAACCCCGACGGGCCACGTTGCGGAGGATGTCCCCCGGGCCCGCGTCCCACAGCGCACGGGCACCGGCCTCTCCGGCCGCGGTGATGGCGTCGCTCCATCGCACCGGCAGCAGCAGCCACCGGGTCAGCAGATCCGCCAGTCCGTCCGCGCTGACCCGGCGCCGGCCGTCCACGCTGGACACCACGGGGATACGGGGATCCCGGTACCGCACCCGCTCCACCGCCGAGCGCCAGCGGGGCAGTACCTCCGCCATGAGCGAGCAGTGGTAGGCGCCGCGGATCGGCAGCAGCCGTACCACCGCGCCACGGTTCCTGGCCAGGTCACCCGCCAGTTGCGCGGACTTGGCGTCACCGCACAGGATCGTCTGGGCGGGCCCGTTGAATCCGGACGGTTCGAGCACTCCGCTGGTGTCGGCCGCCGCGAGCCGGCACACCCAGTCCACCTCGCTGGGGTCCAGTCCCATCAGGACGACGAGTCTGCTCGGACGTATACGGTCCTGCTCATGGCCGACCTGCCCCAGCTCGAACATCAGCTCAAGGCCGTCGAGAGGGTCGATGGCGCCGGCGTAGACCAGGGCGGTCATCTCGCCGAGACTGTGGCCCAGCGTCACCGGGTTGTCGGCGTGCTCACCGAACCGGCCCCACGCCGAGAGCAGGCCCGCGGCATAGGTGCATGGCTGTCCTGCCCGGGTGTCCGCGAAGTCGATCTCCGCGGCCCGTGTCACCCCCAGTCTGCCGAACAGCGCCTCGACCAGCGCCGTTTCCGCGTTGGCGTCGAGGATCGCATCGACCGCTCGCCGGTCGATCGCCTGGCCGGGAAAGGCTACTCCGGCCGTTTCCGCTCCGTGTTGGCTCACGCCTGAACCGTAGACGGCGCGGCTCCCCCGGTCGTCCTGCCGCCGGACCGATGTGCGTCTCCGTCTCCCGGCGGAAGGACCCGTCCCATGGGCTGCCCGCCGCCCCCCGGCGACCTCTTACGGGGGTCGGAATCCCGGGGGTCACTCCACACCCTGGCCGGCCCCTCCTGGCCGACGCTGCTGAGAGGCGCGCTGGAGCATTTCCGGGTCGAGCTCGCTCTCCCGGCGACCACCCTGCTGCGGGCCGAGCCGCACGCGCTGCTGGTGTACGGCAGGGACCAGTTCCCCCTGGATCACTGGTACAGGAGGGCCGCGGTCGTCGTGTGGCCACGCGAGCGCGCGTTCGCGGCGCGCGGCGAGGCCGGACCGCGGTGGGCCCTGGAGGAACTGCAGAGCCGCATCGAGCGAGGAGACCTGGACGGCGCACGTGCGAGCGCACCGGCGTACACGGCGACGGGTCTGCCGTTTCCGGCAGACCCGCTGGTGAACACCGTCGGGACGACAGGATTTGAACCTGCGACCCCTTGACCCCCAGTCAAGTGCGCTACCAAGCTGCGCCACGTCCCGGTGCCTCTCGCACGGTGACCCGGGCGATCAGGCAGGTCAACTTTACCGTATGCGGGACGGTGTTCCCGCCGGGCCCGGTGGGCGTGGCTCCGGGCGTCAGCTCGCGGAGCCGGACGTGACCGTCCGCGGCTCGGCCTCGGCCTCGACCTCGGCCTCCGCCGGGACGGAGGCGGCCCGGGCCGTGGGGCCGGGGCGGCCCGCGCGTGCCGTCGGCACCAGCAGCGCGGCCAGGGCCGCCGCCAGGCACAGCGCCGCCAGCAGGGCGAAGCCGTGGGTGTAGCCGGAGGCGTACGGCAGGCCCGAGGGCTGGAGGTGCCCGGTGACCAGGACGCTGGTCACGGCCGCGCCGATGGAGCCGCCGATGGTGCGGATGTTGGCGTTCATGCCGGTCGCGGCGCCGGTCTGGGAGGCCGGGACGCTGCCGACGATCAGGTTGGCCATGGAGGCGAAGGCGAGGCCGATGCCGAGGCCGAACACGCCCGAGACCAGGGCGATCTGCCACTGCTCGTCATGCCAGGCGGCGAGCAGGCCGAGGGCGACGGCGCCGAGCGCGGCACCGGTCGCGAGGAGGGACTTGGCACCGACGACGGGCTCCAGCCGGCCGCTGAGGATGCCGGAGAAGAACATGGCCACCAGCATCGGCAGCATCAGCAGTCCGGACGTCGTGACGCTCGCGCCGAAGCCGTATCCCGCGGAGCTCGGCGTCTGGACGAAGCCGGGCAGGAAGGACCACAGCGCGTACATGCCGGCGCCGAACAGCAGGGCCGCGGCGTTGGTGGTCCACACGGCGGGCAGCCGCATCACGCGCAGGTCGATCAGCGGGGTGCGGGAGCGGGCCTCGGACAGCAGCCAGGCGGTGAACAGCACGACCGCGGCGGCGAACAGGCCGACGACCCTGATCGAGCCCCAGCCCCAGACGCTCGCCTGGCTCAGCGGCAGCAGCAGCGCCACCAGCCAGGCCGACAGCAGCCCGGCTCCGAGCCAACTGACGTTGCCCTGGGCCCGGTTGGGCGACTCGGGGACGTAGCGCAGGGCGATCAGCGCGGTGACCGCGACGACGCCCACGGGGATCCAGAACAGCCAGCGGTAGTCGAGCGCGGACACGATCGGTCCGGCCGCGACGATGCCGATGCCGCCGCCCGCGGCGATGACGGCGGACAGGTTGCTGATGCTGCCGCTGACCCGGGAGGCCTCGAACTCGTCGCGGATGATGCCGAAGGACAGCGGGAACAGGGCGCCGCCGACGCCCTGCACGACCCGGGCGACGATCAGCACGCCGATGGTCGGGGCGAGCGCGGCCAGCAGACAGCCGGCCAGGACGACGAGCAGTACGGAGACGAGGGTGCGCTTCTTGCCGACCAGGTCGCCGACGCGGCCGAGGATCGGGGTGAAGACGGAGGCGGACAGCAGGTAGGCCGTCATCACCCAGGTCGCGGTGGACTGCGAGGTGTGCAGCGCGTGCTGGACGGTCGGCAGGGCCGGCGCGATCAGCGACTGCAGCATGGAGAACACACCGGCGCCGGTCGCGAGGACCGCGAAGGTGAGACGGGTGGACTTGCGGGGCATGGACGTGCCTCTCCGAACGAACGGGGTGCGGCCGGGGTTCTCTGGCCACGGTCGTACGGGCCCGGCGCCGGTGGGGCGGCTGCGGGCACGCCGACGGCCGCGGTGAGCGGTCGCGGAAAGGAAAGGAAAGGAAAGGTGGTGGGTGGATGCGCGGGCCGTGTGGATCCACGGCGGGCGCACCCGCACTGCTAAAGTGGAGGTACGCCTCCACTCTAGCGGAGGCACACCTCCGCTTCAAGTAACGGAGGCAACCCTCCGTATCAGTCACGTCCAGAGTCATGTTCAGGAGGCATCCGTGACGTTCCCCGTCGGCGAGATCGTGGCGTCGCGGCGACCGCACCGGAAGGACGCCGCACGCAACTTCGACGCCCTGCTGGACGCGGCCCGCGAGGCGTTCGCGGCCCACGGGGCGGACGCGTCCCTGGAGGACATCGCCCGCCGCGCGGGCGTCGGCATCGGCACGCTGTACCGCAACTTCCCCACCCGCCGGGCCCTCTTCGAGAGCGTGTACGCGGACGAGGTCGACGAACTGTGCCGGGTCGCCGATGAGGTCGCCGGGCTCGAGCCGTGGGAGGCGCTGACGACATGGCTGCGGCGGTTCACCGAGTACATGGTGACCAAGCGGGCGGTGCGTGAGGCGCTCAACGACGAGTCGGAGATCTTCCAGGCGTGCCGGGAGTCGATGCACGGGGCCGGCGGACCGCTGTTCGAACGGGCGCAGGCGGCCGGCGAGGCCCGCAAGGACATGGACTTCGTCGACCTGCTGCGGATGGTCGCCGGGATCACGGCGACGGCCTTCGACGACGACGCCCAGCGCGACCGCGTGCTCGCCATCGCCCTGGACGGGGTCCGCACCACCGCCCGCTGATCAGCGAACGGCCCGGCACCGTACATTCTCGTACAAGTCGTAGTAGACCGGCGGGTAGGCTGAGGCGCCGGGCGACCGAGGACGGTGAGGTGCGGTGCGCGACCGGGAGAGCGAGGCATCCGGCAGGCGGGCCCGCGGCGAGCTGGAGAGCGGCGTGCTGGCCGCGCTGTGGGCGGCCGACGGCGCGCTGACCGCCCGGCAGGTCCTTGACCGGCTGCCCGGCGACCTCGCCTACACCACCGTGCTGACGATCCTGTCGCGGCTGTACGACAAGGGGATGCTGGTCCGCCACCGCGCGGGACGGGGCTACGCGTACGCGCCCGTGCGCGACGAGGCGTCCCACACCGCCGAGCAGATGCACGCGCTGCTGGAACACGGCTCCGACCGCGAGGCCGTGCTGAGCCGCTTCGTCTCCGAACTCTCGCGCGAGGACGAGGAGTTGCTGCACCGACTGCTCGCGGAGGGCGACGCCGGACACGACACCGGACACGACGACGGGAACGGTTCGGCGACCGAGGGCCCCTGAGCGGCTGCGGGCGGGACGGCGGCCCGGCCCCCACGAGCACGTCCGCCCCACGTCGGCGTGCTATGTTCCCCTCCACCGATCAGCAGGAATCCTGATGATCGGTTCCCTCAAGCACGCCCTCGAAGGGAGCCGGTATGTCCCTGTTGGCCCGGCCCTCGGTGGCCGCCGTCGCCGCCAGAACCATGCAGCGCCTGACCCGGCTGGCCGACCGGCGATCCGGCGGACGCGGGTCCGCCGCCGCGTCCCACGCGAGGTTCCCCGAGTATCCGCGTACCGTCAGCGAGCTGACCGTCCCCACGTCGATCGGTCCCGCCCGCGCCACGGTCTACCGGCCGGCCGTCGAAGGGACACCGCCCGTCCACGTCAACTTCCACGGCGGCGGATATGTCGTGGCGCTGACGGAGATCGACGACCCGCTGTGCCGCTTCCTCGCCGTCGAGGCGGGCGTGGCCGTCGTCAACGTCGACTACGCCGTCGCCCCGCAGCATCCCTTCCCGGCGCCGCCCCGGCAGGCGTACGAGATCGTGCGGTGGCTCGCCGAGCACGGCGCGGAGCACGGCTGGGACGGTGCCCGGCTCACCGTCGGCGGACAGAGCGCCGGGGGCGGCCTCGCGGCGGCGGTGGCACGGCAGGCGCTGGAGGAGGGCGGGCCGTCCATCGCCCTGCAGGTCCTGCACTATCCGCCGCTGGATCTGGCGACGAACGCCCGTGAGAAGCACAGCGCCGCCGCCAAGCCGGTGCTGCGGCCCTGGATGGCCGACGTCTTCGACACGTCGTACGTCCCTGACCCGGCGTCGCGCACCGACCGGCTGGTGTCTCCCGCGCACTCCTCGGACACGGCCGACCTGAAGGGGATCGCGCCGACGGTGGTCATCACGGCCGAGCTGGACCTGCTCAAGGCGGAGGGCGCGCGGTACGCCGATCGGCTGCGGACGGCGGGAGCGTTGCTGGAGTACCTCGATGTACCGGGGGTCGATCACGGTTACGACGGCTCGGACGGCCAACGGGCCCGGGAGACCTATGACCTGATCGCCCGTCATATACGGGAGGCCATGGCGGGCGCTTAGGCCGCCGCCTCCGCGATGACGGCGGCGACCCGCTCGGGCTGCTGGACCACGAGCATGTGGCCGGCGTCGGGCACGGTGACGATCCGCACGTGCGGGCAGGCCTCCAGTTCTGTCCGCTCCTCGTCGCTCAGGCCGATCTCGTCGCGGTCGCCGCGCACGACCCACGCCGGGACCGCGGCCTCGCACAGCCGTGGGACCAGTGCCGGGTGGCGGTCCAGGTACTCGTAGTAGCGCCGTACGATCCGGCGGCAGACGGCGGGATCGTTGGCGGCCACGTCCGCGAGGAGTTCCTCGGCCCGGTGCGGGGGCAGTTCCCGTTTCATCGCCTTGGGCATCAGTTTGACCAGGCCCGTCCAAGAGGCCGCCCCGAGCAGCGGCACGCGGCCCAGCCCGTTCATCACCGTGAGGAACGTCGCCTCGTCCGCACGCGAGAAGGTCGGCGACAGCAGGACCAGCGGTCCCTTGAACAGTCCGGCCGCGGCCATCTCGATCGCCACGTTCGCCCCGAGGCTGTGCCCGACGACCACGTCACAGTCGTTGTCGGCCGCGAACCGTGCCATCAGCTCCGCGTAGTACTCCATCCTGACGTCCCCGGGCGCCCGTGTCCCGGCGAATCCCGGCATGGTCACGGCGACCAGGCCCAGCCCGGCGAGCGCGGGCTCGGCCATCACATCCGCGTAGAACCCGGTCGAGGCCATGCCCCCCGGAATCATCAGCACCCGGTGCACCGCCTCGACGGGCCCCGCCCGCCGCACGTCCCATCGCTCCGTCATACCCCGAGCGTGACTCCCCTACCGCCCGCCCGCATCTCTGGCCCCCGGTACACAGCACGACACGGTTCGATCCGACGTCGAACCCGAGAATCGGCCGGCCGCGAGCGCCCTCCGCCTCCGTCAGCACCGACTTGCCCAAGGCTCAGCCGACCGGCGGTGTGCCGTGCGTGTGGAAGGACTCGATGGTCCGCAGTCCCCAGGCCTGCCCCTTCTTCCGCTCCTCCTCGGTCCAGGTGATCAGCGGCCAGTCGGGCGCGAGCACGAGACGGGTGAGCGGGTTGCACAGCTCGATCCGGTTGCCGCCGGGCTCGTAGACGTACAGGAAGAACGTCTGCTGGATGGCGTGCTTGTGCGGTCCCGTCTCGATGAACACGCCCGTGTCGATGGCGAGATCGGCGGCGCGCAGGATGTCCTCGCGGGTGTCGGTCGCGAAGGCGATGTGGTGCAGCCGGCCGGTGGAGCCGGTCCGGTCCTCGGTGTAGACGACGTCGTACGACTTGTTGCTGAAGGTCAGCCAACGGGCCGCGATCCGGCCCGAGTCGAGCTGGATCTGCTCGGTGGGGCGGGCGCCCAGGAGGTGTTCCTGGAACTCGGCGTTGGCGAGCACGTCGGCGGCGAGGGCGGCGTCCGCGCGGCGGAGGTACGGCTCGTCTACGGGCCCAACCGGCTGACGGTGACGGTCGTCAACGACGGACGACCGGGGCTCCCCTCTCCCCCGGGCCACGGTTACGGCACGCGCTCGGGATGCGGGAGCGGGCCCGTTCCGTCGGGGGCCGGCTCCGGGCGGGGCCGCGGGCTTTCGGGGGCTTCGAGGTCGTCGCCGACCTGCCGCTCGCGGCGACCCTCAGGCATTAGCTTGCTTAACTCAATCAACCCCTCTATGCTTGCGTAAGTCAAGCAAACCCTTGTCCGGAGGCCAAGCCATGTCCGACGCCCTGACCCGACCCGCCGACGCGGGTCCGGAGCCGAACGCCGTGGTGGCGGTCCTGGCCCTGGCCGGCATCGTCGTCTCGCTGATGCAGACCCTGGTCATCCCGATCGTCCCCGAGCTGCCCACCCTGCTGCACGCCTCGGCGTCCAACACCGCCTGGGCCGTCACCGCCACCCTGCTGGCCGCCGCCGTGGCCACCCCGGTCATGGGCCGGCTCGGCGACATGATCGGCAAGCGGCGCATGCTGATGGTCAGCATCGTGCTGCTGGTGTCCGGCTCCGTGGTCTGCGCCCTCGCCGACTCACTGGTCCCGATGATCATCGGCCGTACCCTGCAGGGCCTCGCCGCGGCCGTGGTGCCGCTGGGCATCAGCATCATGCGCGACGCGCTGCCGGCCGACCGGCTGGCGGGTTCCACCGCGCTGATGAGCGCCTCGCTCGGTGTCGGTGGCGCGCTGGGGCTGCCGGCCGCCGCGTTCGTCGCCGACAAGTGGGACTGGCACATCCTGTTCTGGACCTCGGCCGCGCTGGGTGCCGTCTCCCTCGTGCTGGTGCTGCTGATCGTGCCCGAGTCCAAGGTGCGTACCGGCGGCCGCTTCGACCTGGTCGGCTCGCTCGGACTGTCAGCCGGTCTGGTCTCGCTGCTGCTGGCCGTCTCCAAGGGCGGTGACTGGGGCTGGACCTCCGGCACCACGCTGGGTCTGGGCGCCGCGGCCGTGGTGATCCTGGCCGGCTGGGGCTTCTACGAGCTCAGGGCCGCGCACCCGCTGGTCGACCTGCGGACCACCGCCAGGCCCCAGGTGCTCTTCACCAACCTGGCCTCCGTCGCCCTCGGCTTCTCGATGTTCGCGATGTCCCTGGTGCTGCCGCAGCTGCTCCAGCTGCCCACCCAGACGGGCTACGGCCTCGGCAAGTCCATGCTGACGGTCGGCCTGGTGCTCGCCCCGCAGGGCCTGGTCATGATGGCCATGTCCGCCGCGTCCGCGGCCGTCACCAGGGCCAAGGGCCCCAAGGTCACCCTGATGATCGGCGCGCTGATCGTGGCCTCCGGTTACGCCCTGAACATCCTCCTGATGAGCGAGGTCTGGCACCTCATCCTGGTCTCCTGCATCATCGGCGCCGGCGTCGGCTTCACCTACGGCGCCCTGCCCGCCCTGATCATGGGCGCGGTCGACCCGTCGCAGACCGGTGCCGCCACCAGCCTCAACACGCTGATGCGTTCGCTGGGCACCAGCTTCGCCAGCGCCCTCGCCGGTGTGATCCTGGCCCAGATGACCACCGACTTCGGCGGGCACGCCCTCCCCTCGGAGAACGGCTTCAAGGTCGTCATGGCCATCGGCGCCGGAGCCGCCCTGCTCGCCTTCCTCCTCGCCACCTTCATCCCCCGCCGTCAGGCGGCGGCGCCGACGGCGGCCGAGGCGGACGAGCAGACCGAGGCCGTGACCACCAAGGCCTGACCCTCCGTCAACCGCCGCACCCACGGCCGCCGTTCCCGCACGGAACGGCGGCCGTCCGGCGTTGTGGGGCAGCTGCAGCCGTGCGAGGATCACCCGTCCGTGTGAGGTCCTGGACGAGGCTCCGCTTGACGGTCAGCCGAACCAGACGACCAGCCGCACCTGTTCGTCGCCGTACTCGGCCGCGAGGGCCCGCATCGCGCTCCACACCTGCGACCAGCATCCCTCGTTCGGCGGCGCGAGCAGCCGGGCCGTGAGCAGGACGGGCCGGTACACCGCGTCGCCCAGCCGCACCTGGCTGCCGGGCGGCCACTCCGCGGGGGCGAGCAGCAGGTCCCCGCCGAAGGTGTCGGCGGCCGCCTCACGCAGGCGGGGAGTCACCCGTACGATCTCGTCGCCCTCCGGGCCGCGTCTGAGCGCCCGGTTCCAGGCGGGCCGGGCGGCGAGCGGCGCGTCCCAGTCGACGGCGCGGACCTCGGCCCAGGTGGCGTAGGTGTGGCTGTACTGGTAGGCGCCGACCGCCGCCTCCCGCACCTCCTCCGAGAGGTCGGCCGGGATCCCGCGCTCGGCGAAGAGCGGGCGCTCCACGTCGCCCGTTCCGCGCACGCCGAACAGGCACTCCCAGGCGTCGTAGTCCCGCGGAGGTCTGAGGTCCAGCAGATCGGCCTCGATCTGCCAGCGTCCGTCTGCCGATCTGCTCTCGATGGCGCCGTCGATGTCCGTCCCCACGGGGGACGACCCTACAGTGAACTGGGTCACTTGATGACGGCGTTGGCCACGACGACGACCACGCCGAGCAACGCGTCCCCCACGCCGGTGAGGGCGGACACCGGCCAGGTGCGGCGCGAGAAGCGGGCGGTGACCAGACCGAGGGTGAACAGCAGCACGATGTTCAGTACGAACGCCGCGTTCTCCACGCCCTTCGGCGGCCACCAGCCCCAGCCGGCGCCCGCGAGCAGCAGCACCGTCGGCAGGACGGCCGTGACCAGCGGCCATTCCTCGGCGAGGGCGCGTACGGCGTCCCAGCGGCGGTGCGGTTCGCGTTCGGCGATGTAGTGGGCGTAGCCGTGCGCGAGGGCGGAGGCCAGCGCGGTCACCAGCAGCCACAGGGCGTCGTAGCGGCGGCTGGCGCGGGAGGTGTGGCCGTACTGGGAGAGGGCCGCGACCATGGAGCAGGCCAGGACGGAGCCGTACACGCCGCCGAACAGGACCGTCTCGCGGGTGTCGTGCCGGTGCGGCCCGGAGCCGGCCGCCGTGCTCTGCGCCATGCCCTCCACGATCACCCGGCGCCGTGCGGCCCGCCAGTCGCGACGATGTGTCCTTCCACCTGGGCGGATACCGCACAGACGGTGGGGCCCGGGGACAGGGTCGTCCTGTGCGCGGGCGGCCGGACGAGGTGGGCCGTGCACGAGACGGTGCGCAAGGTGTACGCCATCACTCTGTGAGCATCCGTACGCCCTTGACGAGGGCGTCCACGACGTGGTGCGGGGGCGTGTCGGGGACCTCGGGGTCCCAGCCGCCGGAGCGCACGGTCCGGGCGGAGAGCGGGAGTTCGACCTGGACGCCGCCCCGGCGGGTCAGGTTCACCGGATTGCGGGCGTGCAGCCCGCGCAGCGAGCGCGGGATCTCGTCGAGGTCGGTGACCGGGTCGAACTCCGGTCGCAGGGCGCTCAGCCCGGAGGCGAGCAGCCGTGCCGCGGACCGGTTGCCGCCGCCGAGGAAGACGGAGCGGGGCGTCGCCGGGCGCATGTGGCCGTGCAGGGAGACCGTGACCGAGACGTGGTCCAGGAAGGTCCCCAGGAGCGCGCAGTGCTCCACGGCCATGCGCGGGGACGGGATGTGCACCGGCCGGCGCACGCCGGGCTGGGTGAAGACCAGGCTGGTGGCGCCGCAGCGGTCCGCGACCGACCGCGCGAGTTCGGCCGTACCGCCCTCGTTGCTGCCGTGCAGGGCGAGCAGTCCGATCTCGCCGCCCGGGGTGAGGGTGGCGAGCAGCCGGACTCCCTCGATCTCCACCTCTTCGGTCACGGTGGTCACGCGCGGCCTCAACTCGTCGCCTGCGGGGGCAGGTTGTACGGGGTGACCACCTGGATCGCGGACGGCAGGGTGGGTCCGGCGGGCGGCAGGGCGTCATGGGCGCGCATGACGATGTGGCAGGCCTCGCGCATGTCCTGGCGCAGGTCGTGGTGGAGGACGGCGGAGAGGCGGTGCTCGCGCAGCAGGAGGGTGTTGTCGTGGTCGAGGTCGTGCGCGACGAACACGGCGCACTCGCGGCCCAGGTCCTCGAAGGCGCGCAGGGTGGCGATGTTGCCGCCGCCGATGGAGTAGACGGCCCGGATGTCCGGGTCGCGTTCCAGGGCGGCCCGTACGAGGTCGTACTGAGTGGCGTCCAGGCCCTGGCCCTCGGCGATCTCGACCAGCGCGCGCTCGGGGTGACGGGCGCGCATGACGCTGCGGAAGCCCATCTCGCGCTCCTCCTCGTTGCGGAAGAAGCCGCTGCTGAGGCTGGTGAGGACGTTGCCGGGCCGGCCGCCGAGCCACTGGCCCATCAGGTACGCGGCGGTCGCGCCGGCCGCCCGGTTGTCGATGCCGACATAGCCGAGGCGGGCGGTCGCGGGCAGGTCGGTGACGAGCGTGACGACGGGGATGCCGGCCTCGGCGAGGCGGGCGACGGCGGCGGTGATCTCGGGGACGTCCGGCGCCTTGAGGATCACGCCCTGCGAGCCGCGCCGGGCGATCCGGTCCAGGATCCGCGTCAGCTCCGCCACCGGGCCGGTCTCGCGGAAGTGGAAGCGGGAGCGCACGACGGCGGGGTGCAGCGAGGGCAGTTCGGCCTCCAGGGCGGCGCGCACGGCGGTGGAGAACCGCTCCGGGGTCTGCATCACTATGTCGATCATGAAGGTCCGGCCGAGCAGCCGGACCTGGGTGCGCTGGCGGTCCAGGTCGGCGATGGCCTGCCGGACCTCCCGCACGGTGGACTCACGCACCCCGCCCCGGGCGTTGAGGACCCGGTCCACCGTGGCCTCGCTCAGGCCGGCCTGACGTGCGATCTCCCGGATCGGGAAGGGATGGCCCATGCGGTGACTCCTCGGGTCTCCTTGAGGGGTTTTTGATGGCCGCCTGCTGGTTGTTCGACGGGTTTGTGCTGACAAGAATGGCAGCGCTGAGTCGCCCCTGTCACCGAGAGGACGCAGATGTCCTTCACCGCCGTACACCGCCGTGCCTGGCTGTCCGAGCAGGACTGCGACCTCGACTCCTTCCGCGCGCTGGTCGAGCGGACGGCCGACCCCGCCGACTACCCGCACGCCTCAGGGGTGGAGCGGAACGTCCTGCTGTACGACGCCGGGCGCCTCGGGGCGGCCCGGGAGCGCCGGGACATCCAGGAGGAGCTGGTCAGGGCGCTGACCGACGGCCCCGGCGTCGTGGTGTTCCGGGGGGCGTTCCCCGACGCGGCGGTGGTCGACCGGCTCACCGAGGTGTTCGAGGCGCTGATCCGCGAGCAGTACGCGGCGGGCCTGACGGCCGGCGACCACTTCGCCAGGCCCGGCGCGAACGAGCGGGTGTGGAACGCGCTGGAGAAGGCGGCGCTCTACGACCCGGCGGCGTTCGCCGACTACTACGCCAACCCCGTGCTCGCCCTGGTCTCGCAGGCCTGGCTGGGCCCCGGCTATCAGGTGACCTCGCAGGTCAACGTCGTCAACCCGGGCGGTCTCGCGCAGACCGCGCACCGCGACTACCACCTCGGCTTCCTCTCCGACGAGGCCGCCGCGGCGTATCCGGCGCATGTGCACCGCCTCTCCCCCGTGCTCACCCTGCAGGGCGCGGTCGCCCACCGCGACATGCCGGTGGAGTCGGGGCCGACGCTGTACCTGCCCTTCTCGCAGGCCTACGAGCCCGGCTACCTGGCCTGGCGGCGGCCGGAGTTCCAGACGTACTTCAAGGAGCACCACGTCCAGCTCCCGCTCGCCAAGGGCGACGCCGCCTTCTTCAACCCGGCGCTGTTCCACGCCGCCGGCACCAACCGCACCACGGACGTGCGGCGCATGGCCAACCTGCTCCAGGTCTCCTCGGCCTTCGGGCGCGCGATGGAGACCGTGGACCGGGAGGCGGTGACGAACGCCGTCTACCCGGTGCTGCTGCGGCGCAGAGCGGACGGCGCCGACGCGGCCTGGCTGGAGAACGTGATCGCCGCGAGCGCCGAGGGCTACCCCTTCCCCACCAACCTCGACAGCGACCCACCGGTGGACGGCCTCGCCCCGCCCTCGCAGGCGGACGTCGTACGCCGGGCCCTCGCCGAGGCCTGGACCCCGCGGACCCTGCGCGACGAGCTGCGGGCGGGCAGCGAACGGCGGACCAGCTGACGTGAGCCGAAAGGACAACGCAGACACCATGGGACTTCTCGACGACAAGGTCGTCCTCGTCAACGGCGGCAGCCAGGGAGTGGGCGCCGCCATCGCGCGGGCCGCCGTGCGTGAGGGGGCGGTCGTGGCCGTCGCCGGCCGGCGGCCGGAGCCCGGCGAGGCGCTGGTCGCCGAGCTGACGGGCGCCGGCGGCAAGGCGATGTTCGTCCGCGCCGACCTCGCTGACGCCGGGCAGGCCAAGGCCGCCGTGGAGGACGTGGTCGCCGCGTACGGGCGGATCGACTGCCTGGTCAACTCCGCGGGGCTCACCTCCCGGGGCACGCTGCTCGACACCACGCCGGAGCTGTTCGACCAGCACATCGCGATCAACCTGAAGGCGCCGTTCTTCGCCATGCAGGCCGCCGTCGCGGACATGGTCGCCCGCAAGGCGCCCGGCACGGTCGTCAACATCATCACCTCCTCGGCGCACGGCGGGCAGCCCTTCCTCGCCCCGTACGTCGCCGCCAAGGCCGGTCTGATCGGCCTGACCCGCAACGCCGCGCACGCCCACCGCTTCGACCGGGTCCGCATCAACGGACTGAACATCGGCTGGACGGCGACCGAGGGCGAGGACGCCACGCAGAAGGCCTTCCACGGCGCCGGCGACGACTGGCGCGAGCAGGCCGCGGCCAGGCTGCCGATGGGCAAGCTGGGCCAGCCCGACGAGATCGCCGACTTCGTGGTCTTCCTGCTGTCGGACCGCTCGGGCGTGGTCACCGGATCGGTGATCGACTGGGACCAGAACGTCCTCGGCGGCCTCGACTGACCCCCCTCCTCTCCGCTCGCGAGAACCACTCAAGGAGCTGCACCCCATGCGTATCGGCATTCTCGGCCTCGGCCGTATCGGCGCCTTCCACGCCGAGACCCTCTCCGGGCTCGACGTGGTCGAGTCGCTCGTCCTCACCGACCCGTTCGCGGACGCCGCCAAGTCCGCCGCGGAGCGGTTCGGCGGCGAGGTCGTGGACTCGCCTCAGGCCCTGCTGGCCGCCGGTGTCGACGGCATCGTGGTCGCGGCCGCGACGGACGCCCACCCCGGGCTGATCCTGGCCGGCGTCGAGGCCGGCATCCCCGTCTTCTGCGAGAAGCCGGTGGCCAGGACCATGGCCGAGGGCGTCCAGGTCCTCAAGGCCGTCGAGGGCACGGACGTGCCGATCCAGATCGGCTACAACCGCCGCTTCGACGCCGGTTTCGTCGCCGCCCGCGCCGCCGTGCGGAGCGGTGAGCTGGGCACCCTGCACACCGTGCGCTCGACCACGCTGGACCCGGCGCCGCCGCCGGCCGCCTACATCGCCGCCTCCGGCGGCATCTTCCGCGACTGCAGCGTGCACGACTTCGACATCATCCGCTGGGTGACCGGCCGCGAGGTCGTCGAGGTGTACGCCGTCGGCGGCAACCGGGGCGCCGAGTACATCAAGGAGGCGGGCGACGCCGACACCACCGGCGCGATCCTCACTCTCGACGACGGCACCATCTGCGTGGTGTCCAACTCCCGCCACAACGCCCGGGGTTACGACGTCCGCATGGAGATCCACGGCTTCAAGGACTCCATCGCGGTGGGCCTGGAGGACAAGCTCCCGCTGCGCTCGGTCGAGCCCGGCGTGACCTTCCCGGCGGGCACCCCGCACGACTTCTTCATGGACCGCTTCACCGAGGCCTACCGCGCCGAACTCACCGCGTTCACCGAGGTCGTGGCCGGGAGGATCCCCTCGCCGTGCACGATCGCGGACGCCCTGGAGGCCGGCTGGATCGCCGACGCCTGCACGCTGTCCCTGCAGGAGCACCGGTCGGTGACGATCGCCGAGGTCCGCGCCGGCTGACGGGCACCGCCCCGGCTGCGGTGTTCCGGGTGCCGGCCGGCTCAGGCACCCGGAACATCATCGCGTCTCTCCCCGTATGACCATGGGACGGATCACGTCCCGCCCAACCGAGGAGCGACGACCATGAACGCCGGCCAGAAGCCGATGTCCCCGCCCTACGAAGGCACCGCCCGCCACCGCAGCGCGGTGGTCGTCGGCGCCGGACCGAGCGGCCTCGCCGTCGCCCGGGAACTGGAGCGCGCCGGGCACCGCGTGACCGTGCTGGAGGAACAGGACACCGTGGCCGGCAAGTGCCGCAGCGTCGACGTCGACGGGCACGCCTACGACCTCGGCGGCCACATCTGCACCCCCATGTACGAGCGGACCGCGGAGCTGGTGGCGGAGCTGGGCGTCGAGACCGAGCGCACCAGCCGCTACCGCGTCCTCGAAGCCGAGGGACGCGAGGCCGCCCGGCAGTCCATGGCGTTCCTGCGCGACGACGCCCTCCCGCGCTACCGGGCCCTGCGCGCACGGGAGTTCCCGCACATCGCCGAACCCGGGCTCGCGCACTCCGCGCGGGCCCTGGCCGCCCCGGTCGGCGCATGGCTGGCCGAGCACGGACTGCGGTCCATGGCCGAGTCGTTCGGCACCGGGTACACGGCCGCCGGGTACGGCTACCTCGACGACGACGTGCCGGCGCTGTACTTCGTCAAGTACGCCGAGATGACCGGCCTGTTGTCCGAAAGGCCCCGTCTCCTGGGCCACGCGGGCGCGTTCACCGTGGTGGGCGGGTTCGGCGCGCTGTGGCAGCGGGTCGCCGACGAGCTGAAGGACGTGCGGTGCGGGGTGCGCGTGCTGTCGGTCGAGCGCCGTGCCGAGGGGGTGCGGGTGCACACCGACTCCGGGCCGGTGTCGGCGGACGCGCTGGTGCTGGCCGTCCCGCTGGACCGGATCCTGCCGGTCCTGGACGCCACCGAGGAGGAGCGCGACCTCGCCGGACGCGTGCGCGCCAACGCCTACCACACCACCCTCGCCTCCGCGCCGGGCCTGCCCGAGGACGCCTTCTACTTCCTCGGCCGGCACACCGCGAGCCGGGAGGCGACGGGCCACTGCGTCTCGTACCACCACCGCTACCCGGGCAGCGACGTACGGACCTTCTACTCCTACGGCCGTCCCGAGGACGTCTTGGCGCTGCTGCCGGAGGACGTCGCCGGGCTCGGCGGGCGGCTGGCGGAGGTGCATCTGCGGTGCGCGTGGGCGTTCATGCCGCACTTCGGCAGCGCCGACCTCGCCGACGGCGTCCTGGAGCGGCTGGAGGCGCTGCAGGGCCGCGCCAACACGTACCACGTCGGCGGTCTGCCCGCCTTCGAGCTGATCGAGTCCACCGTGGCCCACGCCCAGGACCTCGCCCGCCGGCACTTCCCCCCGGCACACTGAACCCGCGGCAACGGATCAAGGAGGAACACCCGTCATGAGTGAAGCGGTCGCCAAGCCCCTGCGCATCGGCGTCCTGGGCGCCGCGCGGATCACCGAGCGCGCCCTGATCGACCCGGCCCGCGCCGCCGGGCACCGCCTCGTCGCGGTGGCCGCCCGCGACCGGTCCCGCGCCGAGGCCTTCGCCGCCGGGCACGGCGTGGAGCGGGTCGTCAACTCCTACG
Organism: Streptomyces gilvus; assembly: GCF_022513565.1. GTDB lineage: Bacteria > Actinomycetota > Actinomycetes > Streptomycetales > Streptomycetaceae > Streptomyces > Streptomyces gilvus. The sequence continues at coordinate 657,901 of NZ_JAKWBE010000001.1, read as the reverse complement.
CCGACCTGCTCGCCGACCCCGAGGTCGAGGTCGTCTACAACCCGCTCGCCAACGGTCTGCACGGCCCGTGGAACCTCGCCGCCCTCGCGGCCGGCAAGCACGTCCTGAGCGAGAAGCCGTCGGCGAGCAACGCCGAGGAGGCCGCCGAGGTGCGGGAGGCGGCGGCGAAGGCCGGCACGGTGTTCATGGAGGCCTTCCACTACCTCTTCCACCCGGTCACCCGGCGCCTGCACGAGATCGTGGAGAGCGGCGAGATCGGCGAGCTGCGCGCGGTGGAGACGCTGGTCGCCATCCCCGCTCCCCCGGACGCCGACCCCCGCTGGTCCCTCGCCCTGGCCGGCGGCGCCGTGATGGACCTGGGCTGCTACAGCCTGCACGCCGTGCGGATGCTGGCCCCGTGGGCGGGCGGCGCCCCGCGTCTGGTCTCCGCGCGGGGCGGCGAACGGGCGGGGGCGCCCGGTGTCGACGAGTGGCTGGACGCCGAGCTGGAGTTCCCGAACGGGGCGACGGGCTCGGCCCGTTGTCACATGGCGTACGACGAGCTGGAGATGAGCTGCCGGATCATCGGCACCGAGGGCGAGGTGAGCGCCCCGAACTTCGTGCTGCCGCAGCTGGACGACCGGGTGGTGGTCCGTACGGCGCGGGGCGAGCGGACCGAGCGGCTGGGCACCCGGTCCTCGTACACCTACCAGCTGGAGGCGTTCGCGGCGCGGGTGCGCGGCGGCGCCCCGTTGCCGCTGGGCCCAAAGGACGCGGTGGCGACGATGACGTTGATCGACGCCTGCTACCGGGCGGCGGGGTTCGAGCCGCGGCCGCGCACCGTCGTCGGCGGCTGAGATGAGTGCCGTCGTCACGCCCGCCCGGATCTCCGACATCCAGCAGGTGCTGGCGGATCACGCCCGGTACTGGGGCGGGCGTGACCTGCGGGCGCTCCATCTGCTGCCGCTGGTGCACGAGTTCGGGGAGACCTGTCTGGTGGCCCGCTCGGACGAGGGCGTCCTCGGGTATCTGATCGGCTTCGTCACGCCCGGCGGCACGGGGTACGTGCACCTGGTCGCCACGCGGGACGACGCCCGGGGCACGGGCCTGGGACGCGCGTTGTACGACGCGTTCGCCGAGGCCGCGGGGCGGCAGGGCGCGGTGCGGCTGAAGGCGATCACGTCGGTGGGCAACGAGGGCTCGATCGCCTTCCACCGCAGCCTCGGCTTCGGCGTGCGCGTCGAGGAGGAGTACAACGGGCCCGGTCAGCCGCGGGTCGTGTTCACCCGCGCGCTCGGCTGACCCGGTACAGCGGCGGGCGTTCCACCAGCTCCACGGGCACCCGGCCGCCGTCCTGAAGGGACCGTACGCCCGCCTCGCACACCGCCGCGACGGCGTAGCCGTCCCACACGCCGGGACCGGTGACCTCGCCGCGGCGGGTGGCGTCGACCCAGGCCTGGACCTCGCGGTCGTAGGCGTCGGCGAAGCGTTCGACGAAGTCCTGGGCGATGGTGCCGCCCCAGCGGCCGGCCATGTTCGTGACCAGGGCGTGGCCGTCGCCGACGCGGGCGGTGCCGCGTTCGCAGACCATCTCGGCCTGGACCTGGTAACCGAAGCCGCAGTTGACGAAGATCTCGACGTCGACGATAGCGCCGCCGTCGGTCTCGAACACCACGAACTGCGGGTCCTGCACCGCGTCCGGGGCGTTCGCGGAGGGGGTGGGGCGCAGCACCGTGACCGCGGTGATCTCCTGGTCCAGGAGCCAGCGGGTCACGTCCATCTCGTGCACCACGGAGTCGTTGATCAGCATCTCGCTGGTCCAGCCGGGCGGGCTCGCGACGTTGCGGTGCCGGTTGTGCAGCAGCAGCGGCCGGCCCAGCTGCCCTGTCTCCAAGAGGGCCTTGAGCCGCTGGTACTCGGCGTCGTAGCGCCGCATGAACCCGACCTGGACCCGGCGGTGGCCGAGGCGCTGCTCGGCCTCCATGACACGCAGGGCGGAGGCCGCGTCCGGGGTGAGCGGCTTCTCGCACAGCACGGGCAGGTCCCGCTCGAACGCCGCCGTCAGGGCCGCCTCGTGGGCGGGCCCCGGGGAGGCGATGAGCACGGCGTCGACGTCGGCCGCCGCCATCGCCGCGGCCGGGTCGGTGTGGGCGGTGCAGCCGTCGACGCGGGCGGCGACGGCCTTGGCGCGTTCCGCATCGACGTCCACGACGGCACTCACCCGGGCCCCGCTGGTGATGTCCTGGATACGGCGGACATGGTCGGCGCCCATCTTCCCGGTGCCGATGACGGCGACGCGCAGCATCTCGTGCCGGATCATGGTCGTCCCCCTCCGGGTGGTCAGGCGCCGCAGGACCTCAGGAAGTTGCGGGTGCGCACCGCGATGGGCAGCGGCTTGTCCGGCTCGCAGGGGTACATGTCCTGCTCGACGATGGCGAACAGCTCCACGCCGAGCTTCTGCGCCGCCTCCAGCACCGGCCCCAACTCCGGGACGCCGGACGGGGGTTCGCACATCACACCCCGCGCCACGGCGGGCCCGAACGGGGTGCCCTCGGCCCGCACCCCGGCCAGGATCTCCGGGTCGACCTGCTTGAGGTGCAGATAGCCGATCCGCTCGCCGTAGGTCTCGATCAGCTTGACGCTGTCGCCGCCGCAGTAGGCGTAGTGCCCGGTGTCCAGGCACAGGTTGACCAGTTCGGAGTCGGTCGAGTCGAGGAAGCGCTCGACGTGGTCCTCGGTGTCGACGTGGGTGTCGGCGTGCGGGTGCACGACGATGTCGAGACCGTAGGCCTCCTTCACCTCGTACCCGAGCCGCTCCATGCCCTTGGTCAGGTACGCCCACTGCTCACCGGTCAGCTCCGGCGGTTCGAGGATCTCGGCGGTCTTGTCGTCCCGCCAGAAGGACGGGATGACGACCAGGTGCCGGGCGCCCATCGCCCGGGTGAGCGCGGCGACCTGGCTGACGTGCTCCCAGGTGGCGTCCCAGACGGCGGGCCCGCGGTGCAGGCCGGTGAAGACGGTGCCGGCCGACACCTTCAGGTCCCGCTTGGCGATCTCCTCGGTGAGCCGGGCCGGGTCGGTCGGCAGATAGCCGTACGGACCCAGCTCGATCCACGGGTAGCCGGCCTCGGCGACCTCGTCCAGGAAGCGTTCCCAGGGCACCTGCCGCGGGTCGTCCGGGAACCACACGCCCCAGGAGTCGGGGGCCGAGCCGACCCGGATGCGGTCCAGGGCGCCGGCCATGTCAGGCCTTCCCTTCCGGACCCGCCGCCACGGGCGCGGTGAGGTCCCCCGCTTCGGGGAGCTCCTCGACGTCGACGCCGCGGACCTGGCTCAACTCGTGCTTGAGGGCCGCGAGTTCGGCGCCGCCGGCCATGTGGTTGGTGAGCTCTTCGAGGCTGACCTGGTCGCGGGAGGCGGACAGTTCCATGGTGCCCAGGCGCAGCACGCTGAAGTGGTCGCCGACCATGTAGGCGTGGTGGGGGTTGTGGGTGATGAAGATGACGCCGAGGCCGCGGTCGCGGGCGGCGGCGATGTACTTCAGCACCACGCCGGACTGCTTGACGCCGAGGGCGGCGGTGGGCTCGTCGAGGATGAGGACGCGGGCGCCGAAGTAGACGGCGCGGGCGATGGCCACGCACTGGCGCTGGCCGCCCGACAGGGTGCCGATGGGCTGTTCGAGGTCGTCGAGGACGATGCCCATCTCGCGCAGTTCGTGGTCGGCGGTCTGCTTCATCTTCGCGATGTCGAGACGGCGCAGGGGCCAGGGGCCGCGGGTCATCTCGGAGCCGAGGAAGAAGTTGCGCCACACCGGCATGAGGGGAACGACCGCGAGGTCCTGGTAGACGGTGGCGATGCCCCTGTCGAGTGCTTCGCGGGGGGTGGAGAAGCGGACGGGGGCGCCATCGACGAGGAACTCGCCCTCGGTGTGCTGGTGCAGCCCGGAGATGATCTTGATGAGGGTGGACTTGCCGGCGCCGTTGTCGCCGAGCACGCAGGTGACCCGGCTGGGGTGGACCTGGAGGCTGACGCCGTGCAGGGCGCGGATGTTGCCGTAGGACTTGCCCGCGTTGCGCAGTTCGACGATCGAGGCGTCCCCGCCCTCCGGCGGGGTGTCCGCGAGGATCGCTCCGTGGGTTCCGGTTCCGTTGTCTGTCATCGGGTCACCTCCGGGTCATGGTGCGCTGGACCCACAGATTGATCAGGACGGCGCCGAGCAGCATGACGCCGAGGAAGGCCTTGAACCAGTCGGGGTTCCAGCCGGCGTACACGATGCCCTGCTGCACCATGCCGAACATGAACGCGCCGAAGACCGGGCCGATGGCGGAGCCGAAGCCGCCGGTCAGCAGGCAGCCGCCGATCACCGCGCCGGAGATGTAGATCAGCTCGATGCCGACGCCCTCGCCGGACTGGACGGTGTTGAACGAGAACAGCTGGTGCATGCCGACGAACCAGGCGCCGAAGCCGACCAGCATGAACAGGGAGATCTTGGTGAAGGCCACGGGGACGCCGACGGCGCGGGCGGAGTCCTTGTTGCCGCCGACGGCGAAGATCCAGTTGCCGTACTTGGTGCGCAGCAGCACCCAGGTGGCGATCGCCGCGAACAGCAGCCACCAGAACACGGTGATCTTCACCTGCACGCCGCCGATGTCGAAGCTGGAGGCGAAGACGTCCTTGGCCTGGTTGAAGCCGTCCATGTTGCTGATGTCGTCGGTGGCGACGTTGCCGGTGACCAGCTTGGTCACCGCGAGGTTGACGCCCTGGAGGATCAGGAAGGTGCCCAGGGTGACCAGGAAGCTCGGCAGACCGGTCTTGACGACCATCCAGCCGTTGAAGAAGCCGATGGCCAGGGAGACGATCAGCGCGGCGAACACGCCGACCCAGACATTGAGGGTCAGCTGGTAGGCGGTCATGCTCGCGGTCAGCGCGGAGGTGATCACGCCGACGCCGGACGACAGGTCGAACTCGCCGCCGATCATCAGCAGGGCGACCGGGATGGTCACGATGCCGAGGGTGGAGGACTGGTAGAGGATGTTCGCCATGGCGCTGGCCTCGCGCACCGGCGGGGCGGCGATCAGGAAGAACACGTAGACCGCCACGGCACCGAGGAACACACCCACCTCGGGCCGGGCCAACAGGCGTACGGCCAGGGGACGTTCGGCCGTACGGCCGTCGGTCGCCTTGGGGCCGGGGGCCGGCGGTGTCTTCACCGCCGGCTCGGCGTGCTGGGTCATGCTCGTCACCTGGTGCCCTTCGCGGCGAACTGCGCGACCTGGGCGACGTTGGACTTGTCGACGAAGGCCGGGCCGGTCAGCACAGGCTGCTCACCGCCGCCGCTGTAGTTGCCGTTGTTCTTGTAGAGCCACAGCGAGTCGATCGCCAGGTAGCCCTGCAGGTAGGGCTGCTGGTCCACCGCGAACTGGATCGTGCCCTTGCTGATGGCTCCGGTGAGGTCCTTGTTGAGGTCGAAGGTCGCGATCTTCGCCTTGCTCCCTGCGTCGGAAACCGACTGCACGGCGATCAGCGCGACGGGAGCGCCGAGCGCGACCACGTAGTCGATCGAGCTGTCCTGCTTCAGCTTGGCGGTGATCGTCGACTTCACGGACGGCGCGTCGGTGCCGTTGACGTACAGCACCTCCGTCTTGCCGGTGAACGTCTTCTTCACACCGTCGCAGCGCTGGGTGAGGCCGACGTTGCCCTGCTCCTGGATGACACACACGGCCTTCTTGGCGCCCTCGGAGTTCAGCCTGTTGCCGAGGGCTTCACCGGCCACCGTCTCGTCCTGGCCGAAGAACTCCAGCAGGCCGAGCTTCTTCCAGTCGCTCACACCGGAATTGAGGCCCACGACGGGTATGTTGGCCGCCTTCGCCTTGCCCACAACGGCCTTCATGGCGTCCGGCTTCGCGAGGGTGACCGCGATGCCGTCCACCTTCTGGTCGATCGCGTTCTGCACCAGGTTGGACTGGTTGCCCGCGTTCGGGTCGGCGGAGTAGATCAGCTTGATGTTGTCCTTGGCCGCGGCCGCCTCGGCACCCTTGCGGACGATGTCCCAGAAGGTGTCGCCGGGCGACTGGTGCGTGACCAGCGCGACGGTCATGCGGGGGGTGTTGGCCTTGCCGGCGGAGGCCGCCGCGCCGTTGTCCTCGGACTTCTTGCCCCCGGAACTGCTGGAGCAGCCGGCGAGGGTCAGGGCAGCCGCCGCAGCCACCGCGACGATGGGCACGAGTCTGCGGGAGCGGGGGTGAGAAGAGCGGTCCATCTTTCCTGGCACCTCACTGTGCTTTCGGGGGAAAGGAGAGGGATCACGAAGATCCAGGGCCCGGGATCTTGGCATGTTCGGGTCGTCCGCCGCAAACGCGGCGGTTGCGTTGGGACGGGATCAAACCCCCGGTAGCGCCCGCTGTCAATACTTTGTTAAGACATCATTTCACGAGCTAGTCCGAATGTAAGTACAAACTATTGACAGCGCCCTCGTCCGGGGCCTACACCTGGGAGGCGGCAGGCCCCTTGGGACCCGCGTCCCCAGTCCCGTCCGAGGAGCACGCATGACCGCGTCAGCCCAGCCCTTCGACCTGATCACCATGGGCCGTATCGGAGTCGATCTCTACCCCCTGCAGTCGGGTGTGGCCCTGCCTCGGGTCGAGACCTTCGGCAAGTTCCTCGGCGGTTCGGCCGCGAACGTCGCGGTCGCCGCCGCCCGGCTCGGCCGGTCCACCGCGGTGATCACCCGCACCGGGGACGACCCCTTCGGCGCCTTTCTGCACGAGGCGCTGAAGGAGTTCGGCGTCGACGACCGCTGGGTCGCGCCCGTCGCCGCGTACCCGACACCGGTGACCTTCTGCGAGATCTTTCCTCCGGACGACTTCCCTCTTTACTTCTATCGGCAGCCTAAGGCCCCTGACCTGGAGATACACACCGGGGACCTGGACTTCTTCGCCATTCGGTCGACCCGCGTCTTCTGGATCACCGGCACCGGCCTGAGCGAGGAGCCCAGCCGCTCCGCCACGCTGGCCGCCCTGAAGGCCCGCGGCAGGACCGGCATCACCGTCTTCGACCTCGACTGGCGGCCGATGTTCTGGGCAGATCCCGCGGAAGCCCGGCCCTACTACGCGGAGGCCCTTCGGCACGCCACTGTCGCGGTCGGCAACCTCGACGAGTGCGAGGTCGCCACCGGCGTGCGCGAACCGCGGGCCTGCGCCGAGGCGCTGCTCGCGGCCGGCGTGGAGCTGGCCGTCGTCAAGCAGGGCCCCGAGGGCGTGCTGGCGGTGCACCGCGACGGCACCACCGCCGAGATCCCGCCGGTCCCGGTGGAGGTGGCCAACGGACTCGGCGCGGGTGACGCCTTCGGCGGAGCGCTGGTGCACGGGCTGCTGTCAGGTTGGGAGTTGGCCGAAACCATGCGGTACGCGGGTGCGGCCGGGGCCCTGGTCGCCTCCCGCCTCGCCTGCTCCTCCGCGATGCCCACCGAGGCCGAGGTCGAAGACCTGCTGGCGCGAGCCCCTGTTGCCTGAACGGAGCCTTCCTTGACCCTCAGCATCCCCGACCTCGTCTCGGTCCGGGCCCGGCACCCCGAGGCGATCGCCGAGGCGGCCGCCCGGCGCAGGCGCCGGCCGCTCCTCGCCGCGAGCGGCCGCCTGATGATCGTGGCCGCCGACCACCCGGCCCGCGGCGCCCTCGGCGTCGGCGGCCGCGCACTCGCCATGGCGGACCGCCGGGACCTCCTGGAGCGCCTGTGCGTGGCGCTGTCCCGGCCGGGCGTCGACGGGGTGCTGGCCACCGCCGACATCCTGGAGGACCTGCTGCTGCTCGGCGTGCTCGACGACAAGGTTGTCATGGGCTCCATGAACCGCGGGGGTCTCGCGGGCGCCGCCTTCGAACTGGACGACCGCTTCACCGGCCACCGCCCCGAGGACATCGCCCGCCTCCGCTTCGACGCGGGCAAGCTGCTGCTGCGCATCGACTACGCCGACCCGGGCTCGCTGACCACGCTGGAGTCCACCGCCCGCGCGATCGACGCCATGGCGGAGCGCCGGCTGCCGCTGTTCGTCGAGCCGTTCGTCTCGCACCGGATCGACGGCAGGGTCCGCAACGACCTGTCCGCCGAGGCCGTCACGAAGTCGATCGCCATCGCCTCGGGCCTCGGCGGCACCTCCGCCTACACCTGGCTGAAGCTGCCCGTCACCGAGGACCCGGACGCCATGGGCGAGGTCCTGGAGACCTCCACCCTGCCGGTGGTCCTGCTGGGCGGCGAGGTGGGCGAGGACCAGGAAAGCGCCTACGAGCGCTGGCGCAAGGCGCTCAGGCTGCCGACGGTGCTGGGGATGGTCGTCGGCCGGTCGCTGCTCTACCCGGCGGAGGGCAGCGTGGAGAACGCGGTGGACACGGCTGTCGGGCTGCTGTGATCGCGGCTGACATGACACGGACGAGGAGTGCCCTATGACCCACCACCTTCCCGCCGGAAAGGCCCTCGGCGGCCCCTACGTCGTGGACGTCACCCCCGAGAAGGCCGGCTGGGGCCACTCCGGCCTGCGCGTGCTGGAGCTGCCGCCGGGCGGCACGCACTCCTTCGACACCGGCGAGAGCGAGTGGATCGTGCTGGCGCTGAGCGGCGGCTGCACGGTGACCTCCGACGACGACTTCGGCCACGACACCTTCGAACTCACCGGCCGCGAGAGCGTGTTCAGCGCGGTCAGCGACTTCGCCTATGTGCCGCGGGACGCCCGTACGACCGTCACGAGCGCCGGCGGCGGACGGTTCGCGCTCACCGGTGCGCGCTGCGCCCGCCGGCTGCCCGCCCGCTACGGGCCGGCCTCCTCCGTGCCGGTGGAGCTGCGCGGCACCGGGAACTCCTCCCGTCAGGTCAACAACTTCGGCGCGGCGGGCGTCTTCGAGTGCGACAAGCTGATCGCCGTCGAGGTGATCACCCCCGGCGGCAACTGGTCGTCGTTCCCGCCGCACAAGCACGACGAGCACCGGCCGGGCGAGGAGTCCGTCCTCGAAGAGGTCTACTACTTCGAGTTCGCGGACCACGACGGCATCCCCGGCCTCGGCTACCAGCGCGTCTCCCCCTCCGGACACGGACACGGCACCGACGTCCTGGCGGAGGTGCGCGACGGCGACGTCGTGCTGATCCCCGACGGCTGGCACGGACCGTCCATGGCCGTGCCCGGCCACCACATGTACTACCTCAACGTCATGGCGGGCCCCGAGCCCGAGCGGGCCTGGCTGATCTGCGACCACCCCGATCACGCCTGGATCCGCGACACCTGGGCCGACCATCCGGTCGACCCCCGCCTCCCCCTCTACACGGCACCGGAGAAGTCCTGATGAGCACCCCCACCCGCCGCCTGACCGTCGCCCAGGCCCTGGTGCGGTTCCTGTCCGCCCAGTACACCGAGCGCGACGGCGTACGACAGCGGCTGATCGCCGGCACCTGGGGCATCTTCGGCCACGGCAACGTCGCCGGCCTCGGCCAGGCCCTCCTGGAGGCGGGCGAGGACACCATGCCCTTCCACCAGGGCCGCAACGAGCAGGCGATGGTGCACGCGGCCGTGGGCTACGCCCGCCAGCTGGACCGGCTCTCCGCGCAGGCGGTCACCACCTCCATCGGCCCCGGCGCCACCAACCTGGTCACGGGCGCCGCCCTCGCCACCATCAACCGCCTCCCGGTCCTGCTCCTGCCCGGCGACTACTTCGCCACCCGCGTCGCCGACCCGCTGCTGCAGCAGTTGGAGCACCCGGTGGAGGCGGACCTGTCGGTCAACGACACCCTGCGCCCGGTCTCCCGGTACTTCGACCGCGTCACCCGCCCCGAGGCCCTGATCCCCTCCGCGCTGAACGCCATGCGCGTCCTCGCCGACCCGGTGGAGACCGGCGCGGTCACCCTGGCCCTCCCCCAGGACGTGCAGGCCGAGGCGTACGACTGGCCGGAGGAGTTCTTCGCCGAGCGCGTGTGGCACGTACGGCGTCCCGCCCCCGATCCCCGGGAGCTGGCCGAGGCGGTGGCGGCGATCCGGGGCGCCGAGCGTCCGCTGATCGTCGCGGGCGGCGGCGTCCACCACAGCCGGGCCGAGGACGCGCTGAAGGCGCTGGTGGACGCGACCGGCATCCCGGTCGCCTCGACCCAGGCGGGCAAGGGCTCGCTGCGCCACGACCACCCCGCCGACCTCGGCGGCATCGGCCACACCGGCACGGCGGTCAGCGACGGCATCGCGCGCACGGCCGATCTGGTGATCGGCGTGGGGACGAGGTACACGGACTTCACGACCGCCTCCAACACGCTCTTCCAGCGGCCGGACGTCCGCTTCGTCAACCTCAACATCGCGGCCTTCGACGCTCACAAGCTGGCCGCCCGGACACTCGTCTGCGATGCGCGCGCGGGACTCACGGCGTTGACGGAGGCACTGGCCGGTCATCGTGTGAACTCGGTTTACGAGGAGGAGTACCGGGCCGGCAAGGAGCGCTGGGAGCAGGTCGTCGAGGCCGCTCTCACCGCCGCCGACGACAGCGCCGTCCCGACCCAGACCCAGGTGCTCGGCGCCCTGGACGCGGTCGTCGGCGACGAGGACGTGGTGATCAACGCGGCCGGCTCGCTCCCGGGCGACCTGCACAAGCTGTGGCGGGCCCGCAGCCGGCGCCAGTACCACCTGGAGTACGGCTACTCCTGCATGGGCTACGAGATCCCGGCCGGCATCGGCGTCCAGCAGGCCGCTCCGAACACCCCGGTCTGGTCCCTGGTGGGCGACGGCACCTATCTGATGATGCCGACGGAGATCGTCACCGCCGTCCAGGAGGGCCTGCCGGTCAACCTCGTCCTGATCCAGAACCACGGCTACGCCTCCATCGGCGGCCTGTCCGAGTCCGTCGGCGGCGAGCGCTTCGGCACCGCCTACCGCTACCGGGCCGCCGACGGCACCTTCTCCGGCGCCCCGCTCCCCGTCGACCTGGCCGCCAACGCGGGCAGCCTCGGCATGGACGTCCTGCGCGCCAAGACGGTCGGCGAACTGCGCGAGGCGCTCGCCGCGGCCCGCGCCTCCGACCGCCCGACCTGCGTCTACGTCGAGACCGACACCGCCACCCCGACCGCTCCCCCGGCGGAGACCTGGTGGGACGTGCCGGTCGCCGCGACCGCCTCCCGCGAGGCCGCCGTACGGGCCCGTGAGGAGTACGACCGCCAGGTCGCCGACCAGCGCCGCCACCTCTGAGCGCCGCCACTTCTGAACCCCCGCCCCGCGAAAGGCCCTTGCACCATGAAGACCATCACCCACTGGATCGGCGGCAAGCCGGTCGAGTCCGCCTCCGGCCGCTTCGGCGCCGTCTACAACCCGGCGACCGGCGCGCAGGAGAAGCAGGTCGGCTTCGCGACCGTCGACGAGGTGGACGCCGCCGTCGCCTCCGCGAAGGCCGCGTTCGAGACCTGGGGCAGCTCCTCGCTGGCCAGGCGCACCGCGATCCTGTTCAAGTACCGGGAGCTGCTTGACGCGCACCGCGACGAGATCGCCTCGCTGATCACCGCCGAGCACGGCAAGGTGCACTCCGACGCGCTCGGGGAGGTCGCGCGCGGCATGGAGATCGTGGAACTGGCCTGCGGGATCAGCGTGCAGCTCAAGGGCGAGCTGTCGACGCAGGTCTCGACCCGGGTCGACGTGGCCTCGATCCGTCAGCCGCTCGGCGTGGTCGCGGGCATCACGCCGTTCAACTTCCCGGCGATGGTGCCGATGTGGATGTTCCCCCTCGCCATCGCGTGCGGCAACACCTTCGTGCTCAAGCCGAGCGAGAAGGACCCCTCGGCCTCCTTCCGCCTCGCCGAGCTGGCTTCCGAGGCGGGCCTGCCGGACGGCGTGCTGAACATCGTGCAGGGCGACAAGGTGGCCGTGGACCGTCTTCTGGAGCACCCCGACATCGAGGCGGTGTCCTTCGTCGGCTCGACGCCGATCGCCAAGTACATCCAGCTCAAGGCGGTCGAGCACGGCAAGCGCGTGCAGGCCCTCGGCGGCGCCAAGAACCACATGCTGGTCCTGCCCGACGCCGACCTGGACTTCGCGGCCGACCAGGCGATCAACGCCGCCTACGGCTCGGCGGGCGAGCGCTGCATGGCCGTGTCCGTCGTGGTCGCGGTCGGCGACACCGGCGACGAACTGGTCGCGAAGATCGCCGAGCGCGCGAAGAGCCTGAAGATCGGTCCCGGCGACGACCCGTCCTCCGAGATGGGCCCGCTGATCACCCGCGAGCACCGCGACAAGGTGGCCTCGTACGTCTCCTCGGCCGCCGAGCAGGGCGCGGAGGTCGTCGTCGACGGCACCGGGTACACCGTCGAGGGCCACGAGGACGGCTTCTTCCTCGGCGTCTCGCTGCTGGACAAGGTGCCGCTGACGGCGGACGCCTACCGGGACGAGATCTTCGGCCCCGTGCTCGCCGTGGTGCGCGCGGAGTCGTACGACGAGGCCATCGAGCTGATCAACGGCTCGCGCTGGGGCAACGGCACCGCGATCTTCACCCGGGACGGCGGCGCCGCCCGCCGCTTCCAGCTGGAGGTCAAGGCGGGCATGGTCGGCGTGAACGTCCCGATCCCGGTCCCCGTCGGCTACCACAGCTTCGGCGGCTGGAAGGACTCCCTCTTCGGCGACCTGCACGTCTACGGCAACGACGGCATCGCCTTCTACACCCAGGGCAAGGTGATCACCACGCGCTGGCCGGACCCGGCCGACTCGGGCATCAACCTCGGTTTCCCCAGCCACTCCTGACATCACGTCAGGCTCATCGGAGGGAGGTGCGCCCATGGCGAGGACCCGTGGCGCAACCCGTGCCGCGACCGCTCCCGCGCTCCAGTCCCTGGACTTCACGCTGGACCGGGGCAGCCCGGTGCCGCTGTACTACCAGCTCGCGCAGCAGCTGGAAGCGGCGATCGAGCACGGGGCGCTCGCCCCGGGCAACCTTCTGGGCAACGAGATCGACCTGTCGACCCGCCTGGGCCTGTCCAGACCCACGGTCCGGCAGGCCATCCAGTCCCTGGTCGACAAGGGCCTGCTGGTGCGCCGCCGGGGTGTCGGCACCCAGGTGGTGCACAGCCAGGTCAAGCGCCCGCTGGAGCTCTCCAGCCTCTACGACGACCTGGAGGCGGCCGGCCAGGGCCCGACCACGCGGGTGGTGCGCAACGAGCGCGAGGCGGCCCGCGCCGACGTGGCGGCCGCGCTCGGCGTCGCCGAGGGCAGCGAGGTGATCGCGCTGGAGCGGCTGCGCCTGACGCACGGCCAGCCGGTCGCAGTGCTGTCCAACTACCTCCCGGCGACCCTCCTGGAACTCGACACCGATCGGCTGGAGTCGACCGGCCTGTACCGGATGATGCGCACCGCCGGCATCACCCTGCACAGCGCCCGCCAGACCATCGGCGCCCGCTGCGCCACCGCCGAGGAGGCCGGCCGCCTCGACGAGCAGGAGGGCGCCGCCCTGCTGACCATGCAGCGCACGGCATACGACGACACGGGCCGCCCCGTCGAGTACGGCACCCACATCTACCGGGCGTCGCGGTACGCGTTCGACTTCCAGCTGCTGGTGCGGGCGTGAAGCCGAAGAGGCGCGGACCTGCCCGCCTTGACTCACCGGAGCAGGAGCGGCAGACTCGTATGCATACGTCGTAAATGTACGGTGATGATGAAGGCTGAGCGCCCATGAGTGCACCGTCGACAGTCCTGGTCACCGGTGGGGGCGGCTTCATCGGAAGCCATACCTGCGTCGCGCTTCTCGACCACGGCTACGAGCTGATAGTGGTCGACGACTACTCCAACAGCACGCCGCAGGTCTTCACCCGGGTGGAGAGGATCGCCGGCCGCTTCGTCGGGGCCCTCTACGAGCTGGACATCCGTGACCGGCACGCCCTGTCGAGGGTCTTCGACCGGCACACCGTGGACGCGGTCGTACATTTCGCCGCGGTCAAATCCGTCAGCGGCTCCCTGCACAAGCCCGTCGAGTACTACGACTCCAACATCAGCGGCACGACCACGTTGCTGCGGACCATGCACGAGCACGGAGTGCACCAACTGGTGTTCTCCTCCTCCGGCTCGGTGTACGGCGACGCAGGCCCGGGGCCGCTCGACGAGACCACCCCCGCCCGGCCGGTCGACCCGTTCGCGACCTCGGCCTGGATCTGCGAGCAGATCCTTGCCGACGTCTGCCGCCGCCGTCCCGAATACACGGTGTTGTGCCTGCGTCACTTCGCTGTGGCCGGGGCTCACCCGAGCGGCCTGCTCGGCGAGAGTCCGCGCGGGACGCCCGACAATCTGTTGCCGAACGTGGCCCAGGTGGCGCTCGGCCGCCAGAAGCGGCTCCCGGTGTACGGCACCGACTACTCCACGCACGACGGAACCGCGATCCGCGACTACATCCACGTCATGGACACCGTCGAGGCGCACCGCGTGGCCCTCGACCACCTCGACGACGCACCCGGCATGCACGTGTTCAACCTGGGCACGGGCAAAGGCAGCTCGGTCCTCGACGTCATCGCCGCGTTCTCCCATGCAAGCGGCACCTCCATCCCGTACGAGGACGCCCCCCGGCGCCCTGGCGACGTGGCAGCCCGCGTCGCCGACGCGAGCGCGGTGACCCGCGCCTGGGGCTGGCGTGCCGTGCGGAACGTCGACGACGTGTGCCGGGACGCGTGGCGGTTCCAACGGCTGAATCCGGATGGCTATGCGGGTTCCGCCCGACGCCCCATGACGAAGGGAAGCTGATTTCGGCGCGGAGCCGGGGACGAGATGCGACCTTCTGTCTTTTATGCCTAAGATCATTGGATTAAATACCAGTTTGTCGCGTTGCGCGCGGTAGGCCCGGCCGACTCCTTGTTCCCGGCCCGGGACCCGCCCCCCGGAGGCTCTCGCCGATGCTGCAGACCCAGCGGCTGATGGCCGCGTACCTCACCGCGGTCGTGGGTCTCACTTGCCTCTATGTCTCTCTTCCCGCCACGCACACCGTGCTGTGTGTCGTGATCGGCCTGTGCGGCACCGCGGCCGTCCTCGCCGGCATCCGTGTCCACGGACCCGCGCACCGGTGGCCGTGGCTCATGCTCGCCGCCGGGCTGCTGGCCTTCACTGTCGGCGACGCCTACTACAACCTGCGGGGGCAGTACCACCGGGCGTCCAACCCGTTCCCCTCCGTCGCGGACGCCTTCTGCCTCGCGGTGTACCCGCTCTGCGCCGCCGGGCTCCTGGGCCTCGTCCATTACCGCTGGGTCGGCCGCGACCTGCCCAGCCGGCTGGACGCCCTGATCGTCACCACCGGGCTGGCTCTGCCGGTCTGGGTCTATCTGGTGCAGCCACTCGCCACCCAGGACTCGAGCACGTGGCGGCAGCGCGTGATCAGCATCGCCTACCCCGTGGGCGGTGTCCTGGTCCTGGCCATACTGACCCGCCTCGTCTCCCCCGGAGTGACCTCCAGCCGCAACCGCGCCCTCCAACTGGTGGCCGTGGGCACCGTCACGCTCCTGTGCCTGGACATCGCCTACGGGATTCTGCAGCTCAACGTCACGTGGCACCCCGACGTACTGCTGAACTCCGGCCGGCTCGTGCTCTACACGGCCTGGGGGCTGGCCGCCCTCCATCCCTCCATGGTCCGGCTGACCGAGCCGGCGCCCCTGCCGGAGTCCCCTCGTCCGCAGTGGCCTCGGCTCGTGCTGCTCACCCTGGCCACACTGATCGTCCCCAGCGTGCTCCTCCTGGAGGGGCGGAGGGGCGGCTCGCACGACGCGACGGTGCCGGCCGCCCTCTCCGCGGTGCTCTTCCTGCTGGTCATGCTGCGGCTCGCGAGCATGATCGCGGCGCACCGGCAAGCCATGGCGAGGGAACAGACACTGCGTACGGCGACCGCCTCGCTGGTGGCCGCCATGACAGCCCAGGAGATCGCGCGGGCCTGCGACACCGCGGTCACCGCGCTGCTCGGCCCTGACGTTCCGCACCGCACTCTGGTCCTGCCCGCCGAGCGGGCCCAGGAACTCCACAGTCTCCTGGCGCGGAGCACTGATTCCGACGGTCCGCGAAGCGGTGCCCTGATCAGCACCGTCGACCGGCTCGGACCGGACATCGCCGGGCGGCTCGGCGGACTGCCGACCGCTCTGGTGTGCCCGGTGGTCCACCCCGACCATCCGGCCGGCGGCGAGCTCCCGGACGTACTGCTGGCCGCGGGACCGGAGCGCCGGCTCTTCGACGTACGCGGCTCGCTGGAGATCCTGGCCTCGCACGCGGGACTGGCGGTCGACCGTATCGCGCTGCGCGGCGAGATCGTCCGCAGGGAGAGCGAGGCGTACTTCCGCACGCTGGTGCGCAACGCCTCGGACGTCATCCTGATCGTCAACGAGGACACGACCGTTCGCTACGCCAGCCCTTCCGCGCTGGCCGTCCTCGGCAGCTCCGACCTGCGCGGCAGGCGGCTGCGGGACCTGGTGGATCCCCAGGACCGCGGCAGGGTGGACAAGACCCTGGCGACACTGGTCGGCGACGAGCTGCACCAGAGTCACGATCACTGGTGGGTGCTGCGCGACGGCGGGCACATCGAGGTGGAGGTGCGCTGCCGCGATCTGCGGGCGGACGAGACCGTCGGCGGACTGATCGTCACCATGCGGGACGTGACCGAACAGCGCCAACTGGAGCACGAGCTGACCCAACGGGCCTTCCACGACTCGGTCACCGGACTGCCCAACCGGACCCTGTTGCTGGAGCGGACCGGACGCGCCCTGCTGCGCGGGCAACGGGAGCCGGCACTGACCTGTCTGCTCTTCATCGACCTGGACGATTTCAAGATCGTGAACGACACACTGGGTCACTCGGCCGGCGACCGGCTGCTGCGAGGGGTCGGAGAGCGTCTGACGGAGACGCTGCGCCGTACCGACACAGCGGCGCGACTGGGTGGTGACGAGTTCGCGGTGCTGATGGAGGACGCCAAGCAGCCGCTGGACGCCGAGCTGCTGGCCGCGCAGGTGGTCCAGTCGTTGAGCCGGCCCTTCCATCTTTCGGGCGACTCGGTCAGCGTCTCCGCCAGCGTGGGTGTGGCCACCGCACTGGACACCAGGGATCCCGAGGAACTGCTGGCCCTCGCCGACCTCGCCCTGTACGCGGCCAAGGCCGCCGGCAAGCGCCGGTGGCGTCGCTTCCAGCCACAACTGCGGACGCGCATGACGGAGCGCCAGGGCTTGCGGGTGCGGCTGGACGACGCCCTCGCCCAGGACGAGTTCGCCTTGAGCTACCAGCCGGTCGTGGACATCGTCTCGGGCCACGTGGTCGGCTTCGAGGCGCTGGCTCGCTGGACGCACCAGCAGTACGGGGTGGTGCCGCCCGAGCAGTTCATCCCCCTCGCCGAGGAGACCGGCCACATCACATCGCTGGGGGCCTGGGTGCTGCACAGCGCTGCCGCCGACATCGCCCGGCTGCAGCGCCGGATCGAGCCGTCGTCACCGCCCTACGTCAGCGTCAACGTGTCGGGCCGCCAGTGGCGCGACGACGGCTTCCTCGACGAGGTGGCCCGGGCTCTCGACACCCCGGGCCTGGTGCCGGGATCACTGCGGCTGGAGCTCACCGAGTCCGTCCTCATGCAGCGGGACGACCAGATCGACGGGGTCATCCGGGGCCTGCGGAACCTCGGTGTGCGTATCGCCGTGGACGACTTCGGCACCGGATTCTCCTCACTGCGCTATCTGCACGACTTCCCCCTGGACATACTCAAGATCGACAAGTCGTTCATCGACGACATCCCGCACGATCCCCGGCAGGTCAAACTCGTCGAGGGGATCGTGCGTATGGCCGCCACACTCGAACTGGAGGTGGTCGCGGAGGGCATCGAGGCGGCGGCCCAACGCGATCTGCTGTCCGCCATGGGCTGCCGGTACGGGCAGGGCTTCCTGTTCGCGGAGCCGATGACGGTGGAGGAGGGAGAAGTCGTCCTGCGGCGGGACGGTCGCCGTCCGCGCGGGGATGGTCCTGGCATGACGGCCGCCGCGGCCGCCGACGGCCCGGTCGTCGGGAGCGGTACCGCTCCCGACAGGAGGATCGCCCACGACGGGCACGGACGCCGGCATCCTCGGGACGGTTCGGCGTGAGACATCCGTCAGGAGGGCCGGCCCGCTCCGGACCGACCGCCCGAGGACGGGCCGGGGCGACGACGGCTCGACGCCGGATGACCGCCGGGAATCGGGGACGGCGCCGCCGACAGGGCGAAGGCCGTCTCGATCAGGGCGATGTGGCTGAACGCCTGCGGCGCGTTTCCCAGTTGGCGTCCCGCGACCGGGTCCCACTGTTCCGCGAGCAGTCCGACGTCGTTGCGGACCCCGAGAACACGCTCGAAGGACTGTCGGGCCCGTTCGGGGTGGCCGGTCGCGGCGAGAGCGTCCGCGTACCAGAGGGAGCACGCGACGAACGTGCCCTCCCGGCCGCGCAGTCCGTCGACCCCGTGCGTGCCTCGGCCGTTGGGCGCGTAACGGTGCAGGAATCCACCGTCGTCCAGCCGCCGCATGGCCCGTACGGTGCCGCGCACCCGCGGGTCCCGTGCGGGCAGGAAGCCGAGCCGGGGGATCAACAACGCCGAGGCGTCCAGGGCCGTGGAGCCGTAGGACTGCACGAAGGACTGCTGCCCGGCGTCCCAGCCGTCCCGGCACACCTGGCGGTGCACCTCCTGCCGCATGGCCCGCCACTCGGCTGAGGGTCCGTTTCGGCCGAGCAGCTCCGCCATGCGCAGGGCACGGTCCGCGGCCACCCAGGCCATGACCTTGGAGTGGACGAACTGCCGTCGCTCCCCCCGCACCTGCCACAGCCCCCGGTCGGGCTCGCGCCAGTGCCTCTGCAGGAAGCCCATCATGGCCTGCACGAGGTCCCACACGTGCGCGGGCATGGCGATACCGGCCCGCAGGGACAGGTACAGCGTGTCCAGGACCTCGCCGTAGACGTCCAGCTGGAACTGGTCGACGGCGGAGTTCCCGAATCGCACGGGCCGCGACCCCTCGTAACCGGGCAGCCAGTCGGCCACGGTCTCCGGCAGCAGCCGCTGGCCTCCGACACCGTAGACGGTCTGCAGGTCGGCGAGGTCTCCCGCGATGGCCCGCACCAGCCAGTCCAGCCATGCCGTCGCCTCCTCGGAGTAGCCACTGCGCAGGAGGCAGGACAGAGTGAGCGTGGAGTCCCTGAGCCAGCAGAACCGGTGGTCCCAGTTCCGCTCTCCTCCGATGCAGCCGGGCAGTGACGTCGTCGGCGCCGCGACGATGCCGCCCGTGGGCGCGTAGGTGAGCGCCTTCAGGGTGATCAGGGAGCGCACCACGGCGTCCCGCCACGGTCCCTGGTAGCGACACCGGCAGACCCAGCTGCGCCAGTAGTCGGCGGTCTCGTCGACGAGTGACTGCGCCGGAACGCCGAGCGGCGCGGGCGGCTGGGACCGGTGCGAGGGCGCCCAGACCAGCGTGAGGGCGACACGCCGACCAGCCGCGAGGGTCACCTCGGCCACCGTGGAGGGCTCCCGTTCGAGCAGCTCCACGGGCCCTTCGGTGCCCAGCCACACGGCGTCCGGTCCGGCCACCGCGACGGTGCAGTCGTCGGCGCTCCTGGCCCAGGGCAGCACACGGCCGTGATGAAAGCGCAGACACAGTTCGCTGCGCACGGTCACGCAGCCCGACAGGGCCTCCACCACGCGGACGACACAGGGCAGTTGGGCCCGCGGCGGCATGAAGTCCGTGACGCGCACGGTGCCGGTCGGGGTCTCCCACCACGTGTCCAGGACGAGCGTGTCGGGCCGGTAGGCGCGGCGGGTGCAGATCCCTGGCGCGGCCACCGGA
Source organism: Streptomyces gilvus (assembly GCF_022513565.1). Classification (GTDB taxonomy): domain Bacteria; phylum Actinomycetota; class Actinomycetes; order Streptomycetales; family Streptomycetaceae; genus Streptomyces; species Streptomyces gilvus. Next base: position 638,121 of record NZ_JAKWBE010000001.1, on the reverse strand, counting down.
GCCACCCGCCAGAAGCCGTTGTCCTGACCGCCCAGCAGTGCAGCGAGGCAGGCCGGTGAGTCGAAACGGGGCAGACAGAGCCAGTCGATGGACCCGTTCCTGCCGACCATGGCCGCGGTTTCGAGATCGCTGATGAGGGCGTAGTCCTCGATGGGCGCGTTCATGGCCGGACCCGCTCGTGGTCATGCCTTCCGGGCGAGATCTCGTCGATGTGGATCCGGTCATGGAGCCAGGAACCCACGTGCACTCGGGTCGTCGTCATGACCGGATCACCCCCGACGGGCTGAGTTGTATATTTACGACGTACACTTACATCTTTCCCCCTTTCGTCGACCCGGGTCAACAGCCCACCCACTTGACGGTCGGCCAAAATGGGTCAAGTGTGTATGTATACGTCGTAAACGTACGGCCAGGCCCCACCGAAGGAGTCCGTGATGACCGCATCGGTAACCGCAGGCTTGCGCACGCTGGTCGTGGGCGCCGGAGAGGCCGGCCGGGCACTGACCCGCGATCTGCTGCGCACCTCGCGCTTCGGGCTCCTGCCGGTCGGCTTTCTCGACGACAACCCGGCCAAGCGCGGCATCGACGGGGTGAAGGTGGTGGGCCGGCTCGACGACACCGCGGCGGCCGTCGTGCGACACGGCGTCGAGGTCGTCGTGATCGCCATCCCCGGGCTGCCCGCCCAGCTCTTCCGGGACGTCGCCCTGGCGGCGGAGGCGAACGGCGCGAGCGTACGACACCTGCCGTCGTTCGTCGCGGCACTGCGCCGGGACGTCGTCGGCGGCGACATGCGCGCGCTCGATGTGCGCCGGCTGACAGGCCGCTCCGAGATACCGGTGGTCAGTGACCGGACCGGCTCGATCATCACCGGGAAGCGCGTCCTGGTGACCGGGGCGGGCGGTTCCATCGGCAGCGAGCTGTGCCGCCAGGTGCACGGCTTCGAGCCGAGCCGCCTGTTCCTGCTCGACCACGACGAATCCCATCTGCACCGGCTCGGCCTCGAGCTGCACGGCCAGGCGCTGCGCGACGACGACATCGTCATATCGGACATCCGCGACCGCGCCCGCATCGACCGGGTCTTCGCCGAACTCCGCCCCCAACTGGTCCTGCACGCTGCCGCGCACAAGCACCTGCCGCTGCTGGAGCGCCACCCCTGCGAGGGCGTGAAGTCGAACGTGCTGGGGACGGAGAACCTCGTACGGGCCGCGCTCGCCGCCGAGGTCGAACGGTTCGTGCTGATCTCCACGGACAAGGCCGCCGACCCGGTCTCGGTACTGGGCGCCACCAAGCGGCTCGCTGAGCTCATCGTCCAGTCACACGCGGGCGGCTCGACGGTCCTGACCGCCGTACGGTTCGGCAACGTGCTGGGCAGCCGCGGCTCGCTGCTGTCGGTACTGGCCGAACAGTTGGGCTCCGGCAGGGCACTCACGGTCACCCACCCCGACGTGACGCGGTTCTTCATGACCGTGGAGGAGGCCGTCGGGCTGGTCCTGGAAGCGGCCCGGATGGCGGCGGGCGGCGAGGTGTTCGTCCTGGACATGGGCGACGAGGTACGCATTCTCGACCTGGTCCGCGAGTTCGCCCGCGCGATGAACGTGCCGGACCCCGAGATCCACTTCACGGGCCTGCGGCCCGGAGAGAAGATGCGCGAAACCCTGTTCTCCACGCAGGAGGCGTACGACCGGACCCCGCATCAGCGGATCCTCGCCGCCACGCCGTCCTCCCGGTCGGCCCTCGTCGCCGCGCTGCGCCCATTGGACGAGCTGTACGCGGCCGCGGAGCGCAACGACCGCGTGGAGACCCGCCGGCTCCTTGCCTGGATGCTTCCCGGCTTTCCCACACAGATCACGGAAGCGGAAACAGCTCATGCGGTGCGTCGTTGAGTCTCTTCAGCACACGGAGCAACTCCGGGTGGTCGGCCAGTCTGCCGCCCTTGTACTGCCACGAGAACGTCAGCTGCCCCTGCCAGTCGGAGCGCTGCCACTGCGCGATCATCCCGGTCAGCTCGGCCGCCGTCGGCCAGCGCCACTGCTGGTACGAGAACGCCTGGAGCATGCCCATGTAACGGGTGACCCCCGCCTTGCGCAACGCCTGCAGGGCCCGCGGGATCAGCGCCCAGTCGCACGGCTTGCCGACCAGGCAGGGATACACGTCGACGCTCATCACGTCCGTCGTGCCGCGGAACGACGCGAACTGACGCGGATCGTCCACGTTCACCAGCGTGAAACGGCGGTGGTCCGGGTCGAGGGAGCGTACCAGCGCCGACCGCTCACGCACGTCGGCCGCGGCACCGGGACAGTTGAGGTCGGTGTTGGGCTCGTCCGCCACGAAGTATCCGACGATCCGGGAGGAGCGGGCCAGGTCGTAGCGCGAGAAACGCTGCCGGACCTCCGCGTCACTCCAGTTCCAGACGCAGCGCACCTTGTCGTACCCGCCGAGCCAGACCAGGGCGCGCTGATCGTTGGTGATCTTCGAGACCCGCTCCGGGGTCACGTCGATCAGCGAGTAGCCGTAGCGCGCCGTGACCGGATCCGTGGTGTTGAGCGCCACGGAGAGGAACGGCCGTGCGGACTTCTCGTGGCCACACGAGACCGTGGCCGCCAGCAGAAGACCGGTCGAGAAGATCGCCCGGAGTCTCCGCCGCTGTCCGCGGCGGGTGTCGAGGCCGGCCATCGGCATGTCTCCTCCGGGCACTGAACCGCACTGAAGATCCCCGTAGTCCCACTATGCAACTGTTCGCGATCTTAATGAGGATATGCGATGGAATTCAACGAAGCTCTGCGCCGCGTACTCGGCGGTCACTGGCGGCTTCTGGCGGTCTGCATCCTCCTGCCGATGCTCGTCGTGGGCGCACTCGAAGCCGGCAACGCACGGATGTACGTTTCCAAGGCACGCGTCCAGGCATCCGCCACACTGCCCACGACCGACGTCGAGGCCAACGCCATGCTGAGCCGTGTGAAGGCCGTCGTCACCAGCGGTTCGGTCATCGGCCCGGCTCTGAAGCAGGTACACGTCACCGACCGCGGCAGGACCGAGGTGGCCCGTGAGACCACGGTCTCCCGGCTCGGCGGCTCCTCCGTGTTCACCGTCAAGGTCACTGACCGCAATCCACGGACGGCGGAGAAACTCGCGGGCTCCCTGTCGGAGCAGCTCGTGAGCTTCCTCAACGGCTCCGGAAACCTGCTGGTGACCCAGCTGACCGACCGCGAGCACGCGCTCCAGGCGCAACGGGTCCGCGTGGCCTCACAGCTGCCGAGCGCCAAGAACGCGGCGGACTCGGGACGGCTCACCGCCCAGCTCGGCTCCCTGGACCAGCAGATCCTCGACATCCAGGGCTCCCTGCGCGGCGCCCAGGCCGCGGGTCTGGGCGACCGTACGGGCTCGCTGCTGTCCTCGGCCAGTGACGCGGCGCCGGCACCCCGGCTGGCCGCCAACGACCTGGCCCTGGCAGGGGCGATCGGGCTGGTGGCCGGACTGCTGATGGCGACCCTGCTGGAGGCGGTACGACCGCGCGTGGGCGGCCCGCACGCTTTCGGCCGGGAACTCGACGCTCCGGTGCTGGGCCGCCTTCCCGAGCCCACCCGCAGGACCCGCAAGGCCGGCACCGGTCCCGCGATCGAAGCCGAGACCGTTCTCGCACTGGGGCGGGCCGTGGCCCGCGCCGAGGCACGAGTCGTGGTGCTGACCGGGCCCGGCGGCGAGGCGCGTCTGGCCGGCCTCGCCGAAGAGCTGGAGCAGCGGCTCGCACGGGTCGACAGCCATCCCGCGGGTACCGGGCTGCGTCACAGCCGAGCGGCCGGTCCGCGTACGGCAGGCACCGGGACGCTCGCCCAGAACCACGAGGCCACCGCCGGGAGCAACGGCGGCCGGCTCGCGGCCTCGGCTGCCGGATCGGATTCGGAGGTCCACGAGGGCTCGGTCGTGACGGAGCGCCTCACCCGGGTCGCCGCCGCGAACCGGCCCAGGGTCGCGCCGGTTCGGGTACGTGCGCTGCACCAGGTGAACGACATCGCCGACGGCGCCGGTCATGTACTGGTCGCGGTGGAGCCCGAGCTTCCGCCGTACACGGAGCTGCGCCGGGTGCGCAACCTCGCGGCGACGACCGGCTGGCCTGTCATCGGCGTCCTGGGCGACCCCGCCCGGCCACGGCGTCAGGACCGCTCCGCCAAGTTCACGGGATCGGACGGCGACTGATGGGCGCCATGCTGGTCCAGGCAGGGGAACGGCTCCTGCTCGACTGCCACCACCGGGCCCCCTTCTCCCGGCTGCTGACCGAAGGCGGCGCCGGTGGCTGGCAGCCGGCCGACGGACGTCCCTGTGACGTACACGTCGTCGTGCAGCCGCAGCGCACCCCCTTCGACACCCGCGGCTGGGCGCCGCTCACCCGTGGCGCCTACGCCCGAAACGGCGTGGTGGTGCTGTTCAACGCCTGCGGCAGCGGCTTCGACCTGCGGCTGGTCGCCACCGACCACCTGCGGGTGGAGGCCCGGTGGCGTCCCCCCGTGCGGGAGCACGTGGCCGCCCGCCTGTTGCGCTCGCGCTTCCACCTCCTGGCCCGGGCCGCGCTGCTGCAGTATCCGGCGCTGTGGTGGGCCGGCTGCCGCGGACGGGTACCGATGCACGCCTCCGCCGTGACGGTCGGTGCATCCGTGCCGTTGCTGGCCGGACCCGGCGGGACGGGCAGGTCGACGCTGCTGCTGGGCGCCGTGGCGTCCGGTGAGCACACGTGTTCCGACAACGTGTGCGTCACCGACGGCCGGACGGTTCACGGACTCGTGGAGCCCATGCGCATCGAAGGCGGCGGAGGCCGGCACATGGCCCACGGGCGTACCGAGCGCTCCTTGCCCGGACGGGTGGACGCCCTGCTCCCGGACCGGCTGGTGGTTCTGCGCAGAAGGATCTCCGGACGTCCTGCGGTGCGCCCTCTGGCTGCCGCGGACGCCGCCCGCAGCCTGGTCGCCGGCACGTACATGGCCGGAGAGCTGCGCCGTTACTGGCCCTTCGCGGCCACCCTCGCGCTGGGCACCGGCCAGGGGCCGGCCCATCCGCCGATCGAAGCCGTGGCTCAGACCATGGCCCGGCGGCTGCCGGCACACGAACTCGTGCTCGGCGACCGGCCGGAGGAGGGGCTCGCCACGCTGTACCGCCTCATCGCAGAGGCTCCCGAGAAGGCGGAGGCACTGCCATGACCGCGCTGCACGTGGCCACCGTGATCACCCGGTTCGAGGCGGGAGCCGGCATCGTCGCCCTGCGCGGCGCGCAGGCCCTGGACCCGGCCGCCCACCGCACGACGATCATCACCGGAAGCGGAGACCGGCTGCTCGGCCTCGCCTCCGAGTCCGGCATCGAAACGGTCGTCGAGCCCGCGCTGCGCTCACCCATCGCCCCCGGCGACGACCTGCGCGCGCTGTACCGGCTCACCCGCCTCTTCGCGCGTCGCGGCTTCGACGTCGTCCACACGCACAGCGCGAAGGCGGGAACACTCGGGCGGCTGGCGGCGCACCGGACGGGGGTGCCCCGCGTCGTCCACACGTTCCACGGGCTGCCCTACCACGAGTTCGAGTCCGCTGCGCGACGCGCCGCGTACATCGCGATCGAGCGGCGGATGGGCCGCTTCACCGACGTGGCGCTGTGCGTGGGCACGGCCGTGTCGGTCGAGGTGGTGCGTCGCGGCCTGGTGTCCCCCGAACGCGTACGCACCATCGGCGTTCCGGTGGACCTCGACGCACCGGCCAGGACACCGGCCACACGCGCCCTGGCCCGCGAGGCACTCGGCCTGGCCGGCCCCGGCCCGGTGGTGGGTGCCGTCGGGCGGCTCGCCTACCAGAAGAACCCCGAGACGTTCGTCCGCGCCTTGGCGGTACTGAACCGGCCCGGGCTGACCGGGGTGTGGATCGGCGGCGGAGAACTGGCGGAAAAGGTCAGGGAGTTGGCCATTCGCGAGCGGGTCTCGATGGTGTTCACCGGAGAGCGCTCCGATGTCCCGGACCTGCTGCCGGCGTTCGACGTCTTCGCCCTGCCGAGCCGCTACGAGGGGCTCCCGGTGGCCATAGTCGAGGCGATGGCCACCGGCGTCCCCGTCGTGGCCACGGCCGTCAACGCCGTCCCCGACGTGGTCGTTCCGGGTCGGACGGGGTTGCTCGTTCCCCCTCAGCGGCCCGATCTGCTCGCTCCCGCGATCGCTCATCTGCTGGACCACCCGCTGGAGGCGGCCCGGCTGGCCGCCGAGGCGCGTACCCGGATCGGTGACGCGTTCAGCGTCAAGGCGCTGGGCGAGGAGCTGACCTCCGCGTACACCCGACCAGTCCGACTGTCCTGAACCGAGGAGTCCCCGTGCATGTCGACATCATCACCGGCCCGGCCGACAAGTCCCGTGCCGACCTCACCGTGTTCGACAGTGCCGAGGCCCCGGCGGACCCGACGCTGCTCGACCGGGTCCGCCGAGGCACCGAGACCGCGGATCTGGCGGCCGCGCCGGTAGTGCTGCCCGACTTCTGCCACAAGGGCAAGTCGGAGATGCCGTCGAGCATCGCGGTGGCCACCCGGGGAGCGATCAGGCCCTCCCTCACCGACGCGGCGCTGAACTGCGGCATGGCACTCGCCGTCCTCGACGTGCCACGGCCCTCACGGGCCGCCGTCGAGGAGTTCTACCGGCGGGTCAGGCAGCGGTACCCCGACCCGCCGCGCTGGAAGTTCGAGCTGTCCCGCTCCGAAGTGCTGCGGGCCGCCGTCGAGGGCGCGCCGTTCGCCGCCGAGCGGTTCGGCATCGACGCGGCCGACATCGAGCGGATCGAGGAGTTCGGACATCTGCCGGTGGAGGAGTACGGCGGCGCCCGCCGCGCCCGTCGTGAACTGCCCTGGATCTGTGTGCAGCTGGCCCGGCTCCGGTTCGGCGGCATCGGCCCGAGCACGCACTTCCTGGAACTCCAGGAGGTCGAGGAAGTGCTGGAGCCGGAGATCGCCGACCGGCTCGGCGTGCACCAGGGGCAGGTGACCCTGCAGTTCCACAACGGCGGCGGTGTGCTGACCGGCCAGATCGGCGAGCTGTACGCACGACGTCAGGCGGCCTCCCGGCTGCTGCGCGCGGAGATGGCGGTGCAGAAACCGCTGTCGCATCTGCTCAGGCCCGGCGGCCTGCCCGAGGCCCGACAGCGCTACACGGCGTACTTCCGGCACGGCTGCCCCTCGGTGCCGATCGAGGGTGACGAGGGACGCCGGGTCCTGCTCGCCCAGCGGCTGTCCATGAACTACGGCTTCGCCTACCGGCTGGCCACGTACGCCGCGCTGCGGTCCTTCGCCCGGGTCGCCTTCGGGGCCGGCCTGCGGCTCGTGGTGGACTCACCGCACAACTCCGTCTACGAGGAACTCGTGGACGGCGCACCGGCGTTCGTGCACCGGCACAACGCGGCGAGGGCCTGGACCCCGGAGCTGATGGCAGGCCACCCCGCCTTCGCGCAGACCGGTCAGCCCCTGCTGGTTCCCGGCACCAACCGCACCTCGTCGTTCCTGTGCGTCCCGGCGCCGCAGGCCGGCCGCAGCCTCTACACCGCATGCCACGGAACCGGCAGCATCATCAGTGAGTTCGAACGCAGCGGCCGCAGCGGACCGGATCCCCGCCACCGGCACACCATGCGCTTCACCTACGACCGGGCCACCCCGCGCAACGTGCCCCAGCTCGACGACGCCGGGGTCGACGCGGCGGTCGCCATCCTCTCGGGCAACGGCCTGGTGCGGCCGGTCGCCCGGCTCAGGCCCTTCGCGGTGCTGTCATGACCGCCACGGCACCGCCCCGGGACCGGATGTGGCGCGAACTCCTGCCGCCGGGGCGGCGATACGTCACTCTGCCGTCGCGGCGGCACCCCGTCGTGGTCGCCGAGGACCGGGCGCCGGTGCTGTCGTACGTGCGTGAGTCACTGCTGGCCGTACCACCGTCCCTGCCGGGGTGGGTGTATCCGGCCGCCCGCGCGGCGCTGGCCGTTCCGGGGGCACGGCGCTGTGTGCCGCGGCTGCGGGTTCCAGGTCCGGGTCAGGAGCCCACGCCGACGGGCACCGCGCAGAGCGACATGGGCCGCCTGCTCGCTGCCGGTCCCCTCGTGCTCCTGGACCACAGCCACGATCCGGACGCCCGTCTCGTCCTGCTGCTGTTCCCGCCCGATGCGGAGCTGCCCGCGCTGGCCGTGAAGGTCCCGACGGGTGCCGGCGGCGTGCCGGGCCTCATCCGCGAGGCCGAGCAGCTGCGGGCCATGGCAACGCTCCCGCTGGGCGAAACCCGACCCACCGTGCCCGCCGCGGTGAGCCTGCTGCACCACTTGGGTCGGCCGGCGCTGGCGACGACGGCCATGCCGGGCGTGCCGATGCTGGTCGCCTACCACCGCCCAGGACACACCGCACGACCCGCCCCGGTGCGCGCCGACTTCACCGCGGCGGCGGACTGGCTGGCAGCGCTGCAGTCGGCCACCGCCGGCGAGCGGGCCCCGCTGGATCTCGCCTCCGGTGCGGCCGCGGTCCTGGACCTGCGCCTGGACGGTGAGCGGGCGAAGGCGCGACTGCACGCGCTGCGCCGCCGGCTGCGACGGCACACGGCCCCGCTGACCGCCGTACACGGGGACTTCTGGCCCGGCAACATCCTGCTGCGAGGCGGCCGGGTCTCCGGAGTCGTCGACTGGGAGCACGCCAGGACGGCCGGCAATCCCCTCACCGATCCCGCGCGGTTCGTCGTGGCCTACTGCGAATACCTCGACCGCCGCACCAGGCCGGGCCACCCGGTCCCCGGGCATCCGGGACTCGTCGCCGGGCAGCCGGGGGCAGCCCTGGCCTACGCCCTGGACGGCACGGGCTGGTATCCGCGCCTCGTTCGCGGCTTCCTCGCGGCGGCGCTGCGCCGGCTCGGCCTGCCCCCCGCATGCGGGCGGGACGCCGTACTGGCGGAGCTGGCGGCCGTCGCAGCCGAGGCGACGGATCCGCAGTTCGCCCATGCGCAGGTCCAGGCGTTCGTTCGCCTGACCAGGGAGGAGGCCTGATGGCCACCGTCACCGCAGCCGATTTCGTGCCCGAGCGGGCCAAGGCCACCGCCAGGGACGAGACGCTCACCCGCACCACGGCCCTCGTCGCCTGCGTCGCGCTTGTGTTCCAGCCGGTCCTGCGCCCCGCGGGCCCCGGCAACAGCTCACCGGTGGACGTGTTCACCTTGGCCACCGTGCTGATGAGCGTCCTGTGGGCGGCCACCTGCGGCCGGCGGCTCGGCGCCCCCTACACACTGGCCGGCGCCCTCATGCTGCTCAGCGGCGCTCTCGCGGGCCTCGCCGGGCCGCTCCCGGGCACCTCGCTGATGAACGTGAGCAAGGAGATCCTGCTCCTGGCGTGGTGCGTCGCGCTGTACAACCTCGCGCGCCGGCCGGGCGTCCTGCGCCTGTTCACCGCGACGTTCGCGTACTCGGCCGTGGTCTGGGCGTCCGTCCTGGTGGTCGGGAGCCTCGCGCACATCCGCGCGATCGAGGGGATCTCCGCGACCGAGGGCGACCGGAAGCTGTTCACCCTGGGAGACCCCAACTACGCCGCCACGTTCTGGGTGGTCTCGCTCTTCATGGTGTACGCCACCCGGTGCCCGCGCCGCCGGCCGCTGCGCTGGCTCGGATACGTGATGCTGGTCTGGGCCCTGCTGCTCAGCCAGTCCAACGGCGGTGTCGTCATGCTGGGCGTAGGTCTCGTCTTCGTCGCCGCGCACACCGCCTGGCGCAAGGGCGGCGTGGTGGCCGGGGTCGCGGTGGTGCTCGCCATCGCCCTCGCGGTGGGCGGTGCGCTCACCGCTGCTCCACTCGCCCACTTGCAGAACGCGGCCCAGCTGTCCAACCAGACGGAGCTGGTGAACACCGTGGGCCGCAGCGGGGCGAGCAGCGAGCAGCGGGGCACCCTGGTGCACGAGAGTCTCCAGCTGTACCAGGAGCACTGGCTGACGGGCTCGGGGCCCGGCACGACGAAACAGCTCCTGACCGACCAGAACTTCGCGTACGCCAAGGAAGCCCACGACGACTATCTCGCGGCCCTCGTCGAGCGCGGCCCGCTCGGCGTGATCGGCCTGCTGACCCTGGTGCTGTCGGCGGCCTGGCGGTCCGCCCGAGCCCTGCGCGCCCCGCCCGGCTCGCGTTTCGCCGCCCAGGTGCCCCGGCCTGCCGGACTCGTCGCGGGGCTCGCGGGCCTGGCCGTGGCAGGCGCGTACTACGAGGTCCTGCACTTCCGGTTCCTCTGGGTGCTGCTCGCGATGGTGGCCGTACTGGCCTCCGCACCCGAACCGGACGGCCCGGACCGCCCCGGCGCCCACGGGGAGCTGCCATGACCGGGACCGCCGGGCAGAACCACGAGACCACGCAGCGGTCTGCGGCGCTGGGGCGCCGCAGCATGGTCGGCAACCTGGTCGCCCAGGGGAGCGCCGTGGCGGTGGTCTTCGTCGCGAGCCTGCTGGTCGCCCGGCTGTCCGGGGCCGAGGTGCTCGGCGAGTACGCCCTGCTGCGGGTGCTGCCCTGGCTGACCGGGGTCGTGGTCAGCTGCGGACTGCCGCTGGCGAGTGCGTACTTCCTGGCGGGCGAGCGACACGACGATCCAGGTCTGCGGCCCACGCTGGCACTGCTCGCCGCGGCCGGGTCGGCCGCCGGTGCGCTGCTGTGGCTGGCCGCGGTGCCCCTGCTCGCCCCGCTCTTCCCCACCGTGCCGGTGTGGCAGCTCACCCTGCTGGCAGTCACCGTGGTCACCCAGCTGCTCACCGTGTGGGGCAAGGCCTGCTGTCAGGGACGAGCCGACATGCGGGGGGCCAACCTGGTCATCGTGGCGGAGGAGTTCCTCTTCCTGCCCGCCTACGGCGCCGCCCTGCTGGTCGGACTGCGCGGCGCCGACGCGGTGGTCGCCGGGCTCCTCGTCGGTGGTACGGCCGCCACGGTCACCTCGCTGGGCAGGCTGGCGCGCACCGGATTCGGACACCGCTGGGGCCGGCCGTCGCGGCCGCTCGCCCGGGAGGTTCTGCGCTACGGTGCCCGCGGCCAGCTGGGCAACGTGCTGCTGCTGGTCAACCTCCGGCTGGACTTCGTCATCGTGGACGCGCTGTCCGGCCCCGCCGTGCTCGGTGTGTACGCCGTCGCCTCCAAGTTCGCCGAACTGATGCGACTGCCCGCCCTCGCCATGCACTACGTGCTCTATCCGCGGTTCTCCCGCGACGGTGCGCGGCGCGCGGGTGACGAGGTACGCCGCCTCCTGCCGCGGGCCACGGCGCTCACCGCCGCGCTGGTGCCGCTGATGGTGGGAGCCGCGGTGATCGCGCTGCCGCTGCTGTACGGGCAGAAGTTCGACAGCGCCGTTGTGCCTGCCTGCATCCTGCTGGCCGGACTGGCCGTCGAAGGCGCGGCAGCCGTGTCCACGGCCTATCTCTTCGGCGTCGGCCGACCCGGGATGAACTCCTTGGGCATGGGGGCCGGTGTCGCCGTCACCGTCGTACTGGACTGGCTGCTCATCCCCCGGTACGGGGCTGTCGGTGCGGCCGTGGCGTCCAGCATCGCGTACTTGGTCACCACCGCAGTACTCGTGACCCTCACCCGTTTCGTGGCCCGGCCGCGCACCCGAACCCGAAGGAGCCGCTATGCGCAACCCGTCCTATCGGTCCTCCGCCGTACACCGACCCGGCCGCGTCGTCTTCATCGGCGCCGTGCACGAGGCGCAGGCGGCGCTGACGGCCCTGCTTCGGTCGCCGCTGGTCCGCGTCACGGCCGTGATCACGCCGCCTGACGAGAACCGGCACCGGCTGTCGGGCGCCGCCGATCTGCCCGGGGCCGCCCGGGCCGCCGGGGTCCCACTGCTGCGCGAGAGCGACCTCAACACGCCGGAGACGGTGGCGAGGATCCAGGCGCTGGACCCGGACCTGATGGTCGTCGTCGGCTGGACCCGGCTGCTCGGGCCCGAGTTGCTCTCCGTCCCGCGATACGGCTGCGTCGGCTTCCACGCCTCCCTGCTGCCGCGCCACCGCGGTCGCGCCCCGGTGAACTGGGCGATCCTGCGCGGCGAGCAGGTCACCGGCAACACGATGATGATGCTCGACCCCGGCGTGGACACCGGCGACATCGTCGACCAGCGCGCCGTGGCCATCGGGCCGCAGGACACCTGCGGCACGGTGTACGACCGGGTCGCGCAGGCCGGTGCCGACATGCTGCTCGCGCATCTTCCGGCGCTGCTCACCGGCACCGCGCCGCGCCGCCCGCAGGATCCCGCCGAGGGAGACGTGCTGCCCCGCCGCACTCCCGCCATGGGGATCATCGACTGGAACCGCCCGGCGTCCGCGGTGCACGACTGGGTGCGGGCCCTGACCACGCCGTACCCAGGGGCGTTCGGCGTACTGGACGGTGAGCGGGTGATGATCTGGCGTACCCGCCCGCCCAGCGGTGCCGAGCCCGGCGGGCCGCCGGGCTCGGTGCTCGCCGTGGAACCGGGCCGCGGTGTTCTTGTGGCCACCCGCACCGGCGGGGTGCTGGTCACCAGGATGAGCGGCCCCTCGGAGCCGCCCCACCCCGCGGCGCCCTGGTCCCTGCGGACCGGTGTGAGGCCCGGCGACCGGTTCGAGGCGGTGCCCGAGGGAGTGGCCCGCTGGGTGCTCGGCGAGGGTCCGCGGCCCGAGGGGGTGGCGCGATGAGCACCGTACTCGTCCTGGCCGCACACCCCGACGACGAACTCCTCGGGGCGGGCGGCACTCTCGCCCGGCACGTCCGGGACGGCGACGCGGTGCACGGCATCGTCCTCACCGAGGGGGCCTCGAGCCGGTACCGCGAAGGGCTCGCCGAGGATCTCGCGAAGTCGGCGCAGCGGTCGGCGCAGGTGCTGGGGCTGGCCTCGCTGGACCTGTGGTCCCTGCCCGACCAGCGGCTGGACACGCTGCCCCTGATCGACGTGGTCCAGCAGGTGGAGACGGCGGTGGACGCGCTGCGCCCGGACCTGGTCTACACGCACTTCCCGGGCGACGTGAACTCCGACCACGGGGTGGTGGCCCGCGCCGCGTGGACGGCCTGCCGCCCGTATGTGCTGCCCGGGCTGCGCAGGTTCGCCGTGTTCGAGACGCCGTCGTCCACCGAGTGGGCGTGGTCGACCGACGACGCGTTCACGCCGTCGCTCTACGTGGACGTCACGCGCACGCTCCAGGTCAAGCTCGAGGCGATGAGCTGCTACGAGACCGAGTTGCGGGATCATCCGCACCCCCGGTCGCTGCGCGCCCTGCAGGAGCGCGCGGCGTACTGGGGCAGCCGGGTCGGGCGCCCGGCAGCCGAACCCTTCCAGGTACTGCGGGAGATGTGGTGATGATGGTGTCCGGGTGGATCCGGCCGGAGCCGGCCGGGCCGCAGGTACGCGGGGACAGCCGGCTGCGTCGCGCGGTGGACATCTCTGTGGCCCTGATACTGCTGGTGGTGCTGCTCGTGCCGATGACGCTGGTCGCCGTTCTGGTGCGGTGCACCAGCCGAGGGCCTGTCGTGTACCGGCAGTGGCGCGCGGGCCGGGGGCTGCGGCCCTTCGTCATCCTGAAGTTCCGCTCGATGTCCGTCGGCGCCGACCGCGCGGGGCCCGCGGTGAGCGGCAGCACGGACCCCCGGGTGACGCGGGTCGGGGGGTGGCTGCGCCGCAGCCGCCTCGACGAACTCCCGCAGCTGGTCAACCTGTTGCGCGGTGACATGACACTGGTCGGTCCGCGACCGGAGGTCGAGCGCTTCCTGCCGTTCTACACCCGGGGCGAGCTGCGGCTGCTGGACGACCGGCCGGGCATCATCGGCCCGGGCGCGCTGTACGTGGCCAACCGCGGCGGCGAGTTGGACGTTCCCGGCCATGCCGAGGAGCTCTACGTGGAGAGGCAGTTGCACACCAAGCTCGCCCTGGACCTTGCCTACTTGCGCGATCGCCGGCTCGCGACGGACGTGCGGCTGGTGGTGCGGGCGCTGTGCGTGGGCCTGCCTCGCTTCGCCGACGGTCGCTCAGCTCGCGTCGAGGCCGGCGTCTCGCGCGTGTCGCGGGTCTGAACGGCTCTCCGGCCCGCGCGTCGGCGCGGGCCGGAGAGCCGAGCCGGCTGTGTCAGGCGGCCCGGAAGGTCGCGGCGGCCGCGTACCAGTCCGTCGAGGTGGCCAGGCCGAAGCGTGCGTTCTGCGGGCCGGGCGCACCGGAGAGAATGCCCTCGATGGTGCACGACCTGCTGCCGTTGTACACCTGCAGGGTGAAGGGAACCCCCTGACTGCTGCCCGGGGTGACGGTGAGCGGTTGACCACCGGTGATCATCGCGCCGACGACCAGCTCGCCGCCGGGGACCGAGGCGGTCGGACCGGAGTCCGCGGCGGTGCCGTTCCCCCGGCCGACCGCCGTCTGGTCGAGAGCGTTCGAGGTGGCCACGCCCGAGTACTCGGCGACCACGCTCGGCAGGTAGGTCGGGCCGGAGGCGCTCATGGTGACGGTCAGTGAAGCCGCCGCCCGCGTGTTCTGCACGTAGTACAGCGCGAGGTCCCCGCCCCCGTTGTTGAAGTGCTCGGACGCGGGCGCCCGGGTCCAGGCGCCGTTGACGTTGTCCGACACCTGAACCTGCCCGGGTGCGTCGTACTGGGCGAACCACCCGACGAGGAGATGGCCCGCCGCCACCGGAGAGGGGAGCGTGAGTGTCGTCGAAGTCGTCCTCGTCCCCGGTGAGTCGGCGGCTCCCTGGACGAACGCGGGCGCGGAGGCGGGGGTCGTCACCTGGACCGGTGGGGACTGGGCCGAGTGGTTCCCCGCGCCGTCGAAGGCGTCGACCGTGTAGCTGTACGTCGCCCCGCCCACGACGGTCGTGTCGGTGTACGAGGTCGTGTTGGGCCCCGGAGTCGCGATCGGAGTGCCGTTGCGGTACACCGTGTAGCCGGTCACGGCCACGTCGTCCGTCGACGGGGACCAGGTGAGGCTGACACTCGTCGCGGCGACGCTGGTGGCATGCAGGTCCTGGGGGACGGTGGGGGCCTGCGTTTCCGACGAAGCCGGGCGGAAGGTCGCGACCACGGCATACCAGTCAGCCGTGTTGGCGAGGATGGCTGTGCCCTTCTGCGGTCCTGCTACGGCCGAGGCGATGTCCTGCTCGAAGGCCGATCCCGAGGTCGTGCGTGCCCGCGGCGTGTAGTTGACGCCCTGGCTCGCCCCGGGAGTGACGTTGCCCGGGCTGTTGCCGGTCACGAGTGCCGAGAAGACCAGCTCCCCGGCGGGTACGGCGGCGGTCGGCCCGGTGTCCACAGCCGTACCCACACCTCGGTTCGACACGATCTGGTCCAGTGGTCCGGCGATCGCGACGCCCGAGTACTCGGCGAGCGAACCCTGGAAATAGGCGTTGGCGCTTGCGGACACGCTGACGGTCAGCCCGCCCGCTGCCGGCTTGGTGTTCTGGACGTAGTAGAGGGCGATGTCGCCGGTGTCGTTCTGGAAGGCGGTCGATGCCGGCGCCCGGGTCCAGGCGCCGTTGACGTTGTCCGAGACATGCACCGTTCCCTGGGCGTTGTACTCGGCGAACCAGCCGACGAGCAGGTCCCCGGACCCCACCTGCCCAGGCAGCACGACCGACAGGGAGGGGACCCGGCTGGAGGTGGAGAACGCCTTGCCTTGGACGAAGGCAGGCGTTGCCGCCTGAGCCGTGGCCGGGAGCGCGATGAGCCCGGCCAATGCGAGGGTTGCGGTGACGGCACACCGGAGAACGGATCGGAAAAAGGAAAACCGCAGTCGTCGGCGTCTTCGCACGGTTGCTTCTCACGTCCTTCGGGCGGGGAGGCGCATACAGCGCGTATCGGTCCCGGCCCAGCCTGGTGTGAGCGGCTCGAAGCGGCCAACGATGTTGCGTCCGGCGGGTGAACACGGCAGAGCGGTTCATGGCGAACGGGTGGAATTCACTCGGCGCGGCCTCGCGGTCTTCATGTCCCGGACCGGGAACGCGCCGACGACCGGGGCGACGGCCGACGGGTCATCAGGAACCCTTCTCGACCGCCTGCCAACGGGCCCGCAGCTTTGCCCGGTCGAGGATCAGGGCGTACTGCCCGCGGATCATCTCCGAATGGACGATGGGCGCGGTGGTGAACCGGGCGTCGGACTCGTTCAGGTGGCGCAGGCCGATCACCAGGTCGCGCAGATCACCGTTGGACATCCGGTCGTCCACGCTGACCGTGCGTGTGACCGCGTCGAGCATCCGGGCGGTGCCGAAGGGGTCGGTGAGGCTGACCTTTCCGCGCATCTCGCCGACCAGGCTGCGCAGGAACTGCTGCTGGTGCTTGATCCGGTCCAGTTCGCCGCCGGGCACACCGTGACGTTGCCGGACGTACGCCAGCGCCTCGTCGCCGTGCATGACGTGGGTACCGGCGGCGAAGTGCCGTTGCAGCACAGGGTCGTAGGAGTCCGCCGGCACGGTGATGCGCACGCCGCCGACAGCGTCCGTGAGGGCTTTGAAGCCGTGCCAGTCGATGACACCGAAGTGGTCGACGCGAGTCCTGGTCAGCCGTTCCACCGTCTGGATCATGAGAGGCGGACCGCCCCAGGAGAACGCGGCGTTGACCTTCGCCGAGCCATGGCCCGGAATCGGCACCCAGCTGTCCCGCGGAATGGACATCACGTGGACAGTGCGCTTGTCGCCGCTCAGGTGCACCAGCATCATGGTGTCGCTCCGCTGTGCGCCGTACCTCCACAGCCGCGTGGTGGCGTCGCTGCCGGTGGTCGGCCGCCTGGAGCGGCTGTCGACCCCCGCGAGCAGGAAGGTCGTTCCGCCGTTGTGCGAGGCCACCTTTCCGGGACGTGGCCCCGTCGGGAAGGCGTGGGGGATACGGGCGACCTGGTCGCCGTAGTGGTTGGTGCCCCACCAGACGGTCCCGGCACCCAGGCCGACCAGCGCGAGTACGGCGGCGAGGCCGAGCAGCAGGAGCGTGCGCAGGAGGCGGCGCCTCTTCGTGACCGGCCTCGGCGCCCATTCGGGCCAGCGGCGGTGCGCGGACATCAGAAGTCGTCCGGGTACGGATCGGCCAGCGCGGCGTGCGCGGGGTGGGCCCGCCCGGCGGCGCGGAACTGCGGGAGGATGGCGGCGAGCACACGGCGCACACCCTCGTCGTCACTGCACTCCGCCGCGGTGTAGAGGGCGGGAAGGTATTGCGCCAGCGGTGTGCTCCGGGTGGTGGGGGTCGCGGCGAGGATGCGCGGATGGGAGGTGGCCGTGTGCCGTTCGTGAGCGGCGAACAGCGTCTCGCTGAGCTTCTCGCCGGGCCTCAGTCCGGTGTACCGGAAATCGACGTCGGGGAAGTGCAGGGAACGGGCGAACATACGGACCAGATCCACGACGCGTACCGGACCGCTCATGTCCAGGACGAACACCTCGCCGCCCTGTGTCATACGGGCCGCCTCCAGGACCAGGCCGGCGGCCTCCTCCACGGTCATGAAGAACCGGGTCGCCTCGGGGTCGGTGACCGTCACCGGGCAGCCTGCGCCCAACTGCTGGGCCACGAACGACAGCAGCGAGCCGCGGGTGCCCAGGACGCTGCCGAAGCGGACGGCGGTGAACAGGGTTCCCGGCGGGGCGTCCTGCTGGCCGTTCTGCACGACGAGCTCGGCCAGCCGTTTGGTCGCGCCGAGCACCGAGACCGGGTCGGCGGCCTTGTCGGCGGAGATCAGGACGAAGCGCGCCGTGCCGACGGCCGCGGCGGCGCGCACCAGGTTCTCGGTTCCGCGGACGTTCGTCTTCACACCTTCTCCCGGGTGGAGTTCGAGCAGCGGGAGGTGCTTGTGGGCGGCCGCGTGGAAGACCACGTCGGGGCGCAGCTCGCGGAAGACCTGGTCGATGCGTGCGCGGTCCCGGATGTCCGAGACGACCACGTCGTCGGCCCGCAGGGCATCGCCGTAGAGCTCGAGCTGCAGCCGGTGGAGGTTCGACTCGTCGTGGTCGAGCAGGAACAGCCGGCTCGGGCCGAACGCGCGCACCTGGTGGCACAGTTCGCTGCCGATCGAGCCTCCCGCGCCCGTCACGAGAACCCGCTGCCCGGCGATCACCGAACGTGTCTCGGGGCCGACCACGTGGATCTCGGCGCGGCCGATCAGCTCGCGTACGTCCAGGGAGCGCATGTCGCTGCCCACCACGTCGCGCTGGAGCGCGGCGACGAACGAGGGCAGGTACCGCACGCTGGCCCCGGCGGTCTCGGCGGCCGCTGCGACTCGGCGGAATCGATCCGGGTCCAGGTCGGGGATGGCGACCACGACGGCCTCGACGCGATGCTCGAGCACGGCCGTGCGGGTGTCGTCCAGATCTCCGAGGACGGGCAGTTCCCCGACGGCGGCGACACGGCGTTTGACCGGGTCGTCGTCCAGGAAGCCGATCGGGTCGAGCCCGAACTGCGGGGTGTGTGCCAGGTCCCGGGCCAGTTCCCGTCCGGCTTCTCCGGCGCCGATCACGAGGGTGCGCAGGCCGGCCGGCCGACACGGCCCGGCCCACCGGACCAGCTCTGCGCAGACCCGGTCGACCTGCCGGTCGGTGAGGGCCGGGTACAGGGGCAGTGACAGCAGCTGTGGGAACAGTGCGTCGGCACCCGGGAGGCCGCCCGGCGGCATGACCGCCGTCTGCCGGAAGTACGGCATGTGATGCAGGGGAATGAAGTGCACGGAGGTGCCGATGCCACGTTCCGCGAGTCGCTCGATCAGCTCGTCGCGGCTGGTTCCGTACTCTTCCAGCACGCGCACCACGTAGAGGTGACGCGCGTGTCGCCCCGCTGTGGTGGCCTGGAGCGGCGCGAGTCCTGGGACGGGTTCCAGGGCCGCGTCATACCGCTCGGCCAGGGCCTGCCGCCGCTTCTGCCAGCTGTCGAAGTGCCGGAGCTGGGCCCGCCCGATGGCCGCCTGCACGTCGGTCATGTTGGCCTTCAGGCCGGCTTCCTCGACGGTGTACCGCCAGCTTCCGCCGGGCAGGTTCCGGCGCCAGGCGTCGGCGGACATGCCGTGCAGCCGTGCGCGGCGGATCAGCTGGGCGAACTCGGGGTCGTCGGTGGTGACCATGCCGCCCTCGCCGATGGGCAGGTTCTTGGTGGCGTAGAAGCTGAAGCAGGTCGCCCGCGACAGACCGCCCACGGCCCGGTCGCCCACCGACGTGCCCAGGGCGTGCGCGGCGTCCTCGATGACGTGCGTGAGGGGCAGCCGGGCGGCATCCGCCAGCTCGGCGACGGGGGCCGGGGCCCCCGCGTAGTGCAGGACGATCATCGCGTCAGAGCGTCCGCACGCACGGGCCGCCCGGGCCACGGTCGCGGGCGTCGGCATCCCGGTGGCGGGATCGACGTCCACCAGCACGGGCCGCAGTCCGGCGTGCAGCACGGCCTGGGCGACACCGCAGAAGGTGACGGCCGGGACCAGCACGGCGCCGCCTGCCGGCAGTCGCAGGGCGCGCAGGGCCAGTTCGAGCGCCGCGGTGCAGGAACTCACCGCGACAGCGTGCGCGGCCGAGACGTAGGTCGCGAACTCGCGCTCGAAGTGTTGCGTCTCGGGTCCGGTGGTCACCCAGCCGGAGGCGAGCACACGCTGCGCCGCCCGTCGGGCCTCCGGGGTGATCCGCGTGACGGCGAAGGGCACATCCGGCTCGCCTGCACGTTCGAGAACGTGCCGAGCGCGCTCGATCGACTCCTGCCGGGGCCGCAGCTTGTGAACAGTCATAGGATGCTCCCCCGTACGCCGAGAGCGTACATTTACGATGTATACATACAGACTGCATCCATGAGGGCATAGAGTCAACACGAGTACGAGCACTGCGCGATCGGACGCTCTGGAGGCGACGCATGGCCAAGGAAGAGGCCCCGGCACGAGACAAGGACACGGCGGGCAGCCCCGCGCGCCGCGCCAGTGACCGCGGCCGCTACGGCCGGCTGAACCGGGAACGGGTACTGGCCAGCGCGCTGGAGCTGGTCGACCGGGAGGGGCTCTCGGCCCTGAGCATGCGCCGCCTGGGCGCCGAACTCGGCGTGGAGGCGATGGCTCTGTACCGGTACGCATCCAGCAAGGACGCCCTCCTGGACGGGCTGGTCGAGGCGCTGTACCTCGAGTTGGAGGAACGGCTGGGGGCCGAGCCGGAGGCCTTGGCGGGTGACCCGTCGGACTGGCGTGCCGAGCTGCGCCGGATCGCCCGGGCGACCTACGACGTGTGCCTCGCCCATCCCCAAGCGGTGCCTCTGCTCGCCACGCGCATGCTGGCGGTCCCCCTGGCGCAGCGGCCGAATGCCGTGCTGCGCAACCACGAGCGGTTGCTCGCCCTGCTGCGGGCGGCAGGATTCGACGAGACCCGCGCGTCGGGCATCTTCCGCGCCTTCACCGCCTGGCTCCTCGGCTATGTCTCGGTCGAGCTCCAGCCCATGGTCGACAACCCGGACGAACCCGATCCCGCCTTCCGGCTCGGCCTGCACCGCCTGTCACCGCAGGAGTTGCCGACGCTGCGGGAGACCGCCCCCTCGCTCGCGGAACGAGGGGGACCCGAGGGGCTGGCCGACGGCCTCGACGCACTGCTCGACCGCTTCACACGCCCGTAGCGGGGATCAGTCCTCCACACGCCCAGGGACCGGCACGCGTTGTCACCGCGCGCTCAGTTCGCCCCGGACAACGAGGACAAGCCGGTACCTGCGGCTGACGGGATCGCGGTCCGTGCAGGTGGTGAGGGTGATGAGCGCCTTGTCCGGCTTCACCCCGGGCCTGTCGGGCACGGGCAGGACGACGCCGACCTGCGTCCGCTTCACCCTCTCCGTCCCCGTGACGCGATAGGTGAGGTCCCGTCCCCGCCACTCGACGACGATCGAGTCGCCGGGTTTCAGCTCGCCCAGCCGGTTGAAGGGCTGCCCCCAGCCTGTTCTGTGACCGGCGACCGCGAAGTTGCCGATCTGGCCGGGCATCGCGCTCCCGGTGTAGTGGCCGGGTCCTTTTGCCAGATCCTGCTGCGACACGCCCTCGACGACGACCGGACGATATCCGGCCCCGAATTTCGGAATCCTGAGCACCGCGACAGGCTCCCCTTCACGAGGGCGGGGCTCTTTTCGCACCACCTGTGAGAGCTGGCGACGCATTTCACCCTGCGCCTGGCTGTACTCGTGCGTCTGCCGCCGATCCTGGGAAATCCTCAATCCTCCCAGAAGCACACCGGCGAGGATGAGCGCAATCCCAGCGAAGCGCATGAATTTCCGCATGAAAGACGCCTCACGGTTTCCTGGGATCACCGCGACCGGCGATCCGCTCGGGCGGGGTGCGCCCTCGGTCAGGCATCGTCGTCGTTCTTCTTTCGCGGAACCAGCCTCAGCGCCGCGAAGCCTGCCGAGACGAGCACGAACATCACCACCCAGAACCACATGCTGTCCACACCGCCGGTAACGGGCAGAACTCCTGCCCCCACTCCGGCAGATGCCGCGGTTCCGGCGCCCGTGTAGTCCGCCATGGTTTTCTCCTTCAAAAGTCGATGCGGCCAATGCCAATCCGCGTCTGGAGCGGAATCGGGGCCGCAAGTGGGCTGGGGCCAGGCAACAAGGCGCCCGTCGAAGTCTCAGTCGCCCTGCACCCTGTTTACGGCGTATACATACAGCTTCGCCCCATAGGGACAGCCCGTCAAGCGAGGAGCGCGACGATCATTCCGGCCCTTGCCCCCCGGGCCGGGCGAGGTGGTCGAGCAGTGCGTCCAGCCCGGCCGCCAGGCCCTCCGGCCCGCCCCGCTCGGCCAGCACGAGGGCCACCCGCAGCCCCGGCACCTCGTCGGGCGGTACGTGCCGCAAGCCGAGCCGGACCACGGGATCGGGCTCGTCGGGACCGTCCGACGCAGGGCACAACTCCACCGCCACATAGCCCAGAAGCCATCCCGTGAAGGCGCGGAAGGCCACCGCCGCCCGGGCATCGTCGAGTCCGCCCTCGGCCAGCAGGGCGAGCACCCTGTCATGACCTCTGACGACGACGAGCGGCCGGCCGGTCCGAGGAGCCGCCAGCATGCGGGCGGAGAGCAGCGGCACCGCCCCGGGATGCGCCAGGCAGACGTCGTACGTCGCCCGTCCGATCCGATGGAGCTCGGAGCGCCACCTCGGCACCCCCGGCACGTCACCGGCCTCCTCAGCGAGGGCCAGACGCTGCTCCAGTTCGAGGTAGAGCACTTCCACCAGGTCGTCCAGGAGGGCGTCCTTGCTCCCCGCGTGCCGGTAGAGCGCCATCGCCTCCACGCCGAGTTCGGCACCGAGGCGGCGCATGCTCAAGGCCGCCAGCCCCTCACGGTCCACCAGCGCCAAAGCCGCCGCGACCACCCGCTCACGGCTCAGCCGCTGCCCTCTCCTGGCCATGCCGTGCCTCCCGGTGACTCGCCCCTCAGCGCCGCTCGTGTTGACACCCCGTCCATTCGACCCGAAAGTGTATGTATACGCCGTAAATATACAGAGCTCCATGGCGCAGAGCCATGTCACATCGGCTGGAAGGCAGACACGATGAACCGGAGCGAGGACCGCGAACTGTCGGGAGTGACGCCGCCGAAGGTGGTCGCGCTCGTGCCCGCCTATCGGGAGGTGGACTCTCTCGGCCATGTCCTCGAGGCGCTGAGGAACCAGACGCGGCCTCCGGACCGCATCGTCGTGACCCTCGACCCGCACCGGGACAAGGAGCACACCGACGCACTGGAACGCATGGGCCGTGCAGCCGGGGCCGAGGTCTGGCATTCCGTCGGCAACAAGCACAAGAAGGCCGGCAATCTCAACGGAGCGCTGGCGAAGCTGCTGCCCACGCTCTCGGACGAGGACGCGGTGCTCGTTCAGGACGCCGACACGTATCTCGATCCCCACTTCATCGAAGTGACCCACAAGAAGCTGCTGCAGGGGTACGGAGCCGTGGGCGGGAACTTCCGCGGACGCGCGGGCGGCGGACTGTGCGGCGTCTTCCAGCGGAACGAGTACGCCCGATACGCCCGTGACACGAAACGCAAGAGCGGCAAGGTGCTCTGCCTGACGGGCACGGCCTGTCTGTTCAAGGTGGAAGCCCTGCGGGACGTCCTGGACGCTCGCGGCGACGGACGCTTGCCGGCGGCGGACGGCGTGTACGACACCAAGGTGCTGACGGAGGACAACGAGCTCACGCTGGCGCTGAAGCACCAGGGGTGGCGCATCGTCGCCCCGTCCCGAGCCACCATGACCACCGAGGTCATGGTGACGTGGAAGGATCTCGGCAAGCAGCGGCTGCGGTGGAAGCGCGGAGCACTCGAGAACCTCTTCGACTACGGCCTTACGCGCCACACCCTCGAAGGCTGGGTCAGGCAGCTGGTCGCGTTCCTGGGGGCCGCGGTCTCGGCGCTCTACGTCGGGTCGGTGCTCTGGTTCGCCGCGACGGGCGCCGGCGTCAGGATCGCCCCCTTCTGGCTGGCCTTCACGGGGTTCTACGCCATAGAACGTGCGATCACCGTGAAAGGGCGTGGGTGGCGCACGGCCATGCTGTCCATGCTGGTCATACCCGAGTGGTTCTACGACCTCTTCCTCCAGGGCGTGCACATCCGCGCGCTGGCGGACGCAGCCCTCCGCAGGGAACGCAGCTGGTAGGTCAGGTGGTGTCGGTGTCGGCCGAGCGGTCGCCGCCGACGAGCGGCAGCCGAGCGGTGATCGTGGTCCCCCGGCCTTCCTCGGAGTGGACCTCGGTCCCGCCGCCGTGGTTCGCCACGATCGTCCGGACGATGGTCAGTCCGAGCCCGGTTCCCGGAATGGCGGCGTCGGCGGCGTTCGAGGCACGGAAGAACCGCTGGAAGAGCTTGTCCTGCTCGGCCGCGGGGATGCCGATGCCGGTGTCGCTGACGCTCAGAACCACCGTTCCGTCCTGGACGTCCGCGCATACGGTCACCGTCCCTCCGTCGGGGGTGAACTTGACTGCGTTGGACAGCAGGTTCATCAGCACCCGGTCCAACTGCTCACCGTCCGCCTCGAGGATCAGCGGCTGCTGCGGGCACCGCGTCCGCAGTGAGACCGAGGCGGCCTCGGCGCTCGGCCTGATCGCGTCGGCCGCGGCGACCACCAGCCGGCGCAGGTCGACCGGTGCCTTCCGGGTGATGAACACTCCCGACTCGATCCTGGAGAGGGTGAGCAGGTCCTCGATCAGCGCCCGCAGCCGCTGCGCGTTGCGGTCGACGACGTCCAGCATGTGCGCCTGGGTCGGGGTGAGCGGACCGGTGTCCTCGTCCTGCAGCAGTTCGACGCATCCCACGATGCTCGTCAGCGGAGTGCGCAACTCGTGGGAGACGGTGGACAGGAAGTCGCTCTTGGCCTGGTCCAGGGCGCGCAGCTTCTCCACCAGACGGGACTCCTGCTCGTAGAGCAGCGCGGTGTGCAGCGCCCTGCCGACGCCGGCGGCCATCGACTCGGCGATCTCGATCTCCACCGGACGCCAGGGGCGCTCCGGCCGGGTGCGGGCGAGGAAGAGGGCGCCCATCGCCTGTTCACCGACGCCGATCGGGATGACCACCACGCAGGCCAGGCCCAGCTTCTTCGCGGCGGCCCGGGCCTGCGGAGGCAGTCCGCTCGCGCCGAAGGACCCCGGCCCGCCGGGCAGCGGCCCGCCCTCGCTCAGCAGGGCGGCCGGCCCGTTCAGGCACCAGCTCGTGCCTCTCCGGTAGTGGTCGTGGACCACCTCGAGCGGTACGGGCGGGATGGGCTGCTCCCCCGCGGGCAGCAGGCCCCGGCAGGCGCTCCAGGCGCGCGCCACGGGCACCGTGCCGCCGCCCTCCTCGGCGAGCAGGACGAAGACGTGGTCGGCGTCCAGCCCCTCGCCGACCCCTGTGCACGCCGCGTCGAGCACGTGGTCGACGTCCAGCTTGGCCCTGATCCGGATCCCGGCTTCCCGGGCCATCCCCGACAGCTGCCTGCGCTCCTCCTCGACCGCGCGCAACCGGTCGGCCTCCTCGGCGAGTTCGTTCACCGACCGCGCCACCGCCCTGATCTCCCGCGGCCCCGTCACCTCCGCCCGGGCCGAGTGTTCTCCCGCGGCGAGCCGGCCGAGCGTCCGCTCGGTGCTCAGCAGCGGCCGGGTCAGGGCGCGGGTGGTGCGCATCGAGGTGTACACGGCCCCGGCGACCGCGACGGCCACCAGAGCGCCGAGACCGGCGAGGCCGGCCCGCGTCACCGTGTCGGCCCGCTCTTGCTGGCGCTGCTCGTCCGCTGTCAACTGGTCGGTCAGAGTGCCGTTGGCGTGCTCGAACGCGTTGAAACGCAGGCTTGCCTCGCGCGTGAGCGCCGCGGCCCCAGCACTCCTCGGGGCGGCGCGCGCCTGCCGTTCGGCGACCCGCAGATATGCCTCCACCTGCCGTTGCTGCGCCGCCACGGCGCGTTCGTCCGCCACGTCGTGTGCCCGGATGTCGGAGAGGAGCAGCGGGATCCTGGCGCGGGCCGCGCGGAAGGCGGCGAGTTCGCTCTGCTCGCCGGTGATCAGATAGCCGCGCATCGATCGCTGCGCGCTCACGCCCGCGTCGAGCAGACGCAGGTTGTCGTCCTCGGTGGGATCCAGCCGGTCGGTGATCCGGTGCTGGATGCCTTCCAGGAGCAGGGCGCCGGTCATCGCACCGGCCCCGCACAGGGCGACCAGAAGGGCCAGCAGTCCGAAGGCCAGGCCGAGCCGACCGGCCACCCGGTCAGCGCGCCGCAGGTGAGCGATCCTCATGCACGATCGCCTCCGCCCGCCTTCACCTGGCTGTCCTCCGCCTCACCGGAAGAGGCGAAGCCGGCGCGGGTCATGGAACCCCACACCTGGGGAGAGCCACGCAGCCCGTCCCACATGCCGCGCAGCCGCCACCAGGCCGTCATCTGGCGGTATCCGATGTTCTCGGCGACCACACCGACGAGGCTGCCCCAGACGTCCCGCCACCGCGTGAACCGGTGGAAGGCGGACTCCTCCACCGCGACCGAGACCAGGCTGACCACGACGGCGTAGAAGTAGGCGGCGAGCAGGAACCGCCACAGGAAGTCGGCGTTCACCGCGCCGAGCAGGACGCCCAACGGCACCAGGACGACTCCGGCGAGCTCCACGACCGGCGCCAGCAGTTCGAAGAGTACGTGGAAGGGCAGTGCCAGCAGGCCGATGCGGCCGTAGCGGGGGTTGCCGATCATGCGGCGGTGCTTGAGCATGATCTCGGTCAGGCCACGGTGCCAGCGTCGGCGCTGATGAGCCAGGACGCTCCGCTGCGTGGGTGCCTCGCTCCAGGAGATCGGCTCGGTGACGAAGACGATGCGGTAGTCGCGGCCCTCCTCGCGCAGGTGCCGGTGGAGGCGGATGACCAGTTCGGCGTCCTCGCCGATGCAGTCCGGATCCATCCCTCCGGCCGCCACCACCACGTCCCTGCGGAAGAGACCGAAGGCGCCCGCGATGATCAGCAGGCCGCCCAGCTTGGACCACCCGGTGCGTCCGAGGAAGAAGGCGCGCAGATACTCGACGACCTGGACGCGACCGAGCAGCTCGCGAGGTACGTGCGGTTCGACCACCCGTCCGCCCACGACGGTGCAGCCGTTGGCGAGGCCGACCACGCCGCCGGAGGCGACCACCCGCATCGGGTCGTCGCTGAACGGCTTGGCCACCGCGAGCAGCGCCTGCGAGTCGAGGATCGAGTCCGCGTCCACCATGCACACCAGGGGGTAGCGCGCCAGGTTGATCCCCACGTTGAGCGCGTCGGCCTTGCCGCCGTTCTCCTTGCGGGCCACGAGGAGGGGCACCGGGCCGCCCCTGGGCAGGTGGACCGACGTGATCCGGCCACGTACGGGCACGTCGTCGGGCATCACGTGCTCCACCTCGGCGAGGTCGAAGGCCTCCCGCAGGGCGTCCAGCGTGCCGTCGGTGGAGCCGTCGTCGACGATGACGACCTCGAAGACCGGGTAGTGCAGCAGCAGCATGGCGCGGACCGCCTCGACGATGCCGACCGCCTCGTTGTGGGCGGGCATGATCACCGACACGGGCGGGGTGAACGGGCTGGTGACGGCGTCGTCGTAGCCGGCGAAGGGGGCCCGTCCCTGCCTCCTGAGGAACTCGCGGAGAGCGACGAGGATCAACACCAGGTAGCACGTGTTGATGCTCAGGAAGTAGATGATCACGATGTGGTCGCAGACGGCGACCAGGCTGTGCAGTGCGTCCAGCAGCGTCGCCCACGGCTCGGCACCCACTCGGCTCACAGCGCCACCTCCACGCGGACACCGTGGCGTGCGCCGCCGACGGCCAGCTCCGCGAGAGCGGCCCTGGCCTGGGCGGCGGCCCGTCCGCCCGCGTGATCGGCCGCCGTGCGCAGCGCGCCCTGTCCGACCGGACCGAGCCGCAGCAGTGCGCGAGCCGCGGTGGCCGCGACATGGGTGTTCGGGTCGTCCAGCAGCTCCACCAGCCGGCTCTCGGCGACGACGGCCCCCAGATTGCCGAGGGCCCCGGCACTCACCGTGCGCAGGGAGACCGGCCGATCGGGATCGAGCGCCGCCAGCAGCGGCTGCAGTGCCTCGGGCATGCCCAGTCGGCCGAGCGCGCGTGCCGCCTTGATCTGTACTTCGATCTCGGGGTCCTCGCGCAGTGCGCGGGCGATCTCGGAGGTACGGGAGACCGCGCCCGTCGCCCCGAGGACCTCGATCGCCACGGCTCTGGCCAGGGGCTCCATCCGGAGCCCCGCCGAGACCCGTGGCTGGGACTCGGGCCCCAGCGAGACAAGCGCGCTCATGACCACACCGGGCGGTACCGGCCGTGGCCCCTGGAGGCACTCCAGCAGATGAGGCACGGCCGCGGAATCCCCGATGCGGCCCAGGGCCCGCGCGGCGGCCAGGCGAACCTCCGGGTCGCGATCGGCCAGCAGTCGGCACAGCGGTGCCACCGCGGGACGGTGGGCGAGCTGACCGAGCACCTGCGCGGCACGCCCACGCCGGGCCGCCCTGTGACTGCCCAGCGCGGCGACGGCGTCCCCGGCGGCTCCGCGCAGCTCGTAGAGGCTGATCAGCGTCGTACGGGCTCCTCCGGCGACCTTGCCCAGCAGTGCGGTGAGGCTCGGTTCCAGCGCCCTCCACGTCCGCTTGTCGATCTGCGTGAGCTGGTGCAGCAGCTCGCTCTGGTCGTCCTCGTCGGCGCACAGCAGCTGCAGCAGGAGACCACGCACGGGTGCGGCGATCCGCTCGCGTCTGCGCTGCCGGTAGACGCGCACGCCGCGAATGCAGACGATCAGCAGGCTCAGTGCCACGAAGACGGCCGACAAGCCGAGCAACGCGGCCCTGACGACACCGGGGGGGATCACCGCTCCACCCGGTTGAGCAGCGCGGTGACCCGGCTGGACAGCTCGCGCGGGCTGAAGGGTTTGATGATGTAGTCGTCGGCGCCCGCCGCGAAACCCACCTCAACGTCCCCCTCCTGGGACCGGGCGGTGATCAGGATGACGGGGAGTGTCGCGGTCTCGGGCGCCGCGCGCAGCTCCCGGCAGACGTCCAGGCCGGACATCCCCGGCATCCGGATGTCGAGCAGCGCCAGGTCCACCGGCTCCTCACGCACCGCCTTGAGAGCGGCCATACCGTCCGGCGCGACCGTGACCTGGTGACCGCCCTGCGTCAGCTTGAACGCCACCAGGTCCCGTATGTCCGCGTCGTCGTCGGCTATCAGGACACGAGCCATGGGTCCTCCCGGGGGCGCCTGGGCCGCGGCACTCAGCCCACCACAAAGATGGATCATCAACACAATAAGATCTTTTGTAAATTCTCACCACATATGACCTGTACGGCACGATCGGTCAGATCCCGGGGGCTCCGGGTCCTCGGCTCCGTCTTTGGGCATGTTGCGCTCGGGGCGAGGGGGACCGCGGGGCCTCGAAGTACGCGACCTGGTTCTTGCCCGCGGCCTTGGCCCGGTACAGGGCGGTGTCGGCGTCCCGCAGCGCCTCCGTGGGCGCGGTCGGCCCGGTGATTCTCCGTGCGCCGATACTCGTCGTCACACGGACCGCCTGGCCGGAAGGGAGAACGAACGGGTCCTGGAAGGCATCGAGGATCCGCAGGGTGAAGTCGCGCAGTGCTTCCGCGTCCACTCCTTCCAGAACGAGCGCGAACTCGTCCCCTCCGAGTCGGGCCACCATGTCCTGGTCACGGACCCTGCTCGTCAGCCGCTGCGCGACGTCGATCAGCAGTTCGTCGCCGGCCGAGTGCCCCAGCGTGTCGTTGACCTCCTTGAAACCGTCGAGATCGAGCATCAGTAGTCCGGCGGAGGAGAAGACGGAGCACCGGCCGAGAGTGACCTGCATGCGTTCGTTCAGGAGCGCCCGGTTGGCCAGCCCCGTCAAGGGGTCGTGGGTCGCCTGATGGCTCAACTGCTTCTGGAGTTCCGCCTGCTCGCGCAGTGAGGCCGCGAGGACGAGGGTCTGGGTGCGCGCCTGGACGGCTCTGCTGTGGGCGTGCTGGGCCAGGATCGCGGCGCGCAGCACCAGCAGCAGGGACAGACAGGCCATCATGCTGACGATCACCGTGACGTCCACGGGCCGGTCCCGGATGCCGCCGACGTCGACCAGCACGATCAGCGGCCCCATCAGGATGAGGGCGACCAGGGTCGACAGGCGCCGGCTGCACAGCCTCTCCTGGTCGGTCACCAACCGTGTGGGCCGGGCGACGGACGGGTGCAGCGCGGCGGCTCCGAGCAGCAGACTTGAGACCATCCACCCCACTTCGGACACACTCTCCGCGATCGCGGTCCCGTTCGTCGCGAGCGTCCCGTAGTAGAGGCCGTCGGCGGCGAGCAGGAGCAGCAGCCATCCGATGCACAGGAGGAAGGACGGTGTGTACGTGCCGGTGGTGAGCATCAGCCGCGCGGTGATGGACAACAGCACCAGGTCGGCGACGGGATAGGCGAGGGAGAACACCAGCTGCCACGCGGACAGCCCGCTGCGCAGGTACGGCGCGAGGACGAACGACCAGACCAGAATCCCGAACCCCAGCGTGACGATCGCCGCGTCCAGCAGCCCCGCCCAGTGGAGCCGGCCCGTCTGCTGCCGGGCCAGCGTCACCAGGCCCGCGGCGAACAACGCGTAGCTGGTCAGATAGAGGATGTCGGCCACGCCGGGGAACGGAACTTCCTCGCCACGGGTCTGATACAGGCCCCAGATCGTGTCCGCGACCGCGTACGGGACCATGCCCGCCGCGAGGAGATACCACGGAACGACCGAGGGCGGCGTGTTCCTGGCCACTCCCACCAGGATCGCGAGGACCACCGAGCCGGACACGAGTTCGGGCAGCAGATACCGCTCCGCGGAGGACATGACGAGATAGGTGACGATCACCGCGCTCCCCGCCGCCGCGTACGCCCAGACCAACGCATGGCGGCGGGAAGGCAACCGGAGGTGAACTCTGCCCACGGGCACTCCTATCCAGGTCTGTGGCCGGGGGAGTGGTCGCGGAGCGTCTCCAGGGTGCGGCACGTACGGTCGAGTGCTTCCTGGAGACGGGGAGCGGTGTCTGCCAGTGAGGCCGGGTCGCCGGCCCTTGCCTGCTCTTCCAGCTCCCGGCAGCAGTCGGCGAGGCATTGAGCCCCGATGTTGCCCGCGGCGCCTCTGAGGCTGTGGGCCTGGTCCGCGATCTGCTGAGTGTCGTGGCGGTCGAGCGCGTGGAAGAGTCCGCCGACCATCTCGGGTGCCCGAGCGAGGAAGTGGTCCACCAGCCGGGCCACCAGTCCGTTCTCGGCCTCGGTGCCGCCGCCGCGCAGTTCGTTCAGCCGTTGCTCGATGGAGGTGTACAGGTCCTCCTCGGGCGGTGCCGGCTGTTCCGGCTGTTCCTGATCGTCGGGACGGACCCATCGGGTGAGGACCTGTTCCAGTTCCTCGGGGCTGACGGGTTTGGAGATGTAGTCGTCCATGCCCGCGGCCGTGCACCGTTCCCGGTCCTCGGCGAGGGCGCCGGCGGTCATGGCGATCACCGGGACGTGAGAGCCGGTGCCCCGTTCTTTGCGGCGCAGTTCCCGGGTGGCGGTGAAGCCGTCCATGTGGGGCATCTGACAGTCCATGAGCACGGCCTGGTAGCCGTGTTCCTCGACCATGCGCAGTGCCTCGACGCCGTCGGTGGCGGTGTCCGCGCTGAAGCCGAGCCGGGTGAGCATGCCTTGAGCGACCATCTGGTTGATCTCGTTGTCCTCGACCAGCAGCACATGACCTCGGTGAGCGGTCGGGGCCGCGGCGGGCGCCGCAACGGCCGGCGTGGCCATCGGAAAGGTCCGCCCGGCGAGTTCGACCAGGACCTTCAGGAGCTGCGCTTCGCGGACGGGCTTGGGCAGGCTGAGGGCGATCCCGGCGGCCTGCAGCTCGGCGGGGGACAGCGTGCTTCCGGAGGTGAGCAGCATGAGCCGCATGCGGGCGAAGTTGTGGTCGGTGGTGATCCGGCGAGCCAGTTCCAGACCGTCCATGTCAGGCATGTGCATGTCGAGAATGGCCAGGGTGAAGGGGCGGCCGGCGGCCGCTGCCTCGTGCAGGACCACCAGCGCCTGGGGGCCGCCGACGACCGTGGTCGGCTGCATGCCCCACCTGCGCAACTGGGTGTCGAGGATGAGCCGGTTGGTCTCGTTGTCGTCGACGACGAGGACCCGCAGCCCGCGCAGCGAGTCGGTCTGCGGTGGGGCCGGGGGCTCCTCGGGGGTGTCGAGCGCGCGTACCGGCACCGTGAAGAAGAAGGTGCTGCCCTCGCCGGGCCGGCTGGTGACGCCGATGGAGCCCCCCATGGCCTCGGTGAGCCTGCGGCAGATGGCCAGGCCCAGTCCGGTGCCTCCATAGCGGCGGGTGGTGGAGGCGTCCGCCTGGGAGAAGGCGTCGAACATCCGATCCTGATCCGCCTGGGCGATGCCGATGCCGGTGTCGGCCACCTCGAAGCGCAGCCACGGCGCGTGCTCCGCGGGGGGCCGGGGCGGGGCCGGTTGGACGCGGAGCACGACCTCGCCGGATTCGGTGAACTTCACCGCGTTGGAAGCCAGGTTGAGGAGGATCTGCCGCAGTCGGCCGGCGTCGCCGAGCACCATGGCGGGCAGTCCCGGACGGCAGTCGCTGATCAGTTCCAGACCATGGGCTTGTGAGGTCTGCGCCACCAGCGAGATGACCTCCTCCACCAGCACCTGGGGACTGAAGGGGGCCTGCTCGAACTCGACCTTGCCGGCCTCGAGCTTGGAGAAGTCCAGGATGTCGTTGATCAGCGACAGCAGCGCCGTGCCGGCCGCCTGGATGCCCTCCGCGTAGCGGCGCTGCTCCGGGTCGAGCGTGGTGCCCAGCAGCAGGTTGCTCAGTCCGATGACCCCGTTCATGGGGGTGCGGATCTCGTGGCTCATCGAGGCGACGAA
This sequence comes from Streptomyces gilvus, assembly GCF_022513565.1. Classification (GTDB taxonomy): domain Bacteria; phylum Actinomycetota; class Actinomycetes; order Streptomycetales; family Streptomycetaceae; genus Streptomyces; species Streptomyces gilvus. Next base: position 605,805 of record NZ_JAKWBE010000001.1, on the reverse strand, counting down.
CTGCGACTTGGCCTGGGATGCGGCGATCGCCTGGTCGCGGGCCTCCGCCAGGGCGGCTTCGGTGTGCTTGCGCTCACTGATGTCCCGGACGAAGGCGTTGAAGCAGCGCGCCTTCGCCGACTTCAGCCGCCACACCGTCAGTTCGATCGGGATCTCGTGTCCGTCGCGGTGCAGGGCGCTCAACTCGATCCGCCGGCCCAGCACATGGGCCTCCCCGCCCGCCAGAACCCGCTGCAGGCCCGCCGCGTGCGCGGCGCGGTACCGCTCGGGAATGATCGTCTCCGTCAGCGGACGGCCCATCGTCTCGCGGTGGCTGAAGCCGAACAACCGCTCGGCGCTCTGGTTCCAGTCGATGACCAGACCGTCCTCGTCGATGGAGACGAAGGCGTCGCGAGCGGTGTCGATGACCGAGCGCGCCTGTTCCTGCAACAGCCGCAGCGCCTCCGCCCTGCGCCGCTGGCCCTCCGCCTCACGGATGAAACCGCGCACCTCCAGCGGCTCCCCCGCGGAGTCCCGCACCACCCAGGACGTCGTCTCCGTCCACATCCAGTGCCGGTCGGCATGACGCAGCCGCAAACACACCACCACTCGGCCGTCGCGTTGCAGATCCCGCTCGGACCACTCGAATTCCTCCATGTCTCCCGGATGCACCCAGGAGCCCACCGGCGTTCCCACGATCTGCTCGGCCGGCCTGCCGAACAGTGCCTGGCCGGGAGAGGACACCTCCAGGAAGACACCCTCGATGCTCCGGCGGAAGACCATGTCCGCGGAGTTCTTCAACAGCAGCCGAAACCGCTCCTCGTCGTCGGAGGCATACTGCTGCGGGGTGGCTTTGGGTTCCTGTTCCATCTTCGGCCTCCGCATGCCCTGCACGACCGCACGGCGCGGCCGGGAGTATCGACAGTTGCTCGTGACCACGAGGCCGGGCGCCCGTTCAGCGCTCATGAGACCGGCACGCCCACGGGCCGTGGGCGGTGATGAGGGAGTTCAAGCAGTCCCGCTTGATCGGACCATTCCAGCAAAGAGTGATCCAATGAAGATCGCAAATCGAGTGCGCGGTGCGGTACGGCGGAGATCACCGCGTCCCGCGTCCGGACGGCCCTGGCTCTCCTCCGGCCATACGGAAAAGGGCCCCCGCAGGCTCTCGCCTGCGAAGACCCTTCGCACCGTCGGGACGACAGGATTTGAACCTGCGACCCCTTGACCCCCAGTCAAGTGCGCTACCAAGCTGCGCCACGTCCCGGTGCGTGCCGCGCGGTGGACCGCGTGATCACGTGAACAGCACTTTACCCCACGACGGGGGCAGCCCCGAAGCGGGCCGCCGGGCGCGGCACAATCGGCGTATGGGCAGCGCATCCGCAGGGCGGTCGGTGACGGGACGGGACCGGGACGGGGAGGGCCGGGCCCGCAACGCCCGGCCCCGGGACGGGCTGGGGCGGCCCTTGCCGTACGGCGCGGCCGGGGTGGAGCGGCAGCCGGAGGGGGTCGTACGGACTCCGCTGCAAACAGTCGCCGAGGCGCAGGAGCTGCTGGACGCGGGGAAGCCGTTCCACGCGCACGAGGTGTTCGAGGACGCCTGGAAGTCGGGGCCGGAGGAGGAACGGCAGCTGTGGCGGGGGCTCGCCCAGCTCGCCGTCGGTCTCACGCACTCCGCCCGGGGCAACCTCACGGGCGGTCCCCGACTGCTGCGGCGCGGCGCCGAGGCCGTGGAGGAGTGGGCGGCGGACGCGGGGCGGCCGGTGCCGTACGGGATGGATCTACCGTCGCTGGCGGACTGGGCCCGGGAGCTGGCGGAGGCAGTCGAGCGGGGCGGCGAGATCATCGACGCGGCGGAGCGGGCTCCGAGGCTTCGCGGATGACCGGAGAACAGCCGACTCCGACTTCGCGCATGACCAGTGAGGCCGACTCCGACTTCGCAGATGACCGGTGAGCGGCCGACTCCGGCTTCGCGGAGAACCCCTGAGCGGCCGAACCCACCTCGGGACTGACCCGCAAATGGCCTACCCCGGCCTCAGGGCTCGCCCGCAAACGACGTACCCCGGCCTCAGGGCTCGCCCGCGAACGCCCGGCCCCCACCACAGGGCTCGCCCGCGAACGCCCGGCCCCACCTCGGGGCTGACCCCCCACCGGCCGACCCCGGCTTCAGGGCGACCGCGAACGCCCAGCCCCGGCTTCACGAACGACCCGCGCGCGGTCGGCCCCAGCTTCGCGGATGACGCGCGCGGTCGGCCCCAGCTTCGCGGATGACGCGCCGACGCGCATGCCCCGGCCTTCGGGGATGATCCGAGGCGGGCGGCCGTCCTTCCTGCTCACCCGACCCGACGCGGTGTCCGCGTTGTCAGTGCCGTGCGGCAGACTCGGGGCGTGCGAAAGATTCATGTCATCGGTATCGGCGCGGGCGACCCCGACCAGCTGACCCTGCAGGCGGTGCGGGCGCTGCGCGGCACGGACGTGTTCTTCGTCCTGGACAAGGGCGAGGTGAAGAGCGACCTGACGCGGCTGCGCCGGGACATGCTGGAGGCGCACCTGCCGGACGGCGCGTCGTACCGGGTGGTCGAGGCGCGGGACCCGGAGCGGGACCGCACGGCGGGCGGCGCGGCGTACTCCCCCGCCGTCGGCGACTGGCGCAGCGCCCGGGCCGGGATCTACGAGCGGCTGATCGCCGAGGAGCTGGGCGAGGAGGAGACCGGGGCGTTCCTGGTGTGGGGGGACCCCGCGCTGTACGACAGCACGATCGGGATCCTCGAGGAGGTGCTGGAGCGGGGCGCGGTCGACTTCACGTTCGACGTCGTGCCCGGCATCAGCAGTGTCTCGGCGCTGGTCGCCCGGCACCGGACCGGGCTCAACCGGGTCGCCCGGCCCGTCCAGATCACCACGGGACGGCGGCTCGCCGAGGGCTTCCCCGAGGGGGTGGACGACGTCGTGGTGATGCTGGACGCGCACCAGACCTTCCGCCAGTACGCGGACCAGGACATCGACATCTACTGGGGCGCCTACATAGGCACCCCCGACGAGATCCTCGCCTCCGGCCCGATCGCCGAGGCCGCGCCGCGCATCGAGCGGCTGCGCGCCGAGGCCAGGGAGCGCAAGGGGTGGATCATGGACACGTATCTGCTGCGCAGACATCCCGGGGAGCGCTAGGCGGGGCCCACCCGAGCGGACGGTCCGGCACAGGCGCGTGGGCACGGCGCTGCCCGCGACCGTGTCCGGTCTCGGGGCACGGCGCGCGGGTCGGCCGTCTCAAGGCGGCCCCGGAAAAACGCGTGCCGCGCGGACGCGGCGGTGGTCATACACGGCGCATGTCCGCCTCACCCGTCCGGTTCCACGACCCGCGCAGCACGGTGTACGACTTCAGCGCGTCGCTGCTCGTCCGCTGCCCGCGCTGCGACCGCGTCGCCCACTACGGGCGGCGGCCGGGCCGCACGCCCGACGCCCGCGGGGTGACGTACCCGGAACGGCGTGTGGTCTGCCGGTCCTGCGGCCTGTCCCGGATCGACATCGGCCCCTCCCGCCCGTCGGCGCGCGCGAGCCGGACCTGTCACCGGCCTCCGCTGTGGCTGCGAGCCGACACCCGGCACGGTGAGCTGTGGGCGTACAACCTCGAACACCTGGATCTCATCAGGCGGTTCGTCGCCGCCGACCTGCGGGAACGAGCGCCCTGGTACGACACCGGGCGGAAGATGACGCTGGTCGCGCGGCTTCCCGCGTGGATCAAGAGCGCCAAGAACCGCGCCGAGGTGCTGCGCGTGATCGACCGTATGCGGGCGTCCGTCACGACAGGCTGAGGCCCAGCCGGTCGAGGGCCGCGGCCACGTCGGGTACGGGAGTGACGCCGTCCGGCAGCGGTGGGCGTTCTACGACCACGACGGGCAGGGCGAGTTCGCGGGCGGCGGTCAGTTTCGCCGCCGTCGCCGCTCCCCCGCTGTCCTTCGTGACCAGGACGTCGATCAGGTACTCGCGAAGGAGCGCGGTCTCGTCGGCCACCGTGAACGGGCCGCGCCCCAGCAGCACTTCGGTGTGCGGCGGCAGGGGCGGCTCGGGCGGTTCCACCGAGCGTACGACGAAGTGCAGGTCGCCCAGGTGGGCGAAGGCCGCCAGGCCCAGGCGTCCGGTGGTGAGGAAGATCCGGCTGCCGAGGCGGGGCAGCAGGTCGGCGGCGGCGGTCAGGGACGGGACCGGGTGCCAGTGGTCGCCGGGGGTGGGCCGCCAGCCCGGGCGGCGCAGCACGACGGCGGGCACGCCGGTGGCCGCCGCGGCCCGCGCGGCGTTCGCGGTGATCGTCCCGGCGAACGGGTGCGTGGCGTCGACCAGCGCGTCCACCCGCTGCTCCCGCAGCCACTCGGCGAGCCCCTCGGCCCCGCCGAACCCGCCGACCCGTACGTCCCCGGCCAGCGCGCCCGGCCGGCTCACCCGCCCGGCGAGCGAGGTGGTGACGCGGACGCCGGGCCGTGCCGCGAGGACGGCGGCCAGTTCGCGGGCCTCGGTGGTGCCGCCGAGGACGAGGACGTGCGGGGACATGGGAGGGAGCGTACGAGATGGGGGACGAGGAACGGCCGCCCGGGCAGGGGTGCCCGGGCGGCCGTAGCTGTCCGCGTCAGCCCTGGCGGGCCTTGAAGCGCGGATCCTTCTTGTTGATCACATAGACCACACCGCGTCGGCGCACCACCTGGGCGCCGGGCCTGGCCTTGAGGGAACGCAGGGACTTGCGCACCTTCATGGGGCTGTCCTCCTCGTGCTCGTGTCGCTCCTCGGACGCGTCAGGCGCGGGCAGCGGCGGTACGGCCGTAGCGGCGCTCGAAGCGTTCGACTCGGCCGGCGCTGTCCAGGACCCGCGCCCTGCCGGTGTAGAAGGGGTGGGACGCCGACGAGATCTCGACGTCGATCAGGGGGTAGGTGTTGCCGTCCTCCCACTCGATCGTCCGGGACGAGTCGGCGGTGGAGCGGGTCAGGAACGCCGTGTCCGCGGCGCGGTCGCGGAAGACCACGAGCCGGGATTCGGGATGGATGCGGGGCTTCACGGGGTTTACCTCCTCGGGGACCGCGGGCCCGACGGTGCGGGCCCGCTCCGGCTGGTTCAGCGCTCCTCGCGGAACTCGACGTGCGCGCCGGCCACCGGGTCGTACTTGCGCAGGACGAGCCGGTCGGGGTCGTTCCTGCGGTTCTTGCGGGTCACGTAGGTGACACCGGTTCCGGCCGTCGACTTCAGCTTGACGACGGGGCGCGCGGTACTGCGTGCCATGAGGTCCTCCCTTCGCCCACGCCCGAATCTTTGATCCAGGCATGTCAATCACATGCGGTGTAACAGCACCGGCCCCCGTCGCATTCCCGTCTCAGCGCAGGAGCAGCTGGAGTCCGCCGATGACCGTCGCCGCGATCACGAGTTGCTCGAAAAGCCGCTGGTTGATGCGGTTCACAGCCCATTTGCCGAGCAACGCGCCGGGCACGACGAACACCGCGAGCGCGGCGTCGAGGAGCAGCGAGTGGCCGTCGATCAGGCCGAGCCCGGCGCTGAAGGGAACCTTGGAGACGTTGACGATCAGGAAGAAGAACGCCGACGTGCCGAGGAAGCCGAGCTTGCGGAAGCCGGCGGAGAGCAGGTACATCGACATCACCGGGCCGCCCGCGTTGGCGACCATCGTGGTGAAGCCGCCCAGGACGCCGTAGGAGCGGGCCTTGAGGCGGCCGGTCCGGGTGGTCACCGAGTCCGGTTCGTCCTCGGTCTGCGCCGTGCGCCGCCGCCACACTGTCACCCCGGCCATGAGCAGCAGGATCGCGCCGATCGACGTCCGTACGACCTGGTCGTCGGCCCACACCAGGAACAGCGTGCCCACGACCACGCCCGCGGCGACCGCCGGGAACAGACGCCAGAGGGTCGGCCAGTGGGCGTGCCGGCGGTAGGTGAGGACGGCCAGGACGTCGCCGACGATCAGGATGGGCAGCAGGACGCCGGTGGAGGCGCGGGCGGGCAGCACCGCGGCGAAGATGGCGAGGCTGACCGTGTTGGCGCCGCTCACGGCGGTCTTGGAGAAGCCGACGAGGAGGGCGGCGCAGGCGAGGGCGGCGAACTCCCAGCCGGTTATGTGCCAGAGCGTCATCGTGTTCATGCGGGAACCGATGCTATGTGCGGACAACCGGTGCGGTAAGTACCGTCTCGCTGGTTGGCACCCCACGTTCCGGGTGCCCCGACGTTCCGGGAGCCGCCGACGAGGACGGGACTCCCCGCCCCTTCAGCTGGAGGAGACATGGCCGATGCCCGCGAGCACGTCCTGGCCGGGAGCCGGGGCGCCCTCGTCGCCCGTGAGTGGCCCCATGAGCGGCCGCGGTACCTGGCGCTGATCGCGCACGGCTACGGGGAGCACATCGGGCGGTACGAGGAACTGGCCGGGGTGCTCGGGCGGCACGGGGCCGCCGTCTTCGGACCCGACCATCTCGGGCACGGGAAGTCGGACGGTGAGCGGGTGCTGGTCGAGGACTTCGAGGAGGTCGTCGGTGACCTGCACGCGGTGGCCGAGCCGGCCCGGGCCGCGTACCCCGGGCTGCCCGTCGTGCTCGTCGGGCACTCGATGGGCGGGCTGATCGCCGCCCGGTACGCCCAGCGGTACGGCGACGAGCTCGCCGCCCTCGTGCTGTCCGGGCCGGTGATCGGGGCCTGGGCGCTGCCGGGGCGGCTGCTCGCGCTCGACGAGATCCCGGACACGCCGATCAGTCCGGCCGCGCTCTCCCGGGACCCGGCGGTCGGGGCGGCGTACGGGGCGGATCCGCTGGTGTGGCACGGGCCGATGAAGCGGCCGACCGTGGAGGCGTTCGCGCGGACGCTCCGGCGGGTGGCCGAGGGCGGTGACGTCGGCCGGCTGCCGGTGCTGTGGCTGCACGGCGACGACGACCGGCTGGTGCCGCTCGCCGGGAGCCGGGTCGGGGTGGAGCGGCTGAGCGGCGGCGTCCTCACCGAGCGGGTCTTCCCGGGCGCCCGGCACGAGGTGTTCCACGAGACGAACAGGGCCGAGGTCTTCGCGGAGCTCGTCCGCTTCCTGGACGGTGTGGTCAAGGGCTGAGACGGACATGCGTGGCGTTTGCCGCGCGGGCCCCGGGGCACCCGCGCCCGCATGGAGTGGTTGCGCAGGGCGGCCTGCGTGGGTGAGGACCCCGAGCTGTTCTTCCCCGTCGGCACCGAAGGACCGGCGCTGCGGGACATCGCCGCCGCCAAACGTGTCTGCGCCCGCTGCCCGGTCGCCGTCGAGTGCCTCGACTACGCGCTCGCCAGCGGGCCGCTCTCGGGGGTCTGGGGCGGCACCCACGAGGCCGAACGCGTCGCACTGCTCCGTACCGGCACGACCGACGCCAGAAGGAGAAGCACCGTATGACCGTGGTGAAGAGCACGCTGCCCGAGCCGGCCCGCAAGGTCGCCGGTGAGGCGCTGCAGAGCACACTCGTCGATCTCCTCGGGCTCTCACTGATCGGCAAGCAGGCGCACTGGAACATCGTGGGCCCGCGCTTCCGTTCGATCCATCTGCAGCTCGACGAGGTCGTGGACATGGCACGCACGTACGCCGACACGGTGGCGGAGCGGTCCGCCGCGCTGGGCCTGCCGCCCGACGGCCGGCCGGAGACGATCGCCGCGTCCTACACCCTGCCGGGCTCCAAGGACGGCTGGCAGCGCGACACCGAGGTCGTGCGGCTGGTGGTGGAGTCGCTGGAGGCGGCCATCGGGCGGCTGCGCGAGCGGATCGCCGCGACCGAGGAGCCGGATCCGGTCACCCAGGACCTGCTGATCGCCATCACCGCCGACCTGGAGAAGCAGCGGTGGATGTTCGAGGCCGAGAACTTCCCCCGCGAGGACTGAGCGGGGCGCGGCCGAGCACGTACGCACGGAAAGGGGACGCGATGACCGACGCCCTCGAACTCGACGCGCTGTGGGAGGACTTCCACCGCGTGGTGAACATGACCTCGCAGGAGCTCGCCGCCTGGCTGCGGGTGAGCGACGCCGACGAGAGCACCGAGCCGCTGCCCGAGCACGCGGGCTCGCCCACCGGCCGGCACGTTCTGGCGATCCTGCAGAAGCGGCGCACCGACCTCACCGAGGAGGACATCGAGGTGATGTACGAGGTGGTGGACACGGTGACCGCGCAGGCCGAGGTGGAGAACGAGCCGGAGCCGGAGGAGACCCGGCGCCGGCACCTGCTGATGACGCTCGGGCACGACCCGCTCAGGCCGTGACCGACCAACGGCGTCTGGTGCGGGAGCTGGTGGGCGCGCACGGGCGGACGTTCGCCGAGGAGGCGGGCATCACGCTGCGGGACACCCCGCAGCCGCTGTACCGGCTGTTGGTCCTCGCGCTGCTGCTCAGCGCCCGTATCCGCGGGTCGATCGCGCTCGCCACGGCCCGGGAGCTGTCCCGGGCCGGGCTGCGCGATCCGCGGCGCACCGCCGAGGCCGACTGGCAGGAGCGCGTCGACGCGCTCGGCCGGGGCGGATACCGGCGCTACGACGAGCGCACGGCCACCCAACTCGACGACGGAGCACGGCTGTTGCTCGACCGGTGGGGCGGTGATCTGCGCCGGATGCGCGAGGAGGCGGACGGCGACGTCGGTGAACTGCGGCGGCTGCTGCAGGAGATACCCGGGATCGGGCCGGCCGGCGCGGACATCTTCCTGCGCGAGGTCCAGCGGGTGTGGCCGGACGTGGCCCTACCTGGACCGCAAGGCGCTCGACGGAGCGGAGCGGCTGGGGCTGCCGAAGAATCCCGACCGGCTCGTGAAGCTCGCCGGGGACACCCAACCGGCCGTTCTGGCGGCCGCGTTGGTGCGGGCCGCGCTGGACAAGGAGGTGGCCGAAGACAGTCTCCGTCGCGCCGCGTGACCGTGCCAGACTGCTCGAACGTCCTGTCGGACTGTCGGACGACGCGAGCAGAGGAGCAGTACGTGACGGGGACCGAGCCGGCCGCCCGGCGCATCGACACCGCCAGGCCGCACCCGGCCCGGGTCTACGACTGGTTCCTCGGCGGCAAGGACCACTACCCGGTCGACGAGGAGCTGGGCCGGCGGATCATGTCGATCGACAGCGGTGCGCCGCGGGTCGCGCGGGCCAACCGCCGGTTCATGCGGCGGGCCACGCGGCTGCTCGCCGAGGAGTCGGGAATCCGCCAGTACCTCGACATCGGCACGGGCATCCCCACCCGGCCCAACCTCCACCAGATCGCTCAGCGCAGCGTGCCGGACGCCCGGGTCGTCTACGTCGACAACGACCCCATCGTCCTCGCCCACGCCGAGACGCTGCTGCACGGCACTCCGGAGGGCGTCACGGAGTACCTCCAGGCCGATGTCCGCGATCCGGCGGCGATCCTCGAACGGGCGGCCCGCGTCCTGGACTTCGACCGCCCCATCGCGCTGTCCCTGATCGCCCTGATGCACTTCGTCGCGGACGAGGACGGCGCCTACGACCTGGTGGGCACCCTCGTCGACGCCCTCGCGCCGGGCAGCTTCCTGGTGCTGTCCGCCCTGACCGCCGACTTCGAGCCGGAGCAGGTGCGACGGGGCGTCGAGGCGTACGCGGCGGGCGGGGTGACCCTGGTGGCCCGGTCCCAGGACGAGACCGCAGGATTCTTCAAGGGCCTTGAGGTCGTCGACCCCGGGATCGTGTCCTTGGTCGACTGGCACCCCGAGCTCGCGGTGGAGGAGACACCGGACGGCGAGGGCCCGGTGTCGCTCTACGGCGGCGTCGGCCTCAAGCGCTGAGGCCGCCGCGCAGGAACTCGGCGAGCGCGCTCAGGTCCCGCTCGCCGAAGCCCTTCTCGACGGCCTCCCCCACCAACTGCCGGTTGACGGAGGCCTGTTGCACCCGCGCCCCCACGCGCTCGGCGAGAGCGAGGGCCAGGTCGAGGTCCTTGGCGACGAGGTCGAGGGTGAAGGCGACCGGGGTGCCGTCCGGACGCAGATACGCGTCCTTCTTGTAGCGCACGAACGGCGCCCCGGCGGCGCCCGAGGCGAACACCTCGTACGCCGACTCCCGGTCCACCCCCGCCCGCTCGGCCAGGACGAGGGCCTCCGCGAGGGCCTGGTTCAGGCCCATGAGAAGGGAGTTGACCGCCAGCTTCATCGCGGCACCGGTGCCGACCGGTCCGAGGGGGACGACATGGGATGCCAGCACGTCCAGCACGGGCCGGGCCCGCGCCAGGGCCGCGATGTCGCCGCCGACCATGACCGTGAGCGCGCCCCGCTCGACGACGCTGACACTGCCGGAGACGGGGGCGTCCAGAAGGATTCCGCCCGCCTTCGCGACCAGGGGCTCCAGCGCCGCGACCGTGTCCGGCGCGACGGTGCTGGTGTCCAGGACCACCGTGCCGGGACGGACACCGGCGGCGATGCCGTCGGGGCCGCCGTACGCCTGCGTGACGGCGCTGTCGTCGGCCAGCGAGACGAGGACGACGTCCGCGGCGGCGGCTGCCTCGCGGGGTGTGGCGGCGACGGCCGCCCCGGTGGCCTCGGCCTTGGTGCGGGTGCGGTTGTACGCCGTGACCGGGAAGCCGGCCGCACGCAGCCGGACGGCCATGGCGGCGCCCATCCGGCCGGTGCCGATCACGGCGACCGCCGGTCCGGTGCGGGGCACGTCGGCTGTCGGTGCGGTGCGGGTCGCGTCGGCAGTGGGCGGGGTTTCGGTCATCCGAGCAGCCACCCCCCGTCCACGCTCAACTCCACCGCGTTGACGGACCGGTTGCGCAGCAGGAAGTCGACGGCGTCCACGACGTCCGCCATGGTGGCGAGCCGCCCGGTCGGGGTCTTGGCGCGCAGCGCGGCCAGCACCTCCTCGGGTTTCGCCTTCCAGTACGGGCTGTCGCCGACCACCCCGGGGTGGACCGCGTTGACCCGGACGGGCGCCAGCTCGACGGCGAGGGTGTTCACCAGGCCCCGTACGCCCGCGTTGACCGTGGCCACCGTCGTCGCGCCCGGATAGGGGCGCTCCTTGGCCTGTCCGCCGAAGATCACGATGGCGCTGTCGTCGGTCATCCGGGGCCGCAGCACGTGCACGACCTCGGTGTAGCCGACGAGTTTGAGGGTGACCAGGCGCAGGGCCGCGGTGATGTCGTAGTCGGTGGCCCGGTTCTCGTCGCGGGAGACGCCCGCGAGGACCAGGTGGTCGACGCGGCCGACGTCCGCCAGCGCCTCGGCGATCTCACGCGGCCGGGACAGGTCGAGGGCGAGGCCGCGGGCGCCGGTCTCCTTCGCGACCGCGGCGGCCCGCTCGGCGTCCCGGCCGGTGAGGACGACCTCGTCGCCCCGCTCCGCGCGGACCCGGGCGAACTCGCGGCCGATGCCCGACGTACCGCCCACGACGAGCACACTGCTCATGACTCCAGGGCCTCCCTCAGATACTCCCAGTCCCGGGTGAACCGGTACGAGTGGCGGGGCGGTGGCTGCGGCGCCTGGGTCTCCAGCCAACGCAGGGGTCCGGAACCGGTGTTGGAGAAGCCGTGCACACAACCGGCGCCCGCCCAGGCGCAGTCGCCGGGTCCGAGCCGGTGGATCTCCCCGTCGAACACCGCCTCGGCCTCCCCCTCCAGGAAGAAGTACGTCTCCTCGAAGGGGTGGTCGTGCGTGCCGGCGACCCCGTCCGGGGCGTACTGGACCATGAACATGGTCGAGGCGACCGCGCCGAGGTCGCTGTCGACCATCGTCTTCACGGTGATGCCGCTGTAGACGAGCAGGGCGGTGCGCATGCTCGCCGAGACCGCGAGGAGGTCCTGGGACTGCTTTCCGGGGTCCATCTGGGCGGGCTCGAAGTGGCCGAACAGGCGGGTGCGCGGGTCGCGCACGTCGATGCGGGCGGGGTCGCGCGCGGGCAGTTCGGGCACCGTCTGGGTGTCGTACCCGTAGCGGGCCCGTGGGACCGGCGCCAGCATGTCCGCCCAGCGGGCGACGGTGTCCCCGGCGCCGCGCCAGGCGTGCGGGACGCCGGTCGGCAGCAGGCCGTAGTCGCCCTCCTCCAGCAGGTACGTGCCCTCGGGCAGGTCGAGGACCACGGTCCCGTCGAGGACGTGGAAGCTCTCCTCGTAGGAGTGGACATGGGCCCGCACCCGGCCGCCGGGCCGCAGTTCGTTCAGCCCGAAGCCGGTGTGCACGCTGCCGTCCTCCTCGCCGACCAGCGTCGTGCGCCGGTGGTCGAGCCGGTCGAAGAGCGGCGTGGGCAGGTCGGCGGCCCGGCGCACCAAGTGCCGTGTCATGCCGTCTTCTTCGCCTCCTTCGCGGCCAGCAGCCGGTCACGGGACTCCTCGACCAGGCGCCGGGCCCGTGCGACGTCGGCCGTCAGCTTCCTGTCCCGCTTGCGGATCACTCCGTCGACCATGACCAGGTCGACGTTGGACACGTCGGCCGACAGCGTGACCGCGGCGGCCGGGTCGTGCACCGGCGCCACGTTCAGCGCGGTGGCGTCGACGGCGACGACGTCGGCGCGCTTGCCGGGGGTCAGGGAACCGGTGCGGTGTTCCAGTCCCGCGACGTGCGCGCCGTTCAGGGTCGCGATCTCCAGCATCTGACGTGCCGTCAACATAGTGCTCGGAACCGGCATGTTGGCCTGCCAGCAGTCCGCGTTGACCCGGGCCCGCTCGGCGCCGAAGGCCGCGCGGATCTGGGTGAACATGTCGCCGGGGACGGTGGTGACGACGTCGATGCTCAGGGAGGGCCGCAGGCCGTGCTCGATCGCCTTCATCACGGGCGGCCAGCCGTGCCCCATCTGGGTCTCCACCTGCGGCGCGACGGACACCGTGCCGCCGCTGTCGGCGACCATCCGCCACTCGTCCTCGTGGAGGTAGCAGCAGTGGATGTAGGTGGTGTCCGGGCCGAGCAGACCGAGGTCGTTCAGCTGCTTCACCATGCCGAAGCGGCCGGCCAGGCGGCCCATCGCCACGTGCACGGTGATCGGGATGTCCAGTTCGCGGGCGAGGGCCCATTCGGAGGCGACGACGTCGTTCAGGCAGAAGCCGGGGCCGCGGGTGGCCAGGGCCATGGTGAGCAGACCCTCGTCGGAGGCGAAGTACTTGGCCCGGATCCGGCGGACGTCGTCGCCGGGAATCGCGATCTTGCTCTCGAACCAGTAGTCGGCGAGGGAGGTGTTGGCGCTGCCGTACGCGTACTGGGCGCGGATGCCGGTCTCGGTGAGGGCCTGGACCGCGGCGTCCGGGTGCTCGGGGGTGTTGTTGATGTGGGACCAGTCGACGAGGGTGGTGATCCCGGCGTTGAGGCATTCCAGGGCGCCGGCGAGGTTGCCCGCGTACACGTCCTCGGGGGTGTAGAGCGGGGCGAAGGTGTCGAGGATGTCCACGAAGTAGTCGTCCAGGGTGGCGTCGGGGGCGACTCCCCGGATCGGCGCCTCCCAGGTGTGACGGTGGGTGTCGACGAACCCGGGGATCACGATCCTGCCGGTCATGTCGAGCACCTCGGCGTCGGCGCTGATCTCCGGCCGTACGGCGGCGATCCTGCCGTCCTCGACGAGGACGTCCCCCCGCGGCAGGTCCCCGACGGCGGGGTCCATCGAGATGACGTGCCCGGCGCGAAGGAGTGTCCGATCGGTCATCGCGCTTCCTCCTCAGGGGTGTTCAGTACGCGGCGAGGCTCCTCACGGCCGCCACGACCTTGTCTACGGTGGGGATGACCTGCTCCTCCAGGGCGTCCGCGAACGGCAGCGGGACGCACTCCGCCGCGATCCGCCGCACCGGCGCGTCCAGCAGTCCGAACCCCTCGTCGGCGACGACCGACACGAGGGTCGCGCCCCAGCCGCCCTGGTACGGGTTCTCCTCGACGGTCATCAGCCGCGAGGTCCTTCCCAGGGAGGCGAGGACGGTCGCGGTGTCCAGCGGGATCAGACTGCGCAGGTCGACGACCTCGACGTCGATGCCCTCCGCGGCCAGCCGCGAGGCGGCGGTCAGGGCCACCGGCACCATCGAGGCGAGGGCGACCAGGGTGACGTCGGCGCCCTCGCGGACGACGGCGGCGCGGCCCAGCTCCACCACATGGCCGGGCGGCGGCGGGGCGCCCTTGCTCGCCAGCAGCCCCTTGTGCTCGAAGAACACGACCGGGTCGTCGCTGCGGATCGCGGCCGCCATCATGCCGACGACGTCCGCGGGGGTGGCCGGGGCGGCGATCTTCAGGCCGGGGACGGTCAGCGCCCAGTTCTCGGTGGCCTGGGAGTGCTGCGCGCCGAAGCCGAGGCCGCCGCCGTTGGCGGTGCGCACGACGAGCGGGACCGTGACCTGACCGCCCGTCATATACCGCACCTTGGGTATCTCGTTGGCGAGGTAGTCCCAGCAACAGGCCAGGAAGTCGGAGAACATGATCTCGGCGACCGGCCGCATCCCGGTCATCGCGGCACCCATCGCCGCGCCCACGATGGCCTGTTCGGAGATCGGCGTGTCCCACACCCGCTCGGGCCCGAACTCCTTCAGCAGTCCGACGGTCGTCTTGAACACCCCGCCCGCCTCGGCGATGTCCTCCCCGAGGCAGACCACGGCCGGGTCCCGGCGCATCTCACGGGCGATGCCCTCGGCGACGGCCTCCCGGTAGGTGATCACGTCCGCCATGCCGCACCTCCGTCCGCCCACACGTCGGTCAGCGCCTCCCGCGGATCCGGCGGCGGCGCGTTCTTCGCCGCGTCGACCGCCCGCTGTACGGCGTCACGGGCGCGTTCGTCGGCGGCGCTGAGCGTCTGCTCGTCGACGCCCAGCTCCGCGAGCCGTCCGCGCGCCAGGTCCAACGGGTCGTGCTTGAGCCAGCGTTCGACCTCCTCGGCCGGCCGGTAGGCGGCCGGGTCGGCGCGGCTGTGCCCGAAGTGCCGGTAGGTCTCGGCCTCGACGATCGCGGGCCCGTCTCCCGCACGGGCCCGCTCGGCGAGGGCGGCCACGGTCTCCCGTACGGCGACGACGTCGTTGCCGTCGACGACCTCGCCGGGGACGCCGTAGGCGGGCGCCCGGTCGGCGGCGGGGCGGGCCACGGCGGTGACGTCGGCGATCGGCGTGTACTCCATGTACAGGTTGTTCTCGCACACGAACAGCACCGGCAGCTTCCACACGGCGGCCAGGTTGAGCGCCTCGTGGAAGGCGCCGATGTTGGTGGCGCCGTCGCCGAAGAAGGCGACCGCGAGCTGTCCGGTGCCCCGCAGCCGGGCCGACCAGGCGGCGCCGACGGCCATGGGGAGGTGGGCGCCGACGATGGCGTAGGAGCCGAGCATGTTCGCGGACGCCTTGGTGAGGTGCATCGAGCCGCCCTTGGCCGCGCACAGCCCCGTCGCCCGGCTCATGAGTTCGGCGAGGCACTCCTCCGGCGTGGCGCCGCGGGCCATGGCGTGGTGATGGCCGCGGTAGGTGGCGAAGACGTAGTCGTCGGGGCGCAGGGCGGCGCTCGCGCCGACCGCGATCGCCTCGTGCCCGGCGGCCAGATGGGTGGTGCCCTTGACCAGGCCGGACATGAACAGGTCGTGCGCGGCCTTCTCCGTGCGGCGGATGAGGGCCATCCGCTCGTACAGGCTGAGGAGTTCCGTCGCTTCCATCAGCGGTCCCGGGTGTTGAGATGGGACTGGGACTCGCGCCGGGTGTTCAGCTCGCCGCCGACCGTCCAGTACTTGCGGCCCGCGACGAGCAGTTCCTCGGCCGGGAACTTGGTGATGACCTCGCAGCCGTCGGCGGTGACGACCAGCTCCTCCTCGATCCGGGCCGCGGACCAGCCGTCGGCGGCCGGCCAGTAGGTCTCCAGGGCGAACACCATGCCCTCTTCGAGGACTTCGGGGTGGTCGAGGGAGACCAGCCGGCTGAAGATGGGCTTCTCCCAGATCGACAGGCCGACCCCGTGGCCGTACTGCAGCGCGAACGCGGCGGTCTCGTCGGCGAAGCCGAACTCCTCGGCGCGCGGCCAGACCCGGACGATGTCGGCGGTGGTCGCGCCGGGGCGGACGAGGGCGATGGCCTCGTCCATGAACTCGCGGCAGCGGACGTAGGCGTCGCGTTGGGCGCGGGAGGCGCTGCCGACGGCGAAGGTGCGGTAGTAGCAGGTGCGGTAGCCGAGGTGGCTGTGCAGGATGTCGAAGAAGGCGGGGTCGCCGGGGCGGACCAGGCGGTCGCTGTAGACGTGCGGGTGGGGTGAACAGCGTTCCCCGGAGATGGCGTTGACGCCCTCGACGTACTCGCTGCCGAGGTCGTACAGCACCTTGCTCACGAGTCCCACGCACTCGTTCTCGCGCACGCCCGGCCTCAGATACCCGTACAGCTCCTCGTAGGCCGCGTCGACCATCGCGCAGGCCTGGGTGAGCAGGGAGATCTCGTCGCCGGTCTTGGTGCGGCGGGCCTCCAGGAAGACCTGCTGACCGTCTACGACGTCGATGCCCTCGGCGCGCAGGGCGGTGAGGACCGGCATCTCGGCGACGTCGACGCCGAGCGGTTCGTCCGCGAGGCCGTGCTCGCGCAGCTCGGTGGCGATCTTGCGGGCCACGTCCTCGGCGATCCCGGCGTCCGGGTGGAAGGCTCCGCGCAGGGTGGAGATCCCGGCGCGGGCGCCGGTGGGCGGGCCGCCCTTGCCGTCGCTGTAGTCCAGCCACGGGTTGTAGAGCTGGTGGTGGCGGGCCGCGGAGCCGAAGTCCCAGACGACCGGTTCGCCGCCGCGTACCAGCAGGGCGAAGCGGATCAGCTTGTCCATCGCCCAGGTGCCGATGTGCGTGGCGGTCATGTAGCGGATGTTGGCGAAGTCGAAACTGAGCACCGCGCCCAGCGAGGAGCGGTTCAGGGTGTCGTGGAGCCGGGCCAGGCGCTGCTTGCGCAGCCGGTCCAGGTCGACGCGCTCTTCCCAGTCGACGGCATTGGGTCCATATGTGCGGATCGCCATGGCGACCACCCCCACTGGGGAGTAGACGACCGCCGTCCGCGACTGTCAAGTGTTACTGAACACCCTGACTGAACACGAACCAGACGCCGACGGCCGGCTCAGCTCCATCATTGCGGTAGCGGTGCGGGGTCGTCGACTCGAAGCAGACGGCGTCGCCGGGGCGCAGGGTGTGCTCGTCGAAGCCGAGGGTCAGGACGAGCTCGCCGGAGACGAGATAGCCGTACTCGGTGCCGGCGTGCCGCATCAGACCGCCGGAGCTGGAGGAGGAACCGCCCGGCCGGTAGGTCACCTGCAGGAAGTCGACGTCGGTGCCGGGGACATGGCCGAGGCGCTCCCACACCACGCCCGAGTCCAGCTCCAGTGTCTCGCGCTCACCGCCGGTGACCAGGGGGCCGATGCGGCGGCCGGGGTCGGCGGCGAAGGCGGCGAGGGCGTGCAGGACGGTGGCGGGGGCGCCGGACGCGGTCGCCGCGGGGGCGAGGGCGCCCTGGTCCTCGTACGCGTCGAAGAGCGACTCGACGGAGATCGACAGGGCGGTGGTGATGGCGTACAGCGTGCTCACGGAGGGCTGGCTCTTGCCGGTCTCGATCTGGGAGACGAGGCTGGCGGAGACGCCGATCTCCCGCGCGAGGGCCCGCAGGCTGACGCCCCTGGCCAGGCGTGCCTGCCGGATGCGCGCCCCGACGGGCGGCACGGCGGCGGGGGACACGGCGGCTCCTCTCACGGCGCGGAATGTGCAGCACCATTGAACAGCCCCGGCCGCCCACGGCACCAGGGATCGGGCGTTCGGTCAACGGGGTGTGGCCTTTCGGCCGAGGTGCGCGCCGGCGTCCAGGGCCGAGGGTGGAGTCCGCACCGTCGGGGCACGGCCCCTCAGCCGTCAGGAGTACGTGATGCAGCGCAGCAAGGTCGTCGTCGGAGTGACCGGGGGCGCGACCGCCGCGGTCGCCCTGGGGGCCTCGGCCGCACCCGCTCCGTTGACCCTTCGACCTCGACGCGTACGTGTACGGCGCTGTGCTCCGGAACCGGGTCGAGATCGCGGCCTGGGCCTGGTGGAACGGCCATGCCCAGCCCTGACGAGCCCCGGCGGATCAGCCGTTCGAGCGGATCAGCCCGGCCAGGTACCGCCACAGCGAGGACCGCCGCTTGGCCGCCTGGTCCGGCCCCGCAGGCGCGTCGGGGACGTCCGGGGCACCCGGGACGTCCGTCACCGGCACCGGCGGGCGGGCCGGCACCGGCCCGGCGAGTTCGTACCGCACCGGCAGGGAGCGCAGGCCGCGCATGAACGGCGAGGAGCGCCACGGGAGTTGGTCGACCGGCAGGGCGAGTTCCAGGTGGTCGAAGCGTTCGAAGACACGGCTCACGCCGGCCATCGCGATGGTGGAGGCCAGCTCGCGGGCGGGACACTGGCGGCGGCCCGCGCCCCAGGAGAGATGGGCCCGGCTGCTGATGCTGGAGCCCGTGGTCATCTGCCCGGCGAACAGCGGGTCGGCGTGCGCGGCGGCGGAGGACACCCACACGGGGTCCCCGGCGCGGATCGTGTAGTTGCCGAGCCGGGTGTCCTCGGCGGCGAACCGCGGCACGAAGTTGACCAGCGGCGGCTTGCGCATGACGACCCGGTTCATGGTCTCGCGGACCATCCCGGCGGACAGCGCGCTGCGCACCCCGCCCTCCCGGTCGCCGGAGATCACCTCGACGACGGTGTTGGAGATGAGGATGCCGACGTGGTCGGAGGTCATGCCGAGCAGCATGAACAGCTCCCGGGCCAGCGCGTCGACCGGGAGGTCGGGGTGGGCGGCGACCAGGAGGGAGGGGAAGTCGTCGCCCGGCTTCTCGATCTTGGCGGCGGCGAGCTCGCCGAGCGTCACCAGCAGGCGTTCCAGGGCGGGTTCGGCGTCCGGTCCCGCGTCGAGGACGCGCCACATGTCCATCAGCGCGTCGTCGCCCTGGGAGCCGGGGAAGCCCAGCAGATGGCTCGCCGCCATCAGCGGCAGCGGGCGGGAGAACTGCGCCGAGAGGTCGGCGTGGCCGGTGCGGCCGCCCTGGGCGAGGAGGCTGATCAGCTCGTCGGCGTAGCCCGTGACGGCGTTCCTGAGGCGCCTCGCCTGCGGCTGGCGCGGGTCCTGGAACGGGCGCAGGGCGGTGTCCCAGGCGGAGCGGAGGGCGGGGTAGGCGGGGCCGCCCTGGATCAGGACGTGGTTGACCTCCAGGGAGGGGCCCAGCGGCCAGTCGGCGGGCACCCGGCCCTCGGAGCGGGCCCGCCAGTTCTCCAGCCCCTTGGGCCAGGCGGCGTCGTCCTGGAGCACCTGCAGCGACTCGCGGTAGCCGAGCACCAGCCAGGCGGGCACGCCCAGCAGGTCGACCGGCGCGACCGGGCCGTGCAGGTCGCGCAGTCGCTCGTAGACGAGCGCAGGCCGGGTCTCGTAGTCCCGGGTCAGCAGCGGCTGTGGGGCGAGCTCCTCGAGCCGCGCCTCGCCCGAGGCCGCGCCGCCTATGTCGACCAGGTGGGATTCCATGGCTCCGTGGCCCCCTTACGACTCCGCCCGTAAACCGCAGGGACCTTACCTCACGTGTCCCGTCCGTCACAGGGCGGGGGTACGCGCGGGTGGTCCGGGCGCTTTCAGCCCCGTTCGCCCTTGCCCGCCATCAACCGCTCCAGCCGGTCGAAGCGTTCGTGCAGGGCGTGGGCGGTCTCCTCGCCCAACTCCTCGGCGCTACGGGCGAGATGGTGCCGCCGCTGCTGTTCCCGGCCGACGAACCAGGTGGCCAGGGCGGCGGTGACCATGCCGTACGTCGTGATGCCGACGATCATCACGACGGCGGCGATGATCCGGCCGCCGAGGGTCACCGGGTAGAAGTCGCCGTATCCGACGGTCGTCGCCGTCTCGATCGACCACCACAGCGCCTGCGGATACGTCCTCAGGTTGGCGCGGGGCGCGCCGTCCTCGGCGACGACGACGGCCCAGGAGCCGACCAGCATCACCACCCCGAGCACGACCGTCGCACCACCGGCCGCCCGCAGGTGCAGCGACCGCCCCTGGCGGCCGACCAGCAACTGGGCCACGCGGGCGAGGAATCCGGGGAGCACGCATCACTCCGTGGGAGGGGTCGGCATGGGGCCAGTGTCATCGCACCCGGCTGTCCGGGCACGCGGGACGGAGCGTTCGAGTCGCAGCACCCGACACCCACCCCTCCGGACCGGTGCGCCGGCGGGCGGTGGGGGCACCCAGCAGTGGGACCGGCGAGTCGTGGGCGGCGCTCACCTGCGCGGGCAGATGCGCCGGCAGGCGGTGGCCGGCACTCACGCGCCCGACCCGGTACGCCGGCGGGCGGCACCCAGCCGCGCGGTCGGCGGGCGGTGGGCAGTGGGCGGCGTCACCTGCGCGGGCAGGTGCGCCGGTAGACGGCGGGCGGCACTCACCCTCCGGCCTCAAGCCCCGGTGGGCCAGCCGACGCCACTCACCCTCCGGCCTCAGGACCGGTGGGCGGAGGGTGGCCCTCACGGCTCCAGACCGGTGCGCCGGTCGACGGCACTCACCCCCCAGCCTCAAGACCCGGTGGGCGGAAGGCGGCCCTCACCCCTCCGGACCGGGATGGCGAGCAGCAACGGGCGGCGCCATGCCTCCGGGACCGGTACCCCGATGGGCGACGGTGGCGCCGACCCGCCCGGACGGGTGCACACTGGCGGCACCCAGCCGCGCGGTCGGCGGGTGTGGGCGGCCCTCACAGCTCCGGACCGGTGCGCCGGTCGACGGCGCTCACCCCCAGCCTCAAGACCCGGTGGGCGGAAGGCGGCCCTCACCCCTCCGGACCGGGTGGCGAGCAGCAGTGGGCGGCGGCACGCCTCCGGGACCGGTATCCCGATGGGCGACGGGTGGCGCCGACCCGCCCGGACGGGTGCGCACTGGCGGCACCCAGCCGCGCGGCCAGCGGGCGGCCCTCACATCCCCGGACCGGTGCGCCGGTCGACGGCACTCACCCCCCAGCCTCAAGACCCGGTGGGCGGAAGGCGGCCCTCACCCCTCCGGACCGGGTGGCGAGCAGCAGTGGGCGGCGGCACGCCTCCGGGACCGGTACCCCGATGGGCGACGGTGGCGCCGACCCGCCCGGACCGGTGCACAGACGGGCGGCACCCAGCCGCGCGGTCGGTGGATGTGGGCGGCCCTCACGCCCCCAGACCGGTGCGCCCTCGACGGCACTCACCCTCCAGCCTCAGGACCGGTGGGCGGAGGGCAGCGCTCAGCTCCACCAGCCCCGTGCCCCGCCGGACGGCGGGGCGGTGCTCACCCGTCCGGACCGGTGCGCTGGTGGGTCGGGGTGGGGGGTGGTGCGCTGGGGCGTGAACCGTCTGTTGCTCAGGAGGCCTCCGTCATGATCCGACGTCCGTCACGGCCCGTCCGTGTGCTCGCCTCCGCGCTGGCCGTGGGCGCGCTGCTGACCACCGCGGCCTGCTCGGACGGCGGCGACGGCGCGGGCGGGGGTGCCACGCCCACCGACCTCGCCGCCTCGCCCCTCGCCCGGGCGTCCGCGCCCACCTCGACGCCGTCCGCCCGGCTCACCCAGGCCGGCGCCGAGGCGGCGCTGATCACCATGACGGACCTGGAGGGCGGCTGGACCCCGGCCAAGGGCGCCGAGCACTGGGGCGACACCCTCCTCGTCGGCAAGGTCGACGTCGCCGCCTTCCTGACCGCGAAGACCAACGCCGCCGACTGCCAGCGGCTGCTCGACTCCCTCTACGACGACGATCTGCTGGGCAAGCCGACGGGCGCCTCGGCGCTGGCCGGGTTCCAGCAGGGCGACTCCCGGCTGCTGTACCAGGTCGCCGCCTACAACCCCGTCCGTCTGAGCGCCGCCCTGGGCTGGATGAAGACGCTGCCGGTCAAGTGCGACCAGTTCACCGCGACCGACGCCAAGGGCGGCAAGCGGACGGTCCAGGTGACCACCTCCTCGGTACCCACCCAAGGTGACGCCCGGCAGGGCCTGAACGTGACGGTGCAGGGCACCTCGAACGGCGAACCCGCCACGCTCACCCTGGACGTGGCCGCCGTACGCGTGGGCAACGACGCCATCACCGTCACCGCCGGCGGTCTGACCGGCGGCGCGCACGACTCCCTCGAACTGGCCGTCCGGGAGGGCGCCCAGCGGCTGAAGCAGGTCAAGGCGGGCAAGACCCCGGCCCCCGGCCCCGGCCGCACCCGCTGACGGACGGCGACTGGCCGATTCCGCACGCCTGATCAGCCGATCCCGGGACAGTGTGATCACCGGGCGGCACAATGGCGGCGACAGCCGCGGGCGGTGCGAGGAGGAGCTGAGTCGTGAGTGAGAGCCACACCCCTTCGGGCGGGTCGGCCAGGCTGAACACCGGTGTGGCGCACAACGCGCGGGTGTGGAACTACTGGATCGGCGGCAAGGACAACTACGAGGTCGACCGGCAGGTCGGCGAGCAGGTCGCCGGGATGTTCCCGGTCATCCGGGAGATCGCCCGCGCGGACCGCTGGTTCCTGGGCCGGGCGGTGCGGTTCCTCGCCGAGGAGCGCGGGGTACGGCAGTTCCTGGACATCGGCACCGGGCTGCCGACCGCGGACAACACCCACCAGATCGCCCAGCGCATCGCCCCGGACGCGCGCATCGTCTACGTCGACAACGACCCCATCGTGCTCGCGCACGCCCGCACCCTGCTGACCGGCACCCCCGAGGGCGTCACCGACTACATCGAGGCCGACGTCCACGACCCCGCCGTCATCGTCGAACGCGCCGCCGCCACCCTGGACTTCACCAAGCCCGTCGGCGTGATGATGCTCGGCATCCTCAACTTCGTGCTGGACGTGGAGAAGGCGCGGGAGATCGCACGGGAGATCATGGCCGCGGTCCCCTCCGGCAGCTACCTGGCCCTCACCCACCCGACCACCGACGAGGAACTCGGCGGCGAGGGCCAGATCCCGGCGATGAAGTTCTGGAACGAGAACGCCACCCCGCCCATCACCGCCCGCACCGGCACCGACATCGCCGCCTTCTTCGAGGGACTCGACCTGCTGGAGCCGGGCCTGGTGTCCTGCTCCCGGTGGCGCGCCGAGGCGGACTCCCCCGCCGCGGTCCCGCAGTACGGCGCGGTGGCCGTGAAACCCTGACGGACGTCTCGACCGTGGAGGACGTATGACCACCCTCACCGATCCCGTCCCCGGCGGCCGCCCGGGCGACGTCGACCGGGCCAGGGCCCTGAGCGGTGAACTGTCCGGGCAGGGCGTGCACGGCGTCGTGCTGGCCTACGTCGACACGGCCGGCATCGGCCGGGTGAAGACGATCCCCACGGCGAAGCTCGCCTCCGCCGCGGCCTGGGGCGTCGGCATGTCACCGGTGTTCGACACCTTCCTGGCGAACGACTCCATCGTCACCACGGACGTCCTCGGCTCCCCCGACGGCGATCTGCGGCTCTACCCCGACCTCGACCACCTCGTCGTCCTGGCGGGGCAGCCCGGCTGGGCGTGGGCGCCGGTCGACCGGATCACGCAGGAGGGCGAGCCGCATCCGGGGTGCTCGCGCACGGTCCTGCGCCGGCTGGTCACCGAGGCCGCCGAACGGCACGGGCTGTCCTTCGAGGCGGGCATCGAGATCGAGTGGGCCGTCGGCCAAGGCCCGTCCGCCACCGGGGACTTCGTCCCGGCGCTGCACGGGCCGGCCTACGGGGCCGCCCGGCAGGTCGAGTTGAGCGACTACGGCGCCGATCTGCTGGCCGCGCTGGCGGCACAGGACGTGGACGTGGAGCAGCTCCATCCGGAGTACGCGGCCGGGCAGTTCGAGATCTCGGTGGGCGCGCTCGACCCGGTGGCCGCCGCCGACCGCAGTGTGCTGGTGCGGCAGACGATCCGGGCGGTCGCCGGGCGCCACGGGCTCGTGGTGTCGTTCGCCCCGGCGGTCTTCGCTCAGGGCGTCGGCAACGGCGGCCACCTCCACCTCTCCGCGTGGCGCGACGGCGTCAACCTGCACTCCGGCGGTCACGGCCGCCACGGCATGACCCCCGAGGCCGAGTCCTTCGCGGCGGGCGTCCTCGCCCACCTCCCCGCGCTCACCGCCGTCACCGCGCCGAGCCCCGCCAGCTATCTGCGCCTCAAACCCTCGCAGTGGGCGGGGGTGTTCACGGCCTGGGGCCGCGAGACCCGTGAGGCAGCGGTGCGGATCGTCACCGGCACCGCGGGTCTGCGCGAGCGGGCCGCCAACCTGGAGGTCAAGCCGGTCGACCTGGCCGCCAACCCCTACCTCGCCCTGACCTGCGTCATCGCGGCCGGCCTGGACGGAGTGACCTCGTTCGCGCCGCTCCCCGAGGAGATCACCGGCGACCCGGCCCACCTCGGCGAGGCCGAGGCGGCGGCCCGGGGTGTGCGCCGGCTGCCGGCCTCGCTGCGGGAGGCGGTGGAGGAGTTCCGCACGGACGAACGGCTGCGGGCCGCGCTCGGGCCGGTCCTCGCGGACGCCGTGATCGCCGTACGCCAGGGGGAGATCGCCGCGGTCGAGGGCTACGAGGACGAGCAGGTGGCGGCCGCCTACCGCTGGAAGTACTGAGATGCCCTCCGGTCCCGTCCAAGAAGCCCTCGACGCGCTGCCGTTGGTGGACCACCACTGCCACGGCGTGGTCACGGGCGACCTGGACCGGCAGGCCTTCGAGACGCTGATCACCGAGGGCGGGGCCTGGCCCGGGATCTCCACCTTCGACAGTCCGGTGGGCATCGCGATCCGCCGCCACTGCGCTCCCCTGCTGGACCTCCCGCGCCACGCGCGGCCCGACGCCTATCTCGCGCGGCGCGTCGAGCTGGGCCCCGGCGAGGTGCACCGCCGCTTCCTGGCCGCCGCGGGGACGGAGGTGTTCTGCGTGGACACCGGGTACGCCCCGGACCGTCTCACCACCCCCGCCGAACTGGTGGAGCCCGTGGGCGGGACGGCGTACGAGATCGTGCGGCTGGAGAACGTCGCCGAGGAGGTGGCGGCCCAGGGCGTCGAGCCAGGCGAGTACGCGGACCGCTTCCGGGTGGCCGCGCTGGAGGCGGTACGGCGGCCGGGCGTGGTCGGCGTGAAGTCGGTGGCCGCCTACCGCACCGGCTTCGACCTGGACCCGGCCCGCCCCTCGGACGCGGAGGTCACCGAGGCGGCCCGGCGCCTGCTCGCGAGCGGTTCCGGACGGCTGGCGGACCCGGTGCTCGTACGGCATCTGCTGTGGACCGCGGTCGACCTGGGCCTGCCGCTGCAACTCCACGTCGGTCTCGGCGACAACGACATCCGGCTGCACCGCTCGGACCCCGCCCACCTCACCGACTGGCTGCACCTGACCGCCGGCACGATCCCGGTGCTGCTGCTGCACTGCTGGCCCTACCAGCGCCAGGCCGCCCACTTGGCGGCGGTCTTCGAGCAGGTGTACCTGGACGTGGGCCTCGCCCTGCACCACGTCGGCCCGGCGCGGGCACGTGCCGTGCTGGAAGAGGCCCTCGAGATCACGCCCTTCCGCAAACTCCTGTACAGCTCGGACGCGTACGGTGTGGCCGAGTTCCACTGTCTGGGCGCGCTGTCCTTCCGCCGGGCCCTGGCCGGTCTGCTCCAGGAACGGGTGGACGACGACGAACTGGACCTGCCCGACGCGCTGCGCCTGGCGGAGTGGGCGGGAGCACACAACGCACGCCGGGTATACCGCCTGCCCGGCGCCTCCTGAAAGTATGATCAAGCAATGTCTGACATGACCGATACCACGCCCGGCTGGCTCTCCCCCGACGAGCTGGAGATGGCGCGTGCCAGGATGCCGATCCTGTACGTCGAGGCCGTGCCCGTGCGCGTCGACGACAGCGGCGAAGTCACCAGCGTCGGCCTGCTGCTGCGCATCGGGCCGGACGGGACGGTCAGCCGGACCCTGGTCTCCGGCCGGGTGCTGCACCACGAGCGCGTCCGGGACGCCCTGATGCGCCACCTGGAGAAGGACCTCGGCCCGGTGGCGCTGCCCCGGATCCCGGCCTCGCTGCAGCCGTTCACCGTCGCCGAGTACTTCCCGACCCAGGGCGTCACGCCGTACCACGACCCGCGTCAGCACGCGGTGTCACTGGCCTACGTGGTCCCGGTGACCGGTGACTGCCGGCCCCGGCAGGACGCCCTGGACCTGGTCTGGTTCAGCCCGCAGGAGGCCGTGTCGGAGGCGGTGCAGAGCGAGATGCCGGGCGGCCACGGGGTGCTGCTCAGGCAGGCGCTGGCCCACGTGGGCTGCTCGGTGTGAACAGCGCGCTGAACGGTGTGACGGGGCGCTCCAGCCGCTCCCCGTCCACGGTGATGTCGACCGCCTCGTTGAAGAAGGCCAAGAGGCCCTTGATCGCGCCCACGGCGGGCAGCGGCTCCGGGTAGCTCCACACGAGGTTCGCGCCGCCGGGTGACGACCAGTACTCGGCGGTGCCCTTGTAGGGGCAGCCGGTGTGGTGGTCGGTGGGGGTGAGCAGGTCCATGCGGACGTCCTCGCGCGGGATGTAGTAGCGGGTCGGCAGGCCGGTCTCGAAGAGCAGCACGGGCCGGTGGGTGTCGGCCATGACGGTGCCGTCGACCTCGACCTGGACGTGGCGGCCGCTGACGAGGGCGTCGACGCGTTTGTGCGGGTCCCGTGGATGGACGAAGATCTCTTCCTCCTCCTCGTACCAGTGGTCGAGGCCCTTGCCGCTGCGCCGGAACCACTCGAAGGCGATGTGGTCGGCGAGGTCGGCGGAGGGGAAGGTCCAGGCGGCGTTCTCCAGCAGTTCGCCGTCGATCTCCAGGTCGTAGAAGACCGTCGATCCGGTGTGCGAGCCGGTGCGGGGGTTCTTCGCGGGGCGCAGCAGGTCCTGGCGTACGTCGGCGCGCGGGAAGGCGTACTGCGGTACGGGCAGGGACGGTTCCCAGACGAGGACGGGGTGCCGGCTGTCGACGACGGTGACGTCGCCCTTGCGGCCTCGCACCCGGCGCTCGCTCGGCTCCCACAGGAGGCCTTCGGGGGTGCTGCGGACGGAGCGTGCGGTGGGGAGTCCACTCATGGCTCCATGATGAACCCCATGGACCTTGAGCCGTACCGGGGCGAGCTGGTGGCGTACTGCCGGCCGTCGAGCGGGAGCGGCGGGACGTGATCGTCATGGGCGGTCTCGGCGTCGCCCGCGTGCTGATGGCCGAGGACCTGGTCGACGAGTACCGGCTCGTCACCCTCCCCACGGTCGTCGGCGCCGGCGGCCGGCTCTTCCCGGCCGACGCCTCGCCCGCCCTCACGGCAGCAGTGAGGGACCGCCCGTGGAGCACCGGGCCGGTACGGAACCGGGGGCGGCCGGGGAGGACGGTCCGCCGTTCCGCCATAGGCGGCCACGCTCGTGGATCAGGGCCAGGACGATGGCGGCCGCGACCGCGATGAGATGCTCGCGGCCCGCCAGGTTGGGCACGGCGATCGACTCCCAGACCATCGAGCCGCCGGTCAGCGTGAACACGATGGGGGCGCGGCGGACGACGGAGATGTACGTGAACAGGCCGACCACGGCGGCGGACGGGCCGGTGTCGAGGACCTGTCCGATCTCCGGCGGCAGGCCGATGCCGTGCCAGCCCGGCCCGATCGCCAGCATCACCCGGACCGTGAGGGTGCCGGCCAGGGTGGTGACGTAGGAGATGAGGAGGGTTCTGGCGCGGCCGAGGGCGAGTTCGGCGAGGGCGAAGGCCAGGAACAGCTGGGTGATGCCCGCCCACACCGGCAGGTCGAGGGCGGGCACGTACAGCGACACGGGTGTGCGCAGCAGTGCGAGCCACAGCGGCAGGTCGGCGTAGACGCCGCCGAGCAGCCGTACGGCGGTCGCGCCGGCCGGGTGCTGGGCGATCGCGTGGAAGAAGATGACGCCGAAGGCGGCGAGGAAGGCGAGCGACAGCGCGGGCAGGCCGCGGCGTCTCAGCTGCCGTACCGGGTCGACGATGATGCCGTTCCACTCGCGGCGCAGGGTGCGCCACAGGAACAGCAGTGCCCGCCACCACCACACGGCCTGCGGCTGTCCCTCACCCCGTTCGACCAGGTCGGTCCCCCTGATAAGCAAGATTCCCCCGTCTCTCGAGAACGGCCCCCACCGTATGGACCGGAAATCCGCCCGGGTCGTTCATAACCCTTGGCTAAAGCTTCAGTGAATTTTTCGGGTCTGTCACGTGTACAACGCATACCCGGCAGGCCCGGGTCACCGACCGCGGCGGCGCCGCCGAGTGGCACGCACTGCCCGATCGTGTTCAGTTCGCCGCGTCCAGCCTGGACCGCTGGTCTGCCGTCAGTTCCAGGTCGACGGCGGTGAGGTTCTCCTCCAGTTGGGCGAGTGAGGAGGCGCCGGGCAGGGGGACGGTGGGGATGTCCGAGGCCAGCTGCCAGGCGAGGACGACCTGGTTGACGCTCGCGCCGGTCTCCTCGGCCACCTGGTGCAGGGCCGCGAGCCGGGGCGGGGTGCCGGGGTGGTCGTAGTCGTGCGGCAGCCGCTCCGGGCGGACGTAGGCACCCTTCAGCAGCGGTGAGTAGGCGACCAGGGTCAGGCCGGGTTCGGCCCGCAGATAGCTCAGCAGCTGCGGGTCGACGGCGCCGAGACTGCCGTCGGGGAACAGGTCGCTCGGCACGTCCGTGCGGGGGCGCAGATAGCTGTGCTGGTACTGCAGGACCTGGTAGCCGGGAAGCCCGGCCGCGGCGGCGATCGCCCGGGCCCGCTCCACCCGCCACACGGCCTGGTTGCTCACCCCGAGCAGACCGACCGTGCCCTCGGCGACGAGTTCGGCGAAGCCCTCGACGGTCTCGCGCTGCGGAACCGTCGGGTCGTCGATGTGCGCGTACAGCAGGTCCAGCTTCTCCACGCCGAGCCGTTCGCGGCTGCGTTCGGCGGACTCGCGGATGACCTTCGCCGACAGGCCCTCGGGGTTGTCGACGTAGCTGGTGCCGGGAGCGAGGGGCCGGGCGCCGAGCTTGGTCGCGATGACGATCTCGTCGCCGACGCCGCGGCTGCGCCGCCACCGGCCGAGGAGTTCCTCGCTCTGGCCGCCCTGGCCGCCGTCCTCCCAGAAGGCGTAGTTGTCGGAGGTGTCGATGAAGGTGCCGCCCGCCTCGACGAACCGGTCGAGCAGGGCGTACGACGTCTTCTCGTCGGTGCGGGAGCCGAACAGCATGGCGCCCAGCGCGAGGACGCTGACCTCGCGGCGGTGCGCCGGGTCGGTTCCGATCGTGCGGTACTTCATGGGTGTGTCCTCCCGTTCGTGCCCGGGTTTTCCGGGTACGAACGGGAGTCTTCCTCTTGAAGTGCGCTTGAGGTCAACCCTTCGCGAAGGGCCCTTCGAGAGCGGCCCACTGCAGCAGCATGATGGTCTTGGCGTCGTTGATCTCGCCGGTGCGGATCATCTCCAGGGCCCGCCGGAAGGGCAGTTCGACGATCTCGATGTCCTCGCCCTCCTCCTCCAGGCCGCCGCCCGCGTGGGTGTGGGTCGAGGGTCCGTAGGCGGCGGCGAAGAAGCTGACGCGCTCGGTGACCGAACCGGGGCTCATGTAGACGTCGAAGACGTGCTGGACCTCGCCGATGGTGTGCCCGGTCTCCTCCACCACCTCACGGCGGGCGGTGAGTTCGGGGTGCTCGTCATCGTCGTCGAGCAGCCCGCCCGGGGTCTCGATCAGCATGCCGTCGGGGTGGCCGTTGACATAGACGGGGAAGCGGAACTGCCGGGTGAGCAGGACGGTTTCGCGCTCGGTGTCGTACAGGAGCATGGTGGCTCCGTTGCCGCGGTCGTGCGTCTCGCGCTGCTGGCTGCTCCAGGTGCCGTCGGCGTGCTGGAAGTCGAAGGTGGTGGCCCGCTCCACGTACCAGTGGCTGGAGAGCAGTTTCACCTCGCGCACCCTCACGCGCGGGTTTCCGGTCAGGTCGAGGCCGGTCTGGTCCAGGCCGGTGCGGCCGCGGTGGTCCGGGGTGTCGATGCCGGCGGTCACAGGCCACCGCCGGTCGTGCGTGAGCAGATCATGGTCGCTGTCTATCACGGCCCCCCGTCAGGCCGCGCTCAGGACGTGGGAGTGCCAGGCGGGCAGGTCGACGAAGAGCCCGGGGGCGAGCAGCGCGTCGCCGTCGCGGTCGTACGTCACGTCCGTCAGCAGGTCGGTGAGCCGGTGCGATGCTCCGGCCAGGTCGGGCCAGGGCAGCGGGACCCGGCCCTGAGCCGGGGCGTCGGAGTGGTTGACGACGACGAGGTGGCGGGTACCGGGGCCGGTCCAGGACCAGGCGAGCAGGTTGCGGTGGGTGTCGTTGTCGGGCCAGCCGGTGACGGGGAGCAGGCGCCACTCGCCGTCGCGCACGGCGGCGGCCGCCGGGAGCAACCGGGCGTAGAAGGCACGCAGTTGCTCGTCGACCGGCTCCTCGGGGCGGCGGGAGAGGAACACCGGAAGACGGACCGTGCGGCCCTCGAACTGGCCCTCGTGCCAGAGGGTGGCGCCCGGAAGGGTGGCGACGGTGACCGCCGCGGCGCGCTCCCGGTCGCCGGGGAGGGTGGCGGCGGCGCGGGGTTCGTCGTGGTTCTCCAGGAAGCGGACCAGGCCGCGCTGGTAGCCGAGGCCGGCCTGGAGGTGGGCGCGGACCGCGTCGGCGTCCTCGTGCAGGAGGCGGTCGTAGAGGCGCTTGTCGTAGCAGTGGTCGAAGCCCTGCTGCTGGAGCGCCCATTCGAGGTCCCAGTAGGCCTCGGCGACGAACAGCAGGTCCGGGTGGCGGGCGCGGACGCGCGGGACGACGTACGGCCAGAAGTCCTCGGCGGGCGGCGGGCCGACGCGATCGCCCCAGGTCTTGGCGAAGACGTCGTTCATCAGCAGCATCGCCATGTCGCAGCGCACGCCGTCGGCCTGGTCGCCGATGGAGACGAGGGTGTCGACGGTCGCCGCGCGCAGGTCGTCGCTGAAGGCGTCCAGCTGGACGACGTCGGGCCAGGGCGCGAAGTAGGGGTCGCGGCCGCGGGCGTAGATCTGCCCTGCGGCCTGGAGGTAGGCCTCGGGCGAGCGGGCCAGGTCGTCCGCGCTCCCCCGGATCAGGCAGTTCGGGCGTTCGGTGAGCCAGGGGTGGTCGGGGGCGACGTGGTTGGGGACGTAGTCGAGGATCAGCCGCAGGCCGCGCGCGGCGAGTCGGGCGCGCGCCCCGGCGAGGCCGTCCGGTCCGCCGAGGGAGGCGTCGACGACGTAGTTCCGTACGCAGTACGGCGATCCGGCGATGTCCGCGTCGGTGAGGTCGGGCAGCGCCCGGCGGAAGGAGGCGAGCAGGGACTCGTCGCGCAGGGCGATCGCGAGCCCGGCGGGGCTGCGCTCCCACACGCCCATCAGCCACACGGTGTCCACGCCCGGCACGGTGACCTCGTCCCAGGCTTCCTCCGGTACGTCGCCCAGGGTGACCGGACGGTCGTAGCGGGTGCTCAGCTCGCGCAGCCAGACGAGGGTGTTGATCTCGTGGATCACCGTCATGAGAAGGGCTCCCCCTCGTCGGTCGTGAACCGTTCGTGGCGCGGCCGCAGGGAGTCGCGGCCGCCGCGCTGCCAGTCGTCGGCGCTGATCGTGCGGAACACGGTGGCGGTGGCCGCGACCAGCCCGGTCCAGCCGGTCTGGTGGGAGGCGCCGAGGCCCGCGCCGTTGTCGCCGTGGAAGTACTCGTAGAAGAGAATCAGGTCCTTCCAGTGCGGATCCTTGGCGAACTTGGGCTGCGCTCCGTGCACGGGCCGGTGGCCGTCCTCGCCGCGCAGGAAGGTGGCGGTGAGGCGGTCGGAGATCTCGCGGGCGACCTCGTAGAGGTTCATCTGCCGCCCGGAGCCGGTCGGGCACTCCACGGTGAAGTCCGGCCCGTGGTAGGCGTGCAGGTTCAGCAGAGCGCGGATCAGCAGGAGGTTCATCGGGAACCACACCGGGCCGCGCCAGTTGGAGTTGCCGCCGAACATGCCGGAGTCCGACTCGGCGGGCAGATAGCCGACGCCGTAGGTCTCGCCGTGCACGTCGAAGGTGTACGGGTGGGCCGCGTGACAGCGGGAGAGGGACCGGATGCCGTGCGGGCCGAGGAACTCCTCCTCGTCGAGCATCCGGGCCAGGATGCGGCGCAGCCGGTCCTCGCCGAACAGGGCGAAGAGGTAGCGGCCGTCCGCGTCGGGCGCCGCCCGCACGTTCTGGTCGACGAAGGCCTCGACGGCCGGGTGCCGCTTGATGAACTCCCGTGCTCCCTGCACCAGTTCGGGGAAGCCCCGGTGGGCCCGGCCGCCGATCACACTGGTCGCCGCCAGCGGGATCAGACCGACCAGCGAGCGGACCTTCATCGGCTGCGCGCTGCCGTCGGGCAGGCGCAGCACGTCGTAGAAGAAGCCGTCCTCCTCGTCCCACAGGCTGGTGTTGTCCTTGCCCATGCGGTTCATGGCGACGGCGATCCAGGCGAAGTGCTCGAACAGCATCTGTGCCTGCTCGACGTAGACCGGGTTGTCGACGGCGAGTTCGATGGCGATCTCCAGGAGGTTCTGGCAGTACAGGGCCATCCAGGCGGTGCCGTCG
Organism: Streptomyces gilvus; assembly: GCF_022513565.1. GTDB lineage: Bacteria > Actinomycetota > Actinomycetes > Streptomycetales > Streptomycetaceae > Streptomyces > Streptomyces gilvus. The sequence continues at coordinate 573,414 of NZ_JAKWBE010000001.1, read as the reverse complement.
GCCTGGTCGATGTGACCGCCGGTGGGCAGCGGGGCGCTGCGGTCGAACACGCCGATGTTGTCCAGGCCGAGGAAGCCGCCCTGGAAGACGTTGTTGCCGTCGACGTCCTTGCGGTTGAGCCACCAGGTGAAGTTCTTCGTCAGCTTCTGGTAGGCGTTCTCCAGGAAGGCGCGGTCGGCGTTCCCGGTGCGGTGCTTCTCCAGTTCGTAGACGAAGAGGGTCGCCCAGGCGTGCACGGGCGGGTTGACGTCGCCGAAGTTCCACTCGTACGCGGGGATCTGGCCGTTGGGATGCAGGTACAGGCGGCGCAGCAGCAGTTCCAGCTGGGACTTGGCGAAGCCGATGTCGACCATGGACAGGGCGATGGTGTGGAAGGCGAGGTCCCAGGCTGCGAACCAGGGATACTCCCAGGTGTCCGGCATCGACATGACCGCGTCGTTGACCATGTGGTACCAGGCGCTGTTGCGCAGGCGGGGGTCGGCGGCCAGGGGGTCCACGCCGTGCTCGGCGAGCCAGCGCTCGACGTCCAGGTAGTAGTACTGCTTGCTCCACAGCATCCCGGCGAGCGCCTGCCGCACGACCCGCCGCTCGTCCTCGCCCATGGTGTCGGGCAGGACGCTGTCGTAGAAGGCGTCGGCCTCGGTCCGCCGCGCGTCCATCGTCGTGCCGAAGTCGCCGAAGGGGTCGGCGAGTTCACGGTCGCTGAGGCGCAGCCGGACGGTCGCGCTGGCACCGGCGGGGACGGTCAGGACGGTGTGCAGAGCGGCCTTGGTGCCGGTCTGTGCCGGGTTGACGGCAGCGGTGTCGCCGTGGACGACACAGCGGTCGATGCCGTCCTTGACGTAGGGCGTGGTGTTCGGACTGCCGAAGATGCGCTCGTTGTTGGTCTCGTTCTCGGTGAACAGGGCGGTGGCGTCGGTGTCGTGGTAGAGCCAGCGCGGGCCCAGTTCCTCGTGGTCGGCGCGGATGCCGTCCGGGGTCTTGGTCAGGCTCGGTACGGCGTCTCCGCCCGCCCAGGACCAGGTGTGCCGGAACCAGAGGGTCGGCAGCAGGTGCAGGGTCGCCTCGTCGGGGCCGCGGTTGTGGACGCCGATCTCGATCAGCAGGTCCTCGGGGCCGGCCTTGGCGTACTCGACGAAGACGTCGAAGTAGCGGTCCTCGTCGAAGACCCCGGTGTCGAGGAGTTCGTACTCGAAGTCGTGGCGGGTGCGGGCGCGGTTGGTGTCCACGAGGTCGGCGTAGGGGTACTCGCCCTGCGGGTACTTGTAGAGGTACTTCATGTAGGAGTGGGTGGGCGTGGAGTCGAGGTGGAAGTAGTACTCCTTGACGTCCTCGCCGTGGTTGCCCTCCTGGTTGGTCAGGCCGAACATCCGCTCCTTCAGGATGGGATCGCGGCCGTTCCACAGGGCCGGCGCGAAACAGAGCCGCTGCTTGTCGTCGCTGACGCCGGCGATGCCGTCCTCGCCCCAGCGGTAGGCGCGGGAGCGGGCCTGGTCGTGGGTGAAGTACGACCAGGCGTCGCCGCCGGGGCTGTAGTCCTCCCGTACGGTCCCCCACTGGCGTTCGCTGAGGTACGGCCCCCAGCGGCGCCAGTCGGCCCAGGACGCGTCGGCGTCCGCCAGCCGCTGCCGCTCGGCGCCCGTCACACCGCTGTCCGCCGCCATGACCGCCTCCTCACACCCGCGCAACGCCCCCAGCCTCGACGCTCCGGGACGGCGCCGCAATGCCTGAGCGGCGGAGGAGGGAGTTCAGCTCGGGCGGAACCGGTCGGGCTTCAGGTGGCCGGTACGGGGAACAGCATGCAGCTGCTCGTCGCGTGGGCGAGGAGGCGGTCGGTCGGGTCGAGGAGTTTCGCCTCGGCGAGGGCGGTGCGGCGGCCACTGCTGACGACGCTGCCGACGGCACGGACCTTGCCGGTGTCGGCCGTGACCGGGCGGAGGAACTTCACCGTCAGGTCCAGCGAGGTGTAGGCCATGCCCTGTGGCAGGGTGGACTGCACGGCGCAGCCCGCCGCGGAGTCGAGCATCGTGGCGTAGATGCCGCCGTGGACGCTGCCGATCGGGTTGTAGTGCTCCTCGCCGGGCTCCAGGGAGAACACCACGTGCCCGTGGTCCACCTTTTCGAGGGCCATGCCCAGGGTGGCGGCGACCGGCGCGGTGGGCAGGCGGCCGGCGAGGATCTCCCGCAGGAACTCCAGCCCCGATCCCCGTCCCACGGCGCCTGCCGAGATCGCGGGGTCCTCCCAGTCGTACGTCCGCGTGCGTTTCATGCGCCTGCACCATCTCCCTGACTCTTTTCCCCGAAGCTAGCCGCGGGTCGAGCTGACTGTCAATGACAGAGTCAGGGGCCTACGATGGCCCGTATGAAGTGGCTGGAGACGAGCACGGAGAACTGCACCGTCCAGCGCACGCTCGACCTGGTCGGCGAGAAGTGGACGCTGCTGATCCTGCGGGACGCCTTCAACGGAGTGCGCCGGTTCGACGAGCTGCGCCGCCATGTCGGTCTCTCGGACGCCGTCCTCTCCGACCGGCTGCGCAAGCTGGTCGCCGCCGGGATCCTGAACACCGTGCCCTACCAGGAGCGGGGCAGCAGGACCCGGCACGAGTACCGGCTCACCCCCAAGGGCCGCGATCTGTGGCCGGTCCTCGTCGCGCTGCGGCAGTGGGGCGAGACGTACGTCGCCGATCCGGAGGGCCCCGTCATCGAGATCCGGCACCGCGACTGCGGCGCCCCGGTGCGGGTCGTGGTCGAGTGCCCCGACGAGCACACCGCCCTCGCCCCCACCGAGGTCACGGTCCACCCGGGACCCGCCGCCCGGCCCGTCCCGCGGCCGTAGGGCCTGCCTGAGGCGCCCTACCGCGGCTTCAGGGCGGGCAGCTTGAGGGCCGGCCGCTTGCGGAGCAGCAGGCGTCGCGCCGGTACCTCCACCGCCTCGTACAGCACCCAGGCCAGCCCCAGCGACACGGTGAACGCGACGGCCGTGGTGGCCAGGCCCGTCGTCACGCCAAAGCGCGGGGAGGTGCCGAGCAGGCCGGTCGCGGCCCGCAGCACCAGCAGGTGGATCATGTAGAAGGCGAAGGACAGTTCCCCCAGCCGTACCAGCCACCGGCGCCGCCACAGCGAGGGCAGACCGCGCAGGTCCGCGAGGGCCGCCGCCGGGATCAGCAGCGCGAAGCCGATGACCGTGCAGGTCGTCGCGGGGTAGCCGGAGGTGACCTGGGGGACGAGGAAGTAGCCGATGACCGCCAGGGCCAGCGAGGCCTCCAGACCCGGCCCGCGCCAGCGGTCGAGCAGCACCAGCCGGGCCACGGCGGCGCCGATCACGAACTCGGGCAGCCGTGCCGCAGGGAAGGAGTACAGCGGCTGGTCCGCCCAGTGGTGCGCGTCCGCCCAGGCCAGCACGAACACCGCCAGCAGCGCGAGCCCGGCCAGTGCCGCCGCGCCCCGGGCGCCGAGACGGCGCAGCAGCAGGGCGAGCAGCGGGAAGGTGCCGTAGAAGAACGCCTCGCAGGCCAGCGACCAGCTGACCGGGTCGAGGGTCTGCCACCAGGGGCGCCACCAGGAGTGCACCAGGAAGGCGTTGGCCAGACCCGCGGTGAGGGTCGGTCGGTTCTGGTGGGCCAGGGTGAAGGCCATGACGAGGGCGACGGCCGCGGTGACCAGGTGGACGGGCAGGATACGGGCGATGCGGCGTCTGAAGAACGGCAGCGCGCGGTCGCCGGGCCGGGCGGACCACATCAGGACGAAGCCGGAGAGCACGAAGAAGAACGACACTCCGTTGGCTCCGGCGCCGAAGGCCCACGTCATCACGCGCTGGCCGGTGCCGTCGAAGTAGTGGAAGTTGTGCACGTGCAGTCCGAAGACCAGCAGCGCGGCGATCCAGCGCAGTCCGGTCAGGGACGGCAGCGTGGGCGCCGCGGCGGGGCGGGGAATCCTGTTCTTCGGTGTGCCGGTGGTCTCGGTGGCGGTGGTCTCGGTGGCGGTGGCGGGCGGCGTCCCGGGCGCTCTGGTCGCCGTCGTCATCGGGTCGCCCTCCCGGGGATGTGCGTACGGGGCATGAAAGGGAGCGTTGCCTGTTCGTCGTCTTCCAATCGGTCCCGTAGCTAACGTCACACCGATGGCGGGGGTTACGAGATCCGTCCTGGTGTTAGGCAGCGGTTACCGGTGGGTCTATCGTCGGAATCGTGGGCCAACGCATGGGAGGTCGGCCGGTGATGCCGCAGGACGAGGCCGTGATCGGCTGCATCGGGAAGGTGCTCATCGGAACCCGGGGTACCGGGGGTCCCGGTGAGGTCCTGGTGCCGGTCCGGGGCGGCTCGGAGACCTTCATAGCCTGGTCCGACGAACCCTTGCCGACGGGGGCGACGGTGCTCGTGATCGAGTCACGTGGGTGTCGTGAGGTCGGCGTCATCGAGTGGAGGGATCCACTCGGAGCGATCGGCGACCGTGCCGACGCGGACTGAGGAGTAGCAGAATGTTCGGTTACCGCGTTCCCGCTCCCGACGAGGCGATGCTGATCTCGGGTGGCAGGCGGGGACTGGGGGGCGCGCCGTTCCGGGTGGTGACGGGGCACGGGAAGTTCGTGCTGCCGTTCTTCCGAAAGACCCGTTTCCTCACGCTGGCGATGTGCGAGTCCGAGGTCACGGAGACCTGTGTGACCCGGCAGGGCATCGCGTTGAACGTACGTGCCGTCATCGCGTTCAAGGTCGGCAACGACACCGAGAGCATCATCAACGCCGGGCAGCGTTTCCTCTCGGACCAGGAGCAGATGTCGGTGCTCACCGGCCGGATCTTCGCCGGTCATCTGCGGGCCATCATCGGCTCGATGACGGTCGAGGAGATCGTCACCGAGCGCCAGAAGCTCGCCGCGGAGGTGCTGGACACCTCGAAGACGGAGATGGCGAAGATCGGTCTGATCGTGGACTCGCTGCAGATCCAGTCGATCGACGACGGCGACGCCGGCTACATCGACGCCATGTCCGCGCCGCACCGGGCGGCCATCCAGCGGCAGGCCCAGATCGCCCAGGCGCAGGCCACCCAGACGGCGGCCGAGGCGCAGCAGGAGGCGGCGCGCAAGCAGGCCGAGTACGCCCGGCAGACCGCCGTCGTCCAGGCCGAGTACTCGGCGGAGGTGGACCGCGCGCAGGCGCAGGCCGCGCAGGCCGGACCGCTGGCGCAGGCGCACGCCCAGCAGGAGGTGCTCGCCGCGCAGACCGAACTGGCCCAGCGGCAGGCCAAGTTGCGCCAGCAGCAGCTGGTGGCGGAGATCGTGAAGCCGGCCGAGGCGGAGGCCGAGCGGATCCGGCTGCTCGCCCAGGCGGACGCGCAGCGCATGAAGATCCAGGCCGAGGCGGCCGCCTCGTACGACCGGGTGGCGCTGGACCGGATGCTGATCGACCAGCTGCCGCAGATCGTGAAGGAGGCCGCGGGCGGTCTCGCCGGCGCCAACGTCAACGTCCTCAACGGCGCGGACGGTCTCGGTGAGATCGCCGCCGGTCTGGTCTCGCAGGGTCTGACGATCCTGGACTCCGTCCGGCAGAACCTGAGCGGCGGCCAGGACGGCGAGAGCCGCCCGTCCGGCAACGGCGTGCTGGAGCTGCGCGCGAAGGACGAGCGCAAGTCCGACGACGGTCCGGTCAACGTCGACTGATTCCCTCCGAGGTCCCCGTCCCCGACGGGGACCTCGGCATAGTCTGGCCCCCATGGGCGACAGCGACTTCAGCGACCTGCGCGGTGCCCGGTTCGAGCGCGCCGCCATGGACGGGGCACGCTTCACGGCGGTGGGGCTGAACGGGGCGAGGTTCCGCGGCTGCGGGCTGAACCACGTCGTGATGCGCGGTGTGGAGCTGGTGGACACCACCATCGACGGCGAGATCGGGAACCTCGTCGTCAACGGCGTGGACGTGGCGCCGCTGGTGGAGGGGGAGTTGGACCGCCGCCACCCCGACCGGCCGAAGTTCCGGCCCACCACCGCCGACGGGTTCCGCGAGGCCTGGGACCTCGACGAGCGGCTGTGGGAGGCGGCCGTCACGAGGGCCCGCCGGCTGCCTCCAAAACTGCTGCACGCATCGGTCGACGGCGAGTGGTCCTTCGTCCAGACCCTGCGCCACCTCGCCTTCGCGAGCCAGTCCTGGGTGGAGCGCTGCGTGCTGGGCGTCCCGAGCCCCTGGCACCCCCTGTCGCTGCCCTGGGACGAGATGGTCCCCCGCCCGGGCGTCCCCCACGACCGCACGGCCCGCCCGCCCCTCGACGAGGCGCTCGCCCTCCGGCTGGCGGCGATGGCGACGGTACGTCGCGTGGTGGACGGCCTGACCGACCGGCGACTGGACGAGCGCACCGAGCCCCTGGTGGGCCCCGGCTGGCCGGACGAGGGCGCGGCCTTCCCCGTACGGGAGTGTCTGCTCGTCGTCCTCAACGAGGAGTGGTGTCACCGGATGTACGCCGAACGCGACCTGACGGTCCTCGAGAAGCGGAGCTGAGCGCGTGGAACTCGCCTTCACGGGCCGGGTGATCGAGTGGCGCGGTCCGGCGCCCTACTACTTCGTGCCCGTGCCGGACCAGGAGTCCGCCGACATCCGCGAGGTGGCCGCGCTGGCCTCCTACGGCTGGGGCGTGATCCCGGTCGAGGCACGCATCGGCGAGAGGGCCTTCGCCACCTCGCTGTTCCCCAAGGACGGCGGCTATCTGCTGCCGCTGAAGAACGCCGTGCGCGTGCCGAGCGGGCTGTCCGCGGGAGACGACGTGGCGATACGGATGACGGTGCGGCTGTGATGCTGCTTCCCGACATGCCGCTGCACGATCCGTTCGTCGTCGCCGACGACACGTCCCGCACGTACCACCTCTACACGTCCAACGACCCGTCGGTGTCGGGGGTTGAGGGCGTCGGCACGATGGTGTACCGCAGCCGCGACCTGCGTGAGTGGCAGCGGCCCGTCGTGGTCTTCCTCGCCGGTGAGCAGACGGGGATCTGGGCGAGCGACGGCGGCTGGGCCCCGGAGGTCCATCCATGGGACGGCCGCTACTACCTGTTCACCACCCTGCACGACGAGAACAGCCCCCTTCCCGTCCCTCCGCCCAACCGCTGGGGCACGCCCTTCCAGTTGGCCAACCACCTGCGTGGCACGGTCACCGCCGTCTCGGACTCGCTCCTCGGTCCCTTCACCGTCGTCGACCCGGCCGGCCCCACCCCGCCCGCGCACCTCATGACCCTCGACGGCACGCTGTACGTCGATCCGTCCGGACAGCCGTGGATGGTGTACGCGCACGAGTGGCTGCAGACGGTCGACGGCACCATGGAGGCGGTCCGGCTGGCCCCCGATCTGTCCCGGACGGTCGGGGACCCGGTGTTCCTGTTCAAGGCGTCGGACGCGTCCTGGCTCGGCGAGCAGATACCGGCGGGCGTGCCGGCCCAGCTCCCGCCGTACATCACCGACGGCCCCCAGCTATACCGCACCCCCGACGGCTCGCTGCTCATGCTGTGGTCGACGTACGAGAAGAACACGGTCGGCCCGGACGGAAACATCAGCGGCGGTTACGTCCAGACCTACGCCGTCTCCGAGTCCGGTGAGCTGACCGGCCCTTGGGAACAGCAGCGGCCCCTGGTCCGGGACGACAGCGGGCACGGCATGCTCTTCCGCACCTTCGAGGGCGAGCTGATGATGATCCTGCACCGCCCCTTCGACAACGCCCGCGGCAAGCTGTACGAGATGCGGCTGGACGGCCATGAGCTGCGCGTGCTGCGACAGCGCACCGACCTCGACGGCGGCGGGTGACCACGAAGCCCCCTGAGCCGCCCGTCACCAGCTCACCCGGGCCGCCACCGGCAGGTTGGTCGCTGCCGGTGGCGGGGAGCACCCAGGCGCTGTCCGGCCTCACTCCCCTGACCAGGATCTGGTCGATCCGCTCCACCGGGAACCTCGCCGGCCAGCTGAAGCCGAAGCCGGCTCCGGGCTCGTCCTGCGCCGAGCGCAGCTGCTCGCTGACGCCGGCGAGGGCGCGGTCGTCCATGGTGCCGTTGAGGTCGCCGAGCAGCACCACCCGCTTGACGTGTTCGGCGGCGACGGCCTTGGCGAGCGCCTGCGCGCCTCTGTCCCGCGAGCCGGTCCAGAAGCCGACCCGGGGGTTCACGCGCACGGATCCCAGGTGGGCCACGTACACCGCCAGCGGCCCCTGCCAGGTGGTGACGGTGGTGCGCAGTGCCCGGTTGTAGGTCAGCTTCTCGGCGGCGGACTTGGTGGCCGCCAGCGGCCCGTAGTCGGTGGCGAGGTCGACCGGCCGGGTGTCCGACAGGGGCAGCCCGCTCCACAGCCCGACGGTGCCCAGCACCCTGTGGTAGCGGTACCTCTTCGCCAGCTCCTTCTCGTACGTGCCCCGGGCCCGCTCGGTGATCTCCTCCAGGGTGTCCGAAGCGGACGCGAAAGGCCGCCCTCCCGTGATCGGAAGAACGGCCTGCGACCTGCGATGAAGCTGGTCGGGACGACAGGATTTGAACCTGCGACCCCTTGACCCCCAGTCAAGTGCGCTACCAAGCTGCGCCACGTCCCGCTGCCCGTCTGACCTGGGGTTTCCCCCGGGCCGACGTGCTAGGAAACCATACCGCACTCCGGTCCGTGATCGCGCCCGGCTTTCCCGCGGGGCGGACGGCCCCGGTGTCTCAGCCGTCGGCCGGCAGCCCCAGCTCGGGGTAGGCCTCCAGCAGCCGGGTGGGAGCCGCCTGGCGCCAGGAGTCGGCGAGGATGTCCCGCAGCTCCCCCTCGCCCTCCAGCGCGGCGAGGCGGACCCGCACCCAGGCGAACTGCGCCTCGTGGCCGGCGATCCAGAACTTCTCCGGCTCCGCCAGCACCAGCTCGTCGCGCTCCTCCCTGGGGCAGCGCACGGCGATGGACGTCTCGTCCTCGGGCAGCGTGGCGAACATCTTCCCCGCGACCCGGAAGGTGGGCATGCTCCAGGCGACCTTCTCCGCCGTGTCCGGCAGGGCAAGGGCGATACGGCGTACGTCTTCGGCATCCTGCATGCCCCGCACGGTAGCGGCTGCCACTGACAACCACCTGGTGAGGACGTCAGCCGTCGGTTTCCCGGGCGCCGGCGAGCCGCTTGTAGTAGATCGACGTCGGCCGCAGGACACCGTCGGGACGGGCCGCGTAGTCCGGTATCGCGCCGACGCGGGTCCACCCGGCCGTGTCGTAGAGCCGTTCGGCGAGGCTGTCGGTCTCGGTGTCGAGGTGCAGCAGGGTGACGCCCGCCGCGGCCGCCGCGGACTCGGCGGTGGCCAGGAGCGTGCGGCCGATGCCTCGTCCGCGGGCGTCCCGGCGCACCATCAGCTTGACCAGTTCGGCGCGGTGCCGACTGTTGGGCTTCTCCGGGAAGGCCAGGCTGACGGTGCCGAGCGTGCGCCCGCCGTCACGCGCCGCCCACACCGCGAGCCGCCCGGCCGCCACGCCGGCCACGCGCTCCTTCCACCAGACGAGGGCCTGTGCGCGGTCCAGCGGCGCGAGGAAGCCGATGGAGGCTCCGCCGTCGACGGTGTCGACCAGCAGGTCGGCCAACTCCTCCACGCGCGCGTGCAGTTCGCTCACGTCCAGTCGCTCCACCCTCACGGCAGCACCACCGCGAGCACGTACCGGACCTCCTCGGCACCGGCGCACCGGAACCGCGTCGGACCCCACACCCGCAGCCGCAGACAGTCCCCGGTGCCGAGCCGGTGCTCCACGTCCTGTGCCGTCACGTCCAGCTCCCCCTCGAAAACCCAGATGTGCTGTTCGAGACCGGGCACCGGCGGCCGGTCGTACGCGATGTCGGCGCCCGTCGCCAGCCGTCCCTCGACGAGCTCGCCGCGCAGCCCGGCGTGCGGCGGCGACACCGAGCGCCGTACGAAACCGGAGGCGCGGTCCTCCCACACCGGCTGCTCGGTGGCCGGCACCAGCAGCGCGGGCTCCGCCTCGACCTCGCTGAGCAGCCGGGACATGGTCCGGCCGTAGACATGACACAGGCGGTTCAGGAGCGCGGCGGTCGGGCTGATCTCCGCCCGCTCGGCCCGCGACAGCGTCGACCTGCTGATCCCGCTCCGCTCCGCCAGCTCCCCCAGCGACCAGCCCCGTTCGGCCCGCAGCTCGGCGAGGCGCGCGGCGAGCCGGGCGTCCACCGGGTCCGGGGCGATCTCCTCGATGCTTCTCATATCCGGGACGCTATCCCGGATATGAGACACATGGGTTACGGAAGTCTCACAGCTCCGCCGTCCCTCGCGGGGCGTCCGGCCTCGCGGTCTCCCCGGGTGCGTCCGGCCCCGCCGCCTCCCCCAGCGCCTCCAGCACCGGCCGGATCAGCGGATGCTCCTCGGCGCCCCGGCGCACCGCCGCGAAGACCCGCCGGGTCGGCGCGACCCCGTCGACGGGACGGACGACCACTCCGGCCAGGTCCATGCCCTGCAACGCCGACCTCGGTACGAGCGCCACCCCGGCGTCGGCCGCGGCGAGGGCGACGACGGCGCGGAAGTCGTCCGAGGAGTGCTCCAGGCGGGGCTGGAAGCCGGCCGTCTCGCAGGCCAGGACGACCACGTCGTGGCAGGGGTTGCCGGGGTAGGGGCCGATCCAGGGGTCCTTGGCCAGGTCGGCCAGCGGGATCACGGCGGCGTCGGCCAGCCGGTGGCTGACCGGCACCACCGCGTCGAAGGGCTCGGCGTACAGCGGGACGTGCGCGAGGCGCGGGTCGTCGGCCGGCGGAGCCCCGCGGTACTCGACGGCGACGGCGACGTCCACCTGCCGGTCCAGCACCATCGGCAGGCTGGCGTCCCCCTCGGCGTCCTGGACGCGCAGGCGGATGCCGGGCGCGGTGACGGCGAGGCGGGCCACCGCCGGGGCCACGACCTGGGCGATGCCGGTCGCGAAGGAGGCGACGGTGACCGTGCCGGCGGCGCCCGATCCGTACGCGGCGAGCTCGGCCTCCGCCCGCTCCAGCTGGGCGAGGACGGCGTTGGTGTGGCTGAGCAGGATCTCGCCGGCCGGGGTCAGCCGCACGCCCTTGGCGCCGCGCTCGACCAGCCGGTGGCCGGTCTCCTGCTCCAGGGCGGTGAGCTGCTGGGAGACCGCGGAGGGGGTCAGATACAGCGCGGCGGCAGCCGCCGTCACCGTGCGGTGGTCGGCCACCGCACGGAGGATGTGGAGTCGCCGCGCCTCGATCATGGGATCGATTATCGCAATATGTCCCGGACGGTCGGGCCGGGTCAGCCCTCCAGCTCGGCCCGGGCCGCCACGAAAGCGTCCACGGCACGGTTGACGTCGTCCGTCGAGTGCGCGGCGGACAACTGGACGCGGATACGGGCCTTGCCCTGCGGCACCACCGGGTAGGAGAAGCCGATCACGTACACGCCCCGCTCCAGCAGCAGCTCCGCCAGCCGGGCCGCCTTCGCCGCGTCACCGATCATCACGGGCGCGATCGGGTGGTCGCCGGGGAGGATCTCGAAGCCCTCCTCGGTCATACGGCGGCGGAAGAGCGCGGTGTTCTCGGTGAGACGGACGCGCAGGTCGTCCGCCGCCTCCAGCAGGTCGAGCACCTTCAGGGACGCGGCGGCGATCACCGGGGCCAGCGTGTTGGAGAAGAGGTACGGCCGGGAGCGCTGGCGCAGCAGGGCGACGATCTCGGCGCGGGCGGCCACGTAACCGCCGGAGGCGCCGCCGAGGGCCTTGCCGAGGGTGCCGGTGACGATGTCGACGCGGTCCATGACGCCGTGCAGCTCGGGGGTGCCGCGGCCGCCGGGGCCGACGAAGCCGACGGCGTGCGAGTCGTCGACCATGACCATGGCGTCGTGCCGGTCGGCGAGGTCGCTGATCTCCCGCAGGGGTGCCACGTAGCCGTCCATGGAGAAGACGCCGTCGGTGACGATCAGCCTGCGCCGCGCACCGGCCGCCTCCTTCAACTGCCGCTCCAGATCGGCGAGATCACGGTTGGCGTAGCGGAAGCGGCGGGCCTTGGACAGGCGGATGCCGTCGATGATCGAGGCGTGGTTGAGGGCGTCGGAGATCACCGCGTCCTCGGCGTCCAGCAGGGTCTCGAAGACACCGCCGTTGGCGTCGAAGCAGGAGGAGTACAGGATCGTGTCCTCCTGGCCGAGGAACGCCGACAGCCGCGCCTCCAGCTCCTTGTGGACCTCCTGCGTGCCGCAGATGAAGCGGACGGAGGCCATGCCGTAGCCCCAGCGGTCCAGGGCCTCGTGGGCGGCGGCGACCACCTCGGGGTGGTCGGCGAGGCCCAGGTAGTTGTTGGCGCAGAAGTTGAGGACCTCGCCGGGCCGGCCGCCCGCGGTCACGTTCACGGTCGCGGACTGGGGGGTGCCGATCACCCGCTCGGGCTTGTGCAGACCGGCGGCGCGGATCTCGTCGAGGGTGGCGCGCAGGTCGTCGCGCACGGAGTCGAACATGACGGAAGCTCCTGAAGCGGTGAGGGGGTTACGCGGTCCAGTCGAGGATGACCTTGCCACCGCGGCCGCTCGCCGCGTCGGCGAAGGCCGCCTCGAAGTCGCGGTGGCCGTACCGGCCGGTGATCACGGGAGCGAGGTCGAGGCCGCCCTCCAGCAGCACCGACATCGCGTACCAGGTCTCGAACATCTCCCGGCCGTAGATGCCCTTGAGGGTGATCATCGAGGTGACGATCCGGGCCCAGTCGACGGGGAACTCCTCGGCGGGCAGGCCGAGCATGGCGATACGGCCGCCGTGCGTCATGTTGGCGATCATGTCCCGCAGCGCCTCGGGCCGTCCGGACATCTCCAGACCGATGTCGAAGCCCTCGCGCAGGCCCAGCTCCCGCTGTCCGTCGGCGATGGCGGCCCGCGACACGTCCAGCGCCAGGCTGACCCCGATCTTGCGGGCCAGTTCCAGCCGCTCCTCGCTGACGTCGGTGACGACGACGTTGCGGGCGCCCGCGTGCCGGGCGACGGCGGCGGCCATGAGGCCGATCGGTCCGGCGCCGGTGATCAGCACGTCCTCGCCGACCAGCGGGAAGGACAGCGCGGTGTGCACGGCGTTGCCGAACGGGTCGAAGATCGCCGCGACATCGAGGTCCACGGGCACCCGGTGGACCCACACGTTGGCGGCCGGCAGGGCGACGTACTCCGCGAAGGCCCCGTCCCGGCCGACGCCGAGCCCGACCGTGGCGCGGCACAGATGACGCCGCCCGGCGAGGCAGTTGCGGCACTTGCCGCAGACCAGGTGGCCCTCGCCGCTGACCCGGTCGCCGGGCTTGATGTCCGCGACGTCGCGTCCGATCTCCACGACCTCGCCGACGAACTCGTGACCGACGATCAGCGGCGTGCGGATCGCGTGTTGCGCCCAGCCGTCCCACGCCCGGATGTGCAGGTCGGTGCCGCAGATGCCGGTGCGGAGCACCTTGATGAGGACGTCACCGCGTCCGACGGCGGGCTCCGGGACGTCCGCGAGCCACAGACCGGGCTCCGCCTTCTCCTTGACCAGCGCCTTCACGCCATGGCTCCTGTGCTCGGGGACCCGGACGCGGGCACGCCGAAGCGGGCCCGCGTCCGGGGAGGGGGGTGGAATCACCTGCAATCTGCCGCACCGGACCACCCCCGGTCCATCGAGCTTTTCTTAAGCCGCGCCGCAGCCTGGCTTCACGCCTCCTCGCCCAGGCGGGAGACGTGGTGGCGGGCGAGGCCGCTGGTCGGCGGTGCGGCGGCGGCGCTGGTGCCGGCCGTGCTGTTCGGCGGCACGTTCCTGGGCGTGTCCGGCCCGGGCCGCCGGGGCTCATCTGCGCTTCCCGCGCTCGGTGGCCCTGCTGACTACCGGATAGTCCGTCGGCCGGATCCTCGGCCCGCCGGCCGTCGCCCAGCCGCTGCACCACGGCTACCGGCCGGCCCTGCTGCCCGCGGCCGCCGTGGTCCTCGCCGCGGCCGGAGGCCGCCGCCATACTGCGGATCGGCCTACCGCACCACATGGTCGTAGAAGGACACACAGCAGCCTCGGGGCGGCGAGAATCGAGCAAGGACGCGGACGCTCTCGTCCCGCACTCGGCCAACTAGTGGAGCCGCTCATGACCACCGCACGGGACCTCGCGATCGTCGCCCTGGAGGCGGCACCGGACCGGCCCGTCGAGCAGGGCGACCTGTCGCTCGCGCTCGCGGGAGCCGAGGTGTTCGACCTGATCGAGGCCAAGGCGCTCGTCCTGGACGGTAACCGCATCCTGCCGAGCGCCCAGGCGCCCACCGGTGACCGGCTGCTGGACGACGCCGCCGACAAACTCGTACGGCAGGAGCCGTACGAGTCGGTCGAGGACTGGCTGTGGCGCCGGGGCCGGGGACTGTCCTCCGCCTACGTCGAGGACTTCGAACGGATCGGGCTGACCACCCGCCCGCGCGGCCAGCGGATTCCGCTGCGCACCTCCCGCACGGAACTGGTCGACTCCGCGGCCCGGCGGGAGGCCGAGGACCGCTGGGCGGCGGGCGAACCGATCCTCGCCGCGCTGGCGGCCGCGGCCGGCATCCGGGACGAACCGGCCGAGGACGCGGAGGCCCTCGCCGGCGAGACGGTCACGACGGTCCTGGCCGCCGTCGGCGACGCGGTGATGGAACTGGAGGCCGTACGCCAGCGCAAGGCGATCGAGGACGCCGCGTTCGACAACGTGTGGCGGGGCTACTAGAGCGCGCCAGCCAAAATCCGGTCGAGAAGGACGGCACGGGCTGCGACGCTGGCCGGATGCTGCTCAAGCTGACCGGATCCAGCGGCGCGGGCAAGACCACGCTCGCGTTCGCCGTCGCCGACCGACTCGACGGGGTCGTCGTGCACGAGTTCGACGAAGTCGGAGTTCCGGATCCTCCGATCCCTCCTCACTGGCGCAATCGCACGACGGAGCTGTGGGTACGCCGCGCACTGGAGTACCAGGCCCGCGGAGCGGATCTGCTGCTGTCCGGCAACTCACCGTTGGGCGAGGTCCTCGCCGCTCCCTCGGCTCCGTCCCTGGACGGGATCGCCGTGTGTCTGATCGACGTCGCCGACACGGCTCGGCGCGACCGGCTCGCCGCGCGCGACGGCGGCCGGTGGGACCAGGAAGCCACCGACGCCTTCTGCGGCTGGGCCGCCTGGCACCGCGGACACGCCCGCGACCCCCGTTTCCGGCCCGAGGTCGTCATCGACGGCAGCTGGCCGGAGATGGCCTGGCACCGGTGGACCGCGTGGAGCGCCGGGGACCCACGATGGCGCACCTGTCTGATCGACACCACGGACCAGCCGTTGGCCCGGTCCGTCGACCGTGTGGAGCGCTGGGTGACCGAACAACGTGCGGCACACCGGTCGGGCCGACTCCCCCTGGCCCGAGGCTGGGCGGACGACACGCCGGTCCCGGCGCGGCTCACAGCAGCGGCAGCCCGTCGGCCTCGCGCCGTTCCAGCCGCGCCACCAGCTCCGCCGCCGAGGACTTGATGGTCTCCAGACCGGCTCTGCCCCAGGGCCGGGGCGCGACGTCGGCCACACAGAGCGTGCCGAGCGTCATGCCTGTGCTGTCGATGAGCGGGGCGCCCAGGTAGGAACGGATGCCGAACTCGTCGACCATCGGATTGCCCGCGAACCGGGGGTAGTCGCAGACGTCCTCCAGCACCAGTGCCTTGCGCCGGACCACCACATGGGGGCAGAAGCCGTGATCGCGGGCGAGTTCACGGCCCAGCACGGGCGTCGTGCCGTCGGGCCTCACGAACGGCGGTGCCACGTCCGGCAGATGCAGCCCCGCGAAGAACTGGCGGTGCTGGTCGATGAAGTTGACCATGGCGTACGGCGCCCTGGTGAGCCCGGCGAGCCGGCCGGCATAGGCGTCGAGATCGGGGTCCGGGCGTTCACCCAGGCCGAGTTGACCGAGGCGCAGGGTGCGGGCCGGGGCCTCCTTGTCCTCCGGGGTGAGCAGCAGACGACCGGCCGGACGCGCGGGGTCGTACCTCATGGGCGGTCACTGGGGGCGGGGGGCATGGGGGCTCCGTGGAGGGTGGGTGTGGGTGCGTGGGCGTGGGTGCGTGGGTGCGTGGGCGTGGGTGCAGGGGCTTGGGTGCAGGGGCTTGGGTGCAGGGGCTTGGGTGCAGGGGCTTGGGTGCAGGGGCTTGGGTGCAGGGGCTTGGGTGCAGGGGCTTGGGTGCAGGGGCTTGGGTGCGTGGGCTTGGGTGCAGGGGCGGCGAGGAAGTGGCATGTCACATACCACTGAAATTCTCAGTGCTATGTCACACATCACCTATGGGCGCCATGACTCGGCGCATGCGCCGGCGCGTGCGCGATCAGATGCCGTACGAGCGTCAGCAACGTCTGCACCCCCGAACTGGAGATACGGGCGTCGCACCGCACCACCGGGATCTCCGGCGGCAGGTCGATGGCGGCACGGACCTCCTCGGGGTCGTAGCGGTAGGAGCCGTCGAACTCGTTGATGGCGACGATGAAGCCCAGGCCGCGCTGCTCGAAGAAGTCCACCGCGGCGAAGCACTCCTCGAGGCGCCGGGTGTCGGCGAGGATCACCGCGCCGAGCGCGCCCTCGGAGAGTTCGTCCCACATGAACCAGAACCGCTCCTGACCCGGCGTGCCGAACAGGTAGAGCACGTGTTCCGGATCGAGCGTGATGCGGCCGAAGTCCATGGCCACCGTCGTCTCGACCTTGTTCTCGATGCCGTCGAGACGGTCGGTCGCGGCGCTGACCGTGGTGAGCAGCTCCTCCGTGCTCAGCGGCGCGATCTCGCTGACCGCGCCCACGAAGGTCGTCTTGCCGACCCCGAAACCGCCCGCGACCAGGATCTTCAGTGCGGTCGGGAAGGGGTCAGAGCTGTCGTCGTAGTCCATCGAGCACTGCCTCCAGAAGGGCCCGGTCAGTCGGGTTGTGGTGGAACTCGGGGGGCTTGGTGGTCAGCGCCCCGCAGTCGACTAGGTCCGACAGCAGCACCTTGGTGACCACCGCCGGCAGCTTGAGATGCGCGGCGACCTCGGCGACCGACACGGGCGCGCGGCACAGGTCGAGCGCCTGCTGGTGCTCGGGGCCGAGGTAGCCGAGGGGCGTGGCCCCGGTGCCCATCACGTGCGACAGGAGGTCGAGGGCGATGCTCGGCCGGGTGCGGCCGTTGCTGACCGTGAAGGGACGCACCAGCCGTCCGGCCGCGTCGTCGAGCCAGGGCCCGTCGCCGGCCGTCGCCACGCTCAAGGCCTCATCGCCGGGGGTTCGACGGACTGCTGCCGGGGTGCGGTGACCAGGTACGGGCGGACGCTCTTGACCAGCATCGCCATCTCGTAGCCGAGGACCGCCGCGTCGGCCTCGCGGCCGGCCAGCACGGCGAGACAGGTGCCGGAGCCGGCGGTGGTGACGAACAGCAGGGTCGAGTCGAGCTCCACGACGACCTGGCGGACCTCGCCGCCGTCACCGAAGCGCACCCCGGCGCTGCGGCCGAGGGAGTACAGGCCGGAGGCCAGCGCGGCCATGTGGTCGGCGCTGTCCGCGTCGAGGCCGTGGACCGACTTCACGAGCCCGTCGCAGGACAGAAGGACCGCACTGGTGGTGTGCGGTACGCGCTGCACGAGACCGCTCATCAGCCAGTCGAGATCGGAAACATGACCGGTCGGCGCATCGCTCGCCATGGTGGATCGACTCCTTGGGGTACGAAGGTCTGCGGGAGCGGCGGGGGTGGGTACGGGGGTGCGGGCTGGGCTCGTCATCCGGCTGGTGAGCTCCCGTCGTGCCGGGTGGGACGGTCATGGCCACGAGCCGCCGCCGGGCGTGCCTCCGCTATGTGCACGGGGTCCATGCGCGGTGCGTCCATGCGCGGTGCGTCCATGTGCGGTACGTCCATGCCGTGTGGCGGAGTGGTGGCGGGGGCGTCCGTGTGGGGAGCGGCCGTGGGGCGGACAGCCGTGTGGGAGGCGTCCGGGTGACCCTGTGCGGAGGTGTGCAGGGCGGACATGTGCGGGCCACCCATGTCGTCCAGGGCATCCAGGTGGGAGCGCTCCATGGGGGCCGCCTCCAGGTGCTGCTGGGCCTCCGCCAGGCCGATGCCCCGCTGGAAGGCCGCCATCAGGCCCGGGTCGTGCCCGGTGTGGACGTCGGTGTCCTGGCGGGGCGCGGGACCGTCGCGCAACTGGGGTGCGATGTGCTCCTGGGCGCGGCGGCGCGGGAGTTGGGGCTTGCCCATGGTCCCGCGAACCGCGCCCGTGCGGGGCGCGGCCGGCGCGGCCACGTTCTCGGCGACGACCCGCCGGTCGTCGGGCCGGATCCCGGGCACGGCCTCCGCGGGATTGGGCCGCTCCCCCTGGGCCCCCCGCACGGGCAGCGGCGCGGGCCCGCTCCCCTGCCCGGTGTCGTGACCACGACCGGCCGTACCGCCGCCCGCGACGGAGAAGTCGGCCCCGGCGCCGCCCGCCGGGCCGCTGCCCGCCGCGGGGGCGCCCCCAGGGCGGCCGGCCGGCGTGCTGCCGTGCGGCAGGACGGTGTCGGCCGTGCCGCTCTCCAGGCCGGAGCCACCCGGCACGGCACCGCCGGGCGTGCCGGAGGTGCCGTCACTCGTCATGGAACCGTTCACCGAGGTGCCGTTCGCAGCGGCGCCGCCCCGCGTACCGCCGCCCGCGCCGACACCGCCCCCGACAGGGCTCGCCGAGGTGTTGCCGCTCGGCGTCGCGACGGCGGCATGTGTGCTCTCCCACGGCTGCACCCGTCGCGGCGTCGGCGGGGGTGGCGGCACGACGCGGTGGCCGCCGGTCGCGGGACCCGGGCCGGACGACTGTGCGGGGGGCGCCGTGGCGCCGCGCGGATGCGGTACGGCCCCGGGAGCGCCCTGCGCAGAGCCCAACAGGCCCTGCGGTACGACGAGTACGGCCTGGACGCCGCCGTAGATGTTGGTCTGCAGCCGGACGTGGATGCCGTGCCGCCGCGCCAGTTGCGAGACGACGAACAGTCCGATGCGGCCGTCCGCCAGCAGGCTCGCGACGTTGACCTGGTCGGGGTCGGAGAGCAGCGTGTTCATCTTCTTCTGCTCGGCGACCGGCATGCCCAGACCCCGGTCCTCGACCTCCACGGCGAGCCCCGAGGTGACGAGGTTGGCCCGCAGCAGCACCTGGGTGTGCGGGGCGGAGAACACCGTGGCGTTCTCGACCAGTTCGGCCAGCAGATGGATGACGTCGGCCACGGCGTGCCCGCGCAGGGTGCCGTCGATCGGCGGCACCAGCTTGACCCGGGAGTACTGCTCGACCTCGGCGATGGCGGAGCGCAGCACCTCGGTCATCGACACGGGATGGCTCCACTGCCGGCGGGAGACGGCACCGCCGAGGACGGCGAGGTTCTCCGCGTGCCGGCGGATCCGGGTGGCGAGATGGTCGACGTGGAAGAGGCCCTTGAGGAGGTCGGGGTCCTCCATCTCGTTCTCCAGCTCGTCCAGGATCGAGATCTCCCGGTGCACCAGCGACTGCAACCGCCGGGCCAGGTTGACGAACACCTCGAGCTTCTGTTCGCTGCCCGCCTGGCTGGAGAGCTGCGCGGCCTGCACGA
This sequence comes from Streptomyces gilvus, assembly GCF_022513565.1. Classification (GTDB taxonomy): domain Bacteria; phylum Actinomycetota; class Actinomycetes; order Streptomycetales; family Streptomycetaceae; genus Streptomyces; species Streptomyces gilvus. The sequence continues at coordinate 553,920 of NZ_JAKWBE010000001.1, read as the reverse complement.
CGGCGGTGACGGCGCCGTCGTGCGCCCGGCTCAGGTCGGCGGCGAGCAGTTCGAAGTCGTCCGCGTCGTCGGCGGGCGCGCCGCGCGGCGTGCGCTGGGGCGGGGTCTCGCCGCGGCGCAGCGCCTCGACCAGCGCGCGCAGATCGGCCTCGCCGCGCGCGGCGCTGCGGCGCAGGGCGGCGACGCGGTCGCTCACGGTCCGGGCGGCCCGGTCGGCGGCCACGGCCGCGGTCACGATGCCGGCCAGCGCCACCGAGACGGCGCCGCCCAGCACGCCCCACAGGGTGAGCCCGGGCCGGACCCCGGCGGAGCGGACGGTGAACAGCACGGCCGCGCCGGCGCTCAGGGCGACCGCGATGGGCGGCAGCACGGCGAGCCGCAGCAACTGGGGCCGTATGTGGGTCTCGGGCAGCGAGGCAGCGGTGCGGGCGACGGGCCGTCCGTGCCGTCCGCCCTCACGGCGGTCTGCGCGTGCGGCCGGTGCGCGGAGGTGAGACATCGGTGTCCTCGTCGTACGGGTCCGTCGGTGCCCGGGGCGCGGGCTGCGCGGTTCGGGCAGGGGTTGCCCGATGGACACTCACAGTAGTCGCCAAGGCAACATGTGCGGTGGGCAGTTGACAAAGTCCCACGCGAAGCGTCCCGCTCTGGTATGAGGCTTCGTACGACAGACCGATAAACACGGCGGGCAGCCGATCTGGATCGAGAAAAGATCGATCAGTGCTGGTCAGAAGCAGTCGGCAGAAATGATCGAGGGCCGGGGAGCCATCGCTCCCCGGCCCGCTCGGATTGCCGCCGACTGCCGCCGTCCGCCCGCTCGCCGACCGGACCGGACCGTTTCGGACGCTCCCCGGACCCCGGGGAGTCATCCCCTGAACGTCACTGTCCGTGTCAACGGTCGACGCGTTCTCACGCCTTCGGCTGGGTGAAGCGGATGCTGTTGCCGAAGGGGTCCCGCAGGCCGCAGTCGATGCCGTACGGGCGCTCGGTGGGCTCCTCGGTGAACTCGACGCCCTTGGCCCGCAGCGTCTCGTACGTCTTGCGGCAGTCCTCCGTGCCGAAGATGAGGAAGCCGCCCGTCGCCCCCTTGGTCAGCAGGTCGCGGACCTGCTCCGCGGTCTCCTCGGACAGGCGCGGCGGGCCGGGCCGCTCCAGCAGGACCTCACGGTCGGGCTGCCCGGGGACGTTGACGGTGAGCCAGCGCATGAAGCCGAGGTCGGCGTCGGTGTTGACCTCCAGGCCGAGCTTGCCGACGTAGAAGTCGAGGGCCTCGTCCTGGTCGAGTACGTAGATCTGCGAGTGCGTGATTCCTGTGAACATGGGCATCACGCTACGAGCCCGGCCGTGCGAAAACTTATCCAAAACTGCTCAGTCGCCCGAACGCCGAGCGGAGCGCGACCGCGTGCGGACCGCCACCGCGTGCGGACCGCCACCGCGTGCGGACCGTCAGGCGCTCGGCCGCATCCACGCCATCGTGAAGCAGGTCGGCACGTCCAGCGCCACGGCCTCCTTGCGGTACTGGCGCGGCGAGCGGCCGACGACGTCGCGGAAGGTGCGGCTGAAGGTGCCGGGGCTGCCGAAGCCGACCTCGAAGCAGATGTCCGTGACGCTGCGGTCGGTCTCGCGCAGCAGGAACATCGCGCGTTCGACACGGCGGCGCTGGAGGTAGCGGTGCGGGGTCTCGCCGAAGGTGGCGCGGAAGGTGCGGGCGAAGTGGGCCGGGGAGACATGCGCGATCCGCGCCAGGGCCGGCACGTCCAGGGGCTGCGCGTAGGCACGGTCCATCGCGTCCCGGGCCCGCAGCATCCGGCGGTTGGTCTCTTCGGTGGCGCGGCTCACGGCGCCATCACACCACGGGTCCGCGCAGGGCGGCGAGGTCGGGGCCGGGCAGGTGGATCCAGCCCTCCCGCAGTGCGGCGGCACGCTCGTCCGCGGTGGACGGCCACCGGGTGTCGCCCACCAGGACGGCACGGGCGACCAGGGCGCAGACCAGCGCGTCGAGGTGGTCGTGGCTGGCGACGCACCGCGTGCGCACCTCGTCCGCCAGCGCCCGCCCGAGCCCCGTCTCGAGGGACCCGAGCACGTGCTCCCGCACGGCCCGCGCCTCGGGTGTGGCGTTCTTGTAGCTGCCCGTGAAACGGATGCCCCACAGCCGCAGCGCGGCCGCGGGGTACACCTCGGCGACCGGTCCGGAGCCGTCCCTCGGCACCGATCCGGTGCCGAGGGCGGCCAGGAGGCGGGCCGCCCGGAGCGCGACCACGCCGAGGAGGTCGGTGGAGACGGACAGGGGCGGCCGCATCGCGGTCGCCTTCCAGGTGAGGTCGTCGGTCAGCCGGAACCGCAGCGGGTCCAGTCCCGGTCTGCCGTCCGTACGGTCCCCGAAGCGGGCCGGGGAGGGCAGCGGCAGCCCCTGATGGTGGGCCGCGATCGTCTCCACGAAGCCGGTCGGCCAGCCGAGCGGACAGTCCAGCCCCGTCTTGTCGGCACCACGGACCAGGGCGAGCAGCTCCTCGTCACCGTCCGGCATGACGAACTCCACCGAAGGCGTGCCCGCCTGGTCCCACTCCACCCGGCACACAGCGGTACGCCGAGCGCTGGCGGCGAGATCGACCCCGACGGTCACGACCTGCCGCGGCGGCATTCCGGGCCCCTCCCGCGCGTGCTCAGCCGACGCCCCGCATACGCACGCCCCGGCGTCGCTCCCCTGAGCACACGACCACCCCGTGGTCCCCGTCGGTCGCCGCGGCCCGCCTCACCCGGCCGGCACCGTCTCCGGATCCCCGCTCCCCTCGACGCCCCTCGCGTCGGCCTGTTCCTTCGCCGCCGAGTCCGCCGCCGTCTTGATCGCGGCCCCGGTGACGGCCTCCGCCGTCGGCCAGCCGCCCGCCGGTTCCTGGGCCACCGCGCGCCACCAGGGATCGCCGGGGACGGTCTCGGCGGTGGGCTCGAAGGGCTCCCCGGGCCGGGGCAGGGCGATACGGGAGCCGGTGGCGTGGGCGGCGGCGACCGTGCCCTCGCCGGGCTCGGCCCAGGGGTGGGTGGCCAGGTTGAAGGTGGCCCAGTGGATCGGCATCATCACGCCGTGCGGCGCTCCGCCCTGGAGGTCGAGGTGGGCGCGCATGCCCTCCTCGGGCGTCATGTGGATGTCCGGCCAGAAGTCGGAGTAGGCGCCGATCTGGATCATCGTGGCGTCGAACGGACCGTGCGCGGCGCCGATGTCCTTGAAACCCTCGAAGTACCCGGTGTCGCCGCTGTGGTAGACGCGGTGCTCGTCCCCGGCGACCGACCAGGACGCCCAGAGCGTGTGCTGGGTGTTGCGCATGCCGCGTCCGCAGAAGTGGCGGGCCGGGGTGGCGGTGAGGGTGAGGCCGCCGATCCTGGTCTCCTCGTGCCAGTCAAGCTCGCGGATCCTGTCGGCGGAGACGCCCCACAGCTCCAGGTGCTCGCCGACGCCCAGCGGAACGGCGAACAGGGTGTCCGTGCCGGCCAGCGCCTTGATGCTGGGCATGTCCAGGTGGTCGTAGTGGTCGTGCGAGATGACGACGACGTCGACCGGACCGAGCGCGGCGAGCGGCAGCGGCACGGGGTGCAGTCGCTTCGGGCCGACGAAGGAGAACGGGGAGCAGCGCTCGCCCCAGACGGGGTCGAACAGGACCCGGTGTCCGTCGATCTCCGCGAGCACGCTGGAGTGCCCCATCCAGGTCAGCCGCAGCCCCGTGGCGGGCGGCCTGGCGATGTCCGCGAGGGTGGTGGCATGCACCGGGATGTTCCCCTTGGGGGCACGCCGGGGCCGCTCCTCCTTGTCGAAGAAGACCTTCGCGAAGTCCGTCATCGAGGCGGAGGGCCGGATCCGGGCGGTGCCTCCGGGGTTCTGGAAGACGCCGTCCTTGAAGTGGGGCGATCTGCGGATGCGCGCCATGCGCTCACCGCTCGGGTCCGCGCCGAAGGCCGCGGGCTGCAGCGCGCGGAGCCCGGAGCTCAGGGGACGGAAACCGGACACGGGACCTCCAGGTGGAGTCGGAGAGGCATTCCATTATGGTCGCCCCCTCCGACAACACCGGGATCGTCCCGTTCCTGCCGGTCGCTTTCCAAAGAAAGCCCAAAGAAACCCAGCCCCTCCCCTTCGGTCCCCGGCCGGACGACCGTGCCGTTGACACGGGACCCGACCGCTCCCGATACTGACCCGCGATTCAGTAATCTCCCGGCGGGCCGCCCCTCCCCGAGACCCCGTCCGCCCCGCCCCTGATCACCCCCGTCGAGGAGACCGCATGACCGCGCCCCTGATGTCGCTCACCTGGACCGACCACCTCACCGGCCGCCAGGGGTTCCTCGTCGTCGACCGGCTGGTGCGCGGCGTCGCCAGCGGCGGGCTGCGCATGCGCGCGGGCTGCACCCTGGAGGAGGTCGCCGGGCTCGCGCGCGGGATGACCATGAAGGAGGCGCTGCACTACAACCCGGAGGGCCGCTACATCCCCCTCGGCGGGGCGAAGGGCGGTATCGACTGCGATCCCCAGGACCCGGGGGCGTACGGGCTGCTGGTGCGCTATCTGCGCGCCATGAGGCCGTACATCGAGAGCTTCTGGACCACCGGTGAGGACCTCGGTCTCACCCAGGACCTGGTGGACCGGGCGGCGGCCGAGGCGGGGCTGGTCTCCTCCATCCAGGCCGTGTATCCGCTGCTGGACGACGAGGCGACGGCCCGGCGGCGGCTCGCGGACGCGTTCGCGGTCGAGGTGGACGGCATCGGGCTGGACGAACTGGCCGGCGGCTGCGGGGTCGCCGAGTCGGCGCTGGCCGCACTGGACCGGGCCGGCGTGCCGTACGAGGGCACGCGGGTCGCGGTGCAGGGGCTCGGCACCATGGGCGGTGCGACGGCGCGCTTCCTCACGCGCGCGGGGCTCACCGTCGTCGCCGTCGCCGACATCAAGGGCACGATGGTCAACCCGGCGGGCCTGGACGTGGAGGCGCTGCTGGCCGCGCGGGACGCGTACGGCACCGTCGACCGCGCCGCCCTGCGCCCCGAGGACCGTGAACTGCCGGGTGACGCCTGGCTGTCCGCCGACGCGGAGGTGCTGGTGCCGGCAGCCGTGTCGTACGCGATCGACGCCGCCGAGCAGGAGCGGATCACCGCCCGCTGGATCGTCGAGGCGGCCAATATGCCGGTGCTGCCCGAGGCGGAGCAACTTCTCGCCGCGCGCGGGGTGACCGTGCTGCCGGACGTGGTCGTCAACTCCGGGACGAACGCGTGGTGGTGGTGGACCCTGTTCGGGGACATCGGCGCCGACGCGGACGAGGCGTTCGCCCACACCCGGCGCTCGATGCGGGCCCTGGTGGAGCAGATGCTGGCCCGCGCGGAGGCGCACGGGACGACCCCGCGAGCGGCCGCGCACGCGATCGTCGCGGACCGGCTACCGGTGATCGCCGAGCGGTTCGGGTGGTATCGGTGACCGCGGCGGACAAGCCGCCGTACCCGAGGTCCTGCCTTACGCCGAACCGGAATCCGCGCACGCCGCCGGGTAGGGTCGGGCCCGTGAGCGTTCGACTGTGCTGTCTGCTGTGGGCGCGCCCCGGTGCCGCCGGGGCGCTGGCCGCGTACGAGGACAAGGTGTTGGCCCTGCTCGGCGAGCACGACGGGCGGCTGCTGCAGCGCGCCCGCACCGACGGCGCCGAGGACCGGCCGGACGAGATCCAGCTGATCGAGTTCGCGTCGCAGGCCGGCTACGACGGGTTCATGGCCGACGAGCGCCGCACCGCCCTGGCAGCCGAGCGTGACGCGGCCGTCGCCCGCACCGACCTCTACCCCGTGGACCTCGTCGAGCCGTGACCTCGCCCGACACGGCCGGCGGCGACGGAATAGGGTGACCGCGTGGCGAGAGTGCGGTTGAGCGTGGCGGAGCGGCGTGAGGAGTTGCTGCGGGCCGCCATCGAGCAGATCGAGGCGCGGGGCGTGGCGGCGGTCAGGATCGCCGACGTGGCCTCGGCGCTCGGCGTGAGCAACGCGCTGGTGCTGTATCACTTCTCGACCAAGGAGAAGCTGGTGGCCGCCGCGTTCACCCACGCGGCCGAGGACGACCTGGCCCATCTGCGCAAGCTGCTCGGCCGGCGCACCACGGCGCTGCGGCGGCTGCGTTCGGCGGTGCGCTGGTACGCGCCGACCGGGCAGGCCAAGGGCTGGCGGCTGTGGATCGAGGGCTGGGCGGCCGCCCTGCGCGAACCCGTGCTGCAGGAGGTCACCCGCGACCTCGACCGGCGGTGGAAGGCGGCGCTGGCCGAGGTCATCGCGGAGGGCGTGGCCGCGGGCGAGTTCCGCTGCCCCGACCCGATGGGCACGGCCCTGCGGCTGACGGCTCTGCTGGACGGGCTCGCCGTACAGCTGACGTCCTACCCGGGCGCGGTGTCACGGGCCCGCGCCCAGGACTGGGTGGACGAGGCGCTGGCCCGCGAACTGGGGCTGGAGCGGGAGGCGTTGACCGCGACGGAGCGGTGAGCCGCAGGCGTTGACCGCGAGGGAGCGGTGAGCTCCCCGCACGCCTCGCCCTCAGGCCACCGGTGCGATCCGCATCTTGATGTCGTCCGGGGACAGCGCGCCCTTGGCCGTCACATGGTCGCCCGAGGACTCCCCGCGCAGCCGGCGCCCGATCCACGGCACCAGGTACTCGCGCGCCCAGTGCACGTCGTCCCGCCGCACCTCGAGGGTGCCGCGCGGCGGCAGCGGCGGCCAGGGCTGGTCCGGGTCGGCCGGAACCTCCAGACCGAGGACCTGACCCGCGCGCAGCGCCACGCGCGTGTGCCCCTCGGGCGAGAGGTGCAGCCGGTCGTCGTCCCAGGCCCTGCGGTCCTGCACGGTCTTCAGCGACCACAGGTCGAGCACGGGGCAGCCGTACCGGTCGGCGATGGCCCGGACATGCCCGTTGTAGGTGGCGATCTTGCCGCGCAGGTGCTTGAGCACGGGCACGCCACGGGTGTCGAAGCCCGTCGTCACCATGACGGTGCCGGCGGCCGCGGTGAGCCGGGCGACCGCGCGCTCGAAGCGCTCGGCGACCTCGTCCGGGTCGGTGCCGGGCCGGATGATGTCGTTGCCGCCGGCACAGAAGGAGACCAGGTCCGGGGCGAGTTCCTCGGCCTGCGGGACCTGGTCCGCCACGATCTGGTCGAGCAGCTTGCCGCGCACGGCGAGGTTGGCGTAGGCGAAGTCGCCCTCGGGCCGCCGGTCCGCGAGCAGCACCGCGAACCGGTCCGCCCAGCCGACCATGGCTCCGTCGGGGCCGGGATCGCCGACGCCCTCGGTGAAGCTGTCCCCCACCGCGACGTACGACCCGATCACTGCCCTGCTGTCTCTGCTGTCACTTTTCGAATCGTCTGCCACGGCGGCCATGATTCACCTTCGAATGTGACCTACGCGACCGTAAGCGAGGGTTGACGGTCGGTGAGATAAGCCACGTCCAAAGGGTTGCCCAAGGCAGGAATATCTTTCGGATCACCGATGTTGACGGGTCAACCGCCAGACGGCGAAGTCGCTGATCCGGAAGTGGCTCCAGGTCGTCCGGAAGGCGAAGTGGCCACTCGTGTACGGCTCCGGGTCGCTGTAGTCGAACACCAGCCGCCCGTTGTTCCACCAGCGGACCGTCGGCCCGTCGGAGACGATCCGGACGCGGTTGGGCCGGTTCGCGGCCAGCAGCGGCTCGGTGTAGTCGTAGACGAGGGGACGCACCCCGGGCTCGCCGACGTAACGGCGCAGCCGGGTGGTGGTGTTGGTGTTGGCGCCGTAGCCCACGTAGTACGTCCTCAGGTAGTCGTACTCCGCCAGCGCGCCGCCGCGGTGGGTGGCGAACAGGTCGTCCGGGGAGCGGACGTCGGTGGCGTTCCAGAAGTTGTTGAGGTCGGAGACCCGGTCGTTGACACCGCCCGCGGCGACGGCCGTCGCGGTGTACTCGATGACGTACGGTCCGTCGAGCCGCTGCCGGAACCAGACGGTGGCCCCGGCCGGCACGTCCACCTCCAGCGTCCCGTGAGCCGCTGCGACCGTGCCGCCCTGCTCCAGTTCGACGGCCCACTTCGTCAGGCCGTGCCGGAAGTCGTCGTGGGCGATGAGCCGGCCCCTGCGGCGGGGCGCGGCGCTCGCGGCGCCGGCGGGCGCGAGGGGGGCCAGTGCGGCGCCGGCGGCCAGGGTGGCGAAGGCTCTGCGGGTGGGCGTCACGTCGGGCGGTCTCCTTGGCGGATGGAAAGCGCTTGCACATCGGACGGGGATCACTCTGGCCGCGAGCGCCCGCCTTGTCGACACCGCCTGACGACCTGTTCGCACGACCGCAACACCGAAGGCCGGACCCGGGGATCGGGGTCCGGCCTTCGGCGGCGTGTCAGGCGCGCGGTCGGCGGGGGGTCAGCCGACGGCGACGCCCTTGGAACGGAGGTAGGCGACCGGGTCCACGTCGGAGCCGTAGTCCGGCGTGGTGCGGATCTCGAAGTGCAGGTGCGGGCCGGTCACGTTGCCGGTCGCGCCGGAGAGACCCAGCTGCTGGCCCGCGCTCACGCTCTGGCCGACCGAGACGGAGATCTGGGAGAGGTGGCCGTACTGCGCGTAGTGGCCGTCGGCGAGCTTGATGACGATCTGGTTGCCGTACGCGCCGCCCCATCCGGCGGTGACGACGGTGCCCGCGCCCACGGCCTTGACCGGAGTGCCGGTCGGGACGACGAAGTCGACGCCGGTGTGGTAGCCGCTGGACCACATGCTGCCGGCGACGTGGTAGCCGGTGCCGATGGTGCCGCCGCTCACCGGCAGGGTGAAGCCGGTGCTGGTCGACTCGGCGACCTGGGTGACCTTCGGCGCCTTCGACGCCTTCGACGCCTTCGCCGCCTTCGCCGAGGAGGATGCGCTCGACGAGGAGGACGAAGAGGCGGCGGAGGACGAGGACTTGGTGGCGCCGGTCGTCGCCTTGCCGCCGAGGGTGAGCTTGAGGCCCGGGTGGATCAGCGACGGGTCGTCGCCGACGGCCTGGCGGTTGTCCGCGTACAGCTTCTGCCAGCCGCCCCGGACGTGCTGCTCGTCGGCGATCTTCGAGAGGTAGTCGCCGGCCCGGACCGAATAGGTGCGCACACCCGTGTTGTTGGCGTTCGCCTTCTTCTCGGTCGCCTTCTTCTCGGCGGCCGGAAGCGACTGGACGGTCTTTTCGGAAACCGACTGGGAAACCGACTGGGAAACCGACTGGGAAACGGACTGCGCGGTGGCCGCGTGGGCGCCGGTGGCCCCTATGAGCGGGAGGGCGAGAGCGGCGCCACCGGTTCCGGCGACGGCGATGGAGCGGGTGAAGCGCTTGGGCTTCGGGCGGCGGTGCTTACCCTTCGCGGGCATGGCGAATTCCTCTCCGTCGCCTGCGAGGTGAGCTGTCGGGTGCGGGCTGGAGATGCCCGGCCGCGTTTTCGGCGCGGCTTTACCCCTAGCCGTTCCGGAGACCGGAACAGGCGTCGTACCTGTGGGTCCCCCGCTCCTGCCGTTCACGGGTGAGTTGTGCGGGCTCCGGGCGGCGGCAGGATTGGGCGTCCGTCCGGATTGGTGGCGAACGTAAGCGACCAAGACGCAAAGGGACAAGCGGGAGTTCCCTGTGAATGCCTTTCTGTTGATCGACTGTGAGAATTCACGGTCACCCTCCGTGAATTACAGTTCCACCCTTTTGCCCAAACTCCCTTGAAAACCCTGCGAATTACGTGAACATGACGCGCCACGCACCGTCACGGATATGACGCTCCTCACGTGACAGTGCTCCAGCATTCCCCATTCCAGAGCGAGTTGGAATGAAGACACCAATTCGGACAGACGACTCAGATGCGACGCAGCCGGATGACTGCCGCATCGAGGTCGCCACGCAGCGCGGTGTCCAGCCCGTGGTGCAGCAGTACGGCCCCACGGTGAATTTCGCCCGTTTCAAGGCATTCATACGACGCTGTCGGGTCGAGGCCGCGCAGCCGCAGGGCCGGTACGGGCTCGCCGTAGCTCTGTGCCTGGAGCCAGGCCAGGACGACTGACTCGTCCCCGCGCACGTACTGCACGGCGCTGAGCCCGCCCGTCGGCGGCCGCAGCCGGTGGAGGTCCCCGTGCTGCACCAGGGGACGGATCTCCTTGTAGAGGCTCACCCAGTCACCGGCCTCGGCGAGCTCCTCCTCGGTCCACTGCGTGAGGTCTCCGCCGACGCCCAGCACACCCGCCATGGCGCTGACGAACCGGAAGCCCAGGGAGCTGACCCGGTCGTTGAGCTGGGTGTTGGGGCTGTCGGTGACCCAGGCGGCCATCACGCGCGCGGGATGGATCTGGCTGAAGCCGTGCTGGATGGCGAGCCGGTCGAGCGGGTCGGTGTTGTCGGAGGTCCACACCTGGTCGGTCCGACTCATGATGCCGAGGTCGATCCGGCCGCCGCCGCCCGAGCAGGACTCGAAGACGACGTCCGGGTGGGCCGCCCGCAGCCGGTCCAGCAGTGCGTACAGCGCGCGGACGTGGTCGACCCACAGGCGCTGCGGGTAGGGGTCGCCGGGCCAGCCGGCGTCGGTGAAGCAGCGGTTGAAGTCCCACTTGACGTAGTCGATCGGCGCGCTGGACAGGAGCGTGTCGAGCTGCCGCCACAGGTACTCCTGGACGTCCTCGCGGGCCAGGTTCAGCACCAGTTGGTTGCGGAACTCCGTCCGCGTTCGTCCCGGTTGGTACTGCACCCAGTCGGGGTGGGCGCGGTAGAGGTCGCTGTCCGGGTTGACCATCTCGGGCTCGACCCAGATGCCGAACTGCATGCCGAGCGCGTGCACGTGGTCGGCGAGCGGCGCCAGGCCCTTGGGGAAGCGGTCGGGGTTGGGCGTCCAGTCGCCGAGCCCGGCACGGTCGCTGGTGCGCCTGCCGAACCAGCCGTCGTCGACGACGAACAGCTCGACACCGATGGCGGCGGCCCGGCGGGCCAGCGCCCCCTGCTGCTCCTCGGAGATGTCGAACTCCGTCGCCTCCCAGGAGTTGAACAGCACCGGCCGGTCCCGGTCCGCGTCCGGGACGACGTACGCGCGCTGGTAGGCGTGCCAGGCGCGGCTCGCGCCTCCGAAGCCGCCGTCGCTCCACAGCCCGGCGAACACGGGGGTGGTGTACGACTCCCCCGCGGCCAGGAGCAGCAGCCCGGAGTCGTCGTAGCCGGCGCCTCCGGTGATCTGCACCCGGGCGTCCGGGAGCTGCGCCACCGCGATCCGCCAGGAACCGGACCAGCCGAGCGCGCAGCCGTAGACCTCGCCGCGCTCCTCGGTGGCGTCGGTGTCGAGGGCGACCCAGGGCAGGTGCTGGTGCCCGGTGTGGCCGCGGCGGCTGCCGATGACCTTCTCGCCGTGGGTGAGCGGCGCGGCGGTCAGCAGGGACTCGGCGGCCCAGCGGCCGTGCAGCTGGGAGAGCCGCCAGCCCTCGCGGTCGGGCAGCGTCCAGGTGGCGGCGTCGGCGCGCAGCAGCTCAAGGGGCGCCGGTCCCTCGTTGTCGAGGGTGACCCAGCGTTCCACGACGTCGTGCCGCATGCGGTAGTGCAGCGTGATGACGAGCCCGCCGTCCCGGAAGCGCAGCCGCAGATGGTCGCCCTCCGCCTCGTGCGCCTCGAAGCGCCACTCGGTGCCGCGCCGCTCCTCGGTGCGCACGGACAGGGCGGGCCGCGCGAACCGGGGGCCGCCCTCGACCGGGTACTCCTCGCGGCCGTCCAGCGGCGACTCGAAGGGCCGGTAGACGGGCAGCGGGCGGACGGCGAGCGCCTCGGCGTCCGCGAGCGCGATCCGCGGACCCCAGTGCAGGTGCAGAAGCTCGTCGCCCTCGGTCAGATGGACGGCGTACCCGCTGGCCGGACCGGTCAGGAGCCAGGTACGGCCGTTCTCGGAGATCTCCAGCATCAAGCCCCCACACGTTCGAACAGGTGCGATCAAGCGGCAACATCATCAACGTGTGGGGGCCCCGGCGGCAACGCCTGTGGACAACTCATTGCCTCAGGAACGCATGTCGTATCGTCGAGGAGGTGCCCGTCGTCGAGCCGTGCCGACGGGGCCGACCCGGAGGAGGCCCCGTGACGCAGCAGATCCCGTCGACCGAGCCCGAGCTGACCGCCGTGCGCAACTTCCGCGACGTGGGCGGGCTTGCGACGACGGACGGCAGGCGGGTGCGCCACGGAGTGCTGTTCCGCAGCGGCCATCTCGCGCACGCCACGGAGGAGGACGCCGCGTTCCTCTCCTCGCTGGGGCTGCACACGATCTTCGACTTCCGCAACGCGGCGGACCAGAAGCTGGAGGGCCCGGACGTCGAGCTGCCGGGCGTGCGCAACGTGAACCTGCCGCTGTCGGATCCGGCGGACGGCTCGGGGTTCTGGAAGATGGTCCGGGACGGCGAGATCGACCAGCTGCGCGAGATCCTCGGCGACGGCAAGGCGGCCGACCGCATGATCGTCTCCTACCGCACGATCATCAGGGAGCGCACCGCCGAGCACGCGCGTGTGCTGCGTTCGCTCGCCGAGGACAGCGTGCCCGCGCTGATGCACTGCGCGGCGGGCAAGGACCGCGCGGGCCTGTCCATAGCCGTGACCCTGCTCGCGCTGGGCGTCGAGCGGGAGGCGATCGTCGCCGACTACCTGGAGTCCAACGCCAAGCACCGCCGCTACCAGGTGCGGCGCAGCAGCTCCTCCAGCGCCGGCTACTCCCCCGAGGTCATGGAGCTGCTCAGTCCCCTGTTCGAGGCGCGCGCCGAATATCTGGAGGCGGCCTTCGAGACCATCGAGGAGACGTGGGGCGGCGTCGACGCCTATCTGGAGCGGGGTCTCGGGGTGACGCCGGAGATCCGCGAGCGGCTGCGGGAGCGGCTGCTCGACTGACCGCGGGCTACTTGGCGCCGACCTCGAACAGCAGGTAGATGAAGGCCGCGAACAGGTGCCCGACGGCGATGTAGATGATCAGGCGCACCCACAGGGCGCGGGGGAACTTCTCTTCCATGTTGCTGTTGCTCATGGCATGTCTCCGATGAGTGGGCCCAGGCACAGCGTGGCCGTGGGACTCTGCAGAAGGGTGTGGACGAACAGGAGCTCGACGCCGTCGGCGTCCTGGGCTGCGATCCGGTGCGGGGTCAGCGAGTCGAAGTGCGCGCTGTCCCCCGGTCCGAGCCGGTGCGTGGTGTCGCCGAGGCGCAGCCGCAGCCGCCCCGCGAGGACATACAGCCACTCCTCGCCGGGATGGACGCGCACGATGTCGCCCTGCGAGCCGTGCGGCACACGCACCCGCAGGGCCTGCATCCCGCGCGCGGACGCCCCGGCCTGCCAGTAGGTCCAGCCGCCGGCGACGGTCGGTTCCATGTCGGCGGCGCGTACCACGGCGTCCCGTTCTGCGACCGTCTCGCCGAGCAGCTCCGAGACGGTTGTACCGTAGATACGGGCAAGGCTGAGCAGTACCGGCAGTGAGGGCTGGCGCTGCCCGGTCTCCAGCCGGGAGAGATGGGCCGGTGACAGCCCTGCGGTGCGCGCCGCCGCCTCCAGGGTGAGGGCGGCACGCCGACGCAGGGCGCGGAGCTGCGGCGCGACGGCCGGCAGGACCTCGTCCGGCCCGGCCGGGGGCTCGGTCTCGGGAGAGCTCATGTTCTCCATTCAGCCGCATTCTTGCCTGTGGGGCAAATTTCTTGCCTCAGAGGCAAAAGCGACCGGGAAGCCGGCTCGCGAGATCACTCCTTGACGGTCGTCGTCGTGTACGCCTTGTGCCGTACGTCGGGGTCCGGGTGCCTGCGCAGCCGCCGCAGCAGCGCCCGCCACTTCTCGGGCCAGCCGAAACTTCCGGCCGTCGCGGAGACCAGCTGTGCCGCGAGCAGGCCGGAGGCCGTGCCTCCGTCGTCGGCCAGCCGCTCGGCCGCCGCCAGCACGGCCGCGCCGCGCTCGGGCCGGGCCCGGTGCGCCCAGCCCGCCTCCAGCCGGCCCGACACCTCCAGCGCGACGGCCGTCCCGGTGCCCTCCAGCGCCTCCGCGAGGTCCAGCAGCCGCCCGAGCAGCTGGTCCGGCTCCTCGGTGCGGTCGGCCAGTCGGCGCAACAGGCCCGCGCGTTCGGCCGCCAGCAGCGGTTCCGGCGCCAGCAGCGCGGCGGTCCGCGCGAGCACGTCGCTTCGTTCGACGGCGTTGTACGAGGGCGACACCAGGGTCCGCAGCCGTTGCAGCGCCGGCAGGTCCCGGTCCTCCAGCGCCTCGCCGCCGCCCCCGGGGGTGTGCATCGCGGCCAGCAGCCGCATCACCGCGTCGTGGTAGGCGCTGCCCGGGGACACGCCGCCGACCGGATGCGGGATGTCGGACATGACGAGAAAGACAGTCCTTCGAGTGCGGAGAGCAACTACTCCGCGGTGGTCGGCATCCGGCGATTGTGCCGCAGGGTGATCGCTCGTGCGATCGATTATTGGGCGGCCGGGGTCTGTTCAGGAGCCCGGCCGCCGAGCGCGTCAGCGGTTGGCGACCGCCTGCTTCACGAGCGTCTTGCTGAAGTCCCACATCAGCCCGCCGCCGCTGTGCGCGTCGTCCATGACGGCCGTGAAGGCGTCCACGAACCGGTCGACCTCCGGCTCCCCGACGACCAGCGGCGGGATCAGCTTGATCACCTCCAGGTGGTCGCCGGAGACCTGGGTGAGGATCCGGTGCCGCTGCAGCAGCGGTACGACGACCATCTGCGCGAACAGCCCCTTGCGGGCGGCCTGCAGCATGGTCCAACGGCTGCGCAGCTTCAGCGACTTGGGCCTGCCGAACTCGATGCCGATCATCAGGCCCCGGCCGCGTACGTCGGCGAGCAGCTCGTACTTGTCGATCAGGGCCGCCAGCCGGGACTTCAAGCGGTCGCCCGTACGGCGGGCGTTCGCGACGATCTGCTCGTCCTCCATGACCGACAGCACGGCGAGGCCGGCCGCCATGGCCTGGGCGTTGGAGCCGAAGCTGGCGGAGTGGACCAGCACCCGGTCCATGGACGAGTAGACCTTCTTGAAGATCCAGTCCCTGCCGAGGGTGGCGCCGACGGGGACGTAACCGCCGGACAGGGCCTTGGCCACGCAGACCAGGTCCGGTTCGACGCCCTCCTCGTGCTGGTAGGCGTAGAAGTCGCCGGTGCGGCCGAGGCCCGTCTGGACCTCGTCGGCGATGAGCAGCGCCTTGTGCCGGCGCAGGAGTTCCTGGGCGGCGCGCAGATAGCCGGGCGGGGTCTCGTGCACACCCTTGCCCTGGATCGGCTCGACGATCAGGGCGGCGACGTCGCCCTTCCGCAACTCCCGTTCCAGCGCCTCGAGATCACCGAGCGGAACGGCGGTGTCGGGCAGCAGCGGGGCGAAGCCGTCGCGGAAGCCGTCCTCGCCGTTGACCGACAGCGAACCGGTGGTCAGCCCGTGGAAGGCGTGGTCGCAGTACAGGACGCGCGGCCTGCCGGTGGCGAACCGGGCGAACTTCAGAGCGGTCTCCACCGCCTCCGTACCGCTGTTGCCGAAGAACACCCGGTCCAGGTGCGGGCTATAGGTCAGCAGCTTCTCCGCGAGCAGTCCCGGCAGCGGCTGGCAGTCGAAGCGGGTGAGGTCGGCGAGCTGGGCGTCGAGGACGTCGTGCAGCGCCTTGCGGACGACGGGGTGGTGGCGGCCGACGCCCATCACCCCGAACCCGGCGAGCATGTCCAGGTAGTCGTTGCCGTCCGCGTCCCAGAAGTGGGCGCCCTCGGCCCGCTCGTAGACCTTGTCGAAGCCGATCGTGTGCAGCATGCGCGGGAGTTGGTGGTTCAGGTACTTCCCGTGCAGCTCGTAGCGCTCGGCTCCGCGTTCGGCCAAGAGTGCGCCGAGGTCGAACTCCTTGGTCATTCAGCCCTCTCCTTGACGGTGCCGTCCGTCCGTTCCTTGACGGCCAGGGTGTCCTCGGCCTCCTTGACGGCGAGGCTCGCGCTGATCCGGCCGGCCACCTCCACCGGCGTGAGGCCGATGTCGGCCAGCACCTCGCCGCGCTTGGCGTGCGCGAGGAACTGCTCCGGGATGCCGAACCGCCGTACGGGGACGTCGACTTCGGCGTCCGAGAGGGCGAGGGCGACGGCCGAGCCCACTCCGGCGGAGCGGCTGTTGTCCTCGACGACGGCGACCAGCCGGTGCTCGGCGGCCAGGCCCGGCAGCGCGGGGTCGACGGGCTTGACCCAGCGCGGGTCGACGACCGTGCAGGAGATCCCGCGCGCCTGGAGCAGCTCGGCGGCCTGCAGGCACACCGGCGCCATCACGCCGACGGCGACCAGCAGCACCTCGGGGGTGCCGGGGCCACGGTGCAGGACGTCGAGGCCGCCGATCCGGTCGACGGCCGGGATCTCGGGTCCCACCGACTCCTTCGGGAAGCGGACCAGGGTGGGCGCGTCGTCGACGGCGACGGCCTCGCGCAGCTGGGCGCGCAGCTGGTCGGCGTCGCGCGGCGCGGCGATCCTGAGGCCGGGGACGACCTGGAGGATCGACATGTCCCACATGCCGTTGTGGGAGGGCCCGTCGACGCCCGTGACGCCGGCCCGGTCCAGCACGAACGTCACTCCGCAGCGGTGCAGGGCCACGTCCATCAGCAGCTGGTCGAAGGCGCGGTTGAGGAAGGTGGCGTAGACGGCGACCACGGGGTGCAGGCCGCCGGTCGCGAGGCCCGCCGCGCTCACCGCCGCGTGCTGCTCGGCGATGCCCACGTCCCACACTCTGTCCGGGAACTTGGCGGCGAACTTGCCGAGCCCCACCGGGTGCAGCATCGCCGCGGTGATCGCGACGACATCCTCCCGCTCCTGACCGATCCGGACGATCTCGTCGCCGAACACCGAGGTCCAGGACGGGGAGTTGGACGGCGTGAGCGGCTCGCAGGTGAGCGGGTCCATCACGCCGACGGTGTGGAAGTGGTCCTCCTCGTGGGCGAGGGCGGGCTCGTAGCCGCGGCCCTTCTCCGTGAGGCAGTGGATGAGGACCGGGCCGTGGAAACGTTTCGCGCGCCGGAGCGCGGACTCCACGGCGCCGATGTCGTGTCCGTCGATCGGGCCGACGTACTTCAGGCCCAGGTCCTCGAACATGCCCTGCGGGGCGAAGGCGTCCTTGAAGCCCTTCTTCGCGCCGTGCAGGGACTCGTAGATGGTGGTGCCGACGACGGGCGTGCGCAGCAGCACGTCCTTGCCCCAGGCGAGCACCTTCTCGTAGCTGTCGGTGGTGCGCAGGGTGGCCAGGTGGTTGGCGAGGCCGCCGATGGTGGGCGCGTAGGAGCGCTCGTTGTCGTTGACGACGATGATCAGCGGCCGGTCCTTGGCGGCCGCGATGTTGTTCAGCGCCTCCCAGGCCATGCCGCCGGTCAGCGCGCCGTCGCCGATGACCGCGACGACATGGCCCTTCTCGCCCTGCACCTCGCGGGCCTTGGCGAGACCGTCGGCCCAGCCGAGCGCGGTGGAGGCGTGGCTGTTCTCGACGATGTCGTGCTCGGACTCCTCGCGCGAGGGGTAGCCGGACAGGCCGCCCTTGCCGCGCAGCTTGGAGAAGTCCTTGCGCCCGGTGAGGATCTTGTGGACGTAGCTCTGGTGGCCGGTGTCCCACACGATGCGGTCGACGGGCGACTCGAAGACCCGGTGCAGCGCGATGGACAGTTCCACCACGCCCAGGTTGGGCCCCAGGTGCCCCCCGGTCCTGGCCACCGCGTGCACCAGGAACTCCCTGATCTCCTCGGACAGTTCGCGAAGTTCGCTCTCGGACAGCGCCTTCAGGTCGCGTGGTCCCCGGATGTTCTCCAGAATCGTCACGGTCGGGCCCCCTTCGGTCCGTGCTGTTCAACTCACGGTGACGGCCGGCTCCCCCGACGCGACGCCGTCCTGTTCCATCTGCTCGGCGATCTTCATCGCCTCCTCGATGAGGGTCTCCACGATCTTCGACTCGGGGACGGTCTTGACGACCTCGCCCTTGACGAAGATCTGCCCCTTGCCGTTGCCGGAGGCGACCCCGAGGTCCGCCTCCCGCGCCTCACCGGGACCGTTGACCACACAGCCCATCACGGCCACCCGCAACGGGACTTCCATGCCCTCCAGGCCCGCCGTGACCTCGTCGGCGAGCTTGTAGACGTCGACCTGCGCCCGACCGCAGGACGGACAGGACACGATCTCCAGCCGCCGCTGCCTGAGGCCCAGCGACTGGAGGATCTGGATGCCGACCTTGACCTCCTCGACGGGCGGGGCCGACAGGGAGACCCGGATGGTGTCGCCGATGCCCTGGGAGAGCAGCGCGCCGAAGGCGACCGCCGACTTGATCGTGCCCTGGAACGCCGGGCCCGCCTCGGTCACGCCGAGGTGCAGCGGGTACTCGCACTGCGCGGCGAGCTGCTTGTACGCCTCGATCATCACGACCGGGTCGTTGTGCTTGACCGAGATCTTGATGTCCCGGAAGTCGTGCTCCTCGAACAACGACGCCTCCCACAGCGCCGATTCGACCAGCGCCTCCGGCGTCGCCCTGCCGTACTTCTGCAGCAGGCGTTTGTCGAGGGAGCCGGCGTTGACGCCGATCCGGACCGGCGTGCCGTGGTCCTTGGCGGCCCGCGCGATCTCCTTGACCTGGTCGTCGAACTTCTTGATGTTGCCGGGGTTGACGCGTACGGCCGCGCAGCCCGCCTCGATGGCCGCGAAGACGTACTTCGGCTGGAAGTGGATGTCCGCGATCACCGGGATCTGCGACTTGCGGGCGATGGTCGCGAGGGCGTCCGCGTCGTCCTGCGTGGGGCAGGCGACGCGGACGATCTGGCAGCCGGACGCGGTGAGTTCCGCGATCTGCTGCAGGGTGGCGCCGATGTCCGACGTACGGGTCGTCGTCATCGACTGCACCGACACCGGGGCCCCGCCCCCGACCGCGACCGGCCCGACGTGGATCTGCCGCGACACGCGCCGTTCGGCGATCGGCCGGGCCGGTACCTCGGGGACGCCCAGGGAGATGGCGCTCACCTCGTCACTCCCGGTTTCCCGCGACCGTCTCGCGCATGGCGCGCAGGGACTCCTTCAGCGACCCCATGGTCGCGAGGACGGCGGTGGGCTCGTAGCCGCAGTGCGCCATGCAGTTGGCGCAGCGCGGGTCCTTGCCGCGGCCGTACTTGTCCCAGTCGGTCTTCTCGATGAGTTCGCGGTACGTCGGCACGTACCCGTCGCTCATCAGGTAGCAGGGCCGCTGCCAGCCGAAGAGCGAGTAGTTCGGGATCGCCCACGCGGTGCACGGGAAGTCGACCTTGCCCTCGAGGAAGTCGAGGAACAGCGGCGAGTGGTTGAAGCGCCACCTGCGCCGGTTGCCGCCCGCGAAGGCCTTCTTGAACAGCTCGCGGGTCTGCTCCACGCCCAGGAAGTGCTCCTGGTCGGGGGCCTTCTCGTAGGCGTAGGCGGGCGAGATCATCATCTCGTCGACCTTGAGGTCGTCGTTGAGGAAGTTGAGCACCTCGATGACGGTCTGCGGGGTGTCGGTGTTGAAGAAGGTCGAGTTGGTGGTGACCCGGAAGCCGCGCCGCTGGGCCTCCTTGATCGCCTCCACCGCCTCGTCGAACACGCCCTCCTTCGCGACGGACTCGTCGTGGCGCTCGCGCAGCCCGTCGATGTGCACCGCGAAGGCGAAGTACGGGGAGGGCTTGAACAGGTGCATCTTCTTGCGCAGCAGCATCGCGTTGGTGCACAGGAAGATGTACTTCTTCCGGGCCACCAACTGCCGCACGATCTCATCGATCTGAGGGTGCATCAGCGGCTCGCCGCCGGCGATGGACACCATCGGCGCACCGGACTCCAGTACCGCGCCCACGGCCTGCGCGACCGGCATGCGCTGCTTGAGCACGCCCGCCGGGTGCTGGATCTTGCCGCAGCCCTCGCACTTCAGGTTGCACGCGAAGAGAGGTTCCAGCTCCACGATCAGCGGGAACTTGTCCCGCTTGCGGAGCTTCTGTTCGGCCAGGTATGTAGCGACCTTGATGGACTGGCGCAGCGGCATGGCCATCTGGCTCACCTCCGGGGGAGCAGCAAAGAACGGTGCCATTCGAAGAAAGCGGGAAGTACGGAACGAAGGACGCGGAAGGCTGATATTCCACCGCGCACCGTGCCGATCCGGACGAGTTCATGTTCAGGAGCGTCCACGACCACCCGTACGGCCGCAACCGGGCGCTCGCCGGTGCGCACGGCGCTCAGGAGCGTCGCCGCCGATTCCATGTCGACCGCGATGGCGCCGGTCGTGAGCAGGTCCGACCGTTCCTGACCGCGGACGACGTGATCGGAGCCGGTGAGCGGCCCGGTGTGGACGGTGCGGCCGGGCACGGCGCGCACCAGTGCCTCGACCAGCAGCTCGGTGCCGACGCACGGGACCGTCCCGCGCGGATGCCGGGTCTCCTCGGCGACGACCAGGTCACCGGGATGCATGCCGGGGGCGAGCCCGGCACAGAAGCCGGTGGCCAGGACGGCGGCCCCGGCGAGCTCCGGCCGGGACAGCACCCGGGTGGTGGAGACCTCGGCCGCCTCGGGCCCCATGCCGGTGCGCAGCACGGTGACCGGCCCGCCGGCCCCGCCCCTCTCGCTCGTGCGCAGGGCGAAGCGTTCGATGCCGAGCGCGCAGGCGATCAGCAGCGGGGCGGGGGCGGGCCCGGTGGACATCAGCCCCCCTTGCCGACGGCCGCCACCACGGACGGCTCTCCGTGCACGTACCGGCCGAGGGCGGTCAGCGGGAAGACCTGCCGGTAGAGGTGGTAGTTGATGGAGAAGTCCCAGGGGAAGCCGGTTCCGGTGAAGTACGGCTCGTCCCAGGAGCCGTCCTCGCGCTGGGTGGCCGCGAGCCAGGCGACGCCACGCTCCACGGCCTTGGACTCCTGCTCCCCCGCCGCGAGCAGGGCCATCAGCGCCCACGCGGTCTGCGAGGCGGTGGAGGCGCCCTTGCCGCTCCACTTCCTCGCGTCCTGGTAGGAGCGCAGGTCCTCGCCCCAGCCTCCGTCGTCGTTCTGCACGGACTCCAGCCACGCCACCGCGCGCCGGATCGCCGGGTGCGAGCCGGGGAAGCCGGCCGCGACGAGGGCGGGGACGACGGAGCCGGTGCCGTAGACGTAGTTGACGCCCCAGCGCCCGAACCACGAGCCGTCCGGCTCCTGTTCGGCCAGCAGCCACTCGATGCCGCGCCGGGTGCGCGGGTCGTGGGAGAGGCCCTCGACGGCCAGCATCTCCACCACATGGGCGGTGACGTCGGCGGACGGCGGGTCGATGACCTCGCCGAAGTCGCAGAACGGCAGCCGGTTGGGGAAGGGGCTGGTGTTGTCGACGTCGAAGGCGCCCCAGGCGCCGTTCCTGGACTGCATGCCGAGATTCCAGCGCACGCCGCGCCCGATGGCCTTGTCCACCCGCTCCGGGTCGTGGTGCCTGACCCGGCGCAGCGCGAGGATCACCTCGGCGGTGTCGTCGATGTCGGGGTAGTTGTCGTTGTGGAACTCGAACGCCCAGCCGCCCGGGGGAAGTTGGGGCCGCTTGACGGCCCAGTCGCCCGGCCGGACGATCTCCTCGCCCAGCATCCAGTCGGCCGCCTTGACGAGTTGCGGGTGATCGGCCGGAACGCCCGCGTCGACGAGGGAGATGGTGGCGAGGCAGGTGTCCCACACCGGTGACTGGCAGGCCTCGATCATCCGGGCCCCGTCCTCGCGCCACACCGCGAACCGGTCGAGCGAGGCCAACCCCTCGCGCATCACGGGATGTTCGAGGTCGTAGCCGAGCAGGTACAGGGCGATGACCGAGTAGACGGCCGGCGGCTGGATGCCTCCCCAGCAGCCGTCGTTCTCCTGCCGCTCGATGATCCAGCGGGCCGCGGAGTTCATCGCCGCCCTGCGCAGCCGGCGCGGCACGACCTTGCGCAGCTGGTGCAGCGCCTTGTCCAGGCGCTGGAAGGCGCCGTCCCAACTGGCCACCGGGGCAAGGGGCCTGGGCGGATTGGGCTGGGCGGGGTCGGTGTGCAGTTCGTCGAGCGGGAAGGGCGCGGGCCGCACCGGCCGCTTCGCGGAGACGATCGTCAGCGGGACGATGGTCTGCCGGGCCCAGCACCCGAAGTCGTAGATGTTCAGCGGCATCCACTGGGGGAAATAGATCAGCTCCGGCGGCAGTTCGGGCAGATCCTCCCACTTCCACCAGCCGAAGAGCGCGAGCCAGATCCGGGTGAAGACCCGGGCCGCGGCGATGCCGCCCTGGTCCCGGATCCACGCGGAGGCCCTCGCCATGTGCGGGGCGTCCGGCTCGTCGCCGGCCAGGCGCAGGGCGACGTATGCCTCGATGGTGGTGGACAGTTCGCCGGGTCCGCCGTAGAAGGTGGCCCAGGTGCCGTCCGCGCGCTGCTCGCCGCGGATGAAGAGTCCGGCGGCGTGCCGCGTGGAGTCGTCGAGGATGCCCAGGAACTGCCGCAGCAGCAGGTCCTCGGCGTCCATCGTCACATTGGTCTCGAGGTCGCCCTTCCACCAGCCCTGGGCGTCCTGCCGCGACAGCAGGAAGTGGGTGGAGCGTTGTACTGCGCGTACGGCGGCGTCGCGTACCCCCGCCGCCACGGGGGTGGTGCTGTCGGTTTCGCTGGCCGAGGCAGCTCGGGGCGACACGGCCCCGGTGCTTCCGTCGGTCGTCGCTGTCATGGCTTCCCCTTCTGGCAGTCGTGCGAGTCGTGCTGCTGTGGGTCCGCCGTCGGCCGGTGCCGGAAACGTCCTGCCGGCACCGGCCGGCGACTACGCGAGGGCTATTCGACCGATAATGATCATCTCTTCCGTACGACGACGAAGTCGGCGAGCGCCGCGAACCGGTCCCGTACCGGATCGGGCATGTCGATGGCGTGCAGCGCCTCCACGGCGACCGTGTGCTGGCGGCGGGCCTCCTCGGCCGTCCACTCGCGGCCGCCCGCCTCCTCGATGAGGGCGGCGCGGGCGGCGAACTCCTCCTCGGAGAAGTTCTCGAAGTCGCTGCTCTTGGCGTCGGCGGCGAGGATCTCGCCGAGCCGCTCGGAGGCCGGGCCGCCGGCCGCGAGGGCGGCCACCACCGGCAGGGACTTCTTGCGCTGGCGCAGGTCGCTCCAGGTCTGCTTGCCGGTGGAGACCGGGTCGCCCCAGATGCCGAGCAGGTCGTCGACGGCCTGGAAGGCGAGGCCGAGGTGGTAGCCGTACTTCTCCAGCGTGTCGGCGGTGCGGTCGTCGGCGCCGCCGAGCACCGCGCCGATGGAGGAGGCGCAGGCGAGCAGGGCGCCGGTCTTGTTGCCCTCCATCTCCAGGCACTCCTCGACGCTGACCCGGTCGCGGTGCTCGTAGGAGATGTCCTGGGCCTGGCCGTCGATCAGGGCGCGGGTGGCGGTGGTGAGGCGGCGGGTGGCCCGGCCGGCCTCGACCGAGCCGAGTTCCAGCAGGACCTCGTTGGCGAGGGCGAACAGGGCGTCGCCCACGAGGATCGCCTGGGCGGGGCCGTGCACCTTCCACACGGTGTCGCGGTGGCGGCGCTGTTCGTCGCCGTCCATCAGGTCGTCGTGCAGCAGGGAGAAGTTGTGGACGAGTTCGACGGCGACGGCGCCGGGGATGCCGACCTCGGGCGCCGCGCCGGTGACCTCGGCGGACAGCACGGCGAGGGCGGGGCGCACGGCCTTGCCGCCGTCGCCGTCGGCGGGGTTGCCCTCGGCGTCGATCCAGCCGAAGTGGTAGGCGGCGACGGTGTCCATGGGAGGGGCCAGACGGTCCACGGCCGCCCGCAGTACCGGTGTGGCAAGGGTCCGGCCGCGCTCCAGGAGCGCGGTCACGTCCACTGCGGTCGCTCGATCGGCCGTCTCGGCCGGGGGCACAGTGGGCACAGTCTCTCCTCTTGTCGCGGTACCGGGGGTGCGGGGGCCGCCTGCCGCGTGCTGGTCGAGCATCACGCCGCCTCCTCGAAGTCGAAGAGGTGGCGGGGGCGGGGCCGGCCCAGGGCGGCGAGCGCGGCGTCCGCCGCGCTCACACCGCTGCGGACCGCACTCTCCATGGTCGCGGGCCACCCGGTGGCGGTCCACGCTCCGGCCAGGTAGAGGCCGGGGGCTTTCGTACGGGCGCCGGGCCGCAGCCGTCCGACGCCGGGGGCGGGAGCGAACGTCGCCGTGCGCTCCCTGGTCACGAAGAAGTCCCGCACCACGGCGCCGCGGGCACCGGGAAGCAGTCGCGCCAGCTCGGGCAGATAGCGCTCGCGCAGTACCGCGACCGGTTCGTCGATGTCGTCCTGCGCCGCCGACTGCGACAGCGCGAGGTACTGGCCCTCGCGCAGCCCGGAGGCGTCGGTGCGGTCGAAGACCCACTGCACCCGGCTGCCGAGGGCCGCGAAGAAGGGCTTTTCCAGCACCCTGCGGTCGTAGACGACGTGGACGTTGAGGATCGGCGCGGTGCCGATCCGCAGAAGATTTTCCGGAGCCTCCAGCGCGCCCTCGGGCAGCAGGTCATGCGCCTCGCGCTGGGGTACGGCGAGCACGACCGCGTCCGGTGTGAACGTCTCGCCGGGAACCTGAACGCGCGGGGTCCCGTTCTCGTCAGTAGAGATGGAGGTGACGCGTGTACGGACCTCGGTACGCACGCCCGCGGAGTCGAGCGCCTTGCGGGCCAGCCGGTCGTGCAGTTCGCCCAGCGGGACGCGAGCCCATCCGATGTCGGCCGCTCCCGGGTCGGACAGCAGACCGGTCTTGAACACCATCGCGGCGAGCCCCAGCGAGGCGTCGCCCGCGACCGCGTTGAGGGTGGCGACCCCGACCAGGTCCCACAGGGCCTCGACGGCACGCGCCGACTGACCGTGCGCGGTCAGCCAGCTGCCGAAGTCCTGCGTGTCCAGGGTCGGATCGGCGAGGTCGAGCCCCTTGAGCGCGAGCGCGGCACGGCCCACCCTGGCGCGCTCGGCGAGCGAGAGATGCGGGTACGTCGCCAGGCTGCGCCCCAGATGCAGCGGCACCGGCAGGGCGTCGCGCCGCAGCCTGCCCAGCCGCCGTCCCGCGGGCTTCGCGAGGTCGAGCACCGGCACGTCGAGACGATCCTGCAGCGGTGCGAGCGCCGTCGCCTCGATCCGGTCGAGGAACCAGCGGTAGGCGGTGCAGCAGCGCAGATAGACGTGCTGTCCGTTGTCGACGGTCAGCTCGCCGCGCTGGAAGGAGAAGGCGAGCCCGCCCAGCCGCGGCCGGCCTTCGAGCAGGGTGACGCGCACTCCGGCGTCGGCGAGGGCGAGCGCGGCGGTGATGCCGGCGAGACCGCCGCCGATCACGACGGCGTCCCGCCCGGGTCGTCCCGGGATGTCGGCGACCAGTCCCTCGGACCGCGTGCCGTCGTTCATCGTGCGCCCTCCCCTGCGCGACCGCCGTGGAGGAACCGTGCACGGTCGGCCGTCGCAGTCAGGGACGCCGTCCCCCGCCGGAGGGTTGCGTGCCGCTTTCCTCCGCCCGCATCACCTTGGACCGGATTGTCCATCAGGCGCGCCTCCTGACGGTCCGCCGTGTCACATGCCGGGCGTCCAGGCCGGACAGCCCGCGCACGGCGACATAGGCCTTCTCCCGGCCGGGCAGCGAGACCCGGCCGCGCAGCACGGCCTCGGGGTCGCGCTCGATGCGGTCGAGCAGCCGGCGGTAGATGCCGGCCATGGCGGCGACACACGCGCCGCTGCGCCGGTCGAGCATGGGCAGCA
Source organism: Streptomyces gilvus (assembly GCF_022513565.1). Classification (GTDB taxonomy): domain Bacteria; phylum Actinomycetota; class Actinomycetes; order Streptomycetales; family Streptomycetaceae; genus Streptomyces; species Streptomyces gilvus. The sequence continues at coordinate 528,264 of NZ_JAKWBE010000001.1, read as the reverse complement.
GCCGGTAGCCCTCGGCGAAAAGGGCGCGGGCCCGGCGCACCTCGAAGTGCACGAGGCCCGCGAAGTCGGAGCCCTCCGGCGGGGTCGGGCCGTTGAACCCGGCCGAGCAGCCGAACTTCGCGAGATCGTCGGAGGGCAGATAGGTGCGGCCGCCCTCGGCGTCCTCGCGGACGTCTCTGAGGATGTTCGTCAGCTGCAGCGCGAGCCCCAGGGTGTCCGCGTACTCCGCGGCGCGCTCGGCGCCGCGCGCCCCCGGTTCCGTACCGAACACGCCGAGCGAGAGGCGGCCGATCGCGCCCGCGACACACCGGCAGTAGACCTTCAGGTCGTCCCAGGTCTCGTAGGTCTCGCCGCGCACGTCCATCAGCACGCCGTCGATCAGCTCGTCCAGGCCGCCGAGCGGGATCGGGAAGGCCTCGGCGGCGTGGGCGAGGGCGACCGCGACGGGGTCGGTGTCGTCCTCGGCGACCTCGCCCTCGCGCACCCGGGTCAGCAGCGCCCGGGTGTCCTCGAGTCTCGCCGCCTTGACCTCGTCCGCCAGGTCGCCGTCGCCGATGTCGTCGACGCGCCTGGAGAACGCGTACAGCGCCGACATCGCGCGCCGCTTCGGCGTCGGCAGCAGTCTGATGCCGTACGCGAAGTTACGGGCCTGCTGTCCGGTGACGGCCTCGCAGTAGCGGTAGGCGGCGAGTACCGGTGCGGACACGTGTTGTTCGAACTCCACGGTCCGGATCACCCCTCTCCTCGCAGAGTCACGCCCACCTCGCGCAGCAGCTGGACCTTGCCGGGCTTGGGCGGGCCGGGAAGTACGTCGTATTCGGCGGCGGCGATCGCGCGGACCGCCGCCCTTCCCCCCGCCACGAACCCCGCGAGCAGCAGCTTCAGCCTGCCCTGGACGCTACCCACCAGGGGAGCGCCTTCATTCAGGAGAACGCGGGCGCGTTCTGCTTCGTATGCGACCAGTGCGCGCACCGATGCGCCCGCGGTGGCCGTGGCGAGATCCGCCTCCTGGACATGGAACCGCTTCATGTCCTCGGCGGGCAGATAGATGCGGTCGCGGCCCAGGTCCTCGGCCACGTCCTGCAGGTGTTCGACGATCTGGAGTGCGGTGCAGATCGCGTCGGAGAGGCGGACGCGCTCGGGCGTCGAGGTGCCGGTGACGGACAGCACCAGACGGCCGACGGGATTGGCCGACAGTTCGCAGTAGGCGAGCAGGTCGTCGTAGGTCTCGTAGCGGCTGACGAGCTGGTCCTGGCGGTTGGCGGCGATCAGTCCGCGGAAGGGCTCGGGGGTGAGCGAGCGGCGGCGGACGGTGGGCTGCAGCCGGCGCAGCAGGGGGTGGCGGGGTTCCCCGGTGAAGACACGGTCCAGGTCGGCCTCGAAGGCGTCCAGGAGGAGCAGCCGGTCCTCGGCGTCGGCAGGCGACACGCCGAGCAGCCCGGCGTCGGCGCCGCCGGGGGCGAGGTCGCCGTCGCCGATGTCGTCGACGAGGCGGGCGAAGCCGTACACGGCCATGAGGTCGTCGCGCCAGGGCCGGGGCAGGAAGAAGGGGGCCACGGGGAAGTTCTCGCCCGCGGCCTTGTCGAGCGTGCCGCGCTCCGTGTCCAGGGAGCGCGACGTGCCGGTTCCCGTCACCGTTCGCCGCCGGGGGCGGGGACGGCACAGGCTGCTGCGTTGAGCTGGGGAGTTTCCGTAGCCATCGCCGTCACATCTCCCGTTCTACACCGCCGACCCAATACACACTATTTCGGACACGCCGCCCGACCGTCCGTGCGACTGTCCCGCTTGAGGGTGTCGCGCATTAACGCCCCACTTTGCCGCGTTTCGGGACCGGTACAGCTTACGTTGTACAACGCAGCGAGCTTCCCTGGGGTGTCCTGCACATCACAACAACACACCGATTGGTGTCAAGATTCCTGGGGCGGGCCCGAGTTGGCGTTTCCTTTGCAGACGCAGGGCCCCGCCGCTGGGGTTGCGGCGGGGCCCGGCGATCCGTCTGGCAGTTGCGTCCAGGCGGGAGTGGACTACTTGCCCGTGAACTTCTCGTACTCCTTGAGGACCTCTTCGGTCGGCCCGTCCATGCGCAGCTCGCCGCGTTCCAGCCACAGCACGCGGTCGCAGGTGTCGCGGATCGAGTTGTTGTTGTGGCTGACCAGGAACACCGTGCCCGCCTTCTCGCGCAGCTCGCGGATGCGCTCCTCGGAGCGCTTCTGGAACTTGCGGTCACCGGTGGCCAGCGCCTCGTCGATCATGAGGACGTCGTGGTCCTTTGCGGCGGCGATGGAGAAGCGCAGCCGGGCCGCCATACCGGAGGAGTAGGTCCGCATCGGCAGGGTGATGAAGTCGCCCTTCTCGTTGATGCCGGAGAACTCGACGATCTCCTGGTAGCGCTCCTTGACCTGCTCGCGGGACATGCCCATGGCGAGACCGCCCAGGATGACGTTCCGCTCGCCCGTCAGGTCGTTCATCAGGGCCGCGTTCACGCCCAGCAGCGACGGCTGGCCGTTGGTGTACACCTTGCCGCTCTCGGCGGGCAGCAGTCCGGCGATGGCCCGCAGCAGAGTCGACTTGCCGGAGCCGTTGGAGCCGATCAGGCCGACGGCCTCGCCGCGGTAGGCGACGAAGGAGACGCCCTTGACGGCGTGCACCTTGCGCACCCCGCGCTCCTCGCCGCGCTTGAGGATGCGGCTGAGGGCGGCGGTGGCGCTGCCCTTGCCGGTCTTGGCGCCGTGCACGCGGTAGACGATGTGCAGCTCGTCCGCGATGACGGTGGGGATGCGCTCCCCCTGCTGCTCGGTGCTCGGCTCAGCCACGGCCGTACCTCTCCTCCGCCTTCCAGAAGTACACGAAGCCGCCCAGGGCGAACAGCGCGGCCCAGCCCCCGGCGACCACCCAGACGTGGTCGGGCAGGTTCTCGGCGCCGTAGCCGTCGATGAGGGCGAAGCGCATCAGGTCCATGTAGATCGCGGTGGGGTTCCACTGCAGGACGTTCGCCAGCCACTGCGGCTTGTCGGCCAGCATGACGGGGATGGAGAACATCACGCCGGACGCGTACATCCACGTCCGCATCACGAACGGCATGAGCTGCGCGAGGTCGGGGGTCTTGGCGCCCGCCCGGGCCATGATCAGCGCGAGTCCGGTGTTGAAGAGGAACTGCAGCCCCAGCACCGGGACGATCAGCAGCCAGGACAGGTCCGGGAGGCTGCCGAAGCCGGCGGCCACCGCGAACAGCACGATCATCGAGAAGAGCAGCTGCTGGAGCTGCTGCAGCGCGAAGGAGATCGGCAGCGAGGCACGCGGGAAGTGCAGCGCCCGCACCAGGCCGAGGTTGCCGGAGATCGCCCGCACGCCCGCCATCACCGAGCTCTGCGTGAAGGTGAACACGAACACGCCCGTCACCAGGAACGGGATGTAGACGTCGCGCGGCAGACCGCGGTTCGCCTTGAGGAGCAGACCGAAGATGAAGAAGTACACCGCGGCGTTCAGCAGCGGGGTCGCCACCTGCCACAGCTGGCCCAGCTTCGCCTGGCTGTACTGCGCGGTCAGCTTCGCGCGGGAGAAGGCCATGATGAAGTGACGCCGGTCCCAGAGCTGGCGGACGTACTCGGCGAGGGAGGGGCGGGCGCCGCTCACGCTCAGCCCGTACCGGGCGGCGAGCCGGCTCGCCGGGAGGCCCTCGTCGGGCGACACGGCCGCGCCCAGGGCGACCCTGTCGTCGTGCGTTGTCTCACTCACTGGTGGATAACCTTCGTCTTCCTGAGGCCCGGCCTGTGCGGGCACGTCATGAGCCCGGTACCCCGAAGGGGCCCGAACGCTCTCGGGAACGCTTGCTCCGTTGGATCGAGCTTGTCAGATCACGGGGGGCCGGCCCAGTCGGGTCAGCCGCCACACGGTACGCCACCTCATGGGCCGGCGCGGGCCGCACGGGGTGCTCCAGCCCTCCCGGAACCCGCCGAACCAGGCCCGCAGCGCGGGCCGCGAGGGGCGGCGGACCAGGGTGAGCAGCATCCACACCCCGAGGTAGACGGGGACGAGCGGCGCGGGGAGGTTGCGGCGGGCGAGCCAGACGCGGTTGCGGGCGACCATGCGGTGGTAGACCGCGTGCCGCGAGGGGGCGGTCGTGGGGTGGTACAGCACCATGTCGGACCGGTAGTCGATCATCCAGCCGGCGTCGAGGGCCCGCCAGGCGAGATCGGTCTCCTCGTGGGCGTAGAAGAACTCGTCCGGCAGGCCGCCGACCTCGGCGAAGACCCGGGTGCGGACGGCGTTGGCGCCGCCGAGGAAGGTGGTGACCCGGGAGGAGCGCATCGGGTCGGCGGCGCGCAGCCGCGGGACGTGCCGGCGCTGGGTGACCCCGGTGTCGGGGTCGGCGATGCGGAAGCTGACGATGCCGAGCCTCGGGTCGGCCTCGAAGGCCTGCCGGCACAGCTCGGCGGTGTCGTGGCCCGCGAGGAGGCCGTCGTCGTCGAGGAACATCAATATGTCGACGTCGCGGCCGCCGGGGCCGAAGGCCTCGATGCCTACGTTGCGGCCGCCGGGGATGCCGAGGTTCTCGGGCAGTTCCATGGTGCGGACGCCGTCCGGGACCTCCGGGACGGGCGAGCCGTTGCCGACCACGACCACCTCGACCGGGTCGCCGTCCTGCTTGGCGACCGAGTCGAGGAGGGCGCGGAGTTCGTCGGGGCGGTTGCCCATCGTGATGATGACCGCGCCGACCTTCATGCCGCTCACTTCAGCCTGCTGGAGGCGAGGATGGACACCAGGTGCAGCAGGGTCTGCAGCAGCGCGATGCCGGCCAGGACGGCCACACCGAGCCGGGAGAAGAACAGGTCGCCGCGCGCCTGGTCGACGACCGCCAGCACCAGGATCAGCAGGGACGCCTCGATGCCGAGGATCAGCCGGTGGAACTTCAGCATGGCGGCGGCCCTGCGGGCCAGCGCCATGCCGGATGAGCGCATCTCGGCGGCGGCCTCCTTGACCGGCGGCAGACCGCCCTGGTGCCGGGCGACCTGGACCAGGTCGGTCTCGGCCTTGATCAGGATGGCGCCGAGCGCGGCCAGCGTGCCGAGGAACGCCCAGAGCCAGTCGATACGGCCGCCGCCCCACAGGTCGGCGGCGCGCAGCCCGAAGCCGACGAGCACGGCGGCGTCGGTGAGGTAGGCGCCGACCCGGTCCAGGTAGACGCCGTTGAGGGAGTACTGCTTCTTCCAGCGCGCGATCTCGCCGTCGACGCAGTCCAGCAGCAGATACATCTGGACGCAGAACACGCCGAGCACGGCGCCCGCGATCCCCGGCACCAGGAGCGCCGGGGCGGCGAGCACGCCGAAGACGGTCATCAGGTACGTGAGCTGGTTGGGCGTGACCCTGGTGTTCACCAGGTAGCGGTCGACCCGCAGGGACACCTCACGCATGTAGAGGCGTCCCATCCAGTGCTCACCGCTGCGCCGGTCCTTCACCCCTGCGGGGTGGACGACCGGACGGAGTTCAGCTACCGATGGCCTTGACATAGTCGGCGTAGATGTCCTTGATCTGGTCGGTTTTCAGGTCGAGGTGTTCGAGGATGGTGTAGCGGCCGGGCCGGGTCTCCGGCGCGAACTCCACGGCCCGGACGAACTCGTCCACCGTGAAGCCGATCTCCTCCGGCAGCACCGGAAGCCCGTGCCGGCGCAGCACCCCGGCCATGGCGGCCGACTCCTCGTGCGCGCCCCGCAGGAACATCGCGAAGGCGGCGCCGAGGCCGCACTGCTCGCCGTGGCTCGCGGCGCGCTTCGGGTACAGCAGGTCGAAGGCGTGGTTGATCTCGTGACAGGAGCCCGAGGCGGGGCGTGAGTCACCGGAGATCGACATCGCGATACCGGTGAGGACCAGCGCCTCGGCGAGTACCTGGAGGAAGTCGTTGTCGCCGACACCGCCGGGGTGTCGCAGGACCGCCTCACCGGCCTGGCGGGCCATGGCCGCGGCGAGACCGTCGATCTTCTCGCCCTTGACCTTGTTGGCCAGTTCCCAGTCCGCGATCGCGTTGATGTTGGAGATCGCGTCGCCGATGCCCGCGCGCACGAAGCGCACCGGCGCCTCGCGGATGACGTCAAGGTCGATGACAGCCGCGATCGGGTTCGGCACGCCGTACGAGCCGCGGCCCGCGTCGTTGTCGAGGGTGGCGACCGGCGAGCAGAGACCGTCGTGGGCGAGATTCGTCGGTACGGCCACGAGGGGAAGGCCGACACGGGCCGCGGCGAACTTGGCGCAGTCGATGATCTTGCCGCCCCCGAGGCCGACAACCGCGTCATAACGACCGGCTTTTATGTCGCTCGCCAGCCGGACCGCGTCGTCGAGGGTGCCGCCGCCGACCTCGTACCAGGTGGCGCCGGGCAGGGTCGGCTCCAGCCGGCTGCGCAGCCGGGCGCCGGACCCGCCGCTGACGGCGACGGCGAGCCTGCCCGAGGTCGAGATGCGCTCGTCGGCGAGGACGCACGCCAGATCGTCGAGGGCACCCGGACGGATGTCCACGACGAGGGGCGAGGGGATGAGCCGGGTCAGTACTGGCACGCGATCTCCCGTCCGCGGGCGAGATCGTCGTGGTTGTCGATCTCGACCCACTTGACGTCGCCGATCGGCGCCACGTCGATCCGGAAGCCGCGGTTCACGAGCTCCTGGTACCCGTGCTCGTAGAACTGCTGCGGGTCGGTCTCCCAGACGGTCTTCAGCGCGTCGGCCAGCTCCGGTGCGGCGTCGCCCTCGATGAGGGTGACGCCGATGTACTCGCCGGTGGCCTCGGCGGGGTCCATCAGTTTGGTGATCCTCGTCATGCCCTGGTCGGGGTCGACGACGACCTTCATCTCCTCGTCGGCGAGGTTCTTCACCGTGTCCAGGGCCAGGATGATGCGCCGGCCCTCGCCACGTGCGGCGAGCAGGGTCTTCTCGACGGAGACGGGGTGGACGGTGTCGCCGTTGGCGAGGATCACCCCGTCCTTGAGGGCGTCACGGCCGCACCACAGGGAGTAGGCGTTGTTCCACTCCTCGGCCTTGTCGTTGTCGATGAGGGTGAGCTTGAGGCCGTACTTCTGCTCCAGGGCCGCCTTGCGCTCGTACACGGCCTCCTTGCGGTAGCCGACGATGATCGCGGCCTCGGTCAGGCCGATCTCGGCGAAGTTGCCGAGGGTCAGGTCGAGCACCGTGATCGAGTCCTCTATGCCCGCGGGCCCCACCGGCACCAGCGCCTTGGGCAGGCTGTCGGTGTAGGGGCGCAGACGCCGCCCGGCGCCCGCCGCCAGCACGAGGCCGATCATGCGGTTTCTCCTTCGTCGTGTACGGCGGGAGCCCCTGCGGACACCCAGAAGCGGATGCTCTCCACGAGCACCACCAGGGCGACGGCCACGGCGAGGACCGTGAGCGCGGCCTTGAACTGCGAGGCGGTGAGCGCGGCGGCCAGGACCGTGACGAGCAGCGTCCGTCCCTCGTGCCCCCCGACGGCGCGCACCAGCCAGGCCGGGGGCGCTCCGGCGTTGCCACGGATGCGGTACACCGTGTCGTAGTGATGGTAGGCGACCGCGGCCACCAGCCCGAAAGCCGCGGGCAGCGCTCCGTTCACCCCGGATCCGGCCGCCAGCACCAGGACGGTGCCGTACTCGGCGGCGCGGAGGACGGGGGGAACGAGCCAGTCGAGGGCGCCTTTGAGAGGGCGGGAGACGGCGACGGCGGAGAGCAGGGCGTAGCCGACGGCGGCCAGGGCGGTGGACCAGGCGGCGCCCCACACTGCGGCGGAGATCACTACGAGGAGAGCGCCGGCGACGGCACTGACGGGTGCCGGGACGCGGGGGGCGACCCGTGCCACCAGCTCGCCGAGCGGCCCGGTGTCCGCGAGGTCCGCCAGCGCCCGCGCGGCTCGGTCGGTGCGCCGGGCCTTGCGGGTCAGGGACCGCAGGACCCGGCCCGCCGTCGTGTAGGTGGCCGCGAACGCGCAGCCGATGAGCAGGGCGTAGAAGGTGACGCGGGGAGTCGTGGCCGCGGTGAGGACCGCGATCATCGCCCAGCGCTCACCGATCGGCAGCACGATCATGCGCCGTAGCCACACCGTCCAGCCGACGCTGTCGAGCTTGTCCGAAAGGGCCGCCGTGGGGCTGGTGTTGGCGGTGGCGTCGTGGTTGGCCTCGTTGAAGGAGAAGTCGACGACGTGCCGGCAGGTCTGCAGGACCATCGCGCCGAGGGCCAGCGCCCATACGTCGTCGCCGCCCCGGGCCGCTCCCAGCGCGAGCCCCGCGTAGTACGCGTACTCCTTGATCCGGTCGAAGGTGGCGTCCAGCCAGGCGCCCAGCGTGGAGTACTGCAGGGAGTAGCGGGCCAACTGGCCGTCGGTGCAGTCCAGTACGAAGGAGGCGATGAGCAGGACGCCGGCCGCGACGAACCCGGGCCGGGTGCCGGTGGCCGCGCACCCGGCGGCGATCAGCGCGGTGAGCAGGGAGGCGGTGGTGACCTGGTTGGGGGTCAGTCCGCGGCGGGCGCACCAGCGGGCGATGTAGCGGGAGTAGGGGCTGATGAAGAAGGTCGTGAAGAAGCCGTCCCGGGACTTCACGGCCGACTTCAGGCGTATGGCCTCGTCGTCGACGGCGGCGACGGCCTGCCGTGCCTCGTTGCGGTCCTGCGGGTCGGCGGGGACGGCGGCGACCAGGCTGCCGAGTTCGGGGCGGTGCACCTCGGCGCCGTCGTCGACCAGGGCGGTCACGACGCGGTCGGGGAGGCTGTCCACGACCACGGCCACGGCCGTGCCGCCGCCCGTGGAGGTCTCGCGGGCCGGTGCCGCGCCGTCGCCCGCGAAGTTCTCGCGGGCCAGCGCCCGGGTGAGGGTCGCCCGGCCCTCGGGCTGCGCGGTGACGGCGCCGGGGACGGCGGCGAGGGGGAAGCGCGGGTCGGTCAGGCCGAGACGCAGGGCGTGCAGGTGGCCGACGAAGCGGGCGTCGACGAGGGCCACCCGCCGGCCGTCCGGCGCCTCGGTGACGAGCCGCTCGGCGTCGGCGGCGTCGGCGGCGACCCGTACGTCGAAGCCGAGCGACCGCAGATCGCCCTCGATCGACGATCCGGGGACCGGCTGACCGGTGAGGATGGCGGTCGACAACCGAACTCACTCCCTGGGTGCCGACGCGGGGCGCCGGTCATGTGCACGGGTGGGGCGCCCCTTGGCTGCACCAGGCGGGCGGCATGTCGGCAGAGGCTATCGGATGCCCGGAGAACGCCGTTCACCGCCCGTTCATGAGTCGATCAACGCGGTCTCCACCGGCCTTTGCCGAGATCATCATGGGCGATTGCGGGTCCCGCCCACAAACCGCGCTTCGCACAACGGGCATCTGGGACATCGGGTTTCCGTGCGCCGGCTCGGCATAGGGTGGGCGTCCATGACATGGCTGATCACAGGCGGGGCGGGATACATCGGGGCCCATGTGGCGCGGGCGCTGGCCGAGGCAGGGGACGCGGTGGTCGCCCTCGACGACCTCTCGGCCGGGTACCCCGAGCGGCTGCCGTCCCACGTCCCGCTCGTCGAGGGGTCGGCGCACGAACGCGCCCTGCTCAAGCGGGTGTTCGCCGAGTACGACGTGACGGGCGTCGTCCATCTCGCCGCGCGCAAGCAGGTCGCCGAGTCGGTGGCGCGGCCCACCCGCTACTACGAGGAGAACGTCGGCGGGCTCGCGACGCTCCTGGAGGCGACCGCGGAGGCGGGGATCAGCCGGTTCGTGTTCTCCTCCTCGGCGGCCGTGTACGGCAACCCGGACGTGGAGCTGATCACGGAGGAGACCCCGTGCGCCCCGGTGAACCCCTACGGGGAGACGAAGCTCACCGGCGAGTGGCTGGTGCGGGCGGCGGGCCGGGCGCACGGCATCGCGACGGTGTGCCTGCGCTACTTCAACGTGGCGGGGTCGGCCGCGCCCGAGCTGGCCGACACGGGTGTCTTCAACATCGTGCCGATGGTCTTCGACCGGCTCACCCGTGACGAGGCGCCGCGGATCTTCGGCGCCGACTACCCGACCCCGGACGGCACCTGCGTCCGCGACTACATCCACGTCGCCGACCTCGCCCAGGCGCATCTGGCCGCGGTGCAGCGGCTGGAGGCGGGCGCGAGCGGCGATCTGACGGTCAACATCGGTCGCGGCGAGGGCGTTTCCGTGCGCGAGCTGATCACGGTCATCGGCGAGGTGACCGGCGACGACCGCGCCCCGGTGGTCGAGGGCCGCCGCCCCGGGGACGCGCCGCGCGCCGTCGCCTCCGCCGCGCGGGCCGCCGAGGAGCTGGACTGGACGGCCCGGCTCGGGGTGCGGGACATGGTGGAGTCCGCCTGGCGGGGCTGGCGGCACCACCACGGCGCATGAACCGCCCTCCGTTTCGTCCGCGCAGGTCAGGGCAGATGACAACGGTGTTCGGTGCCGCGTTGCCGTATACCCCCCACCCGTAGTTCACCGGGGTGCCGGACGGATCACGGAAGGCGGCGCCATGGGGGCTGGACACGACCACGGACTCGCGCACGCCCCGCCGCCCGGTACGGCGACGGCCGCGTATCGCGGCAGGCTGCGGACGGCTCTGTCGATCACGCTCGCCGTCATGGTGGCCGAGACCGCCGGCGGTGTTCTCGCCGGCTCGCTCGCGCTGGTCGCGGACGCCGCGCACATGGCGACCGACGCGCTGGGCCTCGGCATGGCACTGCTCGCCGTCCATGTCGCGGGCCGTCCGGCGAGCGGCCACCGCACCTTCGGGTACGCCCGGGCCGAGATCCTGGCCGCGCTGGCCAACTGTCTGCTGCTGCTCGGGGTCGGCGGGTACGTGCTGTACGAGGCCGTGCGGCGGTTCGTCACGCCGGCCGGCACCGACGGCGGGCTGACCGTCCTGTTCGGCGTGATGGGCCTGGTCGCGAACATCGTCTCGCTGGCCCTGCTGCTGCGCGGCCGGCACGAGAGCCTGAACGTGCGCGGGGCGGTGCTGGAGGTGGCGGCGGACGCGCTCGGCTCCCTCGCGGTGATCGTCTCGGCGGTGGTGGTCCTCGCCACCGGGTGGCAGGCCGCCGACCCCGTCGCCTCGCTGGTGATCGGCCTGATGATCGTGCCCCGCACCTGGAAGCTGCTGCGCGAGACCCTGGACGTACTGCTGGAGTCGGCCCCGAAGGGCGTCGACGTGGGACGGGTGCGGGCGCACATCCTGGGCCTCGACGGCGTGGAGGACGTGCACGACCTGCACGCCTGGACGATCACCTCCGGTCTGCCGGTGCTGTCCGCGCACGTGGTGGTGGGCTCCGGCGAGCTGACCGCGAACGGTCACGAGAAGCTGCTGCACGACCTTGGGGAGTGCCTCGGCGACCACTTCGACGTGGAGCACTGCACCTTCCAGCTGGAACCGGGCGGCCACGCGGAACACGAGGCGGGGCTGTGCCACTGAGCCCGGTGGTGCGCCCCCGGAGCGGAACGCAGCCGTCCGGCGCCCGTGCGCGTCCTCCATCCCCACAGCCCCACCCCGGACGGTTCCCCGCCGACCGCACCGGGCACGATCACCTACCGGGCCCCTCGTCCGGCGTCGCCCGGTGACGGCCGTGGCCGCGGGACATGCGGGCATGCCGGGAAGTGCCGGGAGTGCCGGATTCGTGCGGCACACTTGGGGCGCGAAGACCGATGCGAAGGATGGGTATGCCGATCACACCTGCCACCGCGACGCACAGTCCGTCGAACGGCACCGCAGACGCGATTTTGCTGGAACTGGTCGACGACGACGGCGTCACGATCGGCACCGCGGAGAAGCTCGCCGCCCACCAGCCGCCGGGCCGGCTGCACCGCGCCTTCTCCGTCTTCCTCTTCGACGAGCACGGCCGGCTGCTGCTGCAGCGGCGGGCGCTCGGCAAGTACCACTCCCCCGGTGTGTGGTCCAACACCTGCTGCGGCCACCCCTACCCCGGAGAGGCGCCCTTCGCGGCGGCGGCCCGGCGGACGTTCGAGGAGCTGGGGGTCTCCCCGTCGCTGCTCGCCGAGGCGGGCACGGTCCGCTACAACCACCCGGACCCGGCCTCGGGGCTGGTCGAGCAGGAGTACAACCACCTGTTCGTCGGGATGGTGCAGTCCCCGCTGCGGCCCGACCCGGCGGAGGTCGGCGAGACCGCCTTCGTGACCTCCGCCGAGCTGGCCGAACGGCACGCCAAGGACACCTTCTCGTCCTGGTTCATGACCGTGCTCGACGCGGCCCGCCCCGCGATCAGGGAGCTGACGGGCCCGTCGGCCGGCTGGTGACCCCCGTCAGAGCACCTGTACGGGCTTGAGCGGCAGGGCGGCCCAGATCACCTTGCCGCCGCCCGCCGTGTGCTCGACGTCGCACACCCCGCCCGCCTCCCGGGCGATCTCGCGGACCAGCAGCAGACCCCGGCCACCGGTCCGCCCGTGGTCCGCCTCCAGGGCGGTCGGACGGTAGGGGTGGTTGTCCTCCACGGACACCCGCACCCACTCGGCGCCGACGGCGACCTCCACTGCGAGCATCGGCGACAGCAGCGCCGCGTGTTTGACTGCGTTCGTGACCAGCTCCGACACGATCAGCAGCAGACCGTGCGTCAGGTCGTCGCAGACCGGTACGCCCTGGCGGTGCAGGAGGTCCCGCACGGCGTGCCGGGCCTGCGGGACCGAGGCGTCCACGGCAGGGGCGGTGAACCGCCAGACGCCCTCGTAGGGCAGCGGATCCGGCTCGTGGGGCAACGGATCCGGCGGCTTCGGACCTGACCCGCCCCCGTGGTTCTCCATCGTCCGGTCGCCACCCTCGCGCTCGATTGTCACCACACGTCGAGTGTTGGTAACCAAGCGCATCGTTCCCGGGGACTGAACAGAAGTCAGCGACTATCGAGCGTTCGCGACCGTCCGCGCACGATCCGGTCGGCTCTTGGACCGCTCTTGTCGCCCCGGGTGTCGTAACTCTCGCCGATCCCTTCTTGATCACGCACACGACGTGGCGGTTAGCATCCGGCCATGGAGCCCCAGCTGCTGCACACCGTCGCCGACTCGGTCGCCACGGTCGTCATCCACCACCCGGCCAAGCGCAACGCCATGACGGCCGCGATGTGGGCGGCCCTGCCGCCGCTGCTCGACACCCTCGCCGCCGATCCGGAGGTGCGCGCGCTGGTGCTGACGGGAGAGGGCGGGACGTTCTGCGCCGGGGCCGACATCTCCACGCTGCGGGGATCGCCGGAGGAGGCGCAGCGGCTCGCGGTGTGGGCGGAGGAGGCCCTGGCGGAGTTTCCCAAGCCGACGCTGGCCGCGATCCGCGGACACTGCGTGGGCGGCGGGGCGCAGCTGGCGGGCGCCTGCGATCTGCGCTTCGCCATGGAGGGCGCGCTGTTCGGGGTGACGCCGGCGAAGCTCGGGATCGTGTATCCGGCGTCCTCCACCCGGCGGCTGGTGTCGCTGGTGGGACCAGCGACCGCCAAGTACCTGCTGTTCTCCGGGGAGTTGATCGAGACCGGGCGGGCGCTGCGCACCGGCTTCGTGGACGAGGTGCTGCCCGAGGGCGAACTCGCCAAGCGGGTCGCGGAGTTCACCCGGATCCTGGTCTCCCGCTCGCAGCTGACGCAGGCCGCGGCGAAGGAGTTCGTCGGCGGGCGGACCGACCGGGACGCGCACTGGAGCGAGCAGGCACGCGCCGGTGGGGACACCGAGGAGGGGGTCGCCGCGTTCCTGGAACGCCGTCAGCCGCGCTTCACGTGGTCGGCTCCTGGCCGAGGATGAACCGGCTGCGGGAGCGCATGAGTTCGACGACGTCCGCGGGCGCCTTGTGCGGGGACCCGGCGTCGTAGGGCGGCTGCGGGTCGTACTCGATCCCGAGCTGCACGGCCTGCGCGACGAAGTCACCGGCGATGCGGCCCAACAGGGCGAGGCCCATGTCGATGCCGGAGGAGACCCCGGCCGCGGTGACGTACTTGCCGTCGGTCACCACCCGCTCCCCCGCCGGCTCGGCGCCGAGCCTCTTCAGCTCGTCCAGGGCGAGCCAGTGCGAGGTGGCGCGGCGCCCCCGCAGGAGGCCCGCGGCGGCGAGCAGCAGGGAGCCGGTGCACACGGACGTGGTCCAGGTGCTGGTGGCGTCGGCGGCGCGGATCCACTGGAGCAGGGCCGCGTTCTCCATCTGCGGGGTCTGCCCGGGCCCGCCCGGGACGACCACGACGTCGGGGGCCGGCACGTCGGCGAAGGTCCGGTCGGCGGTCAGCGCGAGCGTGCCGTTGTCGGTGCGTACGGGGCCGGACCGCTCGGCGACGAAGAGCAGTTCGGCGTCGGGGAGCCGGCCGAGGGTCTCGTAGGGGCCGACGGCGTCGAGGGCGGTGAAGCGGTCGTAGAGGACGATGGCGATCTGCATCGGGTGCCTTTCAGCCGGTGGGTACGGGACGGAAGCGTCGGCGGTACTCCGCGGGCGCGGTGCCGAGGGTTCGGACGAAGGCGCGGCGCATGGCCTCGGAGGTGCCGTAGCCGCAGGCGCGGGAGATCTCCTCGACCCCGTCGGAGGTGTCCTCCAGCAGGCGCCGCGCGTGCTCCAGCCGGACCCGGTCGACATAGCGTCCGGGGGTCATGCCGGTCTCGGCCTGGAAGGCGCGGGCGAAGTGCCGCGGCGACAGGCTCGCGCGGGCGGCGAGGGCTTCGACGCCGAGGTCGGCGTCGGGGTGCTCGGTGATGAACTGCTGGACCTCCCTCAGCGGTTCGCGACGGGCCGTCTGCGCGGCGAGCTGGGCGCTGAACTGGGCCTGGTTGCCCGGCCGGCGCAGGAAGACGACCAGGTGCCGGGCGATGGACAGCGCGGTCTCACGGCCGGTGTCCTCCTCGACCAGCGCGAGGGCGAGGTCGATGCCGGAGGTCACGCCGGCGGAGGTGGCGAGGTGTCCCTCGCGGATGTAGATGGGGTCGGGGTCGACCTCGACGGCCGGGTGCTCGCGGGCCAGCCTGTCGCACACCGACCAGTGGGTGGTCACCCGGCGGCCGTCCAGCAGGCCGGCCCCGGCCAGCAGCAGCGCGCCCGTGCACACGGACACCAGCCGCTCGGCCCGCGGACCGTGCTGGCGCAGCCAGTCCACCACCCGTGGATCGGGGTCGCGGGTGCCCGCCCCGCCCGGGACCAGCAGGGTGTGCGCGGCGGGGGCGTCGGCGAAGGAGTGGTCCGGTACGAGCGTGAGCCCGCTGGAGGTCCGTACGGCCCGGCCGTCCGCGCCGACCGTGCGGATCCGGTAGGTGCCCGGGCGCTGCAGTTCGGCGCCGTTGAAGACCTCCACCGGACCGCTGACGTCGAGGCTCTGCACATCGTCGAAGAGAACGACCAGGACGGTTCGCATACCGTCCATCCTTGGGCGCCCGTCCGATGGCCGCAACGACGAGCACCCCACCTTTCCTGCCATCCCGTGGGGCGGTCCGCGGAAGCTGGGTACCCGGGCCTCTCCCGGCCGTGGCGGCCGGGAGACGAAAGGGGAAGTTCCGTGTTCCGTGCGACAGCCGACGTACTGCGCCAGATCGGTGGCGCGATCGCCACCGTCGTGACGCTGCCCTTCCGGGCACTGGCCCGGCTCTTCGGCGGGGCCTCGGGCTCCGCGCGGGGGCACCGGGCCTGATCCCGCCCGCCGCGGCCCGCCACGTGCCGCCCTGAGCCCCGACTGTCGGTGTCACCTGCCACAATTGCGGCGCAACCTCAGTGAGAAGGCGGTACGGGATCGTGACGACACCCGGGTCTGCGGCAGCAGGGTCCATCGAAGGCAGGATCGCCGAGGAGCTCGGCGTACGGGAGCGGCAGGTCAGGGCCGCCGTCGAACTGCTCGACGGCGGTTCGACGGTGCCCTTCATCGCCCGCTACCGCAAGGAAGCGACCGAGATGCTCGACGACGCGCAGCTGCGCACGATCGAGGAGCGGCTGCGCTATCTGCGGGAGCTGGAGGAACGGCGGACGGCGATCCTGGACTCGGTGCGTGAGCAGGGCAAGCTCACCCCCGAGCTGGAGGCGCAGATCCGGGCCGCCGAGACCAAGGCGCGCCTGGAGGACATCTACCTGCCGTACAAGCCCAAGCGGCGCACCAAGGCGCAGATCGCGCGCGAGGCGGGCCTGGAGCCGCTCGCCGAGGGGCTGCTGGGCGACCAGACGGTGGAACCCCTCGCCGCGGCGGCCGCGTTCGTCGACGCCGACAAGGGCGTCGCCGATCCGCAGGCCGCCCTCGACGGCGCGCGGGCGATCCTCACCGAGCGGTTCTCGGAGGACGCCGACCTGATCGGTGAGCTGCGCGAGCGGATGTGGGTGCGCGGGCGGCTGGCGGCGAAGGTGCGGGAGGGCAAGGAGGAGGCGGGCGCCAAGTTCGCCGACTACTTCGACTTCGCCGAACCGTTCACCGAGCTGCCCTCGCACCGCGTCCTCGCGATGCTGCGCGGCGAGAAGGAGGAGGTCCTCGACCTCGTCCTGGAGCCGGAGGAGCCGACGGACGGGCCCTCGTCGTACGAGGCGATCGTCGCTTCGAGGTTCGGGATCGGTGAGAGGGGCCGGCCGGCCGACAAGTGGCTGGTCGACACGGTCCGCTGGGCCTGGCGGACCCGCATCCTGGTCCACCTCGGCATCGACCTGCGGCTGCGGCTGCGGACGGCCGCCGAGGACGAGGCCGTGCAGGTGTTCGCCGCCAACCTCCGCGACCTGCTGCTCGCCGCCCCGGCCGGCACGCGCGCGACGCTGGGCCTGGACCCCGGCTTCCGTACGGGCGTGAAGGTCGCCGTGGTCGACGCGACCGGCAAGGTCGTCGCCACCGACGTCATCTACCCGCACGTCCCGGCCAACAAGTGGGACGAGGCGATCGCCAAGCTCGCCCGCCTCGCCAAGGAGCACGCGGTCGAGCTGATCGCGATCGGCAACGGCACCGCCTCCCGCGAGACCGACAAACTCGCCGGTGAACTCATCACCAAACACCCCGAGTTGAAGCTCACCAAGGTGATGGTCTCCGAGGCCGGCGCCTCGGTGTACTCGGCGTCCGCGTTCGCCTCGCAGGAACTGCCCGCCATGGACGTGTCGCTGCGCGGCGCGGTGTCCATCGCGCGTCGGCTGCAGGACCCGCTCGCCGAACTGGTCAAGATCGACCCGAAGTCGATCGGTGTCGGCCAGTACCAGCACGACCTGTCCGAGGTGAAGCTCTCGCGCTCGCTGGACGCGGTGGTGGAGGACTGTGTGAACGGCGTCGGCGTGGACGTCAACACGGCGTCGGCCCCGCTGCTCGCCCGGGTCTCCGGCATCACCTCCGGGCTCGCCGAGAACATCGTGGCGCACCGGGACGCCAACGGTCCGTTCAGGTCCCGCACCCAGCTGAAGGGCGTCGCGCGGCTCGGCCCCAAGGCGTACGAGCAGTGCGCGGGCTTCCTGCGGATCCGGGGCGGCGACGACCCGCTGGACGCCTCCAGCGTGCACCCGGAGGCGTATCCGGTCGTGCGGCGCATGGTGAAGACGTCCGGGCAGGAGGTGGCCTCGCTCATCGGCAACACGGGCGTGCTGCGCTCGCTGCGGGCGGGGGACTTCGTGGACGAGACCTTCGGGCTGCCGACGGTCACGGACATCCTCAGGGAGCTGGAGAAGCCGGGGCGCGACCCGCGGCCCGCCTTCAAGACGGCCACCTTCAAGGAGGGCGTCGAGAAGATCTCCGACCTGTCGTCCGGGATGGTGCTGGAAGGCGTGGTCACCAATGTGGCGGCCTTCGGCGCCTTCGTCGACGTCGGTGTGCACCAGGACGGGCTCGTGCACGTCTCCGCGATGTCCAAGAACTTCGTGAAGGACCCGCGCGAGGTGGTGAAGCCCGGGGACATCGTCAAGGTGAAGGTGCTGGACGTCGACATCCCGCGCAAGCGGATCTCGCTCACGCTGCGGCTGGACGACGAGCCGGCCGCGCAGGGCGGCCGGCAGGGTGACGAGGGCGAGCGTCGCCGGCGGGGCGGGCGTCCGCCCCAGCAGCGCCAACAGGGACGCGGTGCGGGCGGTGGCGGTTCTCGTCAGGCAGCGCCGCCGGCCAACAGCGCGATGGCCGACGCCCTGCGCAAGGCGGGTCTGCTCGACCCCGGGAAGCGGTAGTCGGAGATTCGTCACCATGGTGTCCGCTGCACGTGCCATCACCTGGGAAGTGCCCGGCAGCCGCGGGTACGAGACCGCGTGGGTCGACTTCGGGGACGGTGTACTGCGGGCCCGTGGGCGGGCCGTGGGGACCGTCCCGGAGCCGTACTGGGTGACGTACGAGCTCGAGACCGGCGCGCGGTTCGTGACGCGCCGGCTTCGGGTGACGGCGGAGACGGAGGCGGGGGCACGGACCCTGGATCTGGTCCACGACGGGCACGGCCGGTGGACTGCGGACGGCGAACCGCTGCCCGGCGTGGACGGCGCGCTCGACTGCGACCTGGGGCTGTGCCCGCTCACCAACACCATGCCGGTGCTGCGCCACGACCTCCATCTGGAGCCCGGTGAGCGGGAGTTGCTGATGGCGTGGGTGTCGGTGCCGGGACTGGTCGTACGGCCGTCGCTGCAGACGTACACCCACCTCGGCCGGACGAACGGCGGTGGGCACGTCCGCTTCGCCTCCGGTGACTTCCGCAGCGACCTGGAGTTCGACGCGGACGGCTGCGTCGTCGACTATCCGGGGCTGGCCCGGCGACTGGGCCCCGGCGCCTGAGCGGGAGAGGCCCCGCGGACGCCGCTCAGCTCCCTTCGGGGGGCTGGGCGGTGCCGTTCATCCGGGCGCGGTTCTCCGCGAGCAGTTCCTGCACCCGTCGTTCGACCTCCACCGGGTCCACGCCCAGGGCACGGCCCATGT
Source organism: Streptomyces gilvus (assembly GCF_022513565.1). GTDB lineage: Bacteria > Actinomycetota > Actinomycetes > Streptomycetales > Streptomycetaceae > Streptomyces > Streptomyces gilvus. The sequence goes on along the minus strand of NZ_JAKWBE010000001.1, from coordinate 509,465 downwards.
GGACGGCCCAGACCTCCGAGCGGACGTTGGTCTCGAAGTCGAGGTCGGCGCGGACGTTCTCACGGGCGGCCTGGCGGTTCTGGCTCACCATGACGAAGGTGGACAGGAAGATCGCCTCCAGACTGACGATCATGGTGAGCAGGCCGAAGGGGTACGGGTCCCAGACGGCCGCCTTGCCGAACGCCCCCTCGTTGCAGACGATCCACACCGCGAACCAGAGGGCGTGCAGATAGACGAAGGTCATGGTCCCGGCGAAGGCGGTGATCGCGTCCGCGATGCGGTCTTGGGTGCCGCGCATCCGCGCGACCACGACCTGTTCGTGCTTGATCCGCACCGCCGGCCGCTTCGCCGAAGTGCCCATGGCCTCTCCCTGGGTCGAGCCGCTAGCGTTCGGTGACCTTGCCCGCCGACACGTCCAGGCGGCGGGTGACACGCACCGCGTCCAGCATGCGGCGGTCGTGGGTGACCAGGAGCAGGGTGCCCTCGTAGGAGTCGAGGGCGGACTCCAGTTGCTCGATGGCCGGCAGGTCGAGGTGGTTGGTCGGCTCGTCCAGGACGAGGAGGTTGACGCCCCGGCCCTGCAGCAGGGCCAGGGCGGCGCGGGTGCGTTCACCCGGTGACAGGGTCGCCGCCGGGCGCAGCACATGATCCGCCTTCAGGCCGAACTTGGCGAGAAGGGTACGCACCTCGACCGGTTCGGTGTCGGGAACCGCGGCGGAGAACGCGTCCAGCAGGGCCTCCGTGCCGTGGAACAGCTTGCGGGCCTGGTCGACCTCGCCGACCAGGACGCCGGAGCCGAGGGCGGCCGCGCCGGCGTCCAGGGGGACGCGGCCCAGCAGGGCGCCGAGCAGGGTGGACTTGCCGGCGCCGTTCGCGCCGGTCACGGCGACCCGGTCCGCCCAGTCGATCTGCAGGGACACCGGGCCGAAGGTGAAGTCGCCGCGCCGTACCTCGGCGTCCCGCAGGGTGGCCACGACAGACCCCGAGCGCGGGGCCGACGCGATCTCCATGCGCAGCTCCCACTCCTTGCGTGGCTCCTCGACGACCTCGAGGCGTTCGATCATGCGCTGGGTCTGGCGGGCCTTCGCGGCCTGCTTCTCGCTGGCCTCGCTGCGGAACTTGCGGCCGATCTTGTCGTTGTCGTTGCCCGCCTTGCGGCGCGCGTTCTTCACGCCCTTGTCCATCCAGGAGCGCTGCGTCTGGGCCCGGTCCTGGAGGGCGGCGCGCTTGTCGGCGTACTCCTCGTAGTCCTCGCGGGCGTGCCGGCGGGCCACGTCCCGCTCCTCCAGATAGGCCTCGTAGCCGCCGCCGTAGAGGTTGATCTGCCGCTGGGCGAGGTCGAGTTCGAGGACCTTGGTGACCGTGCGGGTGAGGAACTCGCGGTCGTGGCTGACGACGACGGTGCCGGCGCGCAGGCCCGAGACGAAGCGTTCGAGGCGTTCCAGGCCGTCCAGGTCGAGGTCGTTGGTGGGCTCGTCGAGGAGGAAGACGTCGTAGCGCGAGAGCAGGAGGGAGGCGAGTCCCGCACGGGCCGCCTGGCCGCCGGACAGGGAGGTCATCGGCTGGTCCAGGTCGACGGCGAGGCCCAGTGAGTCGGCGACCTCCTCGGCCCGCTCCTCCAGGTCGGCGCCGCCGAGGTTCAGCCAGCGGTCCAGGCTCGTCGCGTAGGCGTCGTCGGCGCCGGGCGCCCCCTCCACCAGGGCCTGGGTGGCCTCGTCCATGACGCGCTGGGCCTCGGCGACGCCGGTACGGCGGGCGAGGAAGGCGCGGACGGTCTCGCCGGGCCGCCGCTCCGGCTCCTGCGGGAGGTGCCCCACGGTCGCCGTCGGCGGGGACAGCCGCAGCTCGCCCTGCTCGGGTGCGAGCAGCCCCGCGAGCATCCTGAGCAGCGTGGACTTGCCCGCGCCGTTGGCACCGACCAGCCCGATCACGTCGCCGGGCGCCACGACGAGGTCGAGCCCGGAGAACAGGGAGCGGTCACCGTGCCCGGCGGCGAGGTTCTTGGCGACGAGAGTGGCGGTCACAGGGGGCGATCCTAACGGGCGGGGCGGATCGGACGCGTCGGGGTTTCCCGTGGGCCGCGGACGCCGGGGTCCCCCAGGCCCTGGCGGTTCCTAGCGGGGTGCCATGGCCTCCACCAACACGCTCCCCGTCGTCCGAGCCACCACGAAGGACTCCCCTCGCACCGCCTTGGCGTCCAGGGCGATGCGGTGCCGGCCCGGTTCGAGGATGCCGTCGAAGACCTCCTGTACGTGGGAACGGTAGAGGCGGTCCAGGCGGTACGCGGTGAGGCGGACCCGGCAGGGCGAGGTGACCTCGACGCCCGCCTCGCCGTCGGCGGCGACCAGGCGGGTCAGCCGGCGCTGTTCCACCGGGCTGCGGTCCAGGGCGTTCTCGATCTGGGCGACCAGGAGCGGGACGATCGGGGCGAGGCCGTCGACGTAGGCGACCTGGACACCGGCCTGCTCGAAGGCGCGGCGTACGGCGGACCGTTCCTCCCGGGTGACCGCGCGACCGAAGGCGACGGCTCCGTAGGCGCGCAGTTCGTCGGCGTGGACGTCGGTGGCGTCGTGGGCGATGTCGGCGCCGATGCCGATGGTGCGCAGGGCCGCCGCGAGTTTCGCCAGTACGGCGACGCGGGCGCCGATCAGCAGCACGCGGCGCCGCCCGCCCTGTGCCTCGGCGGCGAGAAGGGCCTGCCGGTACTCGGCGCCCCGGAACCGGAACGGCCCTATGCCGTGGTAGCCGCCCAGCTCCAGGTCGGCGTGCTCGTCGGTCTGCCAGGCGAAGTCCCGCCAGACGTAGTCCTCGCCGTCCCGGTCGATGACCGCGGTGACGGCACCGCAGGCCAGGTCGGCGCACTCGGGGCAGCCGTAGATGACGTGACGGCCGTCGGGAAGCGGGGCCGGCGCCTCCAGCAGCAGACCGCGGACCTGTTCGGTGAAGATGGCGGGCGGGATGTCGGAGGCGAGCGGGGAGACGGCGTCGAGGTCGGAGAGCCGGAACAGCAGCGGGCGCCCGTCGACGAGGAAGTCCACGAAGTCCCGGTGCACCTGGTAGGCACCGTTGGCGAGGACGTCACCGGCACGCATCGCCGGTGCCAGGCCGAAGGTCGCGTACTCGGCAGACATGCTGTGAGTATTCCCGCCCCGGAAGCACTCCGTGCACGGTGTTGGACATTCCGCTATCGCGGGTGGGGAAGGCGCGCGGAGGCGGCCGGAGCGGTGGCCCCGGCCGCCTGACGCGCGGTCAGCCGTCCTGGCCGGCGGGGCCGGGAACGCGGTGCGTGCCGCTCGGGGCGCGTACGCCGTCCAGGTGCCGGGGTGACGCGGTCGCCGACGCCTTGCCCGAGGTGGCCCGGGCGAAGGCCGCGGCGCCGCCGACCAGCGGGACGCGGGCCGAGGTGCGGGACAGGTCCAGGGTGAGGGTCGGCCTGTCGGCCGGCGGGTCGATGAGGTCCTTGTCGGTGCCCGCGACGATCAGCGCGAGACGGTGGCCGGCCGGGACTACATGGTCGGTGGCCGCGAGGTCCAGGGTGATGGTGTACGCCTTGCCCGGGGTGAGCGGGACGCCCTTGCGGTCGGAGGCGTAGTTGCCGAGGTCGGCCCAGCCGCGGCTGAACACGGTGTGGTCGACGCTCGCCTTCTTGGCCGCGGTGTCACGGAAGCAGGCGCTGTCGCCCGGGGTGCTCGCGCCCCAGCAGGAGCGGTCGGTGAGGGTGGTGATGCCCTCGGCTGCGTCCGCGTAGTCCCTGATGGTGTCGGGGCCGAGGTCGACCAGGACGGCGGAGAGATGGGCCGTCGGGGTGGTCGGGGTCGCGGTGACCGTCACCTTCGAGGAGCCGGACAGGCGCAGGTCGCGCGTGAGGGGCTTGGTGATGAAACCGGCCTTGTCCGGAGTCGACTTGTCGATCTGGGCCGCCCAGTCGGTCTCGCTCAGCCGGGGGTTGTCGGTGAAGGTCGCGGTGCCGGAGCCGGTCTTCAGTCGGAGGGTGCCGACGCCCGCCGGGGTTCCGGTGGCGGGGCGCAGGGTCGTGGCGGCCGTCCCTCGTGGCGGCCAGACCGTGGAGGTGACCCACTGGTCGGGGTGGCGCTCGATGTCGGCCATCGGCTCACGGTCCATGCCGTTGTCGTAGCCGAGGAGTTCGTGGTCGAACCAGCGGTGCAGGGTGTCGACCCAGGCGCCGCGCCGGTAGTCGAAGGGGTCGACGTGGCCGGTCTGGGAGAGCCAGATCTTGCGCTCCACGCCGTGCTTGGCCAGCGCGTCCCACCACTGCCCGAAATGCTTGGTGCGGACGTTGAGGTCCTGCATGCCGTGCACCAGGAAGACGCTCGCCCTCACCTTGCCGGCGTCCTTGACGTAGTCCCGCTCGGTCCAGAACGGCGTCCAGTCGCCGGTGCGCGGGGCCCCGGCGACTATCTTCTGCTGTTCGGCGGCGCACTTGGCGCGGGCGTCGGGGCTTTCGACGTAGTCGGAGAGCCAGTCCGGGCCGGAGTCGTAGAGGGGGGCGCCCTTGGCGAAGTAGTAGTCGTACCAGGAGGAGATGGCGCTGATCGGGACGATGGTCCTGAGGCCCTTGACGCCGGTGGCGGCGACGCCGTTGGCGATGGTGCCGTCCCAGCTCTTGCCGATCATTCCGGTCCTGCCGTTGGTCCAGTCCGCCGTGGCCCGGACGGTTCCGGTGCGCGTCGTGTACGCCCGGGCGCGGCCGTTGAGCCAGTCGACGACGGCCTTCGCGGACTGGATGTCGGACCTGCCGCCGACGTCGACGCAGCCGTCGGAGCGGTTGGTGCCGGCGAGGTCGACACCGACGAAGGCGTAGCCACGCGGGACGAAGTAGTTGTCGTAGAAGAGCGGCATCTGGACGACGTCGCCGCTCGCGTCGTACGTCTTCTTCTGGCTCTCGTTGCCGCGGCCGCAGCAGGAGTAGTAGGGGCTGGCGTCCATGATGACCGGGACCCGGCGGTGGTGCTGGGCGGGTTCGCGGGGGCGGACGATGTCCACGGCCACGCGGTCGGTCTTCCCGTCGCCGTCCGAGTCGAGTCCGGTGTCCACCCATACGGCCTCGCGGATGGCGTTCGCGTAGGAGTAGACGGGTTGGCTCTCCCGTGGGGCCGCGTGGGCCGCCGCCGGGGTGAGGAAGGCTGCCATCAGGACGGCGATGGCCGCCGTCGCGAGCGGTCTCCAGGTCGTGAAGCGCGTGCGTGTCGGCATGCGCGGGACGCTACATCGGTCAACTCCCGTGCAGAAGAGGGCAGTAGACGGCCAGGTGGGGCGGGTGTGGCCGAATGACGCCCCTGGCGCGGCACCGTGCGTGACGGCCGAATGGCGATCGTGTGACACATGCGGCCATGGACATGCTCCGTCACACAGGGACTCAATAGGCTCCGCACATCCGAACAGACCCATGTGCCCCTACCACTTGGAGCTTTCGTGCACCGCAGAATCATCGCGCCGGGCGCCCTCGCCGCCGCCACCCTGATGCTGGCGATCCCGGCGTCGGCCGCGAGCCACACCCCCGGCGCCCCGGGCATCGGCGACCCCTACTACCCGGCCTACGGCAACGGCGGATACGACGTCTCCCACTACGACCTGCGCCTGCGGTACCAGCCCGCCACCGACGAGTTGGAGGGCACGGCGACGATCCTCGCGAGGACCACGCAGGACCTGTCGAGCTTCGACCTGGACTTCCTGCTGGACGTCAGCGAGGTGCGGGTCAACGGCGCGAAGGCCTCCTTCACCACCTCGGGCCAGCACGAGCTGGTGATCACGCCGAGGACGCCGCTGGACAAGGGCACGCCGATCACCGTCGTCGTGCGCTACACCGGGGTGCCGTCGACGAAGAGCGCGTACGGCTTCAACACCTGGCACCGGACCCCGGACGGGGCGGTCGCCGCGGACGAGCCCGAGGCGGCCTGGTGGTGGTACCCGAGCAACGACCACCCGCTCGACAAGGCGACGTACGACGTGTCCGTGGCGGTGCCGGACGGGACGCAGGTCATCTCCAACGGGCTTCTGCAGTCGACGAGTTCGAAGCTGGGCTGGACGCGGTACACCTGGCGGGAGAACAAGCCGCAGGCGACGTACCTCACCACGCTGGCGATCGGGAAGTTCGACATCACGACCAGTACCTCGGAGGGCGGGGTGCCGGTCGTCAACGCCTACAGCAAGGACCTCGGCGACAACGACGGGGCCGCGCGGGCGAGCGTGGAGCGCACCGGGGAGCTCGTCGACTGGCTGAGCGGCTATTTCGGGCCGTATCCGTTCAGTTCGGCGGGCGGGTACGTGCCCAACACGACCACCGGGTACGCGCTGGAGACGCAGACGCGCGTGTACTACAGCCCGAAGCAGTTCGCGAACGGGTCCAACACGTCCGTGGTCGTCCATGAGCTGGCGCACCAGTGGTACGGCGACAGCGTGTCCCTCAAGGGCTGGAAGGACATCTGGATCAACGAGGGGTTCGCGCGGTACGCGCAGTGGCTGTGGTCCGAGCACGAGGGCGAGGGGACGACGCAGGAACTGGCCGACTACGTGTACGACTCTCATCCCGCCGACGACGCGTTCTGGACCGTCGAGCCGGGGGATCCGGGGCCGGACGACCAGTTCGACATCGCCGTCTACGACCGGGGGGCGCTGGCGATCCAGGCGCTGCGGAACGCGGTCGGTGACGACGCGTTCTTCGCCATTCTGAAGGGGTGGCCGCAGGAGCACGCGTACGGCAACGCTTCCGTGGCCGACTTCGAGGCGTACGCGGAGCGGGTGTCGGGGAAGTCGCTGGGGGCGTTGTTCGACACGTGGCTGTTCCAGCCGTCGAAGCCGGCGGCGCCTGCGGCGCGGGGCGCGGCGATCGCTCGGTCCGCGGTTGCTGCGCAGCCGAAGTCCTGGAAGAAGATCGCGGCCACGAACAGCGTGCACTGAGGGGGTGCCGGGTTCGCGCCTCGAAGCACACCGGCAACGCCCGTCCTCGCTGCCGGCCCTGACGGGTTTCGCAGTACTGGTGTGACAGCGATACTGCTGCACATGACGACCGACACCGGGGAGCCGACGCTCACCATCGACGAACTGGCCGCGCGGGCCGGCATCACGGTCCGCACGGTCCGGTTCTACAGCACCAAGGGCCTGCTCCCGCCCCCGGTGATCGGTCCGCGGCGGGTCGGTCACTACGGGCCGCAGCACGTGGCGCGGCTGGCGCTGATCGAGGAGCTGCAGCACCAGGGCATGACGCTGGCGGCGATCGAGCGCTACATGGAGCAGCTGCCGGCCGGTCTGAGCCATCACGACCTGGCGATCCACCGGGCGGTGGTGGCCTCCTGGGCTCCGGACACCGTGGAGACGGTGACGGTCGAGGAGCTGCGGCGCCGGGCGGGACGGGCGCTCGGCGCGGACGAGGTCGAGCGGCTCGTCGCCATGGGCGTGGTCCGGGCCGACGGAGACGCCTACCGCGTCGACGCGGGGCTGCTGCGGCTCGCCGTGCAGCTGCTGGACGTACCGCTGTCCGAGGAGGCGATCCTGGCGGCGCGCAAGGTGCTGATCGAGCACTCGCGGGCGGCGGCGCACGAGCTGTCGCAGCTGTTCCGGGGCGAGGTGTCGGAGCGGGCCGAGGAGGACGTGAAGTCACTGTCCGCGCATATGCAGCCGCTGGTGGTGCAGGCGCTGCTGACGACGTTCCAGCGCTCGCTGAAGGAAGAGGTGCTGGGCTGGCTCACGGACGCGCAGGACGGGCGACCTGCCTGACGCGCGGGACCGATCGCTTCGCGCGGGGACCCAATCACGTCCGCAGGGGTACGTCGACCAGCAGCGGGCCTGTCAACTTGCCCGCGCCCGCGACCAGTTCACGCAGATGATCGGCGCTGTCCGCCCGTACCGCGTCGACGCCGAAGAAGCGGGCCGCCTGGGTGAAGTCGAGCGACCCCAGGTCGGTGCCCGGGCAGGGGCCCTGGTGGCCCAACGCCGCGTAGGTCTTCTGGACGGTGCGGTAGGCGCCGTTGCTCATGACGACGAACAGGACGGGGCGTTCTGCCGGGCCGCGCTCCACAGGCCCTGCGGGCCGAACAGGCTGGAGCCGTCGCCCAGGACGGCGACGACCGGGCGTCCGGGTTCGGCGAGGGCGCGGCCGACCGCGACGCCGATGCCCCAGCCGAGGACACGCCCTCGTCGCGCAGGATGTCCCGGGCGGCGAGGGCGGGACGGTATCCCATGGGGGCTCCTCCGGAGGGACCTCGGGGCCGGTTCACGGATCAGCGTGCGGGGGTGGGGCGCCGAGGGCGAGGCGCCGTACGGCCAAGCTGTACAGCCTGCCCACGACGGCCCACGCCCCCGCCACCGGTCCTCACGCCGCCGCCGGCCCTCACCCCGCCGCCGGTCCGCTTCCCGTCAGGCGTCCGTGAAGCGCTCCCCCTTCTCCGCCTTCTCCACCAGCAGGGCCGGCGGGGTGAAGCGCTCCCCGTAGCGGTCCGCAAGCTCGCGTGCGCGGGCGACGAAACCGGGCAGGCCGCCCTCGTAGCCGTTGACGTACTGCAGGACACCGCCGGTCCAGCCGGGGAACCCGATGCCGAAGATCGACCCGATGTTGGCGTCCGCGACGGAGGTCAGGACGCCCTCCTCCAGGAGCCTGACCGTGTCGAGGGCCTCGGAGAAGAGCATGCGTTCCCGCATGTCCTCGAACGGGATCCGGTACCCCGGCTGGGTGAAGTGTTCGCGCAGCCCCGGCCACAGGCCCGCGCGCTTGCCGTCGTCGCCGTAGTCGTAGAAGCCCGCTCCCCCGCTGCGGCCGGTGCGGCCGAACTCGTCGACCATGCGGTCGATGACCGCCTCGGCGGGGTGCGTGGCCCAGGTGCCGCCCGCTTCCTCCACGGCCCGCCTCGACTCGTTGCGGATCTTGCGCGGGAGCGTGAGGGTCAGTTCGTCCATGAGGGACAGGACCTTGGCGGGGTAGCCCGCCTGGGCCGCCGCCTGCTCGACGGAGGCCGGCTCGACGCCCTCGCCGACCATCGCGACACCCTCGTTGATGAAGTGCCCGATCACCCGCGAGGTGAAGAAGCCCCGGGAGTCGTTGACGACGATCGGGGTCTTCTTGATCTGGCGGACCAGGTCGAAGGCGCGGGCGATGGCCTCGTCGCCCGTGCGCTCGCCCTTGATGATCTCCACCAGCGGCATCTTGTCGACCGGCGAGAAGAAGTGCAGGCCGATGAAGTCCGCCTGGCGCTCGACGCCCTCGGCCAGCGCGGTGATGGGCAGGGTGGAGGTGTTGGAGCACAGCAGCGCGTCCGGCTCGACGATGTGCTGGATCTCCTGGAACACCTTGTGCTTGAGCTCGGGGTTCTCGAAGACGGCCTCGATCACCGCGTCGCAGCCCGCCACGTCCGCGGGGTCGGCGGCCGGCGTGATGCGGGCGAGCAGCGCGTCCGCCTTCTCCTGGGTGGTACGGCCCCGGGAGACGGCCTTGGCGCACAGCTTCTCGGAGTAGCCCTTGCCCTTGACGGCGGCCTCGAGCGACACGTCCTTCAGGACGACCTCGATGCCGGCGCGGGCGCAGGAGTAGGCGATGCCGGCGCCCATCATCCCGGCGCCGAGGACGGCGACCTTGCGGACCTGACGGGGTTCGACGCCCTTGGGGCGGTTGGCGCCGGAGTTGACGGCCTGGAGGTCGAAGAAGAACGCCTGGATCATGTTCTTCGAGGTCTGGCCCGCTGCCAGTTCGACGAAGTAGCGGGCCTCGATGACCTGGGCGGTCTCGAAGTCGACCTGGGAGCCCTCGACCGCGGCCGCGAGGATGGTGCGCGGGGCCGGGTAGGGGGCGCCGCCCGTCTGCTTGCGCAGACTGGCGGGGAAGGCGGGCAGGTTGGCCGCGAACTTGGGGTTGGCGGGGGTGCCGCCCGGGATGCGGTAGCCCGGCTTGTCCCAGGGCTGCTGCGACTCCGGGTTGGCGTCGATGAAGGCGCGGGCCCGGGTCAACAGCTCCTCGGGGGCGTCGACCACTTCGTCGACGAGCCCCTGGGAGAGCGCGCGCCGCGGGTCGTACTGGGTGCCCTGGAGCAGCACCTTCAGCAGCGCGTCGGCGATGCCGAGGAGGCGGACCGTGCGGACGACTCCGCCGCCGCCGGGCAGCAGGCCCAGGGTGACCTCGGGGCAGCCGATCTTGGAGCCGGGCGCGTCCAGCGCGATCCGGTGGTGGCAGGCGAGGGCGATCTCGTAACCGCCGCCGAGGGCCGCGCCGTTGATCGCCGCGACGACCGGCTTGCCGAGGGTCTCGATGCGGCGCAGGTTCCGCTTGATCGCCATGCCGCCGTCGAAGAGTTCCTGCGCGGTCTCGGGCGTGACGCGGATGAGGTCGCGCAGGTCGCCGCCCGCGAAGAAGGTCTTCTTGGCGGAGGTGATGATGATGCCGCGGATGGAGTCCTTCTCGGCCTCCAGACGGTCGGTGATCACGGCGAGGGAGTCGCGGAACGCCTGGTTCATGGTGTTCGCGGACTGGTCGGGGTCGTCGAGGACGAGGGTGACGACGCCGGTGCGGTCCTGTTCCCAGCGGATGGCGGTGGGCTCAGTGGTCATGAGGGTGTGCTCCGTGTGATCCGTGGGAGGGGGTCAGATGCGCTCGACGACGGTGGCGATGCCCATGCCGCCGCCCACGCACAGCGTGGCGAGGCCGTACCGCTTGTCCTGGCGCTCCAGTTCGTCGACGAGCGTGCCGAGGATCATCGCGCCGGTGGCGCCGAGCGGGTGGCCCAGCGCGATCGCGCCGCCGTTGACGTTGACCTTGTCCAGCGAGAGGCCCATGTCCTTGACGAAGCGCAGGACGACGGCGGCGAAGGCCTCGTTGATCTCGACGAGGTCGATGTCGTCGATGGTCAGCCCGGCCTTGGCGAGCGCCTTGCGGGTGGCGGGGGCCGGGCCGGTGAGCATGATGGTCGGCTCGGAGCCGGAGACGGCCGCGGAGACGATCCGCGCGCGCGGGGTGAGCCCGTAGCGCTCGCCGATCTCCTTGGTGCCGATGGCGACCAGGGAGGCGCCGTCGACGATGCCGGAGGAGTTGCCGGCGTGGTGGACGTGGTCGATCCGCTCCACCCAGTGGTACTTCTGCAGCGCGACGGCGTCGAAGCCGCCGAGGTCGCCGATGTCCGCGAAGGACGGCTTGAGCCCCGCCAGGGAGTCGGCGGTGGTGCCCGGACGCAGGTGCTCGTCGTGGTCGAGGACGGTCAGCCCGCCGCGGTCCTTCACGGGGACGACGCTGCGGTCGAAGCGGCCCTCCTTCCAGGCCGTCGCCGCCCGCTCCTGCGACAGGGCCGCGTACTCGTCGACGTCCCGGCGGGAGAAGCCCTCGATGGTGGCGATCAGGTCGGCGCCGATGCCCTGCGGCACGAAGTTGACGGCGAGATTGGTCATCGGGTCGTTGAACCAGGCGCCGCCGTCGGAGGCCATCGGCACCCGGGACATGGATTCGACGCCGCCCGCGAGGACGAGGTCCTCGAAGCCGGAGCGGACCTTGGCGGCGGCCATGTTGACGGCCTCCAGACCGGACGCACAGAAGCGGTTCTCCTGTACGCCCGCGACGGTGTCCGGCAGGCCCGCGGCGATCGCGGCGATGCGGGCGATGTCGGAGCCCTGGTCGCCGACCGGGCCGACGACGCCGAGCACGATGTCGTCGATGGCGGCCGGGTCCAGGTCCGGGAAGCGGCCGCGGATCTCGTGGATGAGTCCGACGACCAGGTCGATGGGCTTGGTGCCGTGCAGGGCGCCGTTCGCCTTGCCGCGGCCGCGCGGGGTGCGGATCGCGTCGTACACGTACGCTTCGGTGGTCACTTCGAACGCCTTTCGGGGGTGAGGGTCAGCCCAGCAGGGAACGGCCGATGATCTCCTTCATGATCTCGGTGGTCCCGCCGTAGATGGTCTGGATACGGCCGTCGGTGAAGGCCCGGGCGACGGGGTACTCGCTCATGTAGCCGTAGCCGCCGTGCAGTTGGAGGCAGCGGTCGGTGACCCGCTTCTGCAGTTCGGTCGCCCACCACTTGGCCATGGAGGCGTGCACGGCATCGAGTTCACCGTTCGCGTGGTCCTCGATGCAGCGGTCGAGGAAGGTGCGGGTGACGGCACACTCGGTGGCCATCTCGGCTATCTCGAACCGGACGTGCTGCTTGGTGGCGAGGGGCCGGCCGAAGGCCTCGCGCTCCTTGACGTAGCCGGTGGTGATCTCCAGCAGGTGCTCGGCGGCGGCGATCGCGGAGACCGCGATGCTCAGCCGCTCCTGCGCGAGGTTCGTCATGAGGTGGCCGAAGGCGCCGTTCAGCTCGCCGAGGAGGTTCTCCTTCGGCACGCGCACGTCGTGGAAGAACAGCTCGGCCGTGTCCTGCGCCTTCTGGCCGATCTTGTCGAGGTTGCGGCCCCGCTCGAAGCCGTCCATGCCCCGCTCCACGACCAGCAGCGACAACCCGCGCGCACCGCCCTCGGGGGTCGTCCTCGCGACGACGATCACCAGGTCGGCGAGGATCCCGTTGGAGATGAACGTCTTGGAGCCGTTGAGCACCCAGTGGTCGCCACGGTCCTCGGCGTGCGTGCGGATGCCCTGGAGGTCGGAGCCGGCGCCCGGCTCGGTCATGGCGATCGCGGTGATCAGCGTGCCGTCGCAGAAGCCGGGCAGCCAGCGCCGCTTCTGCTCCTCGGTGGCGAGCGAGGTCAGGTAGGGGCCGATGATGTCGTTGTGCAGGCCGAGGGCGAGCCCGGGGGCGCCCGCGCGGGTGAACTCCTCGGCCAGCACGGCGCTGTAGCGGAAGTCGGCGGTGCCTCCGCCGCCGTACTCCTCGGGCACGGCGAGCCCGAGCAGCCCCTGCTTGCCGGCCGCCCGCCAGGCCTCGCGGGAGACGATGCCGTCCTTCTCCCACTGCTCGTAGTGGGGCAGCACCTCCCTCGCCAGGAAGGCGCGCACGGTCTCGCGGAACGCGTCGTGCTCGGGGGCGAAGATCTGCCGTTTCATGCGCGGTCCTTCAGGAGGTCCGGTACGTCCCAGTCGCGGGCCACGTCGGCGGCGTCGGCGCCGGGCCGGGCGGGGCCGGTGCGCACGGCGGTCGGCGTCGCGGAGAAGCGGGGCGCGGGCGCCGGCTGGGTGAGGCCGCCATGGTCGGTGAAGGTGCCGCGGGCGGCCAGATGCGGGTGGCCGGGGGCCTCGCGCAGCGACAGTACGGGCGCCACGCACGCGTCGGTGCCCTCGAAGAGGGCCGTCCACTCGTCGCGCGTGCGGGACTTGAAGCGGGCCGCGACCGCCTCGCGCAGCTCGCCCCAGCGGGTCCGGTCCTTGCGGTCGCCGGCGTGCTCGGGGAGGCCGAGCACGGTCACGAACTCCTCGTAGAACTGCGGCTCCAGGGCGCCGACCGCCATGTACCCGCCGTCGGCCGTCTCGTAGGTGCCGTAGTAGGGGCAGCCGCCGTCCAGGAGGTTGGCGCCGCGCCGGTCCTGCCAGCCGCCGGCGGCGAGCATGCCGTGCAGCATCGCGGACAGGTGGGAGGTGCCGTCGACGATGGCGGCGTCGACGACCTGGCCGGCGCCGCCCGCGCGCGCGTGGTGCAGGGCGGCGAGGACGCCGACGACCAGGTAGAGGGAGCCGCCCGCGTAGTCGCCGAGGAGGTTGGCGGGGACGGCCGGGGGCCGGTCGGGTTCGCCGATCAGGCCGAGGGCGCCGGTGACGGCGATGTAGGCGATGTCGTGGCCGGCCCGCGGGGCGAGCGGACCGTCCTGGCCCCAGCCGGTCATGCGGCCGTAGACGAGCGCGGGGTTGCGGGCGTGGCAGGCCTCCGGGCCCACGCCGAGGCGCTCCGCCACGCCCGGGCGGTAGCCCTCGACGAGGATGTCGGCGCGCTCGACCAGGCCGAGGACGCGGGCTGGGCCGTCCGGGGCCTTCAGGTCGACGACGACCGAGCGCTTGTTGCGGTTGGTGACGTCGTACGCGGGGTCGATCGCGAGGCCGACACCGCCGGGGCGGTCGACACGTACGACGTCGGCGCCCAGGTCGGCGAGGAGCATGGCAGCGAACGGGCCCGGCCCGATGCCGGCCAGCTCGACCACGCGCACGCCGGTGAGCGGGCCCTGCCCGGGCGGCGTCCCTGCCGTTGCCATCCAGCCCCCAGCGCTGTGACACAACTGATGTAACACCAGTGATGCTAAGAACACGTTCCACTGAACACAAGACCTGGGCGAGCAAGCGCTTAGCCAATTCTCGGGGTCCGCGTCGGCTCGGCCGTCTCCTCACGCTAGCCTCGGCCACCGACAACGGCGCGTGGTGCGGACCGAGGAGTGTCATGAGCAGGCTGAACGGGGCGGACCGTCCGTACGACATCGTGCTCTTCGGAGCCACGGGCTTCGTGGGGACGCTGACCGCGGAATATCTCGCCGCGCACGCCCCCGAGGGCCTGCGCTGGGCGATCGCGGGGCGCAGCGAGCGGAAGCTGGAGCAGTTGCGCGAACGGCTGCCCGCCGGCGAGAAGGTCGGGGTGCTGCGCGCGGACGTGGCCGAGCCGGAGTCGGTGCGCGAACTCGCCGGGCACGCGCGCGTGGTGGCCACGACCGTGGGGCCGTACGTGAGCTACGGCGAGGACCTCGTCGCGGCCTGCGCGGACGCCGGCGCCGACTACCTGGACCTGACCGGTGAGCCGGAGTTCGTGGACCTGACCTACGTCCGGCACGACGCACGCGCGCGGGAGACCGGCGCGCGGCTGGTGCACGCGTGCGGGTTCGACTCGATCCCGCACGACCTGGGCGCCTACTTCACCGTCCGGCAACTGCCGGAGGGGGTCCCGCTGACGGTCGACGGGTTCGTCACCGTCGACGCCGCCTTCTCCGGCGGCACGTTCGCGTCCGCGCTGAACCAGTTCTCCCGGCTGCGGCCCATGCTGGCCGCCGAGCGGGACCGGCGCCGACACGAGCCGCGCCTGGTGGGCCGGCGGGCCGCGGCGCCGACGGGTGCGCCGCGGTTCGCGAAGGAGATCGGCGCGTGGGCGCTGCCGCTGCCGACGATCGACCCGCGGATCGTGCACCGGTCGGCGAAGGCCCTCGACCGCTACGGCCCCGACTTCCGCTACCGCCACTACGCGGCCGTACCGCGTCTGCCGGTGGCGCTGGGCGGGGTGGCGGCGATGGGCGCGCTCGTCACGGCGGCCCAACTGCCGCCCGCCCGGCGCTGGTTGTCCGACCGGCTCAAGCCCGGGGACGGGCCGAGCGCGGAGAAGCGCGCGAAGAGCTGGTTCTCGGTGCGGTTCGTGGGCGAGGGCGGCGGACGGCGGGTGTTCACGGAGGTCGCGGGCGGCGATCCCGGCTACGACGAGACGGCGAAGATGTTCGCCGAGTCGGCCCTGTCCCTGGCCCTCGACGACCTTCCGGAGACGGCCGGCCAGGTCACCACGGTGGTCGCGATGGGCGACTCCCTGACCGAGCGGCTGCGCCGGGCCGGGATCACCTTCCGGGTCGCCGCGAGCCGCTGACGGGCCCTACATCGACCATCCGGCCACGGTGTAGATCATCCCGCAGATCCACCCCAGCCCCGCCAGCACGGCGAGGACCAGCGCGGCGTTCACGGCCCGCTCGACGGGACGGTTCGGATCGGCGAGGGGCTTGGCGGCCCGGGCACGGTGCGTCGTCATGCGCCCAAGCCTGCCGAGCACACGGCTGCGCCCACATCCGTACGGATACTCAGTCCGGGTACTCAGTCCGCTGCCCGGTGAACGGCAGCGAGGGTGGCGAGATGGCGAGCGGGCCGATCTGCCACCGCACCTGTTGGTCGACGTGCGGCACCGGTCCCGGGCGGCCGCCGCGACGAGCAGCCGGCCCGCCCAGGTCAAACGCGTCCCCCGGGCGCACGGGCTCCCGAACGAGCGGTGTCCCCAGAACCCGGGGCTTGGGTCGCCTCCCGCAGGACCCGGCGGCACAGGGTGTCCGCTCTGCGGGTCGTTTCCGGGAGGCGGTAGGTGGGGGTCAGGGCGAGGACGTGGGCGCAGGCGTTGTCGAGGGTCGTGCGGTGGCCCACGGAGACGAAGACCGGCTTGACGGAGTCCCGGGTGCGCAGGGCGCGGCCGACCTCCTCGGTGTCCGCGAGGAGCGGGGAGCCGCTGCCGCGCGCGGCGGGCGGGTCGTCGTAGGCGAAGGTGAACGGGTTCTTGGCGACGCCGATGGTGGGCAGGCCGGTCAGGACACCGAGGTGGCTGGCGAGGCCGAAACGGCGGGGGTGAGCCAGGCCGTAGCCGTCGCAGACGACCAGGCCCGGCGAGCAGGGCAGGGTGTCCAGGGCGGCGAGGACCGTGGGGAGCTCGCGGAAGGCGAGCAGGCCGGGCACGTACGGGAAGGAGACGCGGCCGACCGCGGTGGACTCGGCGACCACGTCGAGGGTCGCCGCGTCCAGGACCACCGCGGCCGCCGCCACGAGGTCCAGCTCGTCGTCGTAGGCCACGTCGACGCCGGTCACCCGCCCCGTGCCGGGTGGCGGCCCGGGCTCGTCCAGCACCACCCGCGCCCGCAACTCGTCCTGCACGGCACGGGCCTGGTCCTCGGTCGCGGGCCAGCCCGCGGGAACGCGTACGGTCGTCATGATGGGACCGAGCCTACGGCCCCGCGCGGGGGCCGCGTAGGCTCGCGATCATGTTCGTACTGGAGCTGACCTACACCGCCCCGCTCGACGCCGTCGACGCCCTGCTTCCGGCCCATGTGGCCTGGCTGGACGAGCAGTTCGGCAAGGGCGTCTTCCTGATGGCCGGGCGCAAGAACCCCCGTGAGGGCGGGATCATCCTCGCCCTCACCGAGAACCGCGCGCGGGCCGAGGAGATCGCCGCCGGCGACCCGTTCGCCACCGGCGGCGTGTGCACGTACCGCGTCACCGAGTTCGACGCGACCAGGACGGCACCCGCCCTGGAGGCGTACCGCGAGACCGGCCACTGAAGGGCCCGGCTCAGCCCTTCTTCGCGTTCAGCGCGCGCTGCAGCTCGTCCTTGTTCATGTGCGAACGGCCTTCGATGCCGCGCTGCTTGGCCTCGTTGTAGAGCTGGTCCCGGGTCGGCCCCTGGGAGCCGGTCCGGTTGCCCGAACGCTGGCCGCCGCGCCTGCTGGAGGACATGTCCTTGGTCGAGCTGCGGCTGGCGGTCTTCGACTCGCCGGACCGGGCGCGTTCCTTGTTGACCGTGCGGGCCGCGATCTCCTTGGCGCGTCCGGTGCTCTCGCCACGGTCCTCGGCGCTCTTCTTGATGTGCTCGTACTGACGTTCACGCTTGGGGCTGGAACCTGCGGGCATCGTCGCTCACTCCTTTCGCAGTCGGCGACCGGGTACCCGCATTCCGGCACGTCACCGCTCCAGTCGTGCCACCCTTCCCTGCTCTCCCGCCGCCCAGCAGCCCTGACCGGCGCAGTCCACGGTGTCGTACGAGCCCGTGTCGACCGTCCGCCAGGTGCGGCCGCCGTCGGTGGTGAGGTCGGTGCCGGTGGGGCCGACGGCGAGGGCGGCGGTGCGGCTGTGCGGGAGCCAGGCGACGCCGGAGCGGTAGGCGGGCGGCGGCCGGTCGGCCGGACGCCAGGTGCGGCCGGCGTCGCCGGTGCGTGCCGCGGCCTGCGGTGAGGCCTGGTCGGGGCGGTAGTCGCCGCCCACCGCGAGGCCGTGGACGCGGTCGCGGAAGGCGAGCGCGAAGACGCCCTTGGCGGGGTCGCCCGCCGGGATGGGCGTGTCGGCGGCCGTCCAGGTCAGTCCGCGGTCACGGGAGTGCAGCACACGCGCGCGTGCCCCGCCTCCGGTGGCCAGCCACACGTCCGACGGTCCGGACGCGACCAGGCACTGTCCGCTCGCCGCGAAGCCCGCCTCGCCGTCGAGGGCGGCCGGCATGCCCTTGCTCGGGAGCACCGTCCAGGAGCGGCCGCCGTCGCTCGTCGACAGGATGCGGAACCGGCCGTCCACCGGGTCGCTCATCGCGAGGCCGTGACGGGGGTCGAAGAAGGTGAGGCAGTCGTAGAAGGCCCCCGCATCGGTGTTGCGGAAGGACTCGGTCCAGGTCGCGCCGCCGTCGTCGGTGCGGTAGACGCGGGACGCCTCGCCCTCGCCGATGGCCAGCACCACGGCCCGCCGCGCGTCGAAGGCCTCGATGTCCCGGAACTGCAGGTCCGAGGCCCCGGGCGGGGAGACGTCGCGCCAGCTCGCCCCGCCGTCGGTGGTGCGCAGCACGGTGCCCCCGGTGCCGGCCACCCACGCGGTGTCCCGGCCGACGGCCGCGAGCCCTCGGAAGCGAACGTCCGGCCTGCCGGTGTCCGTGAGCTCCCAGTGCGGCGCCCGGTGTCCCGGCTCGTGCGCCTGCGCCGGTACGGCGGTCAGGGCCGCCAGTGCCGCCGAGCACACGGCCACCGCCGCCATCGCGCGAACCGTCCGTCTCGTCCCTCGTGTCTTCCCCGAGCGCCTCATGGCGGGCGAAGCTAGCCGACCGCCCGGACGGCGTCCAGAGGGCCGTGCGGGCCACAAGTGCCCACCGGGGCACGGGAGGTGGGACTCGTCACTTCTGTGAATGAACGCGGTGACGGAGGTCACTCGGCATTCATGTGCACGGATCGGCCGGTTCCGGCGTCTCCAGTAGTGCCCGGACCGATCCGTCCGCCAGGCCCGTCCAGCCGCAGCAAGGGAGCAAGGCGTTGTCCACCGTCATCGAGCAGCCCGTCGAGGCCCGCCTCGTGGCCGCCGCGCCGCGTATGCCGAGCATCCCGGCCACCCTGCACTACGACCGCCGCGACCCGTTCGCGGTCAGAATGACCTTCCCGGCGCCTGCCACGCTGGAGGGTGTGGAGGTCTGCTGGACCTTCTCGCGCGAACTGCTGTCGGCCGGCCTGGAGGAGCCGGAGGGGCACGGCGACGTGCGGGTGCGGCCGTACGGGTACGACCGCACCGTCCTGGAGTTCCACGCCCCCGAGGGCACGGCCGTGGTGCATGTGCGCTCGGAGGAGGTACGGCGCTTCCTCGGCGCGGCGAACGAGCTGGTGCCCGTCGGCCTGGAGCACCTGCAGCTGGACCTGGACCACGGCCTGGCGGAGCTGATGCGGGACGCGTGAGCGTTCAACACGCCCCGCCCAGCAGGGTGTTGAGCTCGCCGTAGGTACGGCGGAGGCCGGCGGGAATCCGACATCAATGGGGCACTGTCGCGAGGGCCGAGCACAGCTCGCTCAGGATCCCGCTCACCCCGGTTCGCGCGATCAGCTCCTCGACCCGGTCCTTGTGACGCTCGCGGTCTCCGTCCGGCACCAGCGCGGGCAGTCCGGCCGCGACCGCCAGGGCCACGGCGGCCGCCTCCTCCTCCGAGACCTCCGGGACCTCCGCGACCTCCGGGACCGGCGGGGGCTGCTCCAGGAGCCTCCGAGCCTCCTCCCGCAGCGCCTCCACGACGTCGGTGCGTTCGAGTACGTGGTCCACGCTGGGGAAGACTCCCAGGACCCGTTTCCGCTCCGCCCGCAGACAGCCGTCGGCGGTCAGCTGCTCGCGCACCGCGTCGGACGTCACGCGCGCGTGCAGCGTCACCCAGGTCCGCCACGGGTGCGGCCGGGACTCGCGGACGAGTTCCAGGAGACCGTCGAGGACCGCGTCCGCCGTGAGGGTGTCCATGTCGGCCGGGGTGGCGATGCCGTCCTCGTCGGTGAGCAGGCCCCGCCGGGCCAGTTCGGTGAGGGCCCCGGCCCGCACCAGACGGGCGGTGTCCATCGCCTCGGGCGTGGAGTCCCAGGCCAGCAGGCACAGCCGGGCCGGGAGCGAGAGCGAAGCGTGCGGCACGAGGTCTCCTTGGTGCGGTGCGATCGGCGGTGCGATCCGGGGGTCACGTTAATTCGTTGACAGCGCTCTGCGGCGCTCCTACGGTGTACGACGGTTCTGTTGCCGTCGATCGGAGAAGGACGTTGCTCCTCTGAGGTCCTGAGACACCGTGTCACCCACCACTGGTGTGTGCCGTGTGCGACCTCGGCAGGTGAGCCGTCCCCGACGGAGCAGGGCCTTTTTCATGCCCCCTCCCTTTCAGGGCTCTTCCGGCCCTCCGTGGTCGCCGGTGTCTCGACACGCGTTTGCCCCTGACCGCATCGAGCAACCGCGAGGCCCCGTATGTCTCCATCCATCACTGTCACGTCCCTCTTCTTCGCCTGGTCCGACGGCAGCCCCGTCTTCGAGGGACTGGACGTCTCCTTCGGCCCCGGGCGGACCGGCCTTGTTGGCGTCAACGGGTCGGGTAAATCGACCCTGTTGAAGCTGATCGCCGGTGAACTCACCCCGGCCGACGGCCTCGTGCGCGTCGCCGGCGAGGTCGGCCACCTCCCGCAGAACGTCACGCTCGACACCCGGCTGCGGGTCGACGAGACGCTCGGCATCGCCGCGCAGCGGGCCGCGCTGCACGCCATCGAGGCGGGTGACGTGGCCGAGGAGCACTTCGAGACCGTCGGCGACGACTGGGACGTGGAGGAGCGCGCGCTCGCCACCCTGGGCGAACTCGGGCTCGGGCACATCCAGTTGGACCGCACCATCGGCGAGGTCTCCGGCGGCGAGTCGGTGCTGCTGCGGCTGGCGGCCCTGCTGCTGCGCCGCCCGGACGTGCTGCTGCTGGACGAGCCGACCAACAACCTCGACCTGTACGCGCGGCGCCGGCTGTACGCGGCCGTGTCCGCCTGGCCGGGGGTCATGGTGGTGGTCAGCCACGACCGTGAACTCCTCGACCTCGTCGACCAGATCGCCGATCTGCGCTCCGGGGAGGTCACCTGGTACGGCGGCAACTTCTCCGCCTACGAGGATGCGCTGGCGATCGAACAGGAGGCGGCCGAGCGGATGGTGCGCGTCGCCGAGGCCGACTTCCGCAAGCAGAAACGCGAACTGGCCGACGCCCAGGTCAAACTGGCCCGCCGCAAGCGGTACGGACAGAAGATGTGGGACCAGAAGCGCGAGCCGAAGATCGTCATGGGGGCGCGCAAGCGGGCGGCCCAGGAGTCCGCGGGCAAGCACCGCATCATGCACGAGGAGCGGCTCAGCGAGGCGAGGGAACGGCTCGACGAGGCGGCGGAGGCCGTACGGGACGACGACGAGATCCGCGTCGACCTGCCGTACACGGCCGTCCCGCCGGGCCGTACCGTGCTCACCCTGCTGGACCTGGAGCTCGCGTACGGTGCGCGCGTGGCGGGCGGGCTGGATCTGCGCGGGCCGGAGCGGGTCGGGCTCATCGGGCGCAACGGCGCGGGCAAGACGACGCTGCTGCGCACGATCGCCGGTGAGCTGGAGCCGGTGTCGGGCGAGGCGCACGCGCACGTGCCGCTCCGCTTCCTGCCGCAGCGTCTCGACGTGCTCGACGACGAGCTGACGGTCGCCGAGAACGTGGCCCGGTTCGCGCCGGGCGCCACCAACAACCGGGTGCGGGCGCGTCTCGCCCGCTTCCTGTTCCGGGGCGCCCGGGCCGACCAGAGGGCGGCGACGCTGTCCGGCGGCGAGCGGTTCCGGGCGGCCCTGGCGGCGCTGATGCTGGCCGAGCCGGCCCCGCAGTTGCTGATGCTCGACGAGCCGACGAACAACCTCGACATGGCGAGCGTCCGGCAGCTGACCACGGCCCTGGAGTCGTACGAGGGGGCGCTGATCGTGGCCAGCCACGACCTGCCGTTCCTGGAGTCCATCGGAATCACCAGGTGGCTGCTGCTCGACGGCGAGCTGCGGGAGACGACACCGGAGGAGGTGGGCTTGCCCGGTCTCGACAGGGGTACGGCCTGACCACGGGGGTTTTGCCTGCGCGGATCCGCCCTGCATGATGGCGGACCGGGCCCCGTGACGGGGCCCGGTCCACTGTCCCGCCGATACGGAGTCCCGTCGTGCCCAGCAAGAAGGCCCTCGTCCGCCGCCCCAGCCCGCGCCTCGCCGAAGGTCTGGTGACGCACATCGAGCGGGAGAAGGTCGACGCGGACCTCGCGGTGGAACAGTGGGAGGGCTACGTCGAGACGCTGCGGGCACACGGCTGGGAGACGGTCGAGGTGGACCCGGCCGACGACTGTCCCGACTCGGTGTTCGTCGAGGACACGGTCGTCATGTACAAGAACGTGGCGCTGATCACCCGGCCCGGCGCCGAGTCGCGGCGCGAGGAGACGATGGGGGTCGAGGAGGCCGTGGCCCGCCTCGGCTGCTCGGTGAACTGGATCTGGGACCCGGGCACCCTCGACGGCGGTGACGTGCTGAAGATCGGCGACACGATCTACGTCGGCCGGGGCGGACGTACCAACGCGGCCGGGGTGCAGCAGCTGCGCGCCGCCTTCGAACCGCTCGGCGCCCAGGTCGTCGCCGTACCGGTGAGCAGGGTGCTGCACCTGAAGTCGGCGGTCACCGCGCTGCCGGACGGGACCGTCATCGGGCACATCCCGAAGGTGGACCGGCCCTCGCTGTTCCCGCGCTTCCTGTCGGTGCCCGAGGAGGCCGGCTCCCATGTGGTGCTGCTCGGCGGCGGCGAGCTGCTGATGGCCGCGAGCGCGCCGAAGACGGCCGAGCTGCTGGCCGACCTCGGCTTCGAGCCCGTCCTGGTCGACATCAGCGAGTTCGAGAAGCTCGAGGGCTGTGTGACATGCCTCTCGGTGCGGCTCAGGGAGCTGTACGCCTGACGGGTGGACGACTTACCCCTTCGGCCCCGGGACCTGCGGGTCCTGGGGCTGCCCTGAACACTGCGGGACACCCCCGGACACCGTTGGCAGGGGCCTGATCAGCGATCTTTACAGCGCACTTAACCTACGGAATCGTAACCTACGGATTCGTAGCCTACGATTCCGTAGGTTCCGGTGCCGCTCGCCGGTCGTTCCCCGTGTCGCCCGTCCCCTGGAGTCCCCGTGACGATCACTTCCCCGCACCTCGGCAGCCCTGCCGTCTGGACCGACGCCCGGCTGCTGTACGCCCTCGAGGAAGTGGTCGAGCAGGAACTCAACCGGCATCTGAAGGTCGCCAAGGACTGGATGCCGCACGAGTACGTGCCGTGGTCGGACGCCCGCAACTTCCCCGGCCTGTTCGAGGACGGGGAGGCGTGGGACAAGGAGCAGTCGAAGGTCACCGAGATCGGCCGTATCGCGCTCGTGGTGAACCTCCTCACCGAG
The DNA here is from genome assembly GCF_022513565.1 of Streptomyces gilvus. Classification (GTDB taxonomy): domain Bacteria; phylum Actinomycetota; class Actinomycetes; order Streptomycetales; family Streptomycetaceae; genus Streptomyces; species Streptomyces gilvus. The sequence goes on along the minus strand of NZ_JAKWBE010000001.1, from coordinate 486,383 downwards.
GACAACCTGCCCAGCTACCACCACGAGATCGCCTCGCTCTTCGGCCGCGACGGCGCCTGGGGCACCTGGGTGCACCGCTGGACCGCCGAGGAGGGCCGGCACGGCATCGTGATGCGGGACTACCTGCTCGCCTCCCGCGCGGTGGACCCGGACAAGCTCGAGCAGTTCCGCATGGCCCACATGAGCGAGGGCTTCGAGTCGGACAACCGCCACTCGATGCTGCACTCGGTGGCCTACGTCGCCTTCCAGGAGCTCGCGACCCGCATCTCGCACCGCAACACCGGCCACCAGTCGGGCGACCCGGTCTGCGACCGGATGCTGGCTCGTATCGCGACCGACGAGAACCTGCACATGGTCTTCTACCGCAACCTTCTGAAGGCCGCGTTCGAGCTCGCCCCCGACCTGACCATGCAGGCCGTCCGGGACGTCGTCGTCAACTTCCGCATGCCCGGCCACGGCATCCCCGGTTTCGAGCGGGCGGCGGCGCAGATGGCGATCGGCGAGGTCTACAACCTGCGCATCCACCACGACGACGTCCTGCAGCCGGTCCTGCGCTTCCTGAAGGTCCTGGACATCGACGGCCTCGACGGCGAGGGCCGGCAGGCGCAGGAGGAACTCGGCATGTTCATGGGCGGGCTCGACTCGGAGGCCGCGAAGTTCGACGAGCGGCTCGCGGCGCGCAAGGCGCGGATGGCGGCACGGGCGGGAGCCTGACGACAGCCGGATCTCCCTCCTGCCCGCGCGGCGGTGACGCCGTCAGCCGCGGGCCGGCGGCCGGGTGCGGTGCACGCTGCGTACGGCCGCCACGTCCACCGGGACCGACGGCGGCGGGACATGGGCGCTGAGGGCGTCCAGCCGGCGCTTGACGCTGGCCGCGATGCCCCGGCCCAGGACGAAACGGGTGGCCGTGGTGGCGCGCGGGGCGGTGTACAGGAGGCGGTGGGCCTCGCGGCTGCGCAGGCCGGTGTGGCTGAGGACCAGATGGGTCAGCCGATGGCCGGGGGTGTCCGCGAGGGCGTCGGCGACGGACCGGGCGGCGGCGAGGTCGAGGCGGTTGTCCGCCGCGCCGAGCACCGCGGCCGCCCGCACCCGGCCGAGGTCGAGCAGCCGCACTCCGGCGGCGGTCGCCGCCGTCACCAGCCGGGCCGCCGCCGACGGGCCGATGCCGTTGCTCGCGACGGACAGCCGGGTGAGCCGTCCGTGGGGTGCCCCTTCCAGGGCCTCGGCGAGACACACCGCCCCGCCGTCGCCCAACCGGGCGGCGGACACGTACAGTTCGTCGATCGCGCCCGCCCTGACCAGCTCGGCGAGCGGCCGTGCTCCGGCCTCCCCCAGCGGGTTGCCGCCGACGAAGAGCCGCTCGATCCGGCGGCCGTTGCCCGCCGCGGCCAGCAGGGCGTCCGCCAGAACGACGGCGCCCGTCGCGTCCAGGCCGGTCTGGACGAGGTCGAGGGTGCGCAAGGACCGTGCGGCGTCGATGAGTTCGGCCGCCGCCCGGCCGCCCCCGGCGCCCAGCGGATTGCGCTTGAGCCAGACCCCGGTGACGACCTGCGGCGAGGCCCGCAGCTGGTCGGCGATCCGGCAGGCGCCGCCCTCGGTGATCCCGTTACAGCCGAGGTAGAGCGTCTCGACGCCGGTCCCCGAACCGGCCACGGCGGCCGCCCCGGCGTCGCCCAGACCGTCGGTCCCGAGCAGCAGATGCCGTACCGGCGAAGGCCCCTGGGCGAGCGCCTCGGCGACCAGGGCGGCGCCCTTGGCGCCCAGGCCCTGCTTGCACAGGTCGAGGCGCCCGTCGGGCAGCGCCGTACCCGCGGTGAAGTCCAGCCGTTCACCGGCGGGGCGGCCGGCCCGCAACCAGTCGAGCAGCGGGGCCAGTTCGGCGGCCGGGCGGGGCACGACGGACGGTACTCCGGCGAAACCGGCGGCATCCACGCCCGCGTCCTCCGCCCCGAAGTCCTCGGGTTCCCCGCTCACCACTCCGCCTCCCGGTAGTCCTTCAGGAACACCCCCGACACGGGATCACCCGCCTCGCCGCGCACGATCGGGTCGTACACCCGCGCCGCCCCGTCCACGACGTCCAGCGGCGTGCGGAAACCGGCGTCGGCCATGCGCCGCTTCTTCGGGGCCGGGTTCTCGTCGGTGATCCAGCCGGTGTCGACGGAGCACATGTGCACGCCCTGCTCGGCGAGTTCGGCCGCGCCGGTGCGGGTGAGCATGTTGAGGGCGGCCTTGGCCATGTTGGTGTGCGGGTGGCCGGCCATCTTGTTGCGGACCGCGAAACGGCCCTCGACTGCTGTCACGTTGACGACGTAGCGGCGCGGGTGCGGCGAGGCGAGCAGCAGCGGCAGCAGGCGGTCGCACAGCAGTGCCGGGGCGAGCGCGTTGACCAGCTGGGTCTCCAGGACCTCGGCGGGGTCGAGCGCGCCGAGCCGGGCGGACCAGGAGTTCTCCGGGGACGGGTCGGGCAGCAGGCCCGCCTCGTCGGCCTCGCGCAGGGCGGCCGGCAGCGACGCGGCGCCGCTCGTCAGCGCCCGCATCGGCGTGAAGCCCGGCGCCCGTCTGGCCCCCTCGGGCAGCGCGTCGTACTCGCCCCCGGCCAGCAGCGCGTACGCCTCGGGCGGTCGCCGCACCGTCTGGGCGGCGTTGTTGACGAGGATGTCCAGCGGCTCGCCCTCCTGCCGCAACTCCTCGCACAGGCCCAGTACCTGACGGGGGTCGCGCAGGTCGACGGCGAGGACGGTCAGCCGGTCGAGCCACTTCCCGCTGCCCGGCTCGGCCCGGAAGCGGCGCACGGTGTCGTGCGGGAAGCGGCTCGTGACCAGCAGCTCCACGCCGTCGCGCAGCATCATCAGGGCCAGCTGGAAGCCGATCTTCACCCGGCCGCCGGTGAGCAGCGCGCGGCGGCCGCTCAGATCGGTGGACAGGCCCCGGCGGGCCGTGTTGTCGGCGGCGCAGCGGGGGCAGAGGCGGTGGTAGAAGGCGTCGACCTGTCGATAGGGTGATTTGCAGACATAGCAGCTGCGGGGCTTGCGGAAGAGGCCGGCGTCGCCGGGGACGGCCAGGGGCGCGTCCTCGCGCCGGTCGCGGGCGCCGGTCGCGGTCGCCGCCATCGCCTCGGCGTCGGCGGCGGAGGTCTCGGCACCACGCGCCCTGCGGCGCCGCAGCCGTCCGTCGCGGGCGAAGGACGCGGCGACCTGCTCGGCACGCAGCCGCACCGGGTCGTCGACGGGCAGCTCGCGCAGCCTGCCGACCGTGCGGTGGAAGGCGGCCAGCTCCTCCTCGCCGATCGCCGCGCCGTCGCCCATGGATCCCGCCCCCGTTCGTGCCGTGCCGTGGGGAGGGCCGGATTCGAACCGGCGTGTCCTTCATGCCATGAAGGTGCGCCTGCCTCTGCGCTACCGCCCCCTGTGCGGTCGCGGCCCCGGCCGGATTCGAACCGGCGTATCCACCCTGATGAGGTGGCGAGTCTGCCTCTGCTCTACAGGGCCGCACGCAGCCCGGGGATCGGATTCGAACCGATGTCTTCCGCCTGGGCAAGGCGGGTGCGCCTGCCTCTGCGCTACGCCCGGGTGCGCCCCCGGATCGTAACCGCTCCCCCGCCCCGGCGGCTCACTGATTTCCGTGCCGCCTGAGCTCCAGCCGCTCCTTCTCCGACAGCCCGCCCCAGACACCGAACCGCTCGTCGTTGCGCAGGGCGTACTCCAGGCAGGCCGGGCGCATCTCGCACATGCCGCAGATGCGCTTCGCCTCGCGTACCGAGCTGCCCGGCTCGGGGAAGAAGAAGTCCGCCCCGGTCTGCGCGCACAGCGCCTGGGCCTGCCAGTCGAGGTCGGCCGGGATGATCGTGTCGATGTGCATGGACGGGATCGTGCCGGGCGGCGAAAAACGTTCGATCAACGCGGGATCAATGACGCCGTTCACGGCCCCCGGCCACCCGATGGTGACGTGTGCGCACCACGCGGCGCACGGCGGCGCGCGGAACGGCGCCGAAACCGTACGGCCGACACCGGTGACCCACGGTCACTCCCTCACGTCTCCGGTCCTCCGCGTGGCTCCGGCAGCGCGTTGTCAGTGGGCGGTGCAAGACTCGGCAGAGCAGAGAACGGGACCCTTCCGAGGAGGGCGACATGCTCACCACCCGTTTCGTCAACGGCGCTCCCAACTGGATCGACGTCGGTACCTCCGACATCGGCGGCGCCACTTCCTTCTACGGCGGTCTGTTCGGCTGGACGTTCCAGTCGGCGGGACCGGACGCCGGCGGTTACGGCTTCTTCCAGCTCGACGGGAAGACCGTGGCCGGCGGCATGCAGACCACGCCCGAGCAGGGCCCGCCCTCCTGGACCGTCTACTTCCAGAGCGCGGACGCCGAGGCCACGGCCAAGGCCGCCGAGCAGGCGCACGGCAGCGTCCTGATGCAGCCCATGGACGTGATGGGCGAGGGCCACATGGCGATCCTGGCCGACAAGGCGAGCGTGCCGTTCGGCATCTGGCAGCCGGGCCGCACCAAGGGCATCGACCGGGCGAACGAGACCGGTTCCCTGTCCTGGGTCGAGCTGTACACCCCGGACATCGCGGCGGCGGCCTGGTTCTACCACGAGACGCTCGGCCTGGAGACGGCGGCGGTGCCCTTCCCGGGCGGCACGTACACCACGATCAACCCCGCGGGGGGCGGCGAGGACTCGATGTTCGGCGGGCTCGTGCCGCTGGCCGACGACCCGTCCGAGGACAGCGCCTACTGGCTGCCGTACTTCGAGGTCGCCGACACGGACGCCACGGTCGCCGAGGCCGAGCGACTGGGCGGCACGGTCCGCCTGCCCGCCACGGACATCGAGGGCGTGGGCCGCTTCGCCAAGCTCGCCGACCCGTACGGCGCCCGCTTCGCCGTCATCAGGAGCGCTCCGCCGCAGGGGTAAGGGGCGCACGACAAGGGCGCAGAACAAGGAGCGCGGAACAAGGGCCGGTCCTGCGACGGGAGCGCCTAGGCCGAGGCCCGCCGTACCAGTGTCGTCGGCAGTACGACACTGGACGGCGTGCCCGCGCCGCCCGCCTCGGCCCCCTTGTCGCCGAGCCGGCGCAACAGCAGCCGCGCCATCAACCGCCCCATCTCCTCGATGTCCTGACGGACCGTCGTCAGCGGTGGGTCGGTCTGCTCGGCGACCGGCACCATGTCGTCGAAGCCGATCACGGCGACGTCCTCGGGCACCCGCCGCCCCCGCTCGCGCAGCACCCGCAGGGCACCGGCGGCGGTGAGGTCGTTCGCGGCGAACACGGCGTCCACGTCGGGGTGCCGGTCCAGGAGTTCCCTCATCGCCCGTTCCCCGCCGGCCGGGGTGAAGTCGCTCTCCACGACCAGCCCCGGATCGCTGTCGCCCATGACGTCCCGGAAGCCGTCCAGCCGGTCCGCCGCGGAGGTCTGGTCGAGGGGGCCGGTGATGTGCGCGATCCGGGTGCGGCCGAGGGCGGCGAGGTGACGTACGGCCTCCCGGGCACCGCCCCGGTTGTCGCTGTCGACGTACAGCGCCCCGCCGCGACCGTCGCTCCAGCCGGGGCGCCCGCCGAACACGGTCGGCACCCCCGCGTGCTGGATCAGGCCCGGCAGCGGGTCGTCGAGGTGCAGCGAGAAGACGAGCGCGCCGTCGACATGGCCGCCGGCGAGATAGCGCCCGACGCGGGCGTGGTCGTCGCGGCCCTCGGTCAGCAGCAGGACCAGCTGGTTGTCGTGGGCGGTCAACTCCTTGCTGATGCCGCGGAGCTGGAGGGCGAAGAAGGGGTCCGCGAAGACGCGGGTCTCCGGTTCGGCGATGACCACGGCGACCGCGTCGTGCCGCTTGGTGACCAGGCTGCGGGCGGCCTGGTTCGGCACGTAGCCGAGTTCCTCGACGGCCCGGCGCACCCGGGCGACGAGCGGTTCCCTGACCCCGTCCCCGCCGTTGACCACCCGGGAGACGGTGGCCCGCGACACCCCGGCCCGGGCCGCCACGGCCTCCAGGGTGGGACGCGGCGCTGTGTCGGTCACTTCGAGGCTCCTCATCGGCGGGTGCGGATCAGGATAGCTCCGGGCGGGGAACGCTGTGAGAGCGCTCTCGGCGATCTGTCTCACGCCAGCAGGTCGATCCGCCGCCCGACTCCCTCCCGCTCGGCCCGCCGGTACGCCGCCCACGCCAGTGCCAGGTCCTGCCAGGGCAGACCCACCGGCGCGTACACGGTCCGCTCCTCGGCGCTCGTCCGGCCGGGGTGCTCTGCGCGGATCACCTCGCCCAGCGTCGCCGCCACCGCCGTGGCCGGGAGCCCGGAGGACGCCACCACGCCCGCCTCCGCCGCCAGTTCACGGTCGTCGACGACCAGCAGCGCCGCCTCCAGCAGATCGGCCGCCAGCTCCCGCTTGCCGGGTTCGTCCACGCCCAGGCTCGTGAAGTGCTGCCCGGCCCGCGTGTCCGCCAATCCGAACAACGGCTCCCGCGACCAGGTCGCCAGCAGGACGACATCGGCGGCCGCGGCGACCTCCGCCGCCGATCCCAGCACCCGTCCCCCGTGCCGCGCGGCGAACTCCGCCGCCCGCCCGCCGTCCGTGTCATGGACGACCAGCGCGCCCGGGCCCCGTAGCGCCACCAGCCCCCGCAGCATCAGCTCGGCCTGCGCGCCCGCCCCGATCACCCCGGTCGCCGCGCCGTGCCCGGCGAGGAGGTGTGTGCCCAGGGCCGCCGCCAGCCCGGTGCGCCAGGCCGTCACCGTGGCGGAGTCCAGCAGCGCGAGCAGTTCGCCGTCCGCGCCGCTGTGCAGGCAGATCACCCCGCGCAGGGCCGGTCGCGCGCCCGGGAACTTGGCGTTGACCTTCACCGTGTACGCCTCGACGCCGGGCAGCAGGCCGGGAAGCAGCGCGGTGGCCGTCCCCGGGAACGGCAGATCGGTCCGCACCCGCCGGCCGGCCACCGGCACGGCGGCCGAGATGCGGAATCCCTCCCGCAGCGCGTCGAGGCAGTCGTCGACGTCCAAGAGGGTCCGCAGGTCACCGTGTGTCAGGAGCAGCGTCACCCGTCCATGATCGGTCAGCGGGCCTGCACGCGAGCGCCTTCAGGCACCCCCAGGCCCGTCCTTCCTGGCCCGGCTCGGCTGAACCCGCTTGGGCTCGCCCGGCATCTTGGGGTACTCGGGCGGGTACGGGAGGTCGCCGAGCCCGTGCTCGTGCTCGTCCCTGCGCGCCAGCTCCAGCAGCGCCTCCAGGGAGTAGCGGTGGTCGTCCATGTCGGCGTGCACGTCGCCGAGTTCGGCGAAGCGCGCGGGCATGGTCGCGATGTCGAAGTCCCGTGGATGCGCGACGCCGACCTCGTCCCAGCGCAGGGGCGCCGACACGGGGGCGTGCGGGCGGGGCCGCACGGAGTAGGCGGAGGCGATGGTGCGGTCGCGGGCGGTCTGGTTGTAGTCGATGAAGATCTTCTCGCCCCGCTCCTCCTTCCACCACTTGATCGTCACGTGGTCCGGCATCCGGCGTTCCATCTCCCGGCCCACCGCGATGGCGGCACGGCGTACCTGGGTGAAGGTCCAGCGCGGTTCGATCGGCACGAAGACGTGCAGTCCGCGTCCCCCGGAGGTCTTCGGGAAGCCCCTCAGCCCGCCGAACTCGTCGAGGACGGCGCGCAGTTCGTGGGCGGCGCGGGCGGCGTCGTCGTAGTCGGTGCCGGGCTGCGGGTCGAGGTCGATGCGCAGTTCGTCGGGGCGGTCGACGTCGTCGCGGCGGACCGGCCAGGGGTGGAAGGTGAGCGTGCCGAACTGGGCGGCCCACAGCACGGCGGCCTCCTCAGTGGGGCACATCTCGTCGGCGCTGCGGCCGCTGGGAAAGGTGATGTGGGCGGTGGGGATCCAGTCGGGCATGTTCTTCGGCGCCCGCTTCTGGAAGAAGTTCTCGCCCGTCACCCCGTCCGGGTAGCGCTCCAGGGTGGTGGGGCGGTCGCGCAGGGCGCGCAGGATGCCGGGGCCGACGGCGATGTAGTACCGGGCGAGGTCCAGCTTGGTGAAGCCGCGCTCGGGGAAGAAGATCTTGTCCGGGCTGGAGAGCCGGACCGTGCGGCCGCCCGCCTGAAGTTCCACCGCTTCGCCCATGCGGCCACGGTAGGCGCACCGCGCACACCTCGCACACCGGGCGGGAGGCGTCGTATGCGCGCAGAATCGGAATCATGGACCTGCCCGTGATGCCGCCCGTGAAGCCGATGCTCGCCAAGCCGGTGGCGAAGATCCCGCCGGGCATGCAGTACGAGGCCAAGTGGGACGGGTTCCGGGCGATCGTGTTCCGCGACGGCGACGAGGTCGAGCTCGGCAGCCGTACCGGCAAACCGCTGACCAGGTACTTTCCGGAGCTGGTGGAGGCGTTGAAGGAGCGGCTGCCGAAGCGGTGCGTGCTGGACGGGGAGATCGTGATCGCCCGGGAGGGGCGGCTCGACTTCGACGCGCTGACCGAGCGCATCCACCCGGCCGACTCCCGGGTGCGGATGCTCGCCGAGAAGACCCCGGCCTCCTTCGTCGCCTTCGACGTCCTGGCGCTCGCGGACGAGGCGCTGACGGGCGTGGAGCTGACCGAACGGCGGGCGCTGCTGACCCGGGCGCTGGCGGGGGTCACCGCGCCGGTCCATCTCGCGCCGGCGACGACCGACATCGAGGTGGCGCGGGGATGGTTCGAGGAGTACGAGGGGGCCGGACTGGACGGTGTCATCGCCAAGCCGCTCACCCTGCGCTACCGCCAGGACGAACGCGTCATGTTCAAGATCAAGCACGAGCGCACCGCGGACGTCGTCGTCGCGGGCTACCGCTTCCACAAGAGCGGCCCGGTCGTCGGCTCACTGCTGCTGGGGCTGTACGACGACGGGGGCCGGCTGCAGCACGTGGGCGTGTCGGCCGCGTTCGCGATGAAGCGGCGGGCCGAGCTGGTCGAGGAGCTGGAGCCGCTGCGGATGGACGACGTGGCGGGGCACCCGTGGGCGGCCTGGTCGGACGAGGCGGCGCACGAGACGGCCCGGCTGCCGGGGGCGCCGAGCCGCTGGTCGGGCAAGAAGGACCTGTCGTGGGTGCCGCTGCGGCCGGAACGGGTGGCCGAGGTGGCGTACGACCACATGGAGAACGGGGCGCGCTTCCGGCACACGGCCCGGTTCCGCCGCTGGCGGCCGGACCGTACGCCGGAGAGCTGCACCTACGCGCAGTTGGAGGAGCCGGTGCGCTATGACCTGGACGAGATCCTCGGCTCCCCCGGCTGAGTCACGGCGTCATCAGCACCTTGACGGCGCCGTCCTGCTTCTTCTGGAACATCTCGTACGCGTGCGGGGCGTCCGAGAGCGGTACCCGGTGGGTGGCGAAGTCGTCGACGCCGAGCTCGTCCTCGTCCGTGAGATACGGCATGATCTCGTCGCTCCAGCGGCGCACGTTGGCCTGCCCCATGCGCATCTGGATCTGCTTGTCGAAGAGGGTGAGCATCGGCATCGGGTCGGCCGTGCCGCCGTAGACGCCGGTCAGGGAGATGGTGCCGCCGCGGCGGACCAGCTCGATCGCGGTGTGGAGGGCGGCGAGCCGGTCGACGCTGAAGCGTTCGGCGAACGGACCGCTGATCTTGCGCGGCAGCATCGCCGAGGCCTGCTGGGCGAGCCGGGCGGCCGCGCCGCCGTGGGCCTCCGTGCCGACGGCGTCGATCACCGCGTCGGGGCCGCGGCCGTCGGTCTCGGCGCGGATCGCCTCGACCAGTTCCTTCTCGTTGTCGAAGTGCCTCAGGTCGTACGTCTCCACGCCCCTGGCGCGTGCCCTGCGCAGTCGCTCGCTCACCAGGTCGACGCCGAAGACCCGGCCGGCGCCGCGCACCCGGGCCACCCGGCAGGCCATGTCGCCGATGGGTCCGAGGCCCAGCACGGCGACGCTGCCGCCCTTCGGGATGCTCGCGTACTCGACCGCCTGCCAGGCGGTGGGCAACACGTCGGAGAGGTAGACGAAGCGGTCGTCGGGCGGGCCCTCGGGGACCTTGATCGGTCCGAACTGGGCCTGCGGGACCCGCAGGTACTCGGCCTGGGCGCCCGGGACGGCGCCGTAGAGCCGGGTGTAGCCGAACAGCGCGGCACCCATGCCCTCGCTGGTGACCTGGGTGGTCTCGCACTGGGTGGGCAGCCCGGTCAGGCACATCCAGCAGTTGCCGCAGGCGATCTGGAACGGCACCACCACCCGGTCGCCCGCGGCCAGGTCCGGCACCCCGGGGCCGACCTCCTCGACGATGCCCATCGGTTCGTGTCCGAGGATGTCGCCCGGTGTCATGAACGGGGTGAGCACCTCGTACAGATGCAGATCGGAGCCGCACAGACCGGAGGACGTGATGCGGATGATCGCGTCGGTCGGCTCCTGGATCTTCGGATCGGGCACGTCCTCCACCCGTACGTCCCGCTTGCCCTGCCAGGTCACAGCCTTCATCGCGTGGGGCTCCCTCCGTCGCGTAGGGGTCTCCGGTGGCATGGACAGCCCGAGTACCCGGACCCTCTCCGCCGAAGCGCCGCCCGGTACGCCCATCGGGGTCGTTCGGAATCATTCGGGGTATCCCGACGCGCGCAACCAGAACCGAGCGGGTATGGCCACCAATGAACCTATAAACGCACAATCACTGACACGGGATGCGGGGCCACAGTGGGCAGATCGCAACGGCGGGCGCGCGGACGACACGTCTCGATGACGGTGGCCCTGCTGGCCGCCATGGCAAGCGCCGCGCTCGCGGCGGGCTGCACGCAGTCGCACACGTCGGACGACGACCGCGACCGCACCAAACCGCCGAGCGCCACCCCCACCTCCCCGAGCCCGACCACCAGCGCCACCAGACACGGCCACGTCCTCGCCGTGAAGATCGACAACGCCCCCGACGCCCGCCCCCACACCGGGCTGCGGCAGGCCGACGTCGTCTACGTCGAACAGGTCGAGGGCGGACTGAGCCGGCTGATGGCGGTGTACGCGAGCACCCTGCCCAAGGCCGTCGGCCCGGTGCGCAGCGCCCGCGAGTCCGATCTGGAACTGCTGCGCCAGTACGACGATCCGACGCTCGCCTTCTCCGGGGCGCAGCACAAGCTGCTGCCGCTGATCGCCAAGGCCCCGCTGAAGGCCGAGCCGCCGGAGAAGGCGTCCGACGCCTACTTCCGCGGCAGCGACCGGGCCGCACCGCACAACCTCTATCTGCGCCCGGCCCGTCTGATGCGCACCGCCCCCGGCCCCGGCGCGCTGACCAACGGCTTCCGCTACGGCCCCGCGCCCGCCGGCGGCACTCCGGACACCTCGCTCACCGTGCGCTACCCGGCCGCCCGCTTCACCTTCACCTGGTCCGCGAGCCGCCACGGCTGGCTGGTCGCGATGGACGGCACGCCCAGCAGGACGACCGACGGGCAGCCGGTGGCCCCGGCGACGGTCGTCGTGCAGTACGTGACGATGCGCCAGTCCCGCTTCCACGACTTCCTCGGCAACAACACGCCCTACACCGTCACGGTCGGCTCGGGCCGGGCGAAGGTGCTGCGCGACGGCAGGGCCTACGACGTCGGCTGGAAGCGCGCCAAGGCCACGGACGGCACGGACTTCACGACCAACGACGGCAAGCCCGTCGACTTCGCGAAGGGTCAGGTCTGGGTCGTGTTCGCGAAGGCCTCCTGAGCGGCAGGTGCCCCGCTCAGCCTTGCGCCGCCAGGGGCTCCGCGGGGTTGCGGAGCCCCTCGGCCGCGTCCGCGACCCGCTGGATCAGCTCGAAGAACACCGTCTGCTCGGCGGGCGACAGCGGGGCGAGGAAGACCTGGTTCATCCGGGCGGTGCGCACGGTCAGCTTGCGGTGGGTGCGCACCCCGTCCTCCGTCAGACGCAGCAGGAACCGGCGGCCGTCCTGCGGGTCGCGCACCTTGTCGAGCAGGCCGCGCCTGCCGAGCCGGCTGATCACCTCGGCGATGGTGGACCGGTCGAGTCCCACCCGCTCCCCCACCGTGCGCTGGTCCAGGCCCGGCTCGGCGACGAGCGCGTTGAGGACCGCGAACTGCGGCGAGGTGATCTCCTCCGAGACCATCGTGTTCCACAGCAGGTAGTGGGCCTGCTGCAGGCGCCGGGCGAGATGCCCGGGGTGGGTGGCGAGGTCCACCGCTGCCATGTGCGCTCCCCGTGTCGAATTCGTTGGTGCACTGAACGATACCGGGGGTTCAGGCCAATGTCTCCGGCCCCGCACGTGCCCACTGACCTCCGGGGTCTTGACGCCGGGCGGCTCCGATGGCAGCGTGAAGGAAACTTCACCGAAATAGTCAGTACTCTGATTAATCCGCTTCGACCCGGCCGTCCTCAACCCACAGGGGGGCGCCATCGCGCTCGGCCACCCGCTAGGGCCTGCGCCTCGCCGGCACCGTCGCCCACCAGCTCGCCAGCAAGGGCTCCGGCACCGGCGTCGCCACCCTCTGCGTCGGCGTCGGCCAGGGCCTCGCCCTCGTCCTCGTCCTCGTCCTCGAACATTAGGAAACCCCCGAGGAATCCCCATGACTCTCACCCAGCACGACATCGACCAGGAGATCGCGGCGGAGCGCGCCGCGTACGAGAAGCGGGTCGCCGACGGCGCCCCCGTCGAACACCACCCGCGCCGCGACTACGCGCCCTACCGCTCCTCCGTGCTGCGCCACCCGCTGCAGCCGCCGGTCGCCATCGACGTCAGCAAGGACCCGGAGCTGGTGGAGCTGCACTCCCCCGCCTTCGGCGAGCGCGACATCACCGAGATCGACAACGACCTCACCCGGCACCACCGGGGCGAGCCGATCGGCGAGCGCATCACCGTCTCCGGCCGCCTGCTGGACCGGGCCGGGAAGCCCGTGCGCGGCCAGCTGATCGAGATCTGGCAGGCCAACTCCGCGGGCCGCTACGCCCATCAGCGCGAGCAGCACGACGCCCCGCTGGACCCGAACTTCACCGGTGTCGGCCGTACCCTCACGGACGCCGAGGGCCGCTACCACTTCACCACCGTCCAGCCCGGCCCCTACCCCTGGCGCAACCACCTCAACGCCTGGCGGCCTGCCCACATCCACTTCTCCATGTTCGGCACGGCGTTCACCCAGCGGCTGGTGACGCAGATGTACTTCCCGAGCGACCCGCTGTTCCCCTACGACCCGATCATCCAGTCGGTGACGGACGACGCGGCGCGGCAGCGGCTGGTCGCCACCTACGACCACAGCCTGTCCGTGCCGGAGTTCTCGATGGGCTACCACTGGGACATCGTGCTGGACGGACCGAACGCCACCTGGCTCGAGGAAGGGCGCTGACCTGCCATGACGAAGATCGACACCAACAGGCCGGAGAGCGTTCTGCCCACCCCCTCGCACACGGTGGGCCCCTTCTACGGGTACGCGCTGCCCTTCCGCGGCGGCGAGGAGATCGCGCCCGTCGGACACCCGGACACCGTCACCGTCCACGGGTACGTCCTGGACGGCGCGGGCGAGCCGCTGCCCGACGCCTTCGTCGAGCTGTGGGGCGCGGACCCCGACGGCAATGTGCCCACCACCGACGGCTCGATCCGCCGCGACCCGGCGACCGGCGGCTATCTGGGCCGCAACGGCGTGGAGTTCACCGGCTGGGGGCGCATCCAGACCGACGCCGACGGCCACTGGTACGCGCGCACCCTGCGGCCGGGCGCCCACGGGCGCAGCGCCCCGTACATCAGCGTGTGCGTGTTCGCACGCGGGCTCCTGGTGCACCTGTTCACCCGGATCTACCTGCCGGGCGACGAGACGGCGCTGGCCGCCGACCCGCTGCTGGCCCGGCTGGACGGGGCGCGACGCGACACGCTGATCGCGCGGGACGAGGGCAAGGGGACCTACCGTTTCGACATCCGCCTTCAGGGCGAAGGCGAGACGGTCTTCCTGGAGTTCACGTGACCTCTGTCGACCCCGACGACACGGGCCTGCTCGCCCCCGGGTGGGTGGGCTCCCCGGCCGCCTCCGCGACCTCCGACACGGCCTTCCTGCAGGCCCTCCTCGACGCGGAGGCGGCCCTCACCCGCGCCCAGGCCGCACTGGATCTCGCCCCGCACGAGGCGTCGGCGGCGGTGACCGAGGCGGCCGCCGCCGGCCGCTTCGACGTGCGTTCCCTCGCCGGGCGCGCCCGTTCCGGCGGCAACCCGGTCATCCCCCTGGTCGCGGACCTGACGCAGGCCGTGGGCGAGGAGTACGGCCCCCATGTCCACCGGGGCGCGACCAGCCAGGACATCATGGACACGGCGCTGATGCTGGTAGCCGTGCGCACCCTGGACGTGGTCCTGGCCGACCTCGCCCGCACCGAGGGGGCCCTGGCCCGGCTCGCGGCCGCGCACCGGGACACCGCGCTGCCGGGACGCACGCTCACCCAGCACGCCGTACCGACGACGTTCGGGCTGAAGGCGGCCGGCTGGCGGTCACTGGTGCTCGACGCACGGGACCGCGTCCGGGCGGTACGGGAGGACCTGCCCGCCCAACTCGGCGGCGCGGCCGGCACCCTGGCCGCCTTCACCGCCTACGGCGCCGAGGACACCCGGGCGCTGACGGCCGCCTTCGCCCGCGAACTCGGCCTCCGGGAGCCCCTTCTGCCCTGGCACACCCTGCGCACCCCGATCGCCGACCTCGCCGGCTGTCTGGCCTTCACGGCCGGGGCGCTGGGCAGGATCGCGGCGGATGTGCTCGTCCTCGGCCGCACCGAGATCGCCGAGGTCGCGGAGGGCAGCGGCGGCGGCTCGTCGGCCATGCCGCACAAGGCCAATCCCGTACGCTCCACGCTGATCGCGGCCGCCGCGCGACGGGCGCCCCTGCTGGCGGCCACGCTCTACGGTTCGATGGCCGCCGAGGACGAGCGGCCCGCCGGGGCCTGGCACGCCGAGTGGGAGCCGCTGCGGGATCTGCTGCGGCTGGTCGGCGGGGCCGCCCGGGACGCGGCCGAACTGACCGAGGGGCTGCGGGTGAACGCCGCCGCGATGCGCGAACACCTCGGTCTCACCCACGGGTTGATCGTCTCGGAGCGGCTGTCCGCCGAGCTGGCACCGGTGCTGGGCCGCGCCCGCGCCAAGTCCCTGCTGACGGAGGCAGCCCGGCGGACCTACACGGAGGGCCGTTCCCTCGGCGAACTCCTCGCCGAGGAGCTCGAGTTGAAGGACATCGACCTCACCGAGCTCACCGACCCCGCCCGCTGCACCGGCTCCGCCGGAGACCTCACCGACCGTGCTCTGGAGCGACGTTGACCGAGAAACTCCTCAACCACCGCACGGAGGGCCCCGCTTCCGCCCCTCCGCTGCTGCTCGGGCCCTCCCTCGGGACGTCGTACGCCCTGTGGGACAAGGTGGCGCCCGAGCTGTCCGCCACCCACCGGGTGGTGCGCTGGGACCTGCCCGGGCACGGCGGCTCCGCGCCCGGGCTGATCGGGCCCGGCGCCACCGTCGCCGACCTCGCCGGTCTGGTGCTCGCGCTCGCCGACTCACTCGGCGTCGAACGGTTCGCCTACGCCGGTGTGTCGCTGGGCGGGGCCGTCGGCCTGCATCTCGCCGTGCACCATCCCGAGCGGGTGTCGTCGCTGGCGGTGATCTGCTCCTCCGCCCACTTCAACGGCGCCGGGCCGTGGGAGGAGCGGGCCGAGCGGGTACGGCGCGAGGGCCTTGAGTGGCTCGTGGAGAACGCTCCGGCGCGCTGGTTCACGCCCGGTTTCACCGATCCCGAACTCGTGCGGGACCAGGGGGCCGCCGACCCCGGGGCGTACGCGGCCTGCTGTGACGCGCTGGCCGCGTTCGACCTGCGTGAACGGCTCGCCGACATCTCCGTGCCCACCCTGCTGATCGCCGGACGCGAGGACCGGGCCACCCCGCCGCCGCATCTGCGGGAGATCGCGGACGCCGTGTCCGGCTCCACGCTCGTCGAACTGCCGGGCGCCGGGCACCTCGCCCCCGCCCAGTGCCCCCGAGCCGTGCTCACGGCCCTGCGGGCCCACCTCGGCGGGGGAGGCGCGGGGCGTGGCATGGAGGTGCGGCGGCAGGTCCTCGGGGACGCGCACGTAGACCGGGCGCAGGCCCGCCAGACGCCCTTCACCGCCCGCTTCCAGGACTTCATCTCCCGCTACGCCTGGGGCGAGATCTGGACCGACCCCACGCTCTCCCGGCGCGAGCGCAGCATGATCACGCTCACCGCGCTGGTCGCCCACGGCCACTACGACGAGCTCGCCATGCATGTCCGGGCGGCCCGGCGCAACGGGCTCACGCCCGAGGAGATCGGCGCGGTGCTGCTGCAGACGGCGGTGTACTGCGGGGTGCCCGCGGCGAACTCCGCCTTCGCGACGGCCCAGCGGGTGCTGGCGGAGGAGGACGAGGAACAAGGGTGACCCTGCTGGTCGTAGCTCCAGCAGCACCTCGCACATGCCCCCGCCGCGTGCCTACGGTAGGGGCATGTCCACGATTCTCGTCACCGGCGCCACCTCAGGTCTGGGCCGGTACGTCGCCTTCGAGCTGGTCCGCTCGGGCCATGTCGTCCTCGCGCACGGCCGCGATCCGGACCGTACGGAGCGGCTGGTTCAGGAGCTGCGCACGGAGGGAGACGCCGAGGGCTTCGTCGCCGACCTCGCCTCGCTCGCACAGGTCCGCGAGCTGGGGGCGCACGTGGCCGGCGCCCACCCCGACCTGGACGTCCTGATCAACAACGCGGGCGTGGGCGCGGGCGTCCCCGGCACGGGCCGCGAGCTGAGCGTCGACGGGCACGAACTGCGCCTCGCGGTCAACTACTTGGCGCCCGTCGTCCTCACCCGGGCGCTGCTGCCGGTGCTGCGCGCGAACACGCCCGCGCGGATCGTCAACGTCGGCTCGGTGGGCCAGGAACCGGTCGACTTCGACGACATCGAGTTCCGGCGCGGCTACGCCGGCTTCGCCGCGTACTGCCGCGCCAAGTTCGCCCTGGCCGCGCACACCTTCGCCCTGGCCGAGGAACTGGCGGGCTCCGGGGTGGCGGTGAACGTGCTGCATCCGGCGACCTTCATGGACACGGCCATGGTCCGCGAGGGCGGCGTCACCCCCTGGAACACGGTCGCCGACGGCGCCGTCGGTGTCCTGTCCCTGGCCACCGAGGACCGGGGCACGGGCGGCTACTTCGACGGCACGACCCCGTCGAGGGCGCACGAGGCGACGTACGACCGAGAGGTGCACAAGCGTCTGTCGGCGGTCACGGACCAGCTGCTGGCGCTGTGACCTACCGGACCGCGTGCCCCGCCTCCAGTGCCTGACGTGCCTGCGCCACCAGGCCGTCCGCCCCGCACGAACGGGCCAGCGCCAGACCCCGTCCGAGGTCGGCGTCCTGCCGCGCGGCGATGCCGTACTCGATCCGTGCCGCCGCGTGCTCGTACTGGCACGGCGAGGCCTCCAGGCAGGCCACGGCCTGGGCGGCCAGCCGGGCCGCGCGCTGCCCGCTCTCCAGCGCCGCGGCACACCGCAGAGCCTCGCCGATCGCCGTGTCCGTGCCGAACCGCTCGGCCTGCCGACGGGCGTCCGCGGCGAGCCGTGCGGCACGGTCCGGGTCCTTCGTGGCGAGGGCCCGCGCCAGGTCCAGTGCCCAGGGCACGATGACCGGGTTCTGCCGGCCCCGGGCGGCCGCCGCCTTCTGGGCCGCCTCCAGTTCGGCGATCCCCTCCTCGGTCCGGCCGACGGCGAGCAGCAGCCGGCCCCGCACCGACCGTGAGTCCGGCATGGCGATCGTGGACGGGTACGGCGGCGCGAACCCGTACTGCTCGGCGATCTCCCAGGCCTGCTCGACGTGTCCGCGGGCGAGCAGGGTGTCGACGAGGTTGCAGGTGGCGTTCCAGTACAACGGCAGCCCGCGGCCGACGCGTTCGGCCAGGCGCAGCGACTCGCGCAGGGAGGTCTCCGCCTCCCGCAGGCGGCCGCGCCGCCGGTGGCCGAGGCCCACACAGGCGTGCGCCAGGGCGAGGTGGCCGCCGCTCCAGCCGGCCGACTCGTAAGCGTGCAGGGCCTCGTTGTAGAGGCTGTCGGCGCGGTCGAGACGGTCGGTGAAGGCGTAGCAGTTGCCGAGCATCAGCAGCAGTTCGAAGCCCCACTCGGTGTCGGTCCAGCCGAGCCCCGGCGCGAGCCGGCCGTTGACCAGGGAGCGGTCGCAGAACTCGACGACCTCCTCGGCGTTCTGACCCTGGATCAGGGCGTCGAAGCCGCGCAGCATCAGCAGGGCGCGCTCGGAGTTGTCGCGGCCGGTGCAGGTGCGGGCGAGCGCCGCCAGGCGCTCGGAGCGGTCGGGGGAGATGGCCTCGCCGACGTAGACGGCCTCCCACATGAAGTGCCCGGCCTGCAGCCGCCGTCTGGCGGGGCCGTCCTCGTGCCGGGCGGCCTCCGCCTCGGCGGTGCGCACGGCCTCCTCCAACTGGTCGTTGTGCATGAGCGCCTGGGAGAGCCGGAAGACGGCGTCCACCCTCGTGTCGCCCTGGAGTCCGGGCAGGGCGAGCGCGGCACGGAGGTGGTCGACGGTGGTGGCGGGCGGCGCCGTGAGGAGGGTGGCGCAGCCGAGTTCGTAGAGGACGTGCGCGTGGACGTCCGGGGTGGGCGGTTCCAGCAGGGCGCGTTCCAGGCAGTGGCGGGCCGCGTCGGGGGCGCCGACGGCGAGGTGCTCGCGGGCGGCCTCGCGCAGTTGCGCGACGAGTTCCTCGTCGTCGTCCGGGTGGACCCGCAGCAGATGCCGGGAGGCCATGGCCGCGCCGAGCCCGGAGTCGCTGACGACCTGGGCGGCGATGCCGTGCATGGCGGTGCGCAGGGCGTCCGGGATGGAGTTGTAGACGGCGGAGGCGATCAGCGGGTGGACGAACTCCAGCTCCGCGCCGTCCCCTTGGGCGCCGGCGGGGTCGGGCCCGGTGAGGATGCGGGCGCCCTGGAGCAGTCGGGCGCAGCGCGCGGCGTCGTCGTGGTGCATGGTGGCGAGCCGGGCGACCAGGTCGACGGTGATGCCGGTGCCGAGGATGGCGGCCGCCCAGGCGAACCGGGTGGCGTCGATGCCCAGTTCCTCCAGGCGGGCGACGAGGCCGCCGCCCCGGGCCGAGCGGTTGAGGGCGCGCAGTTCGGCGGCGCCGGCCTCGGTCGGCTCCAGCTCGCTGTCGCGGACCTTGGCGAGGAGTTCGACGGTCTCGTACGGGTTGCCGCCGGTGACGGCCCACACCTCGCGGCAGAACGGGGCGTCGGCGTGCGCGCCGAGGGTGGCGCGGGTGAGGCCCGCGGTGGCCTCGGGGGTGAGGGCGTGCAGTACGGCGGCGGGGCCGGCCGCGGCGGCGACGGCCTCCAGGTGGCGGGCGCTCTCACCGCTGAGGTCGGCGGGCCGGCGGGTGACGACGACCAGCACCGACAGGTCCTCCAGGCGCTCGGCGAACGCGGCGAGCCAGCGCAGGGTCTCCTGGTCGGCCCAGTGCGCGTCGTCGATCAGCAGCACCAACGGCCAGTCGCGCCGGGCCAGTCGGCGGACGGCGGTGACCAGGCCGTCACAGACGCCCTGCGGGTCGGCCTGGCGCTCGCCCGGTTCGGTGATGCCGAGGGCGGGGCCCGCGACGTCGTACCAGTCGCCGAGGTACTCGCGGGCCTCCTCGGGCATCAGCGAGATCAGCGCGGGCTGTAACAGCCGGCGCACCACGTTGAAGGGGACGGACCTGAGGGTCTCGGTGCCGCGGGCCGACCAGACGGCACAGCCGCGCTCTTCGGCGATGCGCCGGATCTCGGCGAGCAGCCTGGTCTTGCCGAGGCCCGCCTCGCCCCGGATCACCAGCAGGCCGCCCGGGGAGGAACGGTCGACGCACAGGGCGTCCACCGCCTGTTCGACGGCGGCGATCTCCTCTTCGCGCTCCCACAGGGAGTCCGAGGCGGCCCCCATGGGCCCTGCCTCCGTCATCCCGCTACCTCCCCGAGTCGCCCGAACGACGTACCGAGGTCGAGCGTAGCCGTCGCCGTCGGCGATCGGAGCCCGGTCGGGCCACCCGTTCCCGTGACGGGTGACACCGGTCGCGACGGGTCGACGCACCCGGGGTGTGACCTGCCGCTGGGGAGCCTCGCGAGGCGGCGGAGGGGGGAAGACCGGATCCTCTCATCCCGCTTTCACCGACGCCTCATACGGTGGGGGCATGACGCAGGTGACTCCTCCCGGGTGGTATCCCGATCCGGGGCAGACGAGTGAGGGTCCCGCCGCCGAGCGCTGGTGGGACGGCAAGGCATGGACGGACCGGACCCGACCCGTGGGCTCGGCCGCCGTATGGGGTCCCCCGGCGCAGTCGCCGACGGCCGGGGCGGATCCGGCGTACGCGGCGTATCCCGCCTATCCGGCGTACCCCGCGCACCCGCCGGCCGCCCCGAGGCGCGGTCTGCGCACGGGCATAGCCGTCACCGTGGCCGCGGCGGTGCTGGCCGGCATCGGGGTGGGCGTGTGGGCGCTGACCGACAACGGCGGCTCGAACGGCAACGCCTCCCAGCAGGGTCCGGGCGGGCAGGGCGGATTCGGCGGTCAGGGCGGCGGCTCCGGGGGTTCGGGCGGCTCGGGTGGTTCGGGTGGTTCGGGCGGTTCGGGCGGCGGCGACGGCGGTCAGTCGCCCGCTCCCGGGCAGTCGGAGGCGCCGAAGATCACCAGCGGTTCGGTGGCCGACCCGATCAGCGGGATCAGCCTGCCCATCCCGGACGGCTGGTACGGGCAGCAGATCCAGGTGGGCGCCTCGGTCACGTCCGACGCGTCCTACAAGTGCCCCGGCGACACCTCCCAGACCTGCACGAAGGGCGGTGCGTACTCGGCGCCGGCCTCCGTGCTCAAGACGGCCGGCAGCACGGCCGAGGCGGTGGCGAAGGCCGACATCGCGGCGAACGCCAAGGAGTCCTACGGCGGCACCACCTACGGCTCGATCACCTCCCACGACGTGCTGGAGTCCAAGGCCGTGACCGTGGCCGGGCAGAAGGGCTATCTGGTCCGCTGGAAGGCGATCACCAGCAAGGGCGCCGACGGCTACGTCGAGTCGCTCGCCTTCCCGTCGCCCGCGAACCCCTCGGAGATCGTCGTGGTCCGCTTCGGCGTGGACGTCGGTCAGAAGGAGTCCGTGATCGACGACATCACCAAGGGCATCAAGGTGTCGACCGGCGGCGGGGACGGCCACAACGTCTGACCCCGGACCGCGGCCCCGGACAGTGGTCGGCCGGGCGGGGCTCCCCTCCGCTCAAGGAGGAGCCCCACCCGGCCGGGGGGTGCGCGCCGCCCCCGTCCCCACGGTGCGGCGCGGCCAGGTCACCGTCCAGTCATCCCGTGGACGGCGGCCTGCGTCTCAGCTCAGGCCCAGGACCGGCAGTACGGCGGCCTCCACGAAACAGACCATGTAGTCGGGGTCGGCGTACCCGTCGCCCAGGATGGGCCGGGCGCGCACGATGCCGAACATCTGGGCCGGGATGTACTCCAGCGCCAGGTTGTCGGCGGACACCTCACCGCGCTCGACCCCGCGCCGGAGCAGTTCCCGCAGCGCCTCGATCTCCGGGTAGACCACCGCCTCCCGCAGCGCCTGCGCGAGTTCCGCGTCCTGGGTGACGGCGTGGCCGAGGGCCTGCAGCAGCTTGGTGTCCGTGGTGGACCAGCGTCCGATCGCGCGGGCGGCCTCCCGCAGGTCCCCGGCGAGCGACCCGGTGTCGATGCCACCGAGACGCTTGCTTTGCCGGGAGCGCAGGGCGGCCACCACGAACTGGGGCTTGGTCTTCCACTGCCGGTACAGCGTGGACTTGCTGCACCGCGTGCTGGCGGCCACGCCCTCCATGGTCACGGCCTCGTACCCGCACTCGCGGATCTGCTCGAGCACGGCGTCGAAGAACTCCTGCTCACGCTCCGGCGTGATCTTGGAGCGGCGCGAGGCGGCGACCGTCTCCGGTCCGTCCGCGGCCTGCGACGTCATGTGCCCTTCTCCTTCGTCCGAAGCGGTGCGCCGGGTCCGGCTCTCGATCAGTCCTTATCCCGGCTTTATTCCCGGGATCCGGTGTGGCGTTCCTCAATCGATACGCCAGTGTACCGGAACGCCTCAGTATCGGTACACTCCCGTATCGGAACGCTTTCGTTTCGGCACGGACGCGTACCGATGAGTTCGGGCCACGACAGCGGTCTGGACTCGTACCAGTGACTCGCACGGCGAGTCGTACCAGCACACCGCACCACCGTCAGCGAAGGGGCCGGGGGATGAATGCCCGCACCGAGCCTGCAGAAGGAGCGACCGGCGCCATAGCCCGGCCTCCGGTCGTCCGTGAGCTCCTGCTCGTCGCAGGGCTCTTCCTCGTGTACAAGTTCGGCCGTCAGCTGGCGACCGGACACACCGGCGAGGCCCTGCACAACGCCCGCCGCGTGTGGGACTTCGAGCGAGCGGTCCATCTGCCCGGCGAGGGCTCGGTGCAGTCCCTGCTGCTGCACGGCGACACCCTGGCGCACATCGCCAACACCTACTACGCGACCGTCCACTTCCCCGCCACCGCGGCCTTCCTGGTCTGGCTCTACCTCCGGCGCCCCGCCCACTACGTCTGGGCCCGCCGGGTGCTCGCCACCGTGACCTCGGCGGCCCTGGTGCTGCCCTTCGTGTTCCCGCTGGCGCCGCCGCGCATGCTGGCCGCCACCGGCCTCGTCGACACCGCGCACGTCTACGGCCCCTCGGTCTACGGCCCGCCCTCCTCCGACCACCTCTCCAACCAGTTCGCGGCGATGCCCTCGCTGCACTTCGGCTGGGCCCTGATGGTGGCGATCGGCCTGATCGCGGCGACCAGGTCCCGCTGGCGCCGGCTCTGGCTGCTGCACCCGCTGGTCACCCTGCTGGTCATCGTCGGCACGGCGAACCACTACTGGCTCGACGCGATCGTGGCCACCGCGATGCTCGGCGCCGCGCTCGCCCTCGTCCCCCGTCCTCACCGCACGACCACGACAGCCGGGCGCGGCACCGAACAGCTCGCGCCCGTGGCCGAGGACAACGTCCTGGTGGGAGCGGGCCGATGACCGCCACCCTCGTCGCCGTCGCCCTGTCCCTGGTCTCCGCCGTCGCCTACGCGGCCGCGGCCGTCGCCCAGGAACGGCTCGCCGCCCGCAGCTCCGACACCGGCATGCTGCGGCTGCTGGGCGCGGGCGCCTGGTGGGCGTCGGTCGGTCTCAACGCCGGCGCGGCCCTGCTGCACGTGGTCGCCCTCAAGTACGGTCCCCTCACCGTCGTACAGCCGCTCGGCGCGCTCACCCTGGTCGCCGCGGTGCCGATGGGGGCGCGGGTGGCCGGCCGCAGGGTGAGCAGAAGCGAGTGGCGGGGTACGGCGCTGACGCTGGCCGGACTGGCCGCGCTGCTGGTCACCGCGTCCGGCTCGGCGCCCGCGCAGGTGCTGAGCCTGACGGAGGCGGTGGCCGTCGCGGGCGTCACGGCCGCCCTGATCGGCCTGCTGGCCCGTCCGGGAGCCCGCCCGGGCCTGCGCCACGCCACGGCCTCCGGTTTCGCCTCGGGTGCCGCCTCGGCGCTCACCCAGACGGTGACGGTCGCCGCGACCGACCACTCGGGTCCGGTGCTGAGCCTGCGGGTCGTCCTGGTGGCGGTCCTGGTGGCCGCCTTCGCGGTGGGCGGCCTGCTGCTGTCGCAGACCGCCTACCGGGGCGGACTCGGCGCTCCCCTCGCGGTGGTGACCCTGTCCAACCCGGTGGCGGCCGCGGTGATCGGCCTCACCCTGCTGGGCCAGGGCCTGCGCGGCGGCGCGGCGGGTGTGCTGCTGGGCCTCGTGGGCGCGGCACTCGCGTCGTGGGGGGTCGTGCTCCTGACCCGCGTGGCACCGGTGACGCCGGTCGCGGCGGACGAGGAGCACCCGGTGGCGGCGGTCCTGGCCCTCAAGCCGGAGACGGCCACCCTCGAACCGGCGCTGGTGCCCCGGCAGTCGGCCGACCCGGGGCACCTCACCTCGCTCTGACCGCCGCCGGCCGAGGCGACCGCCGTCAGCCGAGGCCCCGGGAGTCCTGCTTCAGCGCCGTGTCGACGGTCAGCGCCGTCGCCACGACCAGACTCAGCAGCGGCTCGGGCAACTGGTAGTGGATCTGCAGCACATAGTTGTCCGCGGTCGTGAACATCGTCTTGGCGAGCCCCTCCCACGTCTTCGTGATCCGGGCGACCTCGTTCTCCGCGTGGTCGACGATCGCGAAGTTCCAGGCCCGCCAGTTCTCCGCCTTGATCGCGCCGACCTGCTGCCCGTCGACGTTCATCGCGAAATTGATCTTCCCGATCATGTTCTGCTGGACGATCTCACCGACCGGCGAACCGTCCGGACGGGACACGATCACCCGGGACTTGAAGACCTTCGCGGGCCGGGTCAGCACCAACTGCGGCTGCCCGTGGGCGTCCCGGATCTCCAGCCGGTGCGTCATGAACTGGTCGAGGCTGGAGACGAACCGCGCCACCTTCTTCAGGGTGCTCTGCCCGACCTCGGTCACCGAGCCGATCTGGTTGCCGTTCTGATCCATGACCTTGTACTCGTTGGTCAGCTCGATCAGCTTGGCCTTCTGGTTGACCACCAGAACCGGCTCGGTGAACAGGGTGCCCCCACCGGGGCCGCCCGCGGCGACCCCGGCCTGCTGCTGCACCTGACGCTGCACCCGCGGATCGGGCCCCGCGGGCTGCTGGGGCGCCTGCTGGTGCGGCACCTGCTGGGCCTGCTCCGCGTGCGTGTGCTGGGTCCACTGGGCGCCGTCCCAGTAACGGAGCGTCTGGGACGCGCCGTGCGGATCCGGGTACCAGCCTGCAGGTGTGTTCGAATGCGTGGTCACCGGGGCACACTACCCCGGGCCCACCGCCGCCTGGCCAGCCTCAGCACCCCACCATGCACCACCCTTTACCCACTCCGCTACGCGGTGCGGATCGCCGGGTCGCTCACACCCGGGCGCCCGTTCTCGACATGGCCCGCGAACCGCCGTACGAACGCCGGGTCCGCCTCGGAGGTGACCGTCAGGTCGTACCAGCGGCGGCTCGCGGTGAGGTCGACGGTGTGCCGCACCGTGGCGCCGGGGCGCACGGTGACGACCTGGGACTTGTGGCCGTAACCGCCGCTCAGCCTCAACCGGGCCGTCCCGGAGCCCTTGTTGGTGAAGGTGAGCTGGAGGTCGTCGCCGTGGTGGCGGGCGGTGACCTCGGGTCCGGCGGTCTTGTCGACGCCCTTGAAGACGCGCAGGAAGCCATTGGGGCCGTGCACCGTCAGGTCGTACGAGCCGCCGGAGTACGCCGAGTTCCAGGTGTCCGCGACGGACCTGCCGGCCTCGGTGGTGTAACTCCAGGGGCCGTCCGTACGGTTGCCGGAGGTCACCAGGAAGGCGGCGCCCGCCTTCGCCCCCGAGGCGAAGGTGAGGGTGAACTTCCCGGCGGCCGCGTCGACCGAACCGTCCACGTGGGGCGCGTACTTGAGCGGACGCGCCGGGCGCAGGCCGCGCTCCTGCCGGGGCAGGGAGCCCTTGGCCGGCGGGGTGGGGACGTAGTCGGGGTGGCGGTTGTCGTCCGGCGGCCGGTAGCCGTCGGTGCCCGGCAGGGCGACTGGCTCGGTGTCCTGGTGCGAGAAGTCGAACGCCGAGGTCAGATCGCCGCAGACGGCCCGGCGCCAGGGCGAGATGTTCGGCTCGTGCACACCGAAGCGGCGCTCCATGAACCGGATGATCGAGGTGTGGTCCATCGTCTCGGAGCAGACGTAACCGCCCTTGCTCCAGGGCGAGACCACGATCATCGGCACCCGCTGGCCGAGGCCGTAGGGGCCGGCCGGATGGCTGCTGTCGCCCTTGAACAGGTCCGGGCCGACGTCCACGGTCGACTTGCCCTGGGCGGCCGAGCCCGGCGCGTAGGGCGGGATCAGGTGGTCGAAGAAGCCGTCGTTCTCGTCGTAGGTGATGAACAGCGCCGTCTTCGCCCAGATCTTCGGGTCGGCGGTGAGCGCGTCCAGGACCTGGGAGACGTACCAGGCACCGTAGTTCGCGGGCCAGTTGGGGTGCTCGGTGAAGGCCTCGGGGGCGACGATCCAGGAGATCTGCGGCAGCCTGCCGCCCTTGACGTCGGCCTTGAGCTGGTCGAAGAAGCCCTCGCCCTTGGCCGCGTCGGTGCCGGTGCGGGCCTTGTCGTACAGCGGGTCGCCGGGCTTGGCGTTCTGGTACTGCTTGAAGTAGAGCAGCGAGTTGTCGCCGTAGTTGCCGCGGTAGGCGTCCTGGATCCAGCCCCAGCCGCCGGCCGCGTCGAGGCCGTCGCCGACGTCCTGGTAGATCTTCCAGGAGACGCCGGCCTTCTCCAGGCGCTCCGGGTAGGTGGTCCAGCTGTAGCCTGCCTCGTCGTTGCCGAGGACCGGGCCGCCGCCCTGGCCGTCGTTGCCCGTGTAACCGGTCCACATGTAGTACCGGTTGGGGTCGGTCGAGCCGATGAACGAGCAGTGGTACGCGTCGCAGACGGTGAAGGAGTCGGCGAGCGCGTAGTGGAACGGGATGTCCTCGCGGGTCAGGTACGCCATGGTCGTGGAGCCCTTGGAGGGCACCCACTTGTCGTACTTGCCGCCGTCGAAGGCGGCGTGTCCGTCGTTCCAGCCGTGCGGGAGGTCCTGGAGGAACGCCATGCCCAGGTCGTCGGCGTCGGGGTGGAACGGCAGGATCTCCTTGCCGTTCGCGTCCTGCTGGTGCCAGACGGACTTGCCGTTCGGCCAGGTCACCGGACGCGGGTCGCCGAAGCCGCGGACGCCTCTGAGTGAACCGAAGTAGTGGTCGAAAGAACGGTTCTCCTGCATCAGGACGACGATGTGCTCGACGTCCTCGATGGACCCCGTGCGGTGGTTCGCGGGCAGCGCGGCGGCGCGCTCGATGCTGTTGGACAGGGCGGTGAAGGCGGTGGTCGCGCCCGCGAGTTGCAGGAATCTACGCCGATTTACCTCGGGCATGGGTGGGTGCCTCTCATCCTGGGTGCGGATGGCCGGAACATGACGGATTGCGCGCGGTGCGAGTGTTCCAAGAGCAACAAACGTCAGGGAAGGGCCCGGTGGCGTCCGTGTGAAAGTCGTCAGTACGAGAGGTGTGCCGAAGTCCCGTGTGGTCGTCGGCTGATGAAGGAACCCGGGGCACAGGAGCTGGGCCACCCAGGTGCACGGGAGGCAAAGTGAGGTGCGGGCCGGGGGGCGATCCGTTCGGCGCGGACCAGGTCGTCGTGGAGAGCGGCACCGTACAGCCGGCGCGACTTCCGGCCCGCGCTTGTGCGGGGGCGATGAGGAAGAAGGGGGCCGTCCCGATCGATCGCGGTCGGACAGGCCGCCGGGGCCTCGATCGGCGAACCGGCCGCGCCGGCGGCGGACCGTGTCCAGGTGCAGGCCCGTGGCGCGGGCGATGCGCGCGTGGGAGCGTCCGTGTGCGGCGTGCAGCACTACCTGCGCACGTGTCCGCAGCCGGTGCTCGGTCTTGTGACCGTGGGCCGTCTTCTTCAGTCGCTCGCGCTCAGCGGCGCGCAGGGCTGTCGGCGGGGGTCACACTGCTGCGCTTGGGCTGCATCGGCGCCGTCGGCAGGTGGGCGTCCTCTACTGGGCCGGCGGCGACCGCTACGAGGTCCGTGCTCCCCATCGGCGCACCCCCGCGGGCACCCCCGCAGAAGCCCTCGACTGGGCCTGCCGGCTCCACCTCGCCGCAGCTGACATCTACCGGCCTTGAAGCGATGACGTCTTGGAAGCCGGCCCGTTCGCGACCGGTTGGAGCGGGCGCTTGCGTGCTCTACCCGGCGAATCGCGGTGCCACGACTTCTTCGACGCGGTCGCGTTTGATGTACATGTCCCACAGGCGCTCGGCCAGGTCGTCGCCCGACACCACCGTCACCGGTCGATCGCCATGCGCCCACTGGGCGGCGTCTCGGTGGGCCGCGCTGTTCTGGATCAGCGGGCCGATCAGCAGCGACCCGGCATAGACGCCGCTCTCCCCCAGCGCGGCGTTGAGCGAGTGCACGTAGCCGCGCACGGCCCTCCGTCGACACCACCTTGGCGCCGGGCTCCCACGAGGCGCACGAGCTGCTCGCCGCGCTGCGGGTGCTGCGCTTCGCCGAGATCGCGGGCGGCCCCCCTGCACCACGCCGGTGAACGACAGACCGCGGAGGCAGCCGGGCTCTCCCGCACGACGCCGCGAGTCGTCCAGGAGACGGTCCTGAAGCGGGGAGGCCGGCTTCGCCGCCCGCGGGTGAGCCATGGGCGTGAGGGGAAGACCTGGTACCTGGGCAACGGCAGCATCATCCCCGGTCACGGCGGCCCGGCTCTGTTGTCTCGTTTCCGAAGCCGCTACTCCCGGCCGTCGTCGAAGAGCGCCACCATGGCCCCTGGCAAGTCGATGATGTCAGTCAAGGTCCACAGGCCGTCGCCCACCTGGGAACCGCCTCCGCGCGGGTTGGAGTGCTGCGCGGCCAGGGCCACCACTTGACGTGCTGGGTCGGGCAGGAAGGTCAGGCCCACAACACCGAAGCGGGCGCGAGCGTCTGCTCGGGCTGCTGGCCGGTCTGCCAGCTGTGCCATGGTGGGCAGCTGAGCGAAGGAGCCGGCGTAGAACTCGATCACCGGGAATTCGTTCGCGCCGTGCAGCTCGTGGACGAAGGCAGCGTGGAAGCGGTCGGCGAGTTGGATGGAGACCACGTCCCCAGGACGCAGGAAGGTGACCGTACGGGGATTTGGCGGCCGACGCGTCAGCGGTGTCGGCGCCGACTGCAGCAACGCCTTGATCGCCGAAGACTGCCTCTCAAACGTGTCGGACAGGACGACCTGGCGGTTGAGCTCATCCACCGAGGCCACGGCTCTTGCCGTGATGGCGCCGTCGTGGAATCCGTACCTGTGCAGCAAGGTGGCCAGCGCAACCCACCCGACATCCTTGGCCGTTGCCGTGGCATCAACGGCGTCGAGCAGGCAACGCCAACGGGTGAGGACCGGCGGTACGACCGCACGCTCGACCTCTGCATGCGATCGGCCCGGGTAGGACATCTGCTCGCCGGTCCACCGGGCCACGTCCTGATTCATCGCCTGGACCAAACCCCGAGCCGCGAGCTTGTCCAGGACCTGCTGATGCCGCATTCCCCCAGCATGACAGGGCGAAATGGCGCAGAACTGACAGTCGTTGCCCGGCACGCATCTCCCGCAGGGCATCCACCGCCACGACGAACGCAGAGCCGACCGCTCCCTCGCCTTCACCGGAACCGCCTGCACCCTCAGCTGCTAGGTCAGGCCTTGCTCGGTCGCCCAGGCGCGCAGTGCGGCTTCGGCTTCCGCACGGGACTGGGGGCCGCGGTCGATGTGGAGTTGCTGGAGGTGGCGGATGGCCGCCCCTATCGTCCGACCTTGAGGCAGGCCGAGCAGGGTGATGATCTCCTTGCCGTTGAGGGGCACCGGGACGCCGGGGAGCCGCTCATGGACGGCACGCTCGGCTGCCGCACGCTCCTCGGACTCGCGCCTGGCCTGCTCTCTCGCGTGCCACTCGTCGTAGTCGGCCGCGTCGCAGGCCCGCAGAGCGGCCCGGCGCCAGTCCTGCTCGTCCCGCCCCTCACCGAGGCCGACTTCGACGAACAAATCGCGGTAGTCCGGCGCGTCCGGGCCGGCCGACGCCACACCGAGCCGGGCGAGCGCCGCGTTGATGGGCCAGTCCTCTCGCGGACCGCTGAACTCCGAGGTATGCGCCGGCCCCCATTCCCGTACACCGGCCCGCCACACGGCGGCGGTCTGATCCCCTTCGCCGCCCCAGAATTCCGCACGCACATGGGCCACCGGTCCGCTCAGTGACAGATCACAGAGCGTTCTCGGCAGGTCACAGCAGAGCGCAGTGGAGAGTGGCAGCAACCCCATACGTTGCCTGAGCGGGGCGACCACCGCCCCCGGCACTCCTTCGGCCCAGCTTCGCAAGCGGTCGAATTCGCCTACGACAGCGTCGAGTCGGTACGACATCTGCGTACCGTAGCCGCGTGCCCGAGGCGTCGGCCACTCGCGTCCCCGGGCGAGCAGACGCCAAGGACCCCAAAGCGTTTGCACAACCGGCGCCCATCCCGGCCATGCCGCCCTGACGCCCGCGTTGTCAGCGGGAGCAGGGATGATGCGCTGCATGACCGATGAGCGATACTCCCAGCTTGCCGCCGAGCACCTTCCCGGCGATCTTGCCCAGCGCTGGACAGCGCTCCTGCGGCCATGCATACGCCTGCGTCGGGCGGTGGACGGCGAACAGATCGTGGCTGTCCTCGGCGGGAACCCGGATCTTCCGGCGGGGGTGGGCTGGCCGGAGTGGCCCGGGCACGGACCTCTGTCCTTCGTCGCTTCGGTGCGGTGCGCCGCACTCCCCCGCGAGGGACTTGCCGAGCGGTTCCCGCAGGAGGGGATCCTGCTCTTCTTCCTTTTCGACGGTCAGGTCGACGAAGACGTCTTCGTCTCTGCCGACGACCCCCAAACCCGGGCTGGGGCTCAGGTGTTGTACGTCCCGGAGAACACCCCCGTCTTCCCGAAGGAGACGCCCCCGGAGTTGGAAGCGTTCTCGCGGGTGGAGCTGACCGCGGAAACAGAGCAAAGCGCCCCCGACCTGTGGCTGCCCCAGGCCCGGCAAGCCCTGCTCGGCGACACCCGGCACTGGCCTCGGCCTAGCGAGACCCCGGCTGAGCTCAAGTCGTTCCTCCGTGCCTTCGGCCGACTGCGCACCCGGATCGGTCACCAGATCGGCGGCCATGCCGTGCCCGTCCAGGGGCCGGTGGAGTACGACATCGCGAACGCGGCGCTCGACGGCAGGCATGCGTGGGGGGACCAGCCCCTGGACCAGGAAGCCGAGCGCTGGACACTGCTCGCCCAGTTCGACAGCGACGCGGACGCGAAGGTGGCGTGGGGTGAAGAGGGCACTCTCTACTGGCTCATTCGTCCCGAGGACCTCGCCGCCCTACGCTTCGACCGGGCCCGGCTCACCGTGCAGGGCTAGGGTGGTTGCGAAAATCCCGTCGTCCGCCCGCAGGGCGGGCCCTGCGGCGTCCGGGGCGTGCTCTGGGGGTGTCCCCCTCTGGGGGAGTGCCGGGGCCTCGGCCGGTTCACCTATCGGGTCTGACGGTCTTCACCCAGGGGTCCTCCCGGTAGGTCGGGGGAGACTCGTTGCCGGGTCGGGCGAGAAAACCTGGTTGCGGGCGGCAGGAGTGCTTCTGACATTGTGGGGGTTTCAGCCACTCCCGCGAGGTCCTTGTGACGATCTACTTCTACGGTGCCGACGAGGTCCCGTACGGATGCTTCTCGAACTTCTCCGATCACGGCTTCGACCTCGACGGGTTGTGGTGGCCAACTTCGGAACACTATTTCCAGGCACAGAAGTTCGCGGGCACCCGGCATGCCGATCTCGTCCGACGCGCTCGCACGCCACTGCGGGCAGCCGAACTGGGCCGTGACGCGTCCCAACCGCTGCGGAGGGACTGGGAGCGGGTCAAGGACGACGTGATGCGCCGTGCGGTGGCGACCAAGTTCCGTGCGCACGGCGACATCTGCGAGATTCTGCTGTCCACCGGTGACGAAGAGATCGTCGAGGACACCACCGCCGATCACTACTGGGGCCGTGGCAGGACCGGGAACGGCAAGAACATGCTCGGGAAGATCCTGATGCGCACCCGTCGGCAACTCCGCGCCGATACTTCCCAAAGCGCACGGCGGTGACGGCCGTACGGAGCCGGCGCCTGCGGGCGTCCGGCAGACTCACGTCGCCGTGCTTGGCCGGCTCTCGGGGACTTAGTAGAAACACGTAATTGACCACGGAAGTTCCCGTTGACGGGGGACCGAGGGACATGCAGTGCGTGTGTGGCTTCTACCGTGTGGTTCATGACTGGTGATGAACCGCTATGGGTGGAGGAACCTGTGCGGGACGGTTTTTCTGACGGGTTCTTCACCCGGATGGCGCATGACACGCATCCGGTGGATCTGATGTGTCTCTACTTGCTGCATGGCTCGGTGGAACGGATCCCCGGCCTGTTGGTCGGTCGGGAGACGCTGTCGTTCAAGCACCTGAGTCAGCGGGTCCGTGCCGTGGACCGCTGGACGTATGACGACGCTGACACGTTCTCACTTCGCATCAAGCGGAAAGTCCGCGGACGACTGTACGGCTTGGAGTTCAGAGTCCATTTCGTCGCCGGTGAGCCCTATGCCGACGCGGCGATTCCGTTCGGCGCGACGGTCGACCTGCCCCGGTTCATGCACCACTTCCGTGGGCGCTACGCCTCGGGGGGAGCTCCGGGTGACTGGGACTTCGACGTGTACACCGACGTGGGTGATCTCCGTGAGAGCGTCGTGCTGTTCGGCAACCACCGCGAGGTCTGGTTCAACGTCAACCGCGGCCCGGTGACAACCGGCCGGCACAAGCCGGTTCCCTGGGCGCGGGGCCGACTGGTGACCGGTCGGCTGCACGGCAACCAGTTCGGGACGAACGCCGTACCCAACGCGGGAAGTGCGATGTTCCCTGACCGTCATGACCTCGTCGAGGGCACCTCGGCCGAGACGCGGGCGTACCGGCGGTACGTGTCCAGGCTGCACAACTCCCCACCTCGGCGGGTGGGACGGCCAGGTCCAGCCAGGCGGCGACGACGTCCCCGGCAGGGGTGAAAGTGGCCTTTACGGGGCCGTGTTGCTCTGTTCGGCCAGAGGTCTTCGGTCTCAGGAGGTACACCCGTGTCGGATCATCGGGTCGAGGACCTGGTGGAGCAGTCCATCCGTCTCGTCGATTCCCGTCACCCGGCGGACGGCCTGCGGGTGCGGGACTGGATCGGCGTGCTGTTCCACGTTCAGGACCAGTACGACTGCTCGTTCACGCACTTCCGGGTGATGGACATACTGCTCCGGCGAGGCTTCACCTTCCGGTTCCCGCCGGTCGAACATCCCGACTACGGAGAACGAAGAGAAGCATTCGCCGCGTTGACCGAGTTCACAGCGCTGAAGGATGTGCACGGCGGCGGCTGGCTGGAGGACGGCTACTTCGACCCCGACCCGCCCTTCGTCTACTGCGACGCCGGATCGGCCCTGTGGCGCCGCATGGTCCACCTCGGCCGTCTGGCCGGACCGGCCGCCGCCCCGCTGCGCGAACTCCCGCTCATCGACGTCCTGGAGGCCATCGCGGCTGCGGGGGAAGAACTCGGTGACCGCGGTCTGATCGCTGACTGGCGCGAACTGGAGCCCGACCTCTGCGACTTGTACGGCCTGGGGACCTGACGGCGATCCGGGCGGAAGCGGTGGCCTGTGCCGCAGTTCCTGTTCGCCGCCGAACGTCCGGGGGCCTTGCCGGCGATTTGGGACTTCCACTGGCGCACTCCGGACCGGCGCCACCAGGCAAGGTCATCGCCACTCTGAACATGTGGCTGCAGATGTGGGAGGGCGGCTGCCGGCCGCGCAGTTCGAGGTGCGGGTCGGCGCAATTTCTGCTGCTGTCACAGGGAAACGACTTCGTCGCAAGGCGTCCTCCGACCAGGCCGGCAGATCGGAGACGTCCCTGTAGTTGAGTTATTCGACGGGCGAGTATGTAATGTGCACTGCATCTCCGAACGAGTCAATAAATGGGGCGGCAATTCGTGTCGGACACTTTTCTGGTGGCTACCCGCATTCCCATGTCACGGGAGGGTTTCGAGGCATGGCTGAACACGCCGGCACCAAGTTTGAGCAGGATCGACAACCCGGCCGACATGTTCGACGGATGGTTCTGGAACGGCAGTCGAGCGGACCAGAAATGGGATGGCGTGGACGGGGGGATCACGCCCCGGGAGTTCTTTTCCGCGGCGATCGACGACACCTGTTCCGGCGAGTCCAGTGACGGCTGCATACTTTTGCATCGGGACGGAGCACTGGAGGCTTATCTGTTCCATTTCGGCTATCGGGAGCGGAACGTCCACACCGCCTTGCTCATGTTCGCCGCTGCCGGGGAGTTCAAATCCGAGGCCGCCGAGGACACGGTGTTGTTCTGGGCCGAGACCGGCGGCAATCTCTGGGATGCCGACGACGACGGGTGGCTCGCGGTGTTGTCGGTCGGCAAGAGCGGGGCGCGGTTCGTCTCCGAGCGGGATCTCACGGACACGGTGGCCGGTCTGCGGCCGGTCGAGAGTCGGTTCTTCGACATGATCGAGCGGCTGGGTGAGGAGGAGGAATCCTGGGACTGGGAGTCGGGGCGCGACTTCCACACGGACACGCCCCGGGACCCGGCCTTCGTGGACCCCGCGGTGCTGGAGGAGGCGCCGTAGCGGGATCGCCCGCGACGCCGCCCGGTGGACTCACTTCACCATGTCGCCCTCAC
Source organism: Streptomyces gilvus (assembly GCF_022513565.1). Taxonomy (GTDB): domain Bacteria; phylum Actinomycetota; class Actinomycetes; order Streptomycetales; family Streptomycetaceae; genus Streptomyces; species Streptomyces gilvus. The sequence continues at coordinate 452,109 of NZ_JAKWBE010000001.1, read as the reverse complement.
CAACGCCCGCTCCGCGCCCGCGAGATGGACGGCCGCGCTGAGCCAGACCAGCGCGTAGTGGTCGGAGTCGGCGTCGCTCAGGCGGCCGAAGGCGTCGCGGGTGCGGCGGTCGGCCTCGGCGGTGAGGGCGGTGGCCAGGTCGGCCATGGTGCCGAAGCCGCCGCGGCGCAGGGCGGCCGCGCTGCCCTGCCCGTCGCCGTCCCGCGCGGGTTCCGCGACCGCCCGGCGGCCCCCGGCGACGGCGAGTTCGACCAGGCGGCGCATCCGCCACAGCGGGGAGTCGGCGAGCGGATCGGCCGGGAAGCCGTCGAGCCCCGCTACGGGTGGGAGGGCGTCCGGTGGCGGGAAGTGCGCGCCTCGCAGGCGGTCGTAGCCGAGGTCGGCACGGCCCAGCCAGTTCTCGGGCAGGCGCAGGGTGGCCTCGGTTTCCGGTACCGGGCCTACCGCGAGGGGGCGCAGAGTGGCGGCACGGTCCAGGTCGAGGCGGCCGATCACCCGGACGCGGATGCCCGGGCGGGCGGCGAGCTGGGCGAAGTTGGCGGCGTGGGCGAGGTCGGGGTGGCTGTGCGCGGGGAGCAGACGGATCAACGGGCCTTCTTGGCTGGAATCCGGGCCCCGTTCGCGTGCCAGCAGGCCGTCCCCAACAGCCCCTACGACCACCAGGTCACATCCGATGAGCGTCGGAGGCGTGTCCTGTGACTCCGCCAGGAGGTCCCCGACCGTCTCGCGCAGGGGGCGGCCGAACAAGGCGGCCAGCGGGCCGGACGACCAGGGCAGGCCTGTGAGAGGCGTGGCGCGTACGCCCCTGCCGGAGCCCAGGCGGCCCTCCGGGGAGGCCGTGGCACCGGAGATCAGCAGGCCGCCGCGGGCCAGCCCCGCGTGGTCGAGGGCGCCGGAGCCGAGCGCGACGGTCGCCGTGGCGGCGGCTCGGGCGCGGGCGGGGCCGCCGGGCTTGACGTCGGCGACGGAGAACCAGTGGCCGTCCTCGCCGACCAGGTGGGTGACGACACCGCCGTAGCCGGTGGCACTGATCACCGGCTCGCGGCAGACGCCGAGGACCTTCAGCGCGCCGCCCGGACGGTAGGCGCGTCGGGCGGTGCCGACCAGGGCCGGGTCGGGGTCGGCAGCAGCCAACCGGTGCGTGGTGAGGAGGAGTTCACGCAGGGCGGCGACCAAGTCGGCCAGGCGGTGGCCGTCCTCGCGGGCGCGGGCGGCGCGCAGACCGCGTACGACGCGCAACGCCGCCGCCTCGGCCCGGTGCAGCCCGGCGAGCCTGGCGGCGTGGGCGGCCCGGAGCAGCTCGGCCTGCGGTACGGCTCCGGCGGCGGGAACTCCGGCGGTCAGTACGGCCGCGGCGGCCGCGCGGAGTCCGGTCGCGGCGGTGACCTGGGAGCGGGTGGGTGGAGGGAGCGCCTCGGTGATCGGGGGTCCCTCGCCGGTCGGGGGTTCCTCGTCGGCCGCCGGGTCCCCGCGCTCGGCGTCAGCATCGGCATCGGCATCGGCTACCGTCTCCCCCACCGGGCACACGCTCAGGATCGCCGCGCGGTGCAGGCACCGGGGCGCCAGCAGGCAGCCGCACACGGCCTGTTCGGCGTCGGTGAGCACGCCGGACGGTCCCGGCGTGAGCGTGACCTCCGCGTCCTCGCCGCACCGGACACTGCGGGTCACGCCCTCGGCGCCCACCGGAAGAGCCGTGTACGACTCGATCGCGGCGTCCAGCTTCTTCCGGAGCCGGGCGGTCAGCCCTTCGACGGCGTCGGCGACGACTTCGGGTGCCACCGGGGGGAGTTGCGGCTTCATGGGGCTCATCGGGGTTCTCCGCGCAGGCGGTCGCCCACCCAGCGGGCGAGGGCAAGGGGACTGAGGGCGGCGACGGGCATACCTGCGGCCACGAGTTGCCGGGCGATCGGCACCGAGTAGCGCGGCGTGCCGGTGTCGTCGAGGGCGGCGCAGCCCATCAGGTGCACGCCGGAGGCCGCGAGGGCACGTACCTCGCCGAGGAGCCCGCCCAGCGGGTAGCCCTCCTCGAAGTCGCTGACCACCGCCACCAGGGTGCGGCTGGGCACGGTCACCAGGGAGCGGGCGTGGGCGAGGCCGGCCGCGATGTGGGTGCCGCCGCCGACCTGGACCTCCAGGAGCAGCGACAGCGGGTCCGTCACCCGGTCCGTCAGGTCGATCACCTCGGTGGAAAAGGCGAGGAAGTGGGTGGAGAGGGTGGGCACTGAGCCGAGCACGGCCGCGGTGAGCGCGGACCAGACGACGGACGCCTCCATCGAGCCGGACACGTCGACCACGAGCATCAGCCGCCAGTCCGCCTCCCGGCGCGAACGTGTGCTGAACACGGGCCGCTCGGGCACGACGACGCTCCGGCCGTCGTCCAGGCGGTGGGTGTGGGCGAGGTTGGCCCGCAGGGTGCGGGGAAGGTCGAGCCGTCCGCCGGGGCGGTGGGTGGGGCGTGGTGTGGCCAGGCCGGTCAGGGCCGGGCGCAGCCGGGTGGCCAGCTCCCGGGCCAGCTCGTCCACCAGGCGGCGGACGAGCGGGCGCAGTCCGGCCAGTTGCTGCTCGGGCATGCCTCCGGCGAGGGAGAGCACGGACGTGAGCAGTTCGACCGACGGGCGTACGGCGGCGGGGTCCAGCTCGGCGAGGACATCGGTACGGCCGTGCTCGGCGGCCCGCGCCAGGACCTCCTCGCGGACTTCCGCGCCGAACAGGACGGTGAGTTCCTCGCCCCATTCGCGGGCGTTCGGGAAGGACTGTTCCTGGCCTCCGCCGCCGCCCTGTCCGAGGTCGGCGGAACCCTCGCCGCGGCCGGATCCGTACAACTCGTCGAGGGCGTGCGCGTAGCGGCGGGCCGAGTCGGGGAGCCGGTCGGTCTCCCGGCCGAGGAGCAGGCGCCAGCGGTCGGCGGGGGTGAGTCGGGACGCGGGCGTGGGTCGCGGTGCTGGTGCGAGGAGTTCGGATGGAGCCGCCGCGGAGGTCGGCACGGGAAGTCCCAGTGCCGTCAGCTCGGCGAGACCGGCCGCGTCTGCCGCCGTCCACAGGGCGAGGAGTTCGGGTGGGGCGGTGAGGGTCGGGTCGAGCCGGTCGCTGAGGCGTTCGGTGACGGTGTCGAGGAGTCGGCCGCGGCCGGCCGGGGTGAGGGTGTCGAAGCCGCCGCGCAGGGCGGGGAGCCGGTCGAGGAAGTCCTGGTCGGTGAGCGTGTCGATGCGGTCGAGCAGCGGGTCCAGGGCGGCGGGGGCCGATTCCAGGAGGGGCGCGGTGGCGCCGAGCAGGCCCGTGAGCAGCCGGGTCAGGCGGCGGCGTCCGTCCGGGTCGGTGGCGGTGTCGATCCAGCCGGCGACGCGGGCGCCCAGGGTGGCCGCGTCGTCGAGGTCGAGCAGGACCCGGGCGGCCAGGGCGGCGCCCTGGATCAGCGGGGAGCCGGTGCGCGCGAGGATGTCGAGGGCGTCGTCCAGGCGCAGACCGAGGCGTTGTTCGCCGCTGCGAGCGGTCAGGGCGATCAGGGCGGCGGCGTCCTCGGGTCGGTCGCTGCCGGCCAGCCCGGGCAGGGCGCGGACGGCCGATTCGAGGAGGGTTTCGGTCAGCTCGGCGACTTCCCGCTCACGTTCGGGTGTGGTGCCGGGCAGGTGGCCCCGGCGCAGTGCCTCCAACAGGTCGAGTGCTTCGAGGAGTTCGGGGAGGGTGGCGGCCGAGGGCAGCATGTCGGCGGCGTCGGCGAGGCGTTCGGCGACCAGGGCGGGCAGGTCGCAGCGGGCGGCCGCCCGGAGCCCGGAGATGACGTGGGCGCAGGTGGCGGCACTCTCGTGGCGATGGGCCTCGCGGAGGGTTCCCTCGGCGGCCTGGGCGGCGGTGACTCCGCGCACTCCGGCCAGGTCGAGCCGTACGGGAACGGCCGGGGTCCACGCCAGCTTCCAGCGGGTGGTGAGCGCGGTGCCGTCGCCCGTGCCGGACACCTCGACGGGATCGCCGTAGCGGGCGTGGCACGCCGCGAGGCGCTGCAGGAGCACTTCGCGACGGCGGTCGAGGTCGGAGCGGAGCGGGTCGAGCCGGATCTCGCGCGGCCCCGGGTCGTCAGGGCCGGGCAGCCGGAGCGCGGCGAGCTCGGCCTCCACGGACGGGCCGAGCCCGGAGCGCGGGGTGCCGGGGGCGACCCTGCCCCAGCCGCTGCCGACCAGAATCCCTTCCACGGCCCGGGCGAGGGCCCGGCCGCGGCCCAGCGGTTCCCCCTGGCCCAGCACGGTCGTCAGCGCCTCCAGCAACTCGCCCCGCCCGGGAGCGGGAAGCCCCCGCAGCCGGGCCAGGTCGCAGGCCAGCCGCAGGGTTTCGGTCGCCTCGCCGGTGCCCGCGGTGTGTCCCGCCCTGCGCAGGGCACGGCATACGTCGGTGATCGCGCAGGCGGCTGCGTCGCGCACCCGGTCCGGATCCCCGGCGGCGGCGAACACCGCCTGCTGCCAGCGGGGGTCGCGGATACCGGCGGGGTAACCGGAGCGTGAGTCCAGCAGGTCGAAGGCGTACGGGACGAAGGAGGTGACGACGGGGGAGGCACTCTCGGTGACGCCGACCGTCATCGTCTCCTCGGTGTCCGCCGACAGCGGGTCCGCCAACGCCGGGGCGTGGAAGGCCCCGACCACCGCCGCCACCCGCCGCCCGGTCGCCACGGCCCGCGCCAGCACGGACCGCATGTACGCCTCCCGTGCCAGGTCCACGCCCGCCACTCCCCCGGACGCCTCCGCGTCCCGGCGCAACGCCCAGCCGACACCGAGCGCCGCCCGGCGAACCGCCTCGGGAGTGCTCCCCGGAGCCAGCACCTCCACCGCCCGGTCCCACAGGTCGTCGCCGTCGCGTCCGGTACCGGCGGTGGTGAGGGCGTCGGCGAAGGCGGTCCGCATGTCACCGACCCTGTCGGGTCTGTCAGCGCCCCAGCCGGGGTCGGCCAACGGCAGGTCACAGCAGAGGACTTCGGCCCCGCGTCGGCGTGCCCAGCGGACGGCGGCCAGCTCCGGGGAGAAGTCCGCGAGGGGGTAGAAGCCGATGCTTCCGTCCTCCCGCGCGCCGGCGAGGGCGACGGGCGCGACCGTGCCGGCGTCGGCGAGGTGGACGAGCCAGGGCTGGAAGTCGGCAGGCAGTTCGACACAGACGACATCGGCGCCGGACGCGTCGAGCAGCGCGGGCACGGCGGCGGCGAGCGCGGGGCTGTGATGACGTACGCCGAGGAGGTAGGGCCGTACGGAATCGGCGAGGGCGGCGACGGCGGCCCGGGGCTCCTCCTGAGTGCCGTAGCGGACGGTCACCGGAGGTTCTCCCGCAGGTCCCACAGGCGCCGCCAGAGCGCCGAGCCGTCCTCGGCCCGGCGGCGGACCGGGCCGTCCCAGTAGCCGAGGAGGCGGGCGTGGTCGGCGGGGTCGTCCTTGCGGACCACGCCGAGGAGGTGGCCGGGGACGAGGTCGAGGGTGTCCCCGGCGGGCAGGTAGGCGGTGGCCACGCCGAGGCTGGTGGCGACCTGGACGGCCTCGGCGGTGGACATCACCGTGCCGGGCCGCTCCACGTCCCAACCTTCGGCCGAGCGGCCGGTGCGCAGGTCGCGGAAGACGGTGACGAGGACGTCGAGGACCGCGTCGTCCACGCCGAAGGCCGCGCCCGCGCGCTGGACGGCGGCGACCGCCTGGCCGCGGACCAGCGCGATCTCCGCCTCGGGGTCGGCGATCGGATGGACGGTCTCGAAGTTGAAGCGGCGCTTGAGGGCGGCGGACATCTCGGAGACGCCCCGGTCGCGGAGGTTGGCGGTGGCGATGACGGTGAAGCCGGGTGCCGCCGCGGCCTGGGCGTCGTCGGTGCCGGACAGTTCGGGGACGCTGACGCGCCGGTCGGACAGGATCGACACCAGGGCGTCCTGGACCTCGGGCAGACAGCGGGTGATCTCCTCGACGCGGACCACCCTGCCGGTGCGCATGGCGCTCAGCACCGGGGAGTCGACCAGTGCCTGGCGGGAAGGGCCCTGGGCAAGGAGGAGCGCGTAGTTCCAGCCGTAGCGGAAGGCGTCCTCGGTGGTGCCGGCGGTGCCCTGGACCGTGAGCGCGCTGGTGCCGCAGACGGCGGCCGACAGCAGCTCGGACAGCATGGACTTGGCCGTGCCGGGCTCGCCGACGAGCAGCAGCCCGCGCTCCCCGGCGAGGGTGACCACACACCGCTCGACAAGAGCCCGTTCGCCGACGAACTTGGGGGCGATGACGAGGCGTTGTCCGGGCCCCTCCAGTGCCTTGCCGTCGCTGCCGCAGATGAACGTGACGACGGCACGCGGGGTCAGTGCCCAGCCCGGAGGTCGGGGGCCGTCGTCGTGGGCGGCGAGGAAGGCGAGTTCGGTGGCGTGGCGCTCCTCGGCGGGCAGGATCTGCCGGATCGGGGCGGCGGTGGCCGTCGTGGTACTCATCGATGTCCTTGGTCGTTCGGTAGGGCCGAAGAAGCGTGGTGGCGGATGTCGAGGAGGCGTCGGCCGTCGCGCTGGGCGGCGTGCCAGTCGGCCCAGCGGTCTCCTGCCGACGCGGCCAGCAGAGCGAAGACCTCGCCGACCCGGTCGACCGCGACGGCCAGGGCACACAGGCGGTCGACGAGTTCCGCGGACGCTTCGCCGGCGGCGGCCGTCGTGTGCAGGGCCCGCACCAGCGCGACGGTGCCGGCGTCCCGGTCCACGGCGACGAGGCCGGTGAGCAGCCCGTCGAGGGCCTCCACGGTGGCGGGCAGGACCGCGATGTCGAGGAGAGGACGCAGTTCGGGGAGTCGATCGAGGACCGTTCGGCGCAGGTCGGGGTCGATGCGGGTGAGGGCGTGCAGCACCACCCAACGGTCGACGGAGAGGCGTCCGCGGTTCGGCCAGGCAGCGGTGGCGGCGGCAGCGGCGGCAGGCGGATTCGCGCCGAGCATGACCGCGGCCATGACCAGGTGGACCGGGCTGCGTTCCGCTTCCGGCAGACTCTCTTCGGCGTCGAGGAGTTCGGGCCAGCGGCCGGCCAGGACCAGCGCCGCCGGCAGGCAGCGGGCGGCGCCCGCCGCCGTGGCGAACTCGACGATCCGCTCGCGGGCGGCCGGATCGGGGCCGCTGCGCAGCAGCTCCTCCCGGATCAGCCCCGAGAGGTAGGGCCTGAAGGTTCCGTACCGGTGGCCGTTGAGGCCCCCGTAGTCGTGAGGGGACCGCAGCCGTTGCCCGGCCTCCCCCACGGCGGAGGCGTCGAGCCGGTCGCAGGCTCGTTCGGCCTCCGCCTGCCGTACCTCGTGGCGCAGCCAGTCCACGGTCAGGTCGAGGAAGTCCGCCGGAGCCGCATCGCCGACGCCGTCCACCGGCGCGGGGAACCAGGGCAGGCCGGCCAGGGTCCGCCAGTTCGAGGTGTCGGCGAACTCCCGGAGCACGAAGTCGTCGTACAGATCGTCGTAGCGGTCGTCGGCCGGCTCCTTCAGCTGTCCGTCGTAGCCGAAGCTGTCCAGCCAGACCGTGCCCGCCCAGGGGCCGTTGAGCACGAGCCGGGCCAGCATGTGGCTGCGGGTGGCGCCCAGGACCAGCGTCCCGTCGTCGGGGTCGGCGCCTGCCGGGAGGTCGTAGAAGGCCTGTGCCGGGTCGTCGAACTGGGCGTAGAACTCGCCCGGACCTGCCTCGAAGAAATCGGTGCCCTGCTCCGCCTGCCACTCGGTGATCTCGTCCGGCCGTCCGGCCCAGGACTCGTGCAAGGGGAACGGCTTGCGGTACCCGGGGTCGTCCTTCTCCCCGAAGGGCTGGGCGGCGTACCTCATCAGCCCGGAGCCGGGATCGCCGAACTCCAGCAGATACCGGCGGTAGTTCTCCGGAAGCCGCAGCCCGTTGCGGGTTTCGAACGCGGACACCTCGCCCGCGTCCAACGGAACGAACGTCCTGCGCCACACCTGCCCGTCGCCGGGCCGCGACGCGTCCCACCGGGCGAGCAGTTCGCGTATACGGGCAAGCCGCCGGTCGATCTGCTCGCCGTCCAGCGGCCGTCGGGACACAGCCGACTCATCCATCCTGCAGTCCTTCGGTCCTGGTGTGCTTCAGCGGCGGCGGCCGCTCTTGACCTTCAGTTCCTCGAAGCGCGGCACGTCGCCCTCCCGGATCCGCCGCCAGGCCCGGCGGTACAGGTCGGGGGCCGGTTCGGTCGGTACGAGCTGGCCCACGCGGACCTCGGCGAGTTCGCCGTAGAGCGGCAGCTTCCACTGCTCCAGCGGCAGACGCGGGGACGCGAGGGCCTCCCAGCCGCCCGGCAGGAACAGCGAGCGTCCGGCGCGGCTGCGGCTCGCCTCCACCACCAGGTCGGTGGGCCCCAGTTCGGCGCGGGCGGCCTTGATGCGGGCGGGCTTCCAGCCGGTCCAGCGGGCCGTGTTGCGGTCGGTGGGGTCGGGCATCGCGAGGAGCATCAGGTAGAGCGCGGCGGCGTCCTCGCCGATGCCGTACTCCTTCGCCACCTCGGTCACCAGCTCCGGCACGGACCGGGTGGGGTCCTGCGGATACCAGGTGCCGTCCTTGCCGGGCACACCCGCGACCGGATCGCCCGGGTCGTCGAGCAGCGCCGCGAAGCGCGGAGAGCGGGCCAGGCGCAGCGCCACCTCCGCCGCGAACGGCGCCCCGTCCTGTGCGAGGCGCAGCGCGGGTAGGTACGGGTCCTGGCCGTCCGCGTCGAGGAGAGCGACGTACAGGGCGGGGGCAGGCCGGTCGTCATAGGTGGCCATGATGATCGCGCCGTACCGCTCGTATCCGCCGGCGACCTCGGTGGGCTGACCGGCTGCCTTGCGGAAGTCGGGCAGGTAGACGTACTGGACGAGGTCGAGCAGCAGTCCGGGGTGGGCCAGCCGGTCCCGTATCGCGGCGAGGGCGGCGGGCAGCGCGGCGCGGATCGGGTCACCGGCCGGCAGCCGATGCGCCAGCCAGGCGGCCACGACGACCGAGTCGATGAGGGTGGCCGCGGTGAACCCGACGGCGTCCTCGTCGACCGGTGTGGCCCGGTCCCCGGTGACCGACCACTCCAGGTCCCGGCTCAGGAAGGGCTCGGAGGCGGGGTCGAGCAGGGCGGCCAGTGTCGAGTGCTCGGCGTTCAGCACGCGCTGCGCCTCACCGAGCAGTTCCTCGGGCACGATCCTTCGCTTGCCGACCTCGCTGTTCCACACCTCGGCGGCGGCTGCCGTGTCGGGGCCGTCCGTCCAGAGCCGGGCCGGGTCGGAGGGCAGCAGTGCGGCGACGACGGCCCTGAGGACGGAGATGTGGGTCTTGCGCAGCTCGTCCCTGGCCAGGGCGGCGTCCGTCGCCTTCACCCGGAGCACGGCCCGCGCCTCGGGGGTGAGGAACGACCGTTCGTCGCTGTCCACCTGCGGCAGTCCTGCCACGATCAGCCGGGCCATCGTCGGGGTGACCCCCGTCAGCAGGGCGAACTCCTCTGCCGCCGCCGGGATCCACGGGGTCGGACCGCGCTCGTCCAGCTCAGCGAGGAACGCCGTGAGCCAGCCCGCCTCGCGGTCCTCGCCGACCTGGTAGGTGGATTCGACGGTGTAGGGAGCGGGGACCTCGAAGCGGCCGGCGGGGTCGTGGAAGAGCGCATCGAAGTCGCAGCCGTCCTTCATGTCGCGCGAGGTGCACTTGGTGACCGCGAGGAAGGCTCCGCCGTCCAACGGCAGTACGCCCCGCCAACTGCCCTCGCGCCACTCGCCGTCCGAGGTGCGCAGATGGCGTGCCTCGACCTGGAGGGAGACCCGGCGCCAGCGCACGGGTCCGGCGGCCGAGCTGAGTCCGAGCGCGTCGAACTCCCGCAGCAGCGCCACCAGGGCCTGCCGGTGCTCCGGCGGAGTGGTGGGAGACGCGACCCGGAACGCCGTCGCCGTGAAGAAGTCGGCCACGGGCTCGTCGTACAGGTAGCCGTCGGGCAGTTCGGGGCCGTCGAGGTGAAGGCGCGGGATCGGTGCGGGAGCCTGGGCGGCGCCCGGGGTCGTCGGTGCGGGGAGGAGCTCGGCCACGTTCGAGGTCGGTGCGGAGTCGTCGGACTCGCCCAGAGCCGGCGCGGACCCCTCAGAGCCGCCAGAGGCCGGCACGAAGTCGTGGGAGCCGTGCACAATCGACGCGGCGACGCCGACCGCGTAGGAGGCCCCTGCCGAGTCGTCGGTCATGTGTGAAGCCGTCGCGGAGTCGTCCGCCACACGCGAGCCCCCCGCCGGACCGTCGCTCGCACCCGAGTCCTCACCCGCTCGCACCGCCCGCTTCAACACCCGCAGCCGCCGGAAGACGTTGTCCCGGTGGGCCCCGTAGTGGTACCAGCCGCCCCGGGTGCCGTCGAGGCCGCTGAGGGCGTCGCGCAGCAGGCGGTCGGAAGGACCGGCCGGGCCCGCGTCCTCCTCGGCGCCGGCGAGCTCCGCGGTCAGCCGGGTCGCCGCCGCGTCGAGGACCTTCTGCTGCTCGGCGGCGTACCGCACCACGCCCGCGATGCCCGCCAGGAGTGCCTTGTCGGTGACCTGGTGGAGCAACTCCATGACGTCGCCGGTGAGTTCGGCCTTCAGCAGGGCACGGGCGGTGTCGTCGTCGATGGCGCGCAGGGCCGCGGAGCCCTGCGGGTCCCGGGGGCGCAGGCAGTGCCAGTACCGCAGCGGCGGCAGGATGGGGGTGCCCTCGGCGAAGTCGCCCGGGGCACCGTCCACCCTCGCGGTGGCCGTCACGACGCCCTCCGGGTCGACGAGTGCGATGCGCCAGCCGTCCCGGACGGCGGCCACGGGCCGGTCCGCGCCGGGGAACAGGACGGCGGCGTACGGCATCCCGACCTCCTCCGGGACGGTGACCCGGCGTCCGGCCAGGTCCTCGCCGTGCCAGTGGCCGTCCGGTCGGCGCACCGCGCGCCAGCCGAGCAGTCCGTCCACCGGCACGCCGGCGGGGGTGATCTCGTCGAAGGGGTAGGGCGCCAGCGAGCCCCGCACCCGGGTGCCCTCCCCGTAGGCGTCGGCGAGGAAGGCGGGCACGCTCTCGCGGCCGAGTCTCCCGGTGGCCGGGTCGCTCTCGAGCCAGCCGTCCCCTCCCCAGGTCCAGTAGGAGGTGCCGTCCGCGAGCAGTCTCGCCTCGATGGGCACGGTGGTGTCACCGCGGTGCAGGACGCCGACGCCGGTGATCCGGCCGCCGCCGGGCAGGGGCAGGGTCGGGACGCCGGTGTCCTCCTGGTACCAGTCCATCCGGGTGCCCCGGCCGTCTCGGGCACCCGCCAGGGTCAGGACCCGGTCGGGGCTGTGGTGCCAGTATCCGCGCAGGCCATGGTCGTAGGTCCGCCAGTAGACGAGGAGTTCACCGTCCACGAAGTGGAAATCGGGGTCACCGTAGACGCCCTGGACGGGCAGCCGCAGATCATGGGTGAGCACGGTGCCCTCGGGTCCGATCACCCGGACTTGCGCGGAACCGGCGGTGATGAGATACGGCCAGGCGTCAGCGACGTACAGGTCCTGGGCCCTCTCCCTGGGCACGAGCTCCCTGGCCGCCTCCTCCCAGGCGGGCCAGCCGAGTTCGTCGATGAGCCCGGCCCTGAGCGTGCGGGCGAGGAGCGGGGCCAGGTCGGTGGCGGCCACCTCCCGGATTTCCTCCTCGGCGAGCCTGAGTGCCTCGCCGGGGAGCCACTTCAGCCGCTTCAGCGCGTCGGGCAGGCCGGGCAGGCCGGGCAGGCCGGTGGTGATCGAGCGGCGCGCGACCTCCCGTACCCAGTCGGCCAGCATCGGCCTGCCGCCGGGCGACTGGGCGAGGACCCGGATGGTGGCCAGGTCGTCCTCGTCGCCGTCGAAGGTGTCGGCCGCTGCGTGGAAGGCGGCCCGGAACCGCTCGTCGGCGGCGAAGGCGAGCAGGTCACGCCGGTCGTCGCCCCTCGCCCACCGCCCCAGCTCCACCTGGTGGTGGATGCCTGCGGGAACGTCCAGAGCGAGCAGCAGATCCAGCAGGTCCAGATCGTGCCCGGCCCACAACTTCCCTCCGGACACGGCGAGTTCGGCGCGCAGCCGGTCGGCGGACAGCTCGGTGAGCCGGTACAGGGCGGGCAGTTGGGTGGGCTCGTGGTAGCTCTGTGACCGCGCCTGGAACTCCAGGAACCGGGCGAACCAGCCCACGGTGCCGTCCTGCGGCCGCTCCTCGTCGGACCGCGAGTCGTCCCAGACCCCCAAGAGGGCCCCGGACTCCTCCAGAAGGTCCAGCCACAGCAGCAGTACTTCCCGGTCGCCGGTGTCGGGCATGAGGTTCAGCAGCGTGCCGCGCACCGCGGGCTCTCGTCGGGCCAGGGCGATGACCGCCGCGCGGTGGCGCTTCCACCAGCCCGGTGCCGCCTTCGCCGTGGCGGACAGCGCGAGCAGGCCGGCCACGTAGTCCTGCTCGACCGCGTCCCCGTCCCGGCCGGCCGCGCGGGCCAGTTTCCGGACGTCGGTCGCCAACTGGGCGGACGGCACGAGTCCGCCCGCGGTGCGTCGTACGCACATCCGGGTGAAGCGCTCCAGCGCCTCCGGGGCCGGCACCCGGGCGGCCAGTTCCCTGCCGTACCCCGAGAGCGCCGTCGCCGTCAGTGCCCCGGCAAGGGCGAACTCCAGGTACACCGCGTCCAGCCGCTCCTCGTCCACCGCGAGCCCGTACTCGGCCTCGGCGGCGCGGGCCCGGCCGAACATCTGCGCCGCGTAGGTGGGGTTCTCCACCGACAGGAAGACCCGGCCGGCCTGTTCGTAGAAGGTGGGCAGGAAGTGCGGAACGGATACGGCGAGTTGCCGGGCGGTCTCCCGGTAGGCGTCCAGGGCGGCCTTCGGACGGGACTCCGCCCGGCGTGCGATCCGCTCCAGCTCCGGCATCACGGCCAGCGCGTGGTGGCCGTCCTGCGGGTGGTGCACCAGCACCCACTCCGGGAACCCGAGCGCCTGACGTGCCCCGAGCCCGACCTCGACCGGTTGCGCCGCTGGTTCGAGGCCGAGGTAACCGGCGGCCAGATCCTCCGCCGCGCCCAGCTCCCTGGCCACCAGCCGCACGATCACACGGTCGTCCAGCCCCGGATGGGTGTACGACCGTGCCGTCAGCGGCACCGCCCGCTCCCCCGCGCCCTCCGTGCCGAGCGGCAGCACCGCACCGGCCGTCAGCAGTTCCTCGTACGCCACCCGTGCTCCCCCGTTCACGCGCCCGCCCCCTCTTCGATCTCGCGCCCGGCGTACAGCGCCGCGGCCATCCGCATCCCCTCCGACCAGGCCACCGGGCCGACCTCCACCGGCCGCAGCCGACGGCCCTCCGGGTCGAGCCAGGACAGCGCGCCGGTGTGCACCTCGTAGTCCCACGGCTCCCCGATCCACACGGCCGCCTCCACGGTGCGCTCCCCGTCGCGCACCCGGCAGGTGGCCCGGGAGCCGGAGACCCGGTAGCCGAGCGAGGTGGCACGGGCGGCGAGCGCGGAACGCCAGAACCGGCCCCCGGCGAACTCGGAGACGTCCCTCGCCTTCTCGTCCAGGTCCTCGGGCTTGCTCCAGGTCGCCCGGTGGAGCTGCTCGACGCGCTGCACGATCCCCAACTCGGCCGCGAACTCGCGCAGGTCCTCCAGGTCCGGCAGCAGCACCGGGTGCGGAAGGGTCACGGTCCGCGGGCGGAGCCGTACGGTCTCGCCGTCGAGGTCGACCACCCGCAGCTCACCGGCCTGCGTGGCGTCCCGCAGGAAGCCCACCTCGTCCGGTTCGTCGCCGACCACCACGAGGTCACGCAGCGCGGACCGCCAGGCCTCGTCGGGCCAGACACGGGCGACCAGTTCCGTGGGAACCGGCAGCGACGACACCATCCAGGTGTCCACCTGCGCCACACACGCGGCCTCGTGCCGCTCCAGCCACTCGGCGAAGCGGCGCAGCCGCTCCACCTCCGGATGGTCCTTGAGCGCCTTCGGCAGCGACTTCAACTGCCGCCCCGCCGACCGGCCGGACGTTGCCCTGGCCGCCACCCGCCCCTCCACCAGGGCGACCTCGTACGCGTCACCCGCCGCAAGCCAGCCCACCGGCCCCGCCTTCCGCATCAAGAGAACTCGAACAGACCCACCGTGCGCCGGAATCCGGCACTCGGTGTGACGATGAGCGGAACGCTACGAGCAGCCACTGACAATCGCCCCGGCGAATCTCTCCGGCGTACGCCGAGTCAAGCCCTGTGACCTGGGGCGACGCATCCGGGGAACCACGTAATCGCGGTACGTAGTGAGCCGTGGTGGGAGCCGAGCCGACGGGTGTGGGCCGCCACGGGTTGCGGGACGGACGCGTGTTCGCCTGTCCGGACGGCGTGCCGGCTGAGGCATGGCTGCCTGACAGACGTCCGAAGTGGCGTGTTCCGGACGAGGAGCAGGCGGCGGCTCGCGGTCATGGCCGACGAGCTCGACGCCTGGTGGTACGCGGCAATCCGCCGGGATCACCGGACAGGGGTGTCCGCGGTCGTTTCAGCTGAGGAAAAGTGCTGCGAGCCTTGGGAGACGGCGTCTCATCTGCTCTTCGTTCTCGGGGTCCCAGTTCCCTTCCGCACCCAGCGGCTTGTCCGGACGCGTCATGCCTCTCAGCGCGGTCTCGACTGCTGTGTCGAGTGAGTCGGTCTCCCCCCGAACCCTTCGGTATGCATCCGAGATCAAATAGCTCACAGACTCGTAGCCGATCCAGCCCCCTTCCTCACGGCTCATGCACACAACCGTAGGCAACTCGGCAAGAGAGTCGGGATGTGCCACCGCGCGGCTGAATGTGTCCCGCCCGAGGAGCATCAGCCCGCCACGGAAGTCGCTGAAGCCGTCGTCCGTGTAGCTGCCCTCGATCAAGTAGGCGGCCATGCACAGCGAATATTGATAGGCCGAATCCTTCACCTCGACGTACTTGACGTAAAAGTCAACAATGTCGTCCGGCTCCAGCGCGGCAAGGACATCGACCAGCGCCCCGGGCAGTGGGTCGTCCGGCAGGTCGCGATCATCGGCTCGGTCACTACTGACCGCGGCCCGAGCCCTGTCGACAAGTCCCCACCATTCGTTCATGTCCATGGCGGTGATCATAGATACGCACCATCGCAACGAGGTCCGTGGCCGGTGAAAGGCTCACCGATCTGTTCCCGGCCGGTCAGGTCCCCTACCCGAACCATGCCGTCGGCATGAGCAGGGACGGCAACGGAGCGCCCGTCCACCACAGTTGTGGCCACTGCGCACATGCGGCCGACGGGTGGACCGTAGTCGGGATGTCATGTCGGCACGCGGGCCATCGGGCATGAACGAGATGGCACGGGTGCCAAAAAACCGAAGTCGAGCAAAATCGTTTGCTTCTGTATGGTTCTGCGACGGCGCCCCGCGGCCACGGCCGCCCCGGATGCGCGCCCGACCGCACCGCGAGGGAGAACGGCGCTCATGACCGCAGTGGACGGACCGGCTGACGGGGAGCGCCCCGTCGGGCGGGATGCCGAACTCGCCGTACTCACACGGGCCGTGAACACGTTGCTGCACGGCCGGGGCTCTGTCGTGGAGATCACCGGTGAGCCGGGCATCGGGAAGACCCGCCTGGCCACAGCGCTCATGGAACTGGCGACGCGGCGGGGAATACCGGTCGTCCGCGCCCGCGCCGTACGGGCGAACACCACCTCGTTGCAGGTGTTCCGCGACGCCTGGGAGGCACGGCGGGCCGACCCGCGGGCAACCGCGGGCGCGAAGACGTTCGACGAGGTGGGCGACCGGCCCAGGGAGTGGGCCGCGGGCTGCGCCCTGGTCCTGGACGACGTTCACTGCTGCGACGCGGACTCGGCGGCGGCGATCGTCCGGCTGGTCCGTTCCCAGGTGCCGGGTCCGTTCCTGCTCGCCCTGGCCCATCGCCCCAGACAGACGGCCCCCGAGCTGCTGGAAGCCCTGGAGTACGGAGTTCAGGCCGGCACGGTGACGCGTATCGAGCCGGGCCCGCTCGGCCCGGCATCCGTGGCCGCGCTGCTCACCGGCCGGGACGCGCCGGGAGACCCCGAGTCACGCGCTGCGGCCGTGTCCCAGGACTTCGCGAGCCTGGTGTGCGCCGCGGCGGAGGGCAGCCCCCGATACGTGCGCCTGCTCGCCGCGGCCGACTGGCGCCCCGAGCGCTGGCCCGACCGCCCGGGCACCGACACCGCCGGGCTGCTCCGCGAGGCGAAGCCACTGATCGCCGAGTTCGACGCGCTGACGTCGCAGGCGGCGATCACTGCGTCGGCGGCGGCCGTGGTCGGCAGCCCGTTCCGGCCGGAGGACACCGCCCGGGTCTCCGGGCTGGGGCTGGACCGCACCCTGGACGCGCTCGCCGAACTGGAACGGGCCGATCTGGTGCGCCCGGCCGACTGGAAAGGCAACCTGGCCTTCCGCCATCCCGTCGTCGGCCATGTCGCGCACGAGAGGGCCGGCGTGTCCTTCCGGCTGCGCGCCCACCGCCGCGCCCTGGAACTGATCGACGACCGTGGCGGCCGGGCTCGCGAAAAGGCCCGCCACGCCGAGCATCTGCTGGGAACGGACGCCGCTCTCGCCGCGCACACCCTTGCCGAGGGGGCCGCGGAGATCGCCGCGCAGGACCCGGCGACCGCGGCGCACTGGCTGCGGCTGGCCCTGGAGTCCCTGCCCTCCGGAGGAACGGACTCCACCGCCCGCACCGAGATGGAACTCGCCTGCTGCCGCGCCCTGATCGCCTCGGGGCAGTGGGCGGAGGCCCGCACGCGGGCGCACGAACTGCTGGGGCACCGGCACGCGTCTCTCGGCGAGAGACAGCTGCTTCAGGCGCACGCCGTCTGCGCCGCGGTCGAGCGGCACCTCGGCCGGTACGCGGAGGCGGCGGCCATCGCGGGTACCGCCCTCGGTCAGCTGCCCATGCCCCTGCCCGATCCGTTGCCGACCGAGGCCGTCGAACTGGTCATCGAGTACGGGCTGGTCCATGTCCTGGGCGGCACGCACGACCAGGTACACGCCCTGCTCCGGGAAGCCGTACGGACGCCGCTCGAATCGGACGGAGCGGACCGCACCGTGCTGCGGGTTCTCAACGCTCTGTGTGCCACCCATGCGGGTGACCTCGACGAGGCCGCCGCCGAGGTCACCCGCTGCGTCCGGCTCGTCGACGCCCTTCCCGACCCTCTCGCCGGCCGCACGCCGGAAACCCTGGCCCTGCTCGGCAGCGCGGAGTTGTACCTGGAGCGCTTCACTGACGCGGCCCGCCACCTGAGCCGGGGGCTGGGGGCCGACGGCACGGACGCCCGACAGCCCATCCTGCTCCACCGGTTGCTGGGGCTCGCCATGGCCGAGCAGTGGACCGGCCGCCTCGACGCCTCCCAGCGGCATGCCCAGGAGGTCGAGACCCTGGCGCGCGCCCTCGGTGTCCGGCCCGCGGTCACTCTGGCGCAGGCGATACACGCGACAGCGCTCGTCTGGTCCCGCGGCCGGGAGTACGCCGCCAAGGCCGTCGCACTCGTCGAGGAGGCCCCGCGTGCCACCCCGCACGGCCACAGCTGGTGGACCGCCTCGGCGACGGGCCTGCTCGCACATGCCCGGCTGCTCGCCGGTGACGCCGCCGGCTGCCGGCGAACCCTGCTGGACAGCGAGGGCGGCAACCGGATGCCGCCGGTCCGGCCCTTCTCCCGGCCCTTCCTGCTCTCCCTGCTCTCCACGGCCACACTCGAGTGCGGCGACCACGAGGAGGCACACCGCCTGGTCCGCACCGCCGAGGCGGATGCCGAGCGGCTCGGACTGCCGGTCCAGGAGGCGTACGCACGCCGCGCCCGCGCCCTGCTCCACCAGGCCGACGGTGAACACGACGCGGCCGCCAAGCTCCTCGACCTCGCGGCGGATGCGTTCCGGGCGGCCGACATGCCCGTCGAGCACGCCTGGACCCTGACGACCGGCATCCGCTCCTTCGACGTCGCCCAGGGCCGGGAAACGGCCCTGGGACATCTCGACGCGGCGGAAGCCCTCGCCCGCACCTTCGGGGCAGCGCTCGTACAGGAGCGGGTGGCTCAGATGCGCGCCGAACTGTCCGAGGGCAATGACACCGCCCACCCGCTCGGCCTGCTCAGCGACCGCGAACGGGAGATCGCCGAACTCGCGACGACGGGTCTGCGCACCCGACAGATCGCCGAACGGCTCTTCCTCAGCCCACGCACAGTGGAGACACATCTGTCGCGCGTCTACCGGAAGCTCGGAGTCTCGTCCCGACTCGCCCTGGCCGACCTGCTGCGCCGGAGCGGATGAGCGCGACGGTCGGCAGGGGGCCGGCAGGCGGAGGCGATGTGGTGGGCGATGACCACGAGAGTGCCCGGACTGGCGCGGCACGTGGCCCCGTCAAGCTCACGACGCGCGCCGCTGACGCGAACACCCGGGCGAGGACGAGCAGTTGACCTTCCCCGCTGGACAGCCGGCCACGGGAGACGGGCGGTGTCCGGTGCGGACCTCGCCCGCGTGCTCGCCGCGCACAGCAACGAACTGGACTCAGTAGTGGAATGACGCGTGCAAGGATCGAACCGTGAATGACATACGTTTCTGGGCCCTCATCGCATCGTTCGACTGGGAACGAGCCGGTGATGACGAGGCGGTGCTCGCTCCTGCCTCACAGGTGCTTCAAGGGCTGTCACCTGAAGAGATCCTCGCGTTCGAGGACCTGCTTGCCGCCAAACTCTACGCACTGGACACTCGAGAGCACGCTCGTTGGTGCTACCGGGGGGAAGCAGATCCGGACGATGGAGACGATTACATCTCCGCTGACGACTTCCTGTACCGGCGTTGTGTGGTGGTGGCGAACGGCAGGGAGTTCTACGAGGGGGTATGCGCGGATCCCTCACGTTTCCCGACCGGGATGGAATTCGAGTCTCTTCTGTACCTCGCCGGCAATGCTTTCGAGGCCCGGACCGGCGTGCCGCACGACCGGCTCACGAGCGTGTCATGGGAGAGCTTCAGCAACACCGACGGATGGCGGCCCGCCCAGAGCACGACGGCAGGACGCTACACCGGCGCCGGGGTACCGCCGTTGAACCGCCGGCCTGCCTAGAGCCGCTTCCCCAGGACACGGCCTTCCGAAGTGGCGGTGAGATGCTGGCGCCGTGACGGAACGGAAGACCTTTCAGACGCATCTGCGGCAGGCCGCCACCGACATCTTGCAGCGCGTCCCCGAGCAGCTGAAACGTGAGATATACGTCCTGGCCTTCAACATCTGGCGCGTCGACGCCGACAACCGCCACCCGTACGTGGACATCGGCTACAACACGGAGAGCCAGTACGAGGAGGAGATGCGCCGGGACTACCGCGACGCCTGGGAGGCGCGCTGGAACCCGGCTTTCTGGATCCTCGCGGGCTTTGACAAGCTCGGCAACGTCCCTGAGGATCCGGCCGGCGGCCCGCTCTACGAGGAGGAGGCCAGGAAGCTCGGCATCTGGTACGACGGCGAGTTCGATCTCGCTCGGATGCTGGAGGACGATGAGCTTCGCGTCAAGTCCGGCCTCCTGGAACTCCACTTCCACAACGCCGTTGTCGACTTCGCCCGGCACCTCCACGCGAGCGACACCATCGTGAGGATCTTCGGACGTCCACTGCCCGTGGTCGTGTTCGACATGGACTGCCCAGGCTGGGAGGAAGAGGCCACGAAGGCCGCCAACCCCGCCGAGTTGATCGAGGACTTCTTGGCGATGTAGCCGGCGCAGCGTCAGTAGAACTACGCAACTCGCCACGGAAAAGGGCGGCAGCAGAGCTGCGAAAGGCGGACGGGCGTTCGCGGCCATCTACCATTCCGGTCATGTCTGTACGTGGTCGTGGCTGGTCGGAGGGGGACATGGTCGGCGGGGGTGAAGTCAACGTCGGGCCTGCCCGGGCGCTTCCGGTGCTGGGTACGGATGTGCTCCGGAACCTCATGTCGACCACGTTCGGTGCCTGGACTCCGAACGACGGATGCGATGATGACGAGATCACCGCTGCCGAGGACCGCCTGGGGATCAGCCTGCCGGACGCCTTGCGTGACTACTACACCGCAGCGGGCAGGCACCCGGAGTTGATGGGTATGGGCGGTCACGAGCACACGTTCCGGCTGAATGCCCCCAGGCACTTGAGCATTGAGGACGGACACCTGGTCTTCTGCGGGGAGAACCAGTGGCCCACGCAGTGGAGCGTGCGCCCGGACGACGTCGGCTGGCCCGACCCCAGGGTCCACGGGCGGGCTGAGCCTGGCGAGAAGTGGTACAGCGAAGCCCGGCGGCTGTCGGCCTTCCTGATCAACGTCGCCGCCAGGCAGGCGGTCAGGGCGCTTCCGTACCAAGCCACGTGTCTGCTGCGTGAGGATCAACTGGAGTCTGTCGAGCCACTGCTGGGCTACATCGGTTCTCGCGCGATGCACCAGGGTGGTCACTGGCTGGGCTTTGTCGACCGATCGAGCCGCATGGTGGCCCACTATTCCCGCAACACCTCGACACTGCGCATCGGGGCAGTGGCTCCCAACGCACTCGAATCTCTGCGTGAGCGTTCAGGGCTTCCACTCAGAGGCGCTCGAAGTAGGCAAACGATGCCGCGATGGAATGGAAGGCCCGCCCCCCATGGATTTCTCCAACGTCGAGCACGAGTGCGTGATCGATGTCATGTTCACCGGACCACAGCGGCCCAGCTTCGGCGATGTCTTCCTTCTCTGTGGTGAGGACAACCCGAACTTCCCATCCACGGATCCCCGTTGGGGTTCGTTGGACCACTTGCGATTCGAACAGGTCGATGACTACTTCGCGGTCCTGGACGAAGACACGGGCGAGCCCGTGATCTGGTTGTATCCCCTGGCGCGAGGATCTGTTGTGCATCACCATGCGGGACCGTTCGAGGGCCTGCGACTGCACTACGACCCTGAACCGGACAGCTCGGGTCTGGTCGCCCACTTCGTCGACGCGGTCGAATGCCTTGCAAACCTTTTGCCCGCACAAGCTCTGTGGGGACAGCAACGCGAACCCCTTGGGCCGCCCATCGCCACCGACGCCCTTGCCGCTCGCGTCCAGCGGTTCGTCGACACCGGCGAGTGGCGGCATCGGGTCTCGTAGCGGCAGTGGGGCGGTGTGAACCGAGTGGCCGTACCACGCGGCACTCCACTCCGACGACCGGCCGACGACTGAAACAAGGCTCTGAGCAGCCTCTTCAAAGAAGTCCTTCCGTCTGGCAGAAGCCGTCTTGCCGAGCCGACGCAAGCCTCACGACCCTGTTTCCAACCACGGCACGCGGGGCGAGGGCGCCCCGCCGACAGGGACGGGAACTGCCATGCCGCACACCACCGCTTTTGCCAGGAACCAGTGGTACGTCGCCGCCTACAGTCATGAGGTCGGGCGGGAGGAGTTGCTCGGGCGGACCATTCTCGGGGAGCCGCTCGTGTTCTACCGGACCGAGGAGGAGGGGGCGCCCGTCGCGCTCGCGGACCGCTGTGTGCACCGGCGGTTCCCGCTGCACGAGAAGCCGAGCCGGCTGGACGGTGACCGGATCGTGTGCGGGTACCACGGGTTCACGTACGACACCAGCGGCACCTGTGTGTACGTGCCGGGGCAGAAGCGGATCCCGCGCACCGCCCGCGTCGCCTCCTACCCCGTCGTCGAGCAGGACTCGCTGGTGTGGGTGTGGATCGGCGACCCGCAGCTCGCCGACCCGCAGACCGTCCCGCGCGCCAGGCACCTCGACTCCCCCGGCTGGGTCACCGTCCGCGGCATGGAGCCGATCGACGCCGACTACGGGCTGCTGGTCGACAACCTCCTCGACCTCTCCCACGAGACGTATCTGCACGGCGGTTACATCGGCACCCCCGAGGTCGCCGAGACCCCGATCACCACCGAGGTCGACGAGGGCGCCGGCATCGTGCGGGTGAGCCGGCACATGGACGACGCCGCGTGCCCGCCGTTCTACGCGAAGTCGACGGGTATCGAGGGACGGATCACCCGGTGGCAGGACATCGAGTACCACGCGCCCTGCCTGTACCTGCTGCACAGCCGGATCGCCCCGGTCGGCGTGCTGCCCGAGGCCGACGGCAGTGACCCGAACGGCTTCCACACCGAGATCACGTACGCCATCACCCCGTCCTCCGACGGGCACGTGTACGACTTCTGGATGGTCTCGCGGGACTGGGCGATCGAGGACGCCGAGGTCACCGAGTTCCTGCGGGGCAACAACCACACCGTGGTGATGCAGGACGTCGACGCGCTCAACCTGCTGCAGAAGACGCTCGGCACCGAGCGGACCGGCTACCAGGAGCTGAGCATCAACATCGACACCGGCGGTCTCGCCGCCCGCCGTATCCTCGCCCGTCTGGTCGAGGAGGGCGACAAGCCCGTGGAGAAGGTCCTGTGAGCACCGGCGCCACCGGGGAGATCTACCGCATCGACTGGATACCGGGCACCGACGTGCTGCACGGCACCTGTCACTGCGGCGCCGAGCACACCGCCCAGGACCCGGTCGAGATGTGGGAGTGGATGCTCGCCCATCCCGAAGGTCACCGGCCCCAGGAGAGCAGCGACTCATGAACGTGTACGAAGCCGAACTCGTCGTCGACCGCAGGGAGTTCGCAGCCGACGGCGTGCTCGCCCTCATCCTGCGCCACCCGCTCGGCGAGGATCTGCCGGCCTGGGAGGCGGGCGCCCATGTCGACGTGGTGCTCGGCCCCGGGCTGGAGCGGCAGTACTCGTTGTGCGGGGACCCCGCGGACCGTTCGGCGTGGCGGATCGCCGTGCTGCGCGAGCCGGACGGACGGGGCGGATCCGCCCATGTGCACGAGCAGTTGGGGCAGGGTGACAAGGTCCGGGTGCGCGGCCCGCGCAACCACTTCCAGCTGGAGCCGGCACCCCGCTACCGCTTCGTCGCGGGCGGGATCGGCATCACCCCGATCCTGCCGATGCTGGCCGCGGCGGAGGCGGCGGGCGCCGAGTGGAGCCTGCTGTACGGCGGCCGGACCCGGAACTCCATAGCGTTCACTGAGGAGTTGGCGCGGTACGGCGACCGGGTGACCGTCGCGCCGCAGGACGAGACCGGGCTGCTGGATCTCGCCTCGGTGCTGGCGGACCTGCCCGAGGGCACGCTCGTGTACTGCTGCGGTCCCGGGCCGCTGCTTGACGCGGTCGAGGAGCGCTGCCCGGCCGACCGGCTGCGGGTGGAGCGGTTCTCGCCGAAGGACCAACCGGCCGGTGAGAACAGCGAGTTCGAGGTGGAGCTGGCGCAGAGCGGCCGTACGGTCACCGTCGCGCCGGACGTCTCGGTGCTCGACGCCGTCCGGGCGGCCGGGGTCGAGGTGCTGTTCTCCTGCACCGAGGGCACGTGCGGCACCTGCGAGACCGACGTGCTGGAGGGGACCCCGGACCACCGGGACTCCGTGCTCACGGACGAGGAGCGGGAGAGCGGGGAGACCATGATGATCTGCGTCTCGCGCTGCCGGGGGAGGCGGCTGGTGCTCGACCTCTGACGAGCGGCTCCGGACGACGAGGCCGTGTACCTGGGCGAGCGGGTGGTGGTCCTGTCCGCCTCCCCCACCGTCGTGCAGGAGCAGCTGAAGGTCGATCTCCCCGCGGAACGGGACCAGTCGCACACGCGCGTCGCCCCGCGCTTCGCCGAGTTGCGGACCGCTGTGTACGAGCAGCCAGGCGGCGAAGCGCGGGGTTGCGAACGACGTGGTCACGACGTCAGATACGCCTCCACCTCACTGAATTGACCAGCCGGCCAACCGGTGTTGGCGCTCACCGACAGCCGCAGATGGCGCAGGTTCGTGCCGCTCGGCAGCGTCACGGTCGCCGTGTTGCCGGTCGCCGGGTCGAAGCGGTAGCCGGTGGCGCCGAGGACGGTCGAGTAGGTGGAACCGTCGGTGCTGCCCAGCACGGTGATGGTCTGCGTGCGCGCGCCCCAGGCGGCGGACGGCGGCAGCTTCAGCACCAGTCGGCGTACCGCGTAGGAGGAGCCCAGGTCGACCGTCCAGGACTGCGGGAAGGCGTTGTTGGTCGACTCCCAGTAGCTGTTCGCGTCGCCGTCGACCGCCTTGCCGGGCGTGTAGACGTCCTGCGAGCCGGTCGCGGTGGCCGGACGTCCCTTGGCGAGGTTGCGGTTCGGGTCGGGGTCGGGGTTGCCCTGACCGGGCTGCGGCCAGGTCGAGCAGTCCGCCCAGGTGCTGCTCCAGCCGGAGTTGCCGCCGCCGTCGGTGAGGGCGAAGGTGCCGGAGTTCGCCGGGTAGGGGCAGTTGTAGATCCCGGCGGCGCCGACGCCCGTCGCCGTGACGTTGCGGAAGGTGGCCGCGCCCTGCGCCTCCGCCTGGACGACGACCGTCCCGGTGCCGCGCACGGTCGCTCCGTCCACGGTGACGTTCCGGACCGGGTAGCCCTGTCCGCCGCCCGACACGAACTCGAAGGCGCTGTACGGGCTGTCGGTGACGGTGGTGTCGGTGATGTTCACCGTGGCGTTGACGGCGCTGTCGTAGGAGTCGACGCGCAACGCGCCCATGGGGTGGTTCCAGTTGGGGTTCATGGCGCCGGCGCGGACGAGTGTGTTGCCGTCGACCGTGATCGTGCCGGCGAGCGGGAAGAAGGGGTCGAGGAACTTCTGGTTGGAGATCGCGATACCGCTGCCGAGTGCGTTGGTGTCGGAGACCAGGTTGTTCCTGACGGCGATGTCGGTGCCGCCGTAGATGGCGATGCCGTTGGCGAGGTTCGGCTGCGTGACGGTGTTGTTCTCGAAGCTGGAGTCGGTGTCGGGCGAGTACAGCGACCACATGGCGAGCGCGTCGTCGCCCTGGTTGCGCAGGAAGTTGTTCCGGACGCGGACGCCCTTCGCGGTGCCGTTGAGGTTGATGCCGTCGGCGGTGGTGTCGAGGATGCGGCTGTTCTCGATGACGAGGTTGTCGTTGTTCCCCGTCAGCCACAGGCCGACCTTCAGGTGTTGGATCCACATCCCGGATACCGAACTGTTCGGCCCCAGCGAGCCGTTGACGAAGTTGTCCGGGTTGGAGTCGACCCGCTCGGTGACCTCGCCCATGACCGCGAAGTCCTTGATCCGGACGTTGCCCGAGGAGGTGGACTGGTCGATGAAGCGGGAGGTATGGACCACGGAGTACCAGCTGCCGGCGCCCTGCAGGGTGACGTTCTGAACGCCGCTGAGCGAGGACGTCAGCCGGTAGTCGCCCGGCGGGATCCACACCACTCCCCCCTGGGCGGCGGCGATCGCGTCCCGGAAGGCTTGAGTGGAACCACCGTTGCCGCTGGGGTCGGCGCCCTTGGAGGTGACCGAGACCGAGCCCGCGGGCTGGGTGGCGGCTACGTCGACCTGCTCGAAGTCGGCCACGTCCACGGTCACTTGAGTGCCGGTCGACTGGAAGGCGACCTTGTCGCCCGGCTGGAGGTTCTGGCCGAGCATCATGCGGGCGTTGTCGAAGAAGTGGTGCGTCTTGGCGCCGGGGATCCAACTCGTGTCGATGTACGAGTACTTGGAGGTGACCGGGAGCGTCCTGGTGAGCCTGGTGCCGTTGACGTAGACGTCGAGCGAGCCGGACTGGCCGTCGGGGACGCTGTAGGCGAGGTTCACGGCGTTGGCCGCGCGCGGCACGGTGAACTCGACGCGCTGGCCGGAGGTGAGCCGTACGGCCTGCCGTCCGGAGGCCTCGGAGGCGAGCGTGCCCTGGGTGTAGTCGGGGCCGATCTTCGAACCCGTGGTCGTCGCGGACTCGGCCTCGACGGAGGTGAAGGGCAGGGTGGCGCCGGCGGCCGCGTGGGCGGCCGGGGCGAGGGTGACGAGCGTGCCGGCCGCGAGGGCGACGACCGTGCCGACTGCTGGCATGCGCCTGACAGATCTGGACCTGGACATGTGCCGATCCCTTCGGGGTGGGGGTGCGGGGACAGCGGGGTACGGGGGACAGCGGGAGTGCGGAGACAGCGGGAGTGCGGAGACAGCGGGAGTGCGGAGACAGCGGGAGTGCGGAGACAGCGGGAGTGCGGAGACAGCGGGAGTGCGGTCTCAGGCGCGCAGCCAGACCGCCGTGTCGGTGGGCAGCCGGCCGTCCGCGTCCAAGGGGCCGCTGCTCAGGAGGAGTTCGGTGTGGGGAGGGAGGTCGGCGCTGTCGTCGGCGAGGTTCACGACGCACATAGCGCCCCCCGCACGGGTGAAGGCGAGGACGCCCTCGGGCGCGGGCAGCCAGGTGAGCGGGCCCTCGCCGAACGCCGACCGGAGTGCGATCGCGGCCCGGTACAGACTCAGCATCGAGGCGAGGTCGGCGGCCTGGCGGTCGGCCGCGTAGGCGGGCCAGTAGGCGGGCTCGGGCAGCCAGGGCTCCCCGCCGAAACCGGCGTACGGCGCCTCGGCCGCCCACGGCAGCGGCACCCGGCACCCGTCACGCCCCGGGTCCGTGCCGCCGGAGCGGAAGTGCATCGGGTCCTCGATGCGGTCGCGGGGGATGTCGGCCTCGGGCAGGCCCAGTTCCTCCCCCTGGTAGAGGTAGACGGCGCCGGGGAGGGCGAGCGAGAGGAGGGCCGCAGCGCGGGCGCGGCGGGTGCCGAGGGCGAGGTCGGTCGGGGTGCCGAAGGCCTTCGTGGCGAAGTCGAAACCGGTGTCCGCGCGGCCGTACCGGGTGACCGTGCGGGTGACGTCGTGGTTGCACAGGACCCAGGTGGCGGGGGCGCCGACGGGAGCGTGCTCGGCGAGGGTCGTGTCGACGGCCGTGCGCAGCCGGCCGGCGTCCCAAGGGCAGGACAGAAAGCTGAAGTTGAAGGCCGTGTGCAGTTCGTCGGGGCGGAGGTAGCGGGCGAAGCGTTCGGCGTCCGGGAGCCACACCTCGCCGACGAACACGCCGTCGTACTCGTCGGCGACCGCCCGCCAGGAGCGGTAGATGTCGTGGAGTTCGTCGCGGTCGACGAAGGGGTGCGGGTCGGGGGCGTCGGCGAGGTCGGGGAGCGCGGGGTCCTTGGCGAGCAGGGCGGCGGAGTCGATGCGGACGCCCGCGACACCCCGCTCGAACCAGAAGCGCAGGATGTCCTCGTGCTCCTGACGGACGGCCGGGTGGGCCCAGTTGAGGTCGGGCTGCTCGGGTGTGAACAGGTGGAGGTACCAGTCGCCGTCCGGCAGCCGCTTCCACACCGGCTCGGTGGAGCCGACGAACTGCGACGGCCAGTCGTTGGGCGGCAGTTCGCCGTGGTCCCCGCGTCCGCGCCGGAAGTGGAACAGCTCGCGTTCCGGGCTGCCGGGTCCGGTGGCGAGCGCGGCCCGGAACCAAGGGTGCTGGTCGGAGACGTGGTTGGGCACGATGTCCACGATGGTGCGGATGCCGAGCTCCCGGGCCTCGGCGATCAGCTTCTCGGCCTCGGCGAGGGTGCCGAAGGCCGGGTCGATCGCCCGGTAGTCGGCGACGTCGTAGCCGCCGTCCTTCATCGGCGACAGGTACCAGGGGTTGAACCACAGGGCGTCCACGCCGAGTTCGGCGAGGTACGGCAGCCTGGCGCGGACGCCCGCGAGGTCCCCGGTGCCGTCGCCGTCGCCGTCGGCGAAGCTGCGGACGTAGACCTGGTAGATGACGGCGGAGCGCCACCACTCCTTGCGGGCATGGCGGGACGGTCCCACGGTGCGTGCCTTTCTGTCGGAGGGAGGGCGTCAGCCCTTGGTGCCGCCCGCGCTGATCCCGGCGATGATGTGCCGCTGGAAGACCAGGAAGAGCGCGACCATCGGGATGCTCGCGATGACCATCGCGGCGATGAGCACGGTGAGCTGGATGTTCTGCGACAGCTGGACGAGGGCGACGCTGATGGGCTGCTTGTCGGTGTCGGAGAAGACCATCAGCGGCCAGAGGAAGTCCTGCCAGACGGCGACGAGGGCGAAGATGGAGACCACCCCCAGCACCGGCCGTGACATGGGCAGCACGATCGACCAGAGCGTGCGCAGTTTTCCCGCGCCGTCCATCTCGGCGGCCTCCAGCACATCGCGCGGGAGCTGGTCGAAGAACCGCTTGAGCAGATAGAGGTTGAAGGCGTTGGCGACGGCCGGCAGCCAGATGGCGACGGGTTTGTTGAGCAGGCCCAGGTCCGCCACGGTGAGGTACTTCGGTACGACCAGGGCCTGTGCCGGGACCATGAGGGTGGCGAGGATGCCGCCGAGGACCAGCCGGCCGAAGGCGGGCCGGAGCCGGGAGAGGGCGTAGGCGGCCGCGGTGCACAGCACCAGCTGGCAGGCCCAGGCGCCAGCCGCCTGGACGACCGTGTTCCACAAGTGCTGCGGGAGTTGCATCAGGTCCCAGGCGTCGGTGTAGCCGCCGAGGTGCCAGTGGTCGGGGACGAGGGTCGGCGGGGTCCGCGCGATCTCGTCCGGCGACTTCATCGCGCCGGTCACCATCCAGTACACGGGGAAGAGGAAGGCGAGGGCGAAGAGCAGGACGACGGCGGAGAAGACGGTCCAGTAGAGAGCCTTGCCGCGAGGGCGGGCCAGGGTCGCCGGGGAGATCAGGGTCCGGGTGCTCACGCTTCCTCCTCCCCGGAGCGGGTCAGGCGCAGATAGACGGCGGAGAAGGCGCCGAGCAGCAGCAGGAGCATGACGCTGAGGGCGCAGGCACCGCCGAAGTCGTTGTAGAGGAAGGCGTACTTGTAGATGAGGTAGAGCACGGTGACGGTGGCGTTCTCGGGGCCGCCGCCCGTGATCACGAACGGTTCGGTGAAGACCTGCATGGTGGCGATGATCTGAAGGAGCATCAGCATCAGGATCACGAAGCGGGTCTGAGGGACCGTCACGTGCCGTACGCGCTGCAGCAGGCCGGCTCCGTCCAGCTCGGCCGCCTCGTACAGCTCGCCGGGGATGGACTGCAGGGCGGCGAGGTAGATCAGGACCGTGCCGCCCATGTTGGCCCAGGTGGCGACGAGGACCAGGGAGACCAGCGCGGTGTCGGCGCCGTTGGACCAGTTCGAGGTGGGCAGGTGAAGGAAGCGCAGCGCCTCGTTGGCGAGGCCCGCCCCGGGGTCGTAGAACCACTTCCACAGCAGGGCGCTGACCACGGGCGGGATCATCACCGGCAGATAGACCACGATCCTGAAGAACGCCTTCGCGTGCCGGAGTTCGTTGAGGACGAGGGCCATCACGAAGGGGATCGCGAAGCCGATCAGCAGGGCCAGGAGCGTGAAGGTCAGGGTGTTGCGCCAGGCCGCGGAGAACTCGGGGTCGTGCCAGACGCGGGTGAAGTTGGCCGTGCCGACCCACTGCGGCGAGGAGCCCGGGGTGTACTTCTGGAAGGCGATCACGACGGCGCGGATCGCCGGGTACCAGGAGAACAGGGCGAAGCAGATCAGGCCGCCGAGGAGGAAGGCGTAGGCGCGGGCCTGGTCGGCGAGGCGGCGCCGTCCCCGGTCCCCTGCCGGGGACGGCGCCGGGACCGTGGGGGCGGCGGCCGTCCGGGGCCGCTGCCGCTCGGCCGTCTTCGTCATGGCCGTCAGCCCCGGGCCAGGATGCCGTCGATCTTGCCGGAGGCGTCCTTCAGGAGCTGGTCGATGTCGGCGTCCTTCTTGGTGAGGACGGCGGAGACGGCGGAGTCGAGGACGGAGTAGACCTGCTGGGCGTCCGGCGGCTCGATCTTCAGCCGGAGGCTGTGGTTGCCGTCGAGGAAGGCCTGGTAGTTCTCCACCGGAACATTGGCGTTGGCCTTCTTGACCTGCTGGTCCCTGGCGTCGGCGGCGCCGGTGAACAGGCGCGGCTCGGGCAGTCCGACGGGTGCGTTCGCCTTCCTGGCGCGGGCGTAGTCGCCGAGGAAGCCGGTGCCGGGGGTGAGGAACATGTGGTCGAGCCACTGCAGGCCGGCGCGAATCTGGGCGGGCGTGTCGTGCTTGTTGAACATGTAGCCGTCGCCGCCGATGAGCGTGCCCTTGCCGCCGGGCATCGGACCGAGCGCGAGGTCCTTGTAGTCGCCGCCCTTCTCCTTGACCAGGATCGGGATGTTGTCCGGGGCGGAGAGGTACATGCCGAGCCTGCCCGAACCCATCATCTGCTGCACGTCGTTGATGACCAGGAGCTGCTTGCTGCCCATGGAGTTGTCACTCCAGCGCATGTCGTGCAGGTTCCGCAGGACGGCGTGGCCCTCGGGGGTGTCGATGGTGGCCTTCTTGCCGTCGGGGCTGACGACGTCGCCGCCCTGGGAGTAGAGCTCGGCGGTGAAGTGCCAACCCCCTTGGTTCTGGGCGCTGTAGTCGGCGTATCCGACGGTGCCGTCGCCGAGGGCCGCGATCTTCTTGGCGTCGGCGCGGACCTCGTCCCAGGTCGTCGGCGGCCGGTCGGGGTCCAGTCCGGCCTTCTCGAAGAGCTTGCGGTTGTAGATCAGGCCCATGGAGTAACCGGTGCGCGGGACGCCGTAGATCTTCCCGTCGACGGTGTAGATGTCGCGCAGCTGCTTCTGGATGGAGTCGTAGCTCTTCAACTCCTTGATGTACGGCGTGAGATCGGCCGCCTGACGGATGTCGACGACGTGCCTGGCGTCGGTGAAGTACGTGTAGAAGACGTCCTCCATCTGCCCGCCGGCGAGCTTGGCGTCGAAGGTCTTGGGGTCCTGGCAGGGGAACGCGTCGTGCGCGACGACGTCGATGTCCGGGTGCTGCTTCTCGAAGGACGCGACGTCCTGCTCGAAGAAGCCGCGGTCGACCTTGGCGCTCCTGGGCGGCTCGCAGTTGACGGTGATACGGGTCTTCCCGCTCGCCGAGCCGTCGTCACCGGAGCCGCAGGCGGTGGCGGCGAGGGCGAGGGAGGAACAGACGCTGAGCGCGACGAACGTACGGCGGAACCCGGTGCTTCTCATCAGAGGACCCCTCGTGGCAGGAGCGGTGGGCGCCGCACACTCAAGCACCGCCGACATCCGTCCGCAAGATGTCGCGCAGAATCTGTAATTATTCGACAGCTGACGGGATCTCAGGGGCGAGGAGCTTGCGCGGTCGAGCCGCGCACCACCAACTCCGGCTCGAACAACAGCTCTTCGGCGGGTACGGAACCGCCGCCGACCTGCGCGTTCAGCAGCTCCACGGCAGCGCGCCCCATGGCCTCGATGGGCTGGCGGACGGTGGTCAGGGGCGGCTCGGTGCAGTTCATCAGCGCGGAGTCGTCGTAACCGACGACGGAGACGCGGCCGGGGACGTCCAGCCCCTTGCGGCGGGCGGCCCGGATGACGCCGAGGGCGAGCGGGTCGCTGGCGCAGATGAAGCCGGTGACACCGCGGTCGATCAGCCGGGCGGCGGCCGCGTGACCGCCCTCGATGGAGAACATGGCCCGCGCGACACGCTCCTCGGGGAGGTCGCCGAGGGCCTGGGCGGCGGCGAGTTTGCGGGCCGACGGCACATGGTCGGCGGGCCCCAGCACCAGCCCGATCCGCTCGTGCCCGAGCGAGGCGAGGTGCCGCCAGGCCTGCTCCACGGCCACCGCGTCGTCGCAGGAGACACCCGGGAAGCCGAGGTCGTCGATGGACGCGTTGACCAGCACCACCGGGATGTTGCGCTCGGCGAGCCGCCGGTAGTGCTCGTGCGGGGCGTCGGCCTGGGCGTACAGGCCGCCGGCGAAGACGACACCGGAGACCTGCTGTTGCAGCAGCAGGTCCACGTAGTCGGACTCGGAGACGCCGCCCTTGGTCTGGGTGCACAGCACCGGTGTGAGGCCCAGCTGGGCGAGCGCCCCGCCGATCACCTCGGCGAAGGCCGGGAAGATGGGGTTCTGCAGCTCGGGCAGGACGAGACCGACGAGCCGGGCGCGCTCACCCCGCAGCTGGGTGGGCCGCTCGTAGCCGAGGACGTCCAGGGCGCTGAGCACCGCCTGCCGGGTGGCCTCGGAGACACCCGGTTTGCCGTTGAGCACCCGGCTCACCGTGGCCTCGCTGACCCCGACCTTCTTCGCCACCTCGGCAAGTCGTCGCGTCATGAACGCAAGAATAGCGCAATAAGCGCAAACGGCTTGCGTAACTCCATGCCCTTCGACGTCAGTGCTTCAGTGGGCGGCCCACAGGCCCCGGACGTGCCCGAGGTGGCGGGTCATCACCTCGCGGGTGCGCTCGGGGTCCCGGGCGAGCAGGGCGTCGAGGAGTTCGAGATGCTCCTGCGCGGAGGCCTCCAGCCGCCCCGCCTCGACGAGAGCCGTCAGCCCGTACAGGCGCGAACGCTGCCGCAGGTCCCGTACGACTTCCACGAGATGGTCGTTGCCCGCCAGCGCCAGCAGTCCCAGATGGAACCGCAGGTCGGCCTCGACGTAGGCGATGAGGTCGCCCCTGGCGGCGGAGGTGACGATCTCCATCGCCTCGGGGCGGAGCGCTTCGACGTCCGCGGGGTCGGCGGTGGTCGCGAGACCGACCGTCACCGGGATCTCGATCAGGGACCGGACGTGGGTGTACTCGTCGAGCTGCTTGTCGGAGACCTCGGTGACCCGGAAGCCCTTGTTCGGGACGATCTCGACCATGCCCTCCTTCACCAGCTCCAGCATCGCCTCGCGCACCGGCGTCGCGGAGACCCCGAGACGTGGGGCGAGGGCCGGCGCCGAGTACACCTGGCCGGGGCGGAGTTCACCCGAGATCAGGGCGGCACGCAGCACGTCCACGACCTTCTCCCGGAAGTTGGGCTTCCTGCCGCCGAGCGACGGCAGGGCGGGGCGGCTGCGCTGCGGGGCCATGGTGATCGTCCTCCTCGGGTCACCGGACATTATGGGGCTCGCCTACAGCACGAATCCCGCGGGGAAGGGGTCGTCCGGGTCCAGTAGGTACTGGGCGGTTCCGGTGATCCAGGCGCGGCCGGTGAAGCTGGGCAGGACGGCCGGACGGCCGGCCACCTCGGTGGTGCCCAGCAGCCGGCCGGTGAAGCGGGTGCCGATGAACGACTCGTTGACGAACTCGGTGTGCAGGGGCAGTTCGCCGCGCGCGTGCAACTGCGCCATGCGCGCGCTGGTGCCGGTGCCGCAGGGCGAGCGGTCGAACCAGCCGGGGTGGATGACCATCGCGTGCCGCGAGTGCCGGGCGTCGGAACCCGGGGCGTAGAGGTGGACGTGGTGGCAGCCGCGGATGGAGGGGTCCTCGGGGTGGACGGGTTCGTCGGCGGCGTTGATGGCGTCCATGAGTTCCAGACCGGCCGCGAGGATGGCGTCTTTGTGGGCGCGGTCGAAGGGGAGGCCGAGTTGGTCGATGGGGAGGATGGCGTAGAAGTTCCCGCCGTATGCCATGTCATATGTTACTGACCCGTCGGACACCTCCACCTTCCGGTCCAGCCCCACCGCGAACGACGGCACGTTCCGCAGCGTCACCGCCTTCGCCGCCCCGCCCTCCACCGCCACCTCGGCGATCACCAGCCCCGCGGGGGTGTCCAGGCGGATCGTGGTCACCGGCTCGACGACCTCGACCATGCCGGTCTCCACCAGGACCGTCGCCACCCCGATCGTGCCGTGTCCGCACATCGGCAGATAGCCGGAGACCTCGATGTAGACCACGCCCCAGTCGCAGTCCGGCCGGGTCGGCGGCTGGAGGATCGCGCCGCTCATCGCGGAGTGACCGCGCGGCTCGTTCATCAGCAACTGCTTGATCTCGTCGCGGTGTTCGCGGAAGTACAGCCGCCGCTCGTTCATGGTGGCGCCCGGGATGGTGCCGATCCCGCCGGTGATCACACGGGTGGGCATGCCCTCGGTGTGCGAGTCGACGGCGTGCAGGACGAGTTTGCTGTGCATGACCTCTCCCTACGCCAGGCCTGCGGCGACGGCCTGTTCGGTGGCGGCCCGGACCTCGGCCTCCTGCTCGGGCAGCAGCGGCATGCGCGGGGGCCGCACCGGTCCGCCGTACCGGCCGACGATGTCCATGGACAGCTTGATGGCCTGCACGAACTCGACCCGGGAGTCCCAGCGCAGCAACGGGTGCAGCTGCTCGTAGAGCTTCTTGGCGGTGGCCAGGTCGCCCTCGACGGCCGCGCGGTACAGCTGGGTGCTCGCGGCGGGCAGCGCGTTGGGGTAACCCGCCACCCACCCCTTGGCTCCGGCGATCGCGAGCTCCAGCAGGACGTCGTCGGCGCCGATCAACAGGTCGAGTTCCGGGGCGAGTTCGGCCAGCCGCCAGGCCCGGCGGACGTCGCCGGAGAACTCCTTGACGGCCTGGACGTACCCCTCGCCGTGCAGCTTCGCCAGCAACTCCGGGACGAGGTCGACCTTGGTGTCGATCGGGTTGTTGTACGCCACGATCGGCACGCCCGCCTTCGCGACCTCGGCGTAGTGGGCGAGCACCGAACGCTCGTCGGCGCGGTAGGCGTTGGGCGGCAGCAGCATCACGGAGGCGCAGCCCGCGTCACGCGCCTGCTCGGCCCAGCGCCGGGACTCCGCAGAGCCGTAGGCGGCGACGCCGGGCATCACGCGTGCGCCGCCGATCGCGGCCACGGCGGTCTCCACGACCTTGGCGCGCTCCTCGGGGGTGAGCACCTGGTACTCGCCGAGGGAGCCGTTGGGGACGACGCCGTCGCAGCCGTTCTCGACGAGCCACGCGCAGTGTTCGGCGTACTTGTCGTAGTCGACGGACAGGTCGTCGGTGAGCGGGAGCGCCGTGGCGACGAGGACGCCGCGCCAGGGGCGGTGGTCGGTCATGAGGGCCCTTCCTCGGTGGGGTGGTCGGGTTCGCTGGCCAGGACGCCGAGCGGTACGGGCCGGGCGAACGGCCTTCTGGGCGGGGTGTGTTCGCAACCTGCGAGCCCGGCGACCGCGGGTCCGCACATCCGGCCCTGGCACCAGCCCATGCCGGCCCGGGTCAGCAGTTTCACGGTGCGCGGATCGCCCGCGCCGAGGTCGCCGACGGCCTCTCGGACGGCGCCGGCCGTCACCTCCTCGCAGCGGCAGACCACGGTGTCGTCGGTGACCTGGTCGGTCCAGCGCGCGGGCGGCCGGTACACGTCGTCGAGGGCTGCCGCGAACTGCCGCAGTTTCCTGCGGGACTTCAGGGCGGCGGCGTCCAGGGCGGGCTCGGTGCCGGTCATGCGCGCGGCGGCCGAGGCTCCCGCGATGCGCCCCTCGACGAGCGCGAGCGCGGAGCCACCGACGCCGGTGGCCTCCCCCGCCGCCCAGACGCCGGGGACGTCGGTGCGTTGCTCGTGGTCGACGTGGACGTTGTTGCCGTCGAGACGGCACCCGAGGCTGTCCGCGAGGTCGGTGTGCGGCAGCAGGCCGTGGCTGACGGCGAGGGTGTCGCAGGCGATGCGGCGTGCGGTGCCTGGCCGGACATGCCCCGTCGCGTCGAGGGCCGCGACGGTGACGCCCTCCACCCGGTCGGTGCCGTGCGCCTCGATCACGGCGTGGCGGAAGAGCGGGCGCACCCGGCGCCGGAGCAACTGGCCCGCGTACAGGGCTCCTTCGGCGAGCTTGCCGGGCTGGGCCGCCAGCGCACGGGGCCGTCGTACGAACGCCCGGGGATCGGCGGACTCGACGAGTGCCACCACCTCCACGCCCGCGTCGGCGAGTCCGGTGGCGACCGGCAGAAGGAGCGGTCCGGTACCGGCGACCACGGCGACCCG
This sequence comes from Streptomyces gilvus, assembly GCF_022513565.1. GTDB lineage: Bacteria > Actinomycetota > Actinomycetes > Streptomycetales > Streptomycetaceae > Streptomyces > Streptomyces gilvus. The sequence goes on along the minus strand of NZ_JAKWBE010000001.1, from coordinate 416,654 downwards.
GCCCGGAACGGCCAGCGTGCCCTTCAGCATGGCCTGCGCGCCGCCCGCGGTGACGACGCCGGGAAGAGTCCAGCCCGGGAAGGGCAGCACCTGCTCGTACCCGCCGGTGGCGAGGAGCACGGCGTCGGCGCGGACGGTGGCGGGGTCCTCCTGCTCGGGGCCGAGCAGTGCGTGGACGGCGAAAGACTCGTCCAGCCGCTCGACGAACCAGATGTGATGGTCCGTCACATGCCGTACAAGGCCTGCCCTGACGTGGCCGCGCAGTCCTTCCTGCAGTCCCTCCCAGGTCCGCCACTGGTGGTGCAGGGCCTGGGGGCGGCGGGCGCGCAGCTCACGGGCGGGCTGGCGGTAGAACTGGCCGCCCGCGTCCGCTGCCGAGTCGATCAGGGTGACCCGGACGCCGTGCGCGGCGGCGGTCAGGGTCGCGGCGAGGCCCGCGGGGCCCGCGCCGATCACCGCGAGGTGCGGTCGGTCAGTCATCGTGGCCGGTCCCCTCCTGGGTACGGATCACGTCGCCTGGAGCCACCGGCACAAGACAAGCCCGTTGGTTGGGGCGGTCGTTGACGGTCACCAGGCAGTCGAAGCAGACCCCGATCCCGCAGAAGACACCGCGTGGGCGGCCGTCGGCGCGGGTGGTGCGCCAGGCGGTGACGCCGGCTGTCCACAGTGCGGCGGCGACCGTCTGGCCGGGCAGGGCCTCGATCTCCCGGCCGTCGAGGGTGACCGTGAAGGGCGGACCCGGGTGGGCGTCGGCCAGGTCGAGCGGTGAAGTCACACGGCCTCCTCGGCGAAGCGGTCGGGCCTGAACGGCGCGAGGTCCAGGTCGGGGTTCTTCGCGGTCAGGACCTGCGCGATCAGATGCCCGGTGCCGGTGGACAGGCCGATGCCGGCGCCCTCGTGACCGCAGGCGTGGAACAGGCCGGGGACGCGCGGGTCGGGGCCGATGGCGGGCAGATGGTCGGGCATGTAGGGGCGGAATCCGGTGTAGGCGCGCAGGGCACGGACGTCGGCGAGGAAGGGGAACAGCCGGGTGGCGCCCGCGGCGAGAGCCCGCAGGGCGGGGAGCGAGAACGACCGGTCGAAGCCGACGCGTTCGCGGCTCGCGCCGATCAGGATCGGCCCGGCCGCCGTTCCCTCCACGACCGGCGAGGTCTGCAGCGCGGCCGAGTCGCTGGCCACGTCGGCCACGTAGTCGGCGGCGTACACCTTGTGCCGGACCCGGCGCGGAAGGGGCTCGGTGACGAGGACGAAGCCGCGGCGCGGGAGCACGGGCAGGGTGGTGCCGGCCAGGGCGGCGATGTCGGCCCCCCAGGTGCCGGCCGCGTTGACGAGGGAGGGGGCGTGGATGTCGCCCCGGTCTGTGCGGACGCCGAGGACGGTGCCGTCGGGGCGGCGCAGTACGTCCGTCACCGTCCGGCTCGTGTGCAGGCGGGCGCCCGAGGCCCGTAGCAGATGGGCGGCGGCCAGGGCGGGCATGACCTGGCAGTCCTGGGGGTAGTGCACGGCACCGGGCAGACCTGGGGCGAGGTGGGGTTCGAGGGCGTAGAGCTCGTCGCCCGCGACCGGTTCCGCGACGACTCCGGCCGCGCGCTGTCCGGCGGCGAACCGCTCCAGGGCGGTGAGGCCGCCGGGGGATGTGGCCACCACGACACCGCCCTTGGCCTCGTACTCGATCAACCGGCCGAGCTCCTGGGCGAGTTCGGCCCAGAGACGGAGCGAGAGGAGGGCCAGGTCCAGCTCCGGTCCGGGCTCCTTGTCGGAGACGAGGAGGTTGCCCTCCCCCGCGCCGGTGGTGCCGCCGGCCACCGGGCCGCGGTCCACCACGACGACGTCCAGGCCCGCTCGGGCCGCGTACAGGGCACATGCGGCGCCTGTCATTCCGGCGCCGACGACCACGACATCGCAGGTCAGTGGCTGGCTCACGCCAGTACTATGTCACATACCACTGGGCGGGGGAATGGGTGCGCGCCCCCAGACCCACCCCAGCCCCGCCCCAACACCCGGCTCAGCCCCGCCTCACACCCGACTCCCCCCAGCCGTGTCCGCCGCCAGCCGCTGAGCCGCGTAAATGGGCACGACCGACACCAGCACCAGCACCGCCGCCACCACGTTGACCACCGGCGCCTGCTGCGGCCGGGTCATGTTCTCGAAGATCCAGATCGGCAGCGTCTCGATCCCCGGCCCCGCGGTGAACGTCGTGACCACGATCTCGTCGAAGGACAGGGCGAACGCCAGCAGCCCGCCGGCCAGCAACGCGGACCGCACCAGGGGGAAGGTCACGTCGACGAAGGCACGGAAGGTGTCGGCCCCCAGGTCCATCGCCGCCTCCTCGTACGACCCGGAGGTGCGACGCAGCCGCGCGACCACGTTGTTGAAGACCACGACGATGCAGAAGGTGGCGTGTCCGACGATCACCGTGAACAGTCCGAGGCCCACCCCGAGGGGCGCGAGCACCGTGCTGAACGCCGAGTTGAGGGCGATGCCCGTGACGATGCCGGGCAGGGCGATCGGCAGGACGACCACGAAGGAGATGCTGTCGCGGCCGAAGAACCGGTGCCGGGCGACGGCGAAGGCGATCAGTGTGCCGAGGACCAGGGCGATCGCGGTCGCCCCCAGCCCGGCCTTCACCGAGACCCAGAGAGCCGCGCGCGCACCGGAGTTGTGCCAGGCGACGGACCACCAGTGCGTGGTGAGACGCGGCGGCGGCCAGCTCGCGCTGCGGTCGGGGTTCAGGGAGTTGACGACCACGAGCAGCAACGGCACGTAGATCACGGCGAATCCGAGCCCGGCGGCGACGCGCAGCGCGATGCGCGCGGAACGGGAGAGTTGCACGGCGGCTCCTCTACAGGCTGCTCAACGCGCCCGTGCGGCGCATCGCCAGCAGGTACAGCACGATGACGACGACCGGGACCGTGCCGAGCGCGGCGGCCATGGGCAGGTTGAGTTCGATGTTGGAGTAGACGAGATTGCCGATCAGCTGGGTCTTGCCGCCCACGATCTGCACGGTGATGTAGTCGCCGAGGCTCAGCGAGAAGGTGAAGACCGACCCGGCGGCGACGGAGGGCAGCACCATCGGCAGCACCACCGACCGGAAGGTCCGCCAGCCGCGGGCGCCCAGGTCGGCCGAGGCGTCGAGGAGGCCGGCGGGCAGCTGCTCCAGCGCCGTGTGGATCGGCAGGATCATGTACGGCAGCCAGAGGTACGTCAGGGTCAGTACGGCGGCGGGCAGGCCGAAGCCCGGACCGCTGAGCCCGAAGGGCCGGAGCATCCAGTCGGCGAGGCCGCCCTCGGACAGGATCAGCCGCCAGGCGTACACCTTCACCAGGTAACTCGCCCACAGCGGTGTGAGGATGGCGACGACCAGCAGCGGACGCCACCTCGGCCGGGCCACCCGGGCGGTGTAGAAGGCGAGCGGGAAGGCGATCACCGCGCACAGGGCGGTGACGGCCAGGGCCACGCCGACGCTGCGCAGGATCACCTCCCGGTAGACGGGCGTGGTGAACAGCTCGTGGAAGTTGTCGGTCGACCAGACCTTCACCACCTCGGAGGTGAAGGAGTTCGTCGTCCAGAACGCGGAGACGAACAGCACCGACAGCGAGCCGAGGTAGAGGACGGCCAGCCACAGCAGCGGGGCGGTCAGCAGCAGGGACAGCCTGAGGCGGGGGCGACGGTGCAGCGCCCCCGCGGTCCGCGTCAGCAGGGCCATGCCTCAGCCCTTGATCTCGGTCCAGGCCCGCACCCACTTGGCGTACGGCACGCACTTGACGTCGGTGCGGCCGTCGAGGCACTGCTCGATGGGGGTGTTCCAGAAGGCGATCTTCTTCCAGTAGCTCTCGTCGGCGGCGTGGAAGGTGGTGCAGAAGTTCTTGTCGGCGGTGAGGTCGCAGGCCCTGGAGTTGGCGGGTGCCTCGCCGAAGTACTCGGCGACCTGGGCGTTGACCTTCGGGGAGACGATCCAGTCCATCCACCGGTAGGCGCAGTCGGGGTGCTTGGCCTTGGAGTAGATCATCCAGGTGTCGGACCAGCCGGTCGACCCCTCCTTGGGCACGAAGGCCCTGACCTTGGCGCCCTCGCCGGCGGCGAGGTTGGCGATGACCTGCCAGGTGGTGCCGATCACGGAGTCACCGCTCTTGAAGGCGGAGATCTCCTTCAGATAGTCGCTCCAGTACTCGCCGATGTCCGCGTTCTGCTTCTTCAGCAGGCTCACCGCGGCGTCGAACTGCTTCTGGTCGAGGGCGTAGGGGTCCTTGATCTTCAACTCCGGCCTGGTGGCCTTGAGATACAGCGCGGCGTCGGCGATGTAGATCGGGGAGTCGTACGCGGTGACGTGGCCCTTGTACTTGGCTGCGTCGTCGAAGACGGCGGCCCAGGAGGTCGGCGCGGGGGTGACCTTCCGGGTGTTGTACATCAGCAGGTTGGCGCCGCGGCCGTGCGGGATGCCGTACATCCGGCCCTTGACGGAGTTCCAGGCGCCGTTCTTCAGGCCGGTGAAGATGTCCTTGTAGTTCGGGACGAGTCCGGTGTTGACGGGGGCGGCGTCGCCGGAGGCGATCAGGCGCAGGGAGGCGTCGCCGGAGGCGGAGACGGCGTCGTACTCGCCGGTCTTCATCAGCTTGACCATCTCGTCGGAGCTGGCGGCGACCTTGGAGTTGACCTTGCAGCCGGTCTGTTTCTCGAAGGGGGTCACCCAGTCGGCCTTGGGGTCGTTGGAGCCGTCCTCGACGTAGCCGGCCCAAGCGATCAGGTTGACCTGTCCCTCGGACTTGCCGAGCTTCGACAGGGGTTTGAGGTCGGGGGGGTTGAGGCCGGTGGAGGACGAACCGCCGGATCCGGAGCCGCAGGCGGTGGCGGCGAGCAGCAGCGCGGTGGCGGCCGCGAGGTGGAGAGTTCGGGTGAGGCGCACGACGTTCTCCATGGGTTCGGGGTCAGTCGGGGACGTGGACGGTGTGGCGGCGGTGCCAGCTCAGTCGCACCCGGGTGCCGCGGTAGGCGGCGACGTCCTCGGCGGAGGTCTCCAGGTTCTGCTGGAGGGCGGTGAGGCGGCCGCCCGCGTCGAGGTCGACGAGGAAGCGGGTGGCGTCGCCGAGGTAGACGACCTCGGCGACGGTGCCGACGGCGCTCGTGTGCTCGGGCTCGTCGGCCTCGGCGGAGTCCTTCAGGACGCGGATCTTCTCGGGGCGGACACTGTAGACGCCGGGGGCGCCGACCACGCGCTGGGCGGACTCGCCCTCCAGCAGGTTGGAGGTGCCGACGAAGGAGGCGACGAAGGCGGTGGCGGGGCGTTCGTAGATCTCGGCGGGGGTGCCGACCTGTTCGACGCGGCCCTGGTCGAGGACGGCGATGCGGTCGCTCATCGTCAGGGCCTCCTCCTGGTCGTGGGTGACGAGCACGAAGGTGATCCCGACCTCGCGCTGCAGCTCCTTGAGTTCGATCTGCATCTGCTCACGCAGTTTGAGGTCGAGGGCGCCGAGGGGTTCGTCGAGGAGCAGCACGCTCGGGCGTCCGACGAGGGCGCGGGCGAGGGCGACGCGCTGGCGCTGGCCGCCGGAGAGCTGGGCGGGCCGCCGCTTGCCGAAGCCCTCCAGGCGGACCTCGCTGAGCGCCTTGCGGGCCCGTACCAGCCGCTCGGCCTTGGGGATTCCCCGGACCTTGAGGGAGTAGGCGACGTTCTGTTCGACGGTCATGTGCGGGAAGAGGGCGTAGTCCTGGAAGACGGTGTGCACGTCCCGCTCGAAGGGCGCGAGGCCGGTGACCTCCTGCCCGGCGAGTTCGATCCGTCCGCCGGTGGGGCTCTCGAACCCGGCGATCATGCGCAGGACGGTGGTCTTGCCGGAACCGGAGGGGCCGAGCAGGGAGAAGAACTCACCGTCCCGGATCTCCAGGTCGATCCCGGCCACGGCGGTCGTCTCCCCGAAGGACTTCCGCAGATCCCGCAGCCGGATCGCAATTCCCTCCATGGACGGGAACCTTTCTGGCGCACGCGTTCGTTGCACGGAAAGATATGAAGTCATAGTTCAAAGCTCAAGGCCCCCTCGGGGTAAAGCTTGAGTCAACGTGCAAGGTGGTGGCCGTGAACCAGCAGCAGATGAACGGCGGTGCCCGCAGGGCCGTCTTCAGCCCGGTGGACAACCGGGCGCGCGTGGACGCGGTCGTCCGCCGGATCGGTGACGCCATCGAGCTGGGCCTGCTCGCCGACGGGGAGCAGCTGCCCGGCGAGAGCGAACTGGCCGGACAGCTCGGCGTGTCCACGGTGACCCTGCGGGAGGCGCTGATGGCCCTGCGCCAGCAGGGCCTGCTCACCACCCGCCGGGGCCGCGGCGGCGGCTCCTTCGTCTCCCTGCCCGAGGTCCCGGGCGAGGAACGCCTGAAGGTGCGCCTGCGCGGCTGGAGCACCGAGGAGCTGCGCGACCTCGGCGACCACTGGGCCGCCCTGTCCGGTACGGCGGCCCGCCTCGCCGCCGAGCGCACGGAACCCGACGACCTTCTGCAACTACGGCGTACGGCTGAGGAGTTGGCGTGGGCAGAAGACGCGGCGGCGCGCGGGCGGGTGTACGGGCGCTTCCATGTGGAGCTGGCGGCGGCCGCCCAGTCGGCCCGGCTCACCCGCGAACAGGTGGCCCTGCAGACGGAGGTGGGGGCGCTGCTGTGCCTTGTGCTCGCGGACGACGAATATCGTGAAGAGGTGGCGGACCGTCACCGCTCCGTGATCTCGGCCGTGCAGGATGGGGCCCACGAAACGGCCAGGGGACTGGCCGAGCGGTGTGTGCGGGAGTCGACGGCGCGGCTCATCGCCCTGCGTCTGACGCTCTAGCCGTGCACCGCGTCCGGTCCCGTCCGGGGGAGGGTGTGCATGGGCCTGGCGACCGCAGCGCTCGGCACGGCGCCGGAGGAGTCGGTCGCGGCCGAGGTCGGTTCCGCGCTGGAGAGCGTGTTCGACGCCGTGTCCGCCACCCGCGCCGAGACCACGGCCCTGCTCACGCGGGTGGCCGCCGAGCACCGCCGCCCCGCCACCGTGGACCTCGCCGCCCTGCGCCCGGGCCTGCATCTGCGGCTGGCCCGCAACGCGCTGGTGTCCGGGGTCGGCTTCGTCGCCGCGCCGGGCCTGCTGGGCGACGTACCGGCCTGGCTGGAGTGGTGGCAGTCCGGCGCGGAGGGCGACGTACGGCCGCTGCTGCTCGACCTCGACCCTGACCACTCGGCGTACGCCGACTACACGCACTGGGACTGGTTCGCCCTGCCCCGGGACACCGGCGAGCGGGCGGTCGCGGGACCCTACGTCGACTACCTCTGCTCCGACGAGTACAGCCTCACCCTGTCCGCGCCGGTGGAGACGGAGGGCCGTTTCGCCGGTGTGGCCGCGGCCGACGTGTACCTGCGTCACTTCGAGGCCGCCGTGCTGCCGCTGCTGCGCCGGCTGCCGGGCCCGGCGCACCTGGTGAACGCGCGCGGGCGGGTGGCGGCCTCCGCCGACCCCGCCCATCTGGCCGGCTCGCTCACCAAGGGGCCGGACTTCGCCGCCGTCCTGGAGAGCGCGCGCCCGGCGCGGCACGACGGCCTGCGCCTGGTCCCGTGCCGAGGCGTCCCGCTCGTGCTGGTCGCCTCCCCGCGCTGACGCGGGCCACCCACCCTCTCCGACCCGGCACCGTCGGCGACCTGAACGCCGGCGGGGCCCGGTCAGGCCCAGGGCCTGCCGTTCGGATCAGCCCGGCGTCGCGGCGCCTGGCACGCGCATCTGCCGCGTTGTCGTCGGTCCTCGACTCCCCCACGCTCGAACGACCTCGCGCGGGGGGACCCGCATCGCGTCGACTCCCTCCTCCGCCTTGCAGCTGCACGCACCAGCCACCGCTCGGGTCTCCCGCAAGGCACCGCGCCTCACAGCCGACCTGATCCGAACGACAGGCCCTAAGTGTCCGGCACCACCCTCAGATGGGCCGCCGTGCGTCGGGCGGTGCGGATCCGGGGGCGCTCGCGGCGGGTCTCCCGCAGGACGAACGTCATACGCGTGTACCCCATCTCCCGCAGCGTCTCGGGCGTCTCGTCCACCACGCGGCAGTCGGTCGCGCCCCAGCGCGGATCGGGGTGCAGCAGCGGCCGTACGGCGCCGTCCCGGGCGGCGGCGCGTTCCCCCATGGCCCTCAGCCAGTGCGGCAGGCCCTGGCGGTAGGCGGCCTCCATGATCGGGTCCTGGGCGATCTCCCGGCGGATGGCCTGCAGCCCGTGGTCATGGGCGTGGCGCTCGACGGCGGCCGCGAAATGGGCGAGCATCGGCAGGCACCAGCTCGACTCGTGCTCACCGAGGACGCCCGCCGCGTCGGGGTGGAAGAGCACGAACCGGAGGAAGTTGTCGCCCGGCATGGCCGTCGGGTGCGGGCCCACGTCACGGAAAAGTGACGCGAAAGCGTTGTTCGTCAGAACGACGTCCCAGCGGTGGTCGACGACGACGGAGGGAAAGGGCACGGCCTCCAGGAGGGTGGCGTAGTCCTGCAGATACGCCTGGGCCTCGGGACTCTCGGGGACGGGCCGCGGTGCCGGCCGCTGCCCTCCTGCCTGATACGCCATCGGGAGGTCACCCCTCTTGCCTCTGCGGCCTTCACGCGGCGCCTTGATCCTGCGGCCCCGGCACGAGTCATGTCAACTATCGTGGCATTCCATGCCTGTTGACGGCTGAAATTGGCCACAGTTGTGGCGACACCTGGATGTGAGTTCGAACCACCCGGTAATCTCCGTCGAGTTCACGGCATCCGCTTGTGAGTAGCCTGTGCGAAACGTAGGAGATCTGTCGGTGACGGAAGGCTTCGAGGCTCCGGGCACCACGTCGGCGACCGCCGCGCTCCCGGCCGTCGTCGCTCGCGTCGGCACGCTCGCCGACCGGCTCGGCGTACCGCACGCGGAGGTCTTCCACGCCGGCCGTCTGTCCACCGCGTCGGGCGTGCCCGAACCGGTCGTGCAGGCCCTCCTCGCCGGCCGCCCCGCGGGCGAACCCGACGTCCAGGCCCGTTTCCTGCAGCGGCTCGACCTGCTGCGCCGCACCCGGCTGAAGCCCAACGGCCGCAAGTACACCCAGCAGGAGATCGCCGACGGCGCGGGCATGTCCCGCCAGCAGGCCGGCGCCCTGATCAACGGCGACCGCCGCCCCACGATGGAGCACTGCGACGCCCTCCAGCGCTTCTTCCGCGTGCACGCCGGCTTCCTCACGGCCGAGGACCCCGAGGCCCTCACGGTCGCCCTGCAGGGCACCGAGCAGGAGCTGCTGCAGCGGCTCGCGGAGCGGGAGGCGGCCTCGGCCGACGAGGACCCGCTGGAGAAGCTGCTGCAGGACCACGGCGTGCGCGGGATCGCCTGGCGGGCCGCCCAGCTGCCCACCGACCAGCACCGCGACAAGGTGGCGGAGTGGCTGGACATGCTCCTGGAGAGCGTCAAGCGGCCCGAGTCGTGAGCCGGGGGCGGCGCGTGGCCATCGGCAAGGACATGCGCCGCCTGTGCGGCGAACTGGTCACGGCACTCACCCTGCCCGTCCCCGCCTCCCCCACCGGCCTGCACACCGCCCTGTGCGAGGCGATGAGCCGCCGCCGCGGCCGCCCGGTCCACTTCCGTACGGCCGTCTTCCCGCCCGGCACGGCGAGCGGCCTGTGGCTGGACATGACGGACCGGGACCTGGTCGTCGTCGAGGAACGCACCGCGCCCGACCACCAGTTGGTGATCCTGGGCCACGAGCTGTGGCACCTGGGGGCCGGCCACGGCGGCCACCCCGTGGAGGGCGTCGGGGTCGCCGCCCGGCGCCTGGCCGACGACGGCGATCTGCGGGCCACGGTGCGCACGGTGGCCGCGCGCAGCCACTTCGACCGGGCCGACGAGCAGGAGGCCGAGACCTTCGGCCTGCTGCTGGCGAGCAAGTGCCGCGCTCTCCTCGCCGGTTCGGGCCACCGGGCGCCGGTGCAGCGCGACCACCTGGCGGGCCGCATCGAGGCCTGCCTCGGCTATCCGGGCCCGCAGGGCTGATCGCCCGTCACGTCGCGCTGCGTTCGCTGGCCTCCCGCCGGTTGCGGTCCGCCGGGCGTTCCCTGCCGTCGTGGAGGCGGCCCTCGATCAGCAGGTCCCGCCAGTGCTCGCGGCTCCAGTCGGCGGGAGCCGTCGTGGCCGTGAACTCCTCGACCAGGGAGACGAAACGGGCCGGGTCGCTGTGGAAGGGGAAGTGGCCCGCGCCCTCGAAGATCTCCAGCCGGCTGCCCGGCATCGCCTCGTGCGCCCCGTACGCGTGCCGCACCGGCACCACGCTGTCCCGGTCCCCCCACATCAGCATGGTCGGCATGCCCTCGGTCAGATAGCAGCGGTCGAGCATGGTCACGACCTGCCCCCGCCAGTCCACCACCGCCCGCAGCGTACGGATGAAGGCGTTGCGGGAGGTCTCGTCCGGCAGGGCGTCGACCAGGTCGACCAACTCGGCGGCGTCCTGCCCGAGATCGGTGTCCATGAGCTTCATCAGCCGCACCGCGAGCCCCACTTGCGTCCGCATCCCCGGCAGCCGCAGCGTGGACAGCATCACATGGGCGCCCGGCAGCGAGACCAGCCGCAGCACGGGGTTGACCTCCCGCCCCACACCACCGGCACTGACCAGGATCAGCCGCTCGGTCCGCTCCGGGAACTGGTAGGCGAACTGCATCGCCACTCCCCCGCCCAGCGAGTGTCCCACCAGGGTCGCCGACTCGATGCCGAGCGTGGTGAGCAGATCCCGGACGCCGTTGGCGTACGCGGCCACCGAGTAGTCGGCGCGCGGCTTGTCGGAGGCGCCGTGGCCGAGCAGGTCGGGGGCGATGACAGTGTGGGTGCGGGCCAGGTCGGGGATCAGCTCGGCCCAGGTCGCCGAGGAGTCGCCGATGCCGTGGACGAGGACCAGGACCGGGCCCTCGCCGGCCATCCGGAAGGCGCGCCGGTATCCGTGCACCACGCGGTACCGCAGCTCCAGTTCGTTCACGCCGACCGGGCGCAGCCGCGCGGCCCGCGCCGGGCGCCTTCGCGGGACGTCGACCATCCTCGCCTCCCGTTCCACGGCCGCACCGGGGCGGCCCGAAAGCCCCTGCCCTCCAGCGTAGAACCCCTTTCCCACCAGGGGTTTCGGGGAGGTTTCGGCTCCGCTAAGCGAGCGAACCCACCCGGCGCCGGACCCGATTGTCAGTGGCGGGCGGCAAGCTGGAGTCGCACCCCTGCCTACCGGGGTGCGCAGCGACCGAGCCGAGACGCGACACGGGGAGAGCCGACGATGCCCACCGCCGTACTGACCGACCGCGAGCGCACCGCAGTACAGGCCTATCTGCGGCTGCTGCACACCGTACGAGCCGCCTTCGACGGTCCTCCCGGCGCGGGCCGACCACCCGTGGTGCCGCCCTCGGTGCTGGCCGAGGCGGAGCAGGCGCTGGCGGACGCGGGCCTGACGGGGAACGAGGAGGAGTTCTTCCGGCTGCTGCAGAGCTGGTGCCCCGAGCCGTGACGGCCCCGCTCCGTGGGGTCAGTCCGCGGTGTGCGGGACCGTGACCGTCGTCGCCACCAGCCCTCGCCCCACGCTCCAGCGGCCCTGGAAGCGGTTGATCCGCCGGCCGCCCACCAGGGGGCCGGGGACGAGGAGTTCGGCGTGGAAACCGCCGTGCGGCGGCCCGTCACCCGCGTCGACGAAGACCTCGATGTCGGCCTCGGTGAACTCCAGCCACCGCCCGGTGAGGGGGAACCACGCCTTGTAGACGGACTCCTTGGCGCTGAACAGCAGCCGGTCCCAGTGGACTTCCGGGTGCTCCTCGGCGAGCCGGCGCAGCCCTTCCGCCTCGCCGGGCAGGGACACGGCGTCCAGGACACCGTCCGGCAGCGGTCCGTGGGGTTCGGCGTCGATGCCGAGGGAGGCCAGGTCGGCGGCGCGGACCAGGGCGGCCGCGCTGTAGCCCTCGCAGTGGGTCATGCTGCCCACCAGGCCGGCGGGCCACAGGGGCGCGCCGCGTTCGCCGGGCAGCACGGGCTGCGGGGGCACACCGAACTTCTCCATGGCACGCCGCGCGCAGGCGCGCACCAGGGCGAACTCGCGCCGGCGCTTGGGCACGGCCTGCGCGACGACCGCCGCCTCCTCGGGGTACAGCGGGGCGGGTTCGGTGCCGTCGTCGCCGTGCGCCTCCACGACGACGACCTCGTGCGGCAGCAGCTCCTCGATCACCCGGCCCCGACCTCCCTCGGCAGTACGCGGCGCGGTACGCCCGGCGGGTGCGGCCGCTTGCGCCACTCGCGGGGGTAGCCGACGGACACCTCCTCGAAGCGGACCCCCTCGTGCCAGGTGGTCCGCGGGATGTGGAGGTGACCGTAGACCATGGTCTCGACGCGGAAGCGGCGATGCCAGTGGGCGGTCAGCTCCGTGCCGCACCACATGGCGAACTCGGGGTACCACAGCACGTCACAGGGGTGCCGGTGAAGCGGGTAGTGGTTGACGAGGACGGTGGGCAGGTCGGCGGGGAGCTCGGCGAGCCTGCGCTCGGTCTCGGCGACCCGGGCCCGGCACCAGTCCTCACGGGTCGGGCGGGGGTCGGGGTGCAGGAGGTACTCGTCGTTGCAGACGATGCCGGTGCCGTGCGCGTACCGCAGGCCCTCCGCCCTGGTGGCGCAGCCGGCCGGCAGGAAGCTGTAGTCGTACAGGAGGAAGAGCGGGGCGACGGCCACGGGCCCGTGCGGGCCCTCCCAGCGGGGGTAGGGGTCCTCCGGCGTGGTGACGCCGAGATCGCGGCACAGCTCGACGAGGTGCTCGTAGCGGGCGACGCCGCGCAGGGTGACCGGGTCGCTGGGGTGGGTCCACAGCTCGTGGTTGCCGGGGGCCCACACGACCTTGGCGAAGCGGCCCGCGAGGGTCTTGAGGGCCCAGCGGATGTCGGAGACGGTCTCCGCGACGTCACCGGCGACCAGCAGCCAGTCCTCGTCCGTCTCCGGGCGCATCGCCTCGACCAGGGCGCGGTTCTCGGCGTATCCGATGTGCAGATCGCTGATGGCCAGCAGCCGTCCGGCACCGCCGGCCCTCGACGTCACCGCTCGCCCCCTTCGCACACCGCCCGACCGAGGCTCCACCAGAGCACATTCACGCCGCGCGGACAAGGCGGCACCGGCCCGTCCACACCTCCGGCGAATCCGTAACACGTACGTTGCACGCGGGGCCCCGGGAAGCCGTATGATCGCCCCACCACCACCGCAACGGACTTCCCTTCACAGGGGCGGTTTGGTGACCCTCCACCTCCCCTGCCCGGGCACGGGCTGCTCCGCCGTGCCCGCGAACCGTGAAAGGACGGCCCTGCATGGTCTCTCGCGTACGCGTCTGGCTCAACCGCACGTACGCGGAGAACGTGTTCTTCATGGATCAGCTGCGGCGAAATCCGAGCGATCGGGCGGTCGAGATCCACGCCACCCACGGTGACGCCGACTCGCCCGTGCTGGCCGCCGCGGACACGGCCGACCTGGAGCCGGAGGGGCTGTCCCCGGCCGCGTACGTGGAGTTCGCCCTCGACCAGTGCGCCCGGCGCACCATCGACGTCTTCGTGCCGCGTCTGCACCAGTCCGCGATCGTGGCGCACCGCGCCGACTTCGCGGCCGTGGGGACGGCACTGCTCGCGCCGCCGCCCGAGGCCGTCGCCGTGTTCGAGGACAAGGTGACCGCCTACGAGGCCGTGCAGGCGATCGGGGTGCCGGTGCCGTCCTGGTGGCGGGTGCGGACGGCGGACGAACTCCTCGCCGCCGTCGAGGAGTTGGAGGCCGCCGGGCACACTGCGTGCTTCAAGCCCGCGTCCGGCGCGGGCGGGGTGGGCTTCCGGGTCCTCACCCGGGCGCCCTTCTCGATGGCGCACCTCACCGGTTTCCCCAGCCCCTATGTGTCGCTCGATCTGGTGATGGGGGCGCTCGAGCAGGCCGAGGAGCCGGTCGACTGGATCGTGATGCCGCGGCTGGAGCAGCCGGAGGTTTCGGTGGACTGCCTCACCGGGCCCGACAACCGGGTGCGGCTGGCCGTGGGGCGGACGAAGAACGGCCGTCGCCGCGGGTTCACGCTGCAGGAGCAGTGGCTGGAGCCGGCGCGGCGGATCGCCGAGGGGTTCGGGCTGCACTATCTGTCCAACATCCAGTTCCGGATGTTCGGCGACCGTCCGGTCCTGATGGACGTCAACACCCGTCCGGCCGGCGGCCTGCACCAGCTGTCGCTGTGCGGGGTCAACGCCCCTTGGGCGGCCGTGCAGTTGGCGCTCGGTGAGGACCCCGGGGAGATGGCGCCGCCGTTCCTCGGGCAGGACTACACGGTGGTCTCCGGGCCGCGGCCGCTGCGGCCGGTGTCGATCCCCCAGCAGCGGCTGGAGGAGACGGAGACCCTGCTGCCGGCGCTGCCCGCGCCCGTCGAGGCGGTCGAGGCCGCGGCCACCGTCCTGAGCTGAGCCAAGCCCACAGGTATGGACCAATTTCGCCGTTCACCTTGACAAGTGGATTGGTCCATACCAACTTTGTTGCGCACCCCTGCAGTTCTCTCTGTACCGCTCTCTGCACTCCCGAACACCCCCATTCCTTCAGGGAGATCGCGTGCGCAACACACTCAGACGTTCCCGACGTCGGCTCCTCGCACTGGTCGGTTCCGCGGCTCTCGCGCTCGCCGGAGCCATCGCCCTTCCCGGCACGGCCCAAGCGGCCAACATCCTGACCAACCCCGGCTTCGAGTCGGGCGGCCTGTCCCCCTGGTCCTGCACCGGCAACCTCGGCTCGGTCGTCTCCTCCCCCGTGCACGGCGGGTCCAGGGCCCTGCAGGGCGCGGTGTCGGCGAGCGACACCGCGCAGTGCAGCCAGACCGTCTCGGTCCAGCCCAACACGACGTACAGTCTCAGCGGTTGGGTGCGCGGCTCCTACGTCTACCTCGGCGTGGACGGCGGGGCCTCGACGTGGACCACCTCACCGTCGGCGTACAGCCAACTGTCCGTGTCCTTCACGACCGGCGCCTCGCAGACCAGCGCGACGATCTACGTCCACGGCTGGTACGCGCAAGGCACCTACTACGCCGACGACATCAGCCTCGACGGACCCGGCGGCGGTGGCGGCGGCTCGGACACCCAGGCGCCCTCCGCGCCGACGGGGCTTACCTCCACCGGCAAGACCTCCTCGAGCGTGTCGCTGAAGTGGAACGCCTCCACCGACAACGTGGGCGTCACGGCGTACGACGTCTACAGCGGCTCCAACAACGTGCTCAGCGTCTCCGGTACCTCCGCGACCGTCAGCGGGCTCTCGCCCAGCACCTCCTACTCCTTCACCGTGAAGGCGCGGGACGCGGCCGGGAACGTCTCGGGGGCCTCCAACTCCGTGAGCGTCACGACGGACGCGGGGACCGGCGGCTCAGGCGGGTTCAAGCAGGCCGCGCCCTATCTGTACGAGGGCTGGGGCGATCCGCCGAGCCCGAGCACGGTGATGAGCGCGACCGGCGTCAAGTGGTTCACGATGGCCTTCGTGCTGGACTCCGGCGGCTGCACGCCGGCCTGGGACGGCAGCCGGCCGCTGACCGGGGGCGCCGACCAGAGCGCGATCAACGCGGTCCGTTCGGCCGGCGGTGACGTCGTGCCGTCGTTCGGCGGCTGGCAGGGCAGCAAGCTCGGCGCCAACTGCTCCTCCGCGAGCGCCCTCGCCGGCGCCATCCAGAAGGTGATCGACGCCTACGGCCTCAAGGCCGTCGACATGGACATCGAGAACACCGACGAGTTCGAGAACGAGGCCGTGCAGGCGAGGATCCTGACCGCGCTGAAGACCGTCAAGGCCAACAACCCCGGTCTCCGGACGATCGTCACCTTCGGCACCTCCACCACCGGGCCGACGTACTACGGCAACCGGCTCATCGAGCAGGCGCAGTCGCTCGGCGCGAACATCGACGTCTTCACCATCATGCCGTTCGACTTCGGCGGCGGCTCGGACATGTACGGCAACACGGTCAACGCGGCCGAGGGGCTGAAGGCCAAGCTGAAGTCGACCTTCGGCTGGGACGACGCCACCGCGTACGCGCACATCGGCATCTCGGGCATGAACGGGCTGTCCGACCAGCAGGAGAACACCACTCCGGCGATCTGGACCCAGATCAAGGACTGGGCCAACTCCCACCACATCGCCCGGCTCGCGTTCTGGGCGGTCAACCGCGACCGGCCGTGCCCGGGCGGCGGCGTGGTGAGCAACTGCTCCGGGATCAGCCAGAACACCTGGCAGTTCACCTCGATCACGGCCGGCTTCACCGGCTGACGACGGCCGGAAGCAGGGCTGGCGCCCGGACCCCCGCGGCGGGAAGAATCCTTCCCGCCGCGGGGGTTCTCCCGTGGGCGCGTGCGACAGCGATACGGGGGCTGCTCAGGAGTGAGAAGAAGCATCGCTGCCTGCGGGTGTCTGCTGCTCCTTCTGGCCGCCTGCGGGGTGCCCGGCGGCGAGAAGAGCGTGGGGCCGGGGCTGAGCCAGGCCGACTTGCGGGCCTCGATCATCGACGACCGCAAACAGCTCTTCGACGGCTCCCTCTCCTACGCCCCCTCCGTCTCGGTGCCCGTCGGTGGCAGCCTGCGGTTCGACGTCGTCCTCACCGCGCGCGGCGAGAAGTCGCGGCGCGTCGCGCGGACCGCCGTCCAGACGCGGGTCTTCCGGGTGGGCGGGATGCAGGGCGCCCGGCTGACGCCGGACAGCCGGGAGGTGCGGACGGTCCTGCTGTCCGAGGCGAGGCAGCCCATCGCCCGGCCGGGCGAATCCGCGCTGTGGGAGTGGAGCGTGTCCGCCGACGAACCGGGCGACTACGAACTCGGCCTCACCGTCGTCACGTACCAGAGCGACACCGACCGCGCCCTGGAGACGCTCAACCCGCCGATCCACGTGCGTGTGACGGTGCGCGACACCTGGTCCCACCGCTTCAGCTCGATGCAGGACTGGCTGTTCACCGCGGCGGGCATCGCCGGCGCCCTGGCGGGCATCTACGCGCTCCGGGCTCCCCTGGCCGAACTCGTGCGAGGACGGCGGGAAGCCCGGAAGCAGCGTGAGGAGAGCCGGGACGGCTATCTGTGAGCGGTCGTCAGAAGCGGCCCGACCCCCGGTACAGCTCCAGCTCTCCCTCCAGTTCCACGGCCAGCACCGTGGCGTGGGGGTCGAGGTCCGCCACCCCCGGCGGGTCGATCCACAGCACGCCGACCGCCTCGTGCAGTCCGCCCACGACCCGGTGGCCGAGTTCGGCGCCGGTGCCCAGGACGGTGACCCTGCGGACTCCCGTCGCCAGGCCCCGGACGCCGATCTCCGCGCGCGGGATGTCGAACAAGGTGAGATAGAGGGTGCGGCGGTCGGCGGAGAGGGTGCTCGGGCCGTAGTGGTGCCCGGCCGGCAGCCCCCGCACCGTCCCGTACACCGCCTCCGCGTGCCGGCGGATCCACTCCCCCAGGCCCTCCAGCCGCTCGACCTGCGGCTGCGGGACGGTGCCGTCCTCCATCGGGCCGACGTCGAGCAGCAGATTGCCGCCCCCGCCGATGGTCTCGGTGAAGTAGCGGATCAGCTGGGCGAGCGACTTGTGGTTGTGGTCGTGGTGCTGGTACCCCCACGAGTCGTTGATCGTCAGGCACAGCTCCCAGGGACCGTCCGGCGGCACGATCGGGGCGCCCTGCTCCGGCGTCGCGTAGTCGCCCTCGCTGAGCATGCGGGCGTTGAAGACGACGTGCGGGACGTACGACCTGATGAGCGCGGCGAGTTCGGGGATGCGCCACTGCTCCTCGCTGCGGTCCCACTCGCCGTCGAACCACATCAGGTCGGGGCGGAAACGGGAGGCGATCTCCGTGATCTGGCCGTCCCGGTAGGCGATGAACCTCTCCCACGCTTCCAAGTCCTCGTCCTCGGCCGCCACTTCGGAGTAGCGGTTGTCCTCCAGCTCCGGCGGACGGCCCGGCTTGCGCGTGGAGGCGTAGTCGGGGTGGTTCCAGTCGGAGTGGGAGTAGTAGAGGCCGACCTTGAGGCCCTTCTCGCGCAGGGCGTCGGCGTAGGGGCCGATGTAGTCCTTGCCGAGGTTGAGGTCGCCGTACGCGGTGTCCCACAGGGCCACGCCGTCGTGGTGACGGCTCGTCAGGACCGCGTACCTGGCCCCGGCGCGGGCGAACAGGTCCGCCCACGCCCTCGGGTCGTAGTTCGCGCCGGTGAACCGCTGGAGCTGGGACATGTACTGCTCGTGCGGCACGATGTCGTCGTAGAACGACCAGGACTCCTGGACGCCGTCGACGGCATAGACGCCCCAGTGCACGAAGATCCCCAACTTGGCGTCGGTGAACCACGGTTGCATGGCCATGTGTCAGCCCCTGCGCAGCCGGAGCGTGAGGATCTGGAAGGGACGCAGGGAGACCGGGACGCCGCCGTCGACGACCTCCGCGTCCTCCAGGGGCCGCTCCAGCAGGTCGGTCACCTGGGCGCCGGTCAGCGGGAACCCGGTGCGCAGGACGCCGGTCGCGCGGCCGCCCCGGGACTCGTAGAGCCGTACCACCACGTCACCGGACTCGTCGTCGGCCAGCTTGACCGCCTCGACGGTGACGCCCTCGCCGGCCACGGAGACCACCGGGTCCGGAGCACCGGCCGAATCGGCCACGCGCAGCGGGAGGTTGAGGGCGTAGCCCTCGGCGACCGCGTCGTCGATGCTCGCGCCGGGCAGCAGGGAGTAGGTGAGGCGGTGGCGGCCCTGGTCGGCGCCCGGGTCCGGGATGCGCGGGGCGCGGACCAGGCTGAGGCGGACCGTGGTGGTCGTACCGCCGTCCTCGCGGACCGTGCGGGAGACGTCGTGGCCGTAGGTGGAGTCGTTGATGACCGCGACGCCGTAGCCGGGCTCGCCGACGTGCACCCAGCGGTGCCCGGAGACCTCGAAACGGGCCGCCTCCCAGCTGGTGTTGGTGTGCGTGGGCCGCTGGATGTGGCCGAACTGGATCTCGGCGGAGGAGTGCGGAGCGCGGATGTCGACCGGGAAGCCGGCCTTGAGGAACTTCTCCGCCTCGTGCCAGTCGATGTCCGTCTCGAAGTCGATGCGGGCGCTGCCCGCGCGCAGCGTGATCGTCTGGACGACGGTCGAGCCCTTGCCGAAGGAGCGGGTGACGCGGATCGAGCCGAGCAGCGGGTCCTCGTCGACGATCTCCACCGCGTCGGCGTCGAGCAGGTCCGTGTAGCGGTTCTTGTAGTGCTTGTCGACGTCCCAGGCGTCCCAGTAGTTGGGCAGGTCGGTGTGCAGGCGGAGCAGGTTGCCCGCCTCGGCGAGCACCTCGCGGCCCCCGGCGCGCAGATCGCGGACGGAGGCGAGGGTGCCGTCCTCGGCGACCTCGACGCGCACCAGGCCGTTGTCGAGCACGCGGCCGCTGACCGTGACGGGGGCCGGGGGTTCGGCCGCCGCGACCGGTGCGCTGCCGTTCGCCGGTACCTCGACGAACGTCGGGAAGCCGGTCGCCGTGCGGATGACCTCGGCGCGGTCGAAGGGGCTGGTGTTGAACACGCGGGTGCCGCCCGCTCCCAGCGCGGCCACCGCCTCGGCGGTCAGCGCCTCCAGCTCCTCGGCGACGCGGGCGTATTCGGCCTCGGCCTCGCGGTGCACCCAGGCGATCGAGGAGCCCGGCAGGATGTCGTGGAACTGGTGCAGCAGCACCGTCTTCCACAGCCGGTCCAGCTTCTCGTACGGGTAGGCGTAGCCCGGCGCGTGCAGCGCGGCCGTCGTCGCCCACAACTCGGCCTCGCGCAGCTTGTGTTCGCTGCGGCGGTTGCCCTGCTTGGTGCGGGCCTGGGAGGTGTAGGTGGCGCGGTGCAGCTCCAGGTAGAGCTCGCCGACCCACACGGGGGCGTCCGGGTACTCCTCGCGGGCCTTGGCGAAGAACTCGTCGGGGTGCTCGACGACGACCTTGGGCGAGCCCTCCAGGTCGGCGAGCCTGCGCGCGCGTTCCATGATCTCGCGGGTGGGGCCGCCGCCGCCGTCGCCCCAGCCGAAGGGGGCGAGGGAACGGGTGGCGTTGCCCTTCTCGGCGTAGTTGCGGACCGCGCGGGACATCTCCTCGCCGCTGAAGCGGGCGTTGTAGGTGTCGACGGGCGGGAAGTGGGTGAAGATGCGGGTGCCGTCGATGCCCTCCCACCAGAAGGTGTGGTGGGGGAAGGTGTTGGTCTGGTTCCAGGAGATCTTCTGGGTCAGGAACCACTCGTTGCCTGCGAGCTTGGCGAGCTGCGGGTAGGCCGCGTTGTAGCCGAAGGAGTCGGGCAGCCAGACGCCCTTGGTCTCGACGCCGAAGTGCTCGATGAAGAACCGCTTGCCGTGGATCAGCTGGCGGGCGATGGCCTCGCCGCCGGGCAGGTTGCCGTCGGACTCGACCCACATGCCGCCGACCGGCGCCCACTGGCCCTTCTTCACGGACTCCTGGATGCGGGCCCAGACCTTCGGGTAGTTGTCGCGCACCCACTCGTACTGCTGGGCCTGGGAGCAGGCGAAGACGAAGTCCTCGTACTCGTCGGCCAGCGAGGTGACGTTGGAGAAGGTGCGGGAGGTCTTGCGCTTGGTCTCGCGGATGGGCCACAGCCACGCGGAGTCGATGTGCGCGTGGCCGACGCCGGAGACGATGTGGGCGCTGGCGTTGGCGGGCTTGGCCAGCACCGGCTTCAGCGCCTCGCGCACGGCGGCGGCCGAGCCGGAGACGTCGTCCAGGTCCAGCAGGTCCAGCGCGCGGTCCAGGGCGTGCAGGATCTCGTGCCGGCGCGGGTCGTGCTCACCGAGCTCCGCCATCAGCTCGCGCAGCACCTGCAGGTCGAGGTCGAGGTGCCAGACCTCCTCGTCGAGGACGGCGATGTCGGCACGCCTGAAGGTGTAGAGGGGCTTGTCGCCGGCGGTGAGGACGTCGCCCAGCGGGGTGGGCTCGGCGAAGTTGTTGGCGAGGATGTCCGGGTTGGAGGCGGCCTCGACCAGGTAGTGGATCTCCTCGCCGCCCGTGGCCGGGTTGGCGATCGGCACGTACTGGTTGAGCGGGTTGACCGCCTTCAGGGGGGTGCCGTCGGTGAGGTGGACGAGGGCCTCGGCCTGGTTGCCGGGCCAGTCGCCGACGAAGCCGAGGTCGATGACGGCCTCGACGCGCCGGCCGGCGAACTCGGCGGGCACCTGCCCGCGCATGCGGAACCAGGTGGTGCCCCACGGCGGACCCCAGGGGGTGGCCATGGCGAAGGGGGCGTACGGCGCGGCCGCGGCCTCCTCGAAGGAGACCGGCTCCCCGGGGGCCTGCCAGGCCTCCACCTCGAAGGGGACGGTGGCCGCGTAGACGGCGGGCTGGATGCGCTGGGTGTGGAGGCGCTCGGCGCGCTCTTCGATCCGGCGGCGTTCGTCGTGCATGAAAGGTCTCCAGGGAGAAGGCGGGGAGAAAGCGCTTTCCGCGCGGGAGCTTACTTGAGGTAGGCCAGGCCGGGGTGGACGGCCGTGTAGCCCTCGACCAATCGTCTCGCCACGTTGACCGAGTCGACCAGGGGATGCAGCGCGAAGGCCTTGACGGCCGTCGTCCGGGAGCCGGACTCGGCGGCGGCGAGCACCTCGCGCTCGACGGCCTTGACCGCGCAGACCAGCCCGGTGGCGTGGTCGGGCAGCGGCGCCACGGAGACCGGGTGCGCGCCGTTGGCGTCGACCAGGCAGGGCACCTCGATGACGGCGTCGGTGTCGAGGACGGAGAGCGTGGTGCGGTTGCGGACGTTGAGGATCAGGGTGGTGCGCTCGTCGCGGGCGATGGCCCGCATCAGGGCGAGGGCGACCTTCTCGTAGCCGCCGGAGAGGTCGTCGGGCTCGCGCTCGCCGGCGCCCGCGGTCTCCCGGTTCTCGGCCATGTACGTCGCCTCGCGCTCGGCCCGGGTGCGGTCCCAGGCGGCGAGGGCCTGGGCGCCGGGGTCGCGCATCTCCTCGTAGAAGTGGGCCTGCTGGTCGCGCAGGAAGGCGCCACGGGTCTTCTCGGCCTGCTGGTAGGCGCGGACGGCCTCGCGGTTGAAGTAGTAGTAGTGCAGGTACTCGTTCGGGATCGCGCCGAGGGACTGCAGCCAGTCGGTGCCGAAGAGCTTGCCCTCCTCGAAGGAGCCGAGCAGGTCGGGGTCGGCGAGCAGCCGGGGCAGCTCGTCGCGGCCGGCGATGTGCAGACCGCGCACCCAGCCGAGGTGGTTGAGGCCGACGTAGTCGATCCACGCCTCCCCCGGGTCGGCGCCCAGCACCCGGGCGATACGGCGGCCGAGGCCGACCGGCGAGTCGCAGATGCCGATGACGCGGTCGCCGAGGTGGCGGGACATGGCCTCGGTGACCAGACCGGCCGGGTTGGTGAAGTTGATGACCCAGGCGTCCGGGGCGAGCCGGGCCACCCGCCGGGCGATGTCCACGGCGACCGGGACGGTCCTGAGGCCATAGGCGATGCCGCCCGCGCCGACCGTCTCCTGGCCGAGGACGCCCTCGGCGAGGGCCACCCGCTCGTCGTTCGCCCGTCCCTCCAGGCCGCCGACCCGGATCGCCGAGAACACGAAGTCGGCGCCGCGCAGGGCCTCGTCGAGGTCGGTCGTGGCGGTCACCGCGGGGGCGTCCTCGACCCGGGCGGCCTGCTCGGCGAGGACCCGGGTGACCGCGGACAGCCGGCCCGCGTCCAGGTCGTGCAGCACGACCTCGGTGACCCTGCCCTCGCCGCGGTCGCCCAGGAGGGCGCCGTACACGAGCGGCACGCGGAACCCGCCGCCGCCCAGAATCGTCAGCTTCACTCTTGCACCTTTCCTGCCTCGACCACCTCGACGCCCGCCTCCTGGAGGGAGGAACGGGTCACCGGGTCGGCCGGGGCGTTCGTGACCACCACGTCCAGGTCCTCGGGACCACAGACCTTCGCCATGCCCGTACCCGGGAACTTGGCGGCGTCGGCGAGCAGGACGACCTTGTCGCTGGCCTTGATCATGGCCCGCTTCACCGGCACCTCGACGACCGTCGTATCCATCACCTGCCCACCCGGACGCACTCCACTGGTGCCGAGGAAGAGCCAGTCGGCGTGGAGCTGGCGCAGGTTGTCCTCGGTGAGGAAGCCGACCAGGGAGCGGTACTCGCGGCGGAGCATGCCGCCGAGGAGCACCAGCTCGATGCCCTCGTCGTCGGCGAGCTCCTCGTAGACCACCAGGTTGCTGGTGATCACCGTGAGGCGGCGGCCGTGCAGCTGGCGGGCCAGCCGGTACGCGGTGGTGCCGATGTCCAGCAGCACCGACTGGCCGTCGGCGACCATGGCGGCGGCGCGCTCGGCTATGGCGTCCTTCTCGGCCACGCGCACCTCGGCGACCTCGGCGAAGGGCTGGTCGCCCTCCTCCACTACGGCGCCGCCGTGCACGCGCGTGAGCATGCCGTCCTCCTCGAGCTTGACCAGGTCGCGCCTGATCGTGGCGGGGCTCACACCCAGCTGCTCGGAGAGATCGGTCACGGACGCGGGGCCGCCGGAGCGAAGGGCCCGCAGGATGAGTTGGTGTCGTCGTTCTGCCAGCACGGCGTGAACACTACTCGTCATCTTCAATCAAATCCATGCTCAGTTCTGCTCGGGTATTGACCAATCTCGCGGATCAGCGCACGATTCCCGTCATCGAAATTGACGAGTTTTGACGAGAGGCACTTCGCGTGGACGACGACAGGCCCGACGTGCTCCTGACCGGGCTGCTCTTCTACGACCTCGTCCTCACCGGGCTCGGGAAGCCCCCGACACCGGGTGAGGAGATCTGGACGGCCGGCATGGGCTGCGGCCCCGGCGGCATCGCGAACCTCGCGGTCGCCGCGTCCCGCTTCGGTCTGCGCACCTCCCTGGCCGCGGTCTTCGGCGACGACTTCTACGGCGAGTACTGCCGGGACGTGCTGTGCGACCAGGAGGACATCGACCTCTCGCTCTCCCGCACCGCGGACGGCTGGCCCACCCCGGTCACCGTCTCGCTGGCCGCCGGTCACGACCGGGCCCTGGTCACCCACGGCCAGGAGCCGCCGTACTCGCAGGACGTGCTGATGGGCGACCCGCCCGAGGCGCGCACCGCCCTCGTGCACCTGGAGGCCGAGCCCCGCGAGTGGCTCGCCAAGGCCGCCGCGAACGGCACGCAGATCTTCGCCGACGTCGGCTGGGACCCCACCCAGCAGTGGTCGAGGGACCTTCTGGAGCAGCTGGCCCTGTGCCACGCCTTCGTCCCGAACGAGGCCGAGGCGATGGCCTACACCCGTACCGACAGCGCGGTCGCGGCCCTCGGCACGCTCTCCGAACTGGTGCCGGTCGCGGTCGTCACCCGCGGCGGGGACGGCGCGGTGGCCGTCGACCAGACCACCGGCGAGTACGCCGAGGTCCCGGCCCTGGACGTCGACGTCCTGGACGCGACGGGGGCCGGCGACGTCTTCGGCGCGAGCTTCGTCGCCGCCTCCCTCGGCGGCTGGCCGCTGGAGGAACGGCTGCGCTTCGCGGTCCTCGCGGCCGGACTGTCCGTCCAGCACCACGGCGGCGCCCTCGCGGCCCCCGGCTGGTACGGCGTCGACCGCTGGTGGCGCTCGCTGACCGACCCCGGCCTGAAGAAGACGTACGGCTTCCTCGCGGACCGGCTGCCGGCGGACGTCGGGCCGCCGGTGCGCCACGCCCCGGTCACCCCGCCCCGGCAGCACTGACCCTCACAACGCCCCCACAGTCCAACGCCCCTCAGCACCACGAACAGGAACAACAGGAGTGACCCGTGGACCTTTCACGTAGAGGCTTCCTCCAGGCCGCCGCGCTGACCGCGGCCGCGTCCGGACTGACCGTCGCCTGCGGCGGCGGCTCCGGCTCGGGCGGCACCAAGAACGGCAAGAACCTCACCTTGTGGTACTGGGGCGGCGCGCTCAGCGACAAGGTGGTCGCGGAGGCGAAGACCCACTTCGCCTCGGCGGTCACGCTGACCACCGCGTCCATCGGCGGCGACTTCAAGCAGAAGCTCACCACCACGCTCGCCGCGGGCACCTCCGTGCCGGACATCACCGGCATCAAGGGCGAGGACATGGCGTCCTTCCTGCCCAACGCGAACCGCTTCCTGGATCTGAACGACCTGGGCTTCAAGAAGCTCTCCTCCCAGTACCTGGGCTGGAAGGCGAAGCTCGCCCAGACCAAGGACGGCAAGCAGATCGGCTTCCCGATCGACATCGGCCCCACCGCGCTCTTCTACCGCGAGGACTTCTTCGCCAAGGCCGGGGTGGACACCGACCCCGCCAAGGTCGCGGCGCTGGTCAAGACCTGGGAGGACTACTTCCAGCTCGGCACCGAGCTGCAGAAGAAGAACCCCGGCACCTACCTGGTCAACAACATCAGCTCGGTGTTCAACATCGTGGTCGGCCAGGGCACCCAGCGGTTCATCGACAAGAACAACCACTTCATCGGCGACCAGGACCACATCCGTCAGGCCTGGACCACGGCCGTGCGCCCCTACACGCTGGGCATCGACGCCAAGATCAACGACAACACCTGGAACGCCGCCGTCGGCAAGAACCTGCTCACCGAGCTCGGCGCGGCCTGGCACGCGCTGGACATCGAGCAGGCCGCCCCGCAGACCAAGGGCAAGTGGCGGGTCTGTGCCAACCCGGTCGGTCCCGCCAACCAGGGCGGCTCCTACCTGGCCCTGCCCAGGCAGTGCCGCAACCCCGAAGAGGCGTTCAAGATCATCAGCTGGATCCTGAGCCCCGCCAACGACGCCCGCGGCTTCACCGACGCCGCGATCTTCCCGGCCGCGCCGGCCGCCTACGCGATGCCGGCCATGACCGGACCCGACGCCTTCTTCGGCGGACAGAAGATCATCGAGGTCTTCGGCCCGGCCGCCAAGGCCATACCGGACAGCTACGAGGCGCCCGCCGACGCCGCCGTCATGGCCCCCTACATGACGGAGCTGACCAACATCGAGGCCAAGGGCAAGAAGCCCGACGACGCCTGGAAGGACGCGGTCAGCCAGGCCAAGCAGATCGCCCGGCGACAGGGGGTGAGCTGAGGTGTCGTCCCCTCCGGTCACCGGTTCCGCCGAGGTGCCGCAGCGCCTCGGCGGGCCGGGCCCGGCCCGGTTCCGTCCGCGGCGCACACCGCCCACGGGCACCGCTCGGCCCAGGCGGCGCGGACTGCTGTCGTACTGGCGGCAGTACCTGGCGATCTCGCCGTTCTACCTGATCTTCGCCGCGTTCTCCTTCTTCCCCGTCTTCTACTCGCTCTACCTGGCCTTCCAGCGCTGGGACGGCATGGGCACCATGCAGTTCGTGGGCCTGCAGCAGTTCCGGTTCCTGTGGGACGACCCGGTCTTCTGGCTGTCGATCCGCAACACCCTGGTGATCTGGGTGCTGTCCACCGTGCCGACCCTCTTCGGCGCCCTGATGCTGGCGACGCTGCTGCACTCGGTGCGCCGCTTCAAGGGCTTCTACCGCATCGCGCTGTACGTGCCGAACGTGACCTCCATCGTCGCCGTGGCGATCTTCTTCGGCGCGGTGTTCAGCAACAACTTCGGTCTGGTCAACGCGATCCTGGGCGTGGTCGGCATCTCGCCGATCCCGTGGCTGAGCAACCCGTGGCTGATCAAGGTGGTCATCTCGCTGCTGATGACCTGGCAGTGGACCGGCTACAACATGATCATCTATCTGGCCGGCCTGCAGGCGATCCCGAACTCGATCTACGAGGCGGCGAAGATGGACGGCGCGGGTCCGATCCGCACCTTCTTCCAGATCACCATCCCGATCATGCGGCCGATCATCCTGTTCACGGTCATCATCTCGACCATCAACGGACTGCAGAGCTTCAGCGAACCGCAGGTCCTGTTCGCCAACAACGCCGCCAACGCCAACCTCGGCGGCCCGGGCCAGGCGGGTCTGACCACCTTGCTGTACTTCTACCAGTCGGCCTTCCTCAACAACGACTACGGCTACGGCGCGGCCATCGTGTGGGCCTTCTTCGTACTGATCATCATCCTCGTCGCTGTCAACTGGCGCATCACCACACGAGGGAGGAAGGCATGACCGCAGTGGACACCGCACGGCCGGCCACGGGCGGCAGGCGGCTGCGCCGCCCCAGGGGCCTCGCGGCGCACATGATCCTCGTCGTGGCCGTCCTGATCTCGGTCTTCCCGTTCGCGTGGACCATCATCATGGCGACCAACACCACGCAGGACATCTACAAGAGCCCGCCGAAGTTCACCTTCGGCTCCCATCTGCTGGAGAACATCCGGCACGTCCTGAACACCATCGACTTCTTCGGGTCGATGCTCAACACGGTGATGGTCGCGACCGTCACCACCGTCCTGGTGCTGTTCATCGACTCCCTGGCGGCCTTCACCTTCGCCAAGTTCGACTTCCCCGGACGCAAACTGCTCTTCGGCACGCTGCTGCTGTTCATGATGCTGCCGCTGCAGCTGGCGATCCTGCCGCAGTTCATCCTGATGTCGAAGATCGGCTGGGTGGGCATGCTCAAGGCGCTGGCCCTGCCCTCCCTGGCCAACGCCTTCGGCATCTTCTGGCTGCACCAGTACATCCAGAACGGCGTGCCCGACGAACTCCTCGACGCCGCGCGCATCGACGGCGCCGGGTTCTTCCGCCAGTACTGGAACATCGCGCTGCCGATGATCCGGCCCGCGCTGTCGTTCCTCGCCATCTACGCCTTCGTCAACTGCTGGAACGACTACGTCTGGCCGCTCGTGGTGCTCACCAACCCGGGCCACGTGACCCTCCAGGTGGAGCTCGCCCAGCTCAACGTCGGCCACACCACCGACTACAGCATGGTCATGGCCGGTGTGCTGATGGCGGCGCTCCCGCTGGTCATCGTCTTCAGCATCTTCGCCCGCGGGTTCATCGCGGGCGCCACCGAGGGAGCGGTCCAGGGCACCTGAGCCGGTGCCGTGAGAGAGGGGGTGGGCGGTGACGTACGAGTTCGGCGGACGCGGCCGGGTGCTCGTCGTGGGCATGGACGGCCTGCGGTACGACCTGCTGACCCGCTCGCCGGCCACGGCTCCGGTGCTGCACGGTCTGATGGCGGTGGGCGCCCACGGCACCAGCCTGCTGCCCTACGGCGAGGTGGACGGCCAGGCCCCGGACGGGCCGTCCACCAGCATGGCCTACACCGACTCCGGGCCCGGCTGGTCGAGCGTGCTGACCGGGGTCTGGCCCGACCGGCACGGCGTGCGCGGCAACGACTTCGCCGGCGCCGACTACGCCCGCTACCCCGACTTCCTCAGCCGTGCCGTCACCGCCCGGCGCCGGCTGCGCACCGCGGCCGTGGTGTCCTGGCCGGAGCTGATCCGGCGCGGCGCCCTGGGGCCCGCCGTCGGCCGCCGGGTGCGTTACGACGGCGAGTCGGACGGCTACGCCACCGCGGACCGCCTCGTCGCGCGCACCGCGGTGCGCTGGCTCACCCAGGACGACCCGGACGCCGTGTTCGTGTACTTCGGCGCCACCGACGAGGCCGCCCACGCCATGGGTCCCCACAGCCTCGCCTACGACCGGGCCCTGCTCACCCAGGACACCCATCTCGGCCGGCTGCTGGCGGCCATCGACTCCCGGCGCTCGGACCCCGCCCGCGCGCGGGAGCGCTGGACCGTGCTGGTCACCACGGACCACGGGCACCTCGACACCGGCGGCCACGGCGGCGACACCCGTGCCGAGCGCGAGGTGTTCGTCGTCCTCGCCGAGCCCGGCATGCCCGGCGGCACCCGCCTCGACACACCCCGCCTGATCGACATCGCCCCCACCGTCCTGGACCGGCTGGGCGTGCCCGTCGACCCCGCCTGGGGCCTGCAGGGCCGGGTCCTGCACGGCCACGGACACTCCTTTCACACCTCCAACCCGCCCCTGACGCCCCCGACTTCGGAACGGTCATGACCGACGCACCCCGCGGCCCCCGCCCCGTCGACCCCCTCATCGCCCTGCGCCCCTGGGAGGCCCCCGAACTGACCTCCTGGGGGCGGCTGCCGATGAACGCCGTCGACCGGCGCCCCGGAGCCCTCTCCCTGGACGGCGACTGGCGCTTCCAGCTGCTGCCCGCTCCGGACGCGCCGGTCGGCGGTCCCTGGTCCTCGGCCCATGTCCCCGGCGCCTGGACGCTGCAGGGCACGGACGACCTGCCGCAGTACACCAACGTCCGCATGCCGTTCCCCGACTTCCCGCCCGGCTCGCCCGACGCCAACCCGACGGGGGTGTACGAGCGTGCGGTGGACGTGCCCGGCGAGTGGGCCGGACGCCGGATCGTGCTCCAGGTCGGGGCCGCCGAGAGCGTGCTGCTGGTGCACGTGGACGGGCGGCCCGTCGGCGTCTCCAAGGACTCCCATCTGGCCGCCGAGTTCGACCTGAGCGAGGTCGTGCGCCCCGGTGCGCGGTCCGTGCTGCGGCTCACCGTGGTCAAGTGGTCGGACGCCTCGCACATCGAGGACCAGGACCAGTGGTGGCACGGAGGCGTGACCCGGTCGGTGCTGCTGTACGCCACCGACCCGCTGCACCTCGCCGACGTGACCGTGCGGGCCGCCCACGACGGTGAGCTGCGCGTCGACTGCCGGGTGCGCGACACGCGCGGCGCACTGCCCGACGGCTGGTACGTCAGCGCCGAGCTGGAGGGTCGGGTCCTCACCCAGGACGCCGAGTTCGACCGCGTCAACATCGAGGACGACCGCGTCTCCGACTTCCTGGGCGAGGCCCGCATCCACACGGTCGTCCCGGACGTGCGCACCTGGAACGCCGAGACCCCCGAGCTGTACGACCTCACCGTCCGTCTGCACCGTGGGGACGGCACCGTCGCCGACAGCTCGCGCCACCGCGTCGGATTCCGGGACGTCGAGATCGCCGGGCGGGACCTGCTCGTCAACGGCGAACGCGTCTTCGTCCGGGGCGTCAACCGGCACGACTTCCACCCGCTGACGGGCAGGACGGTCTCGTACGACGACATGCGCGCGGACCTCGTCCTGCTCAAGCGCTTCGGCTTCAACGCGATCCGCACCTCCCACTACCCCAACGACCCCACGCTCTACGACCTCGCCGACGAGCTCGGCTTCTACGTCGTCGACGAGGCGGACATCGAGTCCCACGACCACGCCCACGAGATCGCCGACGACCCCCGCTATCTGAACGCCTTCGTCGACCGGGTCTCGCGCATGGTCCTGCGCGACAAGAACCACCCGTCGATCATCATCTGGTCGCTGGGCAACGAGTCCGACTACGGCGCGAACCACGACGCGGCGGCCGGCTGGCTGCGCCGCCACGACCCGACCCGGCCCATCCAGTACGAGGGCGCGGCCAAGCTCGACTGGGCGGCGACCGACGACGCCTCCGACATCGCCTGCCCCATGTACGCCCCGCTGGAGGACTGCGTCGCCCACGCCCTGTCGGGCCGGCAGACCAGGCCCCTCATCCAGTGCGAGTACTCCCACGCCATGGGCAACTCCAACGGCACGCTGGCCGACCATTGGGCGGCCATCGAGTCCACCCCGGGTCTTCAGGGCGGGTTCATCTGGGAGTTCTGGGACCACGGAATCCTGCAACGCGTGAACGACGGCCGACCCGCCGGGCGCGCGGGCGCCGGGCTGTACGACAACGGTGTCGCCGCGCCCGGCCACCGCTGGGCGTACGGCGGCGACTTCGGCGAGACCATCCACGACGGCGCGTTCATCGCGGACGGCGTGGTCTTCCCGGACCGCACCCCGAAGCCCTCCCTGTACGAGCACCGGGAGATCGCCGCGCCGGTGCGCATCGAGTGCCGCGAGCACGAGGGCGTCGTCCTCGGCAACCACCAGCACTTCCGCGGCCTGGACTGGCTGACCGGCACCTGGGAGCTGTCCCTGGCGGACGGCCGTACGCTGACCGCGCCCGCCGAACTGCCCGGGCTGCGGCCCGGCGAGACGGCGGCCGTGCCGCTGCCCTTCGAGGTGCCGCCAGACGGCGGCGAGGCCTGGCTGACGCTGCGGGTCACCGTGGCCGAGGACCAGCCGTGGGCGCCGGCCGGCACCGAGCTGTGCGTGCCGCAGGTCCGGCTGCGCGGACCCGAGGCAGGTGAGGACACCGTCGTGGACCGGCCCGTCGAGGTCGACGACGAGGGCCTGCTGGTCCATCCCCTGCTGGCCTCCGCGCCCGCGCTGTCGCTGTGGCGGGCGCCCACCGACAACGACGAGCTGGGCGGCATGGCGCTGCGCTGGCGGACCTGGGGCCTGGACGCACTGGTCCGCAAGGTCGTGTCGGTACGGCGGGACGGCAACCGGGTGAGCGTGGACGCCGAGTACACCGGCGCCGTCGGGGTGGTGCGGCACCGGCAGGTGTTCACGCCGGTCGAGGACGGTGTCCGCGTCGAGGAGGAGGCCGAGCTGCCCGAGGAGTTCGACGACGTCGCCCGGGTCGGGTCGGTGTTCGAGACCGCGCCGGGCCTGGATCTGCTGGACTGGTTCGGACAGGGCCCCTGGGAGTCGTACCCCGACCGGGCCTTCGGTGCGCCGGTCGGCCACCACTGCGTCCACGTCGACGAGCTGTTCACCCCCTATCTGCGTCCCCAGGAGAGCGGCGGCCGGCACGGCGTACGGCACTTCACGCTGTCGGCGCCGGACGCGACCGGTCTCGCCGTGGTGCTGGACGAGCCGCGGCAGGTCTCCGTCACCCGGCACCGCGCCGAGGACCTGACGGCCGTCACCCACCACGACGAGCTGGTGCCGCGCCCCGGCTGCGTGGTGCACATCGACGCGGCGCACCGGGGGCTGGGCACGGCCTCGTGCGGCCCCGACACCTTCCCCGACTACCGCATCCCCGCGGGCGTCCACCGCTGGAGCTGGACCCTGCGCCTTCTGTAGAGCTCCTCCTTGTCTCCCGCTTTCTCCGCAACCCCTTACGGAGCACACGTGTGTACTTCGCATGACCACCACCAGGGCGAGGCCGCGCAGGCCGGTGCCGGAAGACGCAGCTTCCTGCGGGCGACGGCGCTGCTCGGCGCCGCCGCCACGGCCTCGGCCACGGCAGGGGTCGCGCTGCCGGCCGTGGCCGAGGCCGCCGAGAAGGGCGGCCGGCGGCCGGACACGGACAGCCGCCGCTTCACACTCGCGGTGATGCCCGACACGCAGTACCTCTTCGACGGGCCCAGCATCAACCCGGCGCCCATCGAGGCGTCCCTGCGCTATCTGCTGGAGCACGCCGAGGACGACAACATCGTCTTCCTGTCCCACCTCGGCGACCTCACCCAGAACGGCGCGGAGGCCGAGTTCGCCGCGATCAGCCAGGCGTTCGGGATCCTCGACCGGCGGGGCGTCGGCTACAGCGTGCTGGCCGGCAACCACGACGTGCGGTCCTCCACGGACGACCAGCGCGGCTCGACGCCGTACCTGGACGCGTTCGGGCCGCAGCGCTTCAAGGGCAGGTCGACGTTCGGCGGCGCCTCCCCGGACGGCTACAACAGCTATCACCTGTTCCGGGCGGCCGGCCGGGAGTGGCTGGTTCTCGCGCTGGACTGGCGGCTGTCGGCGAAGGGGTACGCCTGGGCGAAGGACGTCCTGGCCCAGCACCCGAGGACGCCCGTCATCCTGACCACGCACGAACTCGTCGTCCAGGACGACCAGTTGTCGGACTACGGCCGGCAGCTGTGGGACCAGCTGGTCGCGGACCACGACCAGATCTTCCTCACCCTCAACGGCCACTACTGGCCGGCGGGCCGCGCCACGCTCAAGAACGCGGCCGGCAACGAGGTGCATCTGCACCTGACGAACTACCAGAACCGCTACTTCGGCGGCGCGGCGATGATCCGCCTCTACCACTTCGACCTGGACCGCGACGTCATCGACGTGGAGACGGTCTCGCCGTGGATCCTCGGCCGGGCGAAGAAGGGCCTGAACGAGCTGGAGCGGCAGGAGATCGAACTCAGCGGCGACGCCGACCGCTTCTCGGTCGCCATCGACTTCGCGGACCGCTTCTCCGGATTCGACCCGGTACCGGCCCGTCCGGCGCGGCCCGCGTCGAGGATGCTGATCCCGGGAACGGTCGCCTACTGGCGGTTCGACGCGCCCGTCTCCACAACCGTCCGCGACCTGTCCGGACGCGGCAACGACCTGGGCCTCGTCACGGTGGGCGGCGGCACGCTGGGCTGGTCCGCCGACCACCACCCCGACCAGCCCGGCCACGGCAGCCTGGAGTTCCAGGGCTACAAGTCGCCGCTGAGGGGCGCGTACCTGAAGACGGTCGACGCTGCCCCGCTCAACTCGGCCACGTTCAAGGACGGTTACACCATCGAGGCGTTCTACCGCCTCCCCGCCGACTGGGACCCGGACCACAACGCCTGGTCCGGGATCGTCAGCCGCACCGGTACCGGAGGCGCCGCCGGCAAGACCGGCGACGACCCCGACGAGCCGCTGGCCACCCTCTCCCTCTCCAACGACCGCGAGCCCCAGTGGGCCATGCGGCCGCTCAACCAGGAGGGCATCGCCACCAACTGGGGCCAGGAGACACCACTGGAGACCTGGTGGCACCTCGCGGTCGTCAACGACGGCCGGCACACCACCCTCTACGTCGAGGGCTGCCCGGTCGTGCGCAACCCCACGGCCGCCGCGACCGGCATCACCTCCGTCCAACTGCCCTGGCTGCTCGGCGGCTACGAGTACGCCGGCAAGATCGACCAGATCCTGCACGGACGCCTCGGCGACGTGCGGATCGTCGCGCGGGCGCTGCCCGTCACCTCCTTCATGACCCACTGACGCCCTCGACGAGGACTCCGAAGAGTTCATGACCGAGCAGCAGCTGCCCTCCTGGGCCGATCCCTCCGTCTCCCCCGCCCACCTCGACGCCCAGGGCGTCTCCCGGCGTCAACTCCTGTGCCGCGCGGGCCTGTTCGGCGCCGCCTTCGCCCTCGGCCCGGCGGCCACCCCCGCGTTCGCCTCCCCGCAGCGCGGCTTGGGCGGCGAGGACCCCCGTCTGGCGTACCTCGTCGGCGACCACCATGTGCACTCCGTCTACAGCCACGACGCCAAGTACACGTTCGGTCAGCAGGCACGGGCCGCCGCGAAGTACGGCCTGGACTGGATGGTGTTCAACGAGCACTCCAACTTCGGGCACGCCCATTACGGCGCGAAGCTGGAGCACGCCGAGATCCTCAAGGCCCGCTCCGAGAACCCCCGCCAGCTGATCTTCCAGGGCCTGGAGTGGTACATCCCGGCCGCCGAGCACTGTACGGTCTTCGCGGCGCCCGGCCCCCACGAGACCGACCTGCTCACGCGGTTCGAGCTCGCCTACGACGGCAAGCTGCTCGGCTACACGGAGGGCTCGGCGGGCGCGGGCGACACCGCCCGCAACGAGGCGCACGCCGTCAAGGCCGTCAAGTGGCTGGCGGAGCAACGCCGTTCGGGATACGTCGACGACGTCCTGGTCCTCGCCAACCACCCGCTGCGCCTCGGCATCGACTCCCCCCACGAGATGCGCGACTGGCGGGACGCGGCCCCCGAGATCATGATCGGCATGGAGGGCGCCCCCGGCGCCCAGGGCGCCGCGATCCCCGGCTGGCGGAGTTCCACCTCCGTCCGCGGCGAGTACGAGAACAAGCCGTCCGCGCAGTCCTGGGCGGGCTACCCGGCGGACGCCTATCTGACGTACGGCGGCTTCGACTGGGCCACCGCGACCGTCGGCGGCCTGTGGGACTCGATGCTCGCCGAGGGCCGCCTGTTCACGATCACCACCAACTCCGACAACCACCGCACGGTCTTCGACACCTGGAAGAACGGCGACTGGCCGGCCGGACAGAACTTCGACAACACCGGCAGGCTGCCCGACCCGGTGAACACCGACACCCCGCAGCCGGGCAGCGACTTCTGGCCGGGCGAGTTCAGCCGCACCCACGTCGGGGTGACCCGCTACGGCTACCGCGCCGTGATGGCGGGCCTGCGCGCGGGCCGGGTCTGGCTGGACCACGGGCATCTGCTCGACGGACTGGACGTCCGGGTCAAGCGGGACCGCGACGCCGGCCGGGGCGTCACGCTGGGCGGCCGGCTGCGCGTCCGCAAGGGCGAGCGGATCACGCTGTACGTCACCGTCACGACCGCCTCCCGGGCCAACCCGCAGGGCATCCTGCCCGAGTTGGCGCACGTGGACGTGATCCGGGGCGCGGTGCGCGGACCGGTGACCGACCGGGACAGCTGGCAGGCCCCGGACACCAAGGTCGTCCAGAGCACGGACGTCTCGGGCCGCACGGGGACGTACACGCTGCGCTTCCCGCTCACCGCCGGGGACGAGTCCTTCTACGTCCGGCTGCGCGGCAGCGACGGCAACCGGCACGGCGCGGGCTACCTGGGCGCGTCCGTCGACCCGCACGGGCCGATCCCGCACGAGCCCGGAAACGGTGACCCGTGGGCGGACACCTGGTTCTACTCGAACCCGGTCTTCGTGGACGTGGTGGGCGGCTGAGCGGCACTGATCGATGACGTCGTACCGTGGGCCGCATGAACGGTGAGGAATCGTCCTTGCGGCCCCAGTCCCTGCTGCTCACCTTCCTGGGCGACCAGGTGCTGGGACGGGACGTCTGTGTGTACTCGGGCAGTGTCATCGACGTGTTCGAGCGGGCGGGCGTGGGCGAGCAGGCGACGCGGTCGACCCTGACCCGGATGGTCAAGCGGGACCTGCTGCGGCGCCAGCGCGAGGGCCGCCGGATGTACTTCGGGCTCACCGAGCACTCCACGGCGGTCCTGCGCGACGGCGAGCGGCGCATCTGGCAGACCGGTGCCGTCAACCGGGACTGGGACGGCACCTGGACCCTGCTCGGCTTCTCGCTGCCCGAGTCCTGGCAGCGGCAGCGTCACGACCTGCGCTCCAAGCTCACCTGGAGCGGTTTCGGTCCGCTGTTCAGCGGCCTGTGGCTGGCCCCCGGCGAGGTCGACGTCTCGGAGCTGGTCTCCGAGCTGGGCCTGTCGGCCCACGTCAAGGTCTTCCGGGCGCACGCGGACGCCGGCACGGACATCGGCGCGATGATCGAGGAGACCTGGGACCTGTCCGAACTGGGCGCCGGCTACCAGGAGTTCGTGCGCCGCTGGCAGCCCTGGGAGACCGCGACCGCGGCCCCCGAGGACGCCCTGGCGCGGCGGCTCGTCCTGCAGGCGGAGTGGCTGCGGATCATCCGCCGCGACCCCCGCCTGCCGGTGAAGCACCTGCCCGACGACTGGCCGGCGGAGCAGGCGGAGAAGACGTTCCGGGCGGTGTACGACCAGCTCACACCGCCCGCCCGGGACGCCGCCGAACGCCTCCTCGACCTGGTGCCGGTCCGTCCCGATCAGGCGTAGAAGCGGGACAGGCTCTGCAGGACGGCGGCCGGCTTGCTGCCGTCCTCGATCTCGATGGTGCCGTCGACGGTGATCTGCACCCCGCCCGGCACCTCCTCGACCTCCGCGAGCCTGCCCGCCAGGCGGATGCGCGAGCCGACCTTCACCGGCGAGGGGAAACGGACCTTGTTCAGGCCGTAGTTGACCTTCGTGGTGACGCCCTGGACGTCCAGCAGCTCGGTGAACAGGGGGATGAACAGGGAGAGGGTGAGGTAACCGTGGGCGATCGGGGCGCCGAAGGGGCCCTCGGCGGCCTTCTCGGGGTCCACGTGGATCCACTGGTGGTCGCCGGTGGCGTCGGCGAAGGTGTTGATCCGCTCCTGGGTGACCTCGATCCACTCACTGGTGCCGAGGTCGCTGCCCGCGAGCTTCTTCAGCTCGTCGATGCCGTTGACGGTGATGCTCATGGAGTTCCCTAACTGTTGCCGTACCGGTTGCGGACACGGGACTTGAGGAGTTTCCCGGAGGCGGTGCGCGGCAGTTCGTCCGCGAGCACCACCGACTTCGGGATCTTGTACTTGGCGAGGCGTCCGGCCAGCGAGGCCAGCACCTCGTCGGGGTCGACCGTGACGCCCTCGCGGGGGACGACGACCGCCCGCGGCACCTCGCCCCACTTCTCGTCCGGCACGCCGATGACCGCGCACTCGACGATGCCGGGGTGGGCCAGCAGCAGGTCCTCGATCTCGGCGGGGTAGATGTTCTCGCCCCCGGAGATGATCATGTCCTTGATGCGGTCGACGATGTGGACGTACCCGTCCTCGTCGACCCGGGCCGCGTCCCCGCTGCGGAACCAGCCGTCCGCGAAGGAGGCGGCCGTCTCCTCGGGCAGCCCCCAGTAGCCGCGCATGACGTGCGGTCCGCGGACCACGACCTCGCCGGTCTCGCCGACGTCGACCTGGGTGAGGTCCGGCCGTACGACACGCACATCGGTGAAGAAGTGCGGCACCCCCGCCGACCCGGCCTTGCTGATCGCGTGCTCCGCGTCCAGGAAGAGCGTGCCGGGAGAGGCCTCCGTCATGCCGTAGCCCTGGAGGAAGGTCAGCCCCCGCTCCTGGTACGCGGCGATCAGCGGTGTCGAGACCGGGGAGCCGCCACAGGTCAGGATGCGCAGGGAGGACAGGTCCGCGTCGGGCCAGCGCGGATGCCGGGCCACCTGCTCGAACATGGTCGGCACGCCGAACATGAAGGTGATCCGGTGCTCCTCGATCAGGCCGAAGGTGGCGTTCGGGTCGAAGGCCTCGACCAGGACGCAGGTGCCGCCCTTCAGCAGCACCGGCAGCGTCAGCATGTTCAGGCCCGCCGTGTGGAACAACGGGGCGGAGACCAGGGCGCGTTCGTCGGCGATCAGGTCGGTGTCGATCAGGACGTTGATCGCGTTCCACGTCAGGTTGCCGTGCGTGAGCATGGCGCCCTTGGGGCGGCCGGTCGTCCCCGAGGTGTACATGATGATGCAGGTGTCGTCGGGGGCGACGGGCTCGTCGACCGGTTCGGCCGGGGCGCCGGCCACCGCCGCCTCGTACTCCGCGCCCACCTCGACGTACGCCCGTACGTCGGTGTCGCCCGGGAGCCCGGCGACCAGCCCCGCGTGCGAGGGGCCGTAGACGAGCGCCTTC
Source organism: Streptomyces gilvus (assembly GCF_022513565.1). Classification (GTDB taxonomy): domain Bacteria; phylum Actinomycetota; class Actinomycetes; order Streptomycetales; family Streptomycetaceae; genus Streptomyces; species Streptomyces gilvus. Next base: position 378,732 of record NZ_JAKWBE010000001.1, on the reverse strand, counting down.
GCGCCGGAGTCGGCGAGCTGGAAGGCGATCTCCGGGCCCGCGAGGCGGGTGTTGAGCGGCACGAACACCGCGCCCAGCGTGCCCGCCGCGAACAGGGTCTCCAGGTAGGAGGGGTGGTTCGGGCCGAGGTAGGCGATGCGGTCGCCGCGCCGGATGCCGCGCGAGCGCAGGGCGTGGGCGAGGCGGGTGGTGCGGTCGTACAGCTGCGCGTACGTCAGCGAGGTGCCGCCGTGGATCAGGGCGGTGCGGTGCGGGGTCTTGCGGGCCCGGCGGGCGGGCCACGATCCCAGTCCCTCATTACGCATCTACGGCCCCTTACGGCTTGGTCAGCCCGAGCAGGCGGGCGGCGTTCTCCTTGAGGATCTTCGGCTTGACCTCGTCCTTGACCGGCAGCTTCGCGAAGTCGGCGAGCCAGCGGTCGGGGGTCAGGACGGGGAAGTCGGAGCCGAAGAGGACCTTGTCCTTCAGCAGCGTGTTCGCGTACTGCACGAGCTGCGGCGGGAAGTACTTCGGCGACCAGCCGGACAGGTCGATGTGCACGCCCGGCTTGTGCGTGGCGACGGCGAGGGCCTCGTCCTGCCAGGGGAAGGACGGGTGCGCCAGGATGATCTTCAGATGCGGGAAGTCGGCCGCCACGTCGTCCACGTGCAGGGGGTTGGAGTACTTCAGCCTGATCCCGCCCCCGCCGGGAACGCCGGCGCCGATGCCCGTCTGGCCGGTGTGGAAGAGGGCGATGGTGCCCGTCTCCTCGATCACCTCGTACAGGTCGTAGGCCACCGAGCGGTCGTTGGGGAAGAAGCCCTGGATGCTCGGGTGGAACTTGAAGCCCCTGACCCCGTACTCCTCGACCAGCCGCCGGGCCTGCTTGACGCCCGCCTTCCCGCGGAAGGGGTCGATGGAGGCGAAGGGGATCAGCACGTCGGAGTTGGCGGCGGCGGCCTCGGCGACCTCCTCGTTCGGGACGGGCGCGGTGCCGGTCGCGGACTCGGCGTCCACCGTGAAGATCACGGCGGCCATCCTCCGCTCCCGGTAGTAGGCGGCCGTCTCCTGAAGGGTCGGCTTCCGCTTGCCCTCGACCTTGAAGTAGGCGGAGGAGGCGTCGTGCAGGTCGTCGTCCAGGGAGGAGTGCCCCTTGGAGGACACCTCCGCGTGGGTGTGGACGTCGATGGCGACCAGGTCGTCGACGTTCATCGGGTCGGACATCACGCCTCCGGGAACTCGGGCGCCGGGATGCCGACGCTCTGCGGCTCCGCGCCGAGGGAGGTGGCCCAGACGTCGGCGAGGCCCTGCGGGGTCCAGCCGCCGTCGGCGTACGCCGCCTTGATCTCCTGCGGATGCGACCAGAGTGCCACCTTGTCGCCGCCGATGCCGATGGCCTGGCCGGTGATCCCGCGGGCGGCCTCGGAGGCGAGGAAGGGCACGAGGGCCGCGCAGTCCTCGGGGGTGCCGAAGCCCTCGCCCTTGCGCAGGAAGTCCGGGAAGGGCTGCCCGTTCCGCAGGGCCTCGACGTAGGGGGCGAAGGCGGGGATGGTCTCGGTCATCGCGGTCGCGGCCACCGGCACGATCGCGTTGACGGTGATGTTCGCCCGGCCCAGCTCCATCGACCAGGTGCGGGCCATGGCGGCGATGCCGGCCTTGGCGGCGGCGTAGTTCGTCTGTCCGAAGTTGCCGCGCTGGCCGGCCGGGGAGCCGACCAGGATCAGGGTGCCGCCCTCGCCCTGCTCGCGCATGCGGACGGCGGCGGCGCGGGCGCAGGTGAAGGTGCCCTTGAGGTGGGTGGTGATCACCGCGTCGAAGTCCTCGTCGGTCATCTTCCACAGCACCTTGTCGCGCAGGATGCCGGCGTTGGTGACCAGGACGTCCAGCCGCCCGAACTCCTCGACGGCCCGGTTCACCAGCCGGTCCGCGGCCTCGGAGGTGCCGACCGGGACGACCTCGGCGACGGCCCTGCCGCCCGCCTCGGTGATGGACTTCACGGCCGCCTCGGCCACGGCCTCGTCCACGTCGTTGACGACGACAAAGGCGCCGTGGGCGGCCAGGGCGTGCGCGTAGGCCAGTCCGAGGCCCCGGCCGCTGCCGGTGACGACGGCGACCTTGCCGGTGAGATCGATGCTGGGCACGGGTGGAGTCCCTTCAACATGGGCTGCGGCTTCGAGATCGAAGCTAAGAGCAATAATTGTTGGCGTCAATAGTTGTTGGCGACCTCCGGGTGGGACATGCTGGAATCTGCACCGAGAAGCGCCCGCTTGCGGGGCCGAGACCAGGGAGCCCGTCATCAGCCGACAGCACGCCAAGAACGCCGCCTCGATCGACGCGGACGAGCCCTGGATGCGCGCCCTGCACGCGGACACGGGCTATCTGCTCTACCGGCTCGGTCTGCGCTCGGGGCAGTTGTTCAACACGTTCCTGCAGGAGTCGGGGCTGCGGCTGCGGCACTACGCCGTCCTGCGCTTCCTCGCCGGCTCCGAGGGGGCCCTGCAGCGCGAGCTGAGCACCCGGCTCGGATACGACCCGAGCGCGATCGTCGGCCTGGTCGACGACCTGGAGAAGCTGGGCTTCGCCGAGCGCCGCCCCTCCCCCGACGACCGCCGCAGCCGCATCGTCGTCCTGACCGGGGACGGCCGCGCCTTCCTGCGCGACACGGACGAGGCGGGCCTGCGCGTGACCAACGACCTGCTGGGCCCCCTCGATCCGGCCGAGCGGGAGACGCTGCACACGCTGCTGCAGCGGATCGCCGAGGACGGACTGGGCTGATGCCGCATCTCGCCGCCGATGGCTGATGTTGTGCAAGTTGTTGACTGGCGAGGAATAGGTGCCTAACTTCACCGGGGTTTCGTCCCGCACGCCCCACCGGAAGGGACCTCACGTGAAGACCCGCATCTGCCTCGCCGCCCTGACCCTCACCCTGGGCGCGGCCGCCGCCGTACCCGCCCAGGCGGCCACCGACGCCCACGTGGAAGGGCAACTACCCTCGGGCGCAACGTACTTGATGGACCTGCCCGCCCACTGGAACGGCACCGTGCTGCTCTACAGCCACGGCTACCGGCCCGCGGGCGTACCCAACCCGGCACAGGACTCCCCCGACGCCACCACCGCCGGCAAGCTGCTCGCCGAGGGTTACGCGCTCATCGGCTCCTCGTACGCCACGACCGGCTGGGCGGTGACGCGGGCGGTCCCCGACCAGCTCGCCACCCTCGACCTGTTCACCGAGAGGTTCGGCACCGCCCGGCGGACCATCGCCTGGGGCACCTCCTACGGCGGCCTGGTCACCACGACCCTCGCCGAGCGGCACGCGGACCGCTTCGACGGCTCGCTGTCGATGTGCGGGCTGGTCCAGGGCGGGGTCGCCAACTGGAACAGCACCCTCGACCCCGTCTTCGCCCTGCGGACCCTGCTCGCACCCGGCGAGGACATCCCGCTCACCGGCTTCGCCGACCAGGCGGCAGCCGTGAGCGCGGCCAAGTCCCTCACCTCGAAGGTCTCCGCGGCCCAGCAGAGCGCCGCCGGCCGCGCCCGCATCGCGCTCGCCGCCGCGCTGCACAACATCCCCGGCTACAACGACCCCTCACAGACGAAGCCGGGCCCGACGGACTGGAGCGGCCAGGAGGCCGACCAGTACGCGGCCGTCTCCGGTCTGCTGCAGCTGCCCGCCTTCAGCTGGCGGCAGGAGGCGGAGAGCCGGGCCGGGGGCAACATGTCCTGGAACACCGGCGTCGACTACACCGCGATGCTGGGCCGGTCCCCGCTGTACAAAGAGGTGACGGAGCTCTACAAGGAGGCGGGAGTGTCCTTGCGCACCGACCTCGCGGCGCTGAACCGCGCCCCCCGGATCTCCGCCGATCCCGCGGCCGTGCGGTGGATGCGGCGCACCAGCGTGTTCGGCGGCCGGCTGAGCGACCCGCAGCTCGACATCCACACCACCGGCGACGCACTGATCCCGGTCCAGGCCGAGAGCGCCTACCGGCGGGCCGCCACCGCGGCCGGCTCCGGCCGGCTGCTCAGCCAGGCCTATGTCGACGGCCCCGGACACTGCGCCTTCACGTCCGGCGAGATGCTCGGGGCGCTGCACACCCTGGAGCACCGCCTCGGCACGGGCCGCTGGGACACCTCACCGGCGATCCTCAACTCCCGTGCCGTGCACGAGGATTCGACGTCCGCGGCCCGGTACGTCGACTACCGCCCCGCCCCCTACCCCCGCCCCTACGACCTCGCGCACCCGGGGGACGCCCGGCCATGACCCTCCGCTCCGCCCCCGACCGGCTGCTGTCCGTGCTCGCCGCGTTCGACCACGAGCACCCGGCGCTGTCCCTGACGGACATCAGCCGGCGGGCCGGGCTGACCCTCACCACCGCGCACCGCCTCGTCGGCGCGCTCACCGACTGGGGCGCGCTGGAGCGGGACGCGTCCGGCGTCTACCACGTCGGGCTCCGCCTCTGGGAGGTCGCGGCCCTGGCCCCGCGCGGACTGGCGCTGCGGCAGATCGCGCTGCCGTACCTGGAGGACCTGTACGAGGCCACCCACGAGAACGTGCAGATGGCGGTGCGGGACGGGGACGAGGTCGTCTACATCGAGTGGCTGTCGGGGCGGTCGGCGGTCGGCGTGCACATCCGGGTCGGCGCGCGCTGGCCGCTGCACGCCACGGGGGTCGGGCTCGCGCTGCTGGCGCACGCGGACCCGGACTCCCAGGACGAGTACTGCGCGGGCCCGCTCGCGTCCTTCACGCCGTACACCATCACCGACCCGGCACGGCTGCGCCGGGTGCTGGCCGAGGTACGGCGCACGGGGGTCGCGGTGAGCGGCCGGCAGGTCACCGACGACGCCCTGTCGGTGGCCGCACCGGTGCGCGGACCGGGCGGCACGGTGACGGCCGCGGTGTCGGTGGTGGTACCGCAGGCCGACGCCCAGATCCCGGTCCTCATACCGGCGGTCCGCCTCGCGGCCCGAGGAATCTCCCGAGCCCTGGGCTGGCAGCCGCCGAAGGAGCCGTAGAGCCGCGGGCCGCACATCCCGCTCACCGGCGAGGCGCACGCCTCCGCTCCTCGGGATTACCGGAACGGCCCTTGTCCGAGGAGCCGCTCAGGTCCCCGTGCTCCTGGATCCCGCGGATCGCCGCGCGGGTGCGAAGTCGCCCTGGTTCGGCGCGGGAATGCACGGAGACGGCCGGGCCGCCGGGGAGTCCTCACCGGAATCTCAGGAAGCCGCCCGGGCTTTCAAAGGACCAGCAAATCTGCGCGGCGCAGGATGCATCCGGACAAGGTGGAAATCCCAGGAAGGCCTGACGTGGGCGTCTCGCACATATCGAACCGGTCCCAGCAGCCCTCGGGGAGGTGGTCCCGGCGCGGTGTGCTCGGCGCGCTCGGCGTCGTACCGGCCGCCGCCGTACTGACGGGGTGCAGCGGTTCGGCGGGCGCCTCCGAGGGCACGGCGTCGCCCGGCGCGTCCGCGAAGGCGGCGGCGAGAAGGCCGACGGTGTCGGTCACCCCCGCCGACGGCACCAGGAAGGCCGGCTTCGCGAGCCCGGTCGAGGTCACCGTGACCGACGGCACGCTCGCGTCGGTGAAGGTCACCGGCAACGACGGCTCGACACTGGCCGGTTCGTTCAACGCGGCCAGGACCAGGTGGACGTCCGCGAGGAACCCTTACTCGGGCACGAAGTACACGGTGACCGCCACTCCGGAGGGCGCCTCTGCGCAGACGGCGACCTTCACCACGAAGTCGCCCGGCGAGACCTTCGTCGGCTACTTCACGCCCGAGGCGGACTCGACCTCCGGCGTCGGCATGCCCGTGTCGATCAACTTCACGCACGCCGTGCAGGACAGGGCGGCCGTGCAGAAGGCCATCACGGTCACCGCCGAGCCCGCCGTCGAGGTGGTCGGCCACTGGTTCGGCGACACCCGGCTGGACTTCCGGCCCGAGACGTACTGGGCGCCCGGCACGAAGATCACCCTCAGCCTGCGCCTCAAGGACGTCCAGGGCGCCGAGGGCGTCTACGGCGTCCAGCACAAGGACGTCACCTTCCACATCGGCCGCGCCCAGATCAGCACCGTGGATCTGTCGAGCAAGGAGATGGTGGTCAAGCGGGACGGAAAGACCATCGCCACCTACCCGGTCTCCGGCGGCAACGCCCAGCACACCACCTGGTCCGGGATCATGGTGATCAGCGAGCGGTTCAAGCAGACCCGCATGCAGGCCTCCACGGTCGGCCTCGGCGACGAGTACGACATCCCGGACGTGCCGCACGCCCAGCGCCTGACCACCTCCGGCACCTTCGTGCACGGCAACTACTGGGCGTCCACCTCGGTCTTCGGCCATGAGAACACCAGTCACGGCTGCGTCGGTCTGCACGACGCGAAGGGCGCGAACGACCCCTCCGTGGACGGCTACAAGTTCTACAAGAGCTCGATGCTCGGCGATGTCGTCATCGTCAGGAACTCCGGCGAGAAAACGGTCGATCCGGCCAACGGGCTCAACGGCTGGAACCTGTCGTGGTCGGAGTGGAAGGCGGGGAGCGCCGTTTAGGACCTGTTCCAGGCCCTGGCACAAACGGCATTCATGGGGTGAACTCACCCGCACCGGAAGGACTTTCCTTGTTTTAAGTCTTGACGGCCGGTGTGGGCGGGAGCACATTGGGGCCACTTTGAGAGCGCTCTCACTCGGCACCCGCAGCCATCCCCGTACCCGAGAGGCACCCCCATGAGTGCAAGCTCCGGCATACCGAGACGGCGACGCGCGCTCGTCGCCGTCCTCAGCACGCTCGGCCTGGCGGCCGCGCTCGCCACGGCCGCCACCCAGTCCGCCGACGCCTCCGCCCCCACACCCCCGTCGGGCTGGACCCAGGTCTTCCTCGACGACTTCAACGGCTCGGCCGGCACCGGCGTCTCCACCTCCAACTGGCAGTACGACACCGGCACTTCGTATCCGGGCGGCCCCGCCAACTGGGGCACCTCCGAGGTCGAGACGATGACCAGCAGCACCAGCAACGTCGCCCTCGACGGCAGCGGCAACCTGAAGATCACCCCGATCCGGGACGCGGCCGGAAACTGGACCTCGGGCCGTATCGAGACCAACCGCACCGACTTCCAGCCCCCGGCGGGCGGCAAGCTGCGCGTCGAGGCCCGGATCCAGATGCCCAACGTCACCGGGAACGCGGCGGCCGGCTACTGGCCGGCGTTCTGGATGCTGGGCGCGCCCTACCGCGGCAACTACCAGAACTGGCCGAGCGTCGGCGAGCTCGACATCATGGAGAACGTCAACGGCATCAACAAGACCTGGGCCACCATGCACTGCGGCACGGCCTCGGGCGGCCCCTGCAACGAGACGACGGGCCTGGGCAATTCGACGGCCTGCCCCAACACCACCTGCCAGTCGGGCTTCCACACCTACACCATGGAGTGGGACCGCTCGGTCAGCCCCGAGGCGATCCGCTTCTACGTCGACGGCGTCAACTACCAGACGGTGACGGCCAGTCAGGTGGACGCGACGACCTGGGCCAACGCCACCAACCACGGCTTCTTCGTCATCCTGAACGTGGCGATGGGCGGCGCCTTCCCGGCCGCGTTCGGCGGCGGTCCGACCAGCGCCACCGAGTCGGGGCATCCGATGCTGGTGGACTACGTCCAGGTGCTGTCGTCCAGTGGGAGCGGTACCACCACTCCGCCGTCCGGCAACCGTGACGCCTACAGCCCCATCCAGGCGGAGTCGTACGACAGCCAGTCCGGCGTCAGCACCGAGACCACCTCGGACACCGGCGGCGGACAGGACGTCGGCTACATCGCCAACGGCGACTGGGCCCTCTACAAGGGCGTCGACTTCGGCTCCACGGCGGCCACCCAGTTCTACGCCCGCGTGGCCAGCGGCGCGGCGAGCGGGGTGAGCGGCCTGGTCCAGGTACGCCTCGACAGCGCCACCAGCACGCCCGTCGGCAGCTTCGCCGTCGCCAACACCGGCGGCTGGCAGTCCTGGACGACGATCCCGGCCAACATCAGTGCGGTCACCGGCACCCACGACGTCTATCTGACCTTCTCCAGCGGCCAGCCGGCGGACTTCGTGAACCTGAACTGGTTCGACTTCGGTCACTGACAGCGCGGTTCACCAGAGGAGGGGCTCCACGTCTTGGGCGTGGAGCCCCTCCTCAGTGCATCTCCGCGCGGAACGCCGCCGGTGTCATGTCCGTGTGCTGCTGGAAGAACTTGGAGAAGTTCGCGGCGTCCGGGAAGCCGACGGCCGCGCCGACGCGGCCGATCGGGAGGTCGGTGTGGGCCAGGAGGCGCTTGGCCTCCAACACGACCCGTTTGTCGATGAAGCCCTTGGGGGTCTCGCCCGTGGCGGCGCGGACCGCGCGGACGAGGGTGCGGCGGGAGTAGCCGAGGGAGTCGGCGTAGGCGCTGACGCTGTGGTTGGTGGCGAAGCCCTTCTCCACGGCGTCCCGGAAGAGGGTGAAGGTCGTGTCGGACGGACCGCCGGCCCCCTGGGCCGAACTCGCCGCCAGATGGGCGAGACGGAGCAGGAACGCCGTCAGACAGTGGCGCAGGACCGCCGTGTGAAGACTCAGCGGAAGGGTCGTGGTGTCCTCGTACTCGTATCGCAGCTGGGTCAGGGCCGAGCGCAGGGCGGCCAGTTGGGCGTCGTCCGGGCGGAGCAGGGGCGGAAGGTCGTAGCGGTACAGGCCCGTCGCCTCCACCGTGGCACGGGGCAGGAAGCCGGGCTGCATGGTCAGCACGGTTCCGCGGTACTCGCTGGCATTCGGGAACCGGTGGACCTGCCCCGGGCGGATCCACAGCACGTCCCCCGCCGTCGCCTCGTACTCGGCGAAGTCGATCATGTGGCGGACGGGGCCGTCGTCGAAGAGCATCACGACATGGAAGTCGATGCGATGGACGCGGTGCAGCGGGGCATCCGCGTGCCAGGTGCGGCCGGCCCCCATCGGGCCGACCTGCATGCCGACCCCGCGCACACTCAGCTCGACCGGGAAGGGGAACGTTCTGATCACGTCCACGCCCCCGTCACCGTCGCCGCCTTGGATGGTTCTGTCCGCCATGTCCCTCTCACGCCGCCCGGCTGGTGCTCTCGGTGTCCCACTTTCACCACAGGCTGGCACACGAGGACCTACCACCGTAAAAGTCAGACTTTTAAGTTTGAACGCGCCAGGCCAGAACCACCGCTGCGATCGAGGACTTCTTGAAGATGAGCACGCAGACACCGGACCGCTTCGAATGGACCGAACTCGACCGACGCGCCGTCGACACCGCTCGGCTGCTGGCCGCCGACGCCGTACAGAAGGTCGGCAACGGCCACCCGGGCACCGCGATGGCCCTCGCCCCGGCCGCCTACACGATCTTTCAGAAGCTGATGCGCCACGATCCCGCGGACCCCGAGTGGACCGGCCGGGACCGTTTCGTCCTCTCCCCCGGCCACACCTCGCTGACGCTCTACACCCAGCTGTTCCTGGCCGGGTACGAGCTCGAACTCGACGACCTGAAGGCCTTCAGGACCCACGGGTCCAAGACGCCCGGTCACCCCGAGTACGGCCACACGGCGGGCGTGGAGACCACCACCGGTCCGCTCGGCCAGGGCGTCGCCAACGCCGTCGGCATGGCGATGGCCGCCCGCTACGAGCGCGGTCTGTTCGACCCCGAGGCCCCCGAGGGCACCTCCCCCTTCGACCACACCATCTGGGCGATCGTCTCCGACGGCGACCTGGAGGAGGGCGTCTCCGCCGAGGCCTCCTCCCTCGCCGGGCACCAGAAGCTCGGCAACCTGGTCTTCCTCTACGACGACAACCACATCTCCATCGAGGGCGACACCGCGACCGCCTTCTCCGAGGACGTCCTGAAGCGGTACGAGGCCTACGGCTGGCACACCCAGCGCGTCGAGCCCGCCGAGGACGGCGACATCGACGTACCGGCCCTGTACGCGGCGCTCAGGGCCGCCCAGGCCGAGACCGGCCGGCCCTCCATCGTCGCGATGCGCACGATCATCGCCTGGCCCGCGCCGAACGCCCGCAACACCGAGGCCTCCCACGGCTCCGCGCTCGGCGCCGACGAGGTGGCCGCCACCAAGCGCGTCCTCGGCTTCGACCCCGAGCAGTCCTTCCAGATCGACGCCGACGTGCTCGCCCACACCAGCCAGGCCCTGGACCGCGGCGCCGAGGCGCACGCGGCCTGGGACAAGCAGCTCGACAAGTGGCGCGGCGCCGACCCGCGGCGCGCCGAGCTGTTCGACCGGGTCGTGGCCGGCCGGCTGCCCGAGGGCTGGGAGGAGGCGCTGCCGGTCTTCGAGGAGGGCAAGTCGGTCGCCACCCGCGCCGCCTCCGGCAAGGTGCTGCAGTCGCTGGGCGCCGTGCTGCCCGAGCTGTGGGGCGGCTCCGCCGACCTGGCCGGCTCCAACAACACCACCATCGACAAGACCAGCTCCTTCCTGCCGAAGGGCAACCCGCTGCCCGAGGCCGACCCGTACGGCCGTACCGTCCACTTCGGCATCCGTGAGTTCTCCATGGCCGCGGAGATGAACGGGATCGCCCTGCACGGCAACACCCGCGTCTACGGCGGCACCTTCCTGGTGTTCTCCGACTACATGCGCAACGCGGTGCGGATGTCGGCGCTGATGCAGCTGCCGGTGACCTACGTGTGGACGCACGACTCCGTCGGCCTCGGCGAGGACGGTCCGACGCACCAGCCGGTCGAACACCTGGCCGCCCTGCGCGCGATCCCCGGTCTGAACGTGGTCCGCCCGGCCGACGCCAACGAGACCGCCGTCGCCTGGGCCGAGATCCTCAAGCGCCACGCCACCGACCCGGCCCCGCACGGACTCGCGCTCACCCGTCAGGGCGTACCGACGTACGCGCCCAACCCCGATGCGGCGAAGGGCGGTTACGTGCTGAAGGAGTCCTCGAAGGCGACCCCGGACGTGATCATCATCGCCACCGGCTCCGAGGTGCAGCTCGCCGTCGCCGCGCGGGAGCAGCTGGAGGCCGAGGGGATCGGCACCCGCGTGGTGTCGATGCCGTCGGTGGAGTGGTTCGAGGAGCAGTCCCGGGAGTACCGGGAGAGCGTGCTTCCGCCGTCGGTGAAGGCCCGCGTCGCGGTGGAGGCGGGCATCGGCCTGACGTGGTACCGCTTCACGGGTGACGCGGGACGCATCGTCTCCCTGGAGCACTTCGGCGCCTCCGCCGACGCGAAGACCCTGTTCACCGAGTTCGGCTTCACGCCTGAGAACGTCGCCGCGACGGCCAAGGCTGTGTTCAGTTCAACGACAGGCATCGCCGCCGCCCGCGGTTGATCCGATCGCCAGAAAGAAGATGATCAGTACCATGACCGAAGCAACCGCCACCGCGGGAGCACTGAAGCGCCTCAGCGACGAAGGCGTCTCCATCTGGCTGGACGACCTCTCGCGCGGGCGGATCGAGACCGGCAACCTCGCCGAGCTCGTCCGCGACAAGCACGTCGTCGGGGTCACCACCAACCCGTCCATCTTCCAGGCCGCCATCGGCTCCGGCGAGGGCTACGAGGAGCAGCTCGCCGACCTGGCCGTGCGCGGCGTGACGGTCGACGAGGCCGTACGGATGATGACCACCGCCGACGTCCGCGCCGCCGCCGACGTCCTGCGGCCCGTGTACGACGCGACCGGCGGCCGGGACGGCCGGGTCTCCATCGAGGTCGACCCGCGTCTGGCCCACGACACCAGGGCCACCGTCGCCGAGGCCAAGCAGCTCTCCTGGCTCGTCGACCGGCCCAACGTCATGATCAAGATCCCGGCGACCCGGGCCGGCCTCCCGGCGATCACCGAGGTCATCGGCCTCGGCATCAGCGTCAACGTCACGCTGATCTTCTCCCTGGAGCGCTACCGCGAGGTCATGGACGCCTACCTCGCAGGCCTGGAGAAGGCGCAGGCCAGGGGCCTCGACCTCGCCGCCATCCACTCGGTGGCCTCCTTCTTCGTCTCCCGTGTCGACTCCGAGATCGACAAGCGGCTGACGGCCCTGAGCTCCCCCGAGTCGACCGTCCTCAAGGGCCGGGCCGCGCTGGCGAACGCGCGGCTGGCGTACCAGGCTTATGAAGAGGTGTTCGGCTCCGCCGGCGACCCGTCCCGGTCGTCGGACCGCTGGACCGCCCTCGCCGGAGCCGGCGCCAACCGGCAGCGCCCGCTGTGGGCGTCCACCGGCGTGAAGGACCCGGCGTACAAGGACACCCTGTACGTGGACGAGCTGGTCGCCCCGGGCACCGTGAACACGATGCCGGAGGCCACCCTCGACGCCACCGCCGACCACGGCGGGATCACCGGTGACACGGTGACCGGCGGCTACGCGCAGGCGCGCGCCGACCTGGCCGCAGTGGAGGCCCTCGGGATCTCGTACGAGGAGGTCGTGCGGCAGCTCGAGGACGAGGGTGTCGCCAAGTTCGAGACGGCCTGGCAGGACCTGCTGGACGCCGTCGCCAAGTCCCTGGACAGCAAGGGAGTGGACGCGGAATGACCGAGATCCCCGCCACCGTCGACTGGGAGAACCCGCTGCGCGACCCGCGCGACCGGCGCCTGCCCCGTATCGCCGGCCCCTCCGGCCTGGTCATCTTCGGCGTCACCGGTGACCTCTCCCGCAAGAAGCTGATGCCGGCCGTCTACGACCTGGCCAACCGCGGTCTGCTGCCGCCGGGCTTCTCGCTCGTCGGGTTCGCCCGCCGGGACTGGGAGGACCAGGACTTCGCCCAGGTCGTGCATGACGCGGTCCGCGAGCACGCGCGCACCGAGTTCCGTGAGGAGGTCTGGCAGCAGCTCGCCGAGGGCATGCGGTTCATCCCCGGCGACTTCGACGACGACACCGCCTTCAAGCAGCTGAAGTCGGCCGTCGAGGAGCTGGACGCCTCCCGCGGCACCGGGGGCAACTTCGCCTTCTACCTCTCCGTGCCGCCGAAGTTCTTCCCGAAGGTCGTCCAGCAGCTGAAGAAGCACGGCCTGGCGAACGCGCGCGAGGGCGCCTGGCGGCGCGCGGTCATCGAGAAGCCGTTCGGCCGCGACCTCGCCAGCGCCCGTGAGCTGAACCGGGTCGTGCACGACGTGTTCGAGCCGGACCAGGTCTTCCGCATCGACCACTACCTCGGCAAGGAGACCGTCCAGAACATCCTGGCGCTCCGCTTCGCCAACGAGATGTACGAGCCGATCTGGAACCGGTCCTTCGTCGACCACGTCCAGATCACGATGGCCGAGGACATCGGCATCGGCGGCCGCGCCGGATACTACGACGGCATCGGCTCGGCCCGTGACGTCATCCAGAACCACCTGCTGCAGCTGATGGCGCTGACCGCCATGGAGGAGCCGGCCGCCTTCGACGCCGAGTCGCTGCTCACCGAGAAGCTGAAGGTCCTCAAGGCCGTGAAGCTGCCGGAGAACCTCGGCGCCCACACCGTGCGCGGACAGTACGCCGCGGCCTGGCAGGGCGGCGAGAAGGTCCGGGGCTACCTGGAGGAGGACGGCATCGACCCGTCCTCCACGACCGACACCTACGCGGCCGTCAAGCTGAACGTCGACAACCGCCGCTGGGCGGGCGTCCCGTTCTACCTGCGCACCGGCAAGCGGCTGGGCCGCCGGGTCACCGAGATCGCCGTCGTCTTCCAGCGCGCCCCGCACTCGCCCTTCGACTCCACCGCCACGGAGGAGCTCGGCGAGAACGCGATCGTCATCCGCGTCCAGCCGGACGAGGGCATGACGGTCCGGTTCGGCTCCAAGGTGCCGGGCACCTCGATGGAGATCCGGGACGTGTCGATGGACTTCGCCTACGGCGAGTCCTTCACCGAGTCCAGCCCGGAGGCGTACGAGCGGCTCATCCTGGACGTACTGCTCGGCGACGCCAACCTTTTCCCCCGCCACCAGGAAGTGGAAGAGTCCTGGAAGATCCTCGACCCGATCGAGGAGTACTGGGCGAAGAACGGCAAGCCCGCGCAGTACGCCTCGGGCAGCTGGGGACCCGAGGAAGCCGACGAGATGCTCGCACGAGACGGACGGAGCTGGCGCAGGCCATGAAGATCGACCTGACCGACACCACGGCAAGCAAGATCAACAAGGCGCTGGTGCAGGGTCGCCGCGCCATCGGTACGCCTGCCGTGGGCATGGTCCTGACGATGGTGATCGTCACGGACGAGGAGAACGCCTACGACTCGATCAAGGCGGCCGAGGAGGCCTCGCACGAGCACCCCTCGCGCACCCTGGTCGTCATCAGGCGGCAGGCCCGCACCCCGCGCGACCGCGTCGCCTCCAAGCTGGACGCCGAGGTGCGCGTGGGCTCCGACGCCGGCACCGGTGAGACGGTCGTGCTGCGCACCTACGGCGAGGTGTCCGACCACGCCGACTCGGTGGTGCTGCCGCTGCTGCTGCCGGACGCGCCCGTCGTGGTGTGGTGGCCGGTGGACGCGCCCGAGGTCCCCTCGAAGGACCCGCTGGGCGCGCTGGCCCAGCGCAGGATCACCGACCTGTACGCCGTGGAGAACCCCCTCGAGGCGCTGGAGACCCGGGTCCGTTCCTACGCGCCCGGTGACACCGACCTCGCCTGGACCCGGCTGACGCCCTGGCGCTCGATGCTGGCCGCCGCCCTGGACCAGGCGCGGGCGCAGATCGTCTCGGGCGCGGTGGAGGCCGAGGCCGAGAACCCTGCCGCCGAGCTGCTGGCGCGCTGGCTGGAGGCGCGGCTGAACGTGCGGATCGACCGTGTCGTCACGGCCGGCCCGGTCGTCACCGCCGTGCGCCTGGGCACCGCCGACGGCGAGATCGTCATCGACCGCCCCGAGGGCCCGCTGGCCACGCTGTCCCTGCCGGGCCAGCCCTCCCGCACCCTCGCCCTGAAGGTCCGCTCCACCTCCGAGCTCATCGCCGAGGAGCTGCGCCGCCTGGACGCCGACGAGATGTACGCGATCGCCCTGCGCGGCGAGAGCGCGAAGGAGACCGTCTGACATGTCCGACACCCCAAGCCTCACCCGCCGTCCCGAGTGGACCGCCCTGGAGGACCACCGCGCCCAGGGCGAACCCCGGCTGCGGGAGCTGTTCGACACGGACCCCGGGCGTGCGGAGCGGTACGTCGTCCGCGTGGGCGATCTGCGCATCGACTACTCCAAGCACCTGATCACCGACGAGACCCTGGCCCTGCTCCAGGAACTGGCCGCCGCCACCGACGTGTTCGGGCTGCGTGACGCCATGTTCCGCGGCGAGCGGATCAACCTCACCGAGGACCGGGCCGTCCTGCACACCGCACTGCGGGCGGCGCGGGACGCGGTGGTCGAGGTCGACGGCGAGAACGTCGTGCCGAAGGTGCACGCCGTGCTGGACCAGATGAGCGGCTTCGCCGAGCGGGTCCGCTCCGGCGAGTGGACCGGCCACACCGGCAAGCGGATCCGCAACGTCGTCAACATCGGCATCGGCGGTTCGGACCTCGGGCCCGCGATGGCGTACGAGGCCCTGCGGGCCTTCACGGCACGGGAGTCGACCTTCCGCTTCGTGTCCAACGTGGACGGCGCCGACCTGCACGAGGCGGTGCGCGACCTGGACCCGGCGGAGACGCTGTTCATCGTCGCCTCCAAGACGTTCACCACGATCGAGACGATCACCAACGCGACCTCGGCCCGTTCCTGGCTGCTGGAGGGCCCCGACGGTCTCCGCGACGACAAGGCGGTCGCGAAGCACTTCGTCGCCCTGTCGACGAACGCCGGCAAGGTCACCGAGTTCGGCATCGACCCGGACAACATGTTCGAGTTCTGGGACTGGGTCGGCGGACGGTACTCGTACGACTCGGCGATCGGCCTCTCCCTGATGATCGCCATCGGTCCGGACCGCTTCCGCGAGATGCTGGACGGCTTCCGGATCGTCGACGAGCACTTCCAGAACGCGTCGGCGGAGGCCAACGCCCCGCTGATCCTGGGCCTGTTGGGCGTCTGGTACGGCAACTTCCACGACGCCCAGTCGCACGCCGTGCTGCCGTACTCGCACTACCTCTCCAAGTTCACGGCGTATCTGCAGCAGCTGGACATGGAGTCCAACGGCAAGTCGGTGCAGCGCGACGGGCGCCCTGTGGAGTGGCAGACCGGGCCGGTGGTGTGGGGCACGCCCGGCACCAACGGGCAGCACGCCTACTACCAGTTGATCCACCAGGGCCCCAAGCTGATCCCGGCGGACCTGATCGGCTTCGCCCGCCCGGTGGACGAACTGAGCGCCGAACTCAAGGCGCAGCACGACCTGTTGATGGCCAACCTGTTCGCACAGGGCCAGGCGCTCGCCTTCGGCAAGACCGCCGACGAGGTGCGCGCGGAGGGTGTGCCCGAGGAGCAGGTCGCGCACCGCACCTTCCGGGGCAACCACCCCACCACGACCATCCTGGCGCGCGAGCTGACCCCGTCGGTCCTCGGCCAGCTGATCGCCCTCTACGAGCACAAGGTGTTCGTCCAGGGCGCGATCTGGAACATCGACTCCTTCGACCAGTGGGGCGTCGAGCTCGGCAAGGTGCTCGCCAAGCGCGTCGAGCCCGCCCTGACCGAAGGCGCGGACGTCCCGGGCCTCGACCCCTCCACCACCGCACTCGTGGCCGCCTACCGCGACCTCAAGGAAGGCAAGTGACAATGCAACTCGGTCTCATCGGTCTCGGCAAGATGGGCGGCAACATGCGCGAGCGGATCCGCCGCGCCGGCCACACCGTCATCGGCTACGACCGCAACCCCGACCTCTCCGACGCGACGAGCCTCGCCGAACTGGTCGACAAGCTGGAAGCCCCGCGCGTGGTCTGGGTGATGGTCCCGGCCGGCGCCGCCACCCAGTCGGTCGTCGACGAGCTCGGCACCCTCCTCTCCCCCGGCGACACGGTCGTCGACGGCGGCAACTCCCGCTGGACGGACGACGAGAAGCACGCCGAGGAACTGGGCGCCAAGGGCATCGGCTTCGTCGACGCGGGTGTCTCCGGCGGTGTGTGGGGCCTGCAGAACGGCTACGCGCTGATGGTCGGCGGCGACAAGGAGCACGTCGAGCGGCTCCACCCGATCTTCGAGGCGCTCAAGCCCGAGGGCCCGTACGGCTATGTCCACGCGGGCAAGGTGGGCGCCGGGCACTTCTCGAAGATGGTCCACAACGGCATCGAGTACGCCATGATGCAGGCCTACGCCGAGGGCTGGGAGCTGCTGGAGAAGGTCGACTCGGTGGACAGCGTCCGCGAGGTCTTCCGGTCCTGGCAGGAGGGCACGGTCATCCGTTCCTGGCTGCTGGACCTGGCGGTCAACGCCCTCGACGCGGACGAGCACCTCGACAAGCTCAAGGGCTTCGCGCAGGACTCCGGTGAGGGACGCTGGACGGTCGAGGCGGCCATCGACAACGCCGTCCCGCTGCCGACGATCACGGCCTCCCTGTTCGCGCGGTTCGCCTCCCGCCAGGACGACTCCCCGCAGATGAAGATGATCGCGGCGCTGCGCAACCAGTTCGGCGGCCACGCCGTCGAGTCGAAGGAGTAGCAAGTCCGTGGGGGACCTTCTCCTGGTCCGCCACGGCGAGACGGAGTGGAGCGTTTCCGGACAGCACACCAGCTTCACCGACCTGCCCCTCACCCAGCACGGTGAGGAGCAGGCCAAGTCCCTCGCTCCCCTCCTCTCGCAGCGGACCTGCGCACTCGCCCTGACCAGCCCGCTCGGCCGCGCGCTACGCACCGCCGAACTCGCGGGCGTCCCCTCTCCCGTGATCGAGCCCGACCTGCACGAGTGGGACTACGGCGGCTACGAGGGCATCACCACCGACGAGATCCACCGCACCCGCCCCGACTGGGACCTGTGGCGGGACGGCGTCCCACCCGGCCCCGACGGGCACCCCGGCGAGTCCCCGGCCGAAGTGGGTGACCGCGCCGACCGCGTGCTGGCCCGGGTGGACACGGCCCTCGCCCACCGAACGGGGGACGTGATCCTCGTCGCGCACGCCCACTTCCTGCGCGTCCTGACCGCCCGCCGACTGGGTCTGCCGCCCACCGAGGGACGGCTGTTCCAGCTCTCCACGGGCACGGTCAGCCGCCTGTCGACCGAGCACGGCCGCCCGGTCGTCGCCGAGTGGAACACCCGGCCGTAGCCCTCCCGGCCCGGGCCACGCATCCCTCCGCGTTCGCTCAACACCCGCGGTGAGCGGACGCGTTGGTGTCGTGGCCCGGGCGGCTGTCGTGCGGGGGCGTTAGAGTCCCGCCCTGTGGAGATCAACGAACTGACGCCGGCCGAGCGGCGGGTGTGGCGGGCGTTCGCCACGGGGGAAGCGGTCGACTTCGCTGCGGGCGGCGACGAGGACCCGGCCGAGGGCGTGCGGTGGGGCCCCGAACGGACCCTGCGGGCGACCGTGTTGCGGGCCCTGCTGCTCAACGGGCCCGAGGAGCCGGGTGAGATAGCCGCGCTGAAGGTGGACGGCGCCCGGATCACCGGCGTCCTCGACCTGCGGTACGGCACGACCGACCACGCGGTCCGGCTCAGCCACTGCCACTTCGAGGAGGTCCCGCAGCTGTACGGCGCGCGGCTGCGGCAGCTCAACCTGAGCGACTCGGTGCTGCCCGGGCTGTCCGCGGCGACGGTCCGGGTCGAGGGGGTGCTGCGGCTCACGGACTGCCGGTTCCGGGGGCCGGTGCGGCTGGGCGGGGCGCACATAGCGGGGGCGCTGTTCCTGGACCGCGCCCGGTTCTCGGCGCCAGAGGACGGCTCCGAGGGCGCCCTCCACCTCAACCACGTCAGCGTCGGCGACGATCTGTGGGCGCCCGGACTGCGGGCGGACGGCGAGATACGCCTCAACGGGGCCGAGATCGCCGGGTCGGTACGGCTGAACGACGCCCGGCTCAACCGTCCGGGCGGCGCGGTCCTCGACGGTGAGACCCTGGCGGTGCAGGGCGACCTCCTGATGCGGCGGGCGCACAGCGACGGCTGGATCGGTCTGCGCGGCGCCCGCGTCGCCGGCCGGTTCGACCTGTCGTACGCACGGCTGGCGAACCCCGGAGACACCGCCCTGCGGGCGAGCAGCTGCGGCATCGGGGAGCTGTGGCTGCGCAAGGGGCCGCCCATGGAAGGCGCCCTCAACCTGCGCCGCGCCCAGATCGAAGTCCTGTTCCTGGAACCGGAGATACTGCCCGCCGAGGTGTTCCTGGGCGACCTCGTCTACACCTCGCTCACCCCGCACGTGCCCGCCGAACGCCGCCTGCCCATGCTGGACCGGGACGGCGACGGCTATGTCCCGCACGCCTACGAACAGCTGTCGGCCGCCTACCGCCGGGTCGGCGACGACCACGCCGCACGGCTCGTCCTCCTCGCCAGGCAGCGCCGGCTGCGCTCGACCCGCGCCTGGTACGGCCGCGCCTGGGGCTACATGCAGGACGCCACCGTCGGCTACGGCTTCCACCCGCTGCGCGCCGCCGGGTGGCTTTTGTCGCTGCTGGCCGTCGGCTCGCTCGCGTACGCCCTGCACCACCCGCACCCGCTCAAGGCGTCGGAGGCCCCGCACTTCAACCCGGTGTTCTACACCCTCGACCTGCTCCTGCCGGTGATCTCCTTCGGCCAGGAGGACGCCTTCGCGCCGAGCGGCTGGTACCAGTACCTCGCCTACGCCCTGATCATCACCGGGTGGATCCTGGCCACCACGGTCGTCACCGGCGTCACCCGGACCGTCAGCCGCCAGTGAGGCGGCGTGCTGGGCGGCGAGGCGCACAGGGACGTTCGAGGCGCCGTACCCGCGACAGCCGCCGTCCCGCTGGCCCTCGTGACCCTCAGCCCTGGTCGGCGCGCTTCGGGATGCCGTACGCGTGGTCCACCTTCAGGCGCACCACCAGCCGGCCGTCACGGATCATCGTGGCGCGGTAGTCGTCCCAGTCGGGGTGCTCGCCCAGGATGTCCCGGTAGAGCCGGATCAGTTCCTCGACCGTGTCGTCCTGGGGATCCTTGGCGACGGGCGAGAGCTCCGCTGTGCCCTCGACGACCGTGTAGGCCCAGCGGTCCGGGCTGGAGACGTGGTACGAGGCGCGCGGGTCCCGGCGCAGATTGCGGGTCTTGGCGCGGTCGTCCGTGACCGAGATCCGGACGATGCCCTCCTGCGGGTAGTAGTGGTGGCTGACGTTCGACAGCTGGGGGCGGCCGTCGCGCTTGAGGGTGACCAGCACTCCGCCACGTTGTTCGGAGAGCAGCTCGAGCAGTGTGTCCTGAGTCATACGGCAGTCAACCCGTCCGGCGGTGCTTCGCATTCCCGTCGCGGTGGCGGGAAACGCTCTGCCAAAACGTTCCCTCCCAGCGATCAATCCCGGTCAAGAGGGGGACCGGGCCGCTGTTCCTGCGCGACGATGAGTTCCGGGGCCCGTGGGACGGAGCACGCCGCGCCGGGCTTCGACGAGCGCATTCGGAGGAGAGCGATGGCACAGCTGCGACAAGAGGCGGACCCGGAAGAGGCCGGGCTGGACGTGAAGGCGCTGGACCGCCTGGACCAGCATCTCGCCCACTTCGTCGACGAGGGACGCCTGCCCGGCTACCTGGTGGCCGTGGCCCGCGCCGGACATGTCGCCCACCTCACCACCCACGGCCTGCGCGACGTCGCGGCCGGGCTGCCCGTCGAGCCGGACACCCTGTGGCGGATCTACTCCATGACCAAGCCGGTCACCACCGTCGCCGCCCTGATCCTCGTCGAGGAGGGCCGGCTCTCCCTGGACGACCCGCTCGCCCGGTACCTGCCGGCCTTCGCCGAGCCGCGGGTGTACGAGAGCGGCTCCGGGGCCGATGTCCGCACCCGCCCGGCGTCCGGGCCGATCCTGATCCGCCACCTGCTGACCCACACCGCGGGCCTGACCTTCGGCTTCTACCACTCCCACCCCGTCGACGCCCTCTACCGCGCGGCCGGCCTGGAGTCGTCGGTGGTGCCGGGCACCACCCTCGCCGAGACGGTCGACGTGTACGCGGGTCTGCCGCTGCAGTTCGAGCCGGGCACGGAGTGGAACTACTCGGTGGCCACCAATGTGCTCGGCAGGGTGATCGAGGTGGTCTCGGGGCAGCCGCTCGACGCGTTCTTCGCGGAGCGCGTCCTCGGCCCGCTCGGCATGACCGACGCCGGATTCCACGTCACCGACGAACAGGCGCCCCGCCTGGCCGAGTTGTACGGCGAGACCGACGACTGCGGTATCGAGCCGGTCCCGGGGCTGCCGTTGCGCGGGCGCCCGCGTCTGCTGTCCGGCAGCGGCGGCATGGTGGCCTCGGCGCACGACATGCACCGCTTCATGGAGTTCCTGCGCCGTCGCGGCGAACTCGACGGCGTCCGTCTGCTGAAGGCCGAGACGGTCGACCTGATGACCGAGAACCATCTGCCCGGCGGCGCCGACCTGCGCTCCTTCGGCAGCCGTCCGGTCCACGACGAGCCGAACAACGAGGGCGTCGGCTTCGGCCTCGGCGTCTCCGTCGTCATCGACCCGGAGCGCACCCCGACCCCGTCGAGCCTCGGCACCTACGGCTGGAGCGGCGCGGCGTCGACGACCTTCTGGGTCGATCCGCGCCGCGAACTGACCGTGCAGTTCATGACCCAGGTCCGGCCGAAGACCCCGCTCGGGGTCATACCGGACCTCAGGCGCCTGGTGCACGAGGCGGTCACGGGCTGAGCCCGCCTACTCGTCGGCCCGCAGGCTGAACTCCAGTCCCTCCTCGGCCAGTTCACCGAGCCAGGCCTCCGACCGGGCGGCCGTCTCCGCCGCCCGGTTCAGGCCCGCGGGCAGGGTGCCGTCGAGGATGTGGCGGACGCCCAGGGCCAGGGGACGGGAGACGCAGCGAGCCATCGCGCTCTCCTCCGCGTCGCCGACCAGGTCGAGGAGGTAACTCCCCGACCAGCTGCGCCCCTCCCCCGCCCGCACGTCCAGTGACACGGCGAGCACGACCCGGTCCCGGTCGGCGTCCGTGGTCGGATGGCGCTCGGCCAACTCCCGTGCCAGCGCGGCGATCCGGGCGTCGTCCCCGGCCTTCAGCTCCTCGAACACCGCGTCCCAGGCGCGTAGCCAGCCCTCCAGCCGCAGCGTGCCGCGCACGAAGGACCGAGCCTGCCAGGCGTCCGGCAGCCCGTACTGCTCGACGAAGGGGACGCTGTCGCGGTTCGGGTACACCTCGAAGGTCTCACCGTCCAGGACGTGCGGCCGGGTGACCTCCCAGGGCCGTTCGGCGGTGACCGCCGATCCGTCCTCGATGTACCGCGCGGGCGAACGAAGGGCGTTGAGGACGCCCGCCGGTGCCCAGCTGAAGCGGTACCTGAAGTCGTTCGGGACGGCGGGGATGCCGCCGCAGTAGGAGGTGAAGGCGTACGAGGCCGCCGTACCGTCGCCGACGGCCTCGCGGGCGCGGGCGACGAGGCTGTGGGCGAAGAGGTGGTCTATGCCGGGGTCCAGCCCGGCCTCCGTGAGGACGACCAGGCCGGCCTCCGCCGCCGCCGGGACCTGCTCCAGGACGGCGTCGGAGACATAGCTGGAGCAGGCGAAGTGGGCGCCGCCGGCCACGCAGGCCGCCAGGATGCCGGCGTGCTCGGGTGCGGGCAGCATCGACACGACGACGTCGCCGGGCGCCAGTTCGGCGGTGAGCGTGGGGAGCGTGTAGGCGCGGGGTTCGGCGCGTCCGGTGAGGCCCAGCCGGCCGAGGGCCTCGGCGGCGCGTTCCTCGGTGCGGTGCCACAGCCGTACGCGCGGGGCGCTGTCGCAGAGCCGGGCCAGTCCGCTGCCCGTGGACAGTCCGGCGCCGACCCAGTGGACGGTGCCGCCGGCGGCGACGCGGTCAGCCACGGAACTCCCCTTCCCCGATGCCGAGTTCACGGCAGGCCTGGTGGAAGCGGTCCAGACAGCGGCCCCACGGCCCGCCCACCCCGAACTCCAGCAGCTGCAGGACCAGCGCCGCGGAGAAGTCGGTGCTGGACTCGCGCGGGAGCAGGGAGGGCAGGTTGTCGATGGCGATGAGGTCGAGCGGGGGTTCCTTGCGCAGGCGTCGGGCCGGATCGGTCCAGTCGGTGGTGCGGTCGTAGACCGGCAGGACGTTCAGGGGCGAGCCGACGTCGCAGGTGACGTCGCACAGGGTGCGCAGGCGGCGGACGGGGTCGTCGAGGTCCTGCTCGCGCACGAAGGGCGGGACCGGGCTGGTGGCGAGGACGCAGTTCACCATGAGGTCGTGGGCGAGCAGCGCCGACCGGTCCAGGTCGCGGGTCTCGGCCAGGTCCCAGCAGGTCGGCTCGATCCCGGCGGTGTGCAGGGCGACGCGGGCTCCCCGGCCGCTGCGGCCCAGCGCGCCGATCACCAGGGCCGTGAACTCCTCGTCCCCCTCGGCGCGTTGGAGCCTGTCGTCCAGCTCCTCCTTCGTGGTGGGCGTGAGGGGAGCGACCAGCCTGCCCCGGTGCTGGAGCACGGCGAGGGCGGCGCCGAGGTAGCCGGCCCAGAAGCCGAAGGCGGCCAGCCGGCGGCCGTCGTCGTCCACCAGGTACTCGAGATCGAGGAGTCGGCCTCCCCCGGCGGCGAACCGCCGCAGCAGGGCCTCCGCTCCCGGCTGCCGCTTGTAGGCGTGCCCGAAGAAGACGTGACGATGGATCAGTTCCGCTGGTCCGTCCGGGAGTTCCTTCAAGCCCAGGACCACGGCGTCGCGGGGCGCCGACACCCACGTCCCCGCGGGCGCGAGAGCGCAGCCCGCCGCCTCGTACTCCTCGATCGGGAAGATCCGCTGCGGGGACTCCTCCACCGTCAGCGTCACTCCGGCCTCGACGAGCCGACGGGCGTCGGACGGCACGACCGGTGTGCGTCGTTCGGTCGTGCGGTCCTCGTGGCGCAGCCACAGGTGGAGCTCTGTCATACGAGGTTGGCCTCCGGGCGCGGGGCGTCGGCCGCGAAACGGTCGGCGCTCAAGGGGCTGACGTCCACGAAGGGTACGCGGCCCAGGTAGAGGTCGCGGATCACCTCGCCGACGGCCGGTCCCTGCAGGAAGCCGTGCCCGGAGAAGCCGGTGGCGTACAGGAAGCGGGAGACGGAAGCGGCCTCGCCGATCAGGGCGTTGTGGTCCGGGGTGATCTCGTACAGACCCGCCCAGGTGCCGGTGCGGCGCAGGTCGAGCAGCGCCGGGGCGCGCTGTTGCATCGCGGCGACGAGGCGGGGGATCCAGCGGTCGTGGGGGTCGGTTGCGAAGCCGGGCTGTTCGTCGGGGTCGGACATGCCGAGGAGGAGTCCGGGGCCCTCGGCGTGGAAGTAGAGGCTGGTGGTGAAGTCGATCGTCATGGGGAGGTCGGGCCGCAGTCCCGGCACGGGTTGTGTGACGGCGATCTGGCGGCGCAGCGGCACCACCGGCAGCTGGACGCCGGCCATCGCGCCGACCGCCCGGGACCAGGGGCCGGCCGCGCAGATCACCGTGTCGGTGGCGATGCGGCCGAGGGTGGTGGAGACGGCGGTGACGGCGGTGCCCTGCCGTTCGATGCCGGTGGCCTCGGTGTGCCGCAGGATGCGCACGCCCAGGGCGCGGGCGGCGGAGGCGTAGCCGTGGACGACGGCCTCGGGCGTGCAGTGGCCGTCGTCCGGCGAGAAGGCGGCGGCGAGCAGGCCGTCGGTGCTGATCAGCGGCGACAGCTTGCGGGCCTCCTTCGGGGTGATCAGGCGGCTGGGCACGCCGAGGGAGTTCTGCAGCCGTACGCCCGCCTCGAAGGAGGCGACCTCCTCCGGCCTCGACAGCAGGAACAGATAGCCCACCCGGTGCAGCCCGATGTCGTGGCCGATCTCCTCCTGGAACCGGCCGAAGGCCTCCAGACTGCGCGCGCCGAGCTGGATGTTGAGCTCGTCGGAGAACTGCGCCCGTACCCCGCCCGCGGCCTTCGAGGTGGAGCCGGAGGCGAGTTCGTCCCGTTCGACGAGGACGAGGTCACGGACGCCGGCGGCGGCGAGGTGGTAGGCGATGCTCACGCCCGTCACCCCACCGCCGATGATCACGGCGTCGGCCCGCATTCGCACCGCGGTCAGGACAGGTGGGCCACGGCGTCCAGATGCGGCAGCACATGATCGAGTCGTTCCCGCTTGGTGCGCAGGTAGGTGATGTTGCTCTCGCACGGCTGGATCAGCAGCGGGACCGTTTCGGCGACCTTGATGCCGTGCTGCAGCAACGCCTCGCGCTTGCGCGGGTTGTTGGACATCAGACGGACCGAGTTCACGCCCAGGTCGTGCAGGATCTCCGCGGCGACGCCGTAGTCGCGGGCGTCCACCGGCAGTCCGAGCGCCAGGTTCGCCTCGACCGTGTCCAGCCCCTCCGCCTGCAGCGCCATCGCCCTCAGCTTGGCCAGCAGACCGATGCCGCGGCCCTCGTGGCCCCTCAAGTACACGACGATGCCGCTGCCTTCGGCGACGACGGCCTTCAGCGCGGAGGCGAGCTGGTCGCCGCACTCGCAGTGCTGGGAGCCGAACGCGTCACCGGTCAGGCACTCGGAATGCAGACGCGTGAGAACGTCGTCCGTGCCGATCTCGCCGTACACCAGGGCGACTTGTTCGTCACCGCGGTCGTGGTCCATGTAGCCCACCGCCCGGAATTGCCCGTACACCGTGGGCAGCGGTGCATTCACGATCCGTTCCACACCCGTGCGCTGCGGGGACTTCTTGCCGAGGACGCCGATTTTATCTGTCATGATCTGATTCCTAAACAGAGACGAAAGGCCGTGAAGAAATGAGTGGTTCGGGCGCGCGTACGGCGGCGGACGGGCTGGTGCCGGCGGACACTACGGAAGAGGTACGGACCAGGGCGGCGGGTGTCTCAACGCAGGTCGCCGTCCTTCCGGTGGGCAGCTTCGAACAGCACGGCCCGTTCCTTCCGCTGGCGACCGACACGCTGGTCGCGTGTGCCGTGGCCCGGGAGATCGCCGGGGCGTACCCGGTGCGCCTGCTCCCCCCGGTGACGATCTCCTGCTCGCACGAGCACGCGGACTGGCCCGGTACCGTCAGCATCTCCTCGGTGACCCTTCACGCGGTGGTACGGGACATTGCGGACTCGCTGCGCCGCTCCGGCGTCGACGTCCTGGTGGTCGTCAACGGGCACGGCGGCAACTACGTGCTGGGGAACGTCGTCCAGGAAGCCTCCGCGCGCGGCGAGCGCATGGCGCTGTTCCCGGCCGCCGAGGACTGGGAAGCGGCTCGGCAGCGGGCGGGGGTGACCACCTCGCTGCTGACCGACATGCACGCGGGAGAAATCGAGACCTCCATCCTTCTGCACACTCACCCGGAATTCCTCCGGCCCGGTTATGAGACCTCCGATTTCGTCGCGGACGACCGCCGTCATCTGCTCACCCTCGGTATGTCCGGCTATACCGATTCGGGCGTCATCGGACGCCCTTCGCTCGGTTCCGCGGAAAAGGGCAAGGAACTGCTGGCGAGCCTCGCGGATTCCTTCGGCGCGTATTTCTCGCTGCTCACGTCGGCGGACGAGCGCGCGTAGCCGGCGTCCGCGGCGCCGGCCCCGGCGCGCAGGCCCTCGTACCAGCGGGCGACGAGGACGGCCGCGCCGGGCAGGGCGGCGACGAAGCTGAGCACGCCGTAGACCACGGCGACGGCCACGCCGCTGCTCGCGCCGAGTCCGGCCGCGCCGAACGCCCAGGCGGTGGCGCCCTCGCGGGGCCCGAAACCGCCGACGTTCAGCGGGATTCCCATGGCGAGCAGCGCCAGCACGGCCAGCGGCAGCAGGACGGCGACGGAGGCGCCGGAACCGGCGACGCGGGCGGCGAGCACGAACATGGCGAGATGTCCGGCGAGGATGAGGAGCGAGGAGAGGGCGACTCCTGGCCCGTTGCGGCGGGAGAACAGTCCCTCGCGGGCCTCGGCGAGCGTCGCGCGCAGGGCGCGGCCGCGCCGG
This sequence comes from Streptomyces gilvus, assembly GCF_022513565.1. Classification (GTDB taxonomy): domain Bacteria; phylum Actinomycetota; class Actinomycetes; order Streptomycetales; family Streptomycetaceae; genus Streptomyces; species Streptomyces gilvus. The sequence goes on along the minus strand of NZ_JAKWBE010000001.1, from coordinate 351,895 downwards.
GAGGGCGCCCGGTTCATGCGCAGGGCGAGGACGACGGCGAGCGCGCCCACCACGGCGAGCGCCACCAGCGGGGCGAAGCTGCGCACCTCGGCCAGCACCGGGGAGGGCAGGGTCAGCAGCACCGCGCCGCCGACGACGGCCAGCGCGATCTGCCCGGCGACCCGTTCGAGCACGACCGTCCGCACACCGCGGCCGAGGTCACCGGCGTTCTTCCCGTGCCGCACCGCCCGGTGCACGTCCCCGAGGACACCGCCGGGCAGGGCGGCGTTCAGGAACAGGGCGCGGTAGTAGTCGGCGACGGCCGCGCCGAGCGGCAGCTCGATCCTGAGGCCCCGGGCCACCAGCGCCCAACGCCAGGCGCTGAGCACGGTGGTGACGGCGCCGATCACCAGGGACAGCACCAACGTCGTCGCGTCGATCCGCCGCAGCCCGTCCAGCAGCACGCCGGTGCCCAGATGCCACAGCAGGGCGCCGAGGATGACGGCGCCGGCGACCGAGCCGAAGTGGGTGCGCAGGGCACGGGAGTTGAGCCGGTTCAAAAGGCTCCGCCACCAGGGCGCGGAGGACCGGGTGCCGGTTCGCGCGGAGGAGACGATCACGCCGATGCGGTCGGCGGAGACGGCGAGTTCGTCGGCGCGTGCGCGCAGGGCCGCGTCGCGCGCCGCGAGACAGTCCCTGCCGTCGGCCCACACCTCCACCACGACAGGCGGCACACCGCCGGCGGCGACCGTCGGTGCCGGAAGGACCGGCCCCTCGGCGCGCACACCCCTCGGCGCCCCGGACACCACGTCCACGTCCCGCCCGGTCCTCGTCGCGCCGCGCACCACGAACGCCCGCACCGTCTCCACGCTCATGACGCCCCGCCCACCGGCCGGGACAGCGCCAGCAGGTCGCTGTGGTGGACGGTGACATGGAGCTCGCCGGCCTCGCAGGCGGCCAGCCGGTCGCGCAGATACCGTTCTGCGCGCGATGCCAGCTCGGGGCGCTCCTCGACGGCCGCGCCGACCCAGCCGCGCAGCCACTGGGCGGTCAGCGCCGCCTCGCCGGGGCCGAGCCGCCAGGGGCTCGGGTTGACCCGTACCGTGGCGCCCCGCTCCGAGAAGGCCTCGCAGGCCGCCGTGACCGCGTCCGGGCCGAGCAGCCCGTCGCGGCGCTGGTGGGCGTTGAAGGCCTCCATGATCTCCTCGTCCATCGGGTCGGCCGCGGAGAGTTCGACGCGGCCCGCGACCGACAGGGTCAGCAGGGCCGGGCAGCCCGCGCCGGTGCAGGCGGTGGCGAGGGTGTCGATCTCCTCGCGGGTGAGGACGTCGAGCAGGGCGGAGGCGGTCACCAGGGAGGCGCCGGCGAGGGCGTCCGGGGTGAGCCGGGCGACGTCGCCGCGCCGGGTCTCGACGGTGACCCGGCTGCCGTCGGCGGCCGAGCGCGGGGAGGCGACGGCGGCGAAGTGCAGCAGGTAGGGGTCGCGGTCGTGCAGGATCCAGTGCTGGGCGCCGTCGAGGCGGGGCGCGAGCCAGCGGCCCATCGAGCCGGTGCCGCAGCCCAGGTCGTGGATGACGTACCCGGCCCTGCCGGGCAGGTTGGCGAGCCGGATCCGCAGCGGGTCCAGCAGATCGTGCGCCCGGGCCCCGGCGTCTGCGGGCTCCCGCAGCTCCAGCCACTCCGGCGCGTACCGCGGCGGCTCGTCCGGCCCGCCCTCCCGCAACCGCACGGTGGCCCGCTCGCCGGGGGCCGGGACGGGCCCGGCACCGGGGATCACGCCCTGCGTGGCGGCGTCCGCCACCGGGCTGCCACCGGGCGCGTCCGACTGCCGTCCGGTGTCCGCCGACGCACCGCCTCCGATCGAGCCCGCCTGCTGACCGCTCGCCACCGACGGCCCGCCAGCGTTCCCGCTCACGTGCCGGGCGCCGTCCGCCACGGGACCGCCACCGAGGGAGCCCGTCCGCCGTCCGCCGTCCGCCGCGGGACGGGTCCCCGGCTCGTGGCGGTCCGTCGCGTCCGTCCGGTCCTCTGCGTCCGTGCGGGTGTCCGCCGCCTGTGTTGCCATCTGCTGCCCCCGAACCGTTTCCCTCGGGCCCGGCTGGGCCGGGATCTTTCCGCCGGTCTGTGCCGGTGCGGTCCTGTTCATGCCGCCCTCCTGGGTTCGCTCGGCAGCCGGCCCAGTACTCCGGCGAGGCTGCGGGCCGTGGTCGCCCAGCCGTCCAGGGCGGCCCGCCGGCCCCGGGCGGCGGCCTTCAGCCGGCGTCGTACGTCGGCCTCGCCGAACCAGCCGCGCAGTTCGGCGGCGAGGGCGGCGGGGTCCTCCGGCGGCACGAGGATGCCGGGCACCCCGCCGTCGGGGGCGCGGCCGACCGCCTCGGGCAGGCCGCCGACGTCCGTCGCGAGCACCGGGATGCCGCGCGCCAGGGCCTCGGTGACCGCCATGCCGTACGTCTCCGCGTAGGAGGTCAGCACCATCAGGTCGGCGGCGCTGTAGCTGGCGTCGAGCTCGGCACCGGCCTGCGGACCCGCGAGGCGGATGCGGCCCTCCAGACCGTTCTCCCTGATCAGCTGCCGCAGATGGGCGACGTACTCCGGATCCTGTCCGAGTCCGCCGACGCACACGCAGCTCCACGGCAGGTCGGCCGCCGCGGCCAGCGCCTGCACCAGCCGGTGCTGCCCCTTGCGCGGGGTCACCGCGGCCACGCACAGCAGCCGCGAGACACCGTCGGTGCCGGAGGCGAGCGGCGCGATGTCGGCGCCGGGGGCGGCGACATGGACCCGCTCCGGGGCGAGCCCGTGGTGCGAGACGAGCCGGCGGACCGCCCAGTCGCTGGTGGCGACGACCGCGGGCACGGCCCGCAGTACGTCCCGCTCCTTGGCGTCCAGTTCGGCGGCCACCGCGGGCTCGAGCCCCGTCTCGTCGCCGAGCGGCAGATGCACCAGCACGGCGAGGTTCAGCCGCTCGGTTTCCGGTACGACGATCTCGGGCACCCCGCAGGCGACGATCCCGTCCAGCAGGACGACCGTCCCGTCGGGGAACTGGCGCAGGGTCCGCGCCAGTTCCGCGCGGGCGGACTCCCCCGGCCGGGGCCACTCGCCGGCCACGGCGTGCTTGGTGACCTGCCAGCCGAAGCCGGGCAGATCCAGGCTCACCCGCCGGTCGTAGGCGTTGCCGCCGCTCGGCGCGGCCGGGTCGTCGACACCGCCCGGCATGACGAAGTGCACGGAGCGCAGGGTCATGGGGAGGATCTCGGCCTTCTTGACGGCGGCGTGCTGCACGGGCACGTAGCCCAGCGCCGGGTTCCCCACCTTCTCCAGGGTCACGTCGGTCACAGGGCACGCTCGTAACTCGCCCAGGCGATGTGCGACTCGTGCAGGGTGACGGTGATCCCGGCGATGCCCTTGGCGCCCTCACCGAGCGCGCCCTTCTCTATGCGCTCGGCGAGCTGGTCGGCGATGACCTTGGCGAGGAACTCCGTGGAGGTGTTGGTCCCGGCGAAGGCGGGTTCGTCGTCGAGGTTTCTGTAGTTCAGCTCGCTGACGACCGCGCCGAGTTCCTGGGTGGCCAGTCCGATGTCGACGACGATGTTGTCGTCGTCCAGCTGCTCGCGCCGGAAGGTGGCGTCCACCAGGAACGTCGCTCCGTGCAGGCGCTGCGCGGGTCCGAAGACCTCGCCGCGGAAGCTGTGGGCGATCATGATGTGATCGCGGACGGTGACACTGAACAACGGACGACCCTCCAGGTGCGGCGCGTCTGGTCCCCCGGCCATCGGCCGCCGGGGGATGCCGTGTAGTACGGCTCTTCGGTTCCCCGTGTTCAGCCCCGTCTCACTCTTTTCTCAGGTCAGGCGGTCTTGCGGGGCCGAAAAGTCGTCCCGGATTGAACGACTCCGTCAGGCTGTGTCCGCGTACCTGACCCGGTGGCACAGCGCCGGGATCTCCCCGGAGGCCAGCCTCGGCAGGACGTCCGGCAGCTCCTCGAAGGCCGACTCCCCCGTGACCAGGGCGTCCAGCGCCGGATCGGCCAGCAGATCGAGGGCGAGCGCGAGCCGGTCGGCGTAGCTGCGGCTGGAGCGGCGGGCCGGGGAGACGGTGCCGACCTGGCTGCTGCGGATGACCAGGCGCCGGGAGTGGAAGGCCTCGCCGAGCGGGAGGGCCACCTGCCGGTCGCCGTACCAGCTCAGCTCCAGCACCGTGCCCTCGGCGGTGAGCAGCTCCAAGGCGCGGGCGAGCCCCTGCTCGGTGGCGCTGGCGTGCACGACCAGATCGCACTTGCCGAGAGCGTCGGCGGGCAGTGCGAAACCGACACCGAGGGCCTCGGCGATCCCGGCCCGGCCGGGATCGGCGTCCACCAGCTGGACGCGCACGCCCGGGAAGCGGGCGAGCAGCGCGGCCACCGAACAGCCGACCATGCCCCCGCCCACCACGGCGATCCGGTCCCCGACCAGCGGCGCGGCGTCCCACAGGGCGTTCACGGCGGTCTCCACCGTCCCGGCGAGGACGGCCCGTTCGGCGGGCACGGTGTCCGGTACGACGGTCACGGCCGAGGCGGGGACGACGTACCGCGTCTGGTGCGGATACAGACAGAAGACCGTCCGCCCGACCAGGTCTTCCGCGCCCGCCTCCACGACGCCGACGCTGAGGTAGCCGTACTTCACGGGAGCGGGGAAGTCGCCCTCCTGGAACGGCGCCCGCATGGCCGCGTGCTGGCTCTTCGGCACACCGCCGCGGAAGACGAGCGTCTCCGTTCCCCGGCTCACCCCGGAGTAGAGCGACCGCACCAACACCTCGCCGTCACCGGGTTCGGGCAGGTGGACGTCTCGTATCTCGCCCTGTCCCGGACGGCTGAGCCAGAACGCGCGGGCGATCAGGTTCATCTGACGTCCTCCTGAACGATCGGGAAGTGGTTCACGTACCGAGGTGTGCACAAGCCGCGCACAGTACGCGGCGTTGATCGACTCTGTCATACGGCCGGAGGGTGTGCGGTGGCCCTGAACAACACTTACGACGCGAGGCTGGTCCAGCAGGAGACCGCTGTGGGAGCGGGCGTTCAGATCCTGTTGCTGGCCCTGCTCGGCACGGCGATCGGCATGGGGCCGGCGGGTTGGCTGACCGGCCTCGCCTTCGCCGTCGCCACGTGGGCGGTGCTCTCCCGGGCACTGCACCGCACCCGGCCGCGTTCCTTCGGCCCGGCCAACCGGGTGACGCTGGGCCGCGCGACCCTGGTGGGCGGAGTCACCGCCCTGGTCGCGGACTCCTTCGAGAGCTCCCCGCCGGTCACCGCCCTCGTCGGCCTCACCGCGGTCGCCCTGATCCTCGACGGGGTGGACGGCAAGGTCGCCCGCGCCACGAACACGTCCACGCCGCTGGGCGCCCGCTTCGACATGGAGGTGGACGCGTTCCTGATCCTCGTCCTCAGTGTCTACGTCTCCACGGAGTTCGGCCCGTGGGTCCTGCTGATCGGCGGCATGCGCTACGGCTTCGTGGCCGCCGCCCGTGTCTGGCCGTGGCTGAACGCCGAGCTCCCGCCGAGCATGGCCCGCAAGACGGTGGCCGCGATGCAGGGCATCTGCCTGCTGCTGTCCGCCTCGGGCTACCTGCCGGGCACGGCCTCCCTGACGGTCGTCCTGATCGCCCTCGCCTCCCTGACCTGGTCCTTCGGCCGGGACGTCCTGTGGCTCCACCGCAACTCCCGCGTCCAGGACGCGGAGGTCGTGGAGATCCTGGAACTGGCGGCGGAGGAGCGGGAGGCGGTGGCGTCCTGAACGCCGGGGGCGCGGCTGTCGCCGGACGCCGTGCCGTCGTCGCCGCCCGCGCCCGGGTGGCGGAGCCGCGTGTGGCCGAGCCGTGTGTGTGGCGGAGCCGCGTCTGTGGCGGAGCCGCGTCTGTGGCGGAGCCGCGTCTGTGGCGGAGCCGCGTCTGTGGCGGAGCCGCGTGTGTGGCGGAGCCGCGTGTCGCTCGGCCGCGAACGGTCAGGAGTGCACGGAGTCGACTCGCACCGTGAAACCCAGAAGGGGCCGACAGCCGTGAAACCCAGAGGGGCCCGATCGGGCCGACAGCCCTGAAACCCAGAGGGGCCAGACCGCCGTGCGTACCAGAAGGTGACACCGGTCCCCGCTCCGGTCGCACCACCACGGCACCCCAGCCGACGACGACCCATCGCTCACCGGCCCCTGGACAACAACCCGGCCGCCGCGACCCGCGCCACCCTCGATCACCGCCCCGGCATACACCGTGAAAACCAAAACCGGCCCGACCAGTCCCCGGATCCAGTCGCACAACCACGGCACCCCAGCCGACGACGACCCATCGCTCACCGGCCCCTGGACAACAACCCCGCCGCCGCGACCGGCACCAAGGCCAGCACCGCCCACGGCACCGCACCCGGCAGATCCGCGTCCAGCAGCATCCCCGTCGTCGAGCTCCCCGCCAGCACGATGAGGCCGGACACCGAGGACAACGCCCCGGTGTAGAGACCGAGCCGCCCCTCCTCCGCCAGGTCCGGCACCCAGGCGCGAGCCGCCGGTGCGACCAGCATCTGGCCGAGGGTGAGCAGGACGACGAACCCGGCGGCGGGCAGCAGCCCCACGACGCCGGTCCGGCCGGCGGGCCGGGCGAGGGCCACCACCGCGAACCCGGCCGCGATCAGCAGCAACCCGGCCACCATGGACCGCCGCAGTGACAGCCGGTCTCCCGCCCACCGCGTCACCGGCAGCTGCGCCGTCACCACCAGCACCGAGGACAGCGCGAACAGCCAGGCCAGCGGCGCCTGCGAGCCGGCCGCCCGCTCCACCTCGTCCGGCAGCCCGAGATAGAGCTGGTTGTAGGCGAGCAGATAGGCGCCGTACGCACAACACAGCGCCAGGAAACGCCGGTTGGCGAGCAGCGGCCGTATCCCGCCCCTCATCTCGACCCGCGCCCGCCCGGGAATGTGCTGCGGCAGCAGCCACGCATGCCCGGCGAACACGAGCACGAAGATCCCAGCCCCGGTGAGACACACCGCGCGGAAGTCCACGGTCAGCAGCAACGCCCCGAGCAACGGCCCGACGAACGCCCCCGCCTGCCCCGCCACGGTGAACAGCGCCAGCACCCGGGTCCGCGAGCCGCCGCCCGCCTTCTCCAACTCGACTGCCTGCCGGGCGACTTCGGACTCCACGGCCGGTGAGAACAAGGCCGCCGCGAACCCGATCAGCAGCACGGCCCCGATCACCGCCCACGCCTCCTCCGCGTACCCCAGCCACCCGAATCCGACGATCCGCAGCGCGCACCCCACCAGCACCACCGGTCGCACCCCGTACCGGTCGGCCAGCGCCCCGCCCACCACGAACAGCCCCTGCTGGCTGAAGGTCCGCAACCCCAGCACGAACCCGACGAGCCATCCCGCCATCCCCACGCCCTGTCCGAGGTGTTCGGAGAGAAAGGGCAGGACGGCGAAGAAGCCGACGTTGAAAGCGAGTTGAGTGAGGATCAGCAACCTCAGCAGCGGTGTGAGCCGGGCGGTTCTCTCCCGCTCCTTCCTCAGCCCGGCCGGAAGCAAGGTCATTCAGCCACCACCAACTCCGCTCTGCGCAAGTGAGGTTGCGTGGCCACCGCACGGCGCCGCAGCCACCGCACTCCCCCGCCCGCACTCACGGCCAGCGCCCCGAGCAGCCCGAGTACGGCGGCGGGTGCCAGCACCGCCCAGGGCGCGCGCTCGGCGTAGGGCTGGTTCTCGGCGAGCAGCAGGCCCCACTCCGGCGAGGGCGGCTGCGCTCCCAGCCCGAGGAAGGCAAGGGACGCGAGCGCGAGGGCGAGGCCGGGCAGCCGGAGCAGGGCGTGCCGGGTGACGGGCGGGATGACGGCGGGCAGCAGTTCGTACCGGAGCAGATGCCGACGGCCCGCGCCCAGCCCACGTGCGGCGGTGACGTGCGGCGCCGCCCGCTCCTGCCGCAGCAGGGCGGAGGTGTGCGTCGCGAGGGGCGCCCAGGCGACGACGCTCACGGCAATGGCGGGCGTCGCGGATCCGCTGCCGACCACAGCGGTGACGAGCAGCGCGCAGAGGACGGGTGGCATCGCGTTGACCGTGTCGACCAGGGGCCCGGACAGCCGGGGCAGCAGCCCGAGCAGCACACCGGCCACCAGAGCGACCGCACCGATACCGACCGCCAGGAGAAGGGTGTCGAGGGCGCCGTGCGCGACCCTGGCCAGCATGTCCCGGCCGAGCGCGTCGGTGCCGAACGGGTGTTTCCAGGACGGCGGTTGAAGCCGCTCGACGGTGTTCAGGGCGAGCGGATCGCGCGGCAGGCCGAGCGCCACGACACCGAGCAGCACACCGCCGTACCCGAAGAACCGCACGCCGTCCCGGCCGGGCGGTGACGGCCGGCGCAGGGAGGGCAGGGCTCCGTCGCGCAGGGCCGGTCCGATCAGCCATCGGGCCGCGAGCCGGGCGGTGCCCGCGCAGCCGGCGGCGAGCAGGACGAGGGCGAGCGTGCCGGCCTGCAGGACCGGGAGGTCCTGGGCGAGGGCCGCCTGCAGGGTGGTCCGTCCCAGCCCGGGGATGTCGAAGATCTGCTCGACCGCGACGGACCCGCCGGTCAGCCCGACCACGAACAGGCCGAGGTTGGGCAGCAGTCCGGGGAGACAACGGCGTACGGCCTGGCGGGCGATGCCCCTGCGGGGCAGTCCCCGCGCGGCGGCCGACAGCGCCCAGGGTTCGGCGAGGGCGCCGGGCAGCAGGTCGTCGAGCAGCCGGCCCAGCACGGCCCCGGCGGGCAGACCGAGGGCGAGCGCGGGCAGCACGGTCCAGCGGGGCCCGTACCAGCCGAGCGCGGGCAGCCAGCCGAGCTGCACCCCGACGACGGTGGCGAGCACGGACGCGGTGAGGAACTCGGGCAGCGCGGCGAGGACGGCGGAGCCGGAGCCGCCCCGCCGCCCCCGCCCGGACAGGGTCCGGGCGCAGACGAGCCCCGCCGTCACGACCGCCACCGCGAGCGCCGCCGCCATCAGCAGCAGCGACACGCTCAGCGCCTGCGTCACGGCGGGCATGACCTCGGCCCCCGAGATCCACGACCGGCCGGCGTCCCCACGCCACAGCCCGCCGAACCACTGCCCGAGCAACCGCAAGGGGCCCTCGCCCAGGCCGAGTTGGTCACGGATGGCGGCCAGCACCTCGGGCGAGGGATCCCGCTCCGCCGACCGTGCCTTGAGGACGGTGCGGGCCGGGTCGGTGCGCGTGAGCCAGGGCAGCAGGCCGATACCGCACACCAGGGCGACGGCGAGCCCGGCACGCCACAGCAGCACGGTCGTTCGACTCCCCATGGGTCAGCGCCGGGTGCCGGTGCCGACCAGCGTGCGCTCGTACGGGTCGAGCAGCGCACCCCGGACCGAGTCGTCGACGCCGGTGATCACCCGCTGGTGCACCAGCGGTACGACGGCGTCGGTGCCCAGGATCTCCGCCTCGGCCGCCATGACCGCCTGCTGGCGTTGCGTGAGGTCGGCGACGCCCTCGGCCTGCGCCACGGCCCGGTCGACGTCCTTGTCGCACAGCAGGGCCATGTTGTAGCCGCCGTCGCAGGTGAAGTCGCTCGCCAGGACGGCGACCGGGTCACCGGTGTCGACGAGGGTGTTGCGGGCGAGCACGACGGCGTCGAACCCGCCGTCCAGCGCGTCGCTCTCCAGCCGCGAGTACTCCCGCACCTCCAGTTCGACCCGGAACCCGGCTCTCTCCAACTGCTGCTTCAACACCTGGGCGACTTCTGGGAGTTCGGGCCGGTTGTCGTACGTGGCGAGCCTGATCCCGGCCCCTTCCGGGTTCCCGGCCTTCGCCCGCCCGGTCGGCGGCTTCCGCTTCCCCTCGGCCCAGGTGACGGCGGGGCCGTAGATGCCGGTACCGGCGTCGGCGTGCCCCTCGTAGACGTCGTCGGCGAGGGCGGAGGTGTCGACGGCCCGGCGTGCGGCGGCCCGCAGCGCCGGGTCCTTGAACGGTCCCGACCGCGTGTTGAACAGCAGACCGGTGGTGCGGGTGGTGGCGGTGTCCTTCCGGGTGGCCTTGTCGAGGGTCGCCGCCTGCGCCACGGGTATCGCCTCGGCGATGTCGACCTGCCCGGTGCGCAACGCGGCGGCACGCGCGGAGCCGTCGGCGATGAACTTCACGTCGACGCCCGGGGAGTGGGCGAGACCGCCCCAGTAGCCGGGGTAGCGGTCGAGGGTCGCCGCGGTGGACCCGGTGACCCGGGTCAGCTCGAAGGGACCGGTCGCGGTACCGACCGGATCGACCCGGCCGCCCTCGGCGTACGCCTTCTTCCCGAAGACGGCGAGACTCGGGCTGGACAGCCGGAGCGGCAGTACGGGGTCGGGCCCGCGGGTGGTGATCCGTACGGTCCCGGGGCCTTCGGCCTCGGCGGTGAGGTGGACTCCGGAGAGCGCGGCGGGGGCCGGCTCGGCCTCGGCGGCATGGGTGAGAGAGGCGGCGACGGCGGACGCGGTGACGTCCGTGCCGTCCTGGAAGGTGGCCTCGCGCAGGGTGAACAGCCAGGCACGGTCGCCCTCACGGCGCCAGGAGGCGGCGAGCCCGGAGGTCGCGGTGCCGTTGACGTCCATCGAGGTCAGACCTTCGGTGACCCCGAGCCGGCTGAGGATCGTGGCGTCGGCGCCGTACGGCGAGAGGCCCTCGGCGGGAGGGAAGGCGAGGGCGACCCGCAGCCGGGACCCGCCCTTGGCGTCACCGTTCGAGCCGCCCGCCCCCTCGGGGGCGAAACAGCCGGTCAGGAGCGGTGCCAGCAGCAGAGTGAGAAGAAGTCGCATACGGTGCACGGCGCTTACCGCCCCATCGGTATCTCGAAGTGGACGATCCCCTGACCGCCGCCGGATTCCTGCCGCTCGTCGAGCACGACCCTGCCGAGCCACCGCCAGAAGGCCTCCGCCCCCGGCACCGACGGGTCGGTGTGCAGGTAGACGGCGCGATAGCCGCCGTCCGCGACCGCGAACCCGAGCAGTTGCTCGACCAGGCGCCGGGCCAGACCCCGTCTGCGGTGCTCGGGGCGGACGTAGATCCGGCGCAGCTGCGCGGTTTCCCCCGAGGGGAAGCGTTCCGCGATGTGCCGTGGGTTGGGCGGGTGGGCGGGGCCGCGCGAGTCCAGGGCGCCGGTGGCCACGACGGCCCCGTCCGCCGGGTCGACCGCGACCAGGAGTGTGTGGCGCGCGGGGACGAGATATGCGGCGGCCGGGTCGAGGATGTCGCCGTGCCAGCGCGGCACATAGCCGGTGCCGAAGTCGCGGTGGACGGTGTCGAGCATCACGGCTCGTGCACCGTCGAGGTCGTCGGGATTCGCCGTCCTGATGCAGTAGTCACGCACTTGCACATCATATGCATTAATACACTCCTTGATCGTTCCGATTTGACAGAGCCCGGGAAGCTGTCTACAACCTAGCCACATGACATTCATTTTCAAAACGAGGTCGGCCCGGTAATGCGGGTGGCGTTCGTGGGCAAGGGCGGCAGCGGCAAGACCACCCTGTCCGCGCTCTTCTCCCGCCATCTGGCCCGCTCCGGCGCGCCGGTACTGGCCATCGACGGCGACATCAACCAGCACCTGGCCGAGGCACTGGGACACACCGGTCCCCTGGACGCCCCGCCCCTGTCAGCCCATCTGCCCGAGATCAAGGACTACCTGCGGGGCGACAACCCGCGCATCGCCTCCACGCAGGCGATGGTGAAGACCACCCCGCCCGGCCGAGGTTCCCGTCTCCTGCGCCTCCTCGGCGACGACGAACTGCACGCCCGTCACACCCGGCGCGTCGGCGACGTGTCGCTGATGGTGACGGGCGAGTTCGAGGAGAGCGATCTGGGCGTGGCCTGCTACCACTCCAAGCTCGGCGGAGTGGAGCTGTACCTCGGCCATCTGGTGGACGGTCCCGGCGAGTACGTCGTCGTCGACATGACCGCCGGCGCGGACGCGTTCGCCTCCGGACTGTTCACGCGCTTCGACATCACCTTCCTGGTTGCGGAACCCACCCGCAAGGGTGTCTCCGTCTACCGCCAGTACCGGGACCACGCACGGGAGTTCGGGATCCGGATCGCGGTCGTCGGCAACAAGGTGACGGGCGAGGACGACGTGCTGTTCCTCAAGGACCAGGTGGGTGACGACCTGCTGACGTACCTGGTCCACTCGCCGTGGGTGCGGTCGGCCGAACAGGGCGGTGCCCAGGCCGGGTTGGACACCTTGGAGCCCCACAACCGCCACGCCCTGAAGGTCCTGCGCGAGGCGGTCGACGCCAGCCCCAAGGACTGGGCGACACTGCACCGCCATGCCGTGGAGTTCCATCTGCGCAACGCACGCGCCTGGGCGGACAGGGCCACGGGCCAGGACCTCGCCACCCAGGTGGACCCGGACTTCGTACCGGGCCCGGCGTCACTGACCTGACGCGACTCCCCCGTGGGCAACCACTACCACCGAAACCGCCACCACCGACCAGAACGGACACCCCCTTCCATGTCTCTCGACGTCTCCCCGAAGCTCCTCGCCGAAGCCGAGTCCGGTGACATCCGCGAGGAGGACTTCGTGGACACGGTCCGCACGTCACTCCCGTACGCCTACGACCTGATCGCCTCCCTCTCCGCCGAACTCAAGTCGGGCGCGGCACAGTTCGCCGACAACCAGACCCCTCCCCCCTCCGAGCGCGAACGCGGCCAGCTCCTGCGCGCCCTCGCCAGCGACGCGATCCGCGGCAGCCTGGAACGCCACTTCGGCGTCGCACTCGCCTTCCAGAACTGCCACCGGGTGGCGGCCTTCCACCCGGGAGCCCGCACCGGCGAGACCTACGTCCGCTTCACGTCCCTCCGCTCCCAGATCCTCAACCAGTCCCCGGAGTTCAGGGACTGCTGACCCAACCCGCCGCCTGGTCCGGCTGCTCGATGCCCGCCGCGTCGAGCAGCCGGACCAGGTCCGCCCGCCCGTACCCGATGAGCGAGGCACGGTGGACGGCCATCAGCAGCAACCCCGTCGGCGTCGTCGCGGTGTCGAAGTGCTGCTCACCCGGTCGAACGGCCCGCATCCCCGCCCAGTGCCCCACCACAGGGAACATCACCCGATCGCGTGATTCGGCCGCGCGGCCCTGACGCCTCAGGCCGCCTTCCGGGCCTGTCCCCGATGCTCCCGGATGATGTCCGCGTACCGGTACCCGATGCCCTTGATGGTGCGTTGCTGGGTCCGGTATGTGGCCGGCATGTAGTAGTTGAGGCCGTGCCAGTCGAACGGGGCGGCGATCCTGGCCAGGTCGTCCGCCTGCTCGGGCAGTTCGACGCCGTACACCTCGCGCATGTCGGCCGGGAAGCCCCGGCCGTACACCGGGTCCTGTCGACGGCTGGATCCGCCAACTGCTCGCCCACCCCTCCGCATTCGGCCCGGACACGGCGTACGGACAGGCGGACGCGTATGACGGCGGGCACGAGTTCGGCTGCGGGCGCGGGCAGGGGAACGGGCACAGCAGACACGACGGACACGCCTCCGGGCCGGGCGTCGGCACGGCGGCGGCCGCGGGCGCCGCGGGACTGGCGGTCGGGGTCGTCGGCGGCATGATGGCGGCCGAAGTCGTGGACGAGACCGGGGACTTCCTCGAGGGAGACGATGAGGAGGAGGACCGACCCCCTGGCCAGGGGCCGTGTGAAAGTGCCGGGAACGGTCGGAACTTATCCCCCCGGCCGTTAGTTTCTACGTTGCTGTAGTAACCGAAGAGGCACCGGGCTGACCGGGCCTCACCGAACGTATGGAGTTCTCATGGCCCTGTGGGACCGCATCAAGGAATCCGCGTCGACGATGCAGACCCAGCTCGTGGCGAAGAAGAACGACCTGAAGAGCGGTGCCTTTCGTGACGCCAGCATGGCGATGTGCGCCCTGGTCGCCGCCGCCGACGGCACCATCGACCCGGCCGAGCGGCAGCGCGTGGCCCAGCTGATCGCCACCAACGAGGTCCTGCAGAACTTCCCCGCCGACGACCTGCGCCGCCGCTTCGAGGAGAACCTCGACAAGCTCACCGCGGACTTCGCCTTCGGCAAGGTCAGCGTGCTGCAGGAGATCGCCAAGGCGAAGAAGAAGCCCGCCGAGGCCCGTGCCGTCATCCAGATCGGCATCGTCATCGGCGGCGCCGACGGCGACTTCGACAAGACCGAGCAGGCCGTCGTACGGGAGGCCTGCTTCACCCTGGACCTGCCGCCGCACGAGTTCGACCTCTGATCGGCTGATCGAGGGGCCCGGCCGACGGCATCCCACCGCGCCGGGCCCCGCCGGTTCGCAGCCGCCCTCCTCGCTGCCGCCTTGGTGTCCGTGCGCATCGAGCACACCGCCCGTCCGGCGGATCTCCCGCTCGGCCGTGGAACCGACAACGGACAGGACGCTCCGTCGTGACACGCGGGACGCGCGGTACCGGATCGCTTGCCGGGAACTCCAGTCGGGTCACGCGCGTTGTCCTGACACCGACCGATCTTCGAGGAGCCATCCCTTGTCCGCCAGACCGACGGACTCCCCGGGGCACAGTCCCGGACCACCCCGCCACACCGAGCCTGATCGCGGCACACGGCGGGGTGGTGTTCGATGAGTGCCGCGAACGCCGTCCTGGGCCTGCTGGGCGTGTTCGTGCTGACCGCCGGGACCGGCTACTTCGTCGCCCAGGAGTTCGCCTACGTCTCCGCCGACCGCCTCGCCCTCGCCCGTGAGGCGGAGGCCGGTGACCGCGCTGCCGCCCGGGCGCTGAAGGTGCTGGAGCGGCTGTCGTTCATGCTCTCCGGTGCCCAGCTGGGCATCACCGTGACCGGGCTGATCGTCGGTTTCATCGCCGAGCCCTCCGTGTCCGCGCTGATCAGGCCCGCCCTGTCCGGCGTCGGCGTACCGGACGCGGCGGTCACCGGCATCGCCGTGGTGCTCGCCTTCGTGGGTGCCACGGTCGTGCAGATGGTGCTCGGCGAGCTCGCTCCGAAGAACCTCGCGATCGCCGTGCCCGAGCGGCTGGCGAAGGCGCTGGCCTCCTCGACGCTGGCGTACCTGAAGGTCGTGGGTCCCCTGGTGCGCGTCTTCGACCAGGCGGCCAACCGGCTGCTGCGCAAGGCCAACATCGAACCGGTCGAGGAGCTGCACCACGGCGCCACCCTGGAGGAACTCGGCCATCTGATCGGCGAGTCGCACGAGCAGGGGCAACTGCCCGGGGACACCGCCGCGCTGCTGGACCACGCCCTGGAGTTCTCCGAGCGCACCCTGGACGAGGTGATGGTGCCGCGCGCGGACGCCGTCTTCGTCCGCGGGGACGCGAGCGCCGCCGAGGCGGTCGGTCTGATCGCCCGGCACGGCCACTCCAACTATCCCGTGCTGGGAGATCACCCGGACGACATCGTCGGTGTCCTCGGCGTGCGCGAACTGATGCGGCTGCCCGTCGACCGGCAGTCCGGTACGACAGCGGGCGCGACCACCATGGGCACGACCACAGCGGGCGCGCTCGCCCGGCGCCCGCTGCTGCTGCCCGACACCCTCCCGCTGCCGGAGGCCGTGGAGCAGATGCGCCGGGCGGACGACGAGTTCGCCGTCGTCCTGGACGAGCACGGCGGGGTGGCGGGCATCGTCACCTACGAGGACATCGCCGAGGAACTGGTCGGCGACATCGCGGACGAGTCCGACACGGTCACCGCGCTCGCGGTCGCGGACGGCGAGGGCTGGCTGGTCGACGCGGGACGGCGGCTCGACGAGGTGGCCGAGGCGACCGGCGTCGAGCTGCCCGAGGAGGCCGACTTCGACACCGTGGCCGGGCTGATCGTGGACCGGCTGGGCCGCTTCCCGGCGATCGGCGACCGTCTCACCGTCGAGCTGCCCGCCGGCGGACGGGCCGTGCTGGAGGTACGGAGCCTGGACAGACATGTGCCGGAACGGGTGCGTCTGGAACGTGTCCGTACGGAGCGACAGGCTCAGGCGGATGTCGTGGGCGGACATGAGGAGGGGCAGGCATGAGTTTCCCGATGGCACTCCTCGTCACGGTCCTGCTGCTGATCGGCAGCGGGTTCTTCGTCGCCGCCGAGTTCGCGTTGGTCGCCGCCAAGCGGCACCGCATGGAGCGGGCGGCGGCCGAGGGGCAGCGCGGCGCGCAGGCGGCCCTGTCCGGCATGCGGGAGCTGTCCCTGATGCTGGCGGGCGCCCAGCTCGGCATCACCGTCTGCACCCTGGGCCTGGGCTCCGTCTCCAAGCCCGCGATCTCGCACGCGCTCGACCCGCTGCTCCAGGGCCTGGGGCTGCCCACCGCGGTCAGCTACGGCATCGCGTTCGCCGTCGCCATGATCGCCGTGGTGTTCCTGCACATGGTGGTCGGCGAGATGGCGCCCAAGTCCTGGGCCATCGCCCACCCGGAGGACTCCGCGATGCTCCTGTCGCCGCCCTTCCGGGCGGTGGTCAAGGCCGTACGTCCGCTGATCGTGCTGCTCAACACGGTCAGCAACGCGCTGGTGCGGCTGTGCCGGGTCACTCCGCGCGAGGAACTGGCCTCGGTCCACGACCGGGAGCAGCTCACCCATCTCGTCGTGGAGTCCGAGCGGCTGGGTCTGATCAGCAGGGAGGACTCCGGGCTGATCAGGCGCTCGCTGACCGAGTCCGAGACGCCGGTCGGTGACCTCCAGGTCCCTGCCGAGCGGATCACCTCGGTGGAGGGCACGGCCGATGTCGAGGAGGTGCTCCGGGTGGCGGCCGACAGCGACCGCACCCGGCTGCTGGTCCTCGACGGCGACACCGTCCTCGGCTCGGTCCACGCCCGCGACGCCCTGGTGGCCCGCGCGCAGGGCCGTGCCGCGGACGCCCGTCACCTGGCCCGTCCGGTGCCCGAGCTGATCGTGGACACCACGGTCGCCGAGGCGATCGACGTCCTGCGCGACCGTCGTGCCTCCCTGGCGGCGGTCCGCGACGAGAAGGGCCACCTGACCGGCATGGTCACCCTGGACGACCTGCTGTCCCGCTTCCTGCGGCAGCCGGCGCCCGCGGAGTCCGCCGACGCTCACGTCCGCAGCTGACCGGCGGGCCGTGAAACAGCTCGTGCGGGCCGAGACTGGGCTCGACCCGCACGAGGGAGATGCAGTGAGTGTCCGAGGGGGGACTTGAACCCCCACGCCCGATAAAGGGCACTAGCACCTCAAGCTAGCGCGTCTGCCATTCCGCCACCCGGACAAGGTGTCTGCCGCTTGGCCGGAGGTGTTCCCCGGGGCGACAGGCACAACAATACCAAGGTTTCGGAGTGGCCTTCACCTGCATATCCGTCCCGTGGGCGGGTCCTGTGGGCGACGGTGATCGCCGGGTGATCGCCGGTCACGGCATGAGGTGGTAGTCCGGGAAGTTCCCGGGCAGCCGCTCCCCCGCCGGCCCCTGCGTCACGGCCCGCACCAGGAGCTCACCGCCGACGAACGCCCCGCGCCAGGACGCCCCGAAGCCGCCGAAGAGCTCGTCCCGGTCACCTCGTGAGCGGGGTTTTCCGTGGCCGACCTTGAACGCGCGGATCTGCGGTGCCAGCCGGTCGAACGTGGCCCGGTCGTCGGTGGAGAGAGTGGCCACCAGCGCTCCGTTAGAGGCGTTCATCGCGGCCAGCAGCTCCGCCTCCGTGTCGACCAGGACGATGGTGTCGACCGGGCCGAACGGTTCCGCGTGGTGCAGGGGGGACGAGGGTGGCGGGTTCAGGAGGGTGACCGGCTGGACGTACGCCGAGGTGTCCTGGCCGGGCAGGAAGCGGGCGTCGGCCTCGTTGCCGCGGTGCAGCGGCACGGCGCCGCGGTCGATGGCCTCGGCGACCTGGTCACGCAGTTCCTTGGCCTTGGCGGCGTTGACGAGCGGGCCGAAGTCCAGCTCCGGGAAGGGGTCCTCGGGCCGCTCGACGGCGAGCGGGTGGCCGACCCTGAGCGTGCGGACCGCGGGCAGGTACGCCGCCAGGAAGTCGTCGAACAGCTGCCGCTGGACGACGAAGCGCGGGTAGGCCGTGCAGCGCTGCTTGCCGTAGTCGAAGAGCTTCGGGATCACGGCCGCGAGCGCGTCCCAGTCCGAGTGGTTCCAGATGCCCCAGGTGTTGAGTCCTTCCTGTTCGAGTACGTGCCGCTTGCCGAGGTCGGCTACGGCCGTGGCGACGGCCGCACCGGTGTCGCGGCCGCCGACGAAGGAGACGCAGCCGATCTCGGGCGCCCGTACGAGCGCCTGGGACAGTTCGCCTCCGCTGCCGCTGACGAGGGTGGCGGGAATCCCCTCGCGGGCGGCGAGCGCGCAGGCCAGGGTGAGACAGGCGAGGCCGCCGTCGGTCGGGGTCTTGGCGATCACCGCGTTGCCCGCCAGTGCCTGGACCAGCATGGCGTGAACGAGCACGCTCATCGGATAGTTCCAGCTCGCGATGTTGGACACCGGGCCGTCCAGCGGGGCCCGGCCGGCCAGCATGGGCTCGATGCCGTCGACGTACCAGCGCACGCCGTCGATCGCGCGGTCGACGTCGGCCTGGGCGAGCCGCCAGGGTTTGCCGATCTCCCAGACGAGCAGCAGGGTGAGCAGTTCGCGGTGTTCGGTGAGGGCGTCGAGGGTGGCCGCGACGCGGGCGCGGCGTTCGTCGAGGGGGACGTGCCGCCAGGCCCGGTGTTCGTCGAGCGCGGCGCGCACGGCTCGGTGGGCGGTGTCGCCATCCAGGCGGGGCGGGCCGGCGATGGGGCTGCCGTCGACGGGGCTGGTGGCGGGCAGCGCCCGGCCGTCGGCCTGCCAGCCGGCGTTCCAGAGGTTGAGGACGCGGTCGTCCCGGAAGGCCTCGGGGGCCACGGCCAGGCAGCGTTGCCAGGCGTTGGTCCAGGACGTGCCTGATTTGAGGGTGAGGGTGGTTGCCATCGGGTTGCTCCGCTCTCGGTGCACAGTCGGGGGCGGGAGATGCGTGGCTCAGCTCAACCATGAGTGACCGGGGGCCGGTCTTCGAGTCGGGCGAGGACGAGTTTCGCCGTTTCGGTCGGTGTGCTTCCCACACTGACCCCGACCGCCTCCAGCGCCTCCTGCTTCGCCTGCGCGGTGCCGGAGGAGCCGGACACGATGGCGCCCGCGTGTCCCATCGTCCGGCCCTCGGGGGCGGTGAAGCCGGCGATGTAGCCGACGACGGGCTTGGTGACGTGCTCACGGATGTAGGCGGCCGCGCGTTCCTCCGCGTCGCCGCCGATCTCGCCGATGAGCACGATGAGTTCGGTGTCGGGGTCGTTCTGGAAGGCGGCGAGGCAGTCGATGTGTGTCGTGCCCACCACCGGGTCGCCGCCGATACCGACGCAGGTCGAGAAGCCGATGTCGCGGAGTTCGTACATGAGTTGGTAGGTCAGCGTGCCGGACTTGGAGACCAGGCCGATGCGGCCGGGCTTGGTGATGTCGGACGGGATGATGCCCGCGTTGGACTGGCCCGGCGTGATCAGGCCGGGGCAGTTGGGGCCGATGATCCGCGTGCCCTTCGACTTGGCGTACGCGGTGAAGGTGACGGAGTCGTGGACCGGGATGCCCTCGGTGATGACGACCGCGAGGCCGATGCCGGCGTCGGCGGCCTCGACGACGGCCGCTTTGGCGAAGGCCGGTGGCACGAACACTACGGTGACGTCGGCCCCGGTGGCACGAATGCCCTCGGCGACGGAACCGAAGACGGGGACGGCCCGCTCGTCGAAGTCGACGGTGCGGCCCGCCTTGCGGGGGTTGACGCCGCCGACGACGTTCGTGCCGGCGGCGAGCATGCGCCGGGTGTGCTTCATGCCCTCGCCGCCGGTCATGCCCTGGACGAGGACCTTGCTCTCCTTGGTGAGGTAGATGGCCATGTCGGGCTCCTTCAGCCGGCGGTGGCGAGTCGGGCGGCACGACGCGCGGCGCCGTCCATGGTGGTTGCCTGCTGCACCAGAGGATGCGCGCGTTCGTCGAGGACGGCTCGGCCCCGGGTCGCGTTGTTGCCGTCGAGCCGCACGACCAGCGGCTTGGTCAACCGCACGCTGTCCAGGGCCTGTACGATCCCGTCCGCCACGGCGTCGCAGGCGGTGATGCCGCCGAAGACGTTGACGAAGACCGACTTCACGTCCGGGTCGGAGAGGATCACGGACAGACCGTCGGCCATGATCGCGGCGGACGCCCCGCCGCCGATGTCGAGGAAGTTGGCGGGCCGGGCACCGCACCCGGCGACCACGTCAAGGGTCGACATGACCAGTCCCGCGCCGTTGCCGATGATGCCGACCTCGCCGTCGAGCTTGACATAGTTGAGGCCCTTCGCGGCCGCCGCCGCCTCCAGCGCGTCACCGTGCTCCACGTCTGAGGCCCCCCAACGGGTCTGCCGGAAGCGGGCGTTGTCGTCGAGGGTGACCTTGCCGTCGAGGGCGAGGATCTGTCCCCGCGTGGTGCGCACGAGCGGGTTCACCTCGACGAGCAGCGCGTCCTCGCGGACGAGCACCTCCCACAGCCGCACC
Organism: Streptomyces gilvus; assembly: GCF_022513565.1. Taxonomy (GTDB): domain Bacteria; phylum Actinomycetota; class Actinomycetes; order Streptomycetales; family Streptomycetaceae; genus Streptomyces; species Streptomyces gilvus. The sequence goes on along the minus strand of NZ_JAKWBE010000001.1, from coordinate 331,479 downwards.
AGGACGTCGACCGTCTGCGGCGGCAGCCCCGCCGCCTCGGCGATCTCGCTCGCCTTGGCCGAGGTGACGCCCTCGGCCGGGTCGACGGGGATGCGGGCGACGGCCTCCGGGCGACTGGCCGCGACCTCCTCGATCTCCATGCCGCCCTCGGTGGACGCGATGGCGAGGAAGGTGCCGGCGGCGCGGTCGAGGACGTACGAGACGTAGAACTCGCTCTCGATGTCCACGGGTTGGGCCAGCATCACCGTGGTGACGGTGTGGCCCTTGATGTCCGTGCCGAGGATCTGACGCGTGGTCAGCTCGGCCGCGGCCGGGTCCGCGGCGAACTTCACCCCGCCCGCCTTGCCGCGCCCACCGGTCTTCACCTGGGCTTTGACCACCACCCGGCCACCGAGTCCGCGGGCGATCTCGCGGGCCTCTTTGGGCGAGTCGGTGACCTCGGCCCTCGGCACCACGATGCCGTGTTCTTCGAAGAGTTCCCTTGCCTGGTGCTCGAACAGGTCCATTCCGGCTCCTGACTCAAAAGTGCCGCACGCCCCCTGGACACCACCCACCGGATGCGGGATAACAAGGTTCATACAGTATTCGTCGACTGTATGCAATGTACCGCGAGAGCGTTCCAACCCCCTACGAAGGGACAGGACTTCGCCATGCCCGACGACACCCAGGACGTGATTTCCGGCGGTCACCTCGTCGCCAAGGCGCTCAAGGCCGAAGGGGTCGACCGCATCTACACGTTGTGCGGCGGCCACATCATCGACATCTACGACGGCTGCGTCGACGAGGGCATCGAGGTCGTCGACGTCCGTCACGAGCAGGTCGCCGCCCACGCCGCCGACGGCTACGCCCGCATCACCGGCAGGCCCGGCTGCGCCGTCGTCACCGCCGGTCCGGGCACGACCGACGCCGTCACCGGTGTCGCCAACGCCTTCCGCGCGGAGTCCCCCATGCTGCTGATCGGCGGTCAGGGGGCCCTGACCCAGCACAAGATGGGGTCACTGCAGGACCTGCCGCACGTCGACATGATGACGCCGATCACCAAGTTCGCGGCGGCGGTGCCGGACACGGCCCGCGCGGCGGACATGGTGTCGATGGCGTTCCGCGAGTGCTACCACGGCGCGCCCGGCCCCTCCTTCCTGGAGATCCCGCGCGACGTCCTCGACGCCAAGGTGCAGGTGAGCAAGGCGCGGGTGCCCAGGGCCGGCGCCTACCGGGCCTCGACCCGCTCGGCCGGTGATCCCGAGGCGATCGATAAGCTCGCGGACCTGCTGGTGCACGCCGAGAAGCCGGCCATCCTGCTGGGCAGCCAGGTGTGGACGACCCGTGGCACCGAGGCCGCGATCGAGCTGGTACGGACCCTCAACATCCCGGCGTACATGAACGGCGCGGGCCGCGGCACCCTCCCGCCGGGCGACCCGCACCACTTCCAGCTCTCGCGCCGGTACGCCTTCTCGGGCGCCGACGTCATCGTGATCGTCGGTACGCCCTTCGACTTCCGCATGGGCTACGGCAAGCGGCTCTCGCCGGACGCGACCGTCGTGCAGATCGACCTCGACTACCGCACGGTCGGCAAGAACCGCGACATCGACCTCGGGATCGTCGGCGACGCGGGCCTGGTGCTGAAGTCGGTGACCGAGGCCGCCTCCGGACGGATCAACGGGGGCGCGGCCAAGCGCAAGGAATGGCTCGACGAGCTGCGCGCCGCCGAGCAGACCGCCCTCGAGAAGCGGCTGCCGAGCCTCAGGTCGGACGCCTCGCCGATCCATCCGTACCGCCTGGTCAGCGAGATCAACGACTTCCTCACCGAGGACTCGATCTACATCGGTGACGGCGGTGACATCGTCACCTTCTCCGGGCAGGTCGTGCAGCCCAAGTCGCCCGGCCACTGGATGGATCCGGGTCCGCTGGGCACCCTCGGCGTCGGTGTGCCCTTCGTGCTCGCGGCCAAGCAGGCGCGGCCCGACAAGGAAGTGGTGGCCCTCTTCGGCGACGGCGCCTTCTCCCTCACCGGCTGGGACTTCGAGACCCTCGTCCGCTACGACCTCCCCTTCGTCGGCATCGTCGGCAACAACTCCTCGATGAACCAGATCCGTTACGGCCAGGCCCAGAAGTACGGCCTGGAGCGCGAGCGCGTCGGCAACACCCTCGGCGACGTCCACTACGACAAGTTCGCCCAGATGCTGGGCGGTCACGGCGAGGAGGTCCGCGACCCCGCCGACATCGGCCCCGCCCTGCGTCGCGCCCGCGAGTCGGGCAAGCCGTCGCTGATCAACGTCTGGGTCGACCCGGACGCGTACGCCCCCGGAACCATGAACCAGACGATGTACAAGTGAGGTGAACGCCCGTGACCACCAAGGCACTTGAAGGCATCCGCGTCCTCGACATGACCCATGTCCAGTCCGGGCCCTCCGCGACCCAGCTGCTGGCCTGGCTCGGCGCCGACGTCGTCAAGCTGGAGGCGCCGAGCGGTGACATCACCCGCAAGCAGCTGCGCGATCTGCCGGACGTCGACTCCCTCTACTTCACGATGCTCAACTGCAACAAGCGGAGCATCACCCTCAACACCAAGACCGAGCGCGGCAAGGAGATCCTCACCGAGCTGATCCGGCGCTCGGACGTCGTGGTCGAGAACTTCGGACCGGGCGCGGTCGACCGCATGGGCTTCACCTGGGACCGCATCCAGGAGATCAATCCGCGGATCGTCTATGCCTCCATCAAGGGGTTCGGGGACGGCCCGTACACCAACTTCAAGGCGTACGAGGTCGTCGCGCAGGCCATGGGCGGGTCGATGTCGACCACCGGTTTCGAGGACGGGCCGCCGCTGGCGACGGGGGCCCAGATCGGGGACTCGGGCACGGGCGTCCACGCCGTGGCGGGGATACTCGCGGCGCTGTTCCAGCGCGAGCACACCGGGCGCGGTCAGCGGGTGAACGTGGCCATGCAGCACGCTGTGCTCAACCTCTGCCGGGTGAAGCTGCGCGATCAGCAGCGCCTGGCCCACGGCCCCCTCGCTGAATATCCCAACGACGACTTCGGCACCGAAGTTCCCCGCTCGGGAAACGCGTCCGGCGGCGGTCAGCCCGGCTGGGCGGTCAAGTGCGCGCCGGGCGGCCCGAACGACTACGTGTACGTCATCGTGCAGCCCGTCGGCTGGCAGCCCATCAGCGAACTCATCGGCCGGCCGGAACTGGCGGACGACCCCGAGTGGTCGACGCCGGAGGCCCGTCTGCCCAAGCTCAACAAGATGTTCCAGCTGATCGAGGAGTGGTCCTCGACGCTGCCCAAGTGGGAGGTGCTGGAGCGGCTCAACGCCCACAACATCCCGTGCGGGCCGATCCTGTCCACGAAGGAGATCATCGAGGACGACTCGCTGGTCGCCAACGAGATGGTGGTCACCGTCCCGCACCCCGAGCGCGGCGAGTTCACCACCGTGGGCAGCCCGCTGAAGCTGTCCGACTCCCCCGTCGAGGTGACCAGTTCACCGTTGCTCGGCGAGCACAACGAAGAGGTCTACGTCGGCGAGCTCGGCCTCGGCGACGAGGAACTGCGCCTGCTGAAGTCGAACGGAGTGATCTGACGTGATGGCGGAAGACCGGGAGCTGCGGGTGCGCTCGCTCCTCGACACCGTGCGCGCCGAGGGGCGGACCGCGCTGACCGCGCCCGAGGGCAAGGTGATCGCCGACGCGTACGGGATCGCCGTACCGGGCGAGGAGCTGGCCACTGACGTGGACGAGGCGGTCGCGTACGCGGCGCGTTTCGGCGGGCCCGTCGTGATGAAGATCGTCTCACCGGACATCCTCCACAAGACCGACGCCGGCGGTGTGGTCGTCGGTGTCGAGGGCGCCGCGGACGTGCGGGCGGCGTTCCACGAGATCGTCGACAACGCGCGCGCGTACGACGCGAACGCGCGGATCGAGGGGGTGCAGATCCAGGAACTGCTGCCGAGGGGGCAGGAGGTCATCGTCGGCGCGGTGACGGACCCGACCTTCGGGAAGGTCGTCGCCTTCGGGCTCGGCGGCGTTCTCGTCGAGGTCCTCAAGGACGTCACGTTCAGGCTGGCGCCGGTGAGCGCCGACGAGGCGCTGTCCATGCTGGACTCGATCCGGTCGGCGGAGATCCTGCGCGGGGTGCGGGGTCAGGCGGGGGTGGACCGGTGGGCGGTCGCGGAGCAGATCCGGCGGGTGTCCCAACTGGTCGCGGACTTCCCGGAGATCGCGGAGGTCGACCTCAACCCCGTGATCGCGACCCCGGAGGGCGCGGTCGCCGCCGACATCCGCGTCATCCTCGCCGAGAAGCAGCCGCCACCGCGCAGGAGGTACACGCGCGAGGAGATCCTCACCTCCATGCGGCGGCTGATGCAGCCGTCGTCGGTCGCCGTGATCGGCGCCTCCAACGAGCAGGGCAAGATCGGCAATTCGGTCATGCGCAACCTCGTCGACGGAGGCTTCGCCGGGGAGATCCATCCGGTGAACCCCAAGGCCCATGACATTCTGGGCCGCAAGGCGTACAAGAGTGTCACCGACGTTCCCGGTGAGGTGGATGTGGCGGTCTTCGCTATCCCCGCCAAGTTCGTGGCCTCGGCCCTGGAGGAGGTGGGACGCAAGAAGATCCCCAACGCCGTGCTGATCCCCTCCGGCTTCGCGGAGACCGGCGAGCACGAACTCCAGGCGGAGATCGTGTCGATCGCCGAGCGGCACGGCGTCCGCCTCCTCGGCCCCAACATCTACGGCTACTACTCGACCTGGCAGGACCTGTGCGCCACGTTCTGCACGCCGTACGACGTCAAGGGCCCGGTGGCGCTGACCTCCCAGTCCGGGGGCATCGGCATGGCCATCCTGGGTTTCGCCCGCACCACGAAGACGGGTGTGTCGGCGATCGTGGGCCTCGGCAACAAGTCCGACCTGGACGAGGACGACCTGCTGACCTGGTTCGGCGAGGACCCGCACACCGAGTGCATCGCGATGCACCTGGAGGACCTCAAGGACGGCCGCGCCTTCGTGGAGGCCGCGCGGGCGACCGTACCGAGGAAGCCGGTCGTGGTCCTCAAGGCGGGCCGTACGGCGGCGGGCGCGAAGGCGGCCGGGTCGCACACCGGGGCGCTTGCGGGCGACGACGCCGTCTACGACGACATCCTGCGGCAGGCCGGCGTGATCAGGGCGCCCGGGCTGAACGACATGCTGGAGTACGCGCGCGCGTTGCCGGTGCTTCCCGCGCCGCAGGGCGACAACGTCGTGATCATCACCGGGGCCGGCGGCAGCGGTGTGCTGCTGTCCGACGCGGTGACCGACAACGGTCTGTCCCTGATGGAGATCCCCCCGGACCTGGACGAGGCGTTCCGGCAGTTCATCCCGCCGTTCGGGGCCGCGGGCAACCCGGTCGACATCACGGGCGGCGAACCGCCGTCGACGTACGAGGCGACGATCCGGCTCGGTCTGGAGGATCCGCGCATCCACGCGCTCGTCCTCGGCTACTGGCACACGATCGTCACTCCCCCGATGGTCTTCGCGGAGCTCACCGCGCGCGTGGTGGCCGAGTTCCGCGAGCGCGGGATCGAAAAGCCCGTGGTGGCCTCCCTCGCGGGTGACGTCGAGGTCGAGGAGGCCTGCCAGTACCTCTACGAGCGCGGGGTCATGGCGTACCCGTACACCACCGAGAAGCCGGTGGCCGTGCTCGGCGCGAAGTACCGCTGGGCGCGGGCGGCGGGGCTGCTGTGAGGCCGGCGGACACGATGCACCGGCCGGGGGCCCGGGGGTCGGCCCCCGGGCGTGACACAGCCCGCTGGGCCCGGGCCGCGGGGCTGTTGGGGGGCGGTTCATGAGGTGACCCACGCGCGGGGCCGGCCGACAGTGCGGTCGGCCGGCCCTCGGGACCCGTGCGCACACGAAAGGCATTGGACAGGGGGCGCTGGCCAGAACTTTCGACGCAAGGGGCACTCAACCATGACAACGACCGACTGTTCGGCGTCCGTCCCCTACAGGGAGGTGAGGGACCGCAACGGCCGCGTCTACCGGATCGGCGAGAGTGATGTCGATCTGATGGGCCGCAGGCGCAGGTGGATGGTCGTCCTGCCCTGGGTGGGCATGATGGGCATCAGCTCCGCCGAGTACGCGTTCACCTCGGCCGAGGACACGCTCCACGAGGCGCATCTGTGGAGCAGCGGACACATCTTCTGGCTGATGGGCGTCTGGGTGTTCTTCCAGGCGGCCGTGGCCTTCCCCGCCGGACAACTGCGCGAGAGCGGACGGCTGCCCGCGCGTACGGCGATGTTGATCGGCGCCGTCGGCACGATGCTGGGCTATCTGTCGCTGGCGTACGCGCCGAACGTGGCCGTCGCCTACTTCGGTTTCGGGATGTGCAGCGGCATCGGCGCCGGTCTCGTCTACGCGACCTGCGTCAACATGGTCGGCAAGTGGTATCCGGAGCGCAAGGGCGGCAAGACGGGCTTCGTCAACGGCGGTTTCGCCTACGGGTCCGTGCCCTTCGTCTTCCTGTTCACCTCCTACATGGACCTCGGCAACTACCGGACCGTGCTCGCCTGTGCGGGCATCGGACTGTGCCTGCTGGTGGCCTCGGCCGGCTGGTTCTTCAAGGACCCGCCGAAGAACTGGTGGCCGCCGCACGTGGACCCGCTGAAGCAGACCGACGACCCGAAGATCCGCCGGGCGCTGGAGAAGAACCCGCCGGCGGTCAAGCAGTACACCCCGAGGGAGGCCGCCCGTACGCCCGTCCTGTGGATGATGTGGTTCTGTCTGCTGTGCACGGCCGGCATCAATATCTTCGGCATCGCCTTCCAGGTGCCCTTCGGCAAGGACATGGGCTTCGCCGGCGGGATCGTGGCCACGGCGATGTCCCTGAAGGCCATCGTCAACGGCACCGGGCGCGGGGTCATCGGCTGGATCTCCGACCGCTACGGCCGGCGCAACACGCTGATCATCGTGTGCGTCGTGCTGGGCACCGCGCAGTTCGGCGTGCTGGTGTCCGGCCAGATGGGCAGCATGCCGTTCTTCCTGTTCTGCTCCATGGTCTCCGGCTTCGGCGGCGGGGCGATCTTCCCGCTGTTCGCGGCCATGACGGCCGACTACTTCGGTGAGAACAACAACGCCACCAACTACGGAATGGTCTACAGCTCGAAGCTGATCTCCGGGCTCGTGGGCTCCGGTCTGGGCGCCGTCGTCGTCGGCGAGTGGGACTACCACGGCGCGTTCGTCCTGGCCGGCTCCATCGGCCTGGCCTCCGCGGTACTGGCGCTCTTCCTCAAGGCCCCGGGCCGGCCCAGTGCCCGTCGCATCGTCCCCAACCCGCACCCGCTCGGCGAGGAGATGGCATAAGCATGACAGCAGATCCGCTCTCGGCCGACACGGCAGCCGCACACCGTCCCTACCGTGAGGTGACCGACTCCAACGGCCGCGTCTACCGCGTCGGTGAGACCGACCGGGACATCCTCGGCCACTCCCGCAAGCTCATGGTGTACCTCCCGTGGATCGCCATGATGGCCATCAGCGTCTCCGAATACGCGTACGGCTCCGCGGAGGACACCCTGTCCCACGCGCACGGCTGGACGCAGTCCAACACCTTCTGGATCCTCAGCGTCTGGGTGTTCTTCCAGGCGGGCATCGCCTTCCCGGCGGGCTGGATGCGCGAGAAGGGCATCCTGACGGCGCGCAGGGCCATGTACATCGGTTCCGGCATGTGCCTGGTCGGCTTCCTCGCCCTGTCGCACCTGAGCAACGTGTGGCTGGCCATCCTCGGCTTCGGCGTGGTGGGCGGCCTGGGCTCCGGTCTGGTCTACGCGACCTGCATCAACATGGTCGGCAAGTGGTTCCCCGAGCGCCGGGGCGCCCGGACCGGCTTCGTCAACGGCGGCTTCGCCTACGGGTCGCTGCCGTTCATCTTCATCTTCAACTACGCCTTCGACACCGGGAACTACCACCGGGTGCTGGACCTGATCGGCTGCTACGTCATGATCGTGGTCGCCGGATGCGCGATGTTCTTCAAGGACCCGCCGAAGAACTGGTGGCCCGCGGACATCGACCCGCTGACGTTCGCCGGCAGCCAGAAGAACGCGGCGAGCCTGGCCAAGAACCCCCCGGCGGTACGGCAGTTCACGCCGAAGGAGGCCATCAGGACGGGCATGCTGCCGCTGATGTGGGTGGCCATCGTGATGACCGCCGGTGTGTCGATCTTCGGGATCTCCTTCCAGGTCGACTACGCCAAGGACGTCGGCTTCGGCCCGCTGGTCGCGGCGTCCTCCATGGGCGTCATGGCGGTGATCAACGGCATCGGGCGAGGGGTCGTGGGCTGGCTGTCGGACAAGTGGGGCCGCAAGTCGACCCTGGTGTTCGTCATCGTCGTGCTGGGTCTCGCCCAGTTCGGCGTGATCCTGGCGGGTGAGATGAAGAGCGAGTGGCTTTTCCTGTTCTTCGCCTTCCTCTCCGGCTTCGGCGGCGGCGCCTTCTACCCGATGTTCGCGGCGCTGACCCCGGACTACTTCGGGGAGAACTACAACGCCACCAACTACGGCCTGGTCTACAGCGGCAAGCTGGTCAGCGGCCTCTTCGGCGGCGGCCTCGGCTCCATGGTGGTCGCGGCCTGGGGCTACAACGGGGCGTACGCCTTGGCCGGCGGCGTTTCCATGGTCGCGGCGGCGATCGCCCTGCTGCTGCGGCAGCCGGGGCGCAGCGGCTCGGACGTGCTCACGGCGCAACCGCAGCCCGCGAGTTGACGGCACGCGCGCCTGAGGAAGCCCTCCCCGGGTACGGGGAGGGCCTTTTCACGCCGGCGTACGGTTCAGCACTTCTCGCGCAATGAGTGCAGGTACGCACTGGAGCGGCGCGCGAAGGTGAACGACTCGGCGGGCTGGTCGTGTTCGGTCTGCCAGTGGTGGGCCAGGCGCTCACCGCGGAGCCGGGTCACGGCGGAGATGAACTTCTGGTAGTCGATGTCGCCGTCGCCGACGTCCACCATGCGGTAGCCGAACTGGTTCGACGGATCGCTCACCCCGTCCTTGACGTGGAAGAGCGGGTAGCGGTGCGGGTGTCTGAGGACGTAGTCGAGGGGTTCGAAGGGTGCGGGGCTGCCATCGGGCCGCTTGGAGAAACGGAACTGGCCGGCGTAGGCCCAGAAGATGTCCATCTCCAGGAACACCAGGTCGGGGTCGGTCTCCGCGAGGAGCACGTCGTAGAGGCGGACCTTGGGGTTGTCGGCGGCGAAGGAGAACTCGTCGGAGTGGTTGTGCTGGTAGAACTTCATGCCACGTGCCTTCGCCGCCGCGCCGTAGGTGTTGAACTCCTCGGCGGCGCGCTTCCAGGCGTCGACGGTCGAGCCGTAGCGGAACGGTCCGGAGGCGGTGCCGATGTGCTTGAGGCCCAGTGCCTGGGCGTCGTCCAGGACCTTGGTGAGGTTCTGGGCGAAGGTGTAGGCGTTCGGGTCGTCGGAGTAGTAGCCGACGTGGCTGCCGATCGGGGTCAGACCGTGGTTGCGGGCCAGCCGGCGGAGCTGGGCGAGGGTGATGGGGCCGGCCGAGCCCTGCGTGTATCCGGCGAACTCGACCTCGTCGTACCCGTACTTCTCCAGTTCGGCGAAGACGGGCCCGAAGCCGAGTGTGGAGACCTTGTCGCGCAGGCTGTAGAGCTGGATGCCGAGCCGGCCGGGCGGCAGGACGGGGCGGCCACGGCCTGCGGAGGCGGACTCGGCGGCCGTCGCCGGGGACGCGGCGCCGAGCAGGGCCGCCGCGGTGGCGCCGGCGGCCACGCCGAGCATGCCTCGTCTGGTCAGGCGGTGGGTGAGTTCGGGATCGGTCTGGGAGATGCGGCTCATGCCTGGAACTCCTCGGTGTCGGAGGGCGTTGTCAGTGGTGAGTGCTTCACTGGGGACCAGTCGCAACGGACGGGTCCTGCGGGGCCGGTCGGTCCAGACCGGCGAGGTGGAGCAGGAGTGACTTCACGTCGGTGGCCGCGAGGCGGTCGCCGACGGCGCGGGGGGTGGAGCAGATGAGGAGCGGACCGTCGTCGTCGCTCGTGGGAAGGCGGCCGTGGCTGCCGCGAATAGGTGACGGGTCGAGGGGCACGACCGCCATGCGGTAGCGCAGGCCGAGTTTCTTGCGCGCGAGTGCGGCCGCGGCCTTGACCCTGACGTAGGGGTCGAGTGGGTCCATGAACAGCTCGGCCGGGTCGTAGCCGGGTTTGCGGTGGATGTCGACGAGTCGCGCGAAGTCGGGCGCGCGGGCGTCGTCGAGCCAGTAGTAGTACGTGAACCAGGCGTCCGGTTCCGCGACGGCGACGAGTTCGCCGGAACGCGGATGGTCGAGGTGGTGGGTCTTCTTGCCCTCGTCGTCGAGGAGCCGGTCGACGCCGGGCAGGTCGGCCAGGGCTTGCCGGGTGGTGTCGAGGTCCTCGGGTCGGCGCACGTAGACGTGGGCGATCTGGTGGTCGGCGACCGCGAAGGCACGGGAGGCCATCGGGTCCAGGTACTCCATGCCGTCCTGGGTGTGCACTTCCAGGAGGCCGGCGCGGCGCAGGGCGCGGTTGATGTCCACGGGCCGGTCGGCGCGGGTGATGGCGTACTCGGACAGGGCGACGACGATGCGGCCCTCGGCGGCTGCGTCGTCCAGGAGCGGGGCGAGGGCGGCGTCCAGGTCGGTGGCCGCCTTGCGGGAGCGCGGGTCGTCGGGGCCGAAGCGTTGCAGGTCGTAGTCGAGGTGAGGGAGGTAGCACAGGGCCAGGTCGGGGTGGCGGGTGCGCAGGATGTGGCGGGTCGCGTCGATGATCCACTGGCTGGAGACCAGGTCGGCGCCGGGGCCCCAGAAGTGGAAGAGGGGGAAGGTGCCGAGTTTCTCGGTGAGTTCGTCGTGCAGGGCCGGGGGCCGGGTGTAGCAGTCGGGTTCCTTGCGGCCGTCGGCGTAGTAGACGGGACGGGGAGTGAGGGTGATGTCGGTGTCGGCGCCCATGGCGTACCACCAGCAGATATTGGCGACCGTGTAGCCGGGGTGCGCGCGGCGGGCTGCGTCCCAGAGCTTGTCGCCGGCGACCAGGCCGTTGTGCTGGCGCCACAGCAGGACGTCGCCGAGTTCGCGGAAGTACCAGCCGTTGCCGACGATGCCGTGCTCGGACGGGTGGGTGCCGGTGAGGAAGGTCGACTGGGCGGCGCAGGTCACCGCGGGAAGGACGGTGCCGAGCGGGGCGTGGGAGCCGGATCGGGCGAGCTTCTCGAGGTGGGGCATGTGGTCGAGGAGACGGGGGGTGAGGCCCACGACGTCCAGGACGAGGAGGGGGGTCGGGCTGGTCGGGGCCCGGTGGGTGCTCATGGCAGTTCCTTGAGGCCGAGGTCGGTCAGCAGGTCGCGGGCGAGGGTGAGTTCGGCGGCGATTCCGTCGGCGAGTTGGGCGCGGCCTCGGGGCCGGAGTTCGGGCGGGAGGGCCTGCCAGGTGTAGGTCTCGACTTCGAGGTGGTGGGTGAGCGGGTGCGGGCCGCCGACCAGCCGGGACAGGGCGGCCCGCAGGACGGGGAACGTGGAGGTCAGGGGCGCGGCGGGGGCCGCGTGCAGAGGGACGTGGAAGTGGGCTCGCCAGGGTGCCGTGTCGGGCAGGGCACCGGAGGCCAGGGCCTCGCCGAGGTCGTCGGTGCCGTGCGGGCCTGCCGCCGCCAGGGTGCGGGTCTGGTGCAGGAAACGGGGTTCGTCGAAGGCCGCCAGGGCGGCACGGACGGCGGGGAGACGGGGGTGTTCGGCGTGCAGGGCGGCGGAGAGCTGGGATTTGACGATGGGGACGCGTGCTTCGGTGAGCGCGTCCAGGGCGGTGTGCGGATCCTCGAAGGAGGTGGCGAGGTGGCAGGTGTCGACGCAGACGCCGATACGGTCGTGGCCGATGCGGGTGAGCGGGTCGATCGCGTCCCCGGTGGTCTCCACGACGCAGCCGGGTTCCGGCTCCAGGCCGACGCGGATCGACCGGCCGGTCAACTCACAAAGGGCGTCGAGGCGTTCGGCGAGGGTGACGAGGGCCGTGCGGGCCTTCTCGGCGCGGTCTTGGGCATAGGCGGTGCGCCAGGCGAGCGGGAGGGTGGAGATGGTGCCCTCGGTGACGTCGTCGGGCAGCAGCCCGGCGAGGATGCGGGCCAGGGCGGTGGTGTGGTCCAGGCGTTCGGGGTCGGCCCAGTCGGGCTTGTAGACGCGGTACTTGACCTCCTCGGCGCCGAAACCCTCGTAGGGGAAGCCGTTGAGGGTGACCACCTCCAGTCCTCGGCGGTCGAGTTCGGTGCGCAGGCCGCGCAGGGCGGAGGGGTCGGTGACCAGGGCGTGCGCGGCGTCCTTGGCGAGCCAGAGGCCGATGCCGAGACGGTCACGGCCGAGGCGCCGGCGGACGGGTTCGCAGTGTTCGCGGAGCTGGGCGAGGACGCCGTCGAGGGTTTCGGCGGGGTGGACGTTGGTGCAGTAGGCGAGGTGGACGGTGGAGCCGTCGGGGTGGCGGAATCGCATGGCTCACGCCCCGCCACGGAGGATGGAGTTGCCCTCGTGGGTGGCGTCCGTGCCCGGGACGTCCAGGTTCAGGCGGCCGCTGAGTCCGTAGAAGGCGACGGGGTTCTGCCACAGGACCCGGTCGACCTCGTCCTCGCCGAACCCTTCGGCCAGCATCAGGTCGGCCACCCTGCGGGTCTTGAGGGGATCGCTCCTGCCCCAGTCGGCGGCCGAGTTCACGAGCACCTGCTCGGGGCCGTAGGCCCGCAGGATCGCGACCATGCGCGCCTCGTCCATCTTGGTGTCGGGATAGACGGAGAAGCCCAGCCAGCAGCCGCTGTCCTTGGCCTCCTTGACGGTGGTCTCGTTGAGATGGTCGACCAGGACGCGGTCCGGGGACAGCGCGGACTCGTGGACGACGTCGAGGGTGCGGCGCAGTCCGGCGAGCTTGTCGCGGTGCGGGGTGTGCACCAGCGCGGGCAGGCCGTGGTCGGCGGCGAGCTGGAGCTGGGCGGCGAGCGCGGTGTCCTCGGCCGCGGTCATCGAGTCGTAGCCGATCTCGCCGACGGCGACGACCTGGTCCTTGACGAGATAGCGGGGCAGTTCGTCGAGGACGGGCGCGCAGCGGGGGTCGTTGGCCTCCTTGGGGTTGAGGGCGAGGGTGCAGTGGTGGGCGATGCCGTACTGGGCGGCACGGAAGGGTTCCCAGCCCAGGAGGGAGTCGAAGTAGTCGAAGAAGGTGGCGGGAGAGGTGCGGGGCTGGCCGAGCCAGAAGGAGGGTTCGACGACGGCGCGGACGCCGGCGGCGTGCATGGCGGCGTAGTCGTCGGTGGTGCGGGAGGTCATGTGGATGTGAGGGTCGAAGATACGCATCAGGACTCCTTGCCGTCGCCGCCGCGCACGCCGGGTTCGGCAGCCGGCGCGGGTGGGGTGGCCGTGGGGTCGCTCAGGGTCAGGACGCGGTACAGGTCTTGGGGCACGGCACGACCCGCGGCGGTGCGTTCGGCGGCGTGGTCGGCGAGCATGCGGGCGAGTTCGCCGTCCCCGCGGGCACGCCGGTCCAGGTCGGTGACCTCGTCCACGGCGACCCCGGTGAACAGGCACTTCAGAACGGCGTGGCGCCAGAGATGCGGGCTGAGGTGCCGGGCGGCGTACGGGCCGACGGCGGCGGCCAGGAGGCGGGTGTCGTTGGTGCGCAGGGCGTCCTCGACGAGCGGAACGGCCTCGGGGCCGGCGACCAGATGGGGCAGGGCGTGCAGGACGGCGCGGCGTTCGGCGGCGGTGCCCTGGAAATAGACCCGGCTGAGCGCGTCGGCGCCGGCGCGGGCGGCGTGCAGGATCAGCACACGGGCGGCGTCGGCGTGCTCGGGTCCGCAGCGCCGACCGGCCTCGGCGATGCGCAGCTCCCACGTGGAGATCGGTCCGTGGATGCCGGGCTGGGCGGCGGCCTCGGTGAGGGCCTGTTCGAGCCAGGCGCGGGCGGACTCACCGAGGCGGGCGACGAGGTGGCGGTACAAGGCGGACGGAGGGGTGAGGGCGGATGGAGGAGTCAGGGTGGCCGGGGCTGTGTCGCCAGAGGGTGAGGTGGACGCGCGGTCGGGGCCGCCGAAGCCCTTCCGGCCTGCTCCCGCGCGGGCCGGAGTGCTGTTCCCGGGGTCGAGCTGCGACTGCGCGTCCCGGTCTGTCTCCGTGTGGGCCGCCCGCGAAGTGTTCCGCGTGGTGTGCCGATGCGTCATGGGGTGCTGCTCCCTTCGGGGGCGGCGGAGGGATCGCCGTGGGGTGCGGCGTCGGGCGACTGAGCGGCTTTCGTCGCCGCGCGCCGGAGGAATGGGAGGGAGTGTGCGGCGAAGTGGGGGCCCGCGTGGGAGTGGCGGGGCAGTTCGACGGCGGTCAGGCCCTGGTAGCCGGTGGCGGCGAGGGCAGCGAGGACGGGCGGGAAGTCGATCTCGCCCTCTCCGAACGGGAGGTGCTCATGGACGCCACGGCGCATGTCCTCGATCTGGACGTGCCGGAGCCAGGGACCGGCGGCGCGTACGCAGTCGGCGGGAGAGAGGGGTTCGAGGCACTGGCAGTGGCCGATGTCGAGCGTCAGACCGAGGTGTCCGGGGTCGCCGAGGATGCGGCGGAGGTGGTGGAAGTCGGCGAGGGCGGCGAGGAGGTGGCCCGGTTCCGGTTCGACAGCGAGGGGAATGCCCGCGCCGGCGGCGGCCTCCAGGACGGGGGTCAGTGACTCGGCCAGACGTTTCCACGCCGTGTCCGGGTCCGTGCCGGCCGGCATGATCCCGCTGAAGCAGTGCACGGCGTGTGCGCCGAGGTCGGCGGCGACCTGGACGGCGCGGATCAGTAGCCCGACCCGCCGGGCCCGGTCGTCGGGGTCGGGGTCCAGCAGGGAGGGGCCGTGCTTGCGGCGCGGGTCGAGTACGTAGCGGGCGCCGGTCTCGACGGTGACGTCCAGGCCGAGGGCGTCGAGGCGTCGGGCGACTCGGCGTGTTCGGGAGGCGAGGTCGGAGGCGAGGGGGTCGAGGTGCATGTGGTCGAGGGTGAGTCCGACGCCGTCGTAGCCGAGGTCGGCGAGGAGGGCGAGGGCCTCGTCGAGCCGGAGGTCGGTGAGGCCGTTGGTGCCGTAGCCGAAACGAAGGGGGCCGGTCGACCCCCAAGTCGGCATCCCGTTGGGCCGGTGCGTCTTCTCCGTGGTCATGTGATGCTCACCGTCCTCGCGAACCGCCTGCCGAGCGGGGCGAGCGTCGCCACCAGCACCGCGGTGGAACGGGCACCGGAGTGGGCGGCGAGTGCGGCCTGGAGCGGAATCGTGGCGCGGACACCGCTGCCGACGGCTCGTTGGGTGAGCGGGGGTGACGGGTTGAGGGCTGCGTGGGCGTAGGGGCGGGCCGCGGTGAGGGCGTAGGCCGCGCCGAGCGTCGAGCGCAGGGCGGTTCCCGGGGAGAGTCGGCGGGTGAGGAGGTGGGTGAGGACGCCGGTGGTGGCGAGGGCGGCCAGTGGGGTCAGGGGTGAGCCGCCTGTCGTCTCCCGGCGGGAGACGGCCGTCACCGCGAGGGTGTGGGTGGCGAGCAGCGCCGCGGAGGGGAGGGCCCTGCGCGGGTGGCCGGTCGTGGCTGCCGCGCCGAGCAGCAGGTCGAGTCCACGGGCGGCGGCCATGGCGGCCGGGCCGACCGGGGTTCGCTTCAGGCCGAGGTCGTACGCCCAGACCGTGGCCGCGAGCGGAGCGGCGACCGTCAGAGCGGGGCGGCCCGCACGGGCGGCGAGCGCGAGGCCGGCTCCGGTGAGGGCGCAGGCGGCCGAGAAGGCGGCGGCCGGGTGGATGCGGGCCGAGGGGAGGGGCCGGTGGGGGCGCTCCACCGCGTCCTCCTCACGGTCGGACCAGTCGTTGAGGGCCATGCCCGCCTCGTAGAGGCAGAGGGAGGATCCGATGGCGAGGAGAGTGCGGGCGTTCGGGGCCGGGGCGGTCGCGGCGGCGCCGGCGAGGGCGTCACCAGGGACGGTGAACAGGGCGGGGAGCCGCAGCAGTTCGGCCCAGGCGAGGGCGTGTGCGGCGAGGGAGGCGGTGCGCGCCGCGTCCGGCGACGGCGCGCGTCCGGCCGATCGGGCAGTGGCCGTCGGGCCTGCCCCGGTACGCCGGTCGGCACCCACGGCACCCGTCCGTCGAGCCGGCGTCGGTTCGACGGCACCCGCAGCTCCGCCGCCGCTCCGTCCCCGCACGGCATCCGCCCGGGAACCCGGCCTCGGCTCGATGACGCCGGTACTTTCGCCGGCTCTCCGCCCCGTCCACCGGCCGAACTCCCACGCCCGCAGTCGGCTCATCGCCGCTCCCCCGTCCGACCCGAACCACCGTGATCCGCGTGCCGATCGGAAGCGGCGGACTCATCGTCGGAGCCGCCTCCCCCGTCCGCCGCCCGCAGTCGCTCCGCGAACCCGAGGAGCGCCGGGTACTGCTCGCCCAGCGCGGCCGGTCCGTCACCCACCGGGTCCTTGAAGTAGAAGCCCAGTTCGCCCAGGGGCCCGGACAGGCCCGCCTCGTGGGCTCGGGCGGTCAGCCGGGCCAGGTCGAGCACCAGGGGCGCGGCCAGCGCCGAGTCGCAGCCCTGCCAGATGGTCTGGAGGATCATGCGGGTGCCGAGGAAGCCGTCGAAGGCGATGTGGTCCCAAGCGGTCTTCCAGTCGCCGAGCTCGGGGACGTCGTCGATGTGGACCTCGCCCTCGGGGGGCACCGCGAGGGTCTCGGCCAGGACCCGCTCCTTGCCGGCGTTCTTGGCGGCGGCCGCGGCCGGGTCGGCGAGTGCCGCGCCGTCGCCTCCGCCGAGGAGGTTGGTGCCGGACCAGGCGCGGACCGACAGGGCACGCTGGGTGAACATCGGGCCCAGGACGGACCGCAGAAGGGTCTGGCCCGTCTTGCCGTCGCGCCCGGCGTACGGCAGGCCGCTCCTGTCCGCGGCGGCTGCCAGCGAAGGGTGGTGCAGGCCGGTCGAGGGGGTGAAGTTCACGTACGGGCAGCCCGCGCGCAGGGCCGCCGCCGCGTAGAGGGAGCTCGGTGGGAGGGCGCGGTCGGTTGCCGGGGGCTCGGTGGAGGCGACGTTCACCACCACGGCCCGGGACAGCCCGCACCGTCGTACGAAGTCATGGATGTCCGCGGTGAAGGCGGCGATCAGTTCCTCCTCGGTGCGGGTGTCGCCCGGCACCGGGCCACCCGGTCTGATCTCCTCCTCGGCGGCGGTCAGTTCACCCGAGACGGCAGCGGGGAGGCCGGGTGGGAGGACGCCTCCGGCCGCCAGGGCCTCGGCATGTTTGGGCAGGGGGCAGTCCTGGGTGTCGTGTCCGCCGAAGACGAGCGCGGCGAGGGGCGGCAGGCCGGTGTCCGCGAACGCGGGGGTCTCGGTGAGCAGGCCGGTCGGCGGTCGCAGGCCGGCGGTCAGCGCGGCGCAGCCCGCGACGACAGTGGTGGCGACGGAGCCACGGGCCCCGATCAGCCACACCCCGACGCGTGGCCGGGCTACGGAAAGGGACGCGGACATGGGCGGCCTCCTCGTCGAACACGTCGGGTGCAATACGCCATGAATCAGCAGGTCCAGGGGCGACGGATCCCGCGCGACGGGATGCGTGATCCCGCGATTCCCCGGACGGGGTGGAAGGCGGCGGGCGGAGGTCCGGCGTCCTCCGCCCGCCGCCGCTCAGTCGCCCTTGCCGGGCAGTTCCTTGATCCGGATGTCGCGGAAGGACACCTGGTCGTCGGCTCCGTGGTTCTGGATGCCGATGTGTCCGTCGACGAGGCTCCGGGCCGGGTCGGTGTTGGTGAAATCGTTGATCTTCACGCCGTTGAGCCAGACGCGGAGCCGTTCGCCCTCCACGCGGATCTCGTACGTGTTCCACTCCCCCGGCGGGTTCAGCGCGCGGTCGCGCTTGTTCAGGTCGGCGGACTGGAAGCCGTAGACGGACCCGGTGGTCCTGTCGGGCACGTCGGTGGCGTCGATCTGGATCTCGTAGCCGTTGTTCACGGCCGACCACGGGTCGTCCGAGGGCGGAAAGCCCACGAACACACCGGAGTTGTCGTCCCCGTCGGGACCGGCCGTCCTCCAGTCGAGCTTCAGGGAGTACGACGTGAAGCCCGAGGTGGCGTACCAGAGCAGGCCCATACCGCCCGAGGACGTCAGCGTCCCGTCGTCGGCCAGGGTGAAGGAGCCGGGGCCCGCCTGCTTCCAGCCGTCCAGGGACGTGCCGTCGAGCAGCGGCCGGTAGCCGTTCTCGGGACGGCAGTCGGCCTGGGCGTCGCCGGTCGCCCACCGCAGACCGCCCGACAGGTGCTGCCGGAAGGCCGGTTCGGCGTACGACTCCTTGGTGTGGCCGCCTCCGGTGTAGAAGGCGCGGCCGCCCTGGTAGGTCTGGCACCAGGCGATCGGATGGTCGCCGTTCATGGTGCCGCCGGTGTACGAGGACTCGTCGAGCGAGGCGAGGACATGGGCCCGGTCCCGGGGGTTGGAACGGTAGTTGTACCACTCGTCGGTACGGGACCAGGTCCCCTGCAGGCCCGAGGTCGCCGGGTGAGCGCGGTCCTCGACGGTCACCTTCGCCGGCTGGATCGCCGGATGCGACTGGAAGTAGGCGCCCGCGAGGCCGCCGTAGAACGCCCAGTCGTACTCGGTGTCGGCGGCGGCGTGGACGCCGACATAGCCGCCGCCGTGCCGGATGTAGCGCTCGAAGGCGCTCTGCTGGGCGTCGTTCAGCACGTCCCCGGTCGTCGACAGGAACACGACCGCGTCGTAGCGGCGCAGGTTCTTGGCGGTGAACGCCCCGGCGTCCTCGGTCGCGTCGACGGCGAAGCCGCCGTCGGCACCCAGCTGCCGCACGGCCTCCACGCCGGCCGGGATGGAGTCGTGCCGGAAGCCGGCGGTCTTGGAGAAGACCAGTACCCGTTTCCCGGCGTCCCCGGGGTGCGCGGCGGCGGGGCCGCAGACGCAGCCGAGGAGCAGTGCCGCGCCGGCGACGACGCTGAATGAGCGGCCTGTTGAGCGCATCGCGTCCTCCTCCCCTCAGCTCGTCGTGAAGGTGAAGTCGTCCACCTCGAACAGCGCGCCCGAACCGCCCTTGAAGACCAGGTACAGCGTGGTCGAGCTCTTCGGTGCGCGCGACAGGGCGGCGCTGACGTCCTGGAAGGTGTCCCAGCCGCCGGTCACGGGCACGGTCGCCTTGCCGAGCAGGGTGCCGGTCGGCGAACCCGCGCGGATCTCCAGCCGCCCGCCCGCGCCGCCGGACGCCACGCGTGCCGTGACCTTGGTGGCGTTGCTCAGGGCGTACGGGGTGAACGAGATCCAGTCGCCGTTGCCGATGTCCCCGACCGTCTTCCCGCCGTGCGCGGTGTCCCGGGCGACGACGGTGACGCCGGAGCTGTCGCCGAAGTGCTCGGCCTGGCGGTGGCGGGGCTGCAGGACGTTGCGGCCGTGGGAGGTGAGGGGGGCCTGGCCGCCGCCTCCGTTGTCGGTGTACTCGGCGTCCAGGACCCCGAAGATGTTGGCGTTCTCGTCGTGGCCGCCGTCGGCGGTGGTCTGGAGGGTGCCGGTGCAGCCGTTCGCCGAGGTGATCGGGTGGCCGTGGGTGTCATGGCCGAGGACGAAGGTGACCTTGACCTTGGCGCAGTCGACGGCCGTTCCGTCCTCCGGGTCGGTGACCCTCACCTTGAACGGGATCGCGTCACCGAAGCTGAACAGCTGGCCGTCACGCGGGAGTTCGACGGTCACCCGCGGTGCCGTGTTGCCGACGACGATCTGAACGCTCGCGCTGCCGGTACGGCCGCTGGGGTCCTTCGCCGTCAGGGTCGCGGTGTAGGTGCCGTTCTTCTTGTACTTGTACGTCGGGTTCGCCGCCGTCGACTTGCCTCCGTCGCCGAAGTCCCAGCTGTAGGTGAGGGCGTCACCGTCCTGGTCCGACGAACCCGCGGAGGAGAACCGCGCCTTCAGCGGGGCCTGTCCGGAGGTGCTGCTCGCCGCGGCCTGGGCCACCGGGGAGTGGCCGTCGGTGGCGTTCTCGATGCGGTACAGACCGGAGTTGTCGTCGCCGCCGAACCACGAGGTGCCGTAGTCGAGGACGTACAGCGCGCCGTCGGGTCCGAAGGCCATGTCCATCACCTGGGTGCCGGTCCACGGGATGGCGTTGACGGACTGCACGGTGCCGTCGGCGTCGCTCACGATCCGCTTGATCCAGCGGCGGCCGAACTCACCGGCGAAGAAGTTCCCGTCGTATGCCTCGGGGAACTTGACGGGCGAGTCGAGGGAGGCGTCGTAGTGGTAGACCGGACCGCCCATCGGGGACTCGGAGCCGTCGCCGAACTCCGGTACGGACGGGCCGTTGTAGGGGATCCAGGCGGGCTGGGCCGGGGGCAGGTCGGTGAGGCCGGTGTTGTGCGGGGAGTTGTTCTTCGGGGCCTGGCAGTCGAAGGAGCTGCCCGAGGTCTTCGTGGCGAAGTCGTAGTCCACGTAGGCGTCGTTGGCGCCGGTGCAGTACGGCCAGCCGAAGTTGCCGGGGCCGGTGACGCGCGCGAACTCGACCTGGCCGGCCGGGCCGCGGGCCGGGTCGGCGGCGCCGGCGTCGGGGCCGTAGTCGCCGACGTAGACGATGCCCGTCTTCTTGTCGACGCTGAAGCGGAACGGGTTGCGGAAGCCCATCGCGTAGATCTCGGGCCGCGTCTTGTCGGTGCCGGGCGCGAAGAGGTTGCCGTCGGGGATGGAGTACGAGCCGTCGGCGTTCACCTTGATACGCAGGATCTTGCCGCGCAGATCGTTGGTGTTGCCCGCGGAACGCTGGGCGTCGAAGGCGGGGTTGCGGTCGGCGCGCTCGTCGATGGGCGTGTAGCCGTCCGACTGGAAGGGGTTGGTGTCGTCGCCCGTCGACAGGTACAGGTTGCCGGCCGCGTCGAAGTCGATGTCGCCGCCGACGTGGCAGCACAGTCCGCGGGAGGCCGGGATGTCGATGACCTTCTTCTCGCTGGCGGTGTCGAGGGTGCCGTCGGCCTTCAGCACGAAGCGGGAGAGGCGGTTGACGCCGTCGAAGGGGGCGAAGTCGGCCGCGGTGCCCGTCTCGGGGGCGTCACCGGCCGGGGTGTTCAACGGGGGCGCGTAGTAGAGGTAGATGGCGCGGTTGGTCGCGAAGTCCGGGTCCACTCCGACGCCTTGGAGCCCTTCCTCGTCGTGGGAGTAGACGTCGAGCTTGCCGACCAGCCTGGTGTTGCCGGCGGCGTCCGTGAGCCGCAGCTCGCCGTCGCGTGAGGTGTGCAGGACGGAGCGGTCGGGCAGGACGGCGAGCGACATGGGTTCGCCGACCTCCGCCTCCCCCTTGGCGAGGGTGACCTGCTGGAAGTCCTCCGCCGCGGCGGGGGCGGCTGCCGGGTCGGCGACGGCTGCGCCGGCCTGGGGTGTGGTGAGGGTGAGTGACGCTCCGGCGAGGAGCGCGCCGCCGAGGAGGGCGACCGCTCGGCGGAAGCGTCGTCTGTACGTGGTGAGTCCTTCGGTGCGGGTGGTGCGGTCGTTCCCGTGCACGAATGCCTCCATGGGGGGCCGGTTGTACGGGCGGGTGCGAACGCCGGGATGCGCCGTCATCCCGGAGCTGATGAAAGGTCAGATGACGATCAGCAAGGCCTAGTTGCCGAACGCCGCGTCGAAGGAGGCCGACGGTGGCTCGAAGTCGTAGGCCTTGAGGCGGGTCAGGGCCTCGGGGGCGCCCTGGAGCCGGTCCATGCCGGCGTCCTCCCACTCGACGGAGACGGGGCCCTGGTAGTCGATGGAGCGCAGCATCCGGAAGACGTCCTCCCAGGGCACGTCGCCGTGGCCCGCGGACACGAAGTCCCAGCCCCGGCGCGGGTCGCCCCAGGGCAGATGGGAGCCGAGGCGGCCGTTGCGCCCGTCCAGGCGCTTGCGGGCCTCCTTGCAGTCGACGTGGTAGATCCGGTCGCGGAAGTCCCACAGGAAGCCGACGGGGTCCAGGTCCTGCCACACGAAGTGGGACGGGTCGAAGTTCAGTCCGAAGGCGGGACGGTGCCCGACGGCCTCCAGGGCCCGCTGCGTGGTCCAGTAGTCGTAGGCGATCTCGCTCGGATGGACCTCGTGCGCGAACCGCACGCCTTCCGCGTCGAAGATGTCGAGGATCGGGTTCCAGCGCTCGGCGAAGTCCTCGTAGCCGCGCTCGATCATCGACTCGGGTGCGGGCGGGAACATGGCGACCAGGTGCCAGATGGCGGAGCCGGTGAAGCCGATGACGGTGTCGACGCCGAAGGCCGCCGCGGCCCGCGCGGTGTCCTTGACGCGGTCGGCCGCGCGCCGCCGTACCCCTTCCGGGTCCCCGTCGCCCCAGATTTCGACCGGCAGGATGGCCTGGTGGCGTTCGTCGATGATGGCGTCGCAGACGGCCTGCCCGACGAGGTGGTTGGAGACGGCCCAGCACTGGAGGCCGTACTTCTCCAGCAACTCGTGCCTCGACCTGAGGTAGGAGGGGTCGGTGAGCGCCTTGTCGACCTCGAAGTGGTCGCCCCAGCAGGCGAGTTCGAGGCCGTCGTAGCCGAAGTCGCGGGCGAGTCGGCAGACTTCTTCCAGGGGCAGGTCCGCCCACTGGCCGGTGAAGAGCGTGAACGGGCGTGGCATGTCGGGGACCTCCTCAGACGGCGACGGGCGTGTAGACGGAGTTCTTCTCGGCGCTCTCCTCCACCGCCGCCAGCACGCGCTGCACCTGCAGCCCGTCGGCGAAGGAGGGTTCGGGCCTGCGGCCCTCCGCGACGGCGTGGACGAGGTCGCGGGCCTGGTGGACGAAGGTGTGCTCGTAGCCGAGGCCGTGGCCCGGCGGCCACCAGGCGTCCAGGTAGGGGTGGTCGGGTTCGGTGACGAGGATGCGGCGGAAGCCGGCATGCGTTCCCGGCTCCGTGCCGTCGTGGTACGACAGCTCGTTGAGCCGCTCCAGGTCGAAGGCGAGCGAGCCGCGCTCCCCGTTGAGTTCGATGCGCAGGGCGTTCTTGCGGCCGGTGGCGTAGCGGGTCGCCTCGAAGGAGGCGAGGGCGCCGGAGGCGAAGCGGCCGGTGAACAGGGCGGCGTCGTCGACGGTGACCTGCCCGGTGCCGGCGGACGATACGGCGGACAGACCGCTGGTGGCGCCGACGGGCAGCGGGCGCTCCCGTACGAAGGTCTCCGTCAGGGCGGACACCCCCGCCAGCCTCTCCCCCGCGAGGTACTGCGCGAGGTCGACGATGTGCGCGCCGAGATCGCCGAGCGAGCCGGAGCCGGCCAGTTCCCTGCGCAGCCGCCAGGTGAGCGGGAACTCCGGGTCGACGAGCCAGTCCTGAAGGTACGTCACCCGGACGTGCCGCAACTGTCCGAGGCGCCCTTCGGCCACCATCCGCCGGGCCAGGGCGGTCGCCGGCACCCGGCGGTAGTTGAAGCCGACCATCGCCAACTGACCGCGCTCGTGGGCGGCTTCGGCCGCCGCCGCCATCGCCGAGGCCTCCTCCACGGTGTTCGCGAGAGGCTTCTCGCACAGCACGTGCTTGCCGGCGGTGAGGGCGGCGAGCGCGATCTCGGCGTGGCTGTCGCCGGGGGTGCAGATGTCGACGAGGTCGATGTCGTCGCGTGCGATCAGGGCCCGCCAGTCGGTCTCGGCCGTCGCCCAGCCGTGCCGGTCGGCCGCCGCCCGCACGGCCGCCGCGTCCCGCCCGCAGATCGCGGCCATGACCGGCCGCAGCGGCAGGTCGAAGACGCGCCCCGCGGTGCGCCAGCCCTGGGAGTGGGCGGCGCCCATGAAGGCGTAGCCGACCATGCCGACGCGCAGGGGCGGCTTCGCGGCCTCCGGTCCGTCCGACTTCTGGGGCTGTGCCATACGGATGTCCTCCTCGTCCTCGTCCTGTTCGTGGCTGTGCCGTGGGGGGTGCGGGGCGGTCAGCGGAAGCCGGTGGGCATGTACTGGTCGACGTTGTCCTTGTCGACGACGGCCGAGTAGAGCGTGATCGACGCCGGGATCTCGAACTCCGCCATGCCGCTCACGCCCTTGCCCTGGCCGAGGGCCCGGGCCAGGTCGATCGCGGACGCGGCCATGGTCGGCGGGTAGAGGACGGTCGCCTTCAGTACGCCGTTGTCCTGCTTGATGGCCTGGAAGGCGGAGAGCGCTCCGGCGCCGCCGACCATCAGGAAGTCGTCCCGCCCGGCCTGCTCGATGGCGCGCAGCGCGCCCACGCCCTGGTCGTCGTCGTGGTTCCACAGCGCATCGAACTTGGGCTGCGCTTGGAGGAGTTGGGCCATCTTGGCCTGGCCGGACTCGACCGTGAACTCGGCGGCCTGGCGGGCCACCTTCCTGATGTTGGGGTAGTTCTTCAGGGCGTCGTCGAAGCCCTTGCTGCGCTGTTTGGTGAGCTCCAGGTTGTCCAGTCCGGCCAGCTCGACGACCTTGGCGTTCGACTTCCCCTTCAGCTTCTCGCCGATGTAGGTGCCGGCGTTGAGGCCCATGCCGTAGTTGTCGCCGCCGATCCAGCAGCGGTACGCCTGCGGGGAGTTGAAGATGCGGTCCAGGTTGACGACGGGGATGCCGGCGCGCATCGCCTTCAGGCCGACCTGGGTGAGGGCCTTGCCGTCGGCGGGCAGCACGACCAGGACGTCGACCTTCTTGTTGATCAGCGTCTCGATCTGGCCGATCTGCGCGGCGGTGTCGTTGGAGCCCTCGGTGATCTCCAGGGTGACGTCGGAGTACTTCTTGGCGCGGCTCTCGGCGTTGTCGTTGATGGCGTTCAGCCAGCCGTGGTCGGCCTGGGGTCCGGCGAAGCCGATGGTGACGTGCTTGCCCGGCTTGTCGTCGGCGGCGGGCCGGTTGTCGGCCGCGGTCTTCTCGTCCTTGCTCTCGTTGCTCGTGCAAGCGGTGAGGAGGGCGGTGGTGGAGACGGCGGCGGCTCCGAAGAGGAGGCCTCTACGGCTGGTGGTATGTGACATAGCACTGCCACCGGTGGAATGTGACATAGTACTGAAACCTTTCCTCAGACCTCAGACCTCAGACTCAGAACGTCAGAACCTCAGAACCTCAGGACGTGCTCGCGCCACGCCGCTGCACCAGCACCGCGGCGACGATGATCGCCCCCTTGGCGATCTGCTGGACGTCGCTCTGCAGGTTGTTCAGGGCGAAGATGTTGGTGATCGTCGTGAAGATCAGGACACCGAGCACCGAGCCGGTGATGGTCCCGCGTCCCCCGCTCAGCAGCGTTCCGCCGATGATCGCGGCCGCGATGGCGTCCAGCTCGTAGAGGTTGCCGTTGGTGTTCTGGCCGGAGCCGGACAGGACGATGAGCAGGAACGCGGCGATGCCGCAGCACAGCCCGGACAGCAGGTACAGGTACAGCCGCTGACGTCGGACGTCGATGCCGGCGAGCCGGGCGGCTTCCGCGTTGCCGCCGACGGCGACCGTGCGGCGTCCGAAGGTGGTGCGGTTCAGGATCAGCCAGCCGATGACCGTCACGACCGCGAAGACCAGGACCAGCGGCGGGACGCCGAGCACGTAGGAGTCGCGCTCGCCGAGCTTGAGGATGCCGTCGATGGTGACGATCTGGGTGCGGCCGTCGGTGATCTGCAGGGCCAGGCCGCGGGCCGAGGCGAGCATGGCGAGGGTGGCGATGAAGGGGACCATGTTGCCGTACGCGATGAGCAGGCCGTTCACCAGGCCGCAGCCCACGCCGACGATCACCGCCGTGAACAGGACCCCGGCGAAGCCGTAGTCCTGGGTGGCGACCGTCGTCGCCCACACCGACGCCAGGGCGACGATCGCGCCGACCGACAGGTCGATGCCGCCGGAGGTGATGACGAAGGTCATGCCGACGGTGACGACGCCGATGACGGAGGCCTGGGTGAGGACGAGCTGGAGGTTGCGGGTGTCGAGGAACTCGTCGGGCTTGGTGATGCCGCCGATCAGGACCAGGGCCGCGAGGACACCGAGGAGGGAGAGGGTGCGGACGTCGGCGCGGGCGAACAGGCCGCGCCAGACCGGGACTTGGCCGGTCGTCGGCACCTTGTCGGTGTTGTCCCGTGGCGGGGAGGCGTGCTGCGTCATGACGCCGGGCTTCCTTCCATGACGAGGTCGAGTACGCGGTGTTCGTCGAGCTCCCGGGCGGGGGCCGTGTGGACGACGTGTCCCTCGCGCAGCACCAGGACGCGGTCGGCGAGGCCGAGCACCTCGGGCACCTCGCTGGAGACCAGCAGGACGGCGAGGCCCTCGTCGGCCAGGCGCCGGACGACCGCGTACAGCTCTGCGCGGGCGCCGACGTCGACGCCCCGGGTCGGCTCGTCGAGCAGCAGGACACGGCAGCCGCGCAGCAGCCAGCGGGCCAGGACGGCCTTTTGCTGGTTGCCGCCGGAGAGGGTGCGCACGGGCACGGAGGGGTTGTCGGGCCGCAGCGACAGCTCGCGTGTCGCCGCCCGCGCCGCCCCCCGTTCGGCACCCCGGTCGATCCAGCCGGCGCGCGAGAAGCGGGACATGGAGGAGACGGAGACATTGCGGGTGACGGACTCCAGCATCAGCAGGGCCTGCGCCTTGCGTTCCTCGGGAGCGAGCCCGAGGCCGGCCCGGACCGCGGCGCGTACGCTCCCGGGCCGCAACACCCGTCCGTCCACCCGGACCTGACCGGCGGTGGGCCTGCGGGCGCCGTAGATCGTCTCCAGGATCTCCGAGCGTCCGGAGCCGACGAGTCCCGCGAGGCCGACGATCTCACCGGCCCGCACCTCGAGGTCCAGGGGCGCGAACTCCCCTTCCCGCGCGAGCCCTTGGACCTCCAGCACCGGGGCCGAGTCCGGCACAGGGGCGGGCCGCTCGGGGAAGACGTACTCGACGTTGCGGCCCGTCATCAGCGCGACCACCTCACGGGTCGGCGTCGACTTCGCGGGCAGCCCTCGGGCCACCGCACGTCCGTCCTTCAGCACGGTCACCCGGTCGCCGATGCGGCGGATCTCCTCCAGCCGGTGGGAGATGTGGACGACGGCGACTCCCTCGGCGGTCAGGTCGCCGACGATGCGGAAGAGGTTGTCGACCTCGTCGGGGTCGAGGGCGGCGGACGGCTCGTCCATCACGATGAGCCGTACGTCGTGGGAGAGCGCCCGGGCCATGGACACGATCTGCTGCTGGGCCGCCGACAGCTCCCCCACCAGCCGGGCCGGGTCGATCTCCGGGTGCCCGAGTCGCCTCAGCAGAGCGGCGGTCGACGCCTTCGCCGCCCGTGCCCGGACGACGAAACCGGCCGTCGTCGGCTCGTGGCCGAGGTGGACGTTCTCGGCGACCGACAGGTGCTCCACCAGGTCGAGTTCCTGGTAGATGGTGGCGATGCCGAGGCGCATGGCGGCGATGGGCGAGCGGAGGGTGACCGGTTCGCCGCGCCAGCCGATGGTGCCGGTGTCGGGCTGGTGGGCGCCGGACAGGACCTTGATCAGGGTGGACTTGCCGGCCCCGTTCTGGCCGAGCAGACAGTGCACCTCACCGGCCTGGACGTCGAGGTCGACGCCGTCGAGGGCCCGGACTCCGGGGAAGGACTTGGTGATGCCGGACATGCTGAGCAGCGGTGGTTCTGGTGCCATGCGGATCCCCTTGGCGGGCGTGCGGGCCGGTTGCAGGGTGTGGGCGGGCAGGCTCGGTCGGCGCGCCTGCGGACAGGTGGGTTCGGGGCACGGCGGAGCAGACCGCCGTACACGTGAGCCGTACTGGAGTGTGCGCTTACGCGGGTGAGAACAGATGGTCGCTGATGAGGCGGGCCGCGCCGATGACTCCGGCGTTCTGGCCCAACTCCCCGAGCACGATGGGCAGGTTGCCCGTCGCGAGCGGCAGCGACTGACGGTAGACCTGGGTGCGGATCGCGGCGAGCAGGGTGTGGCCGAGGCCGGTCACCCCGCCGCCGATCACCACCAGGCCCGGGTTGAAGAAGGAGACCAGGCCGGCGATGACCTGGCCGGTGCGGTTGCCGCCCTCGCGGATCAGATCGAGGGCGGTGGCGTCACCGGCGGCGGCCGCGGCGGCGACGTCCACCGCGGTGAGGGTGCCGTGCGCCGCGAGGCGCGAGGCGAGTTCCTCCGACAGCCCCTGCTCGGCCGCCTCCACGGCGTCCCGGGCGAGGGCCGCCCCGCTGAAGTGGGCTTCCAGACAGCCCCGGTTGCCGCAGGCGCACGGACGTCCGTCGGGCACGGCCTGGATGTGCCCGATGTCGCCCGCGCTGCCCGTCACCCCGCGGTGGACCTCACCGCCGACGACGATGCCGCAGCCGATGCCGGTGCCGATCTTGACGCAGAGGAAGTCGCCCACGGAGCGTGCGACGCCCGCGTGCATCTCCCCCATCGCCATGAGGTTCACGTCGTTGTCGACCATGACCGGGCAGCCGAGTTCCTGGCTGAGCGCCTCCCGTACGGGGAAGCCGTCCCAGCCCGGCATGATCGGCGGAGCCACCGGGACGCCCTCGGGGAAGCGGACCGGTCCCGGGACGCCGATGCCGGCGCCGTCGCACCCCTCCGCGAGCCCCGAGGCCCTCAACTTCGCGGCCATGGACAGGACTTGCTCGAAGACCGCGACCGGGCCCTCGCGGACGTCCATCGGCTGGTTGAGGTGGCCGAGGACCTCCAGCTCGGCGTTGGTGACGGCGACGTCGACCGAGGTCGCGCCGATGTCGACGCCGAGGAAGCGCAGTTCCGGATTGAGCCGGACGTTGTGGGAGCGGCGGCCGCCGCGCGAGGCGGCGAGTCCGTCGGCCACGACCAGGCCCGTCTCCAGCAGTCGGTCCACCTCCACGGCCAGTTTGGACCGTGAGAGGTCGACCTGATCGCCCAGCTGTGCACGGGAGTTGGGTCCCGCGTCGCGCAACAGCTTGAGCAGCTTGGCCTGATGGGCGTTCGCGGGTCGTGCCGTCATGCGTCTCACGAGCCCCTCCCCGCCTCAATCGGCCGCCAGTGTTCCGGCTTTCGAGGGGAACGTAGCAAGGAACACCCAACCTGAGAAGAAGCTGTGCGCGAATTCGCTACAACTTTCTCCACTCACAGGACAAAGAAGGATGTGATGTCAGGCCGGCGCGGCCCTTACGACCCGTGGAGTCAGGGCCGGTACGGCCTGCCCGCGCGGGGTCAGGACTCCTCGCGCTCGTGGTACGACCGCCGGGTGTGCTCCGTGTGGTCGCGCATCAGCCGGGTGGCCCGCTGTTCGTCCCGGTCCGAGATCGCGGCGATCAGCTCGCGGTGCTCGATCCAGGACTGCCGGCCGCGCTGGCGGGCGATCGGCGTGTAGTACCAGCGCACCCGGCGGTCGACCTGGGCGGCCAGTTCGGCGAGGACCGCGTTGCCGGCGAGATCCATGATCTTGGCGTGGAAGCGGGCGTTCATCGCCACCGCGCCGTCCACGTCGTCGGCGGCGACCGCCTTCTCGCCCTCGGCGCACAGCTCCTGAAGGACCGCGATGCCGGCGCTGCCCGCGTTGGCGGCGGCCAGCCGGGCGGCCTCGGCCTCCAGCAGCGTGCGGACGGTGAGCAGCTGGTCGGCCTCCTCCTCCGTCGGCTCGTGCACGAACGCGCCCTGGGCGGGCCGCAGATCGACCCAGCCCTCGGTGTTCAGGCGCTGCAGCGCCTCCCGCACCGGCTGCCGGGACACGCCGAGGTGACCGGCGAGTTCGCTCTCGACCAGGTGCTGGCCGGGCTGGAGGGCGCGGGTGGTGATGAGTTCGAGCAACGCCTCGTAGACGCGGTCGCGCAGCGGGCCGGGCCGTTCGAGCTTGGGCACCGCGCCCTGCGGCAGTCCTGTCGACAACATCGGTCGGTCCCCCTCCTGGGCAGCGCGGGGCAACTGCAGCCGGAAAGCCAGTATCGATTGTCTTTCGTCTACAGTCTACGGCGCACAACCGCCAGGGGGCCGGTGAGTCGACCTCGTCACACGGCTGTTCGGCGCCTCCGCGCTCACGGGCAGCGGACGACCTGTCCGGCGTACGACAGGTTCCCGCCGAAGCCGAAGAGCAGGACCGGGTCTCCGGTGGAGATCGCGCCCTGTTCGACCAGCTTGGACAGGGCGAGGGGGATGCTCGCCGCGGAGGTGTTCCCGGACTCGGTGACGTCCCGCGCGACGACGGCGTTCACGGCACCGATCTTCTCGGCGAGGGGCTCGATGATGCGCAGGTTGGCCTGGTGCAGGACGACCCCGGCGAGTTCCTCGGGGACGAGCCCGGCTCGTTCGCAGGCCTTGCGGGCGATGGACGGCAGCTGGGTGGTGGCCCAGCGGTAGACGCTCTGCCCCTCCTGCGCGAACCGGGCCGGCGTCCCCTCGATCCGTACCGCGTGCCCCATCTCGGGCACCGAGCCCCACAGCACCGGCCCGATCAGCGGACGGTCGGCGGCCTCGACCACGGCGGCCCCCGCCCCGTCGCCGACGAGCACACAGGTGGTGCGGTCGCTCCAGTCGGTCACGTCGGACATCTTGTCGGCGCCGATGACCAGGGCGCGCGCCGAGGCGCCGGCGCGCACCGCGTGGTCGGCGGTGGCCAGGGCGTGGGTGAACCCGGCGCAGACCACGTTGACGTCCATCGCGGCGGGCGAGGGGATGCCGAGCCGGGCGGCGACCCTGGCGGCCATGTTGGGCGAGCGGTCGACGGCGGTGGAGGTGGCGACGAGCACCAGGTCGATGTCGCCGGGCGTGAGGCCCGCCGCCGCGAGCGCCTTCGCGGCGGCGTGCGCGGCGAGTTCGTCGACCGGCTCGTCGGGCCCGGCGATGTGCCGGGTACGGATCCCCACCCGGGACCTGATCCACTCGTCGCTGGTGTCCACCATGCCCGCCAGGTCCTCGTTGGTGAGCACCTTGGCGGGCTGGTAGTGGCCGACGGCGGCGATGCGCGAGCCGTTCATGGGTGGATCCCCCTCGTGACTGCTTCGGGTAGCGGGATCCACCAGTCTGATCAGTGACCGACGAGTACGGCGGCAGCCGAGGCGACAGGAAACGGGCGTCCGGGTTGTGGGCTTCTGTCAGGCCCTCGGACGCCCGAACACCTGCCGAACAGTCACCCGGTGAACAGCTTCGTCGCCTTCTCCACGAGTTCGTAGACGCCGTAGACGAGCGGCGCGCCCACCCACAGCCAGGCGAAGGCGATCAGCGGGCGCCGGTCAGGCGGACTCTGGCTGCTGTCGTGCTCCGACATCGGCGGCCTTTCTCGGGGCGGGGACGTGGTGACGGGGGTCGACCGGCCGGACGAGTTCGTTGGCGACGAAGCCGACGACGAGCAGGCCGATCATGATGACGAAGGACACGGTGTAGAGGGACGAGCCGGTCTTGCCGGCGTCCTTCTGGTGGTCGGCGATCCAGTTGACGATCAGCGGTCCGAGCACACCGGCCGTGGACCAGGCGGTGAGCAGCCGGCCGTGGATCGCGCCGACCTGGTAGGCGCCGAAAAGGTCCTTGAGGTAGGCGGGGATGGTCGCGAAGCCGCCGCCGTAGAAGGAGAGGATGACCAGCGCGCACAGCACGAACAGCGGCTTGGAGGAGTCGCCGAACAGGGCGATGAGCGCGTACATCACGGCACCGACGCCCAGGTACACGCGGTAGATGTTCTTGCGGCCGATCAGGTCGGAGGTGGACGACCAGCCGATGCGGCCCGCCATGTTGGCGGCGGACAGCAAGGCGACGAAACCGGCGGCGGCGGACGCCGACACGGCGGCCGAGCTGTTCGCGAAGAAGTCCGTGATCATCGGGGCGGCCTTCTCCAGGATGCCGATGCCCGCCGTCACGTTCATGCACAGCACGAGCCACAGGCACCAGAACTGCGGGGTGCGCACCGCGCTCGCCGCCGAGACCTGCACGCCCTCGAAGGCGCTGGGCGCGCTCTCGACTGGCTTCTCCGTGCGCGGCACCCGCACCAGCAGCACACCGAGCGACATGAAGACGGCGTACGACAGCCCGAGCACCAGGAACGCCAGCGCGATTCCGGAGTTGTCGGTGCCGAAGGAGGACAGCATCTGCGCCGACCAGGGCGAGGCGATCAGCGCGCCGCCGCCGAAGCCCATGATGGCGATGCCGGTGGCCATGCCGGGCCGGTCCGGAAACCACTTGATCAATGTCGACACGGGTGAGATGTAGCCGATGCCGAGGCCGACGCCGCCGACCACGCCGTAGCCGAGGACGATCAGCCAGAACTGCTTGGTCTCCGCGCCGAGCGCGGACAGCAGCAGGCCGCAGGAGAAGCAGACCAGCGCCACGGTCATCGCCCAGCGCGGTCCTTTGCGCTCGACGAGGGTGCCGCCGAACGCGGCCGACAGACCGAGCATCACGATGGCGAACTGGAACGGCAGCGCGCTCTCGGTGCCGTCGAGGTTCAGCGCGGATTCGAGCGGCGGCTTGAAGACGCTCCAGGCGTAGGCCTGGCCGATGGAGAGATGGACGGAGAGGGCGGCCGGGGGGACGAGCCAGCGGCTCCAGCCGGGCGGCGCTACAGGGGGGCTCATGATCCCGAACCCTAGGAATCCGTACCGGAGTTGGGAAGGTACGGGAGGGCAATGCGTCGACGGTGTGCGATGAGCGGTATGCACGGGGCGACGAACGGTCGGCGGCGGACGACGAACGGTCGCCGGCCCTCCCGGCACCGGTGTCCCCGGTGCTGCGCGACGTCTTGTCCCCCCAACTTCCATACTGTAGACAATATTCGGTCGACACATTTCGACAGTGCGGCCCTCTCCTCGGTATCCCTCGACCGAACGGAGCTGTCTCGTCATGAAAGTCGCAGTCCTCGGCGCCGGTGCGATCGGCGCCTACGTCGGTGCCGCGCTCCACCGCGCCGGCGCCGACGTGCATCTCGTGGCCCGTGGGCCGAACCTGGCGGCCATGCGGCGGCACGGAGTACGGGTGCTCAGCCCGCGCGGGGACTTCACCGCGCACGCCCACGCCACCGACGACCCGGCCGAGATCGGCCCGGTCGACCATGTCTTCCTGGGTCTGAAGGCCACCTCGTACGCGGCGTGCGGGCCGCTCATCGAGCCCCTTCTGCACGACACCACCACGGTGGTCGCCGCCCAGAACGGCATCCCCTGGTGGTACTTCCACCGGCACGGCGGCCCCTACGACGGCCACCGCGTCGAGAGCGTGGACCCGGGCGGCGCGGTCAGTGCGGTGCTCGCGCCCGAACGGGCCGTCGGCTGTGTCGTCTACGCGGCCACCGAGCTCGAAGGACCAGGAGTCGTACGGCACTTGGAAGGCACCCGGTTCTCCGTCGGCGAGCCCGACCGCAGCGTGTCCAAACGCTGCCTCGACTTCAGCGAGGCCATGGTCGCCGGCGGCCTGAAGTGCCCTGTCGAACCCGACCTGCGCAACGACATCTGGCTCAAGCTGCTGGGCAACATCTCGTTCAACCCGATCAGCGCGCTGGCCCGGGCCACCATGCGGCAGATGTGCCGGCACGGCGGCACCCGCAAGGTCATCGAGACCATGATGGCCGAGACGCTCGCGGTCGCCGAGGCCCTCGGCTGCGAGGTCGGCGTCTCCATCGAACGCCGGCTGGCCGGCGCCGAACGCGTCGGCGACCACCGCACCTCCACGCTCCAGGACCTGGAGCGCGGCAAGCCGCTCGAACTCGACGTGCTCCTCGCCGCCGTCGTCGAGCTGGCGGAGATCACCGGTGTGGAGGTGCCGACCCTGCGCACCGTGCACGCCATCTCGGACCTGCTCGCGCTGAGGAGCGCCGCATGAGGAAGCGTCAGCCGAAGACCTACACCCGCCTCACCCACCCCCTGGTGCGGGACTCCCGTGACGAGCCGTTCCGGCGGGCGAGCTGGGAGGAGGCCCTGGACCGGGCGGCCCGCGGCCTGCAGGGCAACCGCGGCGTGTTCGGCATGTTCTCCTGCGCCCGCGCCACCAACGAGATGAACTACGTCGCGCAGAAGTTCGCCCGGGTCGTCATGGGCACCAACAACGTCGACTCCTGCAACCGGACCTGTCACGCCCCGAGCGTCGCCGGGCTATCCGCCGCTTTCGGCTCCGGCGGCGGGACGTCGTCGTACGAGGAGATCGAGCACACGGACGTCATCGTGATGTGGGGCTCCAACGCCCGCTTCGCGCACCCGATCTTCTTCCAGCACGTGCTGAAGGGCATCAGGAACGGCGCGCGGATGTACGCGGTCGATCCGCGCCGCACCTCCACCGCCGAGTGGGCGGAGAGCTGGCTCGGGCTGAACGTCGGCACGGACATCCCGATGGCGCACGCGATCGGCCGGGAGATCATCCACGCGGGCCTCGCCAACGAGGCGTTCATCGAGCGGGCGACGACCGGCTTCGAGGAGTACCGGGCGCTGGTCGAGCCGTGGACGCTGTCGCTCGCCGAGAAGGTGACGGGCGTACCGGCCCGCGCGATACGGGAGTTGGCGCACGCCTACGCCCGCGCCGAGCGCGCCCAGCTGTGCTGGACCCTCGGCATCACCGAGCACCACAACGGCACCGACAACGTCCGCGCGCTCATCAACCTCTCCCTGCTGACAGGCCAAGTGGGCCGCTACGGCGCCGGGTTGCAGCCGCTGCGCGGTCAGAACAACGTGCAGGGCGGCGGCGACATGGGCGCCATCCCCAACCGGCTGCCGGGGTTCCAGGACATCCTCGACGCGGACACGCGACTGAAGTTCGAGTCGGCGTGGGACACGGTCATCGAGCCCCACTACGGGCTGAACCTCACCGAGATGTTCGAGGCGATGGAGGAGGGCTCGCTGCGGGCCGTGTACTGCGTCGGGGAGAACCCGGCGCAGTCGGAGGCCGACAGCGAGCAGGCCGTACGGCGTCTGCGGCAGCTCGACTTCCTCCTCGTCCAGGACATCTTCCTGACCAAGACGGCCGAGCTCGCGGACGTCGTCCTGCCCGCCACGGCCGGCTGGGCGGAGACCGAGGGCACGACCACCAACAGCGAGCGGCGGGTCCAGCGGGTCCGGCGAGCGGTCACCCCGCCCGGCGAGGCCCGCGAGGACGTCGACATCATCTGCGAGCTGGCCGCACGCCTGGGCCACGACTGGAAGTACGCCGACTCGGAGGCCGTCTGGAACGAGCTGCGCTCCGTCTCCCCGGACCACTACGGGATGACGTACGAGCGTCTGGAGGAGCACCAGGGCATCCAGTGGCCGTGCCCGAGCACCGAGGAGCTCGAACCGACCTATCTGCACGGCCGGTTGTGGGAGAAGGATCCGGCCAGGCGTGGGATGCCGGCGCCCTTCGGGATCGTGCGGCACGATCCGCCGGTCGACCTCACCGACGAGGAGTACCCGATCCGGCTCACCACCGGGCGCCGTCTCGACTCCTACAACACCGGTGTGCAGAGCGGGGGCTACGCCTCCCCGCTGCGGCGCGGCGAGTACGTCGAACTGTCCCCGGAGGACGCCGAGCACTACGGGGTCGTGGTCGGCGAGGAGGTGCGGGTGTCCTCGCGGCGGGGTGCGGTGACGGCTCCCGTCTGGGTCGATCCGGCACTGCGCCCCGGGCTCGCGTTCATGACCATGCACTTTCCCGACGAGGTGGACACCAACCAGCTGACGATCGAGGCCAACTGCCCGATCGCCGGGACGGCGGAGTTCAAGGCGTCGGCGATCCGGATCGAGAAGCTCCCCGTCGCGACCATCGTGAGGTGACCTGATGGATCTGCACTTCGGCGACAGCAAGCCGACGGACGACGAACGGGCCGCCGTGGACGCCCTGTTGGGCCCTCCGGAGTCCTCCTGGGAGGGCGCCGACCGGTCCGACGCCGACCTCAGGTGGGCCCGCGGCGGCCGCGAGGCCCGGGACCGCCGCGACCTGCTGCTGCCGGGGCTGCACGCCCTCAACGACCGGATCGGCTGGATCAGCGAGGGCGGCCTCGACTACCTGTGCCGGCGGCTGACCGTGCCGCCGGCGGAGGCGTACGGGGTCGCCACCTTCTACGCGATGTTCTCGCTCCGGCCCCGCCCCGCGACCGTGCTCCACGTCTGCACGGACCTCGCGTGCACGGCGGCGGGCGCGGCCGACCTGTGCGCCGGGGTCGAGGCACGGCTCGGTCCCGGTGTCTGCGTGCAGCGCGGCCCCTGCCTCGGCCTGTGCGAACGCGCCCCGGCCGCACTCGCCGTCAGGGCGGGCGATCCGGTGCGTACGGCGGTGTCGGCGCCGGCGACCGTGCGGGAGGCCGTCCTCGCCGCGACCGCCCCCGACTCGGCGCCCGAGGAGCCGCCCGCGGCGACGGCGGCGCCGCAGGCCGGGGACCCGGAGCTCGTCCTGCTCGGCAGGGTGGGGGTGGTCGACCCGTCCTCCCTCGACGACTACCGCGCCCACGGCGGCTACACCGCCCTGCGCCGCGCCTTCGAGCTCGGTCCCGCCGGGGTGATCCGCGAGGTGACCGACTCCGGCCTGGTCGGGCGGGGCGGCGCCGCCTTCCCCACCGGCCGCAAGTGGCAGGCCACGGCGTCGCAGCCCGACCACCCCCACTACCTGGTCTGCAACGCCGACGAATCGGAGCCGGGCACCTTCAAGGACCGCGTGCTCCTGGAGGGCGACCCGTACGCGCTGGTGGAGGCCATGACGATCGCCGCGTACGCGACCGGCGCGCACCGGGGATACGTCTATCTGCGGGGCGAGTACCCGCGCGCCCTGCGCCGCCTTGAGCACGCGATCGCGCGGGCACGCGCGCGTGGCTTCCTCGGTGACGACGTCCTCGGCCAGGGCTACGCCTTCGACATCGAGATCCGGCGCGGTGCGGGCGCCTACATCTGCGGCGAGGAGACGGCCCTGTTCAACTCCATCGAGGGCTACCGGGGGGAACCGCGCTCCAAGCCGCCCTTCCCGGTGGAGAAGGGCCTGTTCGGCAAGCCGACGGTGGAGAACAACGTCGAGACGCTGGTCAACGTGCTGCCGATCCTGACCATGGGCGCCCCGGCCTACGCGGCGATCGGCACCGCGAAGTCCACCGGACCCAAGCTGTTCTGCGTCTGCGGCAGCGTGGAGCGGCCCGGCGTCTACGAGCTGCCGTTCGGCGCGACGCTGGGTGAGGTCCTGGAGCTGGCCGGGGTGCGTCCGGGCCTCAGGGCCGTCCTCCTGGGCGGAGCAGCGGGCGGTTTCGTACGGCCCGACGAACTGGACATCCCGCTCACCTTCGAAGGCACCCGGGAAGCAGGCACCACGCTCGGCTCGGGCGTCGTCATGGCCTTCGACGGCACCGTGCCGCTGCCCCGGCTGCTGCTGCGGATCGCCGAGTTCTTCCGGGACGAGTCCTGCGGGCAGTGCGTGCCGTGCCGGGTGGGGACGGTACGGCAGGAGGAGGCGCTGCACCGGATCGTGGAGCGCACGGGGGCGGCCGCGGCCGACGACATCGCACTGCTCAGGGAGGTCGGGCGCGCTCTGCGGGACGCCTCGATCTGCGGTCTGGGCCAGACCGCGTGGAACGCCGTGGAATCCGCCATCGACCGTCTGGGAGCGTACGAATGACCGTGACACCGCTGGGGATTCCGCGCCGGCTGCTGGAGTTCACCCTCGACGGCCAGGAGGTCCGGGTCCCGGAGGGCTCGACCGTCCTCGACGCGTGCCGGGCGGCCGGGAAGGACGTGCCGACCCTGTGCCAGGGCGACACCCTGCGGCCCAAGAACGCCTGCCGGGTGTGCGTGGTCGAGGTCGAGGGCTCCCGGACCCTGGTACCGGCCTGCTCACGCACGGCCGAGCCCGGGATGGTCGTGCGCACGGACACCGAGCGCGCCCGGCACAGCCGCAAGGTCGTCCTCGAACTGCTGGCCTCCTCGGTCGACCTGTCGACAACGCCGCGGGTCGCCGGATGGATCAAGGAGTACGAGGCGAAGCCGGACCGGTTCGGCCCCGAGGCGGCCCGCCTCGGCGAGGAACCGCGGGTCGACAACGATCTGTACGTGCGCGACTACGACAAGTGCATCCTGTGCTACAAGTGCGTCGACGCCTGCGGCGACCAGTGGCAGAACACCTTCGCGATCTCCGTCGCCGGCCGCGGCTTCGACGCCCGGATCGCCGTCGAGCAGGACGCCCCGCTGACCGACTCGGCCTGTGTGTACTGCGGGAACTGCGTCGAGGTGTGCCCGACGGGAGCGCTGTCGTTCAAGTCGGAGTTCGACATGCGTGCGGCGGGTACGTGGGACGAGACGAAACAGACGGAGACGACCACGGTGTGCGCGTACTGCGGAGTGGGCTGCAACCTCACGCTCCACGTGCAGGACAATGAGATCGTGAAGGTCACCTCGCCGCACGACAACCCGGTGACCCACGGCAATCTCTGCATCAAGGGCCGCTTCGGCTACCAGCACGTACAGAACCGGGACTGAGGCACACATGGGACGAGTCACGGAACGACGCAAGGTGATCCGCATCCGGGACGGGGCCGTCTCCTCGCGCCCCGACACCCTGGTCGCCGAGGAGCCGCTGGAGATCCGGCTGAACGGCAAACCGCTCGCGATCACCATGCGCACCCCGGGCGACGACTTCGCGCTGGCGGCGGGCTTCCTGGTCAGCGAGGGCGTGCTCGCCGAGCAGGCGGACCTGCAGAACATCGTGTACTGCGCGGGCGCCACGGTCGACGGCTCGAACACGTACAACGTGGTCGACGTGCGGACGGCGCCGGACGTGGCGATCCCCGACATCACCCTCGAACGGAACGTCTACACGACCTCGTCCTGCGGTCTGTGCGGCAAGGCGAGCCTCGACGCGGTGCGCACGACGGCCCGCTGGCCGATGTCCGACACTCCCCCGGTCCGCCTCGACCCCGAACTGCTCGCGGCCCTCCCCGACCGGCTCCGAGCGGCGCAGCGGGTCTTCGACCGGACCGGGGGTCTGCACGCGGCGGCCCTGTTCACCGAGGACGGCGAGCTGCTGGACGTGCGGGAGGACGTGGGCCGGCACAACGCGGTCGACAAGCTGGTCGGCCGCGCCCTGCAGAGCGGGAGCCTGCCCCTGTCCCGCACGGTCCTGCTCGTCTCCGGGCGGGCCTCCTTCGAGCTGGCGCAGAAGGCGGTCATGGCCGGGATCCCGGTGCTGGCCGCGGTGTCCGCGCCGTCCTCGCTGGCCGTCGACCTGGCCGCCGAGACCGGCCTGACGCTGGTGGGCTTCCTGCGGGGCAGCTCCATGAACGTGTACGCGGGCGAACACCGGCTCGCCCTGCGGACCGCGGCCGCCCAGGCCTGACCGGCTCCCCGCGACACGGCGGCGGGGCCCCACCCGGCGGGGAGCGCCCCCTGCGCCGCGGGGGCCCCGCCGACACTCTGCTCCGTTCGCCTCCGGGGCGCTTGGTGCCGTTGCCGTCTGCGAAGCCGGCTGTTCGGCATTTCAGGACCGCCCGGCAGTGAGCACCGGAGACGGGTCAGCCGGCGACGAACCGCACCTCCGCCGCCCGTACCACCGTCCCCAGTCTCGGGAAGTCCAGGCGTACCGACGCGTCGTGTTCGGCGGCCGTGAAGGCCGACATGGCATCCTCGACGAAGACCAGGTCGTAGCCGAGGTCGCCGGCCGCGCGGGCGGTGGACTCGACGCCGAGGTTGGTGGCGATCCCGCCGAGGACCAGGGTGGTGACGCCCCGCTCGCGCAGCACGGCGTCCAGGTCCGTGCCCTGGAAGGCGCCGATGGTGCGCTTCACGATCTCGACGTCGCCGTCCCCGGCCAGGTCCGCCACCAGGCCGCTGCCGGGCGGCTGTTCGGCGACGCCGGGACGTTCGACGCGGACCAGGACGACGGTCGCACCCGCCGAGCGGAAGACGGCCGCCAACTCCTCGGCGGTGGACAGGACTTCGGGGCCCTTGCGGGGCTCCAGGGGCAGCGCGACGATCCGGTCCATCAGATCGACCAGGACGAGGGCGCTGCGCGCGGGATCGAGGGCGAGGGGTGCGGTCATGACGGAACGTTATCCGCCGTCAGCCCTCCGTAGTACCGGAAATGCGGATCAACATCTTCATGAACCGGTCACGTTCGGCCGCCGAGAGCGGGGCGAGCAGTTCGTCGTTGGCGGCGCACGCCGCCGTCTCGCTGCGCGCCAGCGACCGCGCGCCCTCAGCGGTGAGAGACACCGCGTTCTTGCGGCGGTCCGCGGGATCCGGTTCGCGGACGACCAGCCCCGCCGCCTGGAGGTCGTTCAGGACGCCGACCAGGTCCTTCGGATCGAGCTGGACGCTCCGACCGAGGTCGGCCTGGGCGACCGGGGCGAGGTCACGGACGGCGGAGAGCACCACGTGGTGCCACATCTTCAACCCCTCCGCCGCCAGCGCCTCGGCCACCAGGGCGCGTCCACGGGCGGCCGCACGGCCGAGCAGCCAGCTGGGCAGGGAGCGGATCGCGGCGAGCGGGGTTTCGGACATGACGGCAGCCTAGCCAAAACTCGTTGGAGTTCCCCATGAATGCGCGATACCGTTGGGACTCCCAACGATTCCGCGCGATCCTGGAGGTGTGATGCGGCGCGTCCGCTACGAGTCCACCGGCGGCCCCCTGTTCGTGGAGGAGACCCCCGTCCCGGCGCCCGGCCCCGGTGAGCTCCTCGTCCGCTGCGAGGCCGTCGGCGTCACACTCCCGGTCGTCCGCAAGGTCACCGAGGCCGCCGAGCCCGTTCCGCTGGGCGGCGAGACAGCCGGGGAGGTGGTGGCGGCCGGCGAGGGCGTCACCCGCTTCGGCGCCGGAGACCGGGTGACCGGCCTGTGCTTCGGGCACGGCTACGCCGACTTCGCGCTGCTGCACGAGGCCATGGCCTCGCCCGTCCCGGACACCGGGTCCGTCGTCGACGCGGTCGCCCTGGTCCGCAGCGGCCTGGTCGCCCTCGGCGCCCTGGAGGCGGCCCGCCCCGAGCCGGGCGAGGCGGCCCTGGTCACGGCGGCGGCGAGCGGCGTCGGACACCTGGCCGTCCAGCTCGCGCGGCTGCGGGGCGCCGCGCGGGTGGTGGGCGCGGTGTCGGACCCGGGGAAGGCCGGTTTCGTACGGTCGCTCGGCGCCGACGAGGTGACCGTCTACGAGGCCGACGGCTGGGGCGAACCCGTCGACTACGTCCTGGACGCGGTGGGCGGCGAGCTGCTGACCCCGGCGATCGCGGCGCTGGCCCCGGGCGGGCGGCTGGTGGCGTACAGCTCGGGCGGCGGGACCGTGCGGGCGTTCGACCTGCTCGTGGGCGCCAAGTCCGTGATCGGCTTCCAGATGGCCCGGATCGCCCGCGGGAAGCCGGAGGTGTACGAGCGGTGGCGGCGGGAGCTGTGGTGGCTGCACGCGGAGGGCGCGGTGAAGCCCGTCGTGCACGGGGAGTTCGCGCTCGAGGACGCGGCGAAGGCGCACGCGGTGGTCGAGTCACGGGGCAATCTGGGCAAGGTGGTGCTGCGGCCCTGAAACCGAGGGCCCATGGACCGTGCCGTCGGCAGCCACTAACGTCCCCTGGGTGCCCGACGAGCGACGAGCACGACAGCGGACGGGAACCGGCCTCGGCCTGCTGCTGGCCCTGGTTCTCGGGGCCGTGCTGCTCACCGCCCTGCCCGACGACGACGGCCGGGAGGGCGGCGGGTGCGCGCCGCACACAGTCACCTCATGGTCGAAGGACGACCGGCTCACCGGTGAGTTCGCCCGCTACGGCGACGACGCCACCCGCACCGACGACTGGACCGGCGGCGACGGCACCCACTCGGTGCGGCTGCCCGACGGACGGGTGCTGTGGCTGTTCTCGGACACCTATCTCGGCCAGGTGCACGGCCCGCCCAACCCGGTCGGCGAGTCCTCCGCCTGGCGGGACACCGCCGCGCCCCTGGTGCGCAACTCGGCCGTGGTGATGGACGCGGGGGGCCGGCTGCGCGGCACGCTGCCCGCCCCGCTCTTCGCGGACCCCGCCCAGGACCAGTGGCGTTGGCCGGTCGCGGCCCGCGTGGAACCACGCTCCCCCGGATCGTCCGAGAAGGTCGTGCGGGTGCTGCTGTGGGTGCGCACGACCGGGCAGTCGCCGTGGATCTACGGCGTGCCGACCGCCACCGAGGTCGCCACGCTGTCACTGCCCGGCCTGCGGGTCGAGTCGCTGGCGAAGGTGCTCGACCAGAGCCTGGTCCCCGACCCCTCCCGCCGGATCCTGTTCGGCACGACCCTCGTCGAGCGGGGCGAGTGGACGTACGTGTTCGGCGGCGACGACGGCCGGGCCGCCTCCCGGCCGTCGTCCTCGGCGTACGTGGCCCGGGTGCCGAAGGGCCGGCTCGGGGAGGCGTCGGCCTGGCGGTACTGGGACGGGTCGGGCTGGGGCGCGGCGCCGAGACCGCTGGCAGGCGCGCAGGTCGGCAGCGCGTTCTCGGTCCTGCGCACGGGCGGTACGTACGTCCTGTTCACGATGGCCGCGGGCGCCGCCGGGCTGACCAGCGTGACCTCCTACTGGGCCTGCTCCCCCACCGGTCCCTGGCACGGCCCGGCGAAGGACTTCAGCCCCTCCCTGCCGGCGTCCGGGGTGGCCGCGTACAACCCGCAGGCGCACCCCGAACTGAGCCGCGACGGGCGGCTCGTGCTCAGCTACGACGTCAACTGGCTGGAGACGACCGGCGCCTCGGCGAGCATCAACGCGAACGTGTCCCTGTACCGACCGCGGTTCGTGACGGTCCGGCTGACCCGGACGCGGTGACCTCGCCCTCGGCACCCTCGCCCTCGGCGGCCTCGGGATCGTGCGAGCGGCGCTTGGCGATCACCGCGCACACCATCAGCTGCATCTGGTGGAAGAGCATCAACGGCAGCACCGCCAGCGAGGCGTGCGCCCCGAACAGCACGCTCGCCATGGGCAGTCCGGAGGCGAGGGACTTCTTGGAACCGGCGAACTGGATCGCGATGCGGTCCTCCCGGTCGAAGCGCAGCGCCCTGCCGCCGTACCAGGTGAGGGCCAGCATCACGGCGAGCAGCACCGCCTCGACGACCAGCAGGCCGCCCAGCCGGACGGGGCTGACCTGGTGCCAGATGCCCTGGACCATGCCCTCGCTGAACGCGGTGTAGACGACGAGCAGGATCGAGCCGCGGTCGACCAGGCCGAGCACCTTCTTGTGCCGGGCGACGAAGCCGCCGATCCAGCGCCGCAGCAGCTGCCCGGCGACGAACGGCACCAGCAGTTGCAGCACGATCTGGACGAGCGAGTCGGCCGAGAACCCGCCGGCGCTGCTGCCCAGCAGGGCGGCGGCCAGCAGCGGGGTGACGACGATGCCGACCAGGGAGGAGAAGGAGCCCGCGCAGATCGCGGCGGGCACGTTGCCGCGGGCGATCGACGTGAAGGCGATGGAGGACTGGATGGTCGAGGGGACCAGGGTGAGGAAGAGCAGGCCCTGGTAGAGCGGGTGGGTCAGCAGGACCGGGACCAGGCCGCGGGCGGCGAGACCGAGCAGCGGGAAGATCACGAACGTGCAGGCGAGGACCGTGCCGTGCAGCCGCCAGTGCCTGAGCCCGTCCAGCGCCTCACGGGTGGACAGCCGTGCGCCGTAGAGGAAGAAGAGGAAGGCGATCGCGGCCGTGGAGGCGCCCGAGGCCACGTCGGCCCCCGTCCCGCGCGCCGGCACCAGGGCCGCGAGGCCCACCGTCCCGAGCAGCAGCAGGATGTACGGGTCGATCGGCAGCCAACTCGGCCATCGCAGGCGTTTCACGGTGCTCCACTTGCTTGTCGTTGCTTGTCGTTGCTTGCCGCTGTTACGAGGTTCTGGTGCTCTGTCCGGGGCACGGAGTACCCCCCGTTCATCGTCCTCCTCCTCCGGCCGATCGGGAATCCGTCATACCGCTCTGACTGTCATCGCCGATCGCGATGACCGGCTACCGTTGTGCCCATGTACGACCCCTCCCACCTGCGTACCTTCCTGGCGGTCGCGCAGACCCTGAGTTTCACGCAGGCCGCGCGCCGGCTCGGGCTGCGGCAGTCGACGGTGAGCCAGCACGTACGGCGGCTCGAGGACGCGACCGGGCGGCAGCTGTTCTCGCGCGACACGCACTCCGTGGAGCTGACGGAGGACGGCGAGGCGATGCTGGGCTTCGCCCGGCGGATCCTGGAGGTCCACGAGCAGGCGACGGCCTTCTTCACCGGGACCCGGCTGCGCGGCCGGCTCCGCTTCGGCGCCTCGGAGGACTTCGTCCTGACCCGGCTCCCGGAGATCCTGGAGGGCTTCCGGCACGACCACCCCGAGGTGGACCTGGAGCTGACCGTCGAGCTCTCGGGCACCCTCCACGAGCAGCTGGAGGCGGGCCGGCTCGACCTGGTCCTCGCCAAGCGCCGCCCCGAGGACCCGCGCGGTGAGCTGGTCTGGCACGACGAGCTGGTGTGGATCGG
Organism: Streptomyces gilvus; assembly: GCF_022513565.1. Classification (GTDB taxonomy): domain Bacteria; phylum Actinomycetota; class Actinomycetes; order Streptomycetales; family Streptomycetaceae; genus Streptomyces; species Streptomyces gilvus. The sequence continues at coordinate 287,280 of NZ_JAKWBE010000001.1, read as the reverse complement.
CGCGGAACGGCTCCGCCTCGACCCGGACCGCCCGGTGCCGCTGATCGTCTTCCCGCCGCCGGGCATCACCCGGGCGGTCGCCTTCGAGTCCCTGGAGCGTCAGGGCCGGCCCTGGCGCATCGCCTGCACCAGCGGCAGTCTGAGCGCCCTGATCGCGGCGGCCCGCGCGGGCCTCGGCGTCATGGCCCACTCCCGCGGCCTCGTCCCCCCGGGCCTGGTCCGGCTCCCCGACCGCTTCGGCCTCCCGGAACTGGGCCGGGTGGACTTCGTCCTGATGCACGGCCGCCACCGGGGCCCGTCCCAGAGCGCGGCGGACGCCCTGGCGGCAACGATCCTGGCGGGCGGCGACCGCCTGCAGCGCCGCCGGAGCGCGTAGGCGCTCCGCTGGGGAGGCTGGAAGTACCGTGCGGGGGCGCGACTGGACTGCCCGGAGCGGAAGGTGCCCGGGCTGTCGCACGCGGGCGGCTGGTCGAGCCTCATGACGGGCCCCGCTCGCTGTTGCGGCGGCGGGCTCGCAGGGCGGCCGGGGCGCTGCGCGGAGCCTTCCCGGAGCCGTGCCGCGCTCGGCGTTCGCCGCGGGACTGAAGGTGGTCGTCCTGGTCCGGGCCCCTCGTCCGGGCCGTGGCGGGGTGACGAATTCCGGCCCGGCGGCGCTGAGGGAAGAGGCGGTGGCGTACCGCGGATGACGCCATTGACCTGCGGTCAAAGGCCGTAGGCAGGTCGTACAGATTCAGTGGAGATTACGGGCCCGAAACTTACTCAACCGTCAGTTTTCTGTCCGACCCTTCCTGATGTGAGCTATTTTCCGGCCGGTGACCGGGGCGTACGTGAGGGTTGTTCGGATTCGGCGCCCCTCCCGCCCCGCCCCCGGGTGGGGTAGCTTTCACGGCGCTTGCGAAGTCTCGAACACGGCGCCGAGGGAGCGGGGAGTGGGTTTGCGCGAGTTCACCAACCCTCCGTTGGCGTTGGCACCCCCGGTAGGGGGTCTGGCCGACGTCGTCTTCGAGCGTGCCCGGCAGGACCCGCTGCACATCGCGCTCGGCCGCAAGGACGATCAGGGGCGGTGGCGCGACGTGACCTCGGCGGAGTTCCGGGACGAGGTCCTGGCGCTCGCCAAGGGGCTGCTCGCCCGGGGCATCCGGTTCGGCGACCGCGTCGCGATCATGTCACGCACCCGCTACGAGTGGACGCTGTTCGACTTCGCGCTGTGGACGATCGGCGCCCAGGTGGTGCCGGTCTACCCCACGTCCTCCGCCGAGCAGTGCTTCTGGATGCTGTACGACTCCGAGTGCTCGGCGGCGATCGTGGAGCACGAGGACCACGCGATGACGATCGCCACCGTCATCGACCGGCTGCCGCGGCTGCACCAGCTGTGGCAGCTGGACACCGACGCCGTGCAGGAGCTGTACGACGCGGGCGCGCACATCGAGGACGACGTGGTGCACCGCCACCGGCAGGCCGTCACCCCCGAGTCGACCGCGACGATCATCTACACCTCCGGCACCACCGGCCGCCCCAAGGGCTGTGTGATCACCCACGGCAACTTCATGTACGAGGCGGACACCGTGGTCGAGCGGTGGGAGCCGGTGTTCCACTCCAAGAAGGGCGACGAGGCGGCCACGCTGCTCTTCCTGCCGCTCGCGCACGTCTTCGGCCGCATGGTCGAGGTCGCGGCGATCCGCGGCGGGGTCCGCTTCGGCCACCAGCCGCAGCTCAACGCCGCCGCCCTGCTGCCGGACCTGCAGGCGTTCAAGCCGACCTTCATCCTCGCGGTGCCGTACATCTTCGAGAAGGTGTTCAACTCGGCCCGGCGCAAGGCGGAGAAGGAGGGCAAGGCGGGGCCGTTCGAGAAGGCGGTCGACATCGCGGTGAAGTACGCCGACGCCGTCGAGGCGAAGGCCTGGGGCATCGGACCGGGCCCCTCGGCGGGCCTGAGGATGCAGCACCAGCTCTTCGACAAGCTCGTCTACTCCAAGGTGCGGGCCGCGATGGGCGGCCGCATCCGCAACGCCATGTCCGGCGGTTCGGCGATGGACCGGCGGCTCGGTCTGTTCTTCGCGGGCGCGGGCGTGCCGGTCTACGAGGGCTACGGCCTGACCGAGTCGACGGCCGCCGCGACCGCCAACCCGCCCGACCGCACCCGCTACGGCACGGTCGGCCAGCCCATCCCCGGCATGACGGTGCACATCGCGGACGACGGCGAGATCTGGCTGCACGGCGCGAACGTCTTCCAGGGCTACCTCAACAACCAGAAGGCCACCGACGAGACCCTGCACGACGGCTGGCTCGCCACCGGCGACCTGGGCTCCCTCGACGACGACGGCTATCTCACCATCACCGGCCGCAAGAAGGAGATCCTGGTGACCTCCGGCGGCAAGAGCGTCTCCCCCGGGGTGCTGGAGGAGCGGGTGCGCGACCATCCGCTGGTCAGCCAGTGCATCGTCGTCGGCAACGACCGGCCGTACATCGCCGCGCTCGTCACCCTCGACCACGAGGCAGTGGAGCACTGGCTGACGATGCGCGGCAAACCGCAGATGCCGCCGCAGCAACTGGTGCGCGACCCGGACCTGGAGACCGAGGTGCGCCGGGCGGTGGTCGCCGCCAACACCCTGGTCTCACAGGCCGAGTCGATCCGCACGTTCCGTATCCTGGCCCAGCCCTTCACCGAGGAGCACGGTCTGCTGACCCCCTCGCTGAAGCTGAAGCGCAAGGCCATCGAGAACGCCTACGCCAACGAGGTCGAGGCGCTCTACCAGGCGTGACTAGCTGATGTTCACCCGGAAGATCTTGTCCGATCCGTCGGGCTGGTTGCCGTTGTTGTCGCAGTTGGTGGTCGACAGCCACAGCTGGTCGGCGCCGGGAACCTTGGTGACCGTCCGCAGCCGGCCGTAGGTGCCCACGTAGTACGCGGTCGGCGTGCCCACGCTCTCGTTGTCGCCGTTGATCGGGATGCGCCACAGCCGTTCGCCGCGCAGGGACGCCATGTAGACGACGTTGCGCACGATGGCGATACCGCTCGGGGACGCCTCCGAGACGTTCCAGGTGGCCTTGGGGTTGGTCATCCCGGCCACGCTGCAGGTGCCCTCACAGGTCGGCCAGCCGTAGTTGGCGCCCGGCTTGATCAGGTTCAGCTCGTCCTTGGAGCTGTTGCCGAACTCCGCCTCCCACAACCGGCCGTTGCGGTCGAAGGCGAGGCCCTGCGGGTTGCGGTGGCCGAGGCTGTAGACGTAGGTGCCGAACGGGTTGCCGGGGGCCGGTTTGCCGTCGGTCGTCATGCGCAGGATCTTGCCGTTGAGGGAGTTCTTGTCCTGCGCCAGGTCGGGCGTCTGGGCCTCGCCGGTGGAGACGTAGAGGTAGCCGTCGGGGCCGAACAGGAGCCGTCCGCCGTTGTGGTAACGGTTCTTCTTGATGCCCTGGAGCAGGATCTTGTAGTCGCTGAGCTGGGTGCCGTCGTACGTCATGCGCACGACCCGGTTGCCCTCGGAGGCGGTGTGCATGAAGTAGACGTAGTGGTTGGTGTCCCACTTGGGGTCGACGGCGACGCCGAGCAGTCCGCCCTCGCCGTTGGTGGTGACGGCGTTCGGGACGGTGCCGACCTGCGTCCTGGCGCCGTCCTTGGTGACCTTCCAGACCTTGAAGTCGTCCCGTTCGGTGACCAGGGCGGTCTTGCCGTCGGGCATCCAGTAGGTGCCCCAGGGGATGGTCCAGCCGCTGGAGAGCGTGGCGATGGAGGAGGGGACGCCGCCGTCGGTGGCGCACGCCTTCGTGGTGAAGGTGACGGTGTTGCTCGCCTCGGAGACGTTGCCGGCCGCGTCCCGGGCGACGACGTTCAGGCTGTAGGGGCTGTTGCAGGCGAGCCCGGTGAGCGTGGTCGAGGTGCCGCTGGTGACCGTGTCGTAGACGGTGGTGTCGCTGCGCACGTCGTAGGCGACGACCGCCTTGTCGTCGGTCGAGGCGCCCCACTTGAGGTCGGCGCTGTTGGCGGTGACGTTGCTCGCGGACAGGGTGCCCGGCTTGCTCGGCGGGGTGGTGTCGGAGCTGGGCCTGGTGGTGCAGTCGACGACCGGGCTGGCGGACGAGGTGTTGCCGGCCGCGTCACGGGCGATCACCGTGAGGTTGTAGTCGGTGTTCGGGGTGAGCCCGGTCAACGCCTTGGAGGTCGAACTCCCCGGCGCCTCACTGATCTTGTTGCCGTGCTCGTAGATGTCGTACGCGCTCACTCCCACGTTGTCCGTGGACGCGCCCCAGGCCAGGGTCAGCGCGTCCTCGCCGATGTCCGAGCAGCTGGGCTGTCCGGGGCGGGTCGGGGCCTGGGTGTCGGCGGCCGCGTCGAGGCTGACGCGGTCGAGGTTGGGGCCGCCGTTGGCGGTGGTGGCGGTGGCCCGGATCTTGTCGGTGCCCGCGGTCAGCGGGAGGTCGACGGTCTTGGTGACCCAGGTGTTCCAGTCGGCGGTGGCCGGGAAGGACACCCCGGAGGCGACGACCGTGCCGTTGACGGAGATGTCCATCGGCCGGTCGGTGGAGGTCCCGTTGGCGTAGCGCAGGGTGAGGGCGGAGGTGCCGGCCGAGGCCGCGCTCACCGTGAACTCCACGTAGGAGCCCTTGACGTTGGTGTAGTCGACGAAGCCGGTGCCGGTGTACCCGGTGTGGTTGGTGGCGACGGCGCCCTGGGAGATCGTCGCGTCCTCGGCCTGGTAGTCGGTGGCGGCCAGCGCTGTGCCCTGGCCGAGACCGGCGAGCGGCAGCGCCAGGGCCGCCGCGACGCCGTACGGCAGAACTCTTGTGATGTTCACGGAGGTTCCCCTCAGCCCGTGTACTGGGTGAAGACCTTGAGGTAGTCGTACGGCTGCTGCGTCACGCCGCTGCAGGCGTCGCCGTCGGTGCCCGAGCCGCAGGCCCGGTCGCGGTTGACGGCCCAGTAGGTGAGCCGGCCGATGTGGTGCTGCTGGGCGTAGGCGAGCATGGTCTTGAAGTCGGCCACCCGCACCCGCTCACCGGAGTCGTCGGTCTTGCCGTTCATCGACGACAGCCCGATGTGGGTGTAGGCGGTGGCGTCGCTGTAGCCGTACGCCGACTTCACCTGGGCCTTGAGTCCGTCCATGGCCTTGGTGGTGAGGCTGCCCATGTTCGTGGTGCCGCCGCCGAAGTCGAACGGCATGACACACCAGACGTCGTTCGCCAGACCGGAGTTGGCGGCCCGCTTGATCATGTCGACGCCGGTGGAGTCGGGACCGGAGGAGGTGGTGCCGAAGGTGATGACGGTCTTCAGGCCCGGGTTGTTGGCCTTCACCGTCTTCAGCGCGTCGACGACCCGCTGCCGCACGGTCGCGTTGGACCACTCGGTGTTCTCGATGTCGATGTCGAGCGCCTTCAGCTTGTAGGCGTTGATCACCTTCTGGTAGGCGCCGGCGAGGGCGGAGGCGCTGGAGCACTTCTCGCCGAGCTTGTTCCCGCTCCAGCCGCCGACGGAGACGACGACGTCACCGCCCGCCGCTCTGATCGCGTTGATGGTGGACTGGTCGCTGCCTCCGGTCAGCGGGCGGGAGCCGTCCCACTTCGGGTTGCAGGTGCCGTCGGAGAGGATGAAGGCCAGCGTGAACCACTTGACGCCGGTCGCGGACATCACGGAGGTCGGGTTCTGGGGGCTGCCCCAGCCGAGGTACTCGTAGGGGGCCACGGCGAACCCCGGTGAAGCGGCCGCCGCCTTCAGGGAGTTGACGGGCTTGACCCGGATGAGCCGGGTCTCGCCCGGGCGCAGGGTCGCGCTGTAGGAGTCGGCGATCACGCCCTTGTGGGATCCGGACCAGAGGTCGGTCACGTCACCGGAGCCGCTGAAGCCGACCTGCGACCAGTTCACGCTGACGGTGGCGTTGCCCGAGGTCCCGGTGTTGAACAGGGCCACGACGTACTGCCCGTCGCTCTCCTTCTTGCTCCAGACCTGTTTGACACCGCTGCTCACGATCCGCTTGGCGGCGACACCGTCCTGGTCGACGCCGATCAGCCGGTCGTTGGTCAGCATCGCCTTGTCGACGGAGTCGAGCTGGGTGAGGTCGGTGCCGAGCAGCAGCGGGGCCGCCGCCATAGCCCAGAGCGTGAAGTGCGAGCGGCGCTGGTCCGCCGTCAGACCCACCTGGTCGCCGTTGCCGATCTCCAGCGAGTCCAGGTCGTTCCAGCCGCCGGGGCCTGCGTACGGCTGCCAGGAGGCGGCCGAGTCGAAGCGCTTGGAGACGTGGGACCAGTCGGTCAGCGGATAGCCGCTGCCGTTGCTCCCCGGCCCGCAGTAGCACTCGACGTCGCCCTGGGTGCGCCAGCTGTTCGCCAGTTTCCGCCAGGTGGAGGCGTCGGCGACCGGCAGGTTGTTGGACAGGGCGAAGTTGATGGGCCGTCCGCTGGCCCGCAGCGCCTTGTCCCAGGCCTGGACGTCGGGGATGTCGGCGCTGCCCACCCCGTCGATCTTCAGGTAGTCGACACCCCAGGACGCGAACTGCTTGGCCCAGGAGTCGACGAACTCCTGCGCGCCCGGCTTGGAGTAGTCGATGTAGTACATGTTCTTGCAGTTGTAGTTCTTCTCGGTCTTCGAGGTGTCCGCGATGTCCTTCGCGTGGTACGAGGTCCCCTCGATCGGCGTGTTCTTGGTGACGGCGTTCTTCGCGATGCCGGGCGTGACGTAGAAGCCGAACTTCAGGCCCTTGGAGTGGATGTAGTCGGCCAGCCCCTTGATGCCGTCGGGGAACTTGCTGGTGTCGACCGCCCAGCGGCCGTAGCTGTCCACGGTGAAGCCGTTCGAGTCGCACTTCTGCCAGAAGTCGTCAAGGTTGACGTAGACGAAACCGTGGTCCTTCAGTCCGCTGGAGACCAGTGCGTCGGCCTGTGCCTTGATCTTCGCCTCGGTCGGCGTGCGGCGCACGAAGCTCCAGCTGGACCAGCCCATGGCGGGCCGGACGGACTGGCCGTTGTCGGAGGCGGCCGCCGGATGGGCGGTGCCCACGAGCGGCACCGCCGCGGCGAGCAGCACACCCGCCGCCGCGGCCGTGAGCGATCTGAGCCGGATCATGACTGTCCCCCGTTCGCGGGTGTGGCGTACGACGTGCCGATCCACGCCTCGTCGACGCGCAGCCGCTTGTAGCGGGTGGTGTCGCTGGAGGCGGCCCAGGTGGTGTCGACCTCCAGCCGCACGTAGCGGGCGTTGGCGGCGGTCAGGTCGATGCCCTGGATTCCGCGGCGGCTGGGCAGCTGGCCGGACTTGACCGCGCTGCCCCAGGTCGAGCCGTCGTTGCTCAGGAACACCTTGTAGTCCTTGATCCGCGCCGACTGCTCGGTGCTGGAACGGGCGTAGGCCACGGAGTCCTCGCGCTGGTTGAGCCCGATGTACTGCACCTTCTTGGCCGAGCCGAGGTCGAAGGTGAGATTCACGGGAAGCGTCTTGTTGTTGTCCCAGTAGGTGAGGTAGTCGCCGTCACCGGCCGCCGACGCGGCGTGTCCGCTCGCGGAGGCGCTCGCGCTGACCTTGACGCCGGTGAGGATGCCCTGGCGGCCGGCCGTGGTGACCTTGAACACCGTGTCGTACGGGTCCCAGGTGCCGAGCCCGCTGAGGGTGAGCACCCCGCCGGACTGCGACCAGGAAACGGCCGCTCCCGTACGGAGGTTGGTGACGGAGGCGATGCGGTAGCCGTTGTCCCGGACGCGCAGGGTGCTGGTGCTGGGCGGGGTCAGGACGTGGATGTACTGCCGGTCGGCGTCGTCCTTGGCGATGGTCGTCACTCCGTACGCGCCGTCGTTCCAGGCGCCGGGCTTGAGGCCGCCGTACATGTAGCCGCCGCCCTCGGTGCCGTGCAGGGATTCCCAGATGGGGTCGAGGTAGGAGTCGGCGAAGGTGTTGAAGGAGGCCTGGTTGGACGGGAACTTGCCGTTTACCTGGGCCGTCTCGGCCATCAGGGCCTTCACCGAGGAGCCGGCGTTGGTGATGAGGCGGCCGAGGGTGAGGGCGCGGTCGACGGAGGGGTTGGAGCCGTCGTACCACCACGCGCCGGTCGAGGGCAGCTTGAAGTCGGCCTCGGTCAGGCGGGGTTGGGCGGTGTAGACGGCCTGCGGATAGTCGTAGGCGGGGGTCATGCCCGTCTTCTGCTCATTGCTGATCATGTCCATGACCGGCGTGTCTTCGTTGTTGTTGCTGAGCGTGTAGTTCGGGCGCCTGTCGTAGATCTGCTGGTAGAGGTTGTGGCTCTCCCAGTAGGAGTTGTCGTTGTCGATCCAGAAGCCGCCGAGGTCGGGGTAGCGGTCCATGACCTCGAAGAAGTTGTCGTAACTGAACTGCCCGAAGCCGTCGTTGGTGGTCAGGTCGACGTTCTTGCCCTTGTAGGCGGAGTACGCGGCCGAGTCGAGCCACTCGTGGCCGCCCTCGTCGTGCCACTGGGGGTCGTTGGTCATGTAGAGGATGACCTTCATGCCCTTGGCCTTGGCGGCGGTGATCAGCTCGCCGAGGAAGTCCCGCTTGGTGGAGCAGGACCCTGGGATCTTGGACGGCCAGGGGCGGGCGTAGCCGAGGCGGCTGTGGAAGGTGGCGAGGACGAGGTACTGGGTGTGCAGCTTCTGCGCCTCGTTCACCCAGTAGTCGGGGCTCCAGCCTCCGCTCGTGACGTCGTTCTCCCAGCCGGTGCAGCTGGTGTGGGCCGGTGCGGTGCGCAGGCCCCAGTGCAGGAACAGACCGCCGACGGAGGCGCGCAGGAAGTCCTGGCGGGGGCTCTCCAGGTCGAGCGGCTTCACCGCCGCGCTGCTGCCGCAGTCCTGGCTTCCCGAGACCCGCAGGGCGCCGCCCGAAGTGTTGTGACTGTCCGTCAGGCAGCCGCCGGTGACGTCCTGGAAGCCCACGTCGAAGGGCGAGTTGCCGCCCTTCTGCGCGGTGAACCGGGTGAGCCGGATGCCGCTGGCCGCGTTGGCGATGAACGCTGGCCGGCCGTCGTTCGAGGCGAACTTGACCGAGCTGTCGGTGAACCGGACGTTGTCGGCGTTGTGCAGGTACCAGCCGTAGGCGGGCCGGGTGCCGATGCTCTTCGGGTTGTAGTCGGTCGAGTCGTTGCTGGGCACGCCCGTGGACATGGTGCCGTTGCCGCCGGGGACCGTGATGTCGACGTCGGTGAAGGTCACGCCGTTGATGCGGTGCCCGGACTCGCCCCACAGGGTCGGGCTGAAGGAGGGGCTGTTGCCGGTAGCGGTGATGTTGTCGTACGTGACGTCGCTGATCGATCCGACACCGGGACTGTTGCCGCAGCGCTTGCGGGTGCCGATCTTCTGCATGATCGGCGAGTGGACGTCGGTCATCGTGATGTCGCGGTAGTGGACGTCGGAGATCTTCGAGCCGTCCATCGAGACCATGCCGAGGCCGGACTTGTCGGCGCCGTCGATGCGGATGTTCTCGAACTGGTAGTCCGAGAAGTCGCCGCAGGTCTCGGAGCCGAACATCAGGGCGTTGCAGCACTTGGCCCCGAGGGTCGAATCGCTCACCCGCACATGCCCGTTGGGCAGCTTGGCGCCGAGCGCGTAGTCGCTCTTGAACACCAGCGCGTCGTCGTTGGCGTGGATCGTGGCGTTGGTGATCGTGGCGTTGGTGGTCGAGATGACGTTCCAGCCGTCGCGGTCGCTCGCGGTGTCGATGGTCAGGTGGTCGGAGGTCACGTCGGTGCAGCCGTTGATGAGGGCCGCGAAGTGACCGCCCCGGCGCAGCGTGAGACCGTCGCCGATCCTGAGCCCGTCGCACCGGGTAAGCGAGATGATCTTGTCGGCCTCGCCGGACTTCGGGTTGCCGGTGATCAGGTTGCCGGCGCCGTCGATGACGCCCTGGCCCACGAAGCCGATGTCGGTCAGCTTGTCGCCGTAGATCATCGCGTCGTGGAAGTGGCTGTGGCCGTAGTCCTGGTAGGCGTCGTACGGGTTGGACTCGGCCTTGTCGTAGGTGTCGGCGCTGGAGCCCTGGAGTGTGGCGCCCTTGTCGAGCTGGAGCGTCACATGGCTCTTCATGTGGAGGGTGTTCTTGGACTTGTAGGTGCCAGAGGGGAAGCGGACGGTGCCGCCGCCCGCCGCGTTCGCGGCCGTGATCGCCTTGTCGATGGCCGGGCTGTCGTTGCTGGAGCCGTCGCCCTTGGCGCCGTAGTCGCGCACGTTGTACTCGGCGGCGGCGCGCGGGGCGCCGGCCGGAGCGGCGAGGGCCGCGGGGTGGGTGAGACCGAGGACCACGGCCACCACGAACAGGACGACGGCCGCCGCTCGGCGGCCTGGATCAGTGGGGGGTTTCATGTGACGGCTCCTCACACGAGTTGGTAGCCGCGGAGGTTGGTGAGCAGGAGGTAGGTGTCCTGCAGGGATCCGGAGGTGTCGCCGAGGGAGCGGTAGATGCCCCACTTCGGCCGCACCCGGTCGGCCAGGAAGGTGTCGACGCCGGTCTTCGACTTGTCGATGACCGTCGAGCCGCCGGACTTGAGGATCCAGCGGACGGAGCCCGCCGAGCCGTTGCCGACCTTGATCTGGAAGTCGACGTCGGTCCACTTGTCGTGCAGCGGGTCGAGGTCGGCGCGGCCGATGAGGGTGCCGGAGATGGGCAGGGTCAGCTCGATGGTCTGCTTGCCGCTCACCCGGCGCAGCGACTGCGTGACGATCGGGGAGGAACCGGCACCGGGCTGCTTCATCTGCATGATGTGGGTGAAGGTGGTGGTCGCCTTCAGCGAGCTGGGGATGTACATCGAGTAGGTGACCCGCCAGGTCTGGCCCTCGGTCCACTTGAGGTAGCTGCTTGAGCTGGTGCGCAGACCCGTGACCTCCTGGCGCTGGCGGTCCGTCGAGGTGTCCCGGTCCACCATGTGCATGTTGAAGCGCCAGTTGTCGCCGGTGGCGAAGATGTGCGGATGCCCGGCGGGGTGCGAGTCGGCGCGGTCGTCCTCGATCGTCTCGAAGGCGCCGAGGCCGTCGCCGCTCGCGGAAGGCGCCCACTTCTGCTGCCAGGAGGCGGCGTGGGCGATGGCGGGCAGACCCAGCGTCGACCCGGCCGCGCCCGCGACCGCCGCGCCCAACAGGGCCCTTCTGGACGTGCTCATGACACTAATCACCTCGCAGTTGTTCGTTCATGATCAGGAAGGCGCCCAGACCGTGGAAGTCGTTGGTGGCCCGGTCGCGTGCGATGTAGTACGCGTAGTCGCCGACGTTGGTGCCGATGGAGATGTCGGCGAGGTTGGTGCGGCCGTCGGAGCCGATCGACAGCTTCGCCAGCACCCCCTGGTACCCGCGGTGCGCGACGGCGGCGTAGTGCGGGTCGAGGTAGCCCTGCTGGACGCCCCGGGAGAGGGCGTAGGTGAACATGCTGGAGCAGGAGGTCTCGGTCCAGTCGTCGGACCGGTCGCCCTTGTCCATCACCTGGAACCAGCGCCCGGTCGCCGGGTCCTGGTACTTCTCCAGCCCGGCAGCCAACTTCCTGAAGATTGTGAGGAGTTGGGGGCGACGGGACTGCTTCGCCGGTATGGCGTCCAGAACGTTGACGATCGCCATCGAGTACCAGCCGACGGCCCGGCACCAGTGCTCGGGGGCGAGCCCGGTCTGCGGATCGGCCCAACTCGCGCTCTTCGACTCGTCGTAGGCGTGCTTGAGCAGTCCGTTCGCGACCTGCAGATGGCTGCCGTAGACGTACAGCTGCTTGGCCGCCTCGTCGTCGGTGTACGCGCTGTCGCCGAACTCCTTGCCGTACTCGACGAGGAACGGGTTCACCATGTAGACGCCGTCCGCCCAGAGTTGATGGGCGCGGCTGGAGGTGTCCGCGTGCCAGAAGCCGCCGTCGCCGGTGCGTGGGTAGGTGTTCAGGCGGTCGCGGATCTTCTTGGCCGCCTTGCGGTAGCGGTCCTGCCCGGTCTCGTGGTGCAGGATCACCAGGAGCCGGCCGGCCTGCATGCTGTCCAGGCTGTTGAAGGACTGGTCGATGGAGCCGTCGCTCTTCACGAACCGGTCGACATAGCTCTTGATGTAGCTCAGGTAGCGGGCGTCGTGGGTGCGCCGGTAGGTGAGGTACTGGCCGTAGAGGTAGAGGCCGACGGGGTAGGACCAGCCGCCGATGGTGCTCGGCGTGTAGCGGGCCATGGTGGAGTCGACGACGGCCGTCGACCAGTCGGGGGCGGCGGCCGGACGGAGGGCCGCGGGGACGGTGGGGGCGGTCGGCGCGGGCGCGGCCGCGGGCAGGGTGGTCAGGGCCGCACTGGCGAGGACCAGCCCGGTCAGTGCCGTTCGCAGACGACGGCGTCTCATGTTCCTCCCTCTCGATCGGACGGGGAGACCCGGAAACATCGGAGGAAAACCGAACCAACTGTTCACATTCATGGATCGAGTTCAGGGACTCGTTCATTGGCGCGATCCAGAGTTGCGGTCCGGAGGTTCAGCGGTCAATGGTCCGGACCGCAGAGGTCGGATCCATTTCCAGCCAATCTCGGCTCCCGACACTGACTCATCGGTCAGTTCGGACGGATTCTCCGGTCAGGAATGCATCACGGCTCGTGATCGTTGACGATGGGAGTACCACCTGACGACAACCGAAGGATCAAGAGCTCGTGAGCAGCAAGGTCCCCCCGATCATCCTGAACAACGGCGTCGAGATGCCCCAGCTGGGCTTCGGCGTCTGGCAGGTGCCGGACGACGAGGCGGAGCAGGCCGTCGCCACCGCGCTGGAGGCCGGGTACCGCAGCATCGACACAGCGGCGATCTACGGCAACGAGGAGGGCACCGGCAAGGCCATCGCCGCCTCCGGCGTCCCCCGCGAGGAAATCTTCGTCACCACCAAGCTCTGGAACTCCGAGCACGGCTACGACGCCACGCTGCGCGCCTTCGACGCGTCGCTGGAGAAGCTCGGTCTGGACTACCTCGACCTCTACCTGATCCACTGGCCGACCCCGGCCCGCGACAAGTACGTCGACACCTACAAGGCGTTCGAGAAGCTGCACGCCGACGGACGCGTCCGCGCGATCGGTGTCTCCAACTTCGAGCCGGAGCACCTGCGTCGGCTCATCGACGAGACGTCCGTCATCCCGGCCGTCGACCAGATCGAGCTGCACCCGCACCTGCAGCAGCGCGCGGCCCGGGAGTTCCACGCGGAGCAGGGCATCGCCACCGAGGCCTGGTCCCCGCTCGGTCAGGGCAAGGGCCTGCTGGAGGTCCCGGCGATCGTCGCCATCGCCCAGAAGCACGGGCGCACTCCCGCCCAGGTCGTGCTGCGCTGGCACCTCCAGCTCGGCACCATCGTGATCCCCAAGTCCGTGACGCCGTCCCGGATCCGGGAGAACATCGAGGTCTTCGACTTCAGCCTGGACACCGAGGACCTCGCGGCGATCAGCGCGCTGAACGAGGACCGGCGGCTGGGTCCGGACCCCTCGTCGTTCAACATGGCCTGAGCGGCTGCCACAGCCACCACGGCCGGACGGCGGTCACCCGCGGAGTCTCCTCCCGCCACGGCACGGGCGGCCGATGCCGGACCCGGCACCGGCCGCCCGGCCGTGGAGCCGGGCGGCCGCGTGGTGCGGCAGGGGGTCGTCCAGGACGATCCAGCCGCCGGTCGCGTCGCTGGGACGGTAGAGGTTGTTCCAGCGCCAACCTCCCTGGTCCGTCAGGAGTTCCCTCGCGGCAGCCGCGGGTTCAGCCGCGCACGGCGGAGTTTCAGACCCCCCGCACGTCGGTGAAGACGGTCTCGAACTCCTCCAGACCGGTCACCGTCACATGCGCCTTGGCCGCGCCCTCGTGCCGGGCCGCCGCCTGGGCCGCGCGGGAGGCGACGAGGGAGTTCCGGTCGGTGAACAGGGTGCCGACCAGGCCGCGTCCACGCTCCCGGTCGACGAGCAGGGACGTCCTGGCCAGCCCGGGCAGCGTCTCCAGCCGGGGCACCACCGACGCCCGGAAGGTGTCGGCGAGCAGGTCGGCGTCCATGGGGTCCAACTCCAGCCGGGTGAGCCGCAGTCCGCCGCCCTGCGCGGGCTGCCGGACCTGGTGGAAGACCAGGGCCTCGTAGTTGTCGACCGCGGTCGTCGCCGCGAACGGCTCCAGCAGCGATCCGCGCCGCTCCCGCATGACCTCGTCGCTGTTGCGCCGGCCCTCCTCGGTCCGCCACCAGCTCACCGCGAGCAGCTTGCCGAGCTCCCGGTCCACGAAGATGCCCGATCCGCGGTAGCCGGGACGTTCCTCCAGCAGGTCCCGCCCCTGCGAGTTCAGCGCCCTGATGGCCGTGTCCAGCTGCGCGGGATCCCCCGTCACGTACACCGTGCGAACGAACATGCCCCTCGCCTCCCGAAGTCGAGCGCTGTGCGGAATGTTCGGTATGACCAGTCTTCTCCCATGCGGGGGACGCTGCAATCAGGGCGAGTCGGCGGACCCGTCGTCACGCGGGTGCGTACGCCGGCCCGCCACCGTGACGTACGCGCTCACCAGGATCAGGCCGCACCCCGCCCACTGCGCGAGCGTCGGCCGCTCCCCCAGGACCCAGGCGCCCAGCAGCACGGCCCCGACGGGGGTGAGCAGCAGCAGGACCGCGCCGGTGTGGCTGGGCAGGCGGGGCGAGTTGAGGGCGACCAGGAGCCAGCCGACGACCTGGCTGCTCAGCGCGGTCAGGGCGAGCCAGCCCAGGGTGTGCCAGGGCGGGGTGAGGTCGAGGGCGCCCCAGGCGGCGCCGCCGAGCGCGGAGACGAGGGTCGCGGAGAGGATCACCACCGTGTACGTCGTACGGACATGTCCGTGGAAGCCGCCGCGGCGCAGCAGGAACAGGAAGCCCGAGTAGCTCAGGGCGGCCAGGACCGCGTGGACGGTGCCCGCGACGGGGTCGCTGCCGCTCGCGCCGTGCTCGAAGAGCCCGCCGGTCAGCACGACCCCGGCGATCATCGCCGGGAGCCAGAGCAGGAAGCGGCGGGGAACATGCTCCCGGTCCACCGCCCAGGCCAGCAGCGGCACCAGGACGACCTGGACGTTGACCAGCACGGTCGACAGCCCGGCGCCCACCTCGGTGATCGACCTGGCCCACAGCAGGGCGTCCACGGCGAACAGTGCGCCGCCCGCGAGGCCGTAGAGCAGCCGGCGGCGCGGCGGCCGGCCCTCACGGCGGAACTCGGGCAGGGCCAGCAGCGCGAGTACGGGCAGGGCCAGCAGACAGCGGTACGCGGAGGCGGTGCCCGCGTCCGCTCCGGACAGCTCGATGAAGACCGGCGACAGGGACAGCGACAGCGCGCCGGCCGCCTGGCCCCAGCCCGGTCCGCCGAAGACCCGGGCGGGGCCCCGGCGCTGTGGGGCGAGGTCGGTACGGGCCACCCGGCGGCCTCCTCACGACGGGTACGCGGCGGGGCGGTCGCCCCGAGTACCCGTGTACCGGACATCCACGCGGGACCGGCTTCCCCCACGGTGAGCTGGCGCTTTCCACTCCAGCCCCAACCGCATGCGCAGACGGGGCCGTTCACGGGGTTGACGCGGGCATGCTCGCGGGTCCACCTTGTACGCCAACCCGGTCAGGAAAGTTTCCTAACAGAAGGGTCCCCCACAGTGCGCATCCGAACACTGACCCTCGCCGCGGCCTCCGGGGCCGCCCTGCTCGCCGCCGGAGTGCTCCCAGCGAACGCTTCCGGCGCCGTCCACCCGACGTCTGCCCAGGAGGGCTCGGTCAGCGCGGCCGACCTGCTCGCCAAGGTGACGTCCTGTTCCCAGATCTCCAACGGCAAGTACAAGACCGACGACGAGACCTCGGCCACCGTCCCGGTGTGCGGCAAGAACGGCGCCGTGTTCTGGAAGGCCGACATGGACATCGACTGCGACGGCCAGCGGACCACCAACTGCAACGAGGACCGCGACCCCTGGTACCAGGACGACACGGCCTTCCACCAGTCGAACGGCAAGCCGCTGAAGGCCGAGTCGCTGCCCTACATCGTGGTGCCCAGCACGAGCAGCATCTGGAAGTACACCAGCTATGGCATCAAGGGCGGCGGTGTGGTCGCCGTGATCTACGACAACAAGGTCGAGTACGCCGTCGTCGGCGACACCGGCCCCACGAAGATCATCGGTGAGGCCTCGTACGCCACCGCCAAGGCACTCGGCATCGACCCCGACCCGGCGACCGGCGGGGCCGACTCCGGCGTGACGTACATCCTGTTCAAGAACTCGCAGGTCTCGCCCATCGAAAGCCACAGCGCGGCGGTCTCGCTGGGCGAGCAGTTGGCCAAGCAGTTCATCGCGAACAACTGAGGGCGCGGCCCGGGCAGCCCGACGTCCCTTGCGGGAGGGTCGGTTGGGCTGCCCGACCGGCCATACGATCCGTGCTCGTCCCACAACGGCGTCTCCACCCGACCCGGGAACGGACGCCCGGGGTGGACACCGCTCCCCGAACCCGGTCGTCTCACATCGCGTGGGCGGCCGTGTGCACGGTGTGGGCCGCCAGGACGAAGACGTCCGGGCGGTGGTGGACGCTCGCCTTGTCGTCCGGGTCGAGGAGGCGGTCGAGGGTGCTGCGGTCGTCGGCGTCGAGGTGGTCGGCGAAGGCCTCGCGGGTGCGGGAGAGGGTGGCGGCGACGTAGGCGCGGGCGCGGTCCTTGGCGGGGGCCTGGAGGTCGAGGAGGAAGGTGCGGCTGCCGGTGGGGCGCAGGCCCGCCGCCGTCATCAGGCCCGGCCAGTCCTCGGCCTCCGCCACCGTGCCGGGCAGGCTCGCCCGCATCCCGGCGAACCACTCCTCCTCCAGCGCGTCCAGCCGCGCCTGCAGACCGGGGCGCCCGATCCCGATGTCCCGGGGCAGGAACCGCGCCGGCAGCCCGCCCTCCATGATCGCCAGCGTGCCCCCGGGCGCCAGCCGCTCGGCGAACGCGGCGAGGCCGGCCCGCTGGTCGCCGAGGTGATGCAGACTGCGGCTGGCCCACAGCAGATCCGCCGGATAGTCCAACTCCTCCAGCACGCCGGGCAGTTCACCGGCGACCGTACTGAAGCGGTCGCCCACGCCGAGGCGGTCCGCCCGCGCCCTGGCCCGCTCCAGCAGCGGCTCGGAGCTGTCGACGGCGACGACCCTGGCCCCCGGGAAGGCCTCCGCGAGCAGACACGCGACGACACCCGGACCGCTGCCCGCGTCGACGATCAGCCCCGGTTCCGTCTGCTTGTCGGTCAGCCAGGCCATGGCCCTCTCGTACAGCGAGGTGAACAGCTCCGCCTGGGCCTCCAGCAGCGGGGCCATGTCCGCCCAGTCGATGTCGCCGTGGTCGTGATGACCGGGGCGGTGAGTGCCGTGTTCGTGGTTGCCGCGGTGTCCGTGCGCCATGGAAGTCAGCCTCTCGTCCGATGCGGCTCAGCGTGCGCCGACGCACCGCAGGGCGGCAAGCCGAGTTGCCGTGACAGCAAAATCCGGCGGTAGGAAAACGGGATGCGCGCGGCGGGACGGCTCGCCCACGATGGCCCGATGGACGACGAGCTGGTGGAGCGCTTTCTCACGGACGGGTTCGTGAAGATCGAGGGGGCGTTCCCGTCCCGGGTCGCCGAGGACTGCGCTCGGCTGCTGTGGCGGGAGTCGGGCTACGACCCGTGGGACCCGGGCACCTGGAAGGACCCGGTGGTGTGGGTGGGCGGCATGGCCCAGGGCCCGTTCGCCGCGGCCGCCAACTCCCCCGTGCTGCACCAGGCGTTCGACCTGCTGGTGGGTAAGGGCCGCTGGCTGCCGCGCTACTCCCTGGGCAGCTTCCCGCTGCGGTTCCCGCACGCCGAGGAGCCGGACGACGCGGGCTGGCACATCGAGGGGAGCTACCTCCCGGAAGGGGAGAGCTGGTACTTCACCAACCTCCGCTCCCGGGGCCGCGCCCTGCTGATGCTGTTCCTGTTCAGCCTGGTGACCGAGGCGGACGCCCCGACCCGCATCCGGGTCGGCTCCCACCTGGACGTCCCGCCCCTGCTGGAGCCGTACGGGGAGACGGGCGTCTCGGGTCTCGAGATAGCGCCGAAGCTGGTCGAGGCCTCGGCGCACCGCCCCCTCGCCCACGCCACCGGTTCCCCCGGCGACGTCTACCTCTGCCACCCCTTCCTGATCCACGCGGCCCAAGCCCACCACGGCACCCACCCCCGCTTCATGGCCCAGCCCCCTCTGCTGCCGGCGGCCCCGTACGAACTGGAACGCGCCGACGGTGACTACTCGGCGGTGGAATTCGCGATACGCCGGGGTCTGACCGAAAGGGCCTGACCCCGACGGACCTGTTTTTTGGGGGCGCGGGACGGTGTCGACATGCGCTCCGCCGCGTGGGCGCGACCAGCCACAGCCGACCCGCAGCTCCCAACTCAGCGCAACCGAAACGGCCTACAACGGCGGGTACGCGTTCTGCATCAGCTGCTGGAACTGCGCCGAGAACCAGTGCCCCGACAGCGGAGCGTTCGGCAGCGCACCCGACATGCTGTTGCCGTTGCGCGCGTTGCCCGTGTACGTCGGGTCGCACATCCGGTCGAACCCCTTGCCCTCGTCGTTCGCGATGGCGGTGCTGGACCCGTCGGACTCCCCCGGCGGCTTCATCCACACATACGCGTCGATCCCGGCGGCGGGGTTGGCCTGCGGGCGCTCACCGAGCCCGGCCCCGGACTGGTTGCACCAGTTGCCGACGTGGATCCGCCGGTCGTAGCGGCCGCCGTCGACATACGTGTCCACGCTGGTCTTCGGTCCCGGACCGGCCGGCCGCGCGCTGCCGCCCCACCCGTTGCGGGAGGTGTCGATCAGCATGCCGATGTTCGAGTTGAAGCCCACGGAGACCAGTTGGTTGCGCATGGCCTGGGCGTACGACAGCTCGTCCACGTAGCGGTTCCAGTCGACCCACTTGGACTGCCGGACGGACGTGCCGTTCACCGAGTCGTTGATGGTGAAGTTGTTCTCCTTCAGGGCGCTGTAGTTGGCCGTGTTGGTGATGAAGCCCTGCACGTCGTCGACGGTCGCGCCCTCACTGGTGGCCGCCTGCTTGAACAGGTTGGCGGAGGGGGCGAAGTTGTCGTCCCAGCCCAGCCAGCCGTGGTGGCCGGCGTCGATGTAGTTGTAGACGTTCGGGATCGCGCCGAGCTTGGCGAGCGCGTAGCCGACGCCCTTCACGTAGTTGCCGTTGGCGAGCATGGTGTCGCACTGCGGGGTGGCGGTGGCCCGGCTGCCGGTGTTGGTGACCAGGTTGGGCAGCGAGTCGATCTCGATGGTGGTGACGATCCGCAGCGAGGCGTACTTGGGGTCGGCGAGGATCGCCGCGATCGGGTCGATGAACTGCGTCTTGTACTTGTCGATGTCCGTCGGGCCGAGTTCGCCGTTGGAGGCGAGGGCCGCGCAGTCGCGTCCCGGCAGGTCGTAGACGACCAGCTGGACGACCTCCTCGCCGCTGCCCTTCTGCGCGAGGGCCGCGTCGAGGTGGGCACGCAGGCCCATGCCGCCGTTCACGCCGTTGATCGCGGCGATGCGGTCGAGCCAGACGCCGGTGGGCTGGTTGGAGACCCGGGTGCCGCCCGGCTCGGCGGCGGCCTTCGCCGACCACTCGGGGTTCACATAGACCTTGGCGCCGGTGTACGGGTTGTCGACGCGTCCGCTCGGGTCGGTGCCGCCACCGCCCCCGCCGCCTCCGCCGCCTCCGCTGCCGCCGTCGTCGACGTTGCAGGTCACGCCGTCGAGGGTGAAGGCCGTCGGAAGGGCGTTGGTGCCGCTGTAGGACCCGTTCAAGCCGAAGCTGACCGAACCGCCGGTGGCGAGCGTGCCGTTGTAGGTCTCGTTGGCGGCGGTGACGGCGGCACCGCTCTGGCTGACCTTGGCGTTCCAGTAGCTGGTGACCTTCTGGTTGCCGGCGTACGACCACTTCAGCGACCAACTGCTCTTGGCGGCGCTGTTGTTGGTGATCGTCACGGCGGCGGTGAAGCCGGAGTCCCACTGGTTCTGCACCTTGTAGTCGACGGTGCAGGGGACGGCCTTGACTCCGCCGTCCCCGGGGACGGCGGCCGTCGCGGCCTGTGCGGTACCGGCGACCAGCGCCAGGGCGGCGAGTATCGCTGTTCTGGTACGACTCATGAGTGCGGGTTTCCTTCTCCGAGACGGGATTTACGGGTTCACGGCGCGCAGGTGATCGCGCAGCCCGGTGCCGTACGACGTGGGTGTGCCGTCGTAGTTGGAAATGAGCGAGGGACCGGAGGAGCAGTCCCAGGTGTTCCAGGTCCAGCCGAGGTAGGACAGCCCCCGGTCGTCGAACCACTTCATGACCTGGTCCACGAAGGAGTGGGAGCAGGTGTTCTCGCCGATCTCCCCGGCCACGAGCGGGACTTGGGCCGCGACGGGGGCGAGGGTGGAGTTCCAGCAGCTCTCACTCGCACAGGTGTTGAAGTTGTACACGTGATAAGCGGCGACGAGATTGCCCGTCGGGTCGCTGGGCCGGTACGTCAGCCACTGGCTCAGGTCGTTCGAGTACGCGAGCCCGCCGGCCAGGACGACGTTCTTCGCGCCGGTGGCGCGCACGGCGTCGACGAGGTCCTGCATGCCGGCGACCTGGTAGCCGATGCCGGGGCAGGTGCCGCCGTCCCGCCAGCACTGCCACGCCTGGGTGGCCGTGGCGGTGGCGCGGTCCGGGTAGGGCTCGTTGAACAGGTCGAAGACGACGGCCTGGTCGCTTTTGAAGGTGTTCGCCACCGAGGTCCAGAAGGACGGCGTGTACTGCATGTCCGGCATCGGCTTCTGGCAGGTGGCGTGCACGTCGGAGCAGCCGGACGAGTTGCCGGTGTACTGGCCGTAGGTCCAGTGCAGGTCCAGGACCGGCGTCAGTCCGTGCGCCTCGACGCGGGCCACCAGGTCCTTGACGGCGTTGACGTAGTTCGTGCCGCCGTACTGCGCCTGGACGTTGGAGAGCCCCAGCCAGCACTCCTCGTTGAGCGGGATGCGGACCGTGTTCGCCTTCCAGTCGGCGATGGCCTTGACGGACTGGTCGTCCACCGGGCCGTCGAAGATCCCACGGCCCTGCACGCACATGAACTCCGCGCCGGACCGGTTCACGCCGAGCAGCCGGCGCGTGGCGCCCGAGGCGTCCACGAGTTTGTTCCCGGACACGTGCAGCGCGGGCGCCGTACCGCCCGCGGGCGGCTGGGTCGGCGGGGGCGTCGGCTCCGTGTCGACGTTGCACGTCGTCCCGTTGAGCTTGAACGACGTCGGTACGGCGTTGCTTCCCGAGGCCGGCCGGGAGGCGATGAACCCGGCGCTGACGCTCGCGCCGGTGGCCAGCGAGCCGTTGTAGCTCTCGTTGACCGCGGTCACCGTCGTGCCGGACTGGGACCACTTGGCGTTCCAGCCCTGGGTGACCTTCTGGCCGCCGGCGAAGTCGAAGCCCAGGCTCCAACCGCTCAGGGCCGCCGAGTTGTTGGTGATGGTCACGGCTGTCTGGAAGCCGGTGTCCCACTGGCCGGTGACCGAGTACTCCACCGAGCAGGCGGGCGCGGCTCCCTGTGCCGTGACGACCGGAATGGTCATGGACCCAACAAGTCCGACCGCCCCGGCCACGGCTAAAAGTACTGAACGCGGGGGGTGTCGCATGAGCGACTCCTTGCAGCTCGGGCGCGTCGGTACGGACGCGTCGACTGATGGAATCGCTCCCACTGGTGTCCATGAAGCTAGCGCCAAGTGACGGCAAAGGACAGGGGAGTCACAGACTTTCCTGACTTTCCCTCAGCTAAAACGCGTCGAATCTTTTCGACTCTTCAAGCACCTTGACCGCCCCCACCCCCGTCCCCACTATGGGAGCGCTCCCACTGGTTCAAGGCTTGTTGCTCCTCCCCCACTTTCTCCGAGCCGCAAGGAGGAACCAGCACATGCACCCCAGAAGGAGACGCAGAGCCGTGCGCCGGCTCTGGACCGCCGTCGTGGCGGCCCTGGCCCTCCCCGTCGCCATGCTCGGCACCGGCACGACCTCCGCACAGGCGGCGGCACTTCAGTGCAGCGTCGACTACAAGACCAACGACTGGGGCTCCGGCTTCACCGCGGATCTGACGATCACCAACCGCGGTTCGGACACCATCGACGGCTGGACGCTGACGTACGCCTACAGCGGCAACCAGAAGCTCAGCAACGGCTGGAACGGCACCTGGTCCCAGTCCGGCCAGTCGGTCAGCGTGAAGGACGCCGGCTACAACGGGAAGATCGCCGCGGGCGCCGCCGTCTCCACCGGAGCGCAGTTCACCTACAGCGGCGCCAACACCGCTCCCACGAGCTTCGCGATCAACGGCACCACCTGCGCCGGCGCCCACCAGCCGCCGGTCACGGTGCTGACCAGCCCCACGGCCGGCGCGGTCTACACCCAGGGCACCGCGGTCCCGCTCGCGGCGACGGCGGCGGCCGCCGACAACGCGACGATCAGCAAGGTCGAGTTCTACGACGACACCACGCTGCTGGGCACCGACACCAGCGCGCCGTTCACCCTGTCCGCCTCCGGGTTGTCCGTGGGCAGCCACTCCCTGGTGGCGAAGGCGTACGACAGCCTGGGCGCGTCCGCGGAGTCGACGCCGGTCGGCATCACGGTGGCGTCCGGTCCCGCGGTCGTCGCCACCCCCACCCAACTGGGCGTACAGCAGGGCAAGTCGGGCACGTACGCGGTGAAGCTGTCCTCGCAGCCCAGCGGGAACGTCACGGTCACGACGGCTCGTGCGAGCGGCAACTCCGGTCTGTCGGTGACGGGCGGGGCGTCCCTCACCTTCACGCCGTCCAACTGGAGCACCGCGCAGAACGTGACCATCACCGCCGACTCCTCCGGCACCGGCTCGGCGTCCTTCGAGTCGACGGCGACGGGGTTCACCAAGGCGGCGGTCACCGTGACGGAGCTGGCGGCCTCCAAGGCGTACGACGCCCGCTTCCTGGACCTCTACGGGAAGATCACCAACCCGGCGAACGGCTACTTCTCGCCGCAGGGCATCCCCTACCACTCGGTCGAGACACTGATCGTCGAGGCCCCCGACCAGGGGCACGAGACCACGTCGGAGGCCTACAGCTACCTTCTCTGGCTGCAGGCGATGTACGGCAAGGTCACCGGTGACTGGTCCAAGTTCAACGGCGCGTGGGCGCTCATGGAGAAGTACATGATCCCCACCCACGCCGACCAGCCCACCAACTCCTTCTACACCGCCTCCAAGCCGGCCACCTACGCGCCCGAGCTGGACACCCCGAACGAGTACCCGGCGAAGCTCGACACGTCGGTGTCCGTGGGCTCGGACCCGATCGCGGGCGAGCTGAAGAGCACGTACGGCACGGACGACGTGTACGGCATGCACTGGCTGGAGGACGTCGACAACGTCTACGGCTACGGCGACACCCCCGGCGGCACCTGCGAGGGCGGGCCGACGGCGAGCGGACCGTCGTACATCAACACCTTCCAGCGCGGCGCGCAGGAGTCGGTGTGGGAGACGGTGCCGCAGCCGACCTGCGACGCCTTCAAGTACGGCGGCAAGAACGGTTACCTGGACCTGTTCACCGGTGACTCGTCCTACGCCAAGCAGTGGAAGTACACGGACGCCCCGGACGCCGACGCGCGTGCGGTGCAGGCCGCGTACTGGGCCGATGTGTGGGCCAAGCAGCAGGGCAAGGGCTCGGACGTCTCCGCGACCGTCGGCAAGGCCGCGAAGATGGGCGACTACCTGCGCTACGCGATGTACGACAAGTACTTCAAGAAGATCGGCAACTGCGTGGGTCCGTCGACCTGTGCGGCCGGCACCGGCAAGGACGCCTCGCACTATCTGCTGTCCTGGTACTACGCCTGGGGCGGCGCGACGGACACGAGTGCGGGCTGGGCCTGGCGGATCGGCTCCAGCCATGTGCACGGCGGCTACCAGAACCCGTTGGCCGCGTACGCGCTCAGCTCCTACGCCGACCTGGAGCCCAAGTCCGCGACGGGCACGGCGGACTGGGCGAAGTCGCTGCAGCGGCAGCTGGAGTTCTACCAGTGGCTGCAGTCGTCCGAGGGCGCCATAGCGGGCGGCGCGACCAACAGCTGGGCGGGCCGGTACGCGACGCCGCCCGCCGGCACGTCGACGTTCTACGGCATGTACTACGACCAGCAGCCCGTCTACCACGACCCGCCGTCCAACCAGTGGTTCGGCTTCCAGGCGTGGTCGATGGAGCGGGTCGCCGAGTACTACCAGCAGACGGGGAACGCGCAGGCCAAGGCGGTCCTCGACAAGTGGGTCAAGTGGGCGCTGTCCAAGACCACGGTCAATCCGGACGGCACCTATCTGATCCCGTCGACGCTCCAGTGGTCGGGCCAGCCCGACACCTGGAACGCCGCCAGCCCCGGCTCCAACAGCGGGCTGCACGTCACCGTCGCCGACTACACCAACGACGTCGGGGTGGCCGCCGCGTACGCCAAGACCCTGACGTACTACGGCGCCAAGTCCGGTGACGCGACGGCCAAGTCCACGGCGAAGGCGCTGCTGGACGGCATGTGGAACAACTACCAGGACAGCCTGGGCGTCGCCGTGCCGGAGACGCGGGCGGACTACAACCGCTTCGACGACAGCGTGTACGTGCCGAGCGGCTTCAGCGGGAAGATGCCGAACGGGGACGCGATCAACTCGTCGTCGACGTTCGCCTCGCTGCGGTCCTTCTACAAGAACGACCCCGCGTGGTCGAAGATCCAGAGCTACCTCGCGGGTGGCGCCGCCCCGGTGTTCACGTACCACCGGTTCTGGGCCCAGGCGGACATCGCCCTGGCCATGGGTTCGTACGCGGAGCTGCTCGAATAGCCCCCGCCGGGCGCTCCGCGGGTTGGGCCGTGCTGTGACTGCGGGTCCGTTGTGGCTGGTCGCGCAGTTCCCGCGCCCCTTCGGGGCGCGGTCGGCACCGTACGTCTCTCGGTAGTGCCTGAAGGCTCCGTGTGCGTTGTCCCGTCACCTGACGGCGGGACCCCGGCCGGGCGGCCCCCACCCGCACTGGGGGTCGCCCGGCCTCGCGCGTTTCCCTGATGGAAGGACCCCACCGTGCGAAGAACCCGCGTTCTCACGGCCGTGCTCGCGCTCGCGGCCGGACTACTGGCGGGAGCGCCGCCCGCACTCGCCACCAGCACCCCGAAAGCGCCGCTCGCCGCCGACACGTACACCTGGAAGAACGCCCGGATCGACGGGGGCGGTTTCGTTCCCGGGGTCGTGTTCAACCGCAGTGAGAAGAACCTCGTCTACGCACGGACCGACATCGGCGGCGCCTACCGGTGGCAGGAGTCGTCGAAGACGTGGACGCCGTTGCTGGACTCGGTCGGGTGGGACGAGTGGGGGCACACCGGTGTGGTCAGCCTCGCTTCCGACTCCGTCGATCCGAACAAGGTGTACGCGGCCGTGGGGACGTACACCAACAGCTGGGACCCGACCAACGGCGCCGTGCTGCGCTCCGCCGACCGGGGCGCCAGCTGGCAGAAGACCGACCTGCCCTTCAAGCTCGGCGGGAACATGCCCGGACGGGGCATGGGCGAGCGGCTGGCGATCGATCCCAACAAGGACAGCGTGCTGTACCTGGGCGCGCCCAGCGGCAAGGGGCTGTGGCGGTCGACGGACTCCGGAGTGACCTGGTCGCAGGTGACCGGCTTCCCCAACGCCGGCAACTACCAGCAGGACCCGACCGACACGACGGGATACGCCTCCGACAACCAGGGCATCGTCTGGGTCACCTTCGACGAGTCCACGGGCACCGCCGGCAGCGCGACGCGGACCATCTACGTCGGGGTCGCCGACAAGGACAACGCGGTGTACCGCTCGACGGACGCGGGGGCGACCTGGACGAGGCTGGCCGGGCAGCCGACGGGCTATCTGGCCCACAAGGGCGTGCTCGACGCGAAGAACGGTTATCTGTACCTCGCCTACAGCGACAAGGGCGGCCCGTACGACGGAGGCAAGGGGCAGCTGTGGCGCTATGCCACGGCGACCGGCACCTGGACGAACATCAGCCCGGTGGCGGAGGCCGACACCTACTACGGCTTCAGCGGGCTCACCGTCGACCGGCAGCACCCGGGCACGGTGATGGCGACGGCGTACAGCTCCTGGTGGCCGGACACGCAGATCTTCCGCTCCACCGACAGCGGGGCCACCTGGACGAAGGCGTGGGACTACACCTCCTATCCCAACCGCGCCAACCGCTACACGATCGACGTGTCGTCCTCCCCCTGGCTGACCTTCGGCGCGAACCCCTCACCGCCCGAACAGACCCCGAAACTGGGCTGGATGACGGAGTCACTGGAGATCGACCCGTTCGACTCCGACCGGATGATGTACGGCACGGGCGCGACGCTGTACGGCACCGAGGACCTGACCAAGTGGGACAGCGGCGGCCAGTTCACGGTGAAGCCCATGGTGCGGGGGCTGGAGGAGACGGCGGTGAACGACCTCGCCGCTCCCCCGTCGGGCGGCGCCCAGCTCTTCAGCGCGCTCGGTGACATCGGCGGCTTCCGGCACACGGACCTGACGAAGGTCCCGTCGATGATGTACACCTCCCCCACCTTCACGACGACCACGAGCCTCGACTTCGCCGAGACCAACCCCAACACGGTCGTCCGGGTCGGCGACCTCGACTCCGGCCCGCACATCGCGTTCTCGACGGACAACGGGGCCAACTGGTTCGCCGGCACGGACCCTTCGGGCGTGTCCGGCGGCGGGACGGTGGCGGCGGCCTCGGACGGCAGCCGGTTCGTGTGGAGTCCGGCCGGGGCGGGCGTGCAGTACACGACGGGCTTCGGCTCGTCGTGGTCGGCGTCGAGCGGGATCCCCGCGGGCGCGGCCGTGGAGTCGGACCGGGTCGACCCGAAGACCTTCTACGGCTTCAAGTCCGGCAAGTTCTACGTCAGTTCGGACGGCGGCGCGAGCTTCACCGCGTCCTCGGCGACGGGCCTTCCGGCCGGCGACAGCGTGCGGTTCAAGGCGCTGCCCGGTACGAAGGGCGACGTATGGCTGGCGGGCGGGGCCGCGGACGGGGCGTACGGGCTGTGGCACTCCACCGACGGCGGGGCGAGCTTCACCAGAGTCTCGGGCGTCGAGCAGGCCGACACGATCGGCTTCGGCAAGGCGGCGCCGGGAGCCTCGTACCAGACGCTCTACACCAGCGCCAAGATCGGCGGGGTCCGCGGCGTCTTCCGCTCGACGGACAAGGGCACGACCTGGACCCGTGTCAACGACGACGCCCACCAGTGGGGTTGGACCGGCGCGGCGATCACGGGCGATCCGCGGGTGTACGGGCGGGTCTACGTCTCGACGAACGGGCGGGGCGTGATCTACGGCGACACCGCGGGGTCGAGCGACAGCGGTGGAAGTGGAGGAGGTACGGGCGGCTGCTCGGTGTCGTACACCGTCACCAACCAGTGGTCCGGTGGCTTCCAGGCGGACGTGAAGCTCACCAACACGTCTTCGAGCGGCTGGACCGGCTGGTCGCTGGGCTGGTCCTTCGCCGACGGCCAGAAGATCACCCAGCTGTGGAACGCGTCCTACGCGCAGAACGGCTCGGCGGTGACCGCCACGAACGCGGGCTGGAACGGCACGGTGGCCGCGGGTTCGTCGGTGACCTTCGGGTTCACCGGCACCTTCGCGGGCTCCAACACCAAACCGGCCGCCTTCAAGCTCGCGGGACAGGACTGTTCCGTGACCTGATCCGTGGGGCGCGTACCCGCGAGGTACGCGCCCCACGCACGCCCTACGGCGTGTCCACCGTGGGCCGGGGCGCCGTCGTCATGCCGTCGCCGATGAAGAAGCTGGGGTGCGGCGGCTGGTTGCAGGCGGTGTTCTGCCAGGCCAGGGCCGTGCGGTACTGGGTGTCGTGGAGCAGGGTCGTGATCCTCGTGTTCGTCTCGTACGGCGTCGAGTAGATCCGCAGCGCCGTGTTGTCGGTCGTGGGCCAGACGACCTCCTCGCGCCAGTCGCCGAGGATGTCGCCGGACAGCGACGGGGTCGCCTTGGTGCCGTTGTCGGAGTGCACGCCGGAGCCGGTCAGCAGACGGGTGTCGGCGGAGGTGCCGTACTTGTCGATGTGGGTGCCGTCGAGGAGTTCGCGGACCGGGTCGCCGTCCCACCAGGACAGGAAGTTGATGCTGGAGGGCTTGCGGCTCGCGACGACCGTGCCCTTGGGGTCGCGTACGCCGTCCACGCGGGAGGACCAGGACTCGGCGCCCGGACTGCCCGCCCACACGTCCCCGGAGACACCCCGGCCGTTGTCGCCGTTGGCCGGGGTGGACCAGATGATGCGGCCGGTCCTCGCGTCGGCCATCCAGGAGGAGGGCTTGGAGCCGTCCTCGTCGACCTTGAACTCCTCGAGTCCCGGGCGGGCGGGGTCCAGGTCGCCGACGTGCATGGCGTCGCCGTGGCCGTTCCTGGTGGTCCACAGCCCGCTGCCGTTGTCGTCGACCGCCATCGAGCCGTACACGATCTCGTCCCTGCCGTCCCCGTCGACGTCGGCCGTGCGGGTGCGTTACGTCTGGGCGGGCGTCTCCCCCACCTCCGCGCACTGGGAGCAGGCCTTCTCCGTCGACGGCGGGCGGACCTGGGTGACCAACTGGATCATGGGCTTCAGCCGCGGTCGGCCGTCGGCTTTCTGAAGGCGCGCAGGGTGAACTCCGGGTCGGGGCGCGGGCGTTCCTGCTCGGGCAGGGCCTCGATGCCCGCGACGAACCGCTCGGTGAGCGGGTCGCCGGGCGGCAGCGTGGTGAACCAGCCGCGCCGCAGGTCGGCGGCGGTGCGCCGGGGACTGCGGCCCTGGCCCCGGCCCCGGAACCGGGCCTGTCCGGCCGGACACAGGCCGTGGGCGACGGCGTACGACTCCACGAGCTGCGCGGCGTCCGGGGCCGGGCGGCGCGGGCGCGGGGCGAGGACGGCGTCGATGTCGCTGCCGACGTCGTGGGCGGCGGCCTTGTCGACGGTGGTGACGTACACGCCGCCCGGCTCCAGGACCCGGGCGCACTCCGCGACGACGGCCCGCACGTCCTCGGGCTCGTCGAGGAGGTGCAGCAGCCAGACGCTGGTCACCGCGTCGAAGGCGGCGTCCGGGAACGGCAGGGCACGGCTGTCGGCCAGGACGATCGCGCCGGGCAGCCGGCCGGCCGCCATCCGGGCCATGCCGTACGTCAGGTCCGCGCCCGTCACCCGGGTGGCGGGCCGGGCGGCGGCCAGGCGCCGGGTGACGATCCCGGTGCCGCAGGCCACGTCGAGGAGCCCGCGGGTGCCGGGCTGGAGAAGACCCAGGACGGCGTCGGCGGCCGCCTCGGCCCTCGCCTCGCCGCCGCGGCTTGCGTCGTAGGCGTCGGCTTCCTTGTCGTAGTCCAGCACGCGGTCAGTGTGCCCCGTGTCCCTGTGCGAGCTCCTCCACCCTGCGGGCCAGCTCGAAGTCGAGGGCGGTGACCTTGCCGCCGACACTGTGGGTGTTCACCGAGAGGGAGACCGTGTTGTAGCCGAGGGTGAGGTCGGAGTGGTGGTCGAGCTCGTCCTGCACCTGGGCGATGTGGATCACCATCGCCGTCGCGGCGAAGTGGGTGGCGAGCCGGTAGGAGCGGGTGAGCCGGTCCGCGTCGACCGACCAGCCCGGCAGCTCGGCGAGCCGGTCCTCGATCTCCTTCTGCGACAGCGGTTCGACGGCCATGACCTCGCTCCTTCCCGGTGGTGGGGCACGGACTCCCAGCGTGCCACAGCCGCACCACGTCGGCCCGCGCACCCGGGTGCGGTGCTGCGCCGCGCCGCGCCGCGCCGTCGGCGTCCCGCGGCCCGTACATACGTCCGTTTCTCGACTACGGTCGTCTGCATGACCATCGTCGCGACCGGCAAAGCCGCCTCCTCCGCCGCCCCGTCCGACAGGGGCGTGGGCCCGCTGCTGCGGGCCTGGCGGGAGCGGCGGCGGGTGAGTCAGCTGGAGCTGGCGCTGCGCGCCGACTCCTCCGCCCGGCACATCAGCTTCATCGAGACGGGGCGTTCCCGGCCGAGCGAGGAGATGGTGCTGCGGCTGGCCGAGCACCTGGAGGTGCCGGTGCGTGAGCGCAACGCCCTGCTGCTGGCGGCCGGTTACGCCCCGCACTACCCGGAGACCCCGCTGGACTCGCCGGCGCTGGACGCCCTCCGGCAGGGCCTGGAACGGCTGATCCGGTGCCACGAGCCCTACCCCGCGTTCGTGGTCGACGCGGTCTACGACGTCGTCGCGGCGAACCGGGGCATGACGATGTTCCTCGCCGGGATCCCGGAGTTCCTGCTCCAACCCCCGCTGAACGCCATGCGGTTGACCCTGCACCCCGAGGGTCTCGCGCCCCGCATCCGCAACCTCCCCGAGTGGCGCGGGCATCTGCTCGCCCAGATGGAGCGGGAGATCGCCCTGCACCGCTCCGAGCCACTGCGCAGGCTGTACGAGGAGGTGGCGGCGTATCCGGTACCGGACCCGGAACCAAGGCGTGAACCGACCGCCCCGGTCCCCCACTTCGCGCTCCCGATGCAGATCGAGCACGACGGCCGCACCCTGTCGTTCGTCTCCACCATCTCCACCTTCAACACCCCCATGGACGTCACGGTCGCCGAACTGGCCATGGAAACCCTCCTCCCGGCCGACCCGACGACGGCCAAGTACCTCCAGTCACGGCTGACTTGATTCCGTCTTGGCTTCCTTCTTGATTCCGGACCTGTGAGACCGGAACCGGAACATGGCACACTGACGCGCAGACTTCGGCGCGTAGGGGAGGCGTGGCGTGAGTGAGCGGCGGCCCGCGCCGACCGTGGGTCAGGTGGTGCTCGGCAGGCGGCTGCAGGAACTGCGGGAGGCGGCCGGGCTCAAGCGTGAGGAGGCCGCCCGCGTGCTGCGGGTGGCCCCGGCGACCGTACGGCGCATGGAGATGGCCGAGGTCGCGCTGAAGATCCCGTACGTGCAGGTGCTGCTGGAGACCTACGGCGTCCCGGACGAGGAGACGACGGCCTTCGTCGAGCTCGCCGAGGAGGCCAACCAGCCGGGCTGGTGGCAGCGGTTCCACGACGTGCTGCCGGACTGGTTCAGCCTGTACGTCAGCCTGGAGGGCGCCGCCGGGATCATCCGTTCCTACGAGCCGCACTTCGTGCCCGGCCTGCTGCAGACCGAGGACTACGCGCGTGCCGTGATGGAAGCAGGAACGATCGGCCAGACCGGCGCGGAGAACCTCGAACGCCATGTGTCCCTGCGGATGACCCGGCAGAAGCTCCTGGAACGCCCGGACCCGCCCCACCTCTGGGTGATCATGGACGAGACGGTGCTGAAGCGCCCGGTCAGCATCCGCGGCGAGGTGATGCGCGAACAGCTGGACAAGCTGCTGGAGTTCGCCGAGCACGACCGGATCACCCTGCAGGTCGCCGAGTTCAAGGACGGCCCGCACCCGGGGACGTACGCCCCCTTCTCGCTGTTCCGCTTCGGCGAGCCCGAACTGCCCGACATGGTCTTCACCGAGTATCTGACCGGCGCGCTGTACCTGGACTCGCGCACCGAGGTCTCCGCCCATCTGGAGGTCCTCGACCACATGGCGGCGCGAGCCGCGTCGGCCCAGCGCACGAAGAAGATCCTGCGGGAATACCGCGAGACCTTCTGAGCCCCCGCCGCGTCCCGCACGGCACCTTCGCACACGAGGAGACGACACCGCATGACCGGATCCGACGCCGCGCCACGGATAGACACCAGCCGCCCGCACCCGGCGCGGGTGTACGACTGGTGGCTGGGCGGCAAGGACAACTACCCGGTGGACGAGGAGCTGGCCCGCAGGATCCTCGCCCTGGACAGCACGGCCGTACGCGGGGCCCGGGCCAACAGGAGGTTCATGCACCGGGCCGTCCGCACGGTGGCCGAGGCGGGGATACGCCAGTTCCTGGACATCGGCACGGGCATCCCCACCGAGCCCAACCTGCACCAGGTGGCGCAGGGCGTGGCGGCGGAGTCCAAGGTCGTGTACGCCGACAACGACCCGATCGTGCTGCGGCACGCCCAGGCCCTGCTGCACGGCTCCGCCGAGGGCTCCACGGACTACGCGCACGCGGACGTGCGGGACATCGACACCCTGCTGGCCCGGGCGGCCGAGACGCTGGACCTCACCCGTCCGGTCGCGCTGTCGCTGGTGGCCCTGACCCACTACCTGGGCGACGAACCCGACGGCGACGACATCCACGGCCTGGTCGGCAAGTACGTCGCTGCCCTCGCCCCCGGCAGCTACCTGATCCTGTCGCAGGTCACCCCGGACCTGAACCCGGAGGCCATCGCGAAGGCCAAGGCCGCCTTCCAGGCCAGCGGCACCGCCTTCCACCCCCGTTCGATCACCGAGGTGTACCGCTTCTTCGAGGGCCTGGAGCTGCTGGGTCCCGGTGTCATCCCGGTGACGGGGTGGCGCCCGGAGGCGGAGGACGTGGCGGCGCAGGCCGAGGGCGTCGTACCGGTGTACGCGGGGGTGGCCCGCAAGAACTGACCCGGACGGGCGTCCTGAACAGGTGCGTTCCCCTGCCCGCCCCTAGCGTCGAGGCACGGGGCGAGCAAGGGAGCCACGCACCTGCCCAAGGAGGCCCGATGCCCTCGGACGCAGTGCTCTACCAGGCGGCGGCGCTGTGCCTCACCTACCCGGACGAGGACTTCGTCGCCCGTCTGCCGCTGCTGCGGGAAGCCGCCCCGCAGCTGCGGGAGTTCGTCGACCACGCGGCGGTCACCCCACCGCACGAACTGGCCGCGCACTACGTCCAGGTCTTCCAGGTCTTCGACGCCCGCCACAGCCTCCACCTCCGCCGATGGCCGGACGGTGCCCGGCCCCCGGTCCGCTTCGAGGACGCCTACCGGGCGGCCGGACTCGCGTTCACCGGCGAGGAGCTGCCCGACTTCCTGCCCGCGGTGCTGGAGCTCACGGCGCGCACCGGCGACACCGGCCTGCTCACCGGACACCGCGGCGGCCTGGAGCGACTCCGCTGCCGGCTCACCGACTTCGGCACCCCGTACGCCTCCGTCCTGGACGCGGTGTGCGCGGCGCTGCCACCCGACCCCACCGGAGCACGGCCTTGACCCTAGGCGGCGCCGCCCTTCGCGTCGCGGTCCTCGTCGACGATCTCCGCGTCCACCACGCCCTCGTCGTCCTGCGGTGAGGTGTGCTGCTCGGTGCCGGTGCCGGTGCCGCTGCCGGTGTCCGTGCCGGACGACGGCTGTTCCGCCTGGGCGTACATCGCCTGGCCCATCTTCTGGCTGACGGACGCCAGCTTCTCGACCCCCGCGCGCAGTTCGGCCGTGTCCGCGTCGCGCTCCAGCAGCCCCTTCAGCTCCGTCGTCGCCTCCTGGACCTCCGTCCTGGTGTCGGCCGGGACGCGGTCCTCGTTGTCGCGGATGAACTTCTCGGTCTGGTAGACGAGTTGCTCGGCCTGGTTGCGGGTCTCGGCGGCCTCTCGGCGCCTGCGGTCCTCCTCGGCGTACTGCTCCGCCTCCCGCATCATGCGGTCGATGTCGTCCTTGGGCAGCGCGGAACCGCCCGTCACGGTCATCTTCTGCTCGCGGCCGGTCGCCAGGTCCTTCGCCGAGACGTGCATGATGCCGTTGGCGTCGATGTCGAAGGCCACCTCGATCTGCGGCACCCCGCGCGGCGCGGGCGGCAGCCCGGTGAGGTCGAAGACGCCCAGCTTCTTGTTGTACGCGGCGATCTCGCGTTCGCCCTGGTAGACCTGGATGCCGACGGACGGCTGGTTGTCGGTGGCCGTCGTGAAGATCTCCGAACGCCGGGTCGGGATCGTCGTGTTGCGTTCGATGAGCTTGGTCATGATGCCGCCCTTGGTCTCGATGCCGAGGGACAGCGGGGTGACGTCGAGGAGGAGGACGTCCTTCACGTCGCCGCGGATGACACCGGCCTGCAGGGCCGCGCCGACGGCCACGACCTCGTCCGGGTTGACGCCCTTGTGCGGGTCCTTGCCGGTGAGCTCCTTGACCAGGTCGGTGACGGCCGGCATCCGGGTCGAGCCGCCGACCAGGATGACGTGGTCGATCGCCGACAGCTTCACGTTCGCGTCCTTGACCGCCTGGTGGAAGGGGGTCTTGCAGCGGTCGAGCAGATCGGCGGTGAGCTCCTGGAACTGGGCGCGGGTCATCTTCTCGTCGAGGTGCAGCGGGCCCTCGGCGGAGGCGGTGATGTAGGGCAGGTTGATCGTGGTCTCGGAGGAACTGGACAGCTCGATCTTCGCCTTCTCGGCGCCCTCCCGCAGCCGCTGGAGCGCCATCTTGTCCTTGCCGAGGTCAATGCCGTACTGCCCCTGGAACTTCTTGACCAGGTGCTCCACGATCCGCTGGTCCCAGTCGTCGCCGCCCAGATGTGTGTCGCCGTTGGTGGCCTTGACCTCGATGACGCCGTCGCCGATCTCCAGCAGCGACACGTCGAAGGTGCCGCCGCCGAGGTCGAAGACCAGGACCGTCTGCTCCTCGCCGCGGTCGAGGCCGTAGGCGAGGGCCGCGGCCGTCGGCTCGTTGATGATCCGCAGCACCTTCAGGCCGGCGATCTCCCCGGCCTCCTTGGTGGCCTGCCGCTGCGAGTCGTCGAAGTACGCGGGTACGGTGATCACCGCGTCCGTGACGTCCTCGCCGAGGTAGGACTCGGCGTCCCGCTTGAGCTTCTGCAGCACCCGCGCGGACAGCTCCTGCGCCCGGTACCGCGTACCGTCGACCGACCCCTGCTCGGGGAAGCGCCAGTGCGCGTCGCCCATGTGCCGCTTCACCGACCTGGCCGTGCGCTCCACGTTCGTCACGGCCTGCCGCTTGGCGACCTCGCCGACCAGCACCTCCCCGTTCTTGGCGAAGGCCACCACCGACGGTGTGGTCCTGGCCCCCTCCGCGTTGGCGACGACGGTGGGTTCGCCGCCCTCCAGCACGGCCACCACCGAGTTCGTGGTCCCGAGATCGATACCGACCGCACGTGCCATCTCCGTCCCCTTCCGCCAGGGCGCTTCCCAGACTCCAGCACAAAACTTGAGTGCGCTGTTGTCAATGCCGTGTAGGTCCCGGGTACCCCGGAAACGGCGGTGCCGCGCCTCCGTGCGAGGCGCGGCACCGGGGCGTTCGCGGTCAGGAAAGCTTGGCGGACAGGGTGATCGTCGTGCCGGTCAGCGCCTGGCTGACCGGGCAGTTCTTCTTGGCGTCCTCGGCGGCGGCGACGAACGCGTCGTTGTCGATGCCGGGGACTGTGCCCTCGACGGTGAGGTGGATGCCGGTGATGCCCTCACCCGGCTGGAAGCTGACGTCGGCGGAGGTGACGAGCTTGGTGGGCGGGGTGCCGGCGCCGTTCAGGGCGTGCGACAGCGCCATGGAGAAGCAGCTGGAGTGCGCGGCGGCGATCAGCTCCTCGGGGCTGGTCTTGCCGTTCGCGTCCTGGGAGCGCGAGGCCCACGTGACCGGCTGCGCCTCGATGGCACCGGAGGAGTCGAAGTTGACGACCCCGTTGCCCTCGATCAGGTTGCCTTCCCAGACGGTGTGTGCGGAGCGCGTGGTTGCCACGGTGAATCCTTCCGACTTCCTGGTGTTCCTTGCGCCCCCATCCGATCACATTCCGGCTCATCGCACCGGGAAGACGGGCCCTCGGGCGGTGAACGGCAGCCGGGCGCCCTGCGGAATCAGATAGGCGTGCTCCCGGCGCACCCGCAGTACGTCGCACCAGCCGTCGGTGATCACCAGGACGGGCGCGGCGGGCGGGAAGTCGTCGGCGCGCAGCAGCAGGTCGATCCCGGGCTGCAGGACCGTGCCGCCCCTGCCGTGGACCCGTACCCGCCCGGCGATCTCGGTGACCGGGAGGAAGCCCGCGTCGTGCGGGGCCGCGTCGCAGAAGACCACGCGCGCGGCGGGCACGTCCCGGGCCTCGGCGTAGGAGGCGATGGCCCCGAGCGCCTTGCCGAGCAGGGTGCGGTCCATGGATCCGGAGGTGTCCAGCACGACACCGAAGGTGCAGCGGGCGATCTCCTCGGGCGGGAAGTACCGGCCCGCGCGCGGGATGTCCGGGGTGGAGGACTGGCGGCGGGAGGGACGGGCGTACGACCGTACCGGCTGCGGGCTCGGCACGAACTCGTCGAACCAGCGGGCGAGTTGCGCGTCCCAGGGCAGCGGCGGGTGGCTGAGCGCGCGGATCTCCTCGACCAGGCCGCCGGGCAGGTATCCGCGCTCCTGCCGCTGGTGCAGGTCCAGGCCCTGGGCGAGGCCCCGGCGGTAGAAGCCGTCCAGGTCGACGTAGTCGCCGGGCGGGCCGAGAGGGGTGCCCAGCACGTCGCCGAGGCCCTTGCCGCGCAGGGTGGCCAGCCGGCGCATCCGGCGCAGGTCGCCGGCGAGCCGGTCGTAGACCTCCTCGGCGGACAGACCGGTCAGCGCGGGGTCGTACAGCAGGCCCTCCGGCATGGAGCCGACCTGCATCTCCCGCAGCCAGTCGTTGATGACGTAGTCGCAGGCGACGTTGAAGAGGTAGGGGTCGCGGGTGCCGCAGCGGTCGCCGTGGCGCAGGGCGGCGTGCAGCATCTCGTGCGCCAGGATGAACCGCCACTCCTCGTCGTCGAAGGTCCGCAGCGGATTGACGTAGATCTCGCCCGCCTCGGCGTTCACCGCCGCCACCGAGATGTCGTGGGCGCGGGCGAGTTCGGCGTCGGCGACCAGCTTGATGCCGGCCGCGATGCCGCCGAGCAGGGGGTAGGAGGAGATGAACCAGCTCAGCGCCTTCTGCCACGGCCGCTGGGGGGCGAGGTCGCCGCTGAGGGAGTCGCGCCGGCCGCCGGCCATGTCCATGGCCGCGGACACGGTCCGGGTCAGGGCGGCGGCGAAGGCGATCCGGTGGTCCGGGGGGTTCATCCAGCGGGTCCAGCGGACGAGGAGCTGGTCGGGCGCGTCGCCCGCGGTGCCGCAGCGCCCGTACGCCTCGGGAAGGCCGTCGCGCCGCCAGCGCGCGGCGAGTTGCTCCTCGTCGCCGTCCGGGTAGGCGGCGGGCAGGTCATCCGGGGTGGCGCCGATGACGAAGGTCAGCAGGAAGCGGTTGACGACGACACAGCGCGCGGCGAGGTCGAACCGGTCCGGCTGGACGCGCTCGCCCTTCGCCGCCGGGACGTGCCCGAAGCCGAGGTGCAGGACGGCGTGCGCGAGCGCCCAGGCCCAGGCGGCGGGCTCGGCGAGCCGGTGGGGGTGGACGTGCAGATCTCCGTCGGAGTCGACGACCACGAGGCCGTCCCGGGGCGCGAGCTTGCACTCCTCGTACCGGCAGACGCCGAACTCGACGGCGTTCAGCGCCGGGTTGGCCTTCACCAGCCGCAGCCCCTCGGCGAACGCCTCGGCCGCGAGGTCGCGTTTCTTCTGACCCTTGCCGCGGGGACGGCTCACCGCCGCGCCTCCACCAGCCGCGGCATGTCACGGGCCGCCTCGATGAGGAACCACGAGGGCAGCACGGGGTTGCCGTCGGCGTCGGAGGCGATGACGGTCTGCGCGACCTCGACGGAGATCTCCGCGAGCTGCACGAGCAGCGACTTGGCGCGGTACGCGGTCTGCCGGCCGTTCGCCGACATGTGCTCCTTGCTGACCGGGAGTTCCTTGATCAGCCGGCCGCGGAAGGACTCGGCGAGGTAGTAGAGCAGGTCCCGGTCCTCCAGGCGGTTCGGCCAGCGGGCGTCGCCCTTGATGATCGCCTCGATGCCGAACCGGCTGCGCACGATCTTGACGTAGCCGCAGAAGGCGGTGGCGTGCGCGGGCGTCAGCGTGCCGTGCGCCAGCACCTTCAGCGTCTCCTCGTCGACGCCCTGGCCGAAGGAGTGCAGGGCGTCGGAGAGCATGTGCCAGGAGCGGGGTGTGGAGAACGGTTCCTCGGTCTTGGGCGGCTTGGACCACAGGTGGTCGGGACGGTCGGTGACGTGGTCCAGGACCCACGGGTGGATGTCGTGGTGCGCGGCCCAGGTCAGCCAGTCCTTCGCGGACGCCTCCAGATGGACGTGGGTGAGGCGGTTGACGAGGGCGGAGGCGATGGGACGGGCGAGCGCGTTGTCCGTGGCGCGGTTGCCGGCGCCGATGACGATCGACCCCTTGGGGAGCTCGTAGGTGCCGATGCGGCGGTCGAGGATGAGGGAGTAGAACGCCTTCTGCACGTCGGGCGTGGCCGCGTTCAGCTCGTCCAGGAACAGGCAGTACGGCTCGTCGCGGGCGATCGCCTCGGGCGGGCAGAACACCGACCGGCCGTCGCGGATCTGCGGAACACCGATCAGGTCCTCGGGCGCGAGCTGCGTGCCGAGCAGGCTCACGCACTCCAGTCCCAGCGACTCGGCGAACTCCCGCACCAGGGAGGACTTCCCGATGCCGGGCGCGCCCCAGAGGAACACGGGACGGACGGTGGCCAGGCCCAGCAGCAGCTCGGGGACACGGGCGGGAGTGACGGTGACGGCGGCCTGCAAGGGCGGGGTTCCTTAGGGAGGTTCGGGCGATGTCCGGCCCGAACAGTGTGTGCGTACGGCTCCGCCCGCGCAGCTGGTTTTCAGGCGGCCCGCTCCCGCTCGTCCTCGTCGGACAGCGGCACCTGCGGCCCGTTCAGCTCCCGCAGCCACCGTCGCAGCACCCGGTGGACCTGCTCGGCGCCGACGAGTTCGGCGCCCTCCTCGACCGGCTCGGAGAAGGCGAGCGGGGAGAGCAGGAAGGGCCTGGCCTGGGCGCCGCCGAGGCCGCCGTGGGAGCCGATCTGCTCCTCGAAGGCGAGGACCTCGCCGTCCGCCGGGTCGTGGAAGGAGTTGACCATGATGTCGGCGGTGTGCGGGAAGGAGTGCGTGCGCCGCACGGCGTCCGCCGCTTGGGGCCCGAAGACCTCCAACGGCCCCGGATCGTCGTCCAGTCGGTCGAGCGGGATCTGGGCGCCGTGGGCGCCGAGCACCAGTCCGCCGTGCTCCTCGCTGCGGACGAGGAGGAAGCCGATGCCGGGATGGTTGGCGAGGGTCGTCAGCAGGGCGGGGTGGCGGGCGTCGATCTCCTCCTTGCTCATCCGGTGCGGCACGTCGGGGAAGGAGACCAGGCCGAGGTTGCCGGAGGCGAGCACGAGCGGCTCGGAGTGGCGGGACGGGCGGAGGTGCTCGCCGCGTTCCTCGACGGGCCGCCGCAGTGCCGCCCGCACCGCGGCCCGCGCCTCGGCGCCGCTGTGGGTGCGCCGCGCCTTGCGTGGCACCGGCAGCCCGCAGCCGGCCCGCACCAGCTCGCCGAGACCGAGGCCGTAGCGGGCGCGGAAGGTCTCGCCGGGGCTCTGCCCGTGATCGGACAGCACGACGATGCGGTACGGCCGCGGGGCGTGCTCGGCGACGTTCGCGATCAGCGCGAGCGCCCGGTCGAGGCGCTGGAGAACCTTCTCGGCGTCGCGGCTGGTCGGCCCGGAGTGGTGCGCGACCTCGTCGTAGGCGACCAGGTCGGCGTAGACGGCGGTGCGGCCGGCGAGCAGGTCGCCCATCACGGCGGCGACCACGACGTCCCGTTCGACGACGGTCGCGAAGGCGCGGACGAGGGGATACAGGCCGCCCCGGGAGACGCGGGGCCGCTGCTTGCGGATGCGGGCCCTGGTCGACTCGCCGATCTCGCGGCCGACCTCGGCGACGAAGGACATGACGGTGCGCACCGCGTTGGCCGGGTCACAGAAGTAGGCGAAGTAGCCGGCCCGGGAGCGGTTCTCCCGGCCGCGGCGGCGGGTGGCTATGGACAGCACGAGGGCCTG
Organism: Streptomyces gilvus; assembly: GCF_022513565.1. GTDB lineage: Bacteria > Actinomycetota > Actinomycetes > Streptomycetales > Streptomycetaceae > Streptomyces > Streptomyces gilvus. The sequence continues at coordinate 247,615 of NZ_JAKWBE010000001.1, read as the reverse complement.
TTCGTCGGCGCCGCCGCCGAAGAGGTTGCCGCGGCTCGCGCCGTCGACGCTGAGCAGTCCGCTGTCGCCGGTGAACTCGACGGCCCGCCGCTGCAGTTCGGCCGCGCTGGTCGGGCGGTTGCAGACGATGACCTCGCGGCGGTCCTTGTCGTACCAGCGGAACGCGGGCACGTCGTGGTTGGTGCCGTGCAGGATGCCGAGCTGGCTGGCGCCGGTCTGGCTGGACCAGTCGGTGCGCCAGGGGGTGAGCCGGTGGGTGCCCTCCAGCCACTGGGCGACGGTGGGCATCAGGCCCTTGCCGACGGCGGCCAGGAGGACGTCGTGGCCGACGCCGTCCAGTTGCAGGAAGACGGTGCCGGGGGTGGCCGGGCCGGGCGGGCCGGGTGCGCGGCGGCGGTCGGCGAGACGGTAGAGGCGCCGGCGGTAGGCGTCGTCGTCGCGCACGGCGAGGGCACCGCCGGTGGCGGAGGCGACGGCGGACATCACCGCGGCGACGACCACGGCGGTCTCGGGGGCGGCCTCGGCGCTGGAGGAGGGGTTCAGCCGCAGGGCGACCAGCAGCAGGGAGCCGTTCAGGACGAAGACCAGCAGGCCGAGGACCAGCGCCGGCACGAGCAGCAGGGCGCGCACGAGCAGCGGCCACACCAGGGCCGAGAGCACACCGAAGGCGCCGGCGCCGAACGCGGCGGTGACGGCGATGTGCGTGGCGCTCTCGCCGTCCGGGGACTGGAGGCGGAAGTCGGGCAGGATCCCGGCGAGCACGAGCATGGTGACCGTGGAGACCGCCCACACCACGACGCTCCGCCCCAGCTGGCTGACGACCCGCCGCCACCGCACACCACGCACGCCCGGTCCACCTCACGTCCCGGCCCGTCGTCCCCGCGGGCCCGGGCCAAGCCTGTCATACGAGCTGCCCGGGCCGGTCCTACCGGCCGTCGTAGCCGGCCGTCGGCATCGACAGCCTGCGGTGCACCCGGGCCTTCATCTGGGCGTCGTAGCGCGGTTCGGCGCTGCCCACCGTCTCCACCCGCACCCCGCGCCGGGCGCACTCGGCGGTGAACTCCTCGACCGACGACAGCGCGCTCTCCAGCACCCGGCGGCTCGGGGCCACGAACAGGTCCACGCCGGGCCGGACCCCGTCCCACAGGACGCAGTGGTCGGCCCGCACCCCCCGGACCAGCAGCTCGCGGGCGATCGTGTACCCGTGCTCCGCCGCCCAGCGCGCGCACATCGCGTGCTGGCTGCGGGAGTCCACCAGGAAGGGATCGGCGTCCAGCTCCTCGAGCGGCGTCAGACTCGCGATCGCCGTCACACGCACGCCTACCGGTCCCATGGCGTCCCCCTCACCTCCGGGTTTCGCCGCCGACCCTACTCCAGCCCGTAGGCTTCGGGGAGTCGCGCGAAGGAGGCAAAGAGGTGCCGGTGGAGATCACCTGGTGGGGTCACGCCACCTGCACGCTCCGGGACTCGGACGTCCGGGTGCTCACCGACCCCCTGTTCGCGCGCCGCCTGGCCCATCTGCGCCGTCGCCGGGGCGCCGTCCCGCCGCCCGGGGCCTGGCAGGCGGACGTGGCCCTGGTGTCCCATCTGCACGCCGATCACCTGCATGTTCCCTCACTCCAGCGGCTCGCGCCGGGCACGCGCCTGCTGGTGCCCCGGGGCGCCCCCCGGGCCGTCCCGGGGCTGCGCCGGCTCACCCATCTCACGGTGACCGAGGTGGCCGCCGGGGAGGTCACACGGGTCGGTGACCTGGTCGTACGGGCGGTTCCCGCGCTGCACGACGGGCGCCGGCTGCCGGTCGGGCCGCACCGCTCGCCCGCTCTCGGGTACGTCGTCGAGGGCGAGGGGCGCACGTACTTCGCCGGGGACACCGGGCTGTTCGACACCATGGCCGAGGAGGTCGGGACGGTCGACGTGGCGTTGCTGCCGGTCGGCGGCTGGGGGCCGTACCTCGGCGAGGGGCACCTGGACGCGGGGCGGGCGGCGCGGGCGCTGGCCCGGCTGGGGGCGCGCAGCGCGGTGCCGGTGCACTACGGCACGTACTGGCCGATCGGCATGGACGCCGTGCGCCCCCATGAGTTCCATGCGCCGGGCGAGGAGTTCGTGCGCCTGGCCGCCGAGTACGCGCCTGCCGTGGCGGTGCACCGGCTCGGGCACGGGGAGAGTGTGCGGCTGGAGGTCGCACGGTGATACAGCTGGCCGTCAGCGCGACGACCGTGCCGGCCGAGTCGACCCAGCAGGCGCTGGGATATCCGTCGCTGTTCCTGCTGGTGCTGTTCGGGGCTCTGGTCCCGGTGATTCCGACGGGGGCGCTGGTCAGTACGGCCGCGGTGGTGGCCTTTCACCAGACCGCGCCCTTCTCGCTGTTGCTGGTGTTCGTGACGTCGTCGCTGGCGGCTTTCCTCGGGGACGCGGCGCTGTACTGGCTGGGGCGGCGCGGGCTGAAGTCGAAGAACGGTTCGCGGTGGCTGGAGGCGATACGGTCGCGGGCGCCGGAGGAGCGGCTGACGCAGGCGCAGGAGAAGCTGGCCGAGCACGGGGTCGCGGTGCTGGTGCTGTCCCGGCTGGTGCCGGCCGGGCGGATTCCGGTGATGCTGGCCTGTCTGCTGGCGAAGTGGCCGATGCGCCGGTTCGCGCGGGGCAACCTCCCGGCGTGCCTGGCGTGGGCGGCCACCTATCAGGTGATCGGGATCCTGGGCGGCTCGCTGTTCCCGGAGCCCTGGGAGGGCGTGGTGGCGGCGGTCGCGCTGACCGTCCTGATCAGCGCGGCCCCCGGCCTGTGGCGAAAGCTCCGCCGGACGACGACTGCCTAGTCCAGCACCCGGGAGCCTCCCACCGGCAGGTCCCACAGGTTCTCCCGGTCCAGGCCCGCCTTCTCCCAGGCGGCGCGCACCCGGGTGAGCGGTTCCAGCACCGGCTCCGCCGACAGGACGAACGTGCCCCAGTGCATCGGCGCCATCCGGCGCGCGCCGAGGTCCCGCGCCGCGCGTACCGCCTCCTCCGGGTCGCAGTGGACGTCGCTCAGCCACCAGCGCGGGTCGTAGGCGCCGATCGGCAGCAGGGCCAGGTCGATGCCGGGGTAGCGGCGGCCGATCCGGTCGAACCAGTGGCCGTAGCCCGTGTCGCCGGCGAAGTAGACGCGCCGGCCTTCGGGGTCGGTGAGCACCCAGCCGCCCCAGAGGCTGTGGCAGGTGTCGATGAGGGTGCGCTTGGACCAGTGGTGGGCGGGGACGAAGTCGAAGCGGACGCCGTTCAGTTCGGCCGCCTCCCACCAGTCCAGCTCGGTGACGGCCGTGAACCGGCGGCGCTGGAACCAGCGGGCGAGGCCCGCCGGGGCGAACACCGGGGTGTCGCGCGGGAGTCGGCGCAGGGTGGGGGCGTCCAGGTGGTCGTAGTGGTTGTGGCTGATGACGACCGCGTCCACGCGCGGAAGGGACTCCCAGGGCACGCCGACGGGGGTGATACGGGCCGGGGTGCCGAGGATGCGACGGGACCAGACCGGGTCGGTGAGGACGGTCAGACCGCCGACCTGGAGGATCCAACTGGCGTGCCCGGCCCAGGAGACGGCGATGGTGCGGGCGTCGACGCGGGGCAGCGGGGCGGGTTCGAAGGGGAGCCGGGGGATGTCGGCGAGGCCCTCGCGGCCGGGGCGCACGGAGCCCTCGCGGGCGAAGCGGGCCATGGCCTTCAGGCCGGGCAGCGGGGCGGTGAGACGGTCGTGGAAGGTCCGCGGCCACACCCGGCGCTCGCCCAGCGGGCGCGGCTCGGCGAGCGGGGGGAACGGGGGCGCGAACCCGGTGGTGGACGGCGGCTCGTCGGCTTCCCGGGTGGTCGTGGTGGTGGTCGACTCGGACTGCTGCGTCATCGGGGAGGCTCCCATCGCCGAGCGTCGTCGCGGAGGTCGTCGAAGACCGACTTCACTTGGTTCAACGCGCGTTGCACGTGTGGCAGTTCCAACGGCGAGGGTTCGGTGAGACATTCCGTGCGCTCCTCGTCGCTCACGCCCAGCAGCGGGCCGGTGGACAGACGCACGCGCAGCGCGCCGAGTTCGTCGCCGAAGCGGTGGCCGCCGGGCGCGGGCATGCCGAGACGGGCGGCGAGGAAGTCCTCCAGTTCCTGCGCGTCGCCGACGCCGTGCGCGGCGAGCGCGGAACGCAGCGGTCCGAGGTCGGCGTAGAGGTGGCGGCCGGCCTGCGGCGGACGGGACAGGGCGCCCGCGGCGACGACGGCGGCGTGCGCGGCGGCGGCCACGCGCGCGTGCAGGCGGACGGTGGCGGCGACACGCGCGGTGACCGGCTCGGGCTCGCCCAGCGCGTACACGGCCGGGGCGGCGACCGGGCCGGCGACGCTCGCGCCGAGGGCGGTCAGCACGTCCAGCACGCGCGCGTGCAGGCCGTCGCCGGCCTCCCCCGCCGGGAAGCGGGCCACCGCGGCCGGCCAGCCGGGCGGCAGCAGGGCGCCGGCCAGGTCGGTGACGACGGTGACCCGGTCGGGGAGCATCTCGGCGGGGCTGAGCAGCACGGTGTCGTGCGGGGCGTGCAGGGTGTCGCGCCAGGTCTCGTCGCTGACCAGGTGCAGGCCCTCGGCCGCGGCGGCTTCCAGACACGCGTGCAGCGCCTCGGGCGGGGCGACGGTGGCGGTGGGGTCGTCCGCGACGGACAGCACCAGCAGCCGCGGGTCACCGCCCTCGTCGCGCACCCGCCGGACGGTCTCCAGCAGCGCGTACGGGTCCGGGACGCCGCCGCTCTCGGCGGGCGTCGCGACATGGAAGACGGGTCTGCCGAGCAGACGGGCGTACGGCGCCCACCAGGCCGCGCAGGGCCGGGGCACCAGGACGTCGCCGCCGAGCGCGGCGGTCAGGGCCAGCAGCAGGGCGGGGGCGCCGGGGCCGGCGGCCACGCGGTCGGGGGCGGCGGCGAGTCCGCGGCGCCCCCAGTAGCCGCAGGCGGCCTCGATGAGCGCGGGGCCGCCGCCGACGGGTTCGCTGTCGGCGCGGGCGGCGGAGGCCGCGAGAACGGCGGCGAGTTCGGGCAGTACGGGCAGTCCGTCCTCGGGAAGGGGCGGGCCGAAACGGACGGGGCCGTGGCCTTCCGGGTCGGTCCGCGCCATCCCTACCTCCGTTGTGGACTCCTGGGCCGGCGCGGAGCGCGGCCCTGGGCTCGGAGTACCCGGCGAGCCGCCCGTCCATGGCGGCCGGACCGGGTTGCGCCCGTCACATGCGGCGGCCGGGGTCAGCGGCCGGTCACGGCATCCCGGCGCCACAGCCGGTACGCGGCGGCGCCCAGCGCGCCCGCGATCAGGATGCCACCGGCGACCAGGGCGGGCACGGAGTCGCTGAAGGAACCGCCCTCACCGGCCCGTACGCCGCGCTGGACGACGGCGGGGTCGCAGGAGTCGCCCGAGCCGGCGGAGGCGGTGGAGTCGGCGGGCTGCTCGCGGCACGGGTCGCTGTCACCGCCGGGCCGGGTGACGCCCTGGCCGCCGCCGGGCCGGGTTCCGGTTTGGCCGTCGCCGGGCCGGGTGACGGCCTGGCCGTCTCCGCCGGGCGGGGTGACGGCTTGGCCGTCTTCACCGGGCGGGGTGACGGCTTGGGCGTCTCCGCCGGGCGGGGTAACGGCCTGGCCGTCTCCGCCGGGCCGGGTTCCGGCTTGGCCGTCTTCACCGGGCGGGGTGACGCCCTGGCCGTCTCCGCCGGACGGGGTGACCGCCTGGCCGTCTTCGCCGGGCGGGGTGACGACTCCTTCGTCGTCGGCGGACGGGATGGTGCCCGCGCCCTCACCGACGGGCCGGGCATCGCCCCCACCCCCCGCTCCGTCGCCGGCGCGTTTGGTGTCGCCCCCGCCACCCGCGCCATCGCCGCCGTTCACATGGAACGAGGCGCTCCACGCCTTGGCCTGTCCGCCGGGGGCCGCCGGGCAGGTGCCGTCGACGGTCCAGCGGGAGTCCTCGGTCGCCGCGCCGGAAGCGTCGGCCGCGAGGGTGTCGGCGGCGGCGAGACGGGCGGTGCCGCGGTAGGCGGCGCCCACCGCCGCGGTCTCCCCCGTGTCGGCCGGGACCCGTCGCAGCTGGACGGTGCCGTCCTCGAAGGCCTGCGAGGTCGCTTCCAGGGTCGCGGGTGCGGGGCCGCCGGTGGACTCGCAGGTCACCGAGACGGTGACGCTGCCGCCCGGGGAGCCGGTGGTCGGGCTGACCTCCGCGGCCGGGTCCGCGAGGGCGGCCGAGGCGGCGAAGCCGACCACGGCACTGGCCAGGGCCGCGGCGGACAGGACACGGGCGGTGCTGCGCATGGGGTGGGCTCCTTCGAGCGACGACTGCGGGCGGGGCACGGTGGCCATGCCTCGCAGCCATCACAGCCCGGCGCACGCCACGACGCGCGCGGCCGGACCCCATTCGCGGGACACGGCGGGTCCGACCGGGTGACACCGGCGGCGTGTCGCCTCGAAGAACGCTCCCCGCTAGGCGGACTCGCGCATGACCTGTTCCCGCACGCGGTCGCAGCAGCGGCTGATCAGCCGGGAGACGTGCATCTGGGAGATGCCGAGCTGCTCGGCGATGCGGCTCTGGGTCATGTCGCCGAAGAAGCGCATGTAGAGGATGGCCCGCTCACGTTCGGGCAGGGCGGCCAGTTGGGGGGCGACGGCCTCGCGGTCCACGACCGTCTCCAGCGCCGGGTCGGCCGAGCCGAGCGCGTCGCTCAGGGAGTAGCCGTCCTCGCTGCCGGGCAGCTCGGCGTCGAGCGAGAGGGCCGTGAAGCTCTCCAGCGCCTCCAGTCCGGCCCGCACGTCCTCCTCGCTCATGTCGGCGTGCTCGGCGATCTCCGGCACGGTGGGCCTGCGCCCGGAGACGGTCTGGGAGAGGTCCTGGGTCGCGACCCGGACGCGGTTGCGCAGGTCCTGCACCCGGCGCGGCACGTGCAGGGTCCACATGTGGTCGCGGAAGTGCCGCTTGATCTCGCCGGTGATGGTGGGCACGGCGTAGCTCTCGAAGGCGTTGCCGCGCGCGGGGTCGTACCGGTCCACGGCCTTGACCAGTCCGAGGGCCGCGACCTGGCGCAGGTCCTCGTAGCTCTCGCCGCGGCTGCGGAAGCGGCCGGCGAGCCGTTCGGCCATCGGCAGCCAGGCCTCGACGACCCGTTCTCGCAGGGTGTCGCGCTGCGGGCCGGGAGGCAGCGCGGCGAGCCTGCGGAAGTCCTCGGCGGTGTCGGGTGCGTCGTCGTGCGGGTGGTGCTTCGCGCTCACTCGGGTGGGCATGATGCGTCGCAACTCCTCAGAGGGTGCTCTGGGTTGGACGGTCACCGTGGAGTACGGCCGCGAGGTCGGCAGCGGACGCGGCCGCGGGCGGCGCGCTGCCGCTCCCACGGACGTGCCTCCGGTCCGAAGCACTGCAACTGCGCCTGCCCCCCGCCCCCTGCCGCAAACACCGCGCATGTTTTCCCCCAGCCCGCCGGGTGACTCGGTCAGCAGACGACCGCTGCCCGTTCACGTATGGCCCGGGAGGTTCCCCAGATGAGCACCAAGGTCTCCGACCACATCCTGCAGAGGCTGCGCGAGTGGGGGGTGGACCACGTCTTCGGCTATCCGGGCGACGGCATCAACGGCCTGCTCGCCGCCTGGGGGCGGGCCGAGAACAAGCCCCGGTTCGTCCAGGCCAGGCACGAGGAGATGTCCGCGTTCGAGGCGGTCGGCTACGCCAAGTTCAGCGGCCGTCTCGGAGTGTGCGCGGCGACCTCGGGTCCCGGTGCCATCCACCTGCTCAACGGCCTGTACGACGCCAAGCTGGACCATGTGCCGGTGCTGGCGATCGTCGGGCAGACGCACCGCACGGCGATGGGCGGCTCCTACCAGCAGGAGGTCGACCTGCACACGCTGTTCAAGGACGTCGCCTCGGACTTCATCGAGACGGTGACGGTCCCCGAGCAGCTGCCGAACGTCATCGACCGCGCGATCCGCACCGCGTACGCGCGCCGCTCCCCCACCGCGATCATCGTGCCCGGTGACGTGCAGGAGCTCGACTACTCCGCTCCCACGCACGAGTTCAAGATGGTGCCCTCCAGCCTGGACCGCAGTTCCTGGACGGCGGTTCCGTCGCAGGAGTCGGTGCAGCGGGCGGCGGAGATCCTCAACTCCGGTGACAAGGTGGCCATTCTGGCCGGCCAGGGCGCCGCGGGCGCGCGCGCCGAGGTGGAACGGATCGCCGAACTGCTCGGCGCGGGGGTGGCGAAGGCGCTGCTCGGCAAGGACGTCCTCAGCGACGAACTGCCGTACGTCACCGGCTCGATCGGCCTGCTGGGCACCCGCGCGTCGTACGAGCTGATGCGGGACTGCGACACCCTGCTGACCATCGGATCGTCCTTCCCGTACACGCAGTTCCTGCCGGACTTCGGCAAGGCGCGCGGGGTGCAGATCGACATCGACCCGCACATGGTCGGGATGCGCTATCCGTACGAGGTGAACCTGGTCGGCGACGCGAAGGCGACCCTGGAGCGGCTGATCCCGCTGATCGACGAGGGGCGCGGGCGCGAGTGGTACGACACGGTGTGCGCCAACGTCACGCGCTGGCGCGATGTGATGGACCGCCGGGCGCAGCTCTCGGCGGACCCGATCAACCCCGAGTACGTGGCGCACGCGCTCGATCCGCTGCTGCCGGACGACGCGATCGTGACGTCCGACTCGGGCTCGACGGCGAACTGGTACGCCCGTCATCTGACGATGCGGGGCGGCATGCGCGGCTCGCTGTCCGGGACGCTCGCGACGATGGGCCCCGGGGTGCCGTACGCGATCGGCGCCAAGTTCGCCCACCCGGACCGTCCGGCGATCGCGCTGGTCGGGGACGGGGCGATGCAGATGAACGGGATGGCGGAGCTGATCACGGCCGCCAAGTACCGGGATCTGTGGGAGGACCCGCGGCTGATCGTGGCCGTGTGGAACAACCAGGACCTCAATCAGGTGACGTGGGAGATGCGGGCCATGGAGGGCGCCCCGTCCTTCCTGCCCTCGCAGCAGATCCCGGACGTGCAGTACGCCGCGTTCGCCCGCTCGCTGGGGCTGACCGGGATCCGGGTCGAGAAGCCGGAGGACGTCGAGACGGCCTGGCGGGCCGGCCTGGACGCGGACGGTCCCGCGGTGCTGGAGTTCCTGACCGACCCGGCGGTGCCGCCGATCCCGCCGCACGCCACGTGGGAGCAGATGGAGGCGACGGCCGCCTCGATCCTGAAGGGCGACGCGGACCGTTCGTCCATGGTCAAGCAGGGCTTCAAGGCGAAGATGCAGGAGTTCCTGCCGGGCCGGGAGAAGAGCTAGGTTTCCGGGCCGCCGGGCCCGAGGGCGCGGGCGGGTGCTTCTTCGGAGCAGCCGTCCGGGCCGGGCCCCGGCTCGGCAGCATCCTGAGCGGCAGCGTCGCGCCCAGGGGGCCGGCCGGGGCCTCCTCGCTCCGGCCTGCCTTCTTCTTCGTCGGCAGCACAAGCTCCTCGTAACGGCCCAGTGCCAGCACCACGCCGAGCATGAGGAGCGGGATGATCACGGCGAGCAGTGGCATGGCCGCCCTCCCTCTTCGGGGGCGTGGGGGGTCTGCTCCGGGTCTCCCGGGGTTCGCCGCGCAAACCCCGTGTCGGCCTGCGGTCCTCGGGTACGCGGTGCGCACCCGCGAAGATCTGGAGGGACCACTCATGCAGCGAGGAAGCGACCGGCTGAGCGTCCACCGCGACGAGGAGATGAAGCACGAGCTCCAGGGGCTGCTCCGGTCCGGGCGCCCCACGCGGACGGAGGAATGGCACGATCCCGAACCCACCGCCGACGACGACCCGGAGGTCGCGGGCGGCCCCGTCGCGGACACCGCGTCCCTGGCCCGGGTCCGCACCGAACTGGCGCGTCATCTCAACCGCCACGAGTTCCCCGCGGGCCCGCGGCAACTGACCACCGCCCTGCGTCACGCGCACGCGCCCGACGCCCTGACCGAGCGGGTGGAGCACCTGCCCCGGACCGCGCGCTACACGACGGTCCAGCAGCTGGCCGAGGCGGTCGTCGAGGCCGGCCGGCAGCGATAGGGAAGCCGATGGCGGTCGCGGGGTTCCGGCGGCCGGGAAGCGGAGGAAGGCCCACTGTGATGGCTGATTTCGTCAGGGAGGTCATGACGCCGGGCGTGGTCGCCGTCCGCCCGGACGCGTCCCTCGTCGAGGCGGCGCAGCTGATGCGCGCGCAGGACATCGGCGACGTGGTCGTCGCCGACGGTCAGCGGATCGTCGGCGTGCTCACCGACCGTGACATCACGGTGCGGGCGGTCGCGGAGGGCGTCGACCCGCTGACGGTGAGCGCCCGGTCCGTGTGCACCCCGGATCCGGTGATGGTCGCCCCCGACGACCCCGTGGAGGCGGCCGTGGCGCTGATGCGCACCCACGCCGTACGCCGGCTGCCGGTCGTCGAGAACGGCCTGCCGGTCGGTGTGGTCACGCTCGGCGACCTCGCCGAGGCCGAGGACCCGGACTCGGCGCTCGCCGAGATCAGCCGGGCCGAACCCGACGACGGGGGCACCGTATGACGCGCGGCAGCCCCGACGCCTGGCGGCTGCCCGCAGCGCGTGCGCACGGGCTGCCGTAACAGCAATCGCGTCTCTGACCCAGCGAACCGACCGAACCGAGCCGACCGAGCGACAACCGAGCGACATGGCGCGCGAAGAAAGGACGTTGAACATCATGCGTATCGCATTCCTGACCGCCCCCGAGGGCGTCGAGCAGATCGAGCTGACCGATCCGTGGCAGGCGGCGAAGGACGCCGGGCACGAGCCCGTGCTGGTGTCGACGCGGTCCGGTGAGATCCAGGCCTTCGACCACCTCGACAAGGCGGACACCTTCCCCGTGGACGAGGTCGTCGGCGAGGCCTCGGCCGGCTCGTTCGGCGCGCTGGTGCTGCCCGGCGGGGTGGCCAACCCCGACTTCCTGCGCATGGACGACAAGGCCGTTTCGTTCGTGCGGGACTTCTTCGAGCAGGGCCGCCCGGTCGCGGCGATCTGCCACGCCCCGTGGACCCTGGTCGAGGCGGACGTCGTAGGCGGCCGCACGCTCACCTCGTGGCCGAGCCTGCAGACGGACATCCGCAACGCGGGCGGCACCTGGGTGGACGAGCAGGTGAAGATCGACGACAACGGCTCCAACAAGCTGATCACCAGCCGCAAGCCGGACGACCTCAAGGCGTTCTGCGAGGCCTTCCTGCACGTCTTCTCCGAGGGGGCCGGCTGATGGGTGCCCCGAGCGAGGACCGCAAGCAGTACCAGCGCGAGGCCTTCCACGCGGACGACCCGGCCGCCGGGCCGCTCACCACCGACCAGGGCGTGGAGGTCGACCACACCGACGACTCACTGGCCGCCGGGGAGCGCGGGCCGACCCTGATGGAGGACTTCCACTTCCGGGAGAAGCTCACCCACTTCGACCACGAGCGGATCCCGGAGCGGGTGGTGCACGCCCGGGGAGCGGGCGCGTACGGCTACTTCGAACCGTACGAGTCCTGCGCGGAGTTCACCCGTGCCGCCTTTCTGCAGGACCCGTCGGTGCGGACGCCGGTCTTCGTCAGGTTCTCCACGGTGCAGGGCCCGAAGGGCTCGGCGGACACGGTGCGGGACGTGCGCGGCTTCGCGACGAAGTTCTACACGTCGGAGGGCAACTACGACCTCGTCGGGAACAACTTCCCCGTCTTCTTCATCCAGGACGGCATCAAGTTCCCCGACTTCGTGCACGCGGTGAAGCCCGAGCCGCACAACGACATCCCGACCGGCGCCTCCGCGCACGACACCCTGTGGGACTTCGTGTCGCTGCAGCCGGAGACCCTGCACGCCATCATGTGGCTGATGTCGGACCGGGCTATCCCGCGCAGCTACCGCATGATGCAGGGCTTCGGCGTGCACACCTTCCGCTTCGTGAACGCCGAGGGCCGCGGCACGTTCGTGAAGTTCCACTGGAAGCCGAAGCTGGGCGTGCACTCGCTGGTGTGGGACGAGGCGCAGGAGTGCCAGGGCCGTGACCCGGACTTCAACCGGCGCGACCTGTGGGACGCGATCGAGGCGGGCGAGTACCCGGAGTGGGAGCTGGGCGTCCAACTGGTGCCGGAGGAGGACGAGTTCGCCTTCGACTTCGACCTGCTCGACGCCACGAAGATCATCCCGGAGGAGCAGGTGCCGGTGCGGCCGATCGGCCGGATGGTGCTCGACCGCAACCCGGAGAACTTCTTCGCCGAGACCGAGCAGGTCGCCTTCCACACCGGCAACGTCGTCCCCGGCATCGACTTCACCAACGACCCGCTGCTGCAGGCCCGCAACTTCTCCTACCTGGACACCCAGTTGATCCGGCTGGGCGGCCCGAACTTCTCGCAGATCCCGGTCAACCGGCCCGTGGCCCCGGTGCGCACCAACCAGCGCGACGGCTACCACCAGAGCGCCATCCACCGGGGCACGAACTACTTCCCGAACTCGCTCGGCGGCGGCTGCCCCGCGCACGCGGGCGTCGACGGGCACGCCTACACGCACTACGCGGAGCGGGTCGACGGCGCCAAGATCCGCAAGCGGAGCGAGAGTTTCCAGGACCACTACAGCCAGGCCGCGCTGTTCTTCCACAGCATGACCGACTGGGAGAAGCAGCACATCGTCGACGCCTACCGGTTCGAGCTCGGCAAGGTGGGGGCGATGACGGTACGCGCCCGTACGGTCGAGCAACTGGCCAAGGTGGACGGCGAGTTGGCGACCGCCGTGGCCCGCGGCATCGGTGTGCCGGAACCGGCCGCGCAGGAGACGCCGTACAAGCAGGAGTCCCCGGCGCTGAGCCTGGACGCGCTGCGCGGCGACGGCTCGATCCGCACCCGGCAGATCGCGGTCCTGGTCACCGACGGCGTCGACGCGGCCCAGGTGACCTCCGTGCGGGAGACGCTGGCCGCCGAGGGCGCGATCGTCGAGGCGCTCGCTCCGGCCGACGGCACCGTCAAGGGCGCCGACGGGGAGACGTACACGGTGGACCGGGCGCTGCCGACGGTCGCCTCGGTGCTGTACGACGCCGTGCTGGTGCCCGGCGGTCCGGACGGGACGCCGCCGGTGGCCGAGGACCCGGACGCGCTGCGCTTCGTGCGCAGCGCCTATCTGCACGGCAAGCCGGTGGGCGCGCTCGGTTCCGGCGTGGAGGTGCTGTCGGTCCTCCAGCCGCAGGGCGTCGAGCTGTCCGCTGGCTCGCGGGGCGTGATCGCCGACCGGGGCGTGGTGACGGACGCGTCGCCGGGCGCCGCCGGGGCGGAGTTCGCACGGGCGTTCGTGGCCGCGATCGCGGCGCACCGGCACTGGGACCGGCCGCCGGTACGCCACTGAGCGATGCGGTCGGACGTCAGGAGCGGGGAGTCACCGACTCCCCGCTCTGGCGTTCCCTGGCGCCTTCGCGGGTGCGGCCCGCGGCCACCATGCGCTGGGGGTTGCGGCGCAGGTACTCGCCCTCCAGCTCGGCCATGCGGTCGTTGTGGGCCCGCAGCGCGTCGCTGGAGCCGTACAGCAGCGTGTCGTGGCGCGTGCGGTGGATCGTCTCCAGCTCCTTCATGAGCTGCTGGTCGTCCAGCCTGCTGGCGTCGACTCCGGTCATGGTGGTGATCCGCTCGTCGTGTTCGTCCATGCGGTCCGGGTACCCGCCCGGCAGCAACAACCCCAAGCGGCATCCGGGAGGGAGCCATGGATCTCGCCTTTCTGCATCCACTCTACGAACATCCGGGCCCTTGGGCCTCCGTGTACGTCGACACGTCCCGGCATACGGAGGCCACGCCCCACGAACGCCGTCTGACAGCCGTGGCGCTCGCCCGGGACCTGGATCGGCAGGGCGCCGACGAGGCCACCTGCCGGGCGGTGCGCGAGGCGCTGGAGGAGCTGCGGCACTCCTCCGAACCCAACGGCCGGGCCGTGTTCGCCCGGGCCGGCGAGGTGGTGCTCGATCCGCCGCTGGCCCGTCCTCCGGAACGCGACAGCGCCGTGTGGGCGCCGCTGCCGCACGCCGCTCCCCTGCTGGAGCTGGCCGGCGAGGACCCGGTGTGCGTGGTGGCGTACGTCGACCGCAAGGGCGCCGGCCTGGAGCTGCGCAGCTCGCTGGGGAGCGAGGACGCCGGCTCGGTCACCGGGCGGCAGTGGCCGGTGCACCGTACGAGCACGGTGGACTGGTCGGAGCGGCACTTCCAACTGAAGGTGGAGAACACCTGGGAGCACAACGCGGCCGAGATCGCCGAGGCCGTCGCCGCCTGCCAGGAGGAGACCCGGGCCGACCTGCTGATCCTCGTGGGTGACGACCGGGAGCGGCGGTCGGTGCACGAGCGGCTGCCGGCCCGTCTGAAGCCCCTGGCCGTCGAGGCGGCGCACGGCACCGGCAGCAGGCTGCTGGACGAGGAGGTCGAGCAGGCGCGCGCCGATCACGTGCGGCAGCGGGCCGAGCGGGAGCTGGAGCGGTTCCTGGCGGCCCGCGAACCGGACGGCGAGGGCCGCGCGGCGGCCGCGGAGGGCGTGCCCGCGCTGGTCGAGGCCGCCCGCGAGCACCGCATCGACGAACTGCTGATCCGCCCGGACGGCCCCGACGCGCACCGCGAGGTCTGGATCGGGGAGGAGGCCGACCAGCTGGCCGTCCGTCGCACCGACCTCAGGATCCTGGGCGAACAGCACTCGTGGCCGGCCCGCGCGGACGACGCCCTGATCAGGTCGGCGGTCGCCACCGGGGCCCCGGCCCTGTCGGTGACCCCGGCGCGGGAGCGTGAGGCCCCGGTGGGCGGCCTCGGGGCACTGCTGCGGTGGTCGTGAGCGGGGCCTGCTACCGCGCCCGCTCCACCCGCCGCTCGTCCCACACCGCTTCCGGTGTCTCCCGGACGCGTCCGTCGCTGCCGAAGACCAGATAGCGGTCGAAGGAGCGGGCGAACCAGCGGTCGTGGGTGACCGCGAGCACCGTGCCGTCGAAGGCCTCCAGGCCCTCCTGGAGCGCCTCGGCGGACTCCAGGTCGAGGTTGTCGGTCGGCTCGTCGAGCAGCAGGGCCGTCACGCCCTGCAGCTCCAGGAGCAGGATCTGGAAGCGGGCCTGCTGGCCGCCGGAGAGCCGGTCGAAGGCCTGCTCGGCCTGGCCCGTCAGCTCGTAGCGGCGCAGCCGGGACATCGCCGCGCCCCGGTCCTGGGAGTGCTCCTGCCAGAGGATGTCCAGCAGGGTGCGGCCCTGGAGCTCGGGGTGGGCGTGGGTCTGGGCGAAGTGCCCGGGCACCACGCGCGCCCCGAGCTTCCACTCCCCCGAGTGCGCCACGTCCTCGCCGGCCAGCAGCCGCAGGAAGTGCGACTTTCCGGAGCCGTTGGAGCCGAGGACGGCGACCCGTTCGCCGTAGAAGACCTCCAGGTCGAAGGGTTTCATCAGCCCGGTCAGCTCAAGCCCCTTGCAGGTCACGGCCCTTACGCCGGTACGGCCGCCCTTGAGCCGCATGGTGATGTCCTGCTCGCGCGGCGGCTCGGGCGGCGGACCCGCCTCCTCGAACTTCCGCAGCCGGGTCTGCGCGGCCTGGTAGCGGGAGGCCAGTTCATGGCTGACGGTGGCCGCCTGACGGAGGCTCAGCACCAGCTTCTTCAGCTGGGCGTGCTTCTCGTCCCAGCGCCTGCGCAACTCCTCGAACCGCGCGAAGCGTTCCCGCCGGGCGTCGTGGTAGGTGGCAAAGCCGCCGCCGTGCACCCAGGCGTCGGCGCCGGCCGGGCCCGGCTCCACGGAGACGATCTTCTCGGCGGCCCGCGAGAGCAGTTCACGGTCGTGGGAGACGAAGAGCACCGTCTTGCGGGTCTCCTTCAGCCGCTCCTCCAGCCACCGCTTGCCGGGCACGTCCAGGTAGTTGTCGGGCTCGTCGAGCAGCAGCACCTCGTCCGTGCCGCGCAGCAGCGCCTCCAGCACCAGCCGCTTCTGCTCACCGCCGGACAGCGTGCGCACCTGCCGCCACTGCGCCTTCTCGTACGGCACCCCGAGCGCGGCCGTGGTGCACATGTCCCACAGCGTCTCGGCCTCGTACCCGCGCACCTCGGCCCAGTCGGCGAGCGCCTGCGCGTAGGTCAGCTGGGCGGCCTCGTCGTCGACGGTCATGATGGCGTGCTCGGCCTTGTCGACGGCCTGCGCGGCCTCGCGGATCCGGGGCGGCGCGACCGACACCAGCAGGTCCCGCACGGTCGTCTCGTCCCGTACGGACCCGACGAACTGCCGCATCACGCCGAGCCCGCCGCTGACGGTGACGGTGCCGCCGTGCGGCTTCAGCTCGCCGGAGATCAGCCGCAGCAGGGTGGTCTTCCCCGCGCCGTTGGGCCCCACCAGGGCCACGGCGGCCCCTTCCCCCACCCGGAAGGACACGTCGCCGAGCAGCGCCCTCCCGTCGGGGAGGTGGTACTCGAGATGCGCGGCTTCCAGATGTCCCATGAGGAGGCATTCTGCGGGCGACCGGCGGGGCGGGGCAAACCCTTATCGCACCTCGTCCACGGACCGTCCGGCGGGACCGCTGTCGCCGCTGGGAGCGACGACGGCCCCCGCCCACGACAACGCCTTCCACCCGTCCGAGGGGGAGCCCTCAAGGATCACCACGCCGGTGTTGCGCAGGGGGTGGGCCGCCGCGAACGGCACGTCGACGTTGTCCGCGCGGGCGGCCGTCCACATCCGGATCGCCGCGCCGTGGCTGACCATGGCGACCGTGCGCGCCCCGCTGCCGGCCGCCTCCGCGACCACCGCGTCGTAGCGGGCCAGCGCCTGCGCGCCCGTCTCCCCGCCCGGCATCCGCAGCGCCGTGTCCCCGTCGGCCCAGGCGAACACCGTCTTCATGTACAGCTCCCCCTGTTCGGTGTCCCCGGGCAGCATCTCCAGCTCTCCCGCGGACAGCTCCCGGATCCCGTCCCGGACCAGGACCTCCAGGCCCCGCGCGGCGGCCAGCGGCGCGGCGGTGAGCTGCGTACGCACCAGCGTGGAGGCGTACAGGGCCTCGATGTCCTCGTCGGCCAGGGCCTCGGGCAGCGCCGCGGCCTGCCGCTCGCCCAGCGCGGTCAGCCCCGGCCCGGGGACGGCCGTGTCCAGCAGGTTGTCGACATTGCTGGGGGTCTGGCCGTGACGTATGAGGAGCAGACGCATGCAGGGACCCTCCGGGTTCGGTGATCGCCCGAGGCACGGGAAACGGGCACTTCAGGGTAACCGCCGCGCCTCGTCACCCCGTATTTCTGACGCAACGTCAGTCCACATTTCGATACGGAGGTCTCACATTCCGACATGCGGGCGTACCGTGATGCGTACCCGGCAAGCCGTCGAACAGGGGAGTTCGTCATGTCGAAGTCGCAGGAGACCGCCGTCTACACGCACGGGCACCACGAGTCGGTGCTGCGCTCGCACACCTGGCGGACCGCCGCCAACTCCGCGGCCTACCTGCTGGGCTCCCTCAAGCCGCACATGCGGATCCTGGACATCGGCTGCGGCCCCGGCACCATCACCGCCGACCTGGCGGCCCTGGTCCCCGACGGCCATGTCACCGGCGTCGACCACGCGCCCGGCATCCTGGACCGGGCCCGGGCCACGGCCGCCGAGCGCGGTCTGACCAACGTCGACTTCGCGGTCGCCGACGTCCACGCCCTGGACTACCCCGACGACACCTTCTGCGTGGTCCACGCCCATCAGGTGCTGCAGCACGTCGGCGACCCGGTGCAGGCCCTGCGCGAGATGCGGCGGGTCACCAGGCCGGGCGGGTTCATCGCCGCACGCGACAGCGACTACGCGGCGATGACCTGGTACCCGGAGTCGGCCGGCCTGGACGACTGGCTGGACCTGTACCGGCGGGTGGCCCGGGCCAACGGCGGGGAGCCGGACGCCGGGCGCCGGCTGAGGTCCTGGGCACTGCGGGCGGGCCTGACCGACATCACCGCGACCTCCGGCACCTGGACCTACTCGACGCCCGAGGAGCGGGCCTGGTGGAGCGGCCTGTGGGCGGACCGGACGGTGGCCTCCGCGTACGCGGAGCAGGCCACCGGCGGCGGACACGCCACCCCGGAGCAGCTGCGGGCGGTGTCGCGGGCCTGGCGGGAGTGGGGCGAGCGGGAGGACGGCTGGTTCGCCGTCCTGCACGGGGAGATCCTCTGCCGAAAGGACGTCTGACAACCGCTCCCCCGGGACTCACTCCCGGGGCAGCAGCGGTCCGAGCGGCCCGAGGTCGAGATTGAGGTCCTCGGGCCGCAGTCCGTACCGCTCGCGCAGTTCGGTCATCCGGTCGTCGAGGAGCATCAGCGTGAGCCCGATCCGCTCCTCCTGGTCCTCGGTGAGGTCGCCCACGTCGAAGCGGCGGATCGCCTGCCGTTCCATGAGCTGGCGCAGCAACTCCACGACGGTCAGGACGAGTTTGACCAGGTCGCGCTCGACGGTGTCCGGCTCCAGGTCCATCCGGCCTCGGCGTGCGGTCACAGCAACTCCCCCCAGGGCGACGGCACCTGCTCGTTGACCGAGCTGATCAGCGCGTTGAGGTCGATGCGGACCAGATCGACGTCGGCGATGCGCAGCGTGATGTCCCCCGTGATGACGACCCCGCCGGCGAGCAGCCGGTCGAGCAGGTCCACGAGGGCGATCTCCCGGCGTTCGATGACGGTCATGCCTCTTCTCCCGCAAAGGAATAGGCGGCCCACGGCCCGGTGAGTTCCACCCGGATCCCGGGGCTGTCCACCTTCGTCTGGTCCTTCGTCCGGTCCACCAGTTCCACGAACTCCTCGGAATGGTCACGGGGCACGAGATAGGCGGCGTTGAGCACGTTGCGCCCGGAGACCCCGGACAGTGCGGGATTCTGCGGGGCGTGCAGCCGGGAGTCCTCGGCGTACCGGGACAGCGTGCTGTGCAGACCGTTCGCGAACTCCTCGGTCTGCTGCCACAGATCCTCGTGCGCCCGCGCCCGCATCCGCCGCTGGCGCAGATAGTCCCGGCCCGACGCCGGCTTCGCCGCGGGCTCCGCGCCGGTCTCCGGACCGTTCTCGACGTACACCTTGACGCCCCACTCGACGCGGCCCTGCAGCCGGTCCAGGGTGCGCCGGAAGTCCTCCTCGCGCTCCTCCAGCATGACGCGGACCCCGCTGTCGTCCCGGAAGACGGTGGCCATGCGCAGGGGCAGCGGGGTGGTGACCACGGTGAGGGCGTCGATCACGCTCTGGTGGGCCCTGGCCGTCTCGGTCAGCCAGTCCAGGTCCTCCAGACGCCTGCGGAGCGGCTCCTCGGCGAAGTCCCGCTCCGGTACGTGACTCACCACGGCGATCAGTCCGTGGTGGGACAGCAGTCTGGGCGGATCGCCCGCCACGCCCTTCAGCTGGGACTGCAGCGGGGCGCCGAAGGGGCGGCAGACGGCGTAGACGTACCGCAGTCCGGTCATGGGGCCTCCTCCTCCGTGGCACGCCGGTCCGCGCGCTGCGCGCCGTCGAGTTCCATCCGCTCCAGCCGTTCCTTCAACTCGGCGTTCTCCCGGGCGAGTTCGTTGTGACGGGCCCGGGAGGACAGAGCCGGGTCGGTCTCCCACCAGTCGATGCCCATCTCCTTCGCCTTGTCCACCGAGGCGACGATCAGCCGGAGCTTGATCGTGAGGAGTTCGATGTCGAGCAGGTTGATCCGGATGTCACCGGCGATCACGATGCCCTTGTCGAGCACGCGCTCGAGGATGTCGGCAAGGTTGGCGCCCGAACCCTGTCCATAGGGTTCGGGCATCCGGCCGGCCATGCTCATCGACGACTCCCGCCGTCGGCGTACTCGTACTCGGGCTCTTCCTCGTCCTCGTACTCCGGCTCTTCCTCCTCGTCCTCGTACTCGCCCTCGGCCTCCTCCTCGTCCTCCTCGGGCTCCTCTTCTTCCTCCTCGTCCCGGGGCTCCTCGTCCTCCTCGGGCTCTTCCTCGTCCTCGTCGCGCGCCTCGTCGTCCCTGGGCTCCTCCTCGTCGCCCTCGTACGACTCCTCGCCCTCCTGCTCCTCCTCGGCGACCGCGTCCTCGTGGCTGCGGACCACCTCGCCGTCGCGGATCTCGCCGCGCCAGCTGTCCTCGGCCTCGCCCTTGAGGGTGATGAAGCGGACGTAGTTCTTGAGGTCGAGCCGGGCCCGGCGGCCCTGGGCACGCCAGATGTTGCCGGTCTTCTCGAAGAACCCGGAGGGGTAGTACTCGATGACCAGCAGCACCCGGGTCAGGTTGTCGTCGAGGCGGTGGAAGGAGACGACGCCCTTGGTGGTGCCCTTGGCGCCCTCCGAGGACCAGGCGATCCGGTCGTCCGGTATCTGCTCGGTGGTCTTCGCCTTCCAGCTGCGGTTGGACCAGAAGACCTTCAGCTGCCAGTCCGACTGTGTGTCGTCGGAGCGGCCGGCGTTCTTGACGCCCTTGGCGAAGGTGCTGAAGTCCTGGTACTGCGTCCACTGGTCGTAGGCCGTGCGCCGGTCCACGCCCACGTCGACGGACTCGATGATCACCGTCGGCTTCTTGCCCGCCCCGCGCTTGCGCTTGCCCTTGCCCCCGCCGAGGTTCTTGAAGGCGTCCACGACGTTCTCCTTGGCGCGGGAGGCGCCGAGCTCCAGTGCGGAGCGCAGCGGCCCCTTGCCCTCGGCGAGCTTGCGGCCGCCGTCGAGAGCGAGCTTGGCGAAGCCGGGGCTGTTGCCCTCGGCTATGTCGTTCAGCTTGACGGTCGTCTCGCCGAGCTTGCGGCCGACGCCGGTCAGCAGGCGCTGGGCCTGCGCGGCCAGGTAGTCCTGCAGTTCGGCCTTGAGGCGGTCGGCGGCCTCGCTGTGGGCGAGGTCGGTCAGCGGGTTCGCCTTGTCGGTGGCCCCGCGCGCGGCGGAACTCACCGATCCGAGGGTCTCGGTCATCGCTCACCGTCTCCCTTCGGCAGGCGGGTCCTGGCTCCGCGGGCCGCGCCCCTGGCCGCCGAGGCGCCACGGCCGGCGGTCTTCTTGGCGGCCTTCTTCCCAGGGGCCTTCTTGCCGGCGGCCTTCTTGGCCGCCGTCTTCTTGGCCGGGGCCTTCTTGGCACCGGACTTCGGGGCCGCGGTCTTCTTCACGGCCTTCTTGGCGGTCCGCCTCGCGGGCTCCGCCTCGTCCTCCTCGTCCGGGGAGTCGCCCTCGTCCCGGGACCCGTCCTCGGCCTTCTCGTCCGGGGACTCCTCCTCGGCCTCCGGCTCGTCCTCGTCGTACTCCTCGCGCGGCTCCTCTTCCTCAGTGTCCTCCCGCTCGGCGCCGTCGTCCTCCTCGTCCAAGTCGCGGCCGACGGCCTTGCCGGCCACGCCGCTGAGCTGGTCGTGAACCTGCTCCGTACGGCTGTGCAGACGGTCGGCGAGGGAGTTGATCTGCCGCTCCACCATCGCGCCGGAGGCCGCCTTGCCGACCCCGCGCAGGTCCCCGCGCAGCTGGTCCCCGATCTCCTTGAACTGCGGGTTGTTCTGCAGTTGCCGGGACACGAGGTCCGCGAGCGCCTTCGGGCTCAGATGCATCCGCTTGCCGGCCACCATGGTGCCGACGGCGAACGCCAGTTTCATCTTCTTGGTGCGACCCAGAAGATATCCGGCCCCTACGGCGAGGCCCATTCCCACTCGGTTCATCGTGCCGTCCCGTCGCCAGTGCCCGCGCCACCGCGCAGGCCTATCTCCAGCCGGTCGAGGAGTTCGTCCTCCTGTCGGTCGAACTCCTCCTCGTCGATCTCGCCGGCCTCCAGCCGCTCCTCCAGCCGCGCGAGTTCGGCCCTGATCGCGGCGGGGTCGTAGTAGATGCGCTCCGCCTCGCGCAGGACCTGACCGATCACCCAGCCGCTGCCGCGCACCGGGGCGAAGGGCAGCAGGACCAGCTCCTTGATGAGTCCCACGACCTCACTCCTGGGCGGCTCCCGGACCGGCCGCCGTGCCCGCGTGCTCGGCGGCGTCCGGTTCGACGAAGCTGTACGGCGGCAGCGGGCCGTTGACGCGCAGCTCGATGTGCGGATTGTTGCCGCGGACGTTCTCCACCTCGGTCAGGAACCGGTCGGCGGATTCGCGGTCCACCAGGAAGGAGACGTTGACCAGCCAGCCGGTGGACTCGGGGCCCAGGCTGACGTCCGAGGCGAAGGGTTCCAGGGCGCTGCGCACCACGGCCGCGTCCTCGCCCTCCCGGGCCTTGACGGCGGCGACCACCATCTCGCCGAGGCGCAGCCGGTCGTCGTAACTTCCGCCGCCGGCCTTGCGGTTGGCCTCGGTCATGGCGCGGATGTCCGGGTTCGCGGACATCACCAGGTGCAGGACGGCCTCTTCCTGGTGGGTGGCCTTGACGTTGTACTCGACCTTGCCCTCCAGCGCGCGCAGCCGCTCCTTGTAGTGGTCGGCGCGGTCGGTGAGGACACTGGTGACGGTGTCGTCGTCGGGGGCGACGCTGCCGAAGCGCATGGGCAGCACCACCCCTGCCGCGCCCGCCTCGGCGAGCACGGTCTGGTGGGCGAGCAGGTCCTTGCGCTTGGGCCGCAGCCCCTCGGGCGCGTCGCTGACGACGGCCGTCAGCTCACCCGCCTCGAGGATCCGTACCGGGCGAGGCGGGTCGCCCACACCGGCGAGGTCCTTCGGCAGCGCGGGGTGCGCGCTCGCGGTGATGCCGTAGACGTACGTGCTCACTCGTCGTCCTCCTTCCGGCGCGAGGAGGTGCTCTTGCGGGCGCGCGGCCGGGACTCGGTCTCCCGCTCGCGGCCCCCTTCGTCACGTGCCTGCTTGAAGGCGTCGGAGATGGTGTCGGCGGCCCCCGAGAGGGCGCCCTTGGACTTGCCGCGCGAGCCGGACTCGGTCACCTCGCCGACCAGGTCGGGCAGGCCGGGGCTCCTGTGCGGGCCCGCCTCGAGGTCGAGCCGGTTGCACGCCTCGGCGAAGCGCAGGTAGGTGTCGACGCTGGCCACGACGACCCGTACGTCGATCTTCAGGATCTCGATGCCGACCAGGGAGACTCGTACGAACGCGTCAATGACCAGACCCCTGTCGAGGACGAGTTCCAGAACGTCGTAGAGGCCGCTGGAACCGCCCCCACCGCCGGTCTGCTGTGCCGGGACAACGGTCATGCCGACCGCGCCTCCTTGTCTGTGGTTTCGAGTGTGTGAGCGGGTCGGCGGCCTAGCGGCCGCCCGACCTGTGTGCGTCGGCCCGCCCGCGTTCGTAGCGGCGGACGCGCCGGTAACCGGTCAACTGGCCGTCGGGGTCGAGGTCGACCTGATAGCTCGCCATCAGGCTCATCGTGTCCGGCACCCGGGCCAGTTCGAGGACCTCCACCTCGAGTGACCAGCCGTCCTCGGTCTGTTCGAACGACGAAACGCTCTCGGCGGCCATCCCGGTCAGCTCCGCGAGCTGCGTACGCGCTTCGCGCAGCACCTGCATGGGACCTGGCCGCTTGCTCGCCCCGCCATTCCCTTTGTCCGAATTCTGTGACTTCTGTGAATTCTGGGGTTCTTGTGAGTCTTTTGTGTCAGACATGGCCACCTCTTGTTTGCGGGTGGCCGCAATATCAGGGGCCAAACCTTCAGGCACCACGCAACGCGTCCAACCTGCGCCGGGCCGGTCCCAGCGCCCGCGACCTGCGGTTGATCCCGGCCCAGGGATCGCGGCGGACCTGGTCGAGGGCGTCGGCGATGGTCCAGCGGCGGGCGGTCAGGTCCGGGTCGTCCAGCTGGCTCCAGTCGATGGGGGTCGCCACGGGCGCGCCGGGCCGGGCGCGGACGGTGAGGGGGGCGACGGCGGTCTGGGCGTAGGCGTTGCGGCCCACGTCCAGGTAGAGGCGGTCGCCGCGGTCCTTCTTGCGGGCGGCGGTGGTGAGCCGGTCGGGATGGGCGCCGGCCAGGGTGTCGGCGGCGTCGCGGGCGAACGCGCGGACCTCGTCGAAGTCGTGCCGGCCGTCGAGGGGCACCACCACGTGCAGTCCGCGCGAGCCGGTCGTCATCAGCGCCGAGGGGAGTCCCAGCTCGTCGAGGAGTTCGCCGAGCAGCGAGGCGGCCTCCCGCACCGCCGCGAAGTCGTCGCCGGCCGGATCGAGGTCGAAGACCATCCGGTCGGGCCGCTCCACGCTGCCCACCCGCGACAGCCAGCGGTGCAGGGTGATCGAGGCCTGGTCGGCGAGGTAGACGAGGGTGGCGGAGTCGTCGCACACCGTGTGGCAGACGGTCCCGCCCTCCTTGGCCAGCTCGACGCGGGTGATCCACTCCGGGTAGTTCTCCGGGGTGTTCTTCTGCATGAACCGCGGACCGTCGACGCCGTCCGGATGCCGTTCCAGCATCAGCGGACGGCCCCGCAGGTGCGGCAGCAGGAACGGGGCGGCCGAGCGGTAGTAGTCGACCAGGTCGCCCTTGGTGTACTCCTTCGCCCCGCCGTCCCCCGGGAAGAGCACCTTGTCCGCCCGGTGCACCTCCACCCTGCGGCGCCCGGCCCGTACGGTCCGTACGCCGTCGTCGCTCACGGTACGACCGCCTCCTCCACCAGAAGTTTCCCGGCGGCCGCGATGGCCTCGGCGTCGATGCCGGCGACGTGCAGCTGCTCCTCGGGCGAGCCGGAGCCCGGCATGTCGCGCACCGCGAGGCGCACCAGGCGCGGCACGGGCCGGCCGTCGAGGAAGGCGTCCAGGACGGCGTCGCCGATGCCGCCCTCCTCGTGGTGGTCCTCGACGGTCACCAGGCAGCCGGTGTCCTCGGCGGCCTGCCGCAGGGTGCGCCGGTCGACCGGCTTGACCGAGTACAGGTCGACGACCCGGGCCCGGATGCCGTCCCCCTCCAGGGCGTCGGCGGCCGTCAGCGCCTCCTGGACGGTGACCCCGGCCGCGACGATCGTCAGCCGGTCCCGGTCCGAGGAGCGCAGCACCTTGCTGCCGCCGATCGGGAACTCCTCGTCGGGTCCGTAGATCACCGGGCTCTCGCCGCGCGAGGTGCGCAGATAGCGGACGCCGTCGAGGCCGGCCATGGCGGCGACCAGCTGCGCGGTCTGGTTGGCGTCGCACGGGTACAGCACGGTCGAGCCGTAGACCGACCGCATCATCGCCAGGTCCTCCAGGCCCATCTGGGAGGGCCCGTCCTGTCCGATCGCGGTACCCGCGTGCGAGCCGACGAGGTTGATGCCGGCGCCGCTGATCGACGCCATCCGCACGAAGTCGTACGCGCGTGTCAGGAACGCCGCGAACGTGGAGGCGTACGGCACCCAGCCGCGCGAGGCCAGCCCCACGGCGGCGGCGACCATCTGCTGCTCGGCGATGTAGCACTCGACGTAGCGGTCGGGGTACTCCTTGGCGAAGAACTCGGCCCTCGTGGAGTCGCCGACCTCGCCGTCGAGGGCGACGACGTCCCCGCGTCCGCCGCCGAGGGCGGCCAGCGCCTGCCCGAAGGCGTTGCGGGTGGCGATCTCGTCCCCGACGTCCCAGCGGGGCAGCTCCAGGATTCCGGCGGGCACGGAGTGCAGCATGCGGGCGGCGGGCGGTTCGTTCACCCGGACGCGGATGTCGCGCGGACCGCCGAGTTCCGCGATCGCCTCCTCGGCCTCCGGCAGCGGCTTGCCGTGCAGGCCCTCGCGGTCCTGGACGGACTCGACGCCCTTGCCCTTGAGGGTGCGCGCGAGGATCGCCGTGGGCTGCCCGGACGTCGAGACCGCCTCGCCGTAGGCCCGGTCGACGGCGTCGACGTCATGGCCGTCCACCTCGACGGTGTGCCAGCCGAACGCCTGGAAGCGGCGGGCGTAGGCGTCGAGGTCGTGTCCGTGCCGGGTGGGGCCGCGCTGGCCCAGCCGGTTCACGTCGACGATCGCGGTGAGGTTGTCGAGGTTCTCGTACGCCGCCTGCTCGGCGGCCTCCCACACCGACCCCTCGGCCAGCTCGCTGTCCCCGCACAGCACCCACACGCGGTAACCGGTGCGGTCCAGGCGCTTGCCGGCCAGCGCGATGCCGACACCGACGGGCAGGCCCTGGCCGAGCGAGCCGGTTGCGGTCTCGACCCACGGCAGCCGGCGCGGCGTGGGGTGGCCCTCGAGACGGCTGCCGTGCTTGCGGAAGGTGAGCAGCTCCTCGTCGTCGACGGCGCCGACCGCCTTGTAGACGGAGTACAGCAGGGGTGAGGCGTGGCCCTTGGACAGGACGAAGCGGTCGTTGGCGGGGTGGGCGGGGCGGTCGAAGTCGTACCGGAAGTGGTTCGCCATCAGCACGGCCATCAGGTCCGCGGCTGACATCGAGGACGTCGGATGCCCGGACCCCGCGGCGGCCGAGGCACGCACGCTGTCCACGCGCAACTGCTGGCCCAGCTCGACGAGTTCGGCGGTGTTCATGAGTCTCCTTCCACGGAGGCGTCGGAACGCTTGACGGTCCCCGGACCCTGCTCCGGCTCCCCACCGTGAGCCCCCGCGACCGCCCCGGACACCGACACCCCGTCGGCGCCGGCACCGGATCCGGGGCGCCCCAGACCCTGAGCGGGTCCGGGACTGCCGGGTTGCCCCGTGGCAGGTTCGGGCCCGGGTTGATTCTTGGCGGGTTCACCACGCGGCTGGTTCTTGGCGGGCTCGCCACCCGGCTGATTCTTGGCCGGTTCACCACCCGGCTGATCGGTGGCCGGCTCACCGCCCGGCTGATTCGTGGCGGGCTCACCGCCCGGCTGGTTCTTCCCCGGCTCGGGGGCGCCTGGCCGTCCCTTGGCTGGTTCGGGGCCCGGCTGCTTCGCGGCGGGCTCACCGCCCGGCTGCCCCTTGGCCGGTTCACCGCCCGGCTGATTCTTGGCCGGCCCGGGGGCGCCTGACAGCCCCCTGGCGGGCTCACCGCCCGGCTGCCCCTTGGCCGGCCCGGGGGCGTCCGGCTGCCCCCTGGCGGGTTCGGGGCCTGACTGCTTCGTGGCGGGCCCACCGCCCAGCTGGTTCGTGTCGGGCTCACCGCCCGGCTGGTTCTTCCCCGGCTCGGGGGCGCCTGGCTGTCCCTTGGCGGGTTCGGGGCCCGGCTGCTTCGCGGCGGGCTCACCGCCCAGCTGGTTCGTGTCGGGCTCACCGCCCGGCTGGTTCTTCCCCGGCTCGGGGGCGCCTGGCTGTCCCTTGGCGGGTTCGGGGCCCGGCTGCTTCGCGGCGGGCTCACCGCCCGGCTGGTTCTTGGCCGGTTCACCGCCCGGCTGGTTCTTCCCCGGCTCGGGGGCGTCCGGCTGTCCCTTGGTGGGTTCGGGGGCCGGAGTGGTGGTGGTGTCCTCGGCTGTTGCCGCGCCCGGGCCGGAGCGGGCTGCGGTGTCGTGGGGTTCCGGGCGGCCCGCCACTCGGGCCACTTCCGGGGACGCGGTGTCCAGGGGGACCGACCAGGAGCGTACGAGGCCCAACTGGACGGCCTGGCGCGGCAGTACGGCGTCCAGGAACCAGTCGGCGGCGACCCGGACGCGGTTGCCGGGCATCGCCGCGAGGTGGTACCCGCGGGTGACCGCCCCCGCGAGCGGCCCGGACAGATGGACGCCGAGCGGATTGGCGGCGGCCTTCACCCCGCCGAGGTCCACGACGAAGCCCAGGTCGCGGTGGCGGTAGGCGTGCCGCTCGCCGTGGCCCAGTGACGCGGCAACGTTGCGCCCGGCCACCTTGCCCTGCCGCCAGGCGTGCTGCGCGGTCATCGGCGTGTACTGGCCGGGGTTCTCCAGGTCGGGCACGGCCGCCGCGTCCCCGGCCGCGAACAGCTCGGGCCGGCCCGGCACCCGCAGGTGCGGGTCGACGAGCAGCCGGCCGCGTTCCATGGGCAACCCCAGCGAGTCGGCGAGGGGATCCGGCCGTACGCCCACGCACCACACCAGCGAGCGCGTCGGCACGAACTCCCCGTCCGTCAGCAGGACTCCGTCGTGCGTGGCCTCCTTCACGGAGGTGCCCATGCGCACGTCCACGCCCCGCTCGCGCAGCACCGAGTCGGCGGTGCGGGAGAGACGCTCGTCGAGTTCCGGCAGCACCCGCTTCGCGATGTCGAGGAGCAGCCAGCGCGGCCGTATCCCCTTGCGCAAGGGGTGTTTGCGGACCTGCGCGTCGGTGAACAGCTTGCCCTGCGCGGCGACCTCGGTGCCGGTGTAGCCCGCGCCGACGACCACGAAGGTGCAACGCGCGGCGCAGGTCCTCGGGTCGCCCTCGGACGCGGCGAGCTCCACCTGCCGGGTCACGTGGTCGCGCAGGTACAGCGCCTCCGGCAGCCCGCGGAAGCCGTGCGCGTGCTCGGCCACGCCCGGGATCGGCAGCAGCTTGTTGACGCTGCCGGCGGCGAGCACCAGCCGGTCGTAGCTCAGGGTTCCGCCCTCGCCCTCGGGTCCCGTGTAGTGCACGGTCCGCCCGTCGAGGTCGATCCCGTCGGCCTCGCCGAGCACCAGCCGGACGTACGGCAGGGTGCCGGAGAGGGAGACCGTCACCCGGCGCGGCTCCAGGATCCCGGCGGCGACCTGGGGCAGCAGGGGCAGGTACAGGAAGTAGTCGGTCGGGTTCAGCAGGGTGACGTCGGCGTTGTGCCGCATCTGCCGGGACAGGGTGCGGGCCGTCCGGTAGCCGGCGAAGCCGGCGCCGACGATCACGATGCGGGGTCGAGCCACGGTTCGCCTCCGGCGCTGTCGCGTGCGTCGTACGGAGACTTCCGCGTCCCCCTGGTCAGGGCCGCCAAACGTGCGCCGGTTTCCCCCCGGGCCGCCGGGTACCCGGTCCGGGACACCAACCGCCGACGTCGCGGAGGCAACACCCCCATGCCCGAGTACGGTTACTTCCTCTCGTGCGAGCAGTACGGTCCCGCCGAGCTGATCGAGCAGGCGCGGATGGCCGAACAGGCCGGGTTCCAGGCGCTGTGGATCTCGGACCACTACCACCCCTGGAACGACGAGCAGGGCCAGAGCCCGTTCGTCTGGTCGGTCATCGGCGCACTGTCCGAGGCCGTGTCGCTGCCGGTCGAGACGGCCGTGACCTGCCCGACCGTGCGGATGCACCCGGCGGTGGTGGCGCAGGCCGCGGCGACCAGCGCGGTGATGACCGACGGCGCCTTCCGGCTGGGCCTCGGCTCGGGCGAGGCGCTCAACGAGCACATCCTCGGCGACCACTGGCCGCCCGCCCATGTGCGCCTGGAGATGCTGGAGGAGGCGATCCAGGTGATGCGCCGGCTGTTCACCGGCGAGGAGGTCAACCACCACGGCCCGCACTACACGGTGGAGAACGCCCGCCTCTACACCGTCCCCGACCAGCCCGTGCCCATCGACATATCCGGCTTCGGACCGGCCGCCACCCAGCTGGCGTCCCGGATCGGCGACGGCTACATCACGATGATGCCGGACGCCTCCATGGTGGAGCGGTACCGCAAGGGCGGGGGCGGCGGGAAACTGGTCAGCGGCGGCACCAAGGTCTGCTACGACCTCGACAGGGACGAGGCGGTACGGACCGTGCACCGGCTGTGGGCCAACGAGCAGCTGCCCGGCGAGCTGAGCCAGGTGCTGCCCTCCCCCAGGCACTTCGAGCAGGCGCAGCAGTTGGTCACCGAGGACATGGTGCGCGAGAACCGGGTGTGCGGCGACGACGTCGACGAGCACGTCGCCGAACTGCGGCAGTTCGCCGACGCGGGCTTCGACCGCGTCTACGTCAACCAGATCGGCCCCGACCTGCGCGGCTTCTTCGACTTCTACCGTACGAAGGTGCTGCCGCAGCTCCAGCAGTCCTGACCCGGGGGAAGCGGCGATGAAACTCCACCGACCCGTCGTCTCCGTCTACACGGTGCCGACCGACGCGCCCGAGGCCGACGGCACGATGGCCTGGGACTCCACGACCATGGTGATCGCCGAGGTGAGCGCGGGCGACGCGACCGGCACGGGCTGGACGTACGGCCCGCCGGCGGTCGGGGACTTCCTGCGCGACAGTCTGGCCTCCCTGGTCGAGGGACGGGACCCGTTCGACATCCCCGCCCTGCACGACGCGATGTGCCGTTCGGTGCGCAACGCGGGCCGGCAGGGCATCGCGGGGTGCGCCATCTCGGCGCTCGACATCGCCCTGTGGGACCTCAAGGCCCGCCTCCTGGAACTCCCCCTCGCCCGCGTCCTCGGCGTCTGCCACGAGCGGGTCCCGGTCTACGGCAGCGGCGGGTTCACCACGTACCACGACACGCATCTCGCGGCGCAGCTCGGCGGCTGGGTGCACGGGCAGCAGATCCCCCGCGTCAAGATCAAGATCGGGGAGAGCTGGGGGCGGGCGGTCCCGCGCGACCTGGCCCGCGTCCAGGCCGCCCGCCACATCGTCGGCGACGAGGCCGAGCTGTACGTCGACGCCAACGGCGCCTACACCCGCAAACAGGCGGTACGGGTCGGCCACGCGCTCGCCGAGCACGGGGTGGGCTGGTTCGAGGAACCGGTCTCCTCGGACGACCTGACGGGTCTGCGGCTGGTCCGGGACGCGCTGGTCGTCGACGTGACGGCGGGCGAGTACGGCTACGACCTGCAGTACTTCGCCCGGATGATCGCGGCCGGCGCCGTCGACTGTCTGCAGATCGACGCCACGCGCTGCGGCGGCATCACCGAGTTCCTGCGCGCCGCCGCCCTGGCCCAGTCCCACGGGCTGGAGGTCTCCACCCACTGCGCCCCGCACGCCCACGCCGCGGCGGCCGCCTCGCTGCCCAACATCCGGCACATGGAGTGGTTCCACGACCACGTCCGCATCGAGGACATGTTCTTCGACGGCGCCCTGGACCCGACGGGCGGAACGGTGCGGCCGCTGTGCGGGGTCGGCCACGGTCTGACGCTGCGTACGGAGGAAGTGGAGGACTACAGGGTGGGCTGAGCCGCCCGGCCCAGCCCACCCTGTAGTTGCTGGTGCTCCCGTGTTCAGCCTGTAGTTGCTGGTGCTTCCGTGTTCAGTGGCCGCCGTTCAGTGGCCGCCGCGACGGCGCAGCCCGGTGGTCACCGCGGCGCCCAGGCCCGCGACGACCAGTCCGGCGCCCATCCGCGACCGGTTGCGGGAGACCCAGTCCTGCGGGCTGTCGTCGACCGCCTCGTCGTCGAAGCGCCCGTGCGCCCCGAAGTCCCGCCCCTGCGCGCCGTCCACCGGCGCCCACAGGTTGCTCGGCCCGTCGTGCTCGCCCTTCTCCTGCTGGGAGTCGAACGCCGTCCGCGCCAGATAGCGGTCCAGGATCCCGGGCGCCACCGCGTTGGCGAGCAGGGTGGCCACCGTGGATCCGCCGACCCAGTACTCGCGCCGCCGTCCGTGCGAGGCCGCGTGCAGGATCGCCCGCGCCGCCACCTCCGGCTGGTACACCGGCGCGACGGGCCGGGCCCTGCCGGGCATCCGGTTCAGCACCCAGTCGAACTGCGGGGTGTTGAGCCCGGGCATCTGCACCATCGTGGTGCGGACGCCGGCGCCGCTGTGCAGCAGTTCGCAGCGCAGCGACTCGTTGAACCCCTGGATGGCGTGCTTGGCCCCGCAGTACGCCGACTGCAGCGGAATCCCGCGGTAGGCGAGCGCGGAACCGACCTGCACGATGGTGCCCCGGTCCCGCGGCAGCATGTGCCGCAGCGCGGCCCGCGTGCCGAACACGTAACCCAGGTACGTCACTTCGGTCACCCGGCGGAACTCGTCCGCCGTGATCTCGGTGACCGGCGCGAACACCCCGGTGAACGCGTTGTTGACCCAGACGTCGATGTGTCCGAACATGTCGACGACCTGCTGGGCCGCGTCGTCGACGGCCTTCGCGTCGGACATGTCCACGGGCACGACCAGGGCCTCGCCCCCATCACGCCGCACGTCGTCGGCGGCCGCGGCCAGGCCCTCGCGTCCCCGGGCCAGCAGGGCGACCCGGTCGCCCTTCGCGCCGAAGGCCACCGCCGTGGCCCGGCCCACACCGCCGCTGGCCCCGGTCACGACGACGGTCCTGCTCTCGCCCGGCACCGGCACTCCCCAACGCCTACGCACCACGCATCACGCCCGGTGGTGCGGCAGCTCGGGGTCGATGTCGTCCTGACGCGGCGCCGGGGGGCCCATGCCGGTCCCGGGTTCGCCCACGACGGGGGCGCCGGCCGCGCCGGCGGCTCCGCCGGGTGCGACGGGCGGCATCGGCGGAACGGGCGCTCCGCCCCCGGTCGGCGGGGTGACGGGCGCCGGCGCGCCAAAGGCCCGGTCGCCCTGGGTGGCGGCCGCCAGTTCGGCCTCGCGCTCCGGCGTCGGCCGGGAGCCGGACGGGTGGGCCATGCCGCGCAGGACGTAGGCCACGACGCCCAGGACGGCCGCGGTGATCAGCGCGGCGGCCCAGTCGGGCAGACCGATCGCGAGGGCCAGGCCCACCGCGAGGGCGACGGCCGCGCCCGCGTACAGGGCGACGGCTCCGGACGCGGCGTACAGCATGGCCGTACGGCGCTGCTTGCGAGTCTGTTCGCGCAGTTCGTCACGCACCGTCTCGCGTGCCACCTGCGCCAGCTCGTCGACCAGGTGCTTGTCCAGATGCTCCAGATGATCCAAGCCTTCCATGGCCGCCGAGTACCCGTACGGACGTACGCATAACGCCCGGCCGGGGCCGGCGGCGCGCGTCGGCCACGCCGGTGATCAGGGGAACGGATCACCTCCTCCCCTCGCCCCAACTAGGCTCGTGCGCATGGACATTCTGGGAGCCACGCTGCGGATCTGCGTCGACGACCTGGAGACGGCGGTGCCGTTCTACGAGCGGCTCGCGGGCAGCAGAGCCCTCCGTTTCGAACGCGGTGGCGTGCGGGCGGCCGCGGTCGGCTGCTTCCTGCTGATGAGCGGGCCCGAGTCCGAGCTGGAGGCGCTGCGCAAGGTCGCCGCGACGATCGCCGTCAAGGACGTCGAGGAGGCCCACCGGGTGCTGACGGAGCTGGGCGCCCACATCGTCGCGGGCCCGGTGACGACCCCGGGGGGCCGCAACCTGATCGCGATGCACCCGGACGGCACGGTGTACGAGTACGTGGACCGCAACGCGTAGCCCACGACCCCGGTCCCGGGGTCTCAGCTCTCCGTCGGCCGCGTCCGGAAGGCGTAGTGCGCGGGCAGCGGCTCGTCGGTCAGCCGCGCCCGCAGACGGCCGATCGTCTCCGCGCCCTCGCGCAGGTCGGCGATCTCGAAGCCGGCCCGGAAGACGTCCTGCGCCTCCTCAAGGCGCCCCTCCGCGAGCGGCATCCACGCCTCGGTCAGCCGGAACCGGCCACGCGCCCGTGTCGCCGGGTGCAGCCGGTCCCACACCGAGCGCGCCTTCGCGGTACGGCGCACGGCGAGCAGCCCGTCGATCGCCTCGCGGCCCAGCGCGGCCGTGACCGCGGTCCACGACGCGCCGTTGTCGCGCCGTTCGTGGCACAGGTCGTCGAAGGCCTCGGCGTACCGGTCGGCGGCCCGCTCGGGGTACCCGTCCTCCTGGTCGACGACGGCGAGGCAGCGCAGCAACGGCCGGAGCGAGGGGGCGAGTTCGAGGGCCCGCTCCCAGCTTGGCACGGCCTGCGCCCGGTCGCCGGCGTGCCACTGCGCGACGCCCAGGTGGTACTCGGTGAGCGGGAAGATCGACGTCAGGCCCGCATCTCGGCGGTGATCGCCCAGCGTTCGTGGTCGCGCCAGGAGCCGTCGATGTAGATCATCTTCGGGGAGAAGCCCTCGAGACGGAAGCCGCAGCTGCGGGCCAGGGCGATCGACCCGGCGTTCTGCGGCTGGGCGTTGATCTCCAGCCGGTGCAGTCGCATCGGGCCGAAGGCGTACCCGACGACGAGGTTCAGCCCCTCCCGCATCAGGCCCCGTCCGGCGGCGTGCGCGAAGGCGCCGTAGCCGAGCGCCCCGCACTGGAAGCCGCCCTGGACGATGTTGTTGATGTTGACGAACCCGGCGATCGCGCCGTCGCCGTGCTCGCCGTCCTTCTCGCAGACCAGGAACCCGGCCTTGGTCGGGTCCTCGATCAGCCGGCCCGCGTAGGCGGCGTACGCGTCCGGGCCGTCCGGCGGGAACAGCCAGGGGTGGTGCAGGTCCTTGCTCTCGCGCGCGCGGGCCGTGAACTCGGCCCCGTCCTCATAGGTGAAGTGACGTATCCCCACGCGGGGGCCTTCGGCGAGGTAGCGGGAAGCGTGTGGCATTCCGCCAGCCTACGGCGTGGGCGGCTCAGTCCAGGGCCGGTTCGGCCAGGGTCAGCGTGCCCGCGTCGGCGTCGAGCTCCGCGGCCACGCCGAAGGGAACGGTCAGCGCCCCTTCGCAGTGGCCGAACCCGAACTCGTCCGCGACCGGAACGCCGAGACCGCCGAGCCGGTCGACGAGCACCGCGCGCACCTCGTCGTAGGGCCCGCACCGCGTCCAGGACCCGAGCGCGACCCCGCGGATGCCGTCGAGCCAGCCGGCGCGCAGCAGCTGGGTGAGCATCCGGTCGATCCGGTACGGCGCCTCCCCGACGTCCTCGATCATCAGCAGCCCGCCCCGGGCGTCCGCACGCGCGTGGGGCGTGCCGAGGTCGGAGGCGAGCAGGCTCAGACAGCCGCCGAGGGTCACGCCCCGCGCCCGGCCCGGGACCAGGGCGGTGCCGCGGGAGGCGATCGTGGTGACCGTCTCCGGGGCGAAGAGCGTGGCCCTGAGGTGCTCCTGCGCCCGCGCGTTCTTGACGAAGTCGACGCCCGCGGCGGCCGGCCCGTGCAGGGTGACCAGGCCCAGCCGGGTGGCGAACGCCTGGTGCAGCGCCGTGATGTCGCTGAAGCCGACGAACACCTTCGGCCCGGCGGCCCGCATCGCCTCCCAGTCCAGCAGGTCGGCCGTGCGCTGGGCCCCGTACCCGCCCCGCGCGCACAGCACCGCGTCCACCGACGGGTCGCACCAGGCGTTCTGCAGATCGGCGGCCCGGTCCGCGTCCGTTCCCGCGAGATACCCCAACCGCCCGTGCCGGTCGAGGACATGGGGCGCCACGACCGGGTCGAGGTCCCAGCCGCGCAGCACGTCGAGCCCGGCCTGCACCCGCTCCTCCGGCACGGGCCCGGCGGGCGCCACGACGGCGACGCGGGCGCCGGGGGCGAGCCGGGGCGGGCGCCGGAGTTCTCGTACGGTTTCGCTCACTCGGACAGCTCCAGGGTCGCAGCGCCACTCGGGTCGAGTCCGAAGACCTGGGCGTAGAGGGAGAGTTCGGACTCCAGGACCCGGATCATGGTCTCGGCCCGGCGGAAGCCGTGCCCCTCCCCCGGGAAGGCGAGGTAGGCGTGCGGCACCCGCCGTCCCCGCATCCGCTCCAGGAACCGCTCGCACTGCGCGGGCGGGCAGATCACGTCGTCCAGGCCCTGCAGCAGCAGGAACGGCACGGCGATCCGGTCGGCGTGCTCCAGCGGCGAGCGCTCCGTGTACCGTCCCGGCACCTCGGCGCGCGGCCCGACCAGGGACTCCAGGTACTGCGACTCGAAGTCGTGGGTCTCCCCGTCGCCCCAGGAGGCGAGGTCGAGGACCGGGTAGAGGATCGTGCCGCAGGCGTAGACGTCGGTCTGGGCGAGCGAGGAGGCCGCGGTCCAGCCGCCCGCGCTGCCGCCCCGGACGGCGAGCCGGTCGCGGTCGGCGGTGCCCTCGTCGGCGAGCGCGAGGGCGACGGCCGCGCAGTCCTCGACGTCGACCACGCCCCACTGCTCGCGCAGCCGGTCCCGGTAAGCGCGGCCGTGGCCGGTCGAGCCTCCGTAGTCGACCTCGGCGACGCCGATGCCCCGGGAGGTGAAGTAGGCGATCTCCAGGTCGAGCACGAGCGGTGCCCGGCTGGTGGGGCCGCCGTGCGCCCGCACGACGTAGGGCGGCAGCTCGTCGGCGGGCGGGACGCACCCCGGGTTGTGCGGCGGGTAGATGTGGGCGTGGATGTCGCGTCCGTCGGGTCCGGTGAAGGTGCGGATCTGCGGTTCGGGGTAGTGGGCGGGGTCCACGGCGTCCTGGTGCCCGGCGCCGATGACCCGCGCCCGGCCGGTGACGGCGTCCAGCTCGACCACCTCGTACCCGCTGCGCGGACTGGCGCCGACGCCGACGACCAGCTCGCCGTGCACCGCGAGCGTGGGGGAGAACTCCGTCCAGGGTCCGGCCGCGTCGACCACCTCGCCGGTCTCCGGATCCAGGATCCCCAGCGCGCCGGCGCCCCGGCCGTGCACGACGGCGATCAGCCCGCTCGCGAGCGGCGCGAACCAGCGGTTGCCGAGCTTCCACAGCGGCCCGCCGAACTCCTCCTCGCGCGGGCACAGGGGTACGTCGTCGCGGTAGAGGTTCCACCAGCCGGTGCGGTCGCTCGCGTACAGCAGGGAGCCGTCGGCCGCCCAGTCGGCCTGCGCGATCGACTCCTCGGGCCCGCCGGCGACCGTCCGCGGTCCGTGCAGGGTGCCGTCCTCGCCGACCCCGGCGACGATCAGCTCGGTGCCGTCCCAGGGCATGCGCGGGTGGTCCCAGGCGAGCCAGGCGGCGCTGCGTCCGTCGGGCGAGAGCCGCGGCCCGGTGACGAACCGGTGCCGCTCGCCGGTGAGTTCGCGCACGGCGCCCCGGTCCCGCGCGGCCGACCCGTCGAGCGGTACGGCGGCCAGGACGCGGCGCACGTCGGTGGGCCCGTCGCCGGTGAACTCCTCCAGTACGGCCCACACTTCACCGCGCTCCGGCAGCAACTGCGGCTCGGCCCAGCGCAGTCCGCCGCCGACGAGGGAGACGGGGGTCAACGGGCTTGGTTCGCCGCCGGGTTCGCAGCGGTAGAGCCGCTGGTCGGCGAAGTTCACGAACACCACGACGGGCCGGCCGTCCACCAGCGCGCCGGCCCAGGGGTGGCCGCCGTACTCGATGACGCGGCTGCGGACGTTCCACGGCGCGGGCAGGACGGACTCCTCCCGGCCCCCGACACGCCGCCGCACGAGGGTGCGCCGGCCGCCCTCGCCGGGTCTCGGCTCGGTCCACCACGCCTCGTCGCCGACGAAGCCGACGTACTCGGGGTGCCCGTCGTGCGCGGCGGCGAGGGCCGCGTCGATGGGTGAGGGCCAGGAGCCGTAGGGCAGGGTGTGCACGTTCTCCCCCAAGTCCGATCACGCCGTCCGCAGGAACCGGTCGAGTACCCGGACTCCGAAGTGCAGTGCCTCGACGGGGACGCGCTCGTCGACGCCGTGGAACATCGCCTGGTAGTCGTAGCCCTCGGGGAGCCTCAGCGGGGTGAAGCCGTAGCCGGTGATGCCGAGGCGGGAGAACTCCTTGGCGTCGGTGCCGCCGGACATGCAGTACGGCACGACGTGCCCCTCGGGCGCGAACTCCTCGACGGCCGCCCGCATTTTCGCGTAGGTGGGCGTGTCCAGCGGAGCCTGGAGGGCGATCGACCGGTGGTGGAACTCCCAGTCGACGTCCGGCCCGGTGAGATGGTCGAGGGTGGCGCGGAACTCGTCCTCGGCGCCGAAGAGATACCGTCCGTCGACATACGCGACGGCCTCGCCCGGGATGACGTTGACCTTGTAACCGGCGTCCAGCATGGTCGGGTTGGCGCTGTTGCGGACGGTCGACTCCACCAGCCTGGCGGCGGGCCCGAGCTTCTCCAGCAGCCGGTCGACGTCCTCGTGGCCGTCCTCGATGCCGTAGAGCGCGGCGAGTTCGTCGAGGGCCGCGCGCACGGTCGGGGTCGGCCGCGTCGGCCACTCGTACTCGCCGATGCGGGTGATCGCGGCGGACAGCCGGGTGACCGCGTTCTCCCGGTTCACCTTGGAGCCGTGTCCGGCGCGTCCGCGCGCGGTGAGCTTCAGCCAGGCGGTGCCCCGTTCACCGGCCGCGATCGGGTAGATCTGCCGCCCGTCGCCGTCGTGGAAGGTGAACGCCCCCGACTCGCCGACGCCTTCGGTGCATCCCTCGAAGAGGCCCGCGTGCTTGTCGGCGAGGAAGGCCGAGCCGTCCCGGGCGCTGTCCTCCTCGTCGGCGATGAACGCGACCACGATGTCCCGCCGGGGTCGCACGCCGTTACGGGCCCAGTCCCGCACGATCGCGAGGATCATCGCGTCCATGTTCTTCATGTCGACGGCGCCGCGCCCCCACACGACCCCGTCGCGGACCTCCCCCGAGAAGGGATGCACGCTCCAGTCCGCGGCCCGGGCGGGTACGACGTCCAGATGACCGTGCACCAGCAGCGCGTCGGCGGACGGATCGGTCCCCTCGATGCGGGCGACGACGTTGGTCCGTCCCTTGGTCCGCTCCAGCAGCACCGGCTCCAGCCCGGCCCCGGCCAGTTGCTCGGCCGCGTACTCGGCGGCGGGCCGCTCCCGGCAGTCCCCGCCGCCCCTGTTGCTGGTGTCGATGCGGATGAGGTCGGAGGTGAACCGCACGACCTCGTCCAGTGCCCGTTCGTCAGCCATACTGCTCCTCCACGGCGGCCGAGACGATGGTGGTGACCGCCTTGAAGGTACGGATGCCCTCGTACATGGTCGCGTTGGTGTACGCCACCTTCCGCTCCCCGATCCGGTCCACGCCCGGCACGACGGTGGCGGCCATCGCGAGATGTTCGGCGTCGAACTCGACCGCGATCGTGAACGGGCCCACCTGCACCGGTTCCTGACGGACCGCCAGCCGTGCGGCCTCCTTGGCGGCGGCCCGGATGTCCGCGGCGGTCCTGGCCGGGGTGCGGCACACGGCCGCGTACCGCGAGACATGGTCCTTGACGGCGACCTTCAACGCCTCCGGCGCGTACCCGAGGGCGTCCTCGCAGGCCACGTCGTCACCGGTGACGAGGACGACCGGGACGCCGTACTCGGCGACGACGTGCGCGTTCAGCAGCCCCTCGCTGGCCCGGACGTCGTTCAGCCAGACGCCGGTGACGGAGTTGGCGAGATAGGTGTGCGCGAGCACCCCCTCCATCCCGGCGCCGGCGTGATAGCCCACGAAGGCGATCCCGTCCACGTCCCCGTGCTGCACACCCTCCACCATGGACAGCGACTTGTGCCGACCGGTGAGCATCTCGGCCCGCTCGTCGAGCTGTTCGAGCAGCAGATTGCGCATGGTCCAGTGGGCCTCGTTGACGAGCACCTCGTCCGCGCCGCCGTCGAAGAAGCCCAGCACCGCGGCGTTGACGTCCGAGGTGAACAGCGAACGGCACCGCTCCCACTGGGACGCTCCCGGCAGCACGTCGTCGGGCCACGTCACTCCCGTGGCCCCCTCCATGTCGGCGCTGATCAGGATCTTCATGGGGGGCCACGTTACGCGCCGGGAGGAGGAGAGGCTATGAACCCGGTCGCAGGGCGCGGTCGAACAGCTCCAGCAGCGCGGCCCAGTGCCGCTGGGTGGCCTCGGCGCGGTACATGGCCGTGTCGGGCTGGTGAAGCCGTGGCGGGCGCCCAGCTGGCGCCCGGCGCCGGCCGGGGCGCTCGCCGAGCGGGCGGGGGACGGGCGGCCGACTCTCGCGCAGTCGGTGCGGGCGGCCGCCGCCCTGGACTGTCTGAACGTCGCCCTGGACCACTGGCTGGCCTCGGACGGTCACCTCGACCTGGTGACCCTGCTGGACGAGGCCTTCGCGGCGCTGGGTCAACGGGTCACGACGGCATAGGGGCGGGCGCGCCGAAGGTCGCTCCCCGCCCCTGCCCAGCGCACCGTCAGCTCACGCGCCCCGCCACCAGCCACTTCGACGGCAGCTCGATGCGGGTACCGTCGGGGGCCGACTCCGTGGTGATCAGCGGCAGTCGGCCCGCCGCGAAGATCGTGAGGCCGGCCGCGCTCAGGTACTCGGGCACGGTGTCGTCGGCGACCTCGCCGGGGGCGATGCCGTGCCGGAAGATGGGCGCGAGCTTGGGCGGCGGCCCGGACGGGCCCTGCGCGAGGCCCATGAGGACGGGCTTGGCCTCCTCGGAGAGTTCGACCAGGAAGAGCCGGCCCCGCTCGCCGAGGAGCGTGGCGATGGAGTCCACCATCGGCTGCCGGTCGTCCCGTTCGGCCTGGTGGAGGACGCCCCGCATGTAGACGTTGGCGTCGCCGAGTTCGGCGTGCAGGGCCTGCGTCTCGCTCTTCTCCACGACGTCGAGCACCCGGTACCGCGCCTGCCCGGCGGGGTCCGCGTGCCGGGCGTGCTCGACGGCGGCCTCGGACAGGTCGGCGCCCACCACCCGCGGGAAGCGCCCGGCGAGGAACCGGGTCTGGGTGCCGTTGCCACAGCCGACGTCCACGAGCGCAAGACCGGGATCGGCCAGATGCGGTTCGAACAGGGCCACATGGACGCCGGCCGTCACGGCCGGATCCGCGTCCCAGAACACGGCCCCCTGTTCCTCGGGGGCTTCTCTCCAGAAGCCCTCCCAGGCCTCCCGGTACCGACTCGTCACGCTCATGCCGAACTCCCCAGGGTACGACGCCGAACCGCCTCAAGTGACGGGCCAGTACGGTCTATCGCGCCCGGATCGGCGCTACAAGCGCGTGGCGCATACCTTCACGCCGCATTCGATATGCGTACGCCCCCGCGTGCCTCGCGCGCCCCTCAGGCACGCCCGGTGCTCAGCGCCGCGGCAGGCCGAGTTCGAACCAGACGGTCTTGCCGTTCCTCGTCCGGCTGGTGCCCCATTCGCGGGCCAGGGTGGTGACCACCCTGAGTCCGCGCCCGAACGCCTCGGTGGGGCCGGCGCTCAGCAGGGTCGGCAGCTCGTGGTCGTCGTCGTCCACCTCGCACAGCAGGGTGTCGCCCCGCACCAGCCGCAGCTCGACGGGCCTGCTGTGGGAGTGCCGTACGGCGTTGGTGACCAGCTCACTGACCATCAGCCCGGCGTTGTCGGCGAGTTTCGGCAGCCCCCACTCGTGCAGCCGCTCCCGCACCGCGGCACGCGCGCGTGCCACCTCGGACGGGTCGAGGGGGAAGCGCCACTCGGCGACGTCGTCCTCGTCGATGCCGTTGAGCCGGGCCATCAGCAGGGCGACGTCGTCCTTGCGGCCGCCGCGGGTGTTGAGGGCGCGGATGATCGCGTCGCAGGCGTCGTCCATGGAGGCGGCCGGGTGGGCGGCGGACTCGCTGAGCGTGGCGAGGCCGACACCGATGTCCTCGCCGCGCACCTCGACCAGTCCGTCGGTGCACATCACGATCCGGTCGCCGGGTTCCACGCGCACGCGTACCGCCTCGAAGGGCACCCCGCCCACGCCGATGGGCGCGCCGGTCGGCAGGTCCAGCAGCTCGCTGCGACCGTCCCCGGCGCGGACCAGCACGGGCGGGATGTGGCCCGCGTTGGCGATGTGCAGTTCGCTCGCGATCGGGTCGTAGACGGCGTAGAGACAGGTCGCGAGGTAGGAGTCGCCGAGGCGCTGGGCGAGGTCGTCGAGGTTGCGCAGCAGTTGGGCGGGCGGCAGGTCGAGGGCGGCCATGGTCTGTACGGCCGTGCGCAACTGGCCCATCATGGCGGCCGAGTTGAGGCCGTGGCCCATGACGTCGCCGACGACCAGGGCGGTGCGGGCGCCGGGCAGCTTGACCGAGTCGAACCAGTCGCCGCCGACGCGCCCGAGGAGCGTGCCGGGCAGATAGCGGGTGGCGATGTCGCAGCCCGCCATGCGCGGCGGGATGTGCGGCAGCATGCTGTCCTGGAGGGTCTCGGCGACGCTCTCCTGGTAGGTGTACATGCGCGCGTTGTCGAGCACGAGGCCCGCGCGGGCGGCGAGTTCGGCGCCGGTGACCCGGTCCATGTCGTTGAACTCGGCGCGCTCCGGGTGGCGCAGCAGGATCATGAAGCCGAGGACGACGTTGCGCGCCTTGAGCGGGACGACCAGCATGGAGCGGTTGTTGATCAGCGGCCGGATGTCGCGCTTCTCGAACTGGGAGGCGATGGCGTGGCCCATCTGCTCGCTGATGCGGGGCACCAGGACGGGCTCGCCGGTGGTCATGCACTGGAAGAACGGCGTGTGCGCGGGGAAGGGCATGGCCTCGCCGACGGGGACGACGTCGTCCCAGCGGCCGGGTTCGTCGGTGTGCTCGACGGCCACCCGGTGCCACATGGTGGTGGTGTCGGGCACGCCCTCGGGGAAGCCCTCGCCCGCGACGACCTGTTCGCGCAGATAGGTGCCGGCGACGTCGGTGAAGCGGGGGACGACGGCCTTGCTGACCTCGATGATGGTCCGGGACAGGTCGAGGGAGGTGCCGATGCGTCCGCTGACCTCGTTGAGGAACTCCAGGTGCTCGCGGACGGCCGCGTACTCCAGGTCCTCGCCCTCGTCGGCGAGGTCCCCCGGTATCGGCAGGCCCTCGGCGGCGGCCTGTGCGGCCCGCTCGCGGCGGGCCCTGCGCTCGACGCGCCGGGGCACGCCCCAGTCGGGGGTGACGGGCACCCGGTCGTTCTGGCTGAACTCCAGGACCGGGTAGCCCAGTTCGAGCACCTGCGCGACGATGCGGGCGCTTTCGTCGACGC
The DNA here is from genome assembly GCF_022513565.1 of Streptomyces gilvus. Classification (GTDB taxonomy): domain Bacteria; phylum Actinomycetota; class Actinomycetes; order Streptomycetales; family Streptomycetaceae; genus Streptomyces; species Streptomyces gilvus. The sequence continues at coordinate 205,344 of NZ_JAKWBE010000001.1, read as the reverse complement.
TCATGCTGGGCAGGATCTCGGGCAGCCTGCGGGCCAGTTCCTCGGCGCCGGGGAAGTCGGTGTGCAGGGCGAAGGCGGGGGCGATCCGCTCGAAGGCCATGTCGTCGGCCCCGTCGATCCCGTCGGACTCGTCCGGACGCAGTCCCGCCGTGTCGGCGGCCAGCACCAACAGCCGCTCCTCCCCCGGGCCCACCAGGGGGTACGCCCACCACAGCACGTCGACCCGGTCCCTCCCCCACCCTCCGGGCGGGGGGACCCCCATCTCGCTTCGCTCGGGAACGGTCAACCGCGCGCGGCCGGCCGCGGGGTAGGAGAGCCCGCCGTCGAGGGAGGACTCAAGGCCCGGTCCGAGGCCGTCGTAGGCGGAGTACCCCCCGTAGGACAGGACCTCGTCCTCTTCGGGCAGCACTCCGGACACGGGCAGCAGATCGACCGCCGGGCGGCCGATCGCCTCCTCCTTGGGGACTCCGAACAGCCGCCGTGCGCCCGTGCTCCAGTGGGAGACCAGGCCGGAGCGGTCCACCACGACCACGGCCAGCGGGATGCGGCCGGCCGGGGCGTGCTCCGCCGCGCCGTTCCCCGCTCCGTGGCTGGGAGGCGTGTCCCTCTCGGTGCCACGGTCGCTGCCATGTTCCATGGCCCAGGCCCTCTCTCCCCACGGCTCCGCAAGATCTGCCGCCCACTCCACCGTACGGCTCCGCCCGGTGGTGATGTGCGCCAACGCGGGAATTGGTCGTCCGCGACCGCCCCCGCGCGCCGGGCGCACGCCGGGCCGCCGTCAGTCCTCGTGCCCCAGGTGCAGGTCACGCTCGGTCCGTCCGCCGCCGGCCACCTGGAGCACGGTGGCGACCGGCGGGTAACCGGCGGCGATGACGGTGTACTCGCCGGAGGACAGATCCACGAACCGGAACGTTCCGTCGGGTCCGGTGGTGAGGGTGTCGACGACATTGCCCGCCGCGTCGAGCAGCGTCACCCGCGCGTCCTCGACCGGTCTTCCGCCGCCCGCGCGCACGGTCCCACGCAGCACGGCGCCCCCCGCGAGCTCGACGTCCTGGCGTGTCTCCCGGGCGGCCTGGACGGTGACGGGGAGCGCCGCCGGCCGGAAGGCGGGGGCGCTCGCGGCCAGCGTGTACTCCCCGGCCACCAGCTCGGTGATCACATAGCCGCCCTCGCGCGAGCTGCGGGTGGTGGCGACGACCTCGCCGTGCACGTTGGTCAGGGTGACGGCGGCGTCCCGGACGCAGCTGCCGTCCGCGGTGTGCACGGTGCCGGCGAGACGGCCGGCACCGCCGAGCACGATGTCGAGGTCGACCGGCCGTTCCCCCACGGTGACCGTGACGGCCTGCGGCTGGTGGCCGCCCGCGGCGGCGATCAGCACGTACGAGCCGGGGCCGGGGGTGGCGAGCGCGTATCGCCCGTCCGCTCCGCTCGCGCCCCGCCCGATCTGCGCTCCGGCCACGTCGATGAGGGTGAGCGCCGCGCGGGGGACCGCGGTGCCGTCGGGGTGCTGCACCGTGCCGCACACGGGGATTCCGCCGGCGTACGGCGAACGGGCCTGCGGGATGGGGGTGTTGACGGTCGCGGGCTCCGGTTCGGCGGTGTTGTGGGCCACCAGGGGTTTCTCCTTGAGGAAGAAGGCGATCAGCAGGCCGAGGACGAGCACCGGCACGAGGTACAGGAAGATCCGGGGCATGGCGTCGGCGTAGGCCCGGATGTAGTCGTCGCGCAGCGGCGGGGGCAGCGCGTGGACGAGCTGCGGGGTGATGGACTGCGGGTCGGGCAGCCGGGCGCCCGCGCGCGGGGGCAGCCGTTTGGCGAGGGCGTCGGCCAGCCGGTCGGAGAAGAGGGTGCCGAAGACCGCGGCGCCGACGCTGCCGCCGATCTGCCGGAAGTAGTTGTTGGCGCTGGTGGCGGTGCCGAGGTCGGCGGGTCGCACGGAGTTCTGCACGGCGAGCACCAGGACCGGCATCACCATGCCGATGCCGGCGCCGAGGACGGCCATCCACACGCTGTACTGCAGCCGGGGCGTGTCGGCCTCCAGGCGGGACAGCAGCCACATCCCGACGGCCGAGACGGCGCTGCCGAGGACGGGGTAGATCCGGTAGCGCCCGGTGTGGCTGATGAGCTGCCCGGAGACGATCGAGGCGCCGACGATCCCGCCCATCATGGGCAGCATCAGCAGCCCTGACTCGGTGGCGCTGGCCCCGTCGACCATCTGCAGGAACGTCGGCAGGTAGCTGGCGGCGCCGAAGAGGGCGACGCCGATCACCAGGCCCACCAGACTGGTGACGTTGAAGACGGAGTCCCTGAACAGCCGCAGCGGGATGAGCGGTTCGGCGGCGAAGCGTTCGGCGACGAGGAAGAGCACGGCCGAGACGGCGGCCCCCGCGCCGAGTCCGAGGATGACCCGCGAGTCCCACGCGTACTCGGTGCCGCCCCAACTGGTCAGCAGGACCAGGCAGGTGGAGGCGGCGGCGAGCAGCAGCGCGCCGAGGACGTCCAGCCGGGCCCTGGCCCGCGGCTTCGGCAGTTTCAGTACGACGGTGACGACGGCCAGCGTGATCAGGCCGAAGGGGACGTTGAAGTAGAAGCACCACCTCCAGGAGAGGTGGTCCGTGAAGTAGCCGCCCAGCAGCGGCCCGGCGACGGAGGCGAGCCCGAAGGCGGCGCCGATGAGCCCCATGAACCGGCCGCGCCGCCTCGGCGGCACGATGTCGGCGATGATCGCCTGGACGCCGATCATGAGCCCGCCCGCGCCGACGCCCTGGACGGCGCGGAAGGCGATCAGCTGGTCCATGGTCCGCGCCCGGCCCGCGAGGGCGGCGCCGATCACGAAGACGACGATGGCGAACTGGAAGACGCCCTTGCGGCCGAACAGGTCGCCGAGCTTGCCGTAGACCGGCAGTCCGACCGTGGCCGTCAGCAGGTACGCGGTGATCGCCCAGGACATCCGGTCCAGGCCGTGCAGCTCGCCGACGATCTTCGGGAGCGCGGTGGCGACGATCATCTGTTCCAGCGCGGCGAGCAGCAGCGCCAGCATCAGTCCGAGGAAGACCAGCCGCACCCGGCGCGGGGTGAGTTGGACGCCGGCGACGGGTGCGGGGACGTGGCTCTCGGCGGGAGACACCTCGGGTCCGTCCTGCACCAGAGTCGTCCCGCTCACGTGCCGCTCCCCTCGTCGCGCCTGCCTCACATGTGCCGCCTGGGGCGACAACCACGGGCAAGCGCGACGAGTTACGGCACAAGGGCGTGACGCACCGAGATCCACTCGAACCGGTGAGGGCGGTCAACGCCCGCGAGGTCTCCGGGACTTACTTCTCGGTCTCGGTGGCCAGCCGGGCGAGCACGGCGTCGTAGATCCGGGCGAGGCCCTTGGGCGCGAAGGTCCTCTCGAAGAAGCCGCCGATGCCGCCGGCGCCGTTCCAGACGGTGGTGACGACCACACGGGACTTGCCCTCCCCGGCCGGGGTGACCGTCCAGGTGGTGACCATGGAGGAGTTGCGGTCCTTCTCGACGAGCTGTCCGTCGGTGGGCTCGCTGACGTCCAGGAGGCAGTCGCGCACCCGCTTGCTGGTCGCCTGGAGCTTCCAGTGGACGAGGGAGCCCTCGCCGTCGCCGCCCTCGCGCACCTCGTACTCGCTGAAGTGCTCGGGCAGCAGCTTCGCGCGCGTGCCGCGGTAGTCGGCGAGGGCGTCGAACACCTTCTCCGCGTCCGCCGCGACGACCCGCTCCGTAGTGGCCTCGACCTGCGCCATCGGTTTCCTCCAGGACTTGCTCAGGACTTGCTCTCTCGGGGTTGGGGCAAGCCAACCACCCCCGCCCACGGCCCCCCAAATCGGGGTGCCGTGCGGGTGCCCGAAGCGATCTCCCGGGCGTGCGAATCGATCGGAAACAGCACTTGCACTGAAAATCGAACAGGTGTTTCACTGCTGGGGCAGGTGCTACCGAGGAGGCGTCATGCGCTGGGAGAACCTCACCGTGGAGTCCGGCGGCCACAGCCGGGCGGCCGACGCCGCGCTGTTCGGCGCGGACGCCGTGGTCAGCCGTACCTTCGACACGCCCGAATTCCGCGGGAGCACCTTCCACGAGGTGCGGGCCCGTTCGATCATCAACCGGGTGCCGGGCGCCTCGCGCATGCCGTTCGAGTGGACGATCAACCCCTACCGCGGCTGCTCGCACGCATGCGTGTACTGCACTGCATGACCCTATTGAGCCCGGGAGGGCCGATGCTCAGCACTCCGAACGCGGACAAGGCCTGGAAAGGCATGACGAGATCATTCCCGACCCCCAAGGCGCCAGGCCAGTATGCCTCCCCGAGCAAGGCGGAGAGGACGGCTTACGCCGTGCTGCTGCACGGACCGGCTGCGCGCTCAGGCGGCGCCGACACGAGTCAGTGGCTACTGCTGCGCGACCGCACAGCGAAGCGCCGGTAACCGACGCACCAGCAGCAGCCACACTTCAGCCCGAGACGCCGTCGAGGCAGTCCTGGACCGGCCCGTACAGGCCGCGCGGAACCGGCCTGCGGACAGCGGTCACCGCCGAAGCCCTCACCTCCCCCGGCCACCACGGCAGGGTGAGCTCTCCGGGCCCGAGGCGCTGACGGGTGCAGAGGCCGTATCCGTCATCGGCCGTACGCCGGCCGAGGACTCGATCGACCGGCTCCTGTCAGCCGTCGCCAGCATGCGCGACGGCTGCTTCCGGCCGCACAACTGGGTCCAGCAGGTTCTGGACCGTCAGGTTTCCGTGGCGTTACACCACGGTTCCCCACGGCACCGGAGCCGGCGGCGGCAAGACCCGGCCCGCCCCGGCAGCGTGCTCAGAGTTCGTCGTGCGGGTTGGGATCGTGAGACCCAGATCAGCCGCGTCACCAACCCGGGCAGTCACCACACCTGGGGCGCGTATGGAGTCGTGATCAATCCGCGGGATTCACCCTCGTGACGAACGCTGATCACGCGGTCGACGGACCGTCACACTGGATGCGCATGCCGGTCACCCTGTGGGCAGGCCGATCTGGTCGCGTTCGAGTACAGAGCGCAGCTCCGAGAAGATCTGTGCGGCGGCCGGTCCTGAGGGACCGCCCAGGACGCCTGCGGTCAGCTCGGCCAGTGTCGTGGTAAAGGTCGCCTCCGCCGCCTCGACGAGTTGCAGGCCTCCGGCGGTCAGGGCCAGCAGTGACGAGCGGCGATCCGATGGATTGGTTTGCCGCATGACCCATGCCTGCTTCTGCAGGCGGTCGATGCCCTTGCTGGTCGCGCCGATCCCGATGGCGAATTCGGTGGCGAGGTCCGCGACCCGGGAGCCGGGGTGGTCGCGCAGGAAGCGCAGGAACTCGAACTGCGAGGTGACGATCCCGTGCCGCTCGCGAAGGCGGTCGTTCAGCGCGTTGTAGAGGCGTGTCTCGCAGCGGACGAGATCGGCGAAGAAGCCCGGGAGGTCGATCGGGCCACGGCTTGACTTGGATGCCATGGCATATATTCTAATCTATATGCCTAGGCATATAGTGCCTTGGCATGCACTTGGGATGGAGGCGACAATGAGCAGGCAGCAGCGCGCGGAGGTCGACGCGATGGTCCGACGGCCTCAGCCGGAGGGCCCTCGGTCGGTGGAGGAGCTTCGCGCCGGGTTCAGGGCGCTGATGGGGGAAATGATCGTCCCGGCTGGGATCAACACACGGACTGCGACGCTCGGCGATCGCCCCGCGGTGCTCGTCGAGCCGGTCGGCACTCCGAAGGCCGGGACGATCCTCTACTTTCACGGTGGCTCTTACGTGGTCGGTTCACCGGAGACGGCGATGTCGCTGACGGGGAACCTCGTGGCCAGGACAGGGTTCAGGGCGTTCTCCCTGGATTACCGGCTTGCCCCTGAGTGTCCGTTCCCGGCCGCGATCGAGGACGGACTGAGCGCCTACCGCGCACTTCTCGACAGCGGCGAAGACCCTTCGGCGATCGCGTTCGCCGGGGACTCCGCCGGCGGCGGCCTCACCGTCACCACCTGCCTCGCCGCCCGCGACGCAGGCCTGCCCATGCCCGCCGCCATCGTGGCGTTCTCCCCCGGGCTCGACATGACCCGGACAGGCAGGAGCATGGACACCAAGGCGGGCATCGATCCGTTCTTCACGCGTGAGGGCCTGGAACACACCGGTTCCATGTACCTTGCGGGACAGGATGCGCATCAGCCCATGCTCAGCCCCGCCACCCTCGCCGACCTGACCGGCTTCCCTCCGATGCTTCTGCAGGCGGGCACCAACGAAATGCTCCTGGACGACTCCACACGCATGGCCACGCGCGCGAGGGAAGCCGGAGTGGACGTCATCCTGGACATCACCGCTGACGTTCCACATGTCTTCCAGGCGTTCGCGGGCGTCCTGGACGAAGCCGACGAGGTACTGGACCGCGCCGCTCTCTTTCTCCGTCAGCGCATCCGCACCAGGGGCACGGCACACGCGTCGGCAGGCTGAAGCCCGCAGGCGGTCTCGTACGGACCACCACGGTCCGAACCCCAGGCCCTGGCTCGCCGTTCCCATTCCTGGCAGCCGGCACCCCACCTCGCTCCGAGGGCGGTTCAAGACCCCGGGGAGCGCGTTCTCCGTGGGCGGTGGCTCACGCGGGGATGCTGGTTCTTCTTATGTGACGCGAGTGCAACTGACCGACAGGGGACGCCGCCCAGCGTTCGCAGCGCGTGCTCACCGTGGCGGCCGACGCACTGATCGAAGTGCTCTTGCCCGGGCGGACCCTGCCGTCCGAGCATGTCGTCGCCGGCCTGGCCGCAGCTCTGCGAGCCGGCGCCATGACCCTCTGCCGGCGGCTACCGAGAGACAGGTGACGGCCCTACCGAAAACCGGCCCCGACCGAGCGGCTTCGACTCCGAGCCGCCACCAGGCAGCCAGAACATCCCGGAACTCCCGCACGGCACGCTCATGGTGGCGCTGGGCGGGGATCACCTCGTACGGGTCCGGCGCGCGACAGCGGACCAGCCCGACGCGGTTGAGCCCCGGGAGCGAGGTCGGGGCGGCGATGGTGCGGTGGCAGGCGTGTTCGGTACCGAGGGGCCCCCGTGGGAGGCGGCGGCCGTCAGGTGTGACTCGGGTTGAGCTGGATGGAGGGATAGGACGGCGTCGGGACAAGGGCGCCGGCGGGGAACGAAGGAGCTGAAGTGGGCTTGGTCGGTTTGCCGTCGGCGTCGCATACAGCGGGATCGGTGGGGCTGTTCAGCTTGCTGTCGATCACACGGTTCGTGTGGAAGTTCTCCGAGTCGAATGTGAGGAGGCTGTCGCCCTTGACGATCCTGCTGGGCAGTTCCTTCTCGGTCAGGGGGCCGCCGGTGTAGTACGCCACCAGGCCGCCGACGCAGGGGCTCGGGTGACTTGAGTAGTAGCCCTTCGGCGGAGTCACGACCACGTCCCGGCGTCCGTCGACGCGCAGTCGTACGCGTTTCATGGCAGCCATGGTGAAGTAGTAGTCGGGGGCCGAGCCCGTCGGACCGTCGGCCCGGGCGTCGGCCGCGGACCGGTAGGTGAGCCGCCAGAACTGAACCTGGACGGTGATCGGTGCACACAGCGGACCGTTGAATCCCGCCGTGCTTCTCACGAACCCCAGTGCGCCCGTCGGATTTTCCTCCTGCACCAGCCAGGCAGCGATCTGCCGTTGGGTCCAGTCCTCGTCGGGGTGGCAGCCGTCGGCGTTGACCGGATAGGGAGGTGAGGGCAACGGCCGCGCCGAAGGCGTGGAACGGACGGGAGACACGCTGGTGGAGGGACTGGCCGATACGTCGGCTGCGCTGGTCCCATGATGCGTGCAGCCGGTCGCCAGCACGGCGACCGCCGCGCCCGCGGCGACCCGAGACCAACGGCCCGCGGCCGTGCGGGAGATGTTCACCCGCGCTCACCTCCCCGACGCACGACTCGCCGTCGCCTCATTCGTTTCTCTCCTCATCCTTCGTGTCAGACACCCCATGGTGCTTCCGGCGTGGGAAGTGCTCACCTGCTGGCGGCTACGGCACCGAGTCTCTCCGACCCTGCAGCTCCCATTAGGCGGGTCCGGCCCGGAAACCGGCGGACGCGGGAAATCGCCGACGCCTACCTGGGAAGTCCGTGCCGCCGTTTGCCGTAGTTGGTCATGGCTGTTGCAGTCCCTACGACCCAGGCCAGGGACAGGGACAGAAAGAACGCCCAGAAGCCCAGGCCGCCGTGCTCGTTGCCGCTGATCGCCCAGAGCAGCAGTGCCGCGGGTCCTGCCACCACAAGCGGCCCCAAGAGCCACCAGGTCAGGTAGGTGAGCATGATCTCCCCGCTGTCGAGGCGGGTCTCTTCATGCAGGACGTACCGGGTCAGGGTCCGGCTGCCGGCGCCCAGGGGGTGGTGCACGTCGGCGCCGACGGTGAGCCGGTAGCGGCGCAGCGGCAGAATGGGCAGGTCGAGGACGACGAACCACTGGGTGGCGTAGTGACTGCCGTCGCGATTGCGGTAGCCGAACCCGAGGAACTTGGTGCCGATGCCGTTCACCGTGGACACGCCGAGATCCTCCTCACACGACGACCAGCCTCGCGCGCGCTCCTGAGGGCACGAGTGTCGTACCACGGATGGCGACGTCACACGGCTGAAGCGATGCGCCGCTCTCAGCATTCCAGCTGGATGATCACCGGGACATCCGTGAAAACACCTAACTGTGGGCGGGTGGCGCGCTGCTCCGGGGCCGGGACAGGCGGCTCGCCGTCTCTGCACCGCGCACATGCGGCGCAGGCCCGCTGGCTGCTGCTGGGCGCCGCCGGGGGGCGATGAGCTTCCTCGGGTGGCAGGCCGGCGCGAGCCACGCTGGTGCGACGCGCCGGCAAGAGCGGCCGCCACCGTGTCCGACCCGGCCGCCACGGCGCACTGGGCGGAGCCGGCCGACTCCTGTGCCGGGCAGCTCCCGTCGCCCGGCCGACTTGTCTTCGCGCATCGGGCGCGCATGTGGGACCCCGTCGTACGAGGCGACATCGACAGCGCCCTGCACAGCGCGCGGCAGGCCGTCGAGGGATTCGCCCCCGGTGAGGAACGCGTCGAGCTGTGCCGCACGGTGCTCGACGCAGCCGAAGTCGCGGTGGGCGTGCGACGCACGCAGGAGGTGGTGGACTGGCTGGACCGGGCCGAGGCACTGGCCGGCCAGTACGGTTCGGCACAGCTCGCCGACACGGTCACGCGCCGGCGCCACGAACTCACGGACCAGCCCCGGTCACTCGCGCCGGAGGTGCCGCGGGCTCTGCTGTCGGCCGGGAGCGGGAGGTCGCCCACCGGGTCAGCAAGGGCATGACGAACCACCGGGTGGCGGAGGCCCTCTTCCTCAGCGTGCGCACGGTGGTGACCCACCTGAGGCAGATCTACCGGAATCTGGGCGTGGCGAACTGAGCAGGCCTCACGCATGTCTTGCTCACCAAGGGAGGAGGGGGACCCCTGACAGCGCGAGACAGAAGGCTGCTGCGAGCACGTGCTACGGGATCCTGATCACCCCTGGCCGCTGGCGTGGACATCAGCGGCGAGGACGCCGAGGCGGGTATCCGGACACCGAGTGGACGCGTTCGGAGTCGGCGTGGTGGTCAGACCCGTTCGGGCCGGGGCATGAGCACCGTCGGTCGCATGTGCCTTTACGTAGTTTCCCCGATGCCGGCGATTCAGGCGTTCCGGGAGAGTGGTCGTGCGTCCCTGCCCACAATTCCTGGCCGGCACACACGGCGGAGCGTGGCGCGACGCAGAAGGAGGACATGCGCATGACCACGCGGCCACCGGGCGATGCCCCGCTCACCGACCCGGCGGACGAGGTGGACCTCCCCTGGGTTTCCGTCAGGCCCGACAGCGGTACCAGCAAGGCTCTGCTGATCAAGGCGTCGCCCCTCCTCGCCATCGGGGCGCTGCGTGTGGGTCTCCTGATGGCCAGGGGACGCGGTACGTCAGCGGGGTCGGGGATGACGGGTCTGGTGATCGGGATCCTGGCAGTTCTGTTCCCGCTGCTCTGGGTCTGTGCGCTGATCGGCCTGCGTTGGGCCAACGCCGGCATCCGCCTGGAAGACGGCGTCCTGACGGTGCGCGACCGCTGGAACCGCAGGGTTCTGCATACCCCGGTGTCCTCCCTGACAGGGCTGCACACGGTCAGGGTGCCCGTCGACGGACCGCACGGCAGCCGGATCGTCATCACCTCCACAGCCCACCGGCCTGTGCTCATCGACGCCCGGCTCTGGGACGCGGAAGGACTCCGGGAGTTGTGGAAGCACCTCCGTCTTCCCTTCCAGGACCACGGTTTCCTCAAATGGCCTCTGCTGAAGAAGCGCTTCCCCGGGATACCTACGCCGTGGCGTCACGTCCACCACGTCCTGTCCACCCTGCTCATCGCGCTCGGCGGCATCGCATACATCGCCCTGATCGTGAACCTGCCCTTCCTCCTGTGACCGGCCGCAGACCCGTTGCGCAGCGGCACCGTCACGGGCGGCCAAGGAAGACCGGATTCGTCCACAGCCCCTCGGCCTGGCCGAACTCGCCCGGCACCGACCACCACCGGCTGCGGGTGCGGAGCTGCCAGATCGCGCTCTCGAACTGCTCCCGCAAGCCGCCCGGGGTGCGGGCCGGACCCACCGATCGGCAGACTCGCCCACTGCCTGCTCACTGACAAGGGCTGGTTCACGGGCTGCAGACGCCAGGCCGGCCTGCCGCACTCGGGCGCGGGCATATCCGTGGAAACTCGTACACGGCTGCAGAACAAGACCGGCTAGCCGCGACAACGAGGTAGGACCAGCGCGACCAGTCAGACGGTCGGCAGGTGGCCGGCTCCGCCGAGTGCGCGCGGCAGTGCCGCCCTGGAGCGGATGCCGAGCTTGCGGTAGATGCGGCTGAGGTGGGCTTCGACGGTCCTGGTGCTGAGGAAGAGCTGCTCCGCGATCTCCTTGGTGCGCTGGCCCTCTGCCGCCAGTCCCGCGATCTCCCGCTCTCGCTCGGTGAGAAGAGCCATCGTCGCCCGGGCGCTGGCCTCCTGCGCCGTTGTTACCGCCGCACCGGTGCTGGCGCAGGACGCCGACAGCAGGGTCCTGACCCTTGCCGCCTCCTCAAGGATCCGCTGTGAGCCGCAGGCCCGAGCGGCCTTTCCCGCCATGTTGAGCCACTTGAGCGCCTGCTGGGTGCCTTGGGCCGCGTGGATCGAAGGTGCCCCGGTCACCAGGGTCCAGGCGTGTTCCACCGGCAGGCCGGCGCGGCGGAACGACTCCGCGGTCTCGTGAAACAGTCCTGCCGCCAGACGGTGTTCTCCCTCGGCGGCGTGGAGCTCGGCACGGGCTCTGCGCAGGTGTTGGTGTTGCAGTTGCAGCCCCAACTGGTCGGCCACGGCCTCCCCTGTTGTGGCCCAGTCGCGAGCCGCGGCGAGGTCACCGCAACGCAGTGCCGCGACGCAGGCGAGGGCGAGGAGAGATGGCTGCCAGGCGCGCAGCAGCCGCTGCAGCTGCGGGCCGCCCTCCTCGACGAGGGTGCGCAGACAGCCTGCCGGGTCCCCGCCGAGGAACTGGGCGTGGGCGTGCAGGCCGACCGCCACGGATGCCCGCCATCCCCGCTTGTGCAAGGCGAGGCCGAGCCCTTCCTCGGCGAGTTCGAGCAGCTTGTCGGTGTCCCGCCGTGGACGTGTCAACAGCAGCCCCGTCGCCCGCAGGAGCATGGCGATCCCAGCGGCTTCGTCGACCCCGCTCATCCGGGCGAGCAGCTCGGCCTCCCCGGCACGGCGACAGAGGTGCTCCAGACGCCCCGTCAACTGGTCGAGATGGCACAGGGCCACCAACTGGTTGATCCGGATGAATCTCCGTGTGGCGCCCGTGGTGGCCTGCAGTCCTCGTTCGAGATGCCGGTAGGCGTCGTGGAAGCGCTCCTGGAACAATTCCGCGCAGCCGAGCATCGCGAGGACGTCGGGCATGGTGACGGCAGCGGCGTCCGGCAGGGCGTCCACGATCCGCGCGCACTCGGTGACTTCGGCGACGGCCTCGGGAAGGAGGCCGAGTTGGGTGTCGCCGAGGGCACCCAGGGCCCGCAGGTAGGGCACCGCCGGGCCCGTGGCTCCGGCAGCCTTCACCGCTTCTCGTACCAAGTCGCGTGCCTCGCCGTAGACGCCCCGGAACAACTGCACTCGCCCGTATGCGGTGATCAGTTCCGCTGCCTGCGCCGGCGGCGGAACCGGCAGCGGGCGGGGTAGGAGGTCAAGTGCCGTGCGCACCACTGCTTCGGCCTCTTGGTGACGGCCCAGCAACCGCTCCAGCTCTGCGCAGACGGCGTAGACGCTCAGCAGCAGGTCCTCGGAGAGATCGGCCTGATGTCTGAGCAGATCGTGGACCATGGAACGGGCTTCCTGCAGGCGGCCCAGGGACATGAGGGCCCGGCAGTGGTCGAGCACCAGAACGACCCGGGGGGCGCTGATCCGCTCTTCGGCGGGCAGGTGGTCCAGCGCCAGGCCCAACCAGCGGGCAGCGGCGGCGGGCGCCTTGGCCATGACCTCCGCCGCGCCCTCGACAAGAGCCTGCCGGGCCTCCTCACTGCCGGCGCCCACCAGGTGCTCGGCCTGCCGGGCACGTTGGAGCGCCGAGGTCCCACGTGTGGTGAGCAGATCCAGGGCCCGCCTGTGAGCGTTGACGCGCAGGGACGGCGAAGCGTGTTCCAGGGCGACGTGGCCGAGCACCGGGTGTCGGAAGACGTAGCCGCCGCCCAGGGGCAGCGGCCGTATCAGGTCCGCTTCGACGAGTTCGGTGAACGCTCCGAGGGTGCGTTCCAGACCGAGACCGGAGACTGCAGCCACGTCGTCCGGCAGGAAAGGATCGCCGAGAACGGCGGCGACCTGGACCGAGTGCGCGGCGTCAGCGGGGAGGGAGTCCAGCTCGGTGACGACGGAGGCGGCCTCCCGGAGCATGCCGTCCCGGTCGGGACCGGCACTCAGCGGCCACTCGTCCGGGTCCCACCGCGCCGCGACCAGGATGCGCAGCATCCGCGGGTTTCCGCCGGAAGCGGCGTGCAACTGCTCGACGTAGGTGCCGTCGACCACGGGTGTCGGAGAGGCCTGCCACTGGGGGTACGTGTTCTCACGCGCCGAGTGGGAGAAGGGCTGCGGGGAGACGGTGTCGGTACGGGACTCGCCGAGCAGGGTGGATATCGCCCGGCGGTCCAAGGAGGAGGGGGCCAGGCGGATGACCGAGCCGGTCTCGACTCCGTGCTCGAGCGCTTCTCTCAGCACCCGGCCCGACTGCCGCGGGCGGTGCGCCAGCGCCAGGACGAACGGGCCGGGCGGGGGCGTCCGCACAAGCCGCGCGATCAGGCTTGCGGACTGCTCGTCGCACAGATGCACATTGTCGAGGACAAGCACGCCGCCGCCCCGCGCAGCCCAGCGCCCCAGCACGCTCCGCACCTCGGCGCCCGCTTCGGCGCCGAGCTCCCGGGTGAGCGGAGGATCCCGCATCTCCAGGGCGTCCAGCACGTCGGTGATGACCTGGCCGGGTCGTGTCGTACCGCGCGCGGCGTGGACCCGCACCACCGGCGCCCCTGCCTCGGCAGCCCGCTCGGCGAGCAGACCGAGCAGCATGGTCTTGCCGATCCCCGGCTCTCCAGTGACCTCCAGGATCGCTCCCCGGCCGTCAGCCAGACCTCTGAGAACCGCGGAAAGACACTCGATCTGCGTCTGTCTGCCGACGAGAACGGCGCCGTTCTCGTCGGCCCGATCCTTGGGGGGCAAGTGGCGCTCTCCCTTCCCATGGAAGTACACACGAACGAGGACACCGTCTGTTGCCGGTCAATTCGGATATTAGGCCATCCCGTTGGCCGACTTGCGGCTTGAACGGTGCCCGGCGGGAGGGCCGGCGTCGGCAACTGCCCCAGCTCGGCAGTGAGCCTTTCCCAACCTCAGTTCCAGGCGTTGAAATGGAGGGTGAGGACTGCTTGACGAGTGCGGTGATGCGGGTGGTGCCGCACCGGAGTCTTCCCAGGAGGCACCAGGTTTTGAGGGTGGCCATGGCGTGTTCGCCGAGCGCGCGGATCTTGGCGTGGGAGCCGTTGACGGACGGCCTGCTGACGTAGGTTTTGTCGGCCTACCAGGGAATCGGGATCGGGCCCGCGCGCGGGGATGCCACGGCGGATCCGTCCGCCGAGCCCCCGAACCGGCGACGCCTGAACAGAAGATGTCCGAACCAACCCAACTCACGCTGATTTGAGAGCGTTCGAGCGCATCCGCCGACCCGATCGGGTCAACTATTGCCAGAACGAGTTCTTCCGGGACTGCTTTCCGGGACGATGCGGCGAGGACCGTGAGACGCGCGGCCCGAAACCCTCCGTCCTGGGAGGACCCCATGAGAAAACGCGCAGCCGTGCTGTGCGGCGCCGCGGTCGTCGTGGCCGGGACCGTTGCGGCCGTCCCCGCCGACGCCAGCGCCCCCAGAGCCGCCGACACCGCTCCCGCGGCGAAGCTCACCTGGAAGAACTGCGGCACCACCGACTACCCGACGCTCCAGTGCGCGTCCCTCAAGGTGCCGCTCGACCACCGCGATCCCTACGGGCGGCAGATCACGCTCGCCCTCTCGCGCGTGCAGCACACCGCCGAGACGAGCCAGGGCCCGCTGCTGGTCAACCCCGGCGGCCCCGGCGGCAGCGGCCTCACGCTCGCCGGGTTCGTCGCGACCTCGCTGCCGAAGGCGGTCGCCGCCCAGTACGACGTCATCGGCTTCGACCCGCGCGGGGTGGGCAAGAGCAAGCCCGCCCTCGACTGCGAGCCCGGCTACTTCAACCCGGTGCGCCCCGACTCGGTGCCGAGCACCCCGGCGCTGGAGAAGGCCAATCTGCGGCGCGCCCAGTCCTTCGCGGCGGCCTGCGGAAGGAAGTACGCGGACCTGCTGCCGTACATCAACACCGTCCAGGCCGCGCAGGACATGGACTCCATCCGCGCGGCGCTCGGCGCCCAGAAGACCAGCTACTTCGGCTACTCGTACGGCACCTACCTCGGCGCGGTCTACGCCAAGCTGTTCCCGCAGCGCGTCAAGCGCCTGGTCCTGGACTCGATCGTCGACCCGACCGGCGTCTGGTACGAGGACAACATCGGGCAGGACTACGCCTTCAACGACCGGCACCGGGCGCTGATGTCCTGGATCGCCAAATACAACTCGACATACAAGCTGGGTACCGACCCGGAGCAGATCGAGGCCAAGTGGTACGCGATGCGCAGGGCGCTCGCGAAGCAGCCGGCCGACGGCAAGGTCGGCGCCTCCGAACTGGAGGACACCTTCATCCCCGGCGGCTACTACAACGGCTACTGGCCCTACCTGGCGGGGGCGTTCGCGTCCTATGTGAACGACAAGAACCCCGAGCCGCTGGTGGAGGCGTACGAGAACTTCGCCGCTGTGAACGCGTCCGGGGACAACGGCTACAGCATCTACGCCTCGGTGCAGTGCCGTGACGCCTCCTGGCCGCGGGACTGGAACCAGTGGCGCAAGGACAACTGGCGGGTGTACGAGCGGGCGCCGTTCATGGCCTGGAACAACGCCTGGTACAACGCGCCGTGCGCGTTCTGGCCGACGGACTCGCTGCGGCCGGTCAACGTCGCCAACGGCAAGCTGCCGCCGGCGCTGCTGTTCCAGGCGACCAACGACGCGGCGACGCCGTACGTGGGCGGTCTGACGGTCCACCGGCTGCTGGCCGGCTCGAGCTTCGTGGTCGAGCAGGGCGGCGGCAACCACGGCATCACGCTGAGCGGGAACGCCTGCCTGGACAAGTACCTCGCCAACTACCTGTCGAACGGCACGGTGCCGCGCAGCGGGCGGGAGATCGACGCGGTCTGCCCGAAGCTGCCCGATCCCGAGCCGCTGACCGCGAAGGCGGCGTCGACGTCCGCCCGCGGCTCGGCCCTGCACGGCCTGGTCGGCTTCCGCGGCTGAGAGGCCCACGGCCTGCTCGGGGGCGGTCGTTGTCAGACCCGTGGTCCACCATGGACGCATGAGTGAGCTGACCAGGATCACCGCCCCCGACGGGGTCTTTCCCGCCGCCCAGTACAGCCATGTCGTCATGGGCACGGGCCGCTTCGTCGCGATCGCCGGCCAGTTGGCCCTCGACGAGAACGGCAGGCTCGTCGGCGAGGGCGACGCCGAGGCCCAGGCCCGTCAGGTCTTCGCCAACCTCCGCCGCTGCCTTGCGGCGGCCGGCGCGACCTTCGACGACGTCGTCAAACTCACCTACTTCGTCACGGACATGGCGGACATGCCCGCGATCCGCGAGGCCCGGGCCGCACACATACCGGACGACCGCCTCCCCGCCGCGTCCGCGGTCCAGGTGGCCTCCCTGGTCCGCCCCGAGTTCCTGATGGAGATCGAGGCGTTCGCGGTCGTGAGCACCTGAGCGGCACCTGAGCGATCGGCGGGGCCTGTACCTCAGGGCGCTCCGCGCACCTGACACGCTGTCAGCGCTGTTTCGGGATGCGGGACAGGGCCCGTACCGCCGCCTCCGCCAGGGCCGGGTGGGCCAGGGCCTCGCTCAGGACGGGGCGGGCGCGGGCGTCCTCCAGGGTGCCGAGGCCCTCCACGCAGGCGAGGGCCACACGGCGGTAGGGGTCGTGGGGGTGCAGGCGTCGCCGCAGGGTGGTGATCAGGGCCGGTACGGACTCGGGGGCGCGCAGCCGGGTCAGGAGGCGGACCGGGTGCAGGGCGTAGGCGACGCGGAGTTCGTTGGTGGCGAGGGCGGCGGCCGCGCGTGCGGTGCGTGGGTCGCCGAGACGGGCGAGGGCGTACGCGGCGGAGGCGCAGCGCTGCGGATCGCGGTGGTTCAGGAACAGGACGAGGGATTCGAAGGCACGGCGGTCGCCCGCGAGACCCAGGCGGACCGCGGCCAGCTCCCGGGCCCACAGCGGCTGCCCCGGCTCGGTGAGGACGCCGGCCAGCTCGTCGGGGTCCTCGCTCGCCATGAGCCGGTCGTAGCGGGCGGACCCCGCGGACTCCTGCCGTAAACGCTCCGTGAGTGATCGCAACTCTTCGTCCATGGCACCGAGATTAGTGGGGAGCGCCGATCCGCCGGGACGTACGTCACAAACACGGGGGGCTGGCGCGCTCGTTACCCACCGGTTAAGCTCAGACGAGCGAGTCACCCACTCGCATCGCGACGACGGCCTGGTGACGCAGCCGCCGTCAGAGCAGTCGGTTCGGTACTCATGTACCGCAGCTCGACCCGGCCCCGGGACAGGGCCGGTCGGACGCCGCCGTTCGCTCCGGGCGTGTGCACGCCCACGGCGACGGCACCGGGCGTGTGCGCTCGCAGCCCGGCAACACCCGCACTTCTCCACGCACCCGGTGCGCCCGGGCCCGCTTCGGCCGGCCCTGATCCGGCGCACCCGGGCGCGCTCCCAGTCGTCACCCTCATTCCTGGAGTCCCGCGATGGCCACTCCCCTGTCCGACCCTTCCCTGCCCCCGCTGAAGACCATTGCCGTCGTCGGTCTCGGCACCATGGGCACCGGTATCACCGAGGTCCTCGCCAAGGCCGGCCGCGAGGTCGTCGGCATCGACATCAGCGAGGCCGCGGCCGGCAAGTCCCTCGCCGCGCTTGAGGCGGCCACCGCCCGCGCCGTGGAGCGCGGCCGGCTGACCGAGCGGGAGCGCGCCGACGTGCTGGCCCGCGTCCGCACCTCCACCGATCTGCGCGCGGCGGCCGACGTCGACCTGGTCATCGAGGTGGCGCCGGAGTCGTACGCGATCAAGCACCAGATCTTCCGTGAGCTGGACGGCATCGTGCGACCGGAGACGATCCTGGCGACCGGCACCAACGCCCTGTCGGTGACCCGGCTGGCCGCCGACTCGGCCCGTCCGGAGCGCGTGCTCGGCCTGCACTTCTTCAACCCGGCGCCCGCGATGAGGCTGGTCGAGGTCGTCTCCTCGGTCCTGACCGCGCCCGCCGCCGTCACGGCCGTCACCAACCTCGCCCTGGACCTCGGCAAGGAGCCCGTCGCGGTCGGCGACCGGCCCGGGTTCGTCGCCGACGGGCTGCTGTTCGGCTACCTCAACCAGGCCGCCGCGATGTACGAGGCCAAGTACGCCTCCCGCGAGGACATCGACGCCGCGATGCGCCTGGGCTGCGGTCTGCCGATGGGCCCGCTCGCCCTGCTGGACCTGATCGGCGTGGACACGGCCCGTACGGTCCTGGAGGCCATGTACGCCGAGTCCCGCGACCGGCTGCACGCCCCGGCCCCGATCCTGGGGCAGTTCAGCGAGGCGGGCCTGACCGGCCGCAAGTCGGGGCGCGGCTTCTACACCTACGAGGCCCCCGGCAGCGCGACCGTCGTGCCCGACGCGCTGACGCCCCTGACCGGCGACCTGGGTGTCCCCGGCCGCCCGGTCCGCGCGGTCGGTGTCGCGGGCTCCGGCACCATGGCCTCCGGCATCGCCGAGGTGTTCGCCAAGGCGGGCTACGACGTCGTCCTGGCCGCCCGCAGCGAGGAGAAGGCGCAGGCCGCCAGGGCCCGGATCGGCAAGTCGCTCGCGCGCTCGGTCGACAAGGGCCGGCTGACCGCCGAGGCGGCCGCCCAGACGCTGGAACGGATCACCCCGGCCGGCTCGTACGAGTCCTTCGCGGACGTCGACCTGGCGGTGGAGGCGGTCGCCGAGGACCTGGAGATCAAGCGGCAGCTGTTCCAGACGCTGGACAAGGTCTGCAAGCCTGGCGCGGTGCTGGCCACCACGACCTCCTCGCTGCCGGTCGTCGCCTGCGCCCGCGCCACCTCGCGTCCGCAGGACGTGATCGGCATGCACTTCTTCAACCCGGCGCCCGCGATGAAGCTGGTCGAGGTCGTCCGCACGGTGCTGACGGCCGAGGACGTCCACTCCACGGTCCGCGAGGTCTGCGTCAGGATCAGGAAGCACGCGGTCGACTGCGGCGACCGTGCGGGCTTCATCGTGAACGCCCTGCTGTTCCCGTACCTCAACAACGCGATCAAGATGGTCCAGGAGCACTACGCGTCCCTGGACGACATCGACGCGGCGATGAAGCTGGGCGGCGGCTATCCGATGGGGCCCTTCGAACTGCTGGACGTCGTCGGGCTCGATGTGTCCCTCGCGATCGAGAAGGTCCTGCACCGCGAGTTCCGCGACCCGGGCCTGGCCCCGGCGCCGCTGCTGGAGCACCTGGTGGCCGCGGGCTGCCTCGGCCGCAAGTCCGGCCGCGGCTTCCGCGAATATGCCCGCCGCTGACGGCGTCGGCGACTGGTTCACAGCGGAAGCGGACTGGGGCGGACTGCTCGACCCCGGCGGTCGGCCCCCGCCCGCCCGAGCCGGCGTCCCCCCGTCCGCGCGGGGCGGGGGAACCCCGGTACCTGCGCGGCACGCTGCGGACATGCAGTACGTTCGGGTCATGTCCCAGCCCGCCAGGTCCTCACGTACACCAGCCACGCCCGACGCGCCGGAAAGTGCCGCAGGCAGCCGTGCCGCCGCCCAGCGGCTCAAGATGCGCCGAGAACTGGCGGCCGCGGCCATGGAGTTGTTCGCGACCAAGGGGTACGAGGCGACCACGGTCGACGAGATCGCCGCCGCGGCCGGGGTCGCCCGCCGCACCTTCTTCCGCCACTTCCGCTCCAAGGAAGAGGCGATCTTCCCCGACCACGACGACACACTGATCCGCGCCGAGGCCGTGCTCAACGCGGCCCCGGCGCACGAGCACCCGCTCGACACGGTGTGCCGCGGGATCAAGGAAGTCATGCGGATGTACGCGGCCCGGCCGGAGATCTCGGTCGCCCGCTACAAGCTGACGCGTGAGGTGCCGACCCTGCGCGAGGCGGAGATCGCGTCGGTGGCCCGCTACGAGCGCCTCTTCACCCGCTATCTCCTCGGCCACTTCGACGAGCACGCGCACGACGACGACGCCAACGACGACCCGCTGCTCGCGGAGGTCGCCGCGTCCGCCGTGGTCACCGCCCACAACCACGTGCTGCGGCGCTGGCTGCGGGCCGGCGGGCAGGGCGACGTGGAGGCGCAGCTGGACCACGCCTTCGCGATCGTGCGCAGGACGTTCGGCACGGGCATCGGAGCGGGCCGCTCGACGGCACCGAAGCCGGCTTCCTCTCCCGCGTCGGTCTCCGCGCAGGGCGAGGTCCTGGTCGCCGTGGCGCGCACCGACGCCCCTCTGGACGAGGTCATGCGGACCATCGAGCAGGCGCTGAAGGAGCGCTGAGCGCCTCGGGCGACTGTGACGACGGCCACCCTTCGGGGTGGCCGTTTTGGCATGTCAGGCCCCCCTTTCAGACACATTTCAAGCCGCGTTCGATCGATCATCGCTCATTTGTTACGTAAAGATTTCATCTGAGAACACATTCCTGGCACTCAGTGCCTTGTCACCTGACACGCGGTGTCATACGTTGATGGTGTCGGGCTGTCCCGGCAGGCCCACCGCCTGCGTGCCCGGCGCCTGCGTCACAGGCAACCTCCCGCGCCACAAAGCGCTGCCGAAGCACCACCGCCGAACCGACGGCACCTCCCGAGACCCTCAGCAGCACACCGACGTAACCCTCAGCGTCCCTCCCTCAGGACGCCCATCGCCGGAGGCAACACCGTGACCGTGAAGGACATCCTGGACGCGATCCAGTCGCCGGACTCGACGTCCGCCGACTTCGCCGCCCTGCCGCTCCCCGAGTCGTACCGCGCGATCACCGTGCACAAGGACGAGACGGAGATGTTCGCGGGCATGCAGACCCGCGACAAGGACCCGCGCAAGTCGCTCCACCTGGACGAGGTTCCGCTGCCGGAACTCGGCCCGGGCGAGGCCCTGGTGGCCGTGATGGCCTCCTCGGTCAACTACAACTCCGTGTGGACCTCGATCTTCGAGCCCCTGTCGACCTTCGGGTTCCTGGAGCGCTACGGCAAGGTCAGCGAGCTCACCAAGCGCCACGACCTGCCGTACCACATCATCGGCTCCGACCTCGCCGGCGTCGTCCTGCGCACCGGCCCCGGCGTCAACGCCTGGCGGCCCGGTGACGAGGTCGTCGCGCACTGTCTGTCGGTCGAGCTGGAGTCCAGCGACGGCCACAACGACACCATGCTCGACCCCGAGCAGCGCATCTGGGGCTTCGAGACCAACTTCGGCGGCCTCGCCGAGATCGCGCTGGTCAAGTCCAACCAGCTGATGCCCAAGCCGGGCCACCTGTCCTGGGAGGAGGCCGCCGCTCCGGGCCTGGTCAACTCCACCGCCTACCGCCAGCTGGTCTCCCGCAACGGCGCCGCCATGAAGCAGGGCGACAACGTCCTGATCTGGGGCGCGAGCGGCGGCCTGGGCTCGTACGCCACCCAGTTCGCGCTGGCCGGCGGCGCCAACCCGATCTGTGTCGTCTCCAGCCCCGAGAAGGCGGAGATCTGCCGTTCGATGGGCGCCGAGAACGTCATCGACCGCAACGCCGAGGGCTACCGGTTCTGGAAGGACGAGCAGACCCAGGACCCGAAGGAGTGGAAGCGTTTCGGAAAGCGCATCCGCGAGCTGACCGGCGGCGAGGACATCGACATCGTCTTCGAGCACCCGGGCCGCGAGACCTTCGGCGCGAGTGTCTTCGTCACCCGCAAGGGCGGCACCATCACCACCTGCGCCTCGACCTCGGGCTACATGCACGAGTACGACAACCGCTACCTGTGGATGTCCCTGAAGCGGATCATCGGCTCGCACTTCGCCAACTACCGCGAGGCCTGGGAGGCCAACCGGCTCATCGCGAAGGGCAAGATCCACCCGACGCTCTCCAAGGTCTACTCCCTTGAGGACACCGGGCAGGCCGCCCACGACGTGCACCGCAACGCCCACCAGGGCAAGGTCGGCGTGCTGTGCCTGGCCCCCGAGGAGGGCCTGGGCGTGCGCGACGAGGAGATGCGCGCCAAGCACGTCGACGCCATCAACCGCTTCCGCAACATCTGAGACACCCGGGGTCATAGATGACTGAGCGTCAGAGCGCCGACGGGGCGCGGGAGAAGGACCGGCCGTGGCTCATGCGCACGTACGCCGGGCACTCCACCGCCGAGGCGTCCAACGAGCTGTACCGGCGCAACCTCGCCAAGGGGCAGACGGGCCTCTCCGTGGCCTTCGACCTGCCGACGCAGACCGGTTACGACTCCGACCACATCCTCGCCCGCGGCGAGGTGGGCCGGGTCGGCGTGCCGATCGCGCACCTCGGTGACATGCGCCGGCTGTTCCAGGACATCCCCCTGGAGCAGATGAACACCTCGATGACGATCAACGCCACCGCCATGTGGCTGCTGGCGCTCTACCAGGTCGTCGCCGAGGAGCAGGGTGCGGACATCACCCGGCTCCAGGGCACGACCCAGAACGACATCGTCAAGGAATACCTGTCGCGGGGGACCCATGTCTTCCCGCCGGGGCCCTCACTCCGGCTGACGACGGACATGATCGCGTACACGGTCTCCCACATACCGAAGTGGAACCCGATCAACATCTGCAGCTACCACCTGCAGGAGGCGGGCGCCACACCGGTCCAGGAGATCGCGTACGCGATGTCCACCGCGATCGCGGTTCTCGATGCCGTACGCGACTCAGGGCAGGTCCCCGCCGAGAAGTTCGGGGACGTCGTGGCCCGTATCTCCTTCTTCGTGAACGCGGGCGTCCGCTTCATCGAGGAGATGTGCAAGATGCGGGCGTTCGGGCGGATCTGGGAGAAGATCACGCTCGAGCGGTACGGCATCGAGAACCCCAAGCAGCGCCGCTTCCGCTACGGCGTCCAGGTCAACTCCCTCGGTCTGACCGAGGCGCAGCCGGAGAACAACGTCCAGCGGATCGTGCTGGAGATGCTGGCCGTCACCCTCTCGAAGGACGCACGCGCGCGTGCCGTGCAGCTGCCGGCCTGGAACGAGGCCCTGGGCCTGCCCCGCCCCTGGGACCAGCAGTGGTCGCTGCGCATCCAGCAGGTGCTCGCCCACGAGAGCGACCTGCTGGAGTACGAGGACATCTTCGAGGGCTCGAAGGTGATCGAGGCGAAGGTCGCGCAGCTGGTCGAGGACTCCCTCGCCGAGATCGAGCGGATCCAGGAGATGGGCGGCGCGATGGCCGCCGTCGAGTCCGGCTACCTCAAGTCGCAGCTCGTCTCCTCCCACGCCGAGCGGCGGGCGCGTATCGAGTCCGGCCAGGAGAAGATCGTCGGCGTCAACATCTTCGAGACGACCGAGCCCAACCCCCTGACCGCCGATCTCGACACGGCCATCCAGACCGTCGACCCGGCCGTCGAGGCCCGCGTCGTCAAGTCGCTGCGGAACTGGCGGGACACCCGCTACCAGCCGCCCTTCAACCACCCCCGCCCGTGCAAGGCGCTGGAGAAGCTGAAGGAAGCCGCGCGCGGTACGGACAACCTCATGGAGGCCACCCTGGAGTGCGCCCGCGCCGGGGTCACCACCGGCGAGTGGGCCGGGGCCCTGCGCGAGGTGTTCGGCGAGTTCCGGGCGCCCACCGGAGTGTCGTCCGCTCCGGTGGCCGTCGCCGCCGCGGAGGGCTCGGCGCTGAGTGAAGTGCGTCGCACCGTGGACGCCACCGCCCGCGAGCTCGGCGTCGGCAAACTGCGTTTCCTGGTCGGCAAGCCCGGTCTGGACGGGCACTCCAACGGCGCCGAGCAGATCGCGGTGCGGGCCCGCGACGCCGGGTTCGAGGTCGTCTACCAGGGCATCCGTCTGACGCCCGAGCAGATCGTGGACGCGGCCCTCGCCGAGGACGTGCACGCGGTCGGCCTGTCGATCCTCTCCGGCTCGCACGCCCAGCTCGTGCCGGACGTCCTGGAGCGGCTCCGTGTGGCGGGTGCCACAGATATACCCGTCATCGCCGGTGGGATCATCCCCCATGGTGACGCCGAGCAGCTCAGGGCCGCGGGCGTGGCCGCGGTCTTCACCCCGAAGGACTTCGACATCACCGGGATCATCGGCCGCATCGTCGACGAGATCCGGAAAGCGAACAAGCTCGACCCCCTGGAGGTCCCCGCATGACCGTCAACCGTCTCCGCCCGCGGCGCTCCTGCCTGGCCGTGCCGGGCAGCAACCCCCGCTTCCTGGAGAAGGCCCAGGGTCTCCCCGCCGACCAGGTCTTCCTGGACCTGGAGGACGCGTGCGCCCCGCTCGCCAAGCCCGAGGCGCGGCACACCATCGTGAAGTTCCTGAACGAGGGTGACTGGACGGGCAAGACGAGGGTCGTGCGCGTCAACGACTGGACGACCGAGTGGACGTACCGCGACGTCGTCACGGTCGTCGAGGGCGCCGGCCAGAACCTCGACTGCATCATGCTGCCGAAGGTGCAGGACGCCCAGCAGATCGTCGCCCTCGACCTCCTGCTGACCCAGATCGAGAAGACGATGGGCTTCGAGGTCGGCAAGATCGGCATCGAGGCGCAGATCGAGAACGCGCAGGGCCTGAACAACGTCAACGAGATCGCGACGGCGTCCCAGCGCGTCGAGACGATCATCTTCGGCCCGGCCGACTTCATGGCCTCCATCAACATGAAGTCGCTGGTCGTGGGCGAGCAGCCGCCCGGCTACCCGGCGGACGCCTACCACTACATCCTGATGAAGATCCTGATGGCCGCCCGCGCCAACAACCTCCAGGCGATCGACGGCCCCTACCTGCAGATCCGCAACATCGACGGCTACCGCGAGGTGGCCCAGCGGGCCGCGGCCCTCGGGTTCGACGGCAAGTGGGTGCTGCACCCGGGCCAGGTCGAGGCGTCCAACGAGATCTTCTCGCCCTCCCAGGAGGACTACGACCACGCCGAGCTGATCCTGGACGCGTACGACTACTACACCTCCGAGGCGGGCGGCAAGAAGGGCTCGGCGATGCTCGGCGACGAGATGATCGACGAGGCCAGCCGCAAGATGGCCCTGGTCATCTCCGGCAAGGGCCGGGCGGCCGGCATGCAGCGCACGTCGAAGTTCGAGACCCCCGACAACTGAGGAGCCCTGAGCGCGATGCAGTTCGGACGCACCTACGAGGAGTTCGAGGTCGGGGCGACGTACAAGCACTGGCCGGGCAAGACGGTCACGGAGTACGACGACCACCTGTTCTGTCTCCTCACCATGAACCACCACCCGCTCCACATGGACGTCAACTACGCCGAGAACACCACGGACTTCGGCAAGAACGTCGTCGTGGGCAACTACGTCTACTCCCTCCTGCTCGGCATGTCCGTGCCGGACATCTCCGGCAAGGCGATCGCCAACCTGGAGATCGAGTCGCTCAAGCACGTGGCGCCGACCTTCCACGGCGACACGATCTACGGCGAGACGACCGTGCTCGACAAGTGGCCGTCCAAGTCGAAGAACGACCGCGGCATCGTGCACGTCGAGACCAAGGGCTACAAGCAGGACGGCACGCTCGTCTGCGTCTTCCGCCGCAAGGTGATGGTGCCGACCGAGACGTACATCAAGGAGCGCGGCGGCGAGCAGCCCGGCCGCCCCCAGCTCAAGCAGCAGGAGAAGTAGCCATGGCCCGTCTCGCCCAGACCGCCGGTCTGACCGACATCCAGCAGGAGATCCTCTCCACCGTCCGCGACTTCGTGGACAAGGAGATCATCCCGGTCGCCACCGAGCTGGAGCACCGCGACGAGTACCCGCAGCAGATCGTCGACGGCCTCAAGGAACTCGGCCTGTTCGGCCTGATGATCCCCGAGGAGTACGGGGGTCTGGGCGAGTCGCTCCTCACCTACGCCCTGTGCGTGGAGGAGATCGCCCGTGGCTGGATGTCGGTGTCCGGCATCATCAACACGCACTTCATCGTGGCGTACATGCTCAAGCAGCACGGCACACAGGAGCAGAAGGACCACTTCCTGCCGCGCATGGCGGCCGGCGACGTCCGCGGCGCCTTCTCGATGTCGGAGCCGGGCCTCGGCTCGGACGTGTCCGCCATCACCTCCAAGGCGGTCAGGGACGGCGACGAGTACGTCCTCAACGGCCAGAAGATGTGGCTGACGAACGGCGGAACGTCAAGTCTGGTCGCCGTACTCGTCCGAAGTGATGAAGGACACCCCGAGGGCACCGCGCCCCACAAGTCGATGACGACCTTCCTGGTCGAGAAGGAGCCCGGCTTCGGGGAGGTCCGTCCGGGCCTCACCATCCCCGGGAAGATCGACAAGATGGGGTACAAGGGCGTCGACACGACCGAACTCGTCATGGACGGCCTGCGGATTCCGGCCGACCGGGTGCTCGGCGGCGAGACCGGCCGAGGTTTTTACCAAATGATGGACGGCGTCGAGGTCGGCCGGGTGAACGTGGCGGCGCGTGGCTGCGGCGTCGCTCAGCGTGCCTTCGAACTCGGCGTCCAGTACGCCCAGCAGCGGCACACGTTCGGCAAGCCGATCGCCCAGCACCAGGCCATCCAGTTCAAGCTGGCCGAGATGGCCACCAAGGTCGAGGCCGCCCATGCGATGATGGTGAACGCCGCACGCAAAAAGGACTCCGGCGAACGAAACGACCTCGAGGCCGGAATGGCGAAGTACCTGGCCTCGGAGTACTGCAAGGAGGTCGTGGAGGACGCCTTCCGGATCCACGGCGGTTACGGCTTCTCCAAGGAGTACGAGATCGAGCGCCTCTACCGCGAGGCGCCGATGCTGCTGATCGGTGAGGGTACCGCTGAAATCCAGAAAATGATCATCGGTCGCAGACTGCTCGAAGAGTATCGGTTCCAGGGTTAGATGTCCGGATACGGGGTGTTTTCTTGGAGAAGAAGATCACACCCCGTAGGCACTCTTCGGTCGCCGACTCGGCTTCCTGGCTTGCCCAGTTGTGGTCCGCGACCGGTACGATCCCGGGAAAGCCGCCGTCCCCCGTTACAGCGCGGCATCATCCGCTACGAAGGTCATCCATGCCCCACAGCCAAACCTCTGCACCACGCGACAGCCTGGCAGGCGTACGTCTTGCGCGCGGAGCATCGCCGTGGCTTCTCCCGACCGTCGCCACCGCAGCCCTCAGCCTGGTCCGCGCCCGCCGCTCCGGCGTCGCCAAGGCCGTGGCCGTGCCCGCCACCGCGCTCGCGGCCGGCATGCTGTGGTTCTTCCGCGACCCCGAGCGCGAGATCGCCCCGGGCCGGGTCATCTCGCCCGCCGACGGTGTGGTGCAGAGCATCATGCCGTGGAAGGACGGCCGGACCCGCGTCGCGATCTTCATGAGCCCGCTCAACGTCCACGTCAACCGCGCGCCGCTCTCCGGCACGGTCACGTCGGTCGAGCACATCCCCGGCGGGTTCGTTCCGGCGTTCAATAAGGAGAGCGAGAACAACGAGCGCGTAGTCTGGCATTTCGACACCGAACTCGGCGACATCGAGATGATCCAGATCGCCGGCGCGGTGGCCCGCCGCATCGTGCCGTACGTCCCGCAGGGGACGAAGGTCGAGCAGGGCGACCGCATCGGTCTGATCCGCTTCGGCTCGCGCGTCGACGTCTACCTGCCCGAGGGCGTGGAGGTCGCGGTCGAGGTCGGTCAGAAGACCGTGGCTGGGGTGACTCGCATTGACCGTGATTGATCCTGATACCCAGGCGGGCTGGGTGCCCGAGGCCGACGAGGTGGACGAAGAGGAGGAGATGCCCCTCTCGCTCCGCCTCTCAATAGCGGACACCCTCACCCTCGGCAACGCCACGTGCGGGTTCATGGCGGTGTACTTCACCACCACCGGGATCCTCATCCCGCACCTCACCGGCGACCAGGAGACCGGAATGGCCCGCCACAGCGCGGCCACCGCGGTGATCCTGATGCTGTGCGCGGCCGTCTTCGACCTGTTCGACGGCCTGGTCGCGCGCAAGCTGCGCTCCTCCCCCATGGGCGCGGAGCTGGACAACCTCTCCGACCTGATCAGCTTCGGTCTGGCGCCCGCGTACTTCGTCCTCGTCTACGGCATGGTCGCGGACGACGCACACCAGAGAGTGGCCGCGGTCGGGGCAATCGTGGTGCTCCTGGCCGTCGTCCTGCGGTTGGCGCGCTTCTCGTGCGTGACGGTGCCCAACGGGATGTTCCAGGGCATGCCCTCGCCGTTCGGCGCGCTGACGGTCGTGTCGATCGTCCTGCTGGAGCTGCCCTTCGTGGCGACGCTGCTGGCGATCCTGGGCACGGCCTGGCTGATGGTGAGCCGGGTGGAGTACCCGAAGCCGCGGGGCCGTCTCGCGGTGGCGATGCTGTCCTGGATCGTCGTGTCGATGGGGCTGCTCGCGGCCTGGGCGTTCGACGCGCCGAGCGGACAGCTGCTCCTGCAGACGGGCTGCGCGCTGCAGCTGGTCACGGGCGCGGTCATCCCGCTGTTCGCCACGGCCCGCCGGGTGAACAACTTCCGCGACAACCGGCGCGAGGCCCGGGCGGCACAGCTGCCGTAGCGGATCGTGTACGACGGTGCAGGGCCCCCGGCCGGTCGGCTGGGGGCCCTGCACCGTTCCGGGGGCGGTCAGCTGGTGTCCGGGGGACCGTCGGCTGAGCGTCCGGGGCCCGTCAGCTGAGGAAGTCCCGTCCGATCTGTTCCGCCACCCGCTCCAGGATCGGCCCGGCGTCCGCGATGCACTTGGCGATGTCGGGCTCGGCGTCCGTCAGGGGATACACCCGTCGGATGCCCGCCCGTCCCAGCGCCTCCGGCGGCAGCGCGAGGCGGCCGCACACCGCGACGACCTCCTTGTCCGCCGCCCGGGCCGCCGCCGCGACGCCGACGGGAGCCTTGCCGTGCAGGGTCTGTTCGTCGAGGGAGCCCTCGCCGGTGATCACCAGCGTGGCCCATTCCAGCGCCGGGGCGAAGCCCAGCACCTCCAGCATGACCTCGATGCCGGGGCGGAAGCGGGCGCCGAGCAGCAGGGCGCCGAAGCCGATGCCGCCGGCGGCGCCCGCGCCCGGGGACGCGGCGTACTCGGCCGCGTGCGCGCCGGCCGTCTCCTGCAGCACCTTCGCGTAGTGCGCCAGGGCCGAGTCCAGGATCTCCACGTCGTCCGGGGAGGCGCCCTTCTGCGGGCCGTAGACGGCCGGGGCGCCCGTGGGGCCGGTCAGCGGGTTGTCGACGTCGCTGGCCAGGATCAGCTCCACGTCCGCCAGCCGCGGGTCCAGGCCCGACAGGTCGGCGGACGCCAGCTCGGCGAGGCCGCCGCCGCCCGGCGGCACCGACTCCCCGTCCGCGTCCAGGAACCGCGCGCCGAGAGCCGAGAGCATGCCCGCGCCGCCGTCGGTCGTCGCGCTGCCGCCGACGCCGAACACGATCGTGCGCGCGCCCGCGTCCAGCGCGGCCCGCAGCAGCTCGCCGGAGCCGTACGTGGAGGCCGTGAGCGGCGCGAAGACGCCCCGGGGCAGCCGCTGGAGCCCGCTCGCCTCCGCCATCTCCACGACCGCCGTGCCGGCCCTGAGCGCGAACGCGGCGGTCACCTCGTGCCCGAGCGGCCCGGCGACGCGCACCTCGCGGCGCTCGAAACCGGCCGCGACCGCCGCGTCCACGGTCCCGTCGCCGCCGTCGGCGACGGGCAGCGCCTCCACCTCCACGCCCGGCACGGCCCGGCGCAGCCCGGCCGTCACGCGCTCGGCGACCTGCACGGCCGTGAGCGACCCCTTGAACTTGTCCGCGGCGATGAGCACGCGCTGTGTCACCTGTTTCCCCTCGCTCTCCGGGCCCCGAGGCATGTCAGGGCCAGTCGCGCCGCTGTGACCTTAACCGGAGCACACCCCCGCCGTCATGCACCGCCCGGTCCCTGAGAACGGCGTGGGAGGGACGTACGAGCGGCGTGTCAGGC
The DNA here is from genome assembly GCF_022513565.1 of Streptomyces gilvus. Taxonomy (GTDB): domain Bacteria; phylum Actinomycetota; class Actinomycetes; order Streptomycetales; family Streptomycetaceae; genus Streptomyces; species Streptomyces gilvus. The sequence continues at coordinate 175,636 of NZ_JAKWBE010000001.1, read as the reverse complement.
GACTGTGCGGACGGCCGGGACCGCGCACGCGCCCCCGGAATTGGGTAAACCGGAGCTATGACCCCTGTGGGCACTGAGCCAGAGCTCGCCGACCGCGTCCTCGGGGGCTGGCTGGGCCGGATCGCGGGCAACATGCTCGGCAAACCGGTCGAGCAGGGCGACCTGTGGACGCGGGACCGCATCGACCGCTATCTGCGGCAGGCCGCCGCCCTGCCCCTGACCGACTACCTCCCCGAGCCGGCCGTCGAGAGCGACGGCTTCGAGCTGCGCCCCGAGTGGCGCCAGTGCGTGCGCGGCCGGATCCACGGCAGCTGCCGGGACGACGACGTCGACTACGCCATCCTCGGCCTCGACCTGCTGGAGACCCACGGCTTCGGCTTCAGCACCGAGCAGGTCGGCGACCTGTGGCTGCTGAGACTGCCGTACCTGCAGACGTTCACGGCGGAACGAGCGGCGTACCGCAACCTCGCCAACGGGCTGAAGCCGCCGCTGACGGCCACCTACGACAATCCGTACCAGGAGTGGATCGGCGCCCTGATCCGGGCCGACATCTACGGCTGGACCTGCCCGGGCGTCCCGCGCCGCGCCGCCTCCCTGGCCCGCCGGGACGCGGTGCTCTCGCACACCGGCAACGGCGTGTACGGGGCGATGTGGGCGGCGGCGCTGATCGCGGCGGCGTTCACGGCGCCGACGGTCCGGCACGCGGTGGACCAGGCGCTGGCCGTCATCCCCGCCTCCAGCCGGCTGGCGCGCACCGTTCGCCGGGTCGTCTCGCTCCACGACACCCGGATGACCTGGGAGGACACGCTCGCCACCGTCGGCGAGGAGACCACCGGCCTCGGCTGGATCCACACCATCCCCAACGCGGCCGTGCTCACCGCGGGCCTGCTGTACGGCGACGGCGACTTCACCCGCACCATCACCCTCACCGTCCGCGGCGGCCTGGACACCGACTCCAACGGCGCGACGGCCGGCTCGGTGGCGGGCGTCCTCACCGGGGCCGAGGCGATCCCCGACCAGTGGAAGGACCCGCTGGAGGACACGGTCCGCAGCGCGGTCTTCGGGTTCGACGGGGTGCGGATCAGCGAACTGGCCGAGCGGACGCTGCATCTGGCGGAGGCGGAGAGCTGACCCGTGCGGCTGGTTACCCTTCCTGTGTGACCAGCTCCGAAGAATTCGCCGCGTACCTCGCGGGCCTGCCCCGCATCCTCTCCGGCGCCGCCGCGCTCTTCCGTGACACGGAGGGCCGGGTGCTGCTCGTCGAGCCCAACTACCGTGAGGGCTGGGCGCTGCCGGGCGGCACCATCGAGTCCGACGGCGGCGAGACCCCGCGTCAGGGCGCCCACCGCGAGACGCTGGAGGAGATCGGCCTGGACCGCGAACTCGGACGGCTGCTCGCGGTGGACTGGGTCTACCGGCCCGGCTTCCCGCCGCTGGTCGCCTACCTGTACGACGGCGGGATCCTGACCGAGGACGACCTCAAGGCGATCCGGCTGCAGGAGGAGGAACTCCTGTCCTGGCGCCTGGTCGCCCGCGAGGACCTCGGCGACCACCTCCTGGGCACCCTCGGCGACCGCGTCCTGGTCGCCCTGGACGTGCTGGACGAGGGGTCCGGAACGGCCGAGCTGGAGAACGGCCGCCGAGCGCACGGATAAGCGGTCGCCCCGCCCCGGCACGCCCCCTACCCTCGGCCCCATGACCAAGCCCCTCGTCGCCATCCTGAGCGGCGCCGGTATATCGACCGACTCCGGCATCCCCGACTACCGCGGGCCGAACGGGCTGTGGCGGAAGGATCCCGGGGCCGAGAAGCTCGTGACGTACGAGTACTACATGGGGGACCCCGAGATCCGGCGGCGGTCGTGGCGGATGCGGCGCGCGAACCGGACGCTGCTCGCCGAGCCGAACGCCGCGCACCGGGCCGTGGCCGAGCTGGAGAAGTCGGGCGTGCCGGTGCGGGTGATCACGCAGAACGTGGACGGGCTGCACCAGCTCGCCGGGATGCCGGCCCGCAAGGTGCTCGAACTGCACGGCACCGCACGGCAGGTGGTGTGCACGGGCTGCCACGCGCGGGGCTCGATGGAGGACGCGCTCGCCCGGGTCGAGGCCGGTGAGGAGGACCCGCCGTGCCTGGAGTGCGGCGGCGTCCTCAAGTCCGCGACCGTCATGTTCGGTGAGCGGCTCGATCCGGTGGTGCTCGGTGAGGCCGTCGCCATCAGCAAGGCCTGCCAGGTGTTCATCGCCGTCGGCACCAGCCTGCAGGTGCAGCCCGCCGCCGGGCTCGCGGGCGTCGCCGCCGACCACGGGGCGCGGCTCGTCATCGTCAACGCCGAGCCGACGCCGTACGACGAGATCGCCGACGAGCTCGTACGGGAGCCGATCGGCACCGCGCTGCCGGAGCTGCTGCGCCGGCTGAGCACGGAGGGCGACGGCTAGGCGCTCTCGGCCTCCGATGCCCGCAGCACCCGTACGCCGGCCTCCTCCAGCGCGGCGCGGGTCGTGGCGTCGGTCGGGGTGTCGGTGACGAGGACGTCCAGTTCCTCGGGGTCGCAGATCTTCACCATGCCGGTGCCGGGGAACTTGGAGCCGTCGGCGAGGAGCGCCACCTTGTCGGCGGCGGCGATCATGGCGCGCCGCGCGGGCACCTCGGCGACCGTGGTGTCCATGACCTGCCCGCCGGCCCGCACCCCGCAGGCGCCCATGAAGAGCCAGTCGGCGTGCACCTGGCGGAGGTTGTCCTCGGCCATGAAGCCGTCCAGCATGCGTGACTCACGGATGACCATGCCGCCGAGCAGCATCAACTCGACGGTGTCGTCCGGGAGGAGTTCCTCGTACACGGCGAGGTTGTTGGTGACGACCGTGATCCGGCGTCCGTGGAGCCGGCGGGCGAGCCGGTGGACGGTGGTGCCGGAGTCGAGGATCACCGACTGGCCGTCCTCGATCATCGCGGCGGCGCGGGCGGCGATCGCGTCCTTCCCCGGCACCCGCGCCTCGGCGGCCTCGGCGAAGGGAGCCGGTTCGTCCTCGACGACCGCTCCCCCGTGCACCCGGGTGAGCAGTCCGTCCGCCTCCAGCTTCAGGAGGTCGCGGCGGACGGTCGCGGCGCTGGCTCCGAGCTGATCGGAGAGGTCCGTCACGGTGACGGTGCCGCCGGATCGCAGCGCCCGCAGGATCAGTTGGTGTCGTTGTTCGGCCAGCACCGACGGAACATTACCCGTCAGAACAGCGCGGTTCCCCGTTCGAAGTCCAACAGGCGCCGTTTGCGGGGCAGGCCGCCGCCGTAGCCCGTCAGGCTGCCGTCGGCACCCACCACGCGGTGGCAGGGGACGATGATGCCGACCGGGTTCTTTCCGTTGGCCAGGCCGACCGCCCGGGAGGCGGCCGGATTGCCGAGGGCGGCGGCCAGTTCGCCGTAGGAGCGGGTCTCGCCGTAGGGGATCCGGCGCAGCTGGTCCCACACCGTGCGCTGGAACGGGGTCCCGGTCAGGCGGAGTTCGAGGGTGAACTCCTTCAACTCGCCGTCGAAGTAGGCCCTGAGCTGTTCCTCCGCCTCGCCGAAGGGGCTGTCGTCGCGGTCGCCGAACGTCTCCTCGGCCGGCCGGTGGCGTTGGTCGGTCATGTAGAGGCCGCACAGGACGCCGTCCTCGGCGACGAGGGTGAGGGGGCCGTAGGGGCTGGTGATGACGGTGTGCTGCTTCATGAACGTCCTTACACCGGGAGGAAGTTGATCGGGTGGCTGTCCGTCGCCCACAGGTACTGGACCGCGTACGCCCGCCAGGGCCGCCAGGCCGCCGCGCGGGTGGTCAGGGCTCCCGGGGTGGAGGGCAGGCCCAACTCCTTGGCCGCGCGGCGGATTCCGAGGTCGGTGGGGAGGAAGGCGTCCGGGTCGCCGAGGGCGCGCATGGCGATGACGTCCACCGTCCAGGGGCCGAAGCCGGGCAGGGCGAGCAGACGGGCGCGGCTCTCGGGCCAGTCGCTCTCCGGGCCCAAGTGGATGGCGCCGGAGGCCAGTTGGGTGACCAGGGTGGTGAAGGTGGTGCGCCGGGTGCGGGGCATGGCCAGGGTCTCGGGGTCGAGGGCGGCCAGTGCCTCGGGGGTCGGGAAGAGGTGGGTGAGGCCGCCCTCCGGGTCGTCCACCGGGTCGCCGTGCGCGGTGACCAGGCGGGCCGCGTGGGTGCGGGCGGCGGCCGTGGAGACCTGCTGGCCGAGGACGGCCCGCACGGCGAACTCGGCCTCGTCGACCGTGCGGGGCACGCGCCGGCCCGGGGCCTTGTCCACCAGCGGGGCCAGGACGGGGTCCGTGCGCAGCTGGTCGTCGACGGCCACCGGATCGGCGTCCAGGTCCAGCATGCGGCGGCAGCGGCTGATCGCCACGGTCAGGTCGCGCAGGTCGCTGAGGGTGAGACGGCAGGCGATGTGGTCGGGTTCGGGGGTCAGCGACGCGAGGCCGTGGCCGTACGGGAGGCGGAGCGTGCGGCGGTAGGCGCCGTCGCGCCACTCCTCGACGCCGGGTACGGCGGTCGCGGCGAGGTGGCCGAAGAGGTTGTCGGGGTTGAGGGGGGCGCGGAAGGGGAGGCGGAGGACGAGGGTGCCGGGGGTGGCGGCCGGGGTCCTGGTCCTGGGCAGGCGGGCGCGCAGTTCGCTCGGGGAGAGGGCGAAGACCTCGCGGACCGTGTCGTTGAACGTGCGGATCGAGGAGAAGCCGGCGGCGAAGGCGATCTCCGCCATCGGCAGCGGGGTCGTCTCGATCAACAGGCGTGCGGTCTGGGCGCGTTGGGCGCGGGCGAGGGACAGCGGACCGGCGCCGAGTTCGGCGAGCAGCTGGCGTTCGACCTGGCGGGTGCTGTAGCCGAGGCGGGCGGCGAGGCCGGGGACGCCCTCGCGGTCCACGACGCCGTCGGCGATCAGCCGCATCGCGCGCGCCACGAGGTCGGCGCGCTGGTTCCACTCCGGGGAGCCCGGGCTGGTGTCGGGGCGGCAGCGCTTGCAGGCGCGGAAGCCGGCCTGCTGACAGGCGGCCGCGCTGGGGTAGAAGGTCATGTTCTCGGGCTTGGGCGGGACGACGGGGCAGCTGGGCCGGCAGTAGATGCGGGTCGTCAGGACCGCCGTGAAGAACCAGCCGTCGAAGCGGGCGTCCTTGGACTGGACGGCGCGTACGCAGCGCTCTTTGTCGGTGTGCATCCCGTTCTGCATGCGTCCAGCATCGGCGATGGTCGAGGGCAGGGCTGGCGAGAATCCGACATCGACCTGAGCTGCCCCGGGCCGGTGCGGATCACCGGGCGGCGGTCGCTGGGTACGATGCCCGCATGGAGTTGGCCTGCGAGGTGGGCACGGAGCGGCCGCACGACCGCCGTGCCGCCGAGATCCTCGACCGGGCCGTGGACCACGTCGGACATCTGCGGCCGGGGATCCGTGACGCCGGGCGGTGACCCCTCGCGTCGGCGGATGTGGCCGCTGTACGCCGCCGGGTTCACCACCGCCTTCGGGGCGCACGGCATCGCCGCGAACCTCGGGGGCGCGGGCAAGGACACGGTCACCTCGCTGCTCGTCCTCGGCGGGCTGCTCGCCCTCTACGACGGCGCCGAGGTCGTCCTCAAGCCGGTGTTCGGCACGCTGGCCGACCGGGTCGGGGCGCGGCCGGTACTGCTCGGCGGGCTGGTGGCGTTCGCCGTGGCGTCCGCGCTGTACGTCATCGCGGACAGCCCGGGGTGGTTGTGGGCCGCGCGGCTGGGGCAGGGGGCGGCGGCGTCCGCGTTCTCGCCGGCCGCGTCGGCGCTGGTGTCGCGGCTGAATCCGGCGGCGAAGCAGGGGCGGGCGTTCGGCGGCTACGGCTTCTGCAAGTCGATCGGCTACACGCTGGGGCCGCTGCTCGGCGGGGTGCTGGTGTGGGCCGGCGGGCTGCGGCTGCTGTTCGCGGTGCTGACGCTGCTCGGTGTCGCCGTCGCGGGGTGGGCGCTGGCCGCCGTACCCGTCGTACCGCCGCTCCCCCGGGCCCGGCAGACGGTCCTTGACCTGGCGCGACGGCTGGCGGACCCGGCGTTCCTGGTGCCGACGGCCGCGCTCGCCGGGGCCACGGCCGCGCTGTCGGTCGGGGTGGGCTTCCTGCCGGTGTCCGGCCGGGCGGCGGGGCTCGGCACGGTGGCGACGGGGGCCGCGGTGTCGGTGCTGGCCGCGTGCGCGGCGGTCGTGCAGCCCCGTACCGGACGGGCCTTGGACGCCGGGCGGCTGACCGCGCGGACCGGCCTGACCGCCGGGCTGCTGCTCACGGCGGCGGGACTGGCCTGCGCGATGCTGCCGGGCCTCACGGGCGTGCTGCTCGCCGCCGCCCTGATCGGCGTCGGTACGGGCCTGATCACTCCGCTGGGCTTCGCGACCCTGGCGTCCTCGACCCCGAGGGAACGCCTGGGCCAGACCATGGGCGCGGCCGAACTCGGCCGCGAACTGGGCGACGCGGGCGGCCCGCTGCTGGTGGCGGGGGTCGCCGCAGCGACCACGCTGACGCACGGCTACGCGACCCTGGCCGTGGTGACGGCGTGCGGGACGGTGCTGGTGGCTCGGGGGTTGCGGGGTGAGGGGCGCGCGAAGGATCCGGGGGCGGCTTGACGGGGTTGCGGGGCGGGGGGGCGCGAAGGATCCGGGGGCGGCTTGACGAGGTTGCGGAGCGGGGGGGCGCACAGGACCCGGGGGCGGCTTGACGAGGTTGCGGAGCGGGGGGCGCACAGGACCCGGGGGCGGCTTGACGGGGTTGCGGGGCGGGGGGGCGCGCAGGACCCGGGGGCGGCTTGACGAGGTTGCGGAGCGGGGGGCGCACAGGATCCGGAGCGGCTTGACGGGGTTGCGGAGCGGGGGGCGCGGAGGGGGTGAGGGGCGGCTCGACGGAGCTGCAGGGCAGGGAGGACCCCGACTCCCCACCTTGCTCAGCTCAGCACCGGCTCAACTCGGTTACCTCGGCTGGCTCGACATCCGCACCCGCTCCTCCCATCCCGTGCCCGATCGCCGTAGCCCTCTCAGGCGCCGCCCTCGCCCAGCAGGTCGCGCAGGGCCGTCTCCTCCTCGGCGCTCAGGCCGGTGACGAAGTGCTGCAGCGCGGCTATCGGGTCCGGTCCCCGGCCCAGGGCCTGGTGCATGGCCTCGGCGGTCATCTGGGCCGCGTTCTTCGCCGGGCGGTACGCGCCGCGCCGCCCGTCGGCGTCCCGCAGGACGAGGCCCTTGTCGTGCAGGCGCCGCAGGATGGTGTGCACGGTGTTGTAGGCGAGGTCGCCGTCCAGCTCGGCCTGGATCTCGGCCGGCGTCAGGGCCAGGTCGGTCGCCCACAGGGCGGCGAGGACCTCGCTCTCCAGCTCACCGGAACTGCGTCGCTCGGCTCTGCCGCGAGGAGTCGTGCCTGCCATGGCCTCCACCTTACGGCGCGTAGGGTCCACCGGTCACCGACTCGCACCTCTCCCTTACCCGCCTCCGGCATGACCCCGACCTACAGCCTGTAGGGTGACCCCCGACCCTACAACGCGTAGGGCCGGAAAGATGGACGATGCCAAGGGCCTCCGACGCCGCAGCCGCACCTTCTCCGACCCGGACACCCGGTGCCGCCCCACCCCCGGGGGCGCCCCCGGCGACCCGGACGGGCGCGCGATGGCTCCTGGCCGTGGCGGGCGCCTTCACCCTGCTCCAGCTGGTGCTCGTGCGCCCCGGAATGGGCCTCGGCTGGGACGAGACGGTGTACGTCAGCCAGGTCAGCGGCCACGCCCCGGCGGCCTTCTTCAGCGCCCCGCGCGCCCGTGGCATCACCCTGCTGGTGGCCCCGGTCGCCTCCTGGTCGTCGTCGACCGCGCTGCTGCGGGTGTACCTGGCCGTGCTGGCGGGCGCCGGCCTGTACGGGGCCCTGCGGGCCTGGCGCTCCCTGTTCCCGCCCCGCGTCCTCGCGGCCGGCGGCGCCCTCTTCGCCACCCTCTGGATCACCCTCTTCTACGGTCCCCAGGCCATGCCCAACTACTGGGTGGCCGTGGGCGCCCTGGCCGCCGTGGGCTTCTTCCTGCGGGCCCGCCGCGACCGCACCCGGCGGGCACCCCTGTGGGGCTTGGCCGCGGCGGCCGCGCTGATGGCGTGGATGCGGCCCACGGACGCCGTCTGGACGAGCCTCCCCCTCCTCGCCCTGGCCCTCCGCGACCGCCGCCCGCGCCTCCTGCTCGCCCTCCTCGGCGGCCTGGCGGCGGGTGCGCTCGAATGGGTCGTCGAGGCGTACGTCCGTTACGGCGGCCTGGGCGCCCGGCTGAGCGCCGGCTCCCGCATCGAGGGCGGCCTCGGCCTGCACAACGCCGTGACCGACCAGCTGCGCAGCCTCGGCGGCCGCGCCCTGTGCCGTCCGTGCACCGGCGCCGTCCCGAGCGCGCCGGTGATCGCCTGGTGGTTCGTCCTGCCGCTGCTCGCCGCGGCCGCGCTGGTCATCGCGGTACGGGCGCGTCGTACGACCGTCACCGCGCTGCCGCTCGCCTGCGCGGTCACGGCGGCGGTGCCGTATCTCTTCCTCATCGGGTACGCGGCACCCCGCTTCCTGCTGCCCGCCTACGCCCTGCTCGCCCTCCCGGTCGCGGACGCGCTGTGGTTCCTGGTCACTGCGCCTGTCGGACGGTGGCGACCGGTGGTCGTGACCCTGGTGGCGGCCGGACTGGCCGGTCATGTGGCCGTGCAGCTGGCGGTCGTGGACAGAGCGGTGTCCCGCACGACGGCCGCGCACCGCGCCTGGGCCCGCAGCGCCACGGAACTGCGCCGCCTCGGCTTCTCGCCGCCCTGTCTGCTCACCGGCGGCGACTCCGTCCCCATCGCCTTCCAGGCAGGCTGCGCCTCCGCCTACACCGCCGGTCACGACGCGGGCACCACGGCCGGTGCCCTCACCCGCACCGCCCGCCGCATCCCGGTCGCCCTCCTCGCCGCGAGCCCCGGGCCTGTGCCGTCCTACGCCCACGGCTGGCGACTGCACCGGCTGTCGGACGGCTACGCCTACGTGGCACCCGGCGCCCCGCACGAACGGCGGGGCACATGAGCGCGCAGACCGGTGCCGTCCTGGACGCCGGACGGCGGGTGCCGTGGCAGACCCTGGTGGCCGGCGGCCTGCTGGCGGGGGCCGTGGTGCTCGCCGTACGGCACTGGCCCGTGCTGGACGCCGGGGCCGACCGGCTGGTCGTCGCCGACCGGGGGTGGCTGCTGCTGGCCGCGGTGCTCACCGTGCTGACCTGGGTGTGCGCGGCGGTCACGGTGCAGGGCGCGGTACGGGAGGCGTTGCCCGCGCGACGGCTGGTGGCGGTGCAGTTCGCGGCGTCGGCGGCCAACCACGTCCTGCCCGCCGGGGTGGGGGCCGGTGCCGTCAATCTGCGGTTCCTGATGCGCTGCGGGCTGGCGCCGGGGCGGGCCGCGACGGCTCTCGCGGTCCGCGGCACAGCGGGCGCGGTCGTGCGGTTCGTGCTCATCGGGGTGCTCGCCCTCGCGAGTCCCGGGGTGCTGCGGCTGCCGTCGGTGCACGGGACGACGCTGCTGCTCGTCCTCACGGGGACGGCCGCCGCCGGCTGCGCGGCCGTGCTGCTCTCGCGGCTGACCCGGGTGCGGCGGTGGCTGGCGTGCACGGTGGCCGATGTGCGGGGTGTGCATGAACGCCCGCCGCGCGCGGCGGCCCTGTGGGGCGGTTCGCTGGCCTTCGCCGTGCTGCACACGGGGATCGTGCTGGCCGTCGTACGCGCCCTGGAACTGCCGCTGCCGGCGGGGCGGGTCGCGCTCGCGTATCTCGCCGCGAGCAGCGCCGCCGTACTGCTGCCGACGCCCGGTGGGCTCGGGTCGCTGGACGCCGCGCTCGCCTGGACGCTGACGGCGGCCGGGGCTCCGGCGGGGGCGAGCCTGTCGGCGGTGCTCGGCTACCGGCTGCTCACGGTGTGGCTTCCGCTGGTGCCGGGGCTGCTGGTGCTCGCCGGGCTGGTACGCACGAAGGCGCTGTAAGACGACAGGGGCGCACGCTCCGGAGCGGCGGGCCGCGGGCGGGGTCAGCCGGACGGGAGTCTGACCACGAAACCCGCCCCAGGGGCGACTTCGGGATCGTGCAGGACCTCGCCCCCTGCGGAACGGGCCAGGCGGCGGGCCAGCGGCAGACCCAGACCCGCGCCGTCGTGTCCGTCGTCCGGGTCGGCGCGGCGGCCGGGCTGGAAGAGCCGCTCGGCGAACGCGGGCGGTACGCCGGGTCCGTCGTCGGTGACCCGGACCCGCACACCGTTTCCGTCCCGGTCGGCGTGCAGGGTGACGTGCGAGGTGGCGTAGCGCAGGGCGTTGGCGAGGAGGGGACTGACGATGCGCTCGAGCAGCGCGGCCTGGACCCCCGCCTCCACCTGCCCGGATGCGGCGGAGACGTCGACGGTCACCCGCCCCGGCACGGGCTGCCGGTCGACGAGGCGGCGGAGGGTGGGCAGCACCGGGGCCGTGCCGGGAGCGGCCGCCGCGTCCTCGCGGGCGGTGGTCAGCAGGGTGTCGCAGATGGTCCGCATGGACTCGGCGGCTTCGGCGATGGTCACGTGCACGGCGCGGGTCTCGGCCGGTGTGCGGGGGCGGGAGCCGTACCAGTCGAGTTCGGCGACTATACGGCTGAGCGGGGTGCGCAGCTCGTGCGAGAGCTCGCCGGTGAGCTGCCGCTCGTGCCGCAGCACGGCCCGGATACGGTCCAGGAGGGCGTCCAACGAGGCGCCCAGACGGGCCAGTTCGGCGGGGCGGTCGGCACTGCCGAACCGTTCCTCGGAGCCGACCGCGCTCCACTGGGTGGCCTGGTCGGTCATCGTCCCGACCGGCCGCAGCGCGCGGCCCACCGCGAGCCGGGTCAGACCGTAGGTGCAGGCGAGCATCACCGCGTCCAGGACGAACGAGCCCAGCAGCAGGGTGTTGGCCGAACTCCGGTACGGGGACAGGTCCAGGGCCGTGACCACGGTCGCGGGACGCCGGGCGCCGGGGACGGGCTCGGCGCACAGCCGGACCTGTCCCGTGTCGGGTCCGTCGGCGTCCAGGCACCGGCGCCCGCCGCCGCGGACCAGCCGCTCGGCGACGCCGGTCAGCGGACCGGCGGACGGGGGCCGTTCCAGCAGGCGCGGGCCTGCGTAGATCCACACGTTCGCGTCCAGTAACCGGTCGTTGACGGTCTCCAGCACCCGCACGCGCGTGCCGCTGGTGTCGACGGTGGTGGCGACGGCGGCCGCCCGGGCGCGCAGTTCCTCGTCCGCCTGATGCCTCAGGTGGTGCCGGACGGCCGTGTTGAAGACGACGGTCAGGATCACCATGAGCAGCGCGGCGGTGGTGACCGCGACCAGGGAGAGACGGCCGCGGAGGGTCCGGGGGACGAGGCGACGGTGGAGCCGGGGGGTCATGACAGGCGGTGGCCGATCCCGCGGGTGGTGGCGACGGTCAGGTCGCTCCCGGCCGCGCGCAGCTTGCGGCGCAGCCGGGTCAGGTACTGGTCGAGGGTGTTCTCGCTGACCTGGGCGCCCTCCGGCCAGGCGGCCCGGACGAGGTCCCGGCGTCTCACGTTCTCCCCGGGCGTCGCCATCAGCCTGGCCAGCAGCCGGAACTCCGTCGGCGTGAGATCGGCCTGCGTGCCACGCACGCTCAGGCGGTGCCGTACGGCGTCCAGGACCAGGTCGCCTGCCGTGGCGTGGGGCGTGGGCAGCGCGCGTCTGAGGGCGGCGCGCAGGCGGGCGGCCAGTTCGGCGAGGTGGAAGGGCTTGGGGAGATAGTCGTCGCCGCCGGCGGAGAAGCCGGAGAGGCGGTCGGTCAGGCCGTGGCGCGCGGTGAGGAAGACGACCGGGAAGGAGAAGCCGTTGGCGCGCAGCGCCTGGCACACGTCCCGCCCGTCCGCGTCCGGGAGCCCGACGTCCAGCACGGCCGCGGCGACCTCGGCCCCGGCCAGCCGCAACGCGGTCGCTCCGTCGGGGGCGGGCAGTGTCGCGAACCCTTCGTCCCGCAGCCCGCGCACCAGCACGTCACGCAGGCCGTGATCGTCCTCGACGACCAGGATCTTGGGGGGCATGGTCCTCCGTCAGGGATTCGGGCGTCAGGGGTTCGGTCGTCAGGGGTTCGGCGGCGGATGTCTGTCAGGGACCCGAGGGCGGTGAGTTGGACGGTGGTGCGGAGTCGGACGGCCGTGCAGCGTCGGGGGGCGGTGCAGAGTCGGGCGATCGGTCATGAGGCCGGTCAGAGGCCGCCGAGGGTCGGAGATCGCGCCCCCTGCCGGTGCCGTCCCCGTCGCCGTTGCCCCGTCCCTCCGGCCCCGCAGCCCCCGCGGGCCCGTCCAGCCCCGCACCCGCACCCGCACCCGCACCCGCACCCGCACCCGCACGCCAACGCGCACCCGGTACGAAGCCCCCCGCTCCGCCCGCTCCCGTCATCCGCACGTCCAACCACCGTCCGAGCCCCCACCAGCACAGCCCCAGCCACGCGCCGGCCAGCAGCCAGCCGCCCAGTACGTCGCTGGCCCAGTGCACACCCAGGTAGACCCGGCTCAAGCCGACGGCCACCGCCCAGCACACCGCGATCACACACGTCGTACGCGCGAGGCCGGCACGGAGGTGCCGGGTGACCGCCCAGCACACGAACCCTGCCGTCAGGGCGGAGGTCGTCGTGTGGCCGGAGGGGAAGGCGAAGCCGGAGGCGTGGGTCGCCCAGTCGGCGGTGTTCGGGCGGGCTCGTGCGAACAGTTCCATCAGCCCGCTGCGCACCAGTTGCCCGGCGACCAGCACGGCCAGGCCGTACACGACCGCTCTCACCCGCTCACCGGTGTCCCGGCCGGCGACCAGCCCGGCCGCCACGACGATCAGATACGGCCACGGTCCCGTCCCGGTCGCGGTGATGCCGCGCGCCAGCGCCTGACCGACGGGTGGCCGGTGCCGGAGCGCCCAGGCGTGCGCCGCGCCGTCACCCGGGAGCGGTGAGCCGTGCCGTACCCCCATCGCGACGGCGAGGGCGGCGAACAACACGGCGCAGACGACGGCGAGCCACGGCAGCCCTCCCCGCACGGACCCCGCATCCCGCACAGACCGCCCGTCCCGCCCGGTCCGCCCACTCCGCGGAGCCCGTCCCGCCCCGCTCACGGCGCCCCCGCCGACCGCCGACCGGTCACCGCCCCGCCGGCCGCCACGTCGCATCCCGCCGCTCGCCCAGAACCGCCCGGCACCCCATCGCGCGCACTCCGCCTCACACCCCCGTCACCAACCCACCGAACCGAGTCGCGGCCACCCGTCTGACCAGCGGCGCGCCCCGGTCGGCGAGCCGCATCAGGAGCCAGGCCAGGAGCGCGCCGAGAGCCAGGCCCACGGCCACGTCGTGGGGATAGTGGGCGCCGATCCAGACGCGGGAGATGGCCATCAGGACGGCGGCCGGGGCCGCGATGCGGGTGAGACGGCGGTCGGTCAGGGCGATCGCCACGGCCGCGGCCCCGGCGATCACGGCGTGGTTGCTGGGGAACGACCAGTCCCCGGCCGCCGGGCACGCCTCGACCGTGACCACGTGCAGTGTGCGGCAGGGTCTGGTCTCGGCGACCGCCGACTTCACCAGCATGTCGACGGCGTACACGACCATCACGATCAGCGGTGTCGCCAGGGCCCGCACCATCCGCGCCTCCCCGGCTCCGCGGGCCCGCCACCACGCGACGAGCATCAGCACGGCGAACAGGGCGAGGCCGTAGTCGGACCAGACGGCGATCGCGGTGTCGAGGGGATGGGAGGTGTGGTGGGCGAGCCGCGTGATCCACGTGTAGAGGCCGCCGTCGACCGAGGCGCCGCCGAAGGCGAGGGGGGTCATGACTGGGCTCCCGGGGAGGTGCGGCGGGCACGCGCGCGGCGGGCCTCGATGGCGAGCGGGGTCAGGGACGCGAGGACGACGACGGCGACCAGCGGCAGGAGGTAGCGGTCGACGTTGGGGATGGAGGAGCCCAGCGCGTATCCGCCGAGGACGAGGCCGATCGTCCACACCAGTCCGCCGACGACCTGCCAGAGCGTGAAGACCCGTACCGGCACGTCCAGCGCCCCGGCCAGCGGGTTCAGCACCGTGCGCACCACCGGCACGAAGCGGGCCAGGACGACCGCCTTGGCGTGGCCGTAGCGCGCGAGCAGTTCCTCGGCGCGCGCCGCGCCCTCGTGCAGCTTTCTCGCCCGGCTGCGGGCCAGCAGCGCGCGACCGCCGCGCCGCCCGATCCAGTACCCGACCTGCGCTCCGGCCAGTGCCCCGACGACCGCGGCGACCAGCACCTGCGGCAGCGAGAGATGCACGGACCGGTGGGTGCCGCCCGCGCACAGCAGTCCCGCCGTGAACAGCAGGGAGTCGCCGGGCAGGAAGAAGCCGACCAGCAGGCCGGTCTCGGCGAACAGCACGGCGGCGATGCCGAGCGTGCCGAAGGCGGACAGCAGGGATCCGGCATCCAGGACGTTCACCGCCTGGGCGACGGCGAACTCGGCAGCTGCCATGCGGGCGACCCCTCTCATACTGGGACGTGGACGGAGCGGGCCGGAACCCGCGCCGAGCGACTACAGTCATGTAGACCGTCTACTGAACTGTAGACGAATCAGAGCCGAGGAGCGTTCCCATGCCGCAGGAACAGATCGACGAGCCGGCCGGCGGCCCGGCCGACGGGCACACGGACCGGCGGCCGGCGGGCGAGCTGGAGGCGAGTGTCCTGGCCGCCCTGTGGGCCGCCGACGGACCCCTCACGCCCGGCGCCGTGCAGCTGGAGCTCGGCGGGGGCCTGGCCCGCACCACCGTCACCACCATCCTCACACGGTTGCACGCCAAGGGCGCGGTCACCCGGGAGCGGCTCGGCCGCGGCTACGCCTACGCGCCCGCCCAGGACGCCCACGGGCTGACCGCCCGCCGGATGCACGCCGAACTCGACAAGGACGAGGACCGCGGCACCGTGCTCGCGCGATTCGTCTCCGACCTGAGCCCGGAGGACGAGCGTCTGCTGCGCACCCTGCTGGAGACCACCGGCCAGGGAACGGCCGACGAGACGCCGTGAGCCGGTGCCCCACCCGCATCGGCGTTCGGGTCCGCGTCCGCGCCGCTGAGGAAACGGCCCCGCCTCCTGCCGCGTAGGCTGGCCGGTGACGGACCGGCGGCTTCCTGGAGGAACGCGTGATCTTTGCCGTGTGGCTCCCGCTCCTGGTGCCGCTGCTGGCGGTCCCGCTGGCCCGGCGCGGAGCGGAGCACCTGCCGCCCCGGGCGGCGGCCTGGGCGCTGACCGCTCTGACGCTGGTCCTCGCCCTGTCGAGTACGGCCGCTCTCGCCCTGCTGGCCCTGAACGGCGCCCTGCGCCTCCCCTCCGTCGCGGCGCTCGGCCACCTCTCCCCGCATCTGCTGGGCGACGGCTCCCTGGCCACCGTGCCCGCCGCGGTCCTGGCCGCCTGCGCGCTGACGGCGCTCGGCGCCTCGCTGCTGCGCCGGACCGTCCGGCACGTGCGTGAAGTGCGCGCCGCTCACCGGCAGTTCGGGAGCGAGGCGAGCGCGGGCGATCTCTGGGTGCGGGAGGACGAGCGGCCCGACGCGTACGCGCTGCCCGGCCGCCCCGGCCGCATCGTGGTGACCACGGGCATGCTGCGCGCCCTCAGCGCACGCGAGCGCGAGGTGCTCTTCGCCCACGAGCGCGCGCATCTGACCGGCCGCCACCATCTCTTCCTCGCCGCCACCGAGTTCGCCGTGGCCCTGCACCCGGCCCTGCGCGGTCTGCGCGCCCCGCTCTCGTACGCCCTGGAGCGCTGGGCCGACGAGTCCGCCGCCCGGGTGACGGGTGACCGCACCCTGACCGCCCGCGCCGTCGGCCGGGCCGCGCTCGCCGCCCGCGCGGCGACCCCCCGGCCGCGGCTGTCCCTCACGGCCACCGCGGGGCCGGTGCCGCGCCGGGTCAGCGCGCTGCTGAGCGCGCCGAAGCCCGCCGCCCGCGCGCTCCCCCGCGCCCTGGCCGGACTCCTCCTCGCCTGTGTCGCCCTGTCGGCGACGGCGGCTCTGGAGGCGGCCACGGATCTGCACGACGGCATCGAGGTCGCCCAGGGAGAGCCCGTCGGACACGGCGACTGACCGGAGCGGCCGGCCGCCGCGGGCCCCCTCGCCACCCTTCTCACGCACAGCTCCCTCACAGCTCACGCTTATGGCATGCTCAGGCCAACAAGTGCACGCAGCCCCGACCGCCTCCGGCGCACCCAGGCCGGCCGGCGATCGCCGAGCAGACCGGGATCCCGGTCGCCGCAAAGGAGTTCCGCGTGAGATCGACCCCCCACAGATCCGTCGCCGCGCGTCTGCTGACCGTCTTCGCGCGCCCGTTGGCCGTCGCCGCGCTGGCCGTCGTATCGCTGCCCGCCCTTCCCGCGGCCGCCGCACCCTCGGCGGCGGCCTGCACCCCGGCCCAGGTGGTGGCCAACGGCGGCTTCGAGAGCGGCACTTCGCCCTGGAGCCAGTCGTCGACGAGCGTCATCACCAGCCGCTCCGGGCAGAGCGCGCACGGCGGCAGCTCGTTCGCCTGGCTGGACGGCGTCGGATCCACGCACACCGACACGCTCTCCCAGAGCGTCACCGTCCCGTCGGGGTGCGACAAGGCGACCCTGTCCTTCTGGCTGCACATCGACACCGCCGAGACGACCTCCTCCACCGCCTACGACAAACTGACGGCGAAGATCGGCTCCACCACGCTGGCGACGTACTCGAACCTCGACAGGAACACGGGCTACGTCCAGAAGTCCTTCGACGTGTCCGCCTTCGCCGGCCAGACCGTGAGCGTCGCCTTCACCGGCACCGAGGACTCCAGCCTGCAGACCGGCTTCGTCCTGGACGACGTCGCCCTCGACACCTCCGCGGGCACCCCCCCGCCGGCGGACTCGACACGGACGCCCGCCTCCCCCTCGTACACCGTCAGTCTGAGCAGCAACAGCAGCGGCACCGTCTGGACCGGCCACGAGAGCGCGACCTTCACCAACGCCTCCTCGACCCCGCTCGGCGAGGTGTATCTGCGGCTGTGGGACAACTACCACGGCACCTGCTCGGCGATGCCCGTCACGGTCACGAACCTCACCGGCGGCACGGCGGGCGCCCTGTCCGTCGGCTGCACCGCCCTGCAGATCTCCCTGCCGGCCCCGCTCGCACAGGGGCAGAGCGCCACGATCGGCTTCGACCTCTCCATCACCGTGCCCAGCGGCGCCGACCGGTTCGGACACGACGGGGCCTTCAACAACATCGGCAACGCGCTGCCCGTGCTCGCGGTGAAGGACGGCGCGGGCTGGCACCTGGACCCGTACACCGACAACGGCGAGTCGTTCTACTCCCTGGCCGCCGACTTCCACGTCACGCTCGACCACCCGAGCGGCCTGCTGGTCCCGGCCACCGGCACGTCCGTCGACACCCCCGGCTCCAGCGGGCGTACGGTCACCACCGCGACCGCGTCCAAGGTGCGCGACTTCGCCTGGGCGGCGGGGCCGTTCAGCAGGATCTCGGGCACGTCGGCGGCCGGTACGGCGATCAACGTCTACTCCGTCTCGGGCATCAGCTCCTCCGACGCGCAGTCGATGCTGAGCACGGCGAAGACCGCCGTCGACGCCCACGCCGCGCGCTTCGGCGCCTACCCGTACGGCGAGTTGGACGCGGTCATCGACAACAACTACTGGTTCGGCGGCATGGAGTACCCCGGCTTCGTCCTGGACCTCGTCAGCACCACCGCCCTCACCCATGAGATCGGCCACCAGTGGTGGTACGGCATCGTCGGCGACGACGAGTACAACAGCCCCTGGCTGGACGAGGCGTTCACCGACTACGCCACCGACCTGGCCCTCGGCAAGACCGGCAGCAACTGCTGGAACAGCGTCTCCTGGGCCTCCTCCGCCGAGAAGATCACCAACTCGATGGCGTACTGGGACGCCCACTCCTCCCGCTACTCCACCGTCGTCTACGGCTACGGCAAGTGCGCCCTGCACGACCTGCGGCGCCTCATCGGCGACACGGCGATGACGAAGGTGCTGAAGGACTACGCGAGTTCGCACTGGTACGGCGTCTCGACCACGGCCGAGTTCAAGGCGGCGGCGCAGGCCGCGACGAGCACGGACCTGACGTCGTTCTGGAGCACGCACCGCATCGACGGCTGACCGGAGGGGAGTTCAGCGGGTCTGCGCGGCGAACGCCTCGTAGGCCCGCTCGTCGAAGAGGACGAACCTGACCTCGTCGACCGACGTGTCCGCGGCCCGCACCGTCCGGACGGCGACGCGGGCCCCGTCGTCGATCGGCCAGCCGTAGACACCGGTGGAGACGGCGGGGAAGGCGACCGTACGGGCGCCGAGTTCGTCGGCGACCCGGAGGGACTCCCGGTAGCAGGAGGCCAGCAGCTCCGAGCGGTCCTCGCCGGCCGACCAGACCGGACCGACCGTGTGGATCACCCACCGCGCGTCCAGCTTCCCGGCGGTGGTGGCGACCGCCTGTCCGGTGGGCAGGCCCTTGCCGTAGCGCGAGGCGCGCAGCTTCCGGCACTCCTCCAGGATCTCCGGCCCACCCCGGCGGTGAATGGCCCCGTCGACACCGCCACCGCCGAGCAGCGAGGAGTTCGCCGCGTTGACGATGGCGTCGACGGCCTGCCGGGTGATGTCACCCCGGACGAGCGTGATGCTGGTCATGGAGCCTCCGAACCATTGTGGGGCACACGGACACGCGCTGCCCGAGGGCCGATCCGCTACGGCTGCTCTCGCAGCCTGCGCCACACCGCCTTCGCCGCGTTGTGGCCCGACATGCCGTGGACGCCCGGGCCCGGTGGAGTGGCGGAGGAGCAGATGAAGACCGCCGGGTGGGGGGTGGTGTACGGGGAGAGGGAGAGCTTGGGGCGCAGCAGGACCTGGAGGCCGGTCACCGCGCCGGAGCCGATGTCGCCGCCGACGTAGTTGGCGTTGCGGGCGGCGAGTTCGGGCGGGCCGGCGGTCGCACGGGCGAGGACGCGGTCGCGGAAACCGGGCGCGAAACGCTCCAGTTGGCGTTCCATGACGTCCGTGAGGTCTCCCGTCCAGCCGCTCGGCACATGGGCGTAGGCCCAGAAGACCTGCTTGCCCTCGGGGGCGCGGGTGGGGTCGACGACGCCCGGCTGCACCGTGATCATGAACGGCCGGTCGGGTGCCCGGCCCTCCCGGGAGGCCGCCCGCAGGGCCCTGCCGATCTCCGCGCTGTCGGCGCCGATCTGCACGGTGGCGGCGGCGCGGGCCTCCTCCGCGGTCCACGGCACCGGTCCGTCGAGCGCGTAGTCGACCTTGAAGACGCCCGGGCCGTACCTGTAGTCCGCGTAGTAGCGGCCGAAACCGGCGATGCGGGCCAGCGCGGTGGGCGAGGTGTCGAAGACGTACGCTCGCGCGGGCGGCAGGTCGTCGAGGCGCTTGACCTCGTAGTCGGTGTGCACCAGTCCGCCCAGGTCCTTGAGGTACGCGGTGAGCGCGTCCGCGATGGACTGCGAGCCGCCCCGGGCGACCGGCCATCCGCGCGCGTGCGCGGCGAGGACGAAGATCAGGCCGATGGCGCTCGTCGCGAAGCCGCCGAGCGGGGCCATCACATGGGCGACCAGTCCGGCGAACAGGGTCCTGGCCCGGTCGTCGTGGAAGCGGCGCGCAAGCCAGGTCGACGGGGGCAGACCGACGAGGCCGAAGCGGGCGAGGGTGACCGGGTCGCGGGGCAGCGCGGTCAGCGGCAGGGACATGAAGTCGCGGACCAGGGTGTCCCACCGGGGCAGGAACGGCGCGACCAGTCTGCGGTAGGTCCCCGCGTCCCGTGGGCCGAAGGAGGCGGCCGTCTCGGCGACCGAGCGGGCCAGCACGGCGGCGGTGCCGTCGGGGAAGGGGTGTGCCATGGCCAGGTCGGCGTGCAGCCACTGAAGGCCGTACCGCTCCAGGGGCAGGGCGCGGAAGGCCGGTGAGTTGATGCCGAGCGGGTGGGCCGCGGAGCAGGGGTCGTGCAGGAAGCCGGGCAGGGTGAGCTCTTCGGTGCGGGAGCCGCCGCCGACGGTGTCGCGGGCCTCGAAGACGGCCACGGAGAAGCCGCGCCGGGCCAGCTCCACGGCGGCCGTCAGTCCGTTCGGCCCCGCACCCACCACGCACGCATCGAGCATCGACGGCACCTTCGGACCCCTTCGTCAACCGACGGCCTGGGGGTCAGGATATGCCGGGGGTACGACACCCGGGGTGCGGGCACCGCATCCGGGGACGGGTCAGGCCGGGCCCTGCCCGAGCAGCGCGGCCACCCTTCGCGCCGTCTCCTCGTCGCGGGCGGTGGTGAAGGGGAGGCTGTTGCCGCCGGTTATCCGGAACGGTTCCCCGGAGAGCGTCAGGTGGGCGCCGCCCGCCTCCTCGGCGAGCAGGATGCCCGCCGCGTGGTCCCAGGATGCCTCCCAGGAGAAGGCGGTCGCGTCGAGTTCCCCGCGGGCGATGGCGAGGTACTCGAGGCCCGCCGAGCCGCAGGCGCGGGGGGCGACGCCGTCGGTCCACAGGCCGAGCAGGGCGTGCTTCTGCTCGTCCGTCGTGTAGTCCGGGTGGGAGGTGGCCACTTCGAGGTCCCGGCCGGGGGCGGGCGGCCCGGCGTACAGGCGCTCGCCGTCGAGGAAGGCGCCCCGGCCCCTGACGGCGACGGCGAGTTGGCCGCGGGCCGGCGCGTACGTCCAGGAGGCGAGGACCACTCCGCCTCGCGCGAGCGCGACCAGCGTGCAGAACCCGGTCTCGCCGCGCACGAACTGGCGCGTGCCGTCGACCGGGTCGACGATCCACACCGGGGCGTCGCCCTGGATCGCCTCGTAGGTCGCGGGGTTCGCGTGCACCGCCTCCTCGCCGACCACGACGGAGCCGGGCAGCAGGGCGCCCAGGGTTTCGGTGAGGTACCGCTCGGCGAGGCGGTCGGCGTCGGTGACCAGGTCGTGCGGTCCGGCCTTCTGGTTGATCTCGTGGGCGGCCAGGCGGCGGAAGCGGGGCATGATCTCGGCCGCGGCGGCCGCGCGGACCGCCTCCTCCACGTCGGCCGAGCGTCGGGCGAGAAACTCGTCGATGGTTTCCGTGTCTACGATCATGCCTCCATGAGAGCACGCGCCACTGACAACGCCCGCCCGCCGGGTGGACACCCGGCGGAATCGGGATGAACTCGGGGTGCGCCGAAGGGCCTAGCGGCCGGCCGCGTACCCCTGCATCCCGCGCGGGTTGGCGGCCGCCGACAGCACGCCCGTCTCCGGGTCCCGGGCCACCGCGCACAGGCGGCCCTCCGACCAGGGGTCGCCGACGGTCACCCGGTGACCGCGCCGCCGCAGCTCCTCGACGACGTCCGCGCCGACGCGGGACTCGACCGTGAGGCTGCCCGGCCGCATGCCGCGCGGGTAGAAGGAGCCGGGGAAACCGTCGTTGTGCCAGTTCGGGGCGTCGATCGCGCCCTGGAGGTCGAGGCCGCCGCGGACGGGCGGGAGCAGGGCGAGGGCCAGGAAGAAGTGCAGCTGCCACTGGTCCTGCTGGTCGCCGCCGGGCGTGCCGAAGGCCAGCACCGGGACACCGTCGCGCAGGGCGAGGGAGGGCGTGAGGGTGGTGCGCGGACGGCGGCCCGGCGTCAGGGAGTTGGGCAGACCGTCCTCCAGCCAGGTCATCTGGAGCCGGGTGCCGAGCGGGAAGCCCAGTTCCGGCACGACCGGGTTGGACTGGAGCCAGCCGCCGCTCGGGGTGGCGGCGACCATGTTGCCCCAGCGGTCGACGACGTCGATGTGGCAGGTGTCGCCGCGGGTGACGCCGTCGGCACCGGTCTCGGGCTCCCCCGGCACCGGGGACCTCGGCGGTTTGGCGACGGTCGGCTCACCGGCACCCATCGGGCTGAACCCGGGCTCGTCGGCGATCACCGTGCGCGCGTGCTCGCCGAGCCGCGGGGTGCGGCCTCCGGGGCTGCCGGGGCGCAGTTCGTACGAGGCCTCGTCGCCGACAAGAGCGCGCCGGGCCGCGTTGTAGCCGTCCGACAGGAGGTCGTCCAGCGGCACCTCGGCGGCGTCCCCGTACCAGGCCTCCCGGTCGGCCATGGCGAGCTTGCAGCCCTCGACCAGCAGGTGGACGTAGTCGGCGGAGCCGTACGCGGGCAGCTCGGGCGGCAGCAGCGCCAGCTGCTGGAGCAGCGCCGGGCCCTGGCTCCACGGCCCGGCCTTGCACACGGTCCAGCCGTTCCAGTCGTACGTCACCGGAGTCTCGTAGGTCGCCGACCAGCCGGCGAGGTCGGCCGCCGTGAGGGTGCCGGTGTGGCGCTCGCCGCTGGTGTCGAGGGTGGGGCGCGCGGACTGCCGTACCAGCGCCTCGGCGACGAAGCCGCAGCGCCACACCTCGCGCGCCGCCTCGATCTGCGCGACCCGGTCCCCGGCGCCGGCTGTCTCGGCGATCAGGCGCTTCCAGGTGGCGGCGAGGACGGGGTTGCGCAGCAGCCGGCCCGGGCGCGGGGCCTGTCCGTCGGGCAGGTAGACCTCCGCGGACGAGGTCCATTCCGTCTCGAACAGTTTTCGTACGGTCTCGACGGTCGCGCCGACGTTCTCCACGGGCGCGTGGCCGTGTTCGGCGTACTCGACGGCGTACTTGAGGACGTCCGCGAGGGGCTTGGTGCCGTGGTCGCGGAGCAGGAGCATCCAGGCGTCGAAGGCGCCGGGCACGGCGGCGGCGAGGGGGCCGGTGCCGGGCACGAGGTCCAGACCGAGCCCCCGGTAGTGCGCGACATTCGCCCCGGCCGGGGCCACGCCCTGTCCGCACAGCACCCGTACCTCGCCGCCGGCCGGCGCGAGCAGGATCGGCACCTCGCCGGCGGGGCCGTTGAGGTGCGGCTCGACGACGTGCAGCACGAAAGCGCCCGCGACGGCCGCGTCGTAGGCGTTGCCTCCGTCCTCCAGCACGGCCATCGCCGACTGCGAGGCCAGCCAGTGGGTGGAGGACACCATCCCGAAGGTGCCCTGAAGGGTCGGCCGGGTGCGGAAGCGCATGTCTCACCTCTCTGCTCGCTGTCGGGCTGCTCCTACCCGCCCGAGGCGCCTACGAAGATTTTGCGATCCCCCGGGCACTTCATGAGCCGTCCGCCATCCCGGCGTTCTACGCGCGTGGTGTCATGCTCACGCCTGCCACCCCCCACGTGGGCATCAACTCGACCAGGAGTCAGACATGTTGTGGAAGGTCTTCGGGCGTGCGAGTGTGGCCCTCGCGGCCGGCGCCGCCGTGATCGCCACCGCCGTCCCCGCGAACGCCGCGAGCTACTCCGCCTTCGCCTTCTCGCTCACCAGCGGTGAGCCGACGATCTACGACTTCATCGACTCGGCCACCACGTCCCTCGACATGACGATGTACGAGCTCGAGGACACCACGGCCGTCGACGACCTCATAGCCCTGGAGAACAAGGGCGTCACGGTACGGGTGATCCTGGACCGCCAGCACAAGACCGCGAACAACTCCGCGTACACGGAGCTGACCGACGCGGGTGTGGGAGTGGTGTGGTCGCCGTCGAGCTTCGTCTACACCCACCAGAAGACGATCACGGTGGACGGCACCAAGTCGCTCGTCCTGACCGGCAACCTGACCTCCCAGTACTACGCGACCGGCCGTGACTACGGCGTCTTCACCGACGACACCCGGGACGTCGCCGCGATCGAGAAGGTCTTCAACGCGGACTACGCCGGGACCTCGGTGACCCCGACCGACGGCGACCACCTGCTCTGGTCGCCGACCGACTCGCGCAGCCGGCTGCTGTCGGTGGTCAACGCGGCGACGAAGACCCTCGACGTCGAGGAACTGGAGTTCAGCGACAGCACGGTGGTCGACGCGATCGCCGCGCGGGCGAAGGCGGGCGTGAAGGTGCGGGTCGTCCTGGAGACACCGGGCGACTACACGAGCGAGGTCTCCGAGATCGAGGCGGCCGGCGGCACCGTCGTCGGCTACTCCGACCCCAACGGCTTCTACATCCACGCCAAGGCCATGGTCGCCGACTATGGGCTGGCCACCCAGGAGGTGCAGGCGGGCTCCATGAACATCAGCAGCAACTCCCTCGCCGGCAACCGGGAGCTGGGCATCGTCCTCACCGGCACCGGGGTGGCGCAGTCCGTGGCCACGACCGTCGAGACGACGTTCAACAGCGACTACGCGGGCGGCACGGCGGCGTGACCCCGCACGGACGCCTGCTCACGGCCGGCGGCGCCCGGCCGTGAGCAGGTGCCCGCTCGCGCCCAGCAGGGTCGGCTCCGACTCGATGCGCCGGGTCGCCGCCAGGACCACCTCGCGGCGTTCCGGGTCGTCCAGCCAGTCCTCGATCCCGCCCATGAGCCAGGCGACGCCCTCCAGGCCGTACTGGCCCTCCGGGACGAGGCCGGCGTCGGTGAACTCGCCCGGCACGTCGGCCGGTTGGGCGAAGTAGGCGACGGTGAACAGGCCGCCTTCGGATCCGTGCCGGCCGTCGGTGCTCGCGGCGTCCGTGCGGGCCCGCTGGACGGGCTCGAAGTAGCGCTCCTCCCGGAGCAGGTCGTGCAGTCCCGCGTACCGGTTGATGGTGGCCGCGACGACCGGTCCGCCGGGCCTGACCACGCGCCGCGCCTCGGCCAACGCCCTTACTCGGTCGGCGCGTTCGGTCAGGTGGTAGAGCGGGCCGAGCAGCAGCACGGCGTCGTACGTGGCGTCCCCGTCCGGCAGCGACCGCGCGTCCCCGGCCCGTGCAGTGACCCCGGGCAGCCGGGAGGCCTGCTCCACGTGCAGCGGTACGGGATCGACGAGTTCGACCTCGTAGCCGTCCCGCACGAGCCACTCCGCGTGCACGCCGCTGCCCCCGCCCACGTCCAGCACGCGCGCGGGTGCCGGGGGCAGGATCCGTCGCAGGACGTCCTGCGTGCGCCAGAACTCCAGCCGGCCGGAGGGCGCACCGCCGTCCCTGAGGCGGCCGTCCTCCTTGCCGCGGGTGTAGTAGGCGAGGATGTCCTCGTGGAGGGCCGGGGCGTGGGGGCGTGTCGTCTCGGTCATCGCCCCAGCCTGCTGACCGTCCCACGGCCGCCGCAACGGGTTATCCACCGCGGGTCCCGACTCGAAGCCGAACACGCCGAGACCCGAACTCCTCGCCCTCACCGGGGCGTTGACGCGGAAGTCGCTGATCGCCGGGCCCGGCAGCCGCACCGGCGAACCGTGCTGCTGCACGCGACCCGCAACCACGCCCTGGCCGAGCGGCTGGTTCCGGAGGCCGGAGCACGCGCGCGTGGTCGACTGGGGGCTCGCCGGCCGGGTCCCCGACGCCGCCCTGCGGCCGTACCCCTGGGCGGAGGGGCAGGCCCCGCCTGCCTCGGCACGACCCTCGTCTTCCACCGCATCAGCCGTGTCGTCTCCGCGCTGCTGGTCGAGCAGCGGCTGCCGGGCGGTGTCCAGCGCGTCCGGGCCGTCCGCAGCGTCGCGGGGCGCGCGCTCGCCCGCACCATGGGCCGCACTCCCCTGCCCGGCGCGTCCCTGCCCCTCCTCGACAAGGGGCGGGCACCCGGTCGGCCCCGCCTACGCCGCCCTGCGCACGGTCGCCCGGTCGGGCGCGGGCCTGCTCGACGCGGACGACCGGGCCCTGCTCCACTCGGACGGCGCCCACCCCTCGGCGGTCCTGCACGGACGAGGACATGGCCGCCTGTCGCCGCCCCGATCGCACCGACCACTGCCTGTGCACCTCGTCGCGTACGGCGCCGTCACGGCCGTGGACCCATCGAGAGCGAACTGGCGGGAAGCCGGCGCCACGCGCCGAGGGTGATCGCACAGGTACGGTACGAGTTCGCACTTCCGTCTCACAGGGACTCATGTGAGACTGGCGCCCCGTCCGCAGTGCGGACCCCACCGCACCGCCTCCCCCACAGAGAAGTGTGTCCGTGCGTGAACTTCCCCTGCCGCTCGCTCTGACCGCGCGCCTGTCCCCCGTCGTCGTGCTCGCCGCGGCGGGCTGGGCGCTGACGTCGAGCCCCGCGACACCGGCCGACCAGCACGACGCGGGACAGAAGACCAGCACGCAGTCGCCCTCCGCGCCGTCGTCGACGGCAGCCGAGGCCGCGTCGTACACCGCCGCACCGGCCCCGTGCGGCAGCATCTCCGTCGCGACGGTCAAGTCCCTGGTGCCGGGCGCGAAGACGGCCGGCAAGGAGATCCAGTCGACGAACGCCAAGCTGCGCCGCACCTGCTCCTGGAACGCCCTCAAGGGCTACGACTACCGCTGGCTCGACGTCTCCTTCGAGGTCATGGAGTCGGACGCGGCGGCGCAGAAGGAGTATCAGGAGCGCCTCACGGAGAAGAGCGGCGGAGGGGCCGTCCCCGGACTCGGCGACTCCGCCTACTCCGTGGTGAACCTCACCACCCAGGACAAGCAGCAGACGCGTGAGGGTGTCGTCATCGCCCGTGTGTCCAACGTGCTGGTGGTCACCACCTACAACGGCAGCGACTTCGAGACCAAGAAGGCGCCCAGCACCGACGTGATCAACACGGGTGCCATCAAGGCGGCGCGGGACGCGGTGACCGCGCTGAAGGGCAGCCGGTAGACCGGCTGCCCCTCGGACGCGCTCTCAGCCTTCCAGTCGGTCCCTTCCGCGCAGCAGCATCAGCGCCAGGTACACCACCATCGAGGTGCCGAGGCCGACCGCCCAGCCGTAGTCCGCGAGGGACCGCAGCGCCGGGATGGGCCGTCCGTCGATCAGCGGTTTGAAGCTCGCTCCGCCGATCGCGAGGACGCCGCCCGCCGCGAAGGCCACGACGGCCCGCCAGTTCCAGCCGCCCTCGTACCAGTAACGGCCGCCGGAGCGGTACAGGTCGACGAGGTCCAGCTTGCCCCGGCGCAGGATCCAGTAGTCGGCGATGAGGATGCCGGCCACCGTGCCGAGCAGTCCGCCGACCAGGCCGAGCCAGGTGAAGATGTAGCCCTGCGGGTCGGAGTACAGCTTCCACGGGAAGATCAGCACGCCGAGGACGCAGGTCGCGAGGGCGCCGGTACGGAAACTGATCTTCCTGGGCGCGATGTTGGAGAAGTCGAAGGCCGGCGAGACCAGGTTGGCCGCGATGTTCACGGACAGGGTCGCCACCAGCACGGTCACCAGCGCGTACAGCAGGCCGAGGACGTTGTCGGTCTTGGCGGCGAGCTGGACCGGGTCCCAGATCGTCTGCCCGTACACGGCCTGCGAACCGGAGGTGACCAGCACGGACAGCAGCGCGAACAGCGTCATGGTCGTGGGCAGACCGAGCGCCTGTCCCCAGGTCTGCGCCTTCTGCGACTTGCCGTACCGGGTGAAGTCCGGGATGTTCAGCGACAGCGTGGACCAGAAGCCGATCATGCCCATCAGGGACGGCCAGAACAGCTTCCAGAAGCCGCCGCCCCAGCCCAGCTTGGACGGCTGGTCCAGCAACGGGCCGAAGCCGCCCGCCTTGTCGCTCATCCAGATCAGCATCACCAGCGCGCCGACGATCACGAACGGCGCCGCCCAGTTCTCGAAGCGGCGGATCGTCTCCATGCCCCGGTAGATGATGGCGACCTGGATCACCCAGAAGAGGGCGAACGACAGCCACATCGTCCAGGCGTATCCCCCGATGTGGGAGGCGTTCGCCCAGCTGTCGCCGATCAGCTTCCCGGCGAGGAAGTAGATCGCCTCGCCGCCGATCCAGGTCTGGATGCCGAACCAGCCGCACGCCACCAACGCCCGTACGACGGCGGGCAGGTTGGCGCCCCGGACGCCGAACGAGGCACGCGCGAAGACCGGGAAGGGGATGCCGTACTTCGGTCCCGCGTGCCCGGTGAGCAGCATCGGGATCAACACGATCACATTGGCCAGGGCGATGGTGAACACCGCCTGCTTCCAGTCCATGCCGACGGCGATCAGACCGGAGGCGAGGGTCCAGGAGGCGGTGTTGTGGGCCATGCCGACCCACAGCGCGGAGAAGTTGTACGTGGTCCAGGTGCGCTTCTCGATCGGAACCGGAAGCAGGTCCTCGTTGGCGTACGGCCCGCTGGGCGGCGGGGACCCCGGCGCGATCTCCACGCGTCCGTCGGCGAGGGTGACTTGAGCGGTCGGCGGTATGGCCGTGGGAGCGGTGTCGGTCATGGGCAGGCCAATCGATGAAGGGCGGATCCGGAAAGGCCGTGCGGGTCTCCGGGTCCCCTCCCCGGGGAGGTGGGGAGGGGAGAACTGGAGTGGGGGGATGGGCAGGGGGATGGGGAGGGGTGGACGGTTCAGGCGTTCAGGGCCGGGATGACCTTCGTGCCGTACGCGTCGATCACCGTTTCCTGGGCGTCGTGCATGTCGTACACGGCGAACTGGTCGACGCCCAGTTCGCGCAGCGCCCGCAGTTTCTCGATGTGCTTGTCGACCGGGCCGATGAGACAGAACCGGTCGACGATCTCGTCGGGGACGAACTGGGTGTCGGGGTTGTCCGCGCGGCCGTGGTGGGAGTAGTCGTACCCCTCGCGGGCCTTGATGTAGTCGGTCAGTTCGTCGGGGACGGCGGCGGAGTGCTCGCCGTACTTGGCGACCAGGTCGGCGACGTGGTTGCCGACCATGCCACCGAACCAGCGGCACTGGTCCCGGGCGTGGGCGAGGGCCTCGGGCGAGTCGTCCTCGGTGACGTAGGCGGGCGCGGCCACGCAGATCTTGACCTCGGACGGGTCACGCCCGGCGGCCACGGCCGCGTCCTTGACGGCCTTGACCATGTACTCCGTGAGGTAGAGGTCCGCCAGCTGCAGGATGAACCCGTCGGCCTCCTCGCCGGTCATCTTCAGGGCCTTCGGCCCGTACGCGGCCATCCAGACGGGGAGTTCGGCGCCCGGCTTGATCCACGGGAACCTGATCACCGTGCCGCCGAGGTCGGCCTCCTCGCCCCGGCCGAGGGCCCGGATGACCTTCATCGCCTCGCTGATCCGGGCCAGCGTGTTGGGCTTGCGGCCGGCGACCCGCATCGCGGAGTCGCCGCGGCCGATGCCGCAGACGGTGCGGTTGCCGAACATGTCGTTGAGGGTGGCGAAGGTGGAGGCGGTGACCTCCCAGGTACGGGTACCGGGGTTGGTGACCATCGGGCCCACGGTCAGCTTCTGCGTGTTGGCCAGAATCTGACTGTAGATCACGAACGGCTCCTGCCACAGCACGGCGGAGTCGAAGGTCCAGCCGTACCGGAAGCCGTTGCGCTCGGCCCGCTTCATCAGGCTGACGACCTTCGAGGCCGGCGGGTCGGTCTGCAGGACGAGTCCGAAGTCCATGGGCGCCACTCCTAGTTGAGGTACTGACAGGTGGAGCGCGGGGTGTAGACGCCGTGTCCCGCGCGTCCGGTGTACTCCCGCTCGTTGATGACGACTTCGCCGCGCGAGAGAACCGTCTCGACCCGGCCGGTGACATGTTTGCCCTCGTAGGCCGAGTAGTCGACGTTCATGTGGTGCGTCTCGACGGACATCACCTGCTCGGCGCTGGGGTCGTAGATGACGACGTCGGCATCGGCGCCCGGGGCGATGGTGCCCTTCTTCGGGTAGAGCCCGAACATCCGGGCGGGTGCGGCGCAGGCGATCTCGATCCAGCGGCGGCGGCTGATGTGCCCGTCGACGACGGCCTGGTGGAGCAGGTCCATACGGTTCTCGACGCCCGGCAGACCGTTGGGGATCTTCGAGAAGTCCCCGCGGCCCAGCTCCTTCTGGCCCACGAAGCAGAAGGGGCAGTGGTCGGTGGAGACGACCTGGAGGTCGTTCGTCCGAAGGCCCTGCCAGAGCTTCGCCTGGTGCTCCTTGGGCCGAAGGGGCGTGCTGCACACGTACTTCGAGCCCTCGAAGTCGGGTTCGGCGAGGTTGTCGGTGGACAGGAACAGGTACTGCGGGCAGGTCTCGCCGAAGACCGGCAGCCCCTCGTCCCGCGCCCGCGCCAGTTCGGCCACCGCCTCCATCGCCGAGACGTGCACGACGTACAGCGGGGCGCCCGCGACCTGGGCGAGCCTGATGGCGCGGTGGGTGGCCTCGGCCTCCAGCAGGGCCTTGCGCACCTCCCCGTGGTAGCGCGGGTCGGTCTCCCCGCGCGCCAGCGCCTGCTCGACCAGCACGTCGATCGCGATGCCGTTCTCGGCGTGCATCATGATCAGGCCGCCGTTCTCGGCGGAGCGCTGCATGGCGCGCAGGATCTGGCCGTCGTCGGAGTAGAAGACACCGGGGTAGGCCATGAACTGCTTGAAGGAGGTCACGCCCTCCTCGACCAGCAGGTCCATCTCCTTGAGCGTCTCCTGGTTCACATCGGAGACGATCATGTGGAAGCCGTAGTCGATGGCGCAGTTGCCCTCGGCCTTGGCGTGCCAGGCGTCCAGGCCCTCGCGCAGGGAGTGGCCGACGCTCTGCACGGCGAAGTCGACGATGGTGGTCGTGCCGCCCCAGGCGGCGGCCCGGGTGCCGGTCTCGAAGGTGTCGGAGGCGAAGGTGCCGCCGAAGGGCAGCTCCATGTGGGTGTGGGCGTCGACGCCACCGGGGATCACGTACTTCCCGGTGGCGTCGATGACCTGCTCGGCACGGAACGCCTCGGCGGCGGGCGTGCCGGAGGCGGCGAGGGCGGCGATGCGGCCGTCCTCGATCAGCACGTCGGCGTGGATCTCGTCGGACGCGGTGATGACGAGGCCACCGCGGATGACGGTACGGCTGCTCATGGTCCCTCTCCTGCCTGGGTGAACGGTTCGGTCAGGGTGCGGTCAGCGGCGGGTAGGCGTCGGGACGGCGGTCGCGGTAGAACTGCCAGCGGTCGCGGACCTCGCGCAGCTTGGCCATGTCCAGGTCGCGGACGACGAGTTCGGTCTCCTTGTCGGAGGCCACCTCGCCGACGAACTGGGCCTCGGGGTCCACGAAGTACGAGGTCCCGTAGAAGTCGTTGTCGCCGAGTTCCTCCACGCCGACCCGGTTGATCGCGCCGACGAAGTACTCGTTGGCGACGGCCGCGGCCGGCTGCTCCAGCTGCCACAGGTAGCCGGACAGACCGCGCGAGGTGGCCGACGGGTTGAAGACGATCTCCGCGCCTTCGAGGCCCAGCGCCCGCCAGCCCTCCGGGAAGTGGCGGTCGTAGCAGATGTAGACGCCGATCTTCCCGACCTTGGTGTCGAAGACCGGCCAGCCGGCGTTGCCGGGGCGGAAGTAGAACTTCTCCCAGAACCCCGGGACCTGGGGGATGTGGTGCTTGCGGTACTTGCCGAGGTACGAGCCGTCGGCGTCGATCACGGCCGCGGTGTTGTAGAGGACGCCGGGCTGCTCCTCCTCGTACATCGGCAGGATCAGGACGATCCCCAGCTCCTTCGCGAGCGCCTGGAAACGCTTGACGATCGGGCCGTCGGGGATCGCCTCCGCGTACTCGTAGAACGCCTTGTCCTGGACCTGGCAGAAGTACGGTCCGTAGAACAGCTCCTGGAAGCACAGGACTTGAGCGCCCTGCGCGGCCGCGTCCCGGGCCGCCTGTTCGTGCACCGCGATCATCGACTCCTTGTCGCCCGTCCACGCGGTCTGGAAGAGGGCGGCACGGATCACTCTGCTCATCG
The DNA here is from genome assembly GCF_022513565.1 of Streptomyces gilvus. Classification (GTDB taxonomy): domain Bacteria; phylum Actinomycetota; class Actinomycetes; order Streptomycetales; family Streptomycetaceae; genus Streptomyces; species Streptomyces gilvus. Next base: position 144,110 of record NZ_JAKWBE010000001.1, on the reverse strand, counting down.
GGACCTCCGGTCGCTCGGTGTGCGAGAAGACTAGGAAGTCCGAAAACCTGCTTTGAGTTGCACAGTGTCACGTCTGCGGGGGTGCGGCGTGTCACGGTGTCACTCTGTCGTGGGCCCATGTTTCACCGCCGTTTTCCCAGGTCGTCGCGTGTTTCAGCGCTGTTGCGCGTCATGCGCGAGGAGCGCGATGTGGACGGAGGCCGCCTGTTCGAAGTCGTCGAGGTCGACGCCGAGCCGGGTCTGTATCGCCTCCAGCCGGCGGTAGAGCGCGGGCCGGGAGACGTGGTGGAGCTGGGCGGTGCGGGACTTGTTGCGGCCGGTGGCGAGATAGGTGCGCAGCACCGGCAGCAGATCGTCGTCGGCGGAGCACAGCAGCCCGTCCAGCTCCCGCTCGGCGAAGGACTGCACATGCGGATCGTCCCTGAGCAGCCGGACCAGCCCCCGCAGATGCACGTCCTTGAGGCGGACGACGTCCGGCAGGTCGAGGACCGGCGAGGAGTCCGCCACGGCGTCGGCGACGTGCTGCGCCTCGCGCAGACCGGCCGGCACGTCGTCCCAGGCGGTACGGGGATCGGCGGCGGCCACCACCGTCCGCGCCGCCTCCGAGCGCACCCGGGCCGCGAAGTTCGCGATGAGCACCGACGCGTCCTGGTCCCGGGCGAGGCTGAGCAGCACGGCGGTGGCCCCGTCGGCGAGTTCGGCGACGAGCCCCGGCAGCCCCACCATGCGCAGTACCCGGTCGAGCCGGGCCGCGTCCGCGTGCCGTACGACCAGCGGCACGAAGGTCCGCCGGTTGACGGGCAGCCCGGCGGCCCGCGCACGCGGCAGCAGCTGCCTCGCCGGTACGACCCCGCTCACCAGGTCGGTCAGCAGGCTCTGCGCCGACTGCTCCTCCCAGGTGTGGGCCGAGGCGCCGCCGAGCATGCGGTGCAGGACGAGGGCCTCGGCGGCCCGGTCGGCGAGGAGCCGTCCGGTGGCGGTGTCGCCCCGGTACCCGCACAGCACGATCCGCCCCCACCGCTCCCCGCGCCCGCCCAGCTCGGCACGGATCCAGCCGTCGCCCTCGCTGCCGCCCGCCTGCCGGGCGATGCGCTCCCAGTCGCGCAGCACGTCGTCCACGGCGGGCCGCTCCCCCGCCGTGGCGAGGACGCGGTGGGCGAGGTTGGTGACGACCACGGGACAGGCGCTGTGCTGGGCGACCTCGTCGAGGAGCCGTTGCAGCGGGGCGCCCGCCGTGATGAGCCCGGTCAGGGCCGTCCGTACGGACTCCGACAGGCTGACGGCGGCGAACTTCCGCCGTATCAGCCGGGCCTGCACCTCCTCCGTCAGCTCCGCGAAGGGGAAGGGACGGTGCAGGACGACCATCGGCAGCCCGCACCGCTCGGCGGCCCGGCGCATGACGTCCGGGGGCGCCGGGAAGGCACGGCCGAGCCCGAGGACCACGGCCGCCGCCTCGGCGCGGTGCAGGGACCGGATGTACTCGGCCTGCTTGTCCTCGTCGCCGGCGAGCAGGACGCCGGTGGTGAGGACCATCTCGCCGCCGCTGAGCATGACGCCCACGTCGGGCGCCTCGGCGACGTGCACCCAGCGCACCGGCCGGTCCAGCTGGGCCGCCCCGGCCACCACCTCGGGCTCCCCGGCGAGAACCCGTTCGAGCATGAGGATCTGCCCCACGGACAGCGCCGGCTCCAGAGTCCCGAAGGTGGTGGTCATCGCGTTGTTCCCTTGCTCAGTGCACTGTTACGTGAGGCTCCTCAGAGCGCGTTCGAGGATCGCGGCGCCCTCCTCGGCCTCGGCGACCGTGAGGGACAGGGGCGGGGCGATGCGCAGGGCGCTGGTGTTGTGGCCGCCGCCCTTGCCGATCAGCAGGCCGTCGGCGCGGGTCGCCTCCAGCACGGCGGCCGCCGCGTCCGGATCGGCCTCGTCCGTCCCCGGCTTCACCAGCTCGACGCCGAGCATCAACCCGCGGCCCCGCACCTCGCGTACGTGCGGAACCTGCGCGGCGACCGTCCGCAGCCGCTCGATGAGCAGCCCGCCGACGCGCCGGGCGTTGCCCTGGAGGTCGTGTTCCAGCAGGTAGGTGAGGTTGGCGAGACCGGCCGCCATGGTGATCTGGGTGCCGCCGAACGTCGAGATGCTGTTGGCGTCCAGGCAGTTCATGATGTCGGCGCGGGCGACGACACCGCCGATGGAGCTGCCGTTTCCGATGCCCTTGGCGAAGGTGAGGATGTCCGGCGGCCCGCTCTGCCCGTGCGCCTGCCAGCCCCAGAAGTGGTCGCCGGTACGGCCCCAGCCGGTCTGCACCTCGTCGGCGATCCACAGGATGCCGCGCTCGGCGAGCACCTCGCGGAAGGCCGCGTACAGGCCGTCCGGCCCCGAGGTGAAGCCGCCGACCCCCTGGATCGGTTCGGCGATCAGCGCGGCGGGCGGGCGGGTGTGCCCGAGCAGGTCCTTGAGGTCGTCGACGCAGGCGGCGATGAAGTCGGCGTCACTGAGGGCGGCGTACGGGCCGCGGGTGCGGACCCCGCCGTGGACGTACAGCGTCTGCAGCGGGGACAGCGAGGTCGGCGACCAGCCGCGGTTGCCGGTGATGCCGACCGCGCTGAAGGAGCGGCCGTGGTAACTGTTGCGCATCGCCAGGATCGTGTTGCTGCGCCGGTAGGTCGTGGCGAGCAGCAGGGCGGTGTCGTTGGCCTCGGTGCCGGAGGTGGTGAAGAAGACCCGGGCGTCCGGGATGCCGCTCAACTGGGCGATGCGCTCGGCGAGTTCGACCATCGGGCGGTTGAGGTACAGGGTGGACGAGTGGAGGATCCGCCCGGCCTGCTCGCTGACCGCCTTCGTCACCTCGGGCAGCGCGTGCGCGGTCATCGTGGTGAGGATGCCGCCGAAGAAGTCGAGATACCGGTTGCCGTCCGAGTCCCAGACGTGGCGGCCCTCGCCGTGGGTGATCTCGATCGGGTTCTCGTAGTAGAGGGCGAGCCAGTCGGGCAGGACGGACCGGTGGCGGGCGTACAGGTCGCTCACGGCTGCACCAGCCCCTCGTACGCGTCCGGCCGGCGGTCCCGGTAGAACGCCCACTGCTGCCTGACGTCCTCGATCAGGTCGAAGTCCAGGTCACGGACCACGAGTTCCTCCTTGCTGTCACTTGCCACGTCACCCACGAACTGTCCACGCGGGTCGACGAAGTAACTCGTCCCGTAGAAGTCGTTGTCGCCGTACTCCTCCTGGCCGACGCGGTTGATCGCGGCGACGAAGTACTCGTTGGCGACGGCCGCGGCGGGCTGCTCCAGGCGCCAGAGGTGGGAGGACAGCCCGCGGTGGGTGGCCGACGGGTTGTAGACCAACTGGGCGCCGTTGAGGCCGAGCTGCCGCCAGCCCTCCGGGAAGTGGCGGTCGTAGCAGATGTATACGCCGACCTTTCCGACCGCGGTGTCGAAGACGGGCCAGCCGACGTTGCCCGGCTTGAAGTAGTACTTCTCCCAGAAGCCCTTGACCTGCGGGATGTGGTGCTTGCGGTACTTGCCGAGGACCGTGCCGTCGGCGTCGATCACGGCGGCGGTGTTGTAGTAGAAACCGGACTGCTCGACCTCGAAGACCGGTACGACGATCACCATGCCGGTCTCGCGGGCGAGCTCCCGCATCCGGCTCACGGTCGGCCCGTCGGGCACCGGCTCGGCCCAGCGGTAGTGCTCGGGTTCCTGGACCTGACAGAAGTAGGGACTGTTGAAGACCTCCTGGAAACCGATGATCTTCGCACCCTGGCGGGCCGCCTCGCGGGCGTGCTCCTCGTGTTTCGCCACCATGGACTCGGTGTCGCCGGTCCAGGTGGCCTGGACCAGAGCGGCGCGTACGTTGGCCATGAGCTGCTCCTTCGGCGGGTCGCAGAGCCTCTACGCCCGTAGAACAGGCCGTAGAGGGACGAACGTAAGCCTCCGGGACGGCCTTGCCAAGACCATCGTCGTCAACCCGCGGGGTCGATCACGTTTCACACTCCGGTGGGTGAGTGCCGGGGCTGGTGGGAGGGGGTGGGTGGCGGCGGGGTCGGGGGCGGCAGGGGTCGGTCAGGTGGCGAGGCCGGCGACCCGGAGGGCGTGCACCAGGTCCCAGTGTCGCTCGTCCGAGACGCCCCGCGCCGCCTCCAGCAGCAGCGGCACGAGGACCCCCGGGTCGGGTTCGGCGCTGCGGGCGGCTTCCTCGGGGGTGCGGACGCGGACATAGGCGTCGAGCAGCGCACGGACCTCGCGGTGGCGCCCCTCGGCGGCCAGCTCCAGCACGGCCCGTCCGATCTCGCCGGCCGGGCGGGCCACGCCCTGCCGCAGGATCTGCTCGCCGTCGCCGCCACGGCCGGCCGCCGTGAGGGCGTCGGCGGCGCCGACCAGTCGTTCGGCGGGCAGGGAGGCGGCCTCCCACAGCAGCGTGGCCCAGTCGGCGCTCAGGCCGGCGCGCTGCAGCCCGGCGGCGAGCAGCGGGAAGCGGGCGGCGGGCCAGTGGGCGGCCTCGACGAGCAGCGCGTGCGCCTCACCGCTGCGCCCCTCCGCCCGCAGTCGCACCAGCCGCCCCACGGCGTCACCGACGTCACGGGCCGCCCCCACGTCGACGGCCTCGACTGCCGCCTCCACCACTCCCTCGTCCGCCTCCTCCACGCCCCCGGCGAACCGGGCCCCGCGAGGCGTACGCCCTCCGACCCCCTCGGCGGCGGCCGGCACCTCCACCCGACCGGGCGGCACGACGACGCCCGCGCTCTCCACCTCCATCCCGGCAAACCGAGCACTGCCCCTTCGCCGCTTGCGTTGCTTACGGGAGGGGGGTTCCTGGGCGGGAGCGGAATCCGACGGAGCGGGGGGCTGGGAGGCGGAGGCCCGCTGGGCCGACCGGGCGGGAGGCTCTGGATCGGGGTCCGGCTGGGTCGAGTGGGCGGGGCGCCCTGGAGCGGGGTCCGGCTGGGTCGAGTGGGCGGGGCGCCCTGGAGCGGGGTCCGCGTAGGCCGACTGGGCGGGATGCCCGAATCCGGGGGCCGGGAGGGTGGCGGAGGCCGGGTGGCCTGGGTCGAGGGCTCCCTGAGTCGACGGGGCGAGGTGCCCGAGACCAGAGGCCGGGTGGGTCGCCTGGGCGGGGTGCCCTGGGGCCTGGTCCGCGTGAGTCAAGGGGGCGAGGTGCCCGAAGCCTGGGGCCGGGTGGGCGGAGGGGGCTGGGCGCCCTGGGGTGGGGTCCGCGTGAGTCAACGGGGCGAGGTGCCCGAAGCCTGGGGCCGGGTGGGCGGAGGGGGCTGGGCGCCCTGGGGTGGGGTCCGCGTGAGTCGACGGGGCGAGATGCCCGAAGCCTGGGGCCGGGTGGGTGGACGAGGCTGGGTGCCCGAAGCCTGGGGCCGGGTGGGTGGACGAGGCTGGGTGCTCGAAGCCGGAGGCCAGCTGCTGCTCGGCCTGGCCGCCCGCAGACGTGGGATCGTACGCGCCGCGCTGCTGTGGGAAACCGGTTCCCCGTCCGTCCCGTCCGTCCCGCCAGCCGCCGCTCCCCTCGTCCGCGGCGTCGTCGGCGCGACCCTCCTCACCGACGCGGTACATCGCGCCCGCGAGTCGTCCCCGGCGCATCGCGGTGGCCCGGATGCCCGTCAGCTGCCGGTCCAACTCGGCTATCCGGGACCGGAGTTCCACACATCGGGCGGTGGCGCGCTCATGGTCGTCGCGGGCCCAGGCGAGGTCGAGGCGGAGGGCGTCGGCCTCCTGACCGGTGGTCGCGGAGGCCAGCAGACGGCTCAGTTGGGCCTGCCGTTCGGCGGCGTAACGCTGTTCGCGGAGCATGACGTCCAGCCGGTCACCGAGGGCGTCCCGCCCGCCGGGACGCGCGTCGTACGCGGTGAGCGCGGCGGTGTGCAGCGCGCGGGCACGGCCCAGTTCCGGCGCCACCGCGGCCGGACTCCGTTCGGTGACGAGATCCTGCAGCAGCGCCTCCACCACGTCCCACGGCGGCACCTCACGTCCGTCGAGACAGGCCCGCATACCGTCCGGGTCGCGCTGCCAGAACACCGCGCACCAGCCGCCGGCCTGGTCCAGGCGTGCCAGCAGGCCGTTGAGGTAGTTCGCGAACTCCCGTACCTGCCCCGGGAGTTGATCCAAAGCCATCGCACAACTCCCGCCTGACCGGAGCACTCCGGTTCCGTAGGCAACACCAGTCGTGTTACGGGGGTGCTACGGGAAGTTTTCAGCGGGGGCGCGGACACCTCATTGCGGGATCTTGGCTGAGAAGCGTCAGACGGGCACCAGCGCGCACCGCTCGACCAGTTCGTCCATCGACAGCCGAAGCGCCCGCGCGAGCGCGGCGACCGTGAAGAACGCGGGGGTCGGCGCCCGCCCGGTCTCGATCTTGCGGAGCGTCTCCGCGGAGATCCCGGCCTCGGCCGCGACCTCGGTCATGCTCCGCCCGCCACGGGCCTCGCGGAGCATCCGGCCGAGCCGCTCGCCGCGTTCGCGCTCTTCGGGGGTGAGAGGGGTGCGCACCATGGCGTCATTCTAATCCGGCATTTCAACCCGGTCGAAGAAGCCGGTATATTAATTGGCATGGTGGAACTGAAGACGGACTCCGCGATCGAGGCCATGTACGAGGCGGGACAGGTGGTCGGGCGCGCCCTGACGGCCGCACGGGAGGCCGCCGACGTGGGCGTTTCCCTGCTGGAGCTGGACGAGGTGGCCCGCGGGGTGCTCAGGGAGGCGGGCGCGTCCTCCCCCTTCCTCGGCTACCGCCCCTCCTTCGCCCCCGTCCCCTTCCCGGCCGTCATCTGCGCCTCGGTGAACGACGCGATCGTGCACGGCATCCCGACCGGCTACCGGCTGCGCGACGGCGACCTCGTCTCCCTCGACTGCGGCGCCGAACTGGGCGGCTGGGTCGGTGACTCCGCGATCAGCTTCACGGTGGGCACCCCGCGCCCCGAGGACCTGCGGCTGATCGAGACGGCCGAGCGCGCGCTGGCGGCTGCCGTCGAGGTGGCGGTCGTCGGCAACCGCATCGGCGACATCGCCCACGCGATCGGCACGGTGTGCAGGGCGGCCGGCTACGGCATCCCGGACGGCTTCGGCGGTCATGGCATCGGCCGTCGTATGCACGAGGACCCGGGGGTGCCGAACGAGGGCCGTCCCGGCCGCGGCTTCCCGCTGCGCCACGGCATGGCCATCGCCATCGAGCCGATGCTGATCGGCGGCGGCAAGGACGACTGGCACACGGCACCGGACGGCTGGACCCTGCGCACGAACGACGGCTCACGCGCGGCCCACGTCGAGCACACGGTGGCGATCATGGACGCGGGCCCGAGAATCCTGACCGAGCGCGCTTGACGCCCGCCTGGTCGAAGCGGGCTCATGCAGGCCCGTATGTGGGGGGCGCGGGCTCGCGCAGGGCGCACCGGGGCTCGGACACCGGTGGGGCAGGCCGCACATGGGGCTCGGAAACCGGCGGGGCAGGCTGCACATGGGGTTCGAGCACCGGCGGGGCAGGCCGCGCATGGGGTTCGAGCACCGGCCGGGCAGCCCCCGGGCGGCGTGTCGTCGGTGCACGGCGAGCGGAACCGCAAAGGGCGGGCGGTACTTCGCCGAAGGTGACGGGACCGACGAAGGTGCCACCGCCCCCCATCCGTGCGAAGGTGTTCTACGGACGCGCGCCCGAGGTGTAACCGGCTGCGGCCCTGGTTACCCGGCCCCGGCACGTCGATCAGCGAGGGCGTCCCCGGCCCGCGCAGGGACGCCGGATGGGAACGCCATGACCAGCGGCTTCAGCGGACCAGAGGGCTACGACCCGTTCAGCGAGTTCTTCGCCCGATTCTTCGGCGGACCCCGGCAGGGCCCCCGGCAGATAGACATCGGCCGGCTGCTCAGTCAGCCCGCCCGGGAACTGGTCCGCGGCGCAGCCCAGTACGCCGCCGAGCACGGCAGCCGGGACCTCGACACCCAGCACCTGCTGCGCGCGGCCCTGGCGACCGAGCCGACCCGCAGCCTGCTCAGCCGGGCCGGCGCGGACCCCGACTCGCTGGCGTCGGAGATCGACGAACGCTCCGGCCCGGCCCAGCACTCGCCCGACGACGCGCCCGCGCCCACCTCCCTCTCGCTCACGCCGGCCGTCAAGCGCGCCCTGCTGGACGCGCACGAGCTCGCCCGCGCGAGCGGAACCGGTTACATCGGCCCCGAGCACGTGCTCAGCGCCCTGGCCGCGAACCCGGACTCGGCCGCCGGACACATCCTCAACTCGGCCCGGTTCGCCCCGTCCAACCTGCCGCCGGAGGCCCCGGAGTCGACGCAGCCGCGTGGCGAACGGCCCCGCTCCACCGGTACGCCGACCCTCGACAAGTACGGCCGTGATCTGACCGACCTGGCGCGGCAGGGCCGTATCGACCCGGTGATCGGCCGGGACGACGAGATCGAGCAGACCATCGAGGTGCTGTCCCGGCGCGGCAAGAACAACCCGGTGCTGATCGGCGACGCCGGTGTCGGCAAGACCGCCATCGTGGAGGGGCTCGCCCAGCGGATCGCCGACGGGGACGTGCCCGACGTGCTGACCGGCCGCCGGGTCGTCGCCCTCGACCTGACCGGCGTCGTCGCGGGCACCCGCTACCGCGGCGACTTCGAGGAACGCCTCAACACCATCGTCGGCGAGATCCGCGCCCACTCCGACCAACTGATCGTCTTCATCGACGAGTTGCACACCGTCGTCGGCGCCGGAGGCGGTGGCGAGGGCGGGGCGATGGACGCCGGGAACATCCTCAAACCGGCGCTGGCCCGCGGGGAGCTGCACATCGTCGGCGCGACCACGCTGGAGGAGTTCCGGCGGATCGAGAAGGACGCGGCGCTGGCCCGCCGCTTCCAGCCGATCCTGGTCCCCGAGCCGTCCGTCCCCGACACCATCGAGATCCTGCGCGGACTGCGCGACCGTTACGAGGCCCATCACCAGGTCCGCTACAGCGACGAGGCGCTGGTCGCCGCCGTGGAGATGTCCGACCGCTATCTCACCGACCGCCGGCTGCCCGACAAGGCCATCGACCTGATCGACCAGGCGGGCGCCCGGGTGCGGCTGCGCGCCCGCACCAAGGGCACGGACGTACGGACCCTGGAGCGCGAGGTCGAGCAGCTGACCCGGGACAAGGACCAGGCCGTCGCCGACGAGCAGTACGAGCAGGCGACCCAACTGCGCGACCGCATCAGTGAGTTGAAGCAGCGGATCGCCGACGCGGCCGGGGGCGACGAGGCCGACGAGGGTCAGCTGGAGGTGAGCGCGGAGGCCATCGCCGAGGTGGTGTCCCGGCAGACCGGCATCCCGGTCAGCAGCCTCACCCAGGAGGAGAAGGAACGCCTGCTCGGCCTGGAGGAGCATCTGCACCAGCGGGTCGTCGGCCAGGACGAGGCCGTGAGCGTGGTCGCCGAGGCCGTCCTGCGCTCCCGCGCCGGGCTGGCCAGCCCCGACCGCCCGATCGGCAGCTTCCTCTTCCTCGGCCCGACCGGCGTCGGCAAGACCGAACTGGCCCGCGCCCTCGCCGAGGCCCTGTTCGGCAGCGAGGAGCGCATGGTCCGGCTCGACATGAGCGAGTACCAGGAGCGCCACACCGTCAGCCGGCTGGTCGGCGCCCCGCCCGGATACGTCGGCCACGAGGAGGCGGGCCAGCTCACCGAGGTCGTACGCAGGCACCCGTACTCGCTGCTGCTGCTGGACGAGATGGAGAAGGCCCATCCGGACGTCTTCAACATCCTGCTGCAGGTGCTGGACGACGGCCGGCTGACCGACTCCCAGGGCCGCACGGTCGACTTCACCAACACGGTGATCGTCATGACCAGCAACCTCGGCTCGGACGCGATCACCCGCCGCGGCGCCGGCATCGGCTTCGGCTCGACCGGTACGGAAGCGGACGAGGAGGCCCGCCGGGAGCAGATCCTGCGCCCCCTGCGCGACCACTTCCGCCCGGAGTTCCTCAACCGCGTCGACGAGATCGTCGTCTTCCGCCAGCTGACGGGTGATCAACTCAAGCAGATCACCGACCTGTTGCTGGAGAAGACCCGCCGTCTGATGCACGCCCAGGGCATCTCGACCGAGTTCACGGCCCCGGCGCTGGACTGGCTGGCGGAGCGCGGCTTCGAGCCGGAGTACGGCGCCCGCCCGCTGCGCCGCACCATCCAGCGCGAGGTCGACAACCACCTCTCCCGGCTGCTCCTCGACGGCACGATCGCGGAGGGCAGCCGGGTCACGGTGGACGTCAAGGACGGACGCCTGGAGTTCCTCACGGACAAGGGACTCGCGGACAAGGGGCTGTGAGGGGCGGCCGGTTACGGCGCCGAGGGGTCGACCACCCGGGCCGATCCACCTCCCCGGCGCACGGTCTCGGCGGCGGCCAGCCACTTGCCGCCGGGCAGCCGCTGCACACCGGTGGCGGCGCCGATCTCCGGGTTCAGCGAGAAGGCGTGGCCGATGGCCTCCAGCTTGCCGCGCACGTCGCTGTTGTAGAGGGCCGGTTCGAGTTCGGTCTTGGCGGCGTTGCGCTGGCTGGCGCGCGGCGCGGCGATCGCGTCGACGAGCGGCAGATGCCGGTCCAGGAACTCGGTCAGCACCTGCAGGACGGTCGTGATGATGGTCGCCCCGCCGGGCGAACCCACCGCCACCACGGGGACGTCGTGCCGGTCGAGCACGATGGTCGGCGAGATGGAGGAGCGCGGCCGCTTGCCGGGTCCCGGCAGGTTCGGGTCGTGCACGGCCGGGTTGGCCGGGGTGAAGGAGAAGTCGGTCAGCTCGTTGTTGAGCAGGAACCCGCGCCCGGGCACCGTGATGGCGCTGCCGCCCGTCTGCTCGATGGTGAGGGTGTAGGACACGACGTCGCCCCACTTGTCGGCCACCGTCAGATGCGTGGTGTTCTCGCCCTCGTACGTCGTCGGAGCCGCCGTACCGCCCGCACCGCACGCGGCCGGATGCCGGGGGTCGCCCGGCGCCACCGGGCTGGTCAGCACCGCGTCGTCCTTGATGAGGCAGGCCCGCGAGTCGGCGAACCGCTGTGACAGCAGCCCCTGGGTCGGTACGTCCTCGAACGCCGGGTCGCCGACCCAGCGCCCCCGGTCCGCGAACGCGATCCGGCTGGCCTCGATGAAGTGGTGCAGGTACTGGACCTCGCTCGCCTTCGAAAGATCCGTGTTCTCCAGGATGTTGAGCGCCTCACCGACCGTCGTGCCGCCGGAGGAGGAGGGGGCGATCGAGTAGACCTTCAGTCCGCGGTAGCCGGTCTCGGTCGGCGCCTGGAGCTTGGCGCGGTAGCCGGCGAGGTCCTTGTCGGAGAGCTTGCCCGGCCGCGCGTTCCAGCCCGAAGCCGGGTCCACCGGCGGGTGGTTCACCGTGTCGACGATGTCCTGGCCGAGATCGCCGTGGTAGATCGCGCCGACACCCTTCTTGCCCAACTCCTGGTAAGTGCGGGCGAGTTCGGGGTTCTTGAAGGTGGAGCCGACCACCGGCAGCTGCCCGCCCGGCAGGAACAGCTTCGCCGTGTCCGGGAAGTAGCGGAACCGCGTCTCGTTCGACGCGGTCTGCGAGCGGAAGGTGTCGTCGACGGTGAACCCGTCGCGGGCGATTCTCTCGGCCGGCTTCAGCACCGTACCGAGCTTTCTGCTGCCCCACTTCTCCAGCGCCGTCTGCCAGGTCGCGGGCGTGCCCGGCGTGCCGACGCTCAGACCGCTGCTGACGGCGTCGGCGAAGGCAAGCGGCTTGCCGTTCTCCACGAACAGGTCGGAGCCGGCGGTCAGCGGCGCCGTCTCCCGGCCGTCGATGGTGTGCACCGTACGGGACTTGGCGTTGTAGTAGACGAAGTAGCCGCCGCCCCCGATGCCGGAGGAGTAGGGCTCGGTGACGCCCAGCGCGGCGGCCGTCGCGACGGCCGCGTCGACCGCGTTGCCGCCCTTCTTCAGCACCTCGATCCCGGCGGCGGTGGCGTCCGCGTCGACGCTGGCGACCGCGCCGCCGTAGCCGACCTGGACCGGAACCTTCGCCGGTGTCCCGCTCGTTGGAGTGGTCGGCGGGGCCGCCGCCCCCACCGACACCACGGCGGCCGAGACCGCCAGGACCGACAGTTTCCGCGCGACAGGGCGACGCATCACTACCTCCAGTCCAAGACCGTCCGCGCAGCGTAACCACATCACAGGGGGCCTCGACAGACCCCTTCCGGCTGCTGTCACGCGAACGCCACACATCGAACACCGGTACGTACCCGCCGCGTCGGACCGCTACCATGCGCGCCCATGAACGACGACGTGCGCAACATCGTCCTGGGTGTGGTCGCGGCCGCGATCTCCGCCGCGCTCGGCTGGCTGGCCCGTACGTACCTGTGGCGGCGCAAACTCCGCCGCAAGCAGGCGTTCTTCGGGCTGCCGGACAACTCGGAGTCGCTGCTGGTGGTCAACCGCGGCGCCGGCGGGCCCGAGTTGACCGTGATGCGCTACGACGTGTTCGCACTGCTGGAACTCTCCGCCCTCATCAAGGACTGCAACGCCCACGCGCAGGTGCTCCCGCACGACACGGCACGTCAGGGTTTCGGTGAACGCACCGAGTTCTGCGTGGGCGGCCCGGCCTCGAACCGCCGCATGATGGCGCATCTGGCCTCCCTGCTCCCGGGCGTGCGGGTGAACGTGGACCCCGAACCGGGGCCCGACCGCGGCGCGTTCCAGGTCGGCACCGAGCGCTACCGGGTGGAGCCGGGCCGGGAGGAGTACGCGCTGCTGGCCCGGCTCACCGTCGACCAGAGCCCCCGGGCGCGCCCGGTCTTCCTCTTCTGCGGCCAGACCGCGATCACCAACCAGGCCGCCACCCGCTATCTCGCCCGCAACCACGAGCGGCTGGCCCGCAAGCACGGCGACGACTCCTTCGTACTGCTGCTGAAGGTGGTCAACTCGCAGGCGTACGGCCCGGACGTGGTCGAACTGGTCGCGGACGTGACCAGGGAGGCCAGGACCCCGCTGCCCGCTCCGGCGGCTCCACACAACTCCCACCGCGCGTCCTGAACTGATTCACACCACAACAATCGTTACTGGCACGTAACTTACTGGCGGGTTACCGCGCGTAAGGCGCCGCGGTTACCGTCTGGTCACTTTGCACGGTCCGAGTGAGGAGTGACCCATGGATCCAAGGGGCGCGGAGCGCCTTCGAACAGGGTGGTGGTGGGCGACACATGCCCTGCGCACGACCGCCGTGGGCGCCGTCTCCGCGACCCTGATCGCCGGTGGCGTGCTCGGCGTCGCCCCCGCCGCTCAGGCCGCGAGCGCGGTCCGCTTCGTCGACATCAGCGGCGACGGCGGCACCGTCCTCAAGGCGAACGTCGTCCTGCCCCCGGGCGCCGACGGCACCCGCCGCTACCCGCTGCTCGTACTGCCCACGAGCTGGGGCTTCCCGCAGGTCGAATACCTCGCCCAGGCCCAGAAACTCGCCGAATCCGGTTACGTGGTGGTCGGTTACAACGTCCGCGGCTTCTGGCAGTCCGGCGGTGAGATAGAGGTGGCCGGCGCGCCCGACACCGCCGACGCCTCCAAGGTCATCGACTGGGCGCTCGCCAACACCCCGGCGGACGCGCGGCACATCGGCATGGCGGGCGTCTCCTACGGCGCCGGCATCAGCCTGCTCGCGGCCGCGCACGACAAGCGGATCAAGGCCGTCGCCGCACTCAGCGGCTGGGCCGACCTGATCGGCTCGATCTACTCCGGCCGCACCCAGCACGTGCAGGCCGCGGCCCTGCTGGACGGGGTGAGCCTGGTCACCGGCCGGCCGGACCCCGAAGTGCGCCAGGTCTTCGACGACTTCTACGCCGCCAACCTGTCGAAGGAGCAGGAACTCGTCGACTGGGGGAAGAAACGTTCCCCCGCGACGTACGTGGACCAGCTCAACAAGAACGGCGCGGCGGTCATGCTCGCGGGCTCCTGGGGCGACACGATCTTTCCGCCCAATCAGTCAGCGGCCTTCTACGAGAGGCTGACCGGCCCGAAGAGACTGGAGTTCCGCCCCGGCGACCACGCGACCGCCGAGCTGACCGGTCTGTTCGGCCTGCCCAACGACGTGTGGAGCGACACCGGGCGCTGGTTCGACCACTACCTCAAGGGCACGGACAACGGCATCGACCGGGAGCAGCCGGTCCAGCTCAAGTCCCGTTCCACCGGCGGCTACGAGGGGTATCCGGACTGGAAGTCGGTCGCCGCGACCGAGCGGAAGATCGCGCTGGCCGGCACCACCACGATCCACACCAACGTCGACTCCGGGGCGGACGGCGGGATCGTGTTCCTCTCCAGCATCCTCGACCAGGTCGCACAGCTCCCGCCGGTCGCGTCCATCCCGCTGCTCCCCCGCCGCTGGGCCGCCGTGTGGCAGTCGGAGCGGTACTCGACAGCCCAACACGTGCGCGGTACGGCCAGGTTGCACACCACCCTCACCCCGACGAACGAGAGCGGCACCCTCGTCGCCTATCTCTACGACGTGGGGCCGCTCGGCCTCGGCAAACTGGTCAGCAACGCGCCCTACACCTTCCACGGGCGGACCCCCGGAAAGCCGTTCGGCGTCGATCTGGAGCTGTTCTCCACGGCCTACGACGTCCCGGCGGGGCACCGTCTCGCGCTGGTCGTCGACACAGTGGATCCTCTGTACATCGAACACAACCCGTCCGGCGCGCAGCTGACCTTCTCCTCGCCTGCGAACGACCCGTCGTACGTGTCCATCCCGCTGCGCGAGCAGTGATCTCCGGCTGCCGCCGGGCGGTTACGGTGTGATCTCCCCCTTGCTCACTCACTCTCCGCTGTGTCGTGGTCGCCGCAAACTAACCGGACGGAAGTGGCTGAGTTACCCCGACACGCACTTACCGGGCATTAGCCGTATTTACGTCGATTCGCTGGCCAAAGGATCACGTCTCCGCGACTTCGGCATACACCTGCGACAGCTCGGGGGCCCCGCTCGCGGCCCACTCGTGCCCCGATTCCACGACGTCGAACTCGCGGCCGGACTCCAGCCGGACGACCGGCTGGCCGTCCGAGCGAATCTCCCAGGCGGCACCGGGCACGCCCCGCACGATGACGGTGCCCAGATAGAGGCCGGCGTCGTTGCCCAGCCAGGGCTCGTTGTCCTCCTCGTCCCGCCAGCGCGGCAGCAGCTGGTCGAGGGCCTCCAACGAGTCGACGGTGTCGTCGAGTTGGACGCCCTCCTCGGCAGCCAGGGAGCGCAGCAGCTCGCACTCGGCGAGGAGTTCGGCGATGCCCTCGGGATCGAGGTCGCCGTACCTCTCGTGCCGGTCGCCCAGAAAAGGGATCTTCATACACCCAGCGTGTCACTCGCACCCTCGTCCGCACCACAGGCGCGCGGATGCTCACTTCGGGGTGACTTCACTGAGGTCCGCGCATGGCTCGTTGACGGTGGTCGGCCGTCTCTCTAGCTTCACCTGCGTCTTTCGTCCCCTTGGTGAGCGGGAGGAACCTCAGTTGCGTCGACCCGCACCGGGATGCGCGATCGTCATCGCCCTGTTCGCGGCCCTGGTGCCGGCCCCGACGGCGCACGCGGGCGCGGCCGGCCGGGCGGCCCCGCAGCCGCTGGAGCGGTTCTTCGACAACTCCGCGGTCAGCGACGACGCCCGCCCGGACGCGGCGGACTTCGACGGTCTCGGCGCCTCCCTGTCCGCCCGGGACCTCAGCGCCGCCGGCTGGACGCCCGGCCGCACCCTCACCGTGCAGGGCGCCCGGCTCGCCTGGCCGCGTCGGCGGCCGGGCGCGCCGGACAACGTCCTGGCCGACGGACAGCAGGTGCGCCTGGGCGGCCGCGGTGACGCCCTCGCCTTCCTGGTGGCGGGCACGAAAGGCGCCCCGGTGGGCGGCGCGGGCGAGGTGGCGTACGCGGACGGCACCCGCTCCTCGTACCGGCTGACGATGCCCGACTGGCGCACCGGCCCGCTCGCCACCAAGGCCGTGGCGCTGCCGCACCTGAACACACCCGCCGGGCAGGTCGCCGAGCGGACACGGCTGTACGTCGTGACGGTGCCGCTGGTCAGGGAACGTCCGGTCGTCTCGGTACGGCTGCCGCGGGCGGCCGGGGCGCATGTGTTCGCGCTGGCGGTGCGGGCGTCGGGTGCCGGCTGGGCCGGGACCTGGGCGGCGGCCACCTCGGGCTACCCGGCCGTGGGTCCGTGGAGCGACCGGACGGTGCGGCTGGTGGTGCACACCTCGGTGGGCGGGCCGCGGGTACGGCTGCGCTTCGACAACACCTTCGCGGGGACGCCGGTGCGGATCGGGGGCGCGACGGTCGCCGTGCAGTCCGAGGGGGCGACGGCGCGGGAGGTGCCGGTGCCGGTGGCCTTCGGCGGGGCGGGGGGCGTCGAGATCCCAGCGGGGGCACAGGCGTTCAGCGACCCGCTCGGCTTCACCGTGCCCGCGGACACCAACCTGCTGGTGAGCTTCCATCTGCCGGACACGGTGACGGCTGCGCCCGTGCACCGGCTCGCCGTGCAGCATTCGTACGTCAGCGTGCCGGGCGATCACACTGCGGACGCCTCGGGGGCGGCGTACACGACCGTGCTCACCGGTTGGCCGCTGCTGACCGGTGTGGACGTGCGGGGCGGGCCGGGGTCGGTGGTGGTGATCGGGGACTCGATCACCGACGGCGACCGGTCCACGGTCGACGCGAACCGGCGGTGGCCCGATGTGCTGGCCCGCCGGCTGCTTTCGCAGTATGCGGTCCCGCGCTATGGGGTGCTCAACCAGGGGATCTCCGCCAACCGTGTGGTCAGCGACGGGTATCCCGGTGACGGCGTGTCCACGGACGCCTCGGGGGTGAGCGCCCTCGACCGGCTGGACCGGGACGCCTTCGCGCAGACCTCGGCCCGTACGCTGATCGTCTTCGAGGGCGTCAACGACGTGCGCCGGCTGGCGAGAGCCGAGCAGGTCGTCGCGGGGCTGCGGAGGATCGCCGACCGGGCGCACGCGCGCGGGCTGCGAGCGCTGGCGGCCACGATCCTGCCCTGCGCGGGCGAGATCCAGTGCACGGCCGCCGTCGACGCCGAGCGGGTCACGGTGAACACCTGGATCCGGGACAGCGGGGCCTTCGACGCCGTGCTGGACTTCGACGCGGTGCTGCGGGACCCGCAGCAGCCCGCGCGGATGCTGCCGGTGTACGACAGCGGGGACCACCTGCATCCGGGAGACGCGGGGCTCGCGGCGCTCGCCGACTCGGTGGACCTGCGGACGCTGGTGTCGTGAGCCCCCGGGCTCAGGGCGCCAGCGGTACGTCCAGGTCGACCACCACCGGCGCGTGGTCCGAGGCGCCCTTGCCCTTGCGCTCCTCCCGGTCCACGTACGCGTCGGTGACCGCCTTCGCGAAGGGCTCGTTGGCGTACACCAGGTCGATGCGCATGCCGCGGTTCTTGGGGAAGCAGAGCTGGCGGTAGTCCCAGTACGTGAACGGGTGGTCGTACTTCAGGGGGCGCGGGACGACGTCCGACAGGCCCGCCTCGCGCAGGGCGGCGAGGGCCGCGCGCTCGGCCGGGGTGACATGGGTGAGGCCCTCGAAGGCGGCCACGTCGTAGACGTCGTCGTCCGTCGGCGCGACGTTGTAGTCGCCGAGGACCGCGAAGGGGCGGCTGCCGGCCGCGTCACCGGCGACGGCCGCCTTCAGCGCCTCGAACCACTGGAGCTTGTAGGCGTAGTGCGGGTGGTCCACCTCGCGGCCGTTGGGCACGTACACCGACCAGACGCGGACCGGGCCGCAGGTCGCCGAGACGGCACGGGGCTCGACGCCGCCGTCGTAGCCGGGGTCGCCGGGCAGGCCCTTGACGACGTCCTCCAGGCCGACGCGGGAGAGCACCGCCACGCCGTTCCACCGGCCGGTCGCGTGCACCGCCGCCTCGTACCCCAGCTCGCGCAGCTGCTCGAAGGGGAACTGCTCCTCGGCCAGCTTGGCCTCCTGGAGGCAGAGCACGTCCGTGTTGCTGCTCTCCAGCCAGGCCAGGAGCCGCGGCAGGCGGGCGGTGATCGAGTTCACGTTCCAGGTCGCGATGCGCATGCCCCACAACCTACCCGGCGGGTACGACAACGGGGCCTCCCGCCCGTCCCGCTCAGACCTCCGCCGAGTCGCCCGGTGCCAGCCGCAGGTGCTCCGAGCCGCCGAGGCCGCCGATCTGACGGTCGTAGATCGGGCGGGCGAGGTCGGTGAGCAGGGCGTCGTGGATGTCGTACGCACGCCGCGGCTTCACCTCGCGGACGTAGTCGATGACCTCGGAGATCTTGTTCCAGGGGGCCATGACGGGCAGCATCAGCGTCTCGACCGGCCGGCCGGGGACGGTGAGGGCGTCGCCGGGGTGGAAGACCGTGCCGCCGTCGATCAGATAGCCGACGTTGGTGATGCGCGGGATGTCCGGGTGGATCACCGCGTGCAGCTCGCCGTGGACCTGGACGTCGAAGCCGGCGGCGGTGAAGGTGTCGCCGTGGCCGACGGTGTGCACCCGGCCCGGGAAGGCGGCGGAGATCTGCTCGGCGACCGACTTCAGCGTCCAGATCTCGGCGGCCGGGTCGGCCTCCAGGGCCGCCCGCAGCCGGCCCTCGTCGAAGTGGTCGGGGTGCTCGTGGGTGACGAGGATCGCGTCCGCGCCGACGGCGGCGTCCTGCTCGCTGAATCCGCCCGGGTCGAGGACGAGCGTCCGCCCGTCCTTCTCGAGACGCACGCACGCGTGGGACATCTTCGTGAGCTTCATGGCTCCATCCTGCCCTGCCGCGCGCCACCGGGACGGCCCGCCCCGGGCCGCGCGCCGCACGGCCGGCGGTCACTCCGTCGGGGTGGTCTCCTCCTTGATCACCTGCTGGGCCACCGTGAAGGCGCTGCCGGCCGCCGGCACACCGCAGTAGACGGCCGCCTGCAGCAGCACCTCCTTGATCTCGCCCGGCGTGAGGCCGTTGCGCAGGGCGGCGCGGGTGTGGGCGGCGAGCTGCTCCAGGTGACCCCCGGCGACGAGCGCGGTGAGGGTGACGCAGCTGCGGGTGCGCCGGTCGAGGCCGGGCCGGTCCCAGATCTCGCCCCAGGCGTAGCGGGTGACGAGCTCCTGGAAATCGCCCGAGAACTCGTCCGCCTGCGCCAGCGTCCGGTCCACGTGCGCGTCGCCGAGCACCTCGCGGCGGACCTTGATCCCGGCGTCGTACGGGTCCGGACGTCCGTGCGGCTGCGGCGGTACGGCCGGCGGGGCGATCTCGGCGATGGGCACGGACGGCGCGGGCTGCACCGGCGGGGTGAGGAGCGGTTTGACGGGGGCGGCCGGGATGGCGATCTGACCGGTGGAGGACTCGACGTAGCCGGGCTGCCAGGCGGTGGAGAAGTGCCGGACCAGCAGGTCGGTGACGGCGGCGGGCTGCTCGACCGGCACCAGGTGGGAGGCGCCGGGCACGACGGCCAGCCGGGCGTCGGGGATCCCGGCGACCAGGGTACGGGCCTCGGCGGGCCCGGTGACCTGGTCCTCCGAGCCCACGAGGACGAGCGTCGGCACACCCACACTGCCCAGCTCGGACCGGACGTCGAAGGCGGCCAGCGCCTCGCAGGCGGCTATGTAGCAGCCGGGGTCCGTGGTGCGCACCATCTGCACGGCCCAGTCGGTGATCGCGGGCTGCATGGCCGCGAACCCGCCGGTGAACCAGCGGTCCGGGGAGGTACGGGCGATGGGGTCGAGCCCGTTCGTCCGTACGATCACCCCGCGCTGGCGGAACTCGTCGGCCGTGCCGAAGCGGGGCGAGGCGGCGATCAGCGCGAGCGAGGCGAGCCGCTCCGGGTGGCGCAGCGCCAGCTCCAGGCCGACCGCGCCGCCGAAGGCGCAGCCCGCGTAGCCGAAGCGCTGCACGCCCAGCCCGTCGAGCGTGGCCAGCAGCCGGGAGACGAGCTCGGCGACCGAACCCGCCGGGTACGCGGGCGCGCCGCCGTGCCCCGGCAGGTCGAACCGGAGGACACGCCACTGCTTCGTCAGCTCCGGCACCTGGCGGTCCCACATGTGCCAGGTGGTACCGAGGGAGGGTCCGAGGATGAGGACAGGGGCGTCGTCCGGGCCGTCGAAGCGGTACTGGAGGGCGGGGGACTTCGTCTCACTCACCGCTCCACGCTAACCGCCGTTTCCGGCCACCCGGCCCCTGGGCCCCCAGACCTCGCACCCGGCTCCAGCGGATCACCGGCGAACCCTCACACCGCCTTCACGGGACGGTGGCCCGCGCCACCACGGTCATGGGTCACCCGGTGTGCCGAGGCCCGTGAGGGCGCCCACCGGGTCGAGGTCGGGGGTGCCGCGGGGCCACCAGTCGTCGCGGCCCGGCTCCGACTCGTAGGCGTACCAGAGGCCGTCGCGGCCGAGGCGGAGCTGGACGTGGCCGCGGGGGTGGGTGAGGTGGTTGCGCCAGGGGCGGAAGGCGGGGAGGTCGGCGGCGAGGAGGAGGGGCCGGGCCCGGTCGAAGCGTCCGGCGGGCGGGTCCCAGTCCTCCTCCAGGACGGCGAGCCCTTCCAGGCCGCCCTGGCGCCAGGCGGCGACCGCGCGGGCCAGGTCGGCCGGGGTGCGGCCGGTGGCCGAGGCCAGCGAGGCGTACAGCGCGCGGGTGGCGGCGGTGAGTCCGGAACCGGGGCGGGCGGCGGCGAGCCGGACCGCGTCCTGCCACAGCGTCAGCTCCGCCACCGGGTCCCGTCCGGAGGTCAGCAGGGCGTGGGCGCGGGCCGCGGCGTCGGTGGCCAGCTGGTCCAGCGCGAAGGGGTCCGGGCCGCCGGGCGCGGCGGGGTAGACCGGGGGCTGCTCGGGGTGGGGCGGTGCGGGCAACGGCGGTGGGAGGGGCGGCAGTTGGCGGTGCGCGAGGGCTTCCGTGGCGCGTACGCCGGGAAGGGGCGCCGGTTCCTGGTCCTGGGCGGCGCGGGCCGCGCGGGCGGCGTTCAGCCGGGAGAGGGCGTCGAGCAGCTCACGTTCGCCGCGGCCCCGCAGCAG
Source organism: Streptomyces gilvus (assembly GCF_022513565.1). Classification (GTDB taxonomy): domain Bacteria; phylum Actinomycetota; class Actinomycetes; order Streptomycetales; family Streptomycetaceae; genus Streptomyces; species Streptomyces gilvus. Next base: position 123,151 of record NZ_JAKWBE010000001.1, on the reverse strand, counting down.
GAGCAGGACGAAGGGGTCGGCGTCGAGCAGACGGGCCGTCTGGTAGCAGAGGGCGGCGGCATGCTTGCAGGGGTGGCCGCGGTCGGGGCAGCTGCAGTGCGGGTCGAGGTCGCGCGCTCCGGGCAGCAGTGGCACGCCGCAGTCGGCGAGGGACTGCGGCAGCTCCTTGTCGAGCAGCGCGGCGATGTGTCCGGGCCGCTCTACGGCGGCGTCCAGGAACCGCGCCCAGTCGGCGTCGTCCAGGGTCCGCAGCCTCACCTGCACGCGATACGGGCGTGGCCGGCTGCCCTGCACATACGCCAGCACGAGCCCCGGGGTGACCGTGATGGCGTCCACATGCCCCTGCTCGGCATAACTCCGCCCCCGCGCCAGCCGTTTGGCGTCCAGCGCGCCTTCCTCCAACGCCCTCACCCAGGCATTTCCCCACCAGGTCCCCGCGAACCGGGGCCCGGCGGAGGGATCGGACGCGCCGGAGGCCGCCGGTACCGGGGCCGGGGCCGGCAACGCGGGAAAGGTGCGGCGCAGCTCTCCGTCGCGGGAGGGGGCGGCCATGGAGGGCGCGTGCTGGGGTGGTGCGGGGGTTTCGGAGGACGGGGCGCGGGAGGAGTCCGTGGTGGGGGCGGGGTCGCTCGGGTCGGGTGACGGGGGCGGGGTCGGCCGGGCCGCACCTGCACTGTGAGCAGCAGGGACGTCGTCGTGGCCCGGGCCGTCCGCCTCGTCCGCCGAAGGCATCCGGAAGGCCCCGGCGAGCAGATCCTTCACGTCACGCGCCGTTACGCCACCGCGACGGCCACCGCCGCCACCTTCACTGCCGCTCCCAGTGCCACGGCGGGCCGTGCCGTCACCGCGTTCGTCCCGGGCCCGTTCCGCACGGCGCGGCCCCCAGGCCGGACGGCCTCCCGAGCGCCCGGCCTCCGCCTCGGCCCGCCGCGCCTCACTGCGAGCGGCGCGCAGAGCCTCCCGCGCCACGGCGGCGGGCCGCGCGGCCGGAGGATCCGTCGGCGAGGGGTTCTTCTCCTCCCCCTCACTGGTCAACGCGCTCTCGTCGTCGCCCGGTGCCTGCGGGATCGCGGGCTCGGTCTCCCCGTTCGACAAGTCGGCATCCCTCTTCACCGAGTCGGCCGGTCGGGAGCCCCTCGACGTGCCGGGCCGCCCCGCGTCATCGGTGTCCTCACCCCTCCCTCGCCTGGCGGCGATGGCCTCACGCAGCGCCGCGCGTGCGCCGTCGCCGGGCCGGGATGCATCGCGCCGGGGAGACACGCGCGCATCCACGCTTCCCGCGGTCTTTTTGTTCGGCGCACCCTCGGTCGCCTCGCTCTTGTAGGTCGCCGCGCTGTGGTCGGTGACCGCACTCTTGTCGGTGGCCGCGCCGTTCTCGGTCGCCGCGCCCTTCCCGATCGCCGCGCCGTTCTCGGTCGCCGCGCCCTTCCCGATCGCCGCGCCGTTCTCAGTCGCCGCGCCCTTCCCGATCGCCGCGCCGTTCTCAGTCGCCGCGCCCTTCCCGATCGCCGCTCCGTTCTCAGTCGCCGCGGCATAATCGGCCACCAGGTCCCCGGCCGCCGCGTCCACGACCGAAGGCTGCTCTACCGCCGACCGCTCCTCAGCACGCTGGTCCGCCCCCGACCGCTCCACCGCCGAGCGCTCCACCGCCCGCTGGCCCACCGACGACCGCTCCACCGCCCGCGAGTCCGCTCCCGACCGCTCCTCCGCCCGCTGGCGCACCCCCGAGCGCTCCGTCGCCGGCTGCTCCTCCGCCCGCTGACCCACCCCCGGGCGCTCCTCCGGCACCCGCTCCCCCGACAGTCGCTCCGCAGCCACCCGCTCCCCCGACAGCCGCTCCGGACCCAACCGCTCCCCCGCCGTCCCCTCCGCCCCCGACCGCCCCGCAGCCAGTCGCTCCCCCCGCGTCCGCTCCTCCGCAGCCTCTCCGCTTGCCGCCTCTCCTCCCGCAGCCTCTCCCCTCGCCGCTTCTCCTCCCGCGGCCTCTCCTCGCACGGCCTCTCCCGCCCCCCGCCGCCGCTCCAGGGCTTCCCGTAGCGCTCGGCGGGCCTCGTCCGCTGGGCCCGGGGTCATGTGGGCCTCCGGAGGGACACAAGGTCGGACAGTTCGCGGTCGGTCAGTTCCGTGAGGGCCGACTCGCCGGAGCCGAGGATGGCGTCGGCGAGGGCACGCTTGGCTTCGAGCATCTCGGCGATGCGGTCCTCGACCGTGCCCTCGGTGATGAGGCGGTGGACCTGGACGGGCTGGGTCTGGCCGATGCGGTAGGCGCGGTCGGTGGCCTGTTCCTCCACGGCCGGGTTCCACCAGCGGTCGAAGTGGACGACATGGCCCGCGCGGGTGAGGTTCAGTCCGGTGCCGGCCGCCTTGAGGGACAGCACCAGGACCGGGGTCGCGCCGGACTGGAAGCGGTCCACCATGCGCTCGCGGTCGGGGACGGGCGTGCCACCATGCAGAAGGTCCACCGGAACCGCGCGGGCGGCGAGGTGGGCGGCGATCAGGCGGGCCATCCCCACGTACTGCGTGAAGACCAGCGCCGACCCGTCCTCCGCGAGGACCGTGTCCAACAGCTCGTCCAGCAGCGCGAGTTTGCCGGAGCGAGCGAGCAGGCGGCCGTCGGCGCCGGGCTCCTCCTTCAGGTAGAGCGCGGGATGGTCGCAGATCTGCTTCAGCGCGCCCAGCAGCTTGAGCACCAGGCCCCGCCTCGCGATGCCCTCCGCCATCTCGATGGCCAGCAACGATTCCCGCACCACCGCCTCGTACAGCGCCGCCTGCTCCCGGGTGAGCGGCACCGGATGGTCCGTCTCGGTCTTCGGCGGCAGCTCGGGGACGATCCCGGGGTCGGACTTCTTGCGGCGCAGGAGGAAGGGGCGCACCAGGCGGGCCAGCCGCCGCACCGCCTCCTCGTCCTCGCCGTTCTCCACCGCACGCGCGTGGCGGGCGCGGAAGGACTTCAGGGGCCCGAGGAGCCCGGGGGTGGTCCAGTCGAGCAGGGCCCACAGTTCGGAGAGGTTGTTCTCCACGGGTGTGCCGGTCAGGGCCACACGTGCCGGGGAGGGGATGGTGCGCAGGGCCTTCGCGGTGGCCGAGTAGGGGTTCTTGACGTGTTGGGCCTCGTCGGCGACGACCATCCCCCAGCGCTGCTCGGCCAGCCGCGGCGCGGTCGTTCGCATCGTGCCGTACGTCGTCAGCACGAAGCCGCCCTCGAGGTCGTCGAGTGTGCGGTCGGGGCCGTGGAAGCGGCGGACGGGGACGCCGGGCGCGAAGCGGGTGATCTCCCGCTGCCAGTTGCCCAGCAGGGAGGCCGGGCAGATCACCAGGGTCGGCTCGGTGCGGGCCCGCTTGAGGTGCAGGGCGATGACGGTGATCGTCTTGCCGAGCCCCATGTCGTCCGCGAGGCAGCCGCCGAGACCGAGGGAGGTCATCAGGTCCAGCCAGGCCAGGCCGCGGAGTTGGTAGTCGCGGAGGGTGGCCCGCAGGCCGGGGGGTGGTTCGGCCGGACGTACTCCGGTCGTCAGGCGCTCACGGAGGGCGGCCAGGGCGCCGACCGGCACCGCCTCGACCGTCTCGCCCTCCACCTCCGCGCTGCCGGTCAGGGCCACGGAGAGCGCGTCGACGGGGTCCAGCAGGCCCAGTTCGCGTTTGCGGGCCTTGCGGACGAGGGCGGGGTCGACCAGGACCCAGCGGTCCCGCAGCCGTACGACCGGGCGGTGGGCCTCGGCGAGGGCGTCCATCTCCGCCTCGCTGAGCGGGTCGCCGCCGAGCGCCAGCTGCCAGCGGAACTGCAGCAATTCCTCGCTCTCGAAGAACCCGGTGCCGTCGGTGGCCGAGCCGGGCGCGGACCGTACGACGGCTGCCGCGGACAGGTCCTGGGCGAGGTCGCGGGGCCAGTGCACGGCGACCCCGGCGGCCGCGAGCCGGGTGGCGGCCACGCCGAGCAGATCGCCCAGCTCGTCGTCGTACAGCGGCAGGACGTCGGGCACGTCCTGCTCGGCCAGGCGGTCGAGGGGCGGCCAGATCCGGGCAGCGCGGCGCACGGCGAGGGCCGCGTCCACGCGGGCGCGGGGGCCGAACACCGCGTCCGCCTCGCCCGCCCACAGGGCCGCCGCGTCGACGACCAGGGTGGGGTCGGCCAGGCTGTGCACCTGCACGATCGCGGCGCCCGCCCTGCGCACGCCCTCGTCGTCGTCGAACAGTTCGTACGCCGACAGGTCGAGGCGGAGCGAGACGCGCACGCCCGCGTCCATGCCGGCGGCGACCTCCGCGGCCCACTCGTGGGCGGCGGGCAGGCGCTGGGGCCGGCGGTCCGCGAAGGGCCTGCCGGAGACGTGCGGTGCGGCGGGGGTGCGGGGCAGGGTGTCGGCGACCGCGTCCAGGAAGGACCGCATCAGCGCCTCCGGCTCGGGCAGCCGGAGCGGGCCGGGGCCGGGCAGCGGGACCGCGTGTCCCTCGGAGGGCAGCGCGGCGGCGACCGCGCGCAGGTGCGCGATGTCGTCCGGGTCCAGGGGGCCGGCCCGCCAGGCGTCGTGGCCGCTCGCCGTCAGTCCGGGCAGCAGCCGGCCGCGCGCGGTCAGCCGCAGGGCGTGCAGGGCGGCCGCGCCCCAGCAGACGGTGGCGGGGTGGGCGGCCGGGTCGCGCCGGGCCCGGACGAGGAGGGGCAGGGCCTCGCCGACCGGCAGGGTGAGGGCGGGGGTGGTCCGGCGTCGTACGCCCGCGCCGTGCCGCCGTACGACCGTGAGCTCGGTGTCCTCGGCGGGCAGGGGGCCGCCGTCGGGGTCCCAGAAGGCGACGCGGCCGTCCCGGGGCAGGGGCGCGGGCAGGAAGACGGCCGCGAGCCGGACGGGGACCGTCGCCCCCGCGTCCTGCTCGCGCTCGGCCACCGCAGCCGTTTCACGCATACGACCTGTCACCTCCCGCCCGTGTGTCGGATCAGACGTCTTCGACTCTACGGGCGGCCTCTGACAATCGGCCCCGGCGACCCTTCCGGGGCCGCGCTCGCTACGGAACGGTGCGGGAGACGACGTAGAAGAACGGGTTGCGCGCGTTGGCCAGGTTCACCACGACGTCCTGCGTCGGCTTGGGGCTCTTCTGCTTGTGGGTGAGGCCGTACCAGGGGCCGGGACGGGTGAAGTTCCAGCCGGTGATCTTCTGGTCGCGGGCGCTGATCGTGATGTCGTCCTTCTTCAGATCGGCACGGGTGACGCCCATGTCGTGGAGGAAGACGTCGAGGTTGGGCAGGGGCGTCTGGAACTGGACGTAGAGTCGGCTGGTCTTCCAGTTGTTGGTCTCGTAGGAGGCGACCATGCCCGACGGGTGCGGCATCGGCACCTCGTAGAGGCGGCGCTGCACCTTCGACGGCCAGTCCCTGGTGAGGCCGGTCGCCGCGTACTTGGCCTCCTTGTCCTTGCCGCTGTCGCGGCTCTGGGCCGCGGAGATCACCAGATAGCCGGCCGGGACGCCGATGAGCAGCACGATGATGAGCAGGGTGAGCGCCCGTCGGCGGATCTTGTGACCGCGTGCCTCGGCCGACTGGGCCGGCTCGCCCGTGGAGGCGCCCTGGTGCGGCAGGGATGCCGTCATGCGGTGTCCCGGGTGGAGCGGCGGGCCTGGGTGTAGCGCGCGTAGCGCTCGTAGCGCTCGACCCGGCGCCGGTTGGCGCGGCGGAAGCGGCGGGCGACCAGCCGGGCGAGGTCGGCGGCGCCCACCATGCCGGCCTCGGGGCCGAGCTGGGCACGCACGATCCGGGCCTCGGGGCGGTAGCCGCGGCCGGTGAGCTGCCGCTTGAAGGCGTCGCGCGCGGGGGCGATCAGCAGGTCGTCGGCCGCGCTGACGCCACCGCCGATCACGAAGCAGGACGGGTCCAGGGCCGCGGCGAGGTTGGCGATGCCGACGCCGAGCCACTGGCCGATGTCCTGCAGCAGTTCGACGCACATCGCGTCGCCCTCGCGGGCCAGCTCGGTGATCATCGGGCCGGTGATGTCGCCGATCTGCCCCTTGACGTGCTCGATGATCCCGTACGCCACCGGGGAGTCCGCGGCGGCCAGCTCCTTGGCCTCCCGCACCAGGGCGTTGCCGGAGCTGTACTGCTCCCAGCAGCCGCGGTTGCCGCACGGGCAGCGGTGACCGCCGGGCACGACCTGCATATGGCCGAACTCGCCGGCGACGCCGTACTTGCCGCGCTTGACCTGGCCGTCCTCCAGTATGGCGCCGCCGATGCCGGTACCCAGGGTGATCATGACCAGGTGGTCCTCGCCCCGGCCGGCGCCGAAGCGCCACTCGGCCCAGGCGGCGGAGTTGGCGTCGTTGTCCACCAGGACGGGCACGGCGAGCCGGCCCGCGAGGCGGTCGCGCAGGGGCTCGTTGCGCCAGGAGAGGTGCGGGGCGAACAGGACGCGGTTGCGGTCGGCGTCCACCCAGCCGGCCGCGCCGATGCCGACGGCGTGCACGTCGTGGCGGTCGGAGAGGTCCAGGACCAGTTCGACGATGGTGTCCTCGACGACCTTGGGGCTCTTGGACTTGTCCGGCGTCTCCGTGCGGAGCTTCTCCAGGATGTTGCCGTCGGCGTCCACGACGCCGGCCATCACCTTGGTGCCGCCGATGTCGATGCCGACGGTGGGGACCCGGGGAGCGGTCAGGTGCGACCGGCGTTCCCGGGTGCCGACGGTGCGCAGTGCGGGGGCGCGGCGGGAGCCTATGGGGGCGGTGAAGTTGCCGTAGGTGCTCATCAAGGCCCGATTGTGCCGCACGCGCGTGGTGGGCGCCGAACGGGAGCCGCACATCGGCACGGCCCCGTGCGCCACGGAGTGATCCGGTTGCCCGGACATTGCGACATACCCGGGGCCCTTCCCCGCGCCCCTCAGGACCGTACGAGCAGCTGGAACTCGAAGGAGTAGCGGGACGGGCGGTACGTGTGCGTGCCGTACTCGACCGCTCTGCCCGTGTCGTCGAACGTGACGCGCTGCATGGTGAGCAGCGGCGCCCCCTCCTGCTCGCCGAGGCGGTCGGCCTCGGCGGCCGTCGCGCCGCGGGCCCCGATGGTCTGGCGGGCGCTGTGCAGGGTGATGCCGACGGCGCGCATCATGCGGTACAGGCCGGTGGACTCCAGCTGGGCCGTGTCCAGGTCGAGCAGGCCCGGCGGGATGAAGTTGCACAGGTGCGCCATCGGCTCGCCGTGGGCGAGACGGAGGCGTTCGACGCGGTGCACGTCGCTGTCCTCGGCGACGCCGAGCGCGGCGGCGACCTCGGCGGTGGCCGGGACCACCGTGTTGACCAGGACCTTCGTCGCGGGACGCTGGCCGGCCGCCTCCAGGTCGTCGTAGAGGCTGGAGAGCTCCAGGGGGCGTTTGACCTGGCTGTGCACGACCTGGGTGCCGACGCCGCGGCGGCGCACCAGGAGGCCCTTGTCGACGAGCGACTGGATGGCCTGGCGGACGGTGGGCCGGGACAGGCCGAGCCGTGCGGCCAGCTCGATCTCGTTGCCCAGCAGGCTGCCGGGGGTGAGCGAGCCGTGCTCGATCGCCGCCTCCAGCTGTTGCGACAGCTGGAAGTACAGCGGCACGGGAGAGCTGCGGTCGACACTGAGCTCGAGCGACACGGTCGGGTCCGTTTCTGGTTTCGGCACGGGCCGAGCGTAGCTCCAGGCGTTGTTGACGGGAAGTTGTGTAGTTCGATTGTCCGGACATATGCATTGACAGCACCCGGCTCGGGGCCCCACTTTTGTTCTCATGCGCATCGGGGTCATCGGTACGGGCCGCATCGGCACCATTCATGCGAACACGCTCAGCCGCCACCGCGAGGTGGGCTCGCTGATCCTCACGGACGTGGATCCGGCGCGGGCCCAGGAGCTCGCGCTGCGGCTCGGCGAGACGGCGGCGCCGGGAGTGGACGAGATCTTCAGGTGGGGCGTCGACGCCGTGGTGATCACCACGGCCACGGCGGCCCACGCCGAACTGATCGGTCGGGCAGCACGCTCAGGGCTCCCGGTGTTCTGCGAGAAGCCCATCGCCCTGGATCTGCCCGGCACCTTGAGCGCGATCGCCGAGGTCGAGTCCGCCGGAACCATTCTGCAGATGGGGTTCCAGCGCCGCTTCGACACGGGGTACTCGGGCGCCCGGGACGCGGTGCGCTCGGGCCGGCTCGGGCGGCTGCACACCGTGCGGGCGCTGACGTCCGACCAGGCCCCGCCGCCGCCCTCGTGGCTGCCGCTGTCCGGCGGGCTGTACCGGGACACACTGATCCACGACTTCGACGTGCTGCGCTGGGTGACCGGGCACGAGGTGGTCGACGTGTACGCGGCCGGGTCCGACGCCGGGCCCGCGATGTTCCGGGAGGCCGGCGACGTCGACACGGGCGCCGCGCTGCTGACCCTGGACGACGGCACCCTCGCCACCGCCACGGCGACGCGGATGAACGGCGCCGGGTACGACGTGCGGATGGAGCTGGCCGGGGAGCTGGACCAGATCGTGGTCGGGCTGGACGACCGTACGCCGATCGCGTCCACCGAGCCGACCGGGCCGCCGGCCGCGGACAAGCCGTGGTCGGGGTTCCTGGAGCGCTTCGGACCCGCCTACGAGGCCGAGCTGTCCGCCTTCGTCGAGGTGGTCCTGGGCCACCGGGCCAACCCCTGCGACGGCCGCGAGGCCCTCCAGGCACTGCGCATCGCCGAGGCCTGCGAGGTCTCCCGACGCGAACGCAGACCGGTGGCACTGGCGGAGATCCCGGGCCGGGTGGAATCGGCCTTCCGGTGAACGCGTTCTGGTGAGCACCTTCAGACCGGCCCCGGTGAGCGCCCTCTGGTGAGCAGCCTCGGCTGAGCGCCCTCGGGAGCACCCGCCGGCAAACGTCGTCGGATGAGGGCCTTCCGGTGACAGCCTCGGGTGAACGGCGTGGGGTCAGCAGCCTCGAGTGAGAGCCTTCCGGCGAACACCCGCCGACAAGCAGCATCGGCCGAGCGCCCTCCGGCGAACACGCACCGGCCGACAGCCTCGACCGAGCGCCTTCCGGCGAGGGTGCTGCCGGCGAGCACCCTGCGGTTCCCGCCTCACGGTGAGCGCCTTGGGCCAAACAGCCTTCCGGTGAACACCCACCGGCAAGGACCCTCGACCAAGCGCCCTCGGCCGAACCCCCTCTGGCGACTACCCTCGGCCGAGCCCCTTCCGGTGAGCCTCCGTCGGCAAGCGTCCTCAACCGAACCCCCGCCGGCGAACGCCCACCGGCAAGCACCCTCGGCCGACCCCCCCGTCGGTGAACGCCCGGGAGAGCGCCGGTGAATGCGTCACCAGCGCACCGGCAGGCTGCGCACGCCCCGCATCAGCGTCCCCGGTAGCCAGTCGCCGGGTGGGCCGGCTGGGGCCAGGCGCGGGGCGCGCTGCAGGAGGGTGCGTAGCGCTGTGCGGGCCTCCAGGCGGGCCAGGGGGGCGCCCAGGCAGTAGTGGACGCCGTGGCCGAAGGCGAGGTGGCCGCGGGTGTCGCGGCGCGGGTCGAAGCGGTCGGGGTCGGGGAAGCGGCCCGCGTCCCGGTCGGCGGCGGTGAGGGCGACCATGACCGCGTCGCCCCGCACGATCTTCGTGCCGGCGATCTCCAGGGTCTCGGCGGCGAACCGGAAGGTCGCATTCTCCACCGGTCCCTCCCACCGCAGCGTCTCCTCCACGACGCCGTCCACGAGGTCCATGTCGGCGCGCAGGGCGGCGAGTTGGTCCGGGTGGGTGAGCAGGGCGTGGACGGCGTTGGTGATGAGGTTGACCGTCGTCTCGTGCCCGGCGATGAGCAGTACGAAGGCCATGCCGCGCAGTTCGCCCGCCGAGAGCCGGTCGCCGTCCTCGGCGGTGGTGCGGATCAGGTCGCTCAGCAGGTCGCCGCTCGGTCCGGCGCAGCGTTTGTCCTCGATCAGCTCGGTGAGGTACTCGGCGAGCCGGACGAACGCCGCGTGCTCGCTGGCGGAGTCGGTCGGCGCGACCGCCTCGGTGGAGATCTTCCGGAACTCCGAGCGGTCCATCTCGGGCACGCCCAGCAACTCGCAGATCACGGTGATGGGCAGCGGGTAGGAGAGCGACTCGACGAGGTCGGCCCGCCCGCGCGGGAGCATCGCGTCGAGCAGCTCGTCGGTGATCTCCTGGATCCTCGGCCGCAGTTGCTCCACGCGCCGCATGGTGAAGGCGCGGGAGACCAGGGAGCGCAGCCGGGTGTGCTGGGGCGGGTCGGTGCCCAGCAGGTACTTGCCGATCAGCTCCTCGTCCAGGAACAGCATGCCGATCTTGCTGCCGTCCTTCGACAGCCGCGGGTCGGCGAGCGCGGCCCGTGCCTCCTCGTACCCGACGACGAGCCAGGTCTCGTGGTGGGCGTCCATACCCGGCAGCCGGACCCGGTGCACGGGGCCGCGCTCGCGCAGGCGCGCGTACACGGGATGCGGGTCGACGCGGAAGGCGTCGCCGAACTCCCCCAGGTCGATCAACTCCGCCATGCTCTTCCTGCCCTCCCCCGTCCCCCGTCCGGCTTTCAGCCGGCATCCGGACAACGCACGGCGACCGCCGTCAGTGCCCGTCGCCCCCGGATTCCTCCAGGAGCCCCGCGTCGTAGGCCAACAGGGCGATCTGGACACGGTTGTTGAGGCCGAGCTTGGCCAGGATGCGGGAGACATGGGTCTTCACGGTGGCGACGCTCATGAACAGCTCCGCGGCGATCTCGGCGTTGGCGAGACCGCGGCCGACCGCGACGGCGACCTCGCGCTCGCGGTCGTTGAGGAGCGCGATACGCGCGCGGGCGCGCGTGCGCCGAGTGTCGGCGGCGTTGCCCACGGCGTGCTCGACCAGCTGGCGGGTGACGGCCGGCGACAGCACCGGGTCGCCGGTCGCGACCCGGCGCACCGCCTCGACGATCTCGGCGGGCGGGGTGTCCTTGAGGACGAACCCGGCGGCCCCCGCGCGCAGGGCACGCAGCACCTGCTCGTCGGCGTGGAAGGTGGTGAGGACCACGATCTGCGGGGCGTCCTTGCGGGCGCGCAGCCGTTCGGTGGCCGTGAGCCCGTCGACCGACGGCATCCGGATGTCCATGAGGACGACGTCGGGGCGGGTGCGGTCGACGAGCGCCTCGACCTCGCTCCCGTCGGCGGCCTCGCCGACGATCACGATGTCGTCGGCACCGCCCATCATCAGGGACAGCCCGGCCCGCACCAGGGGGTCGTCGTCGACGAGCAGCAGTCTGATCGCAGTCATGGCGCTTACGTAACCAGATCCGCCGCCGGCGCATCCCGTGAAGTCATGCCCAGGGCAGCCATGCCCGTACCTGGAACCCGCCGTCCTCCCGCACCCCGTGCTCCAGCCGGCCCCCGGCCAGCGTGGCCCGCTCCGTCAGCCCGATCAGGCCCTGCCCGGAGCCGGGGACGGACAGGACGTCCCCCTCGGGGGCGGGGTTGCCCACGGTCACGACCAGTCCGTCTCCCGGGGCGCCCTCGACCTCGACGGTGACCTCCGTGCCGGGGGCGTGCTTGCGGGCGTTGGTGAGGCCCTCCTGCGCGATGCGGTAGGCGGTGCGGCCGACGGAGGCGGGCACGGCGGCCGGGTCGGCGACCCGCCCGGCCAGGGTGACCTTCATGCCGGCCTCACGGGACTCGGCGACCAGCGCGTCGAGCGCCGCGAGCGTCGGCTGGGGACGTCCCGCCTCGTCGCTCTCGCCGGCGCGCAGCACGCCGATGATCTCCCGCAGGTCCTGCAGGGCCTCGTGGGCGCTCTCCCGGATGACTCCGGCCGCCCGCACGACCTCCTCGCGGGGCGCGTCCGGGCGGAACTCCAGGGCGCCCGCGTGGACGCTCAGCAGTGTCAGCCGGTGCGCGAGGACGTCGTGCATCTCCCGGGCGATGGACTCCCGGGCCAGCCGCTGCGCCTGCTCGGCCCGCAGCCGGGCCTCCGTCTCGGCACGCCGGGCGCGGTCCCGCAGGCTCAGCATGAGCTGCCGCTTGGACCGTACGAACATGCCCCAGCCGATCACCGTGAGGGTGAGCAGCTCGGTGAAGGCGACCGCAGCGGCGTAGGGCAGGTCGGGGTCGGGGCGCATCCAGAAGAACAGCGGGACCAGCGCCAGCTGCACGCCGCCTATCCAGCCGACGTACCGCAGGGGCCGGTGCACGGCGAGGGTGAACAGGGCGATCATGGCCGCGCCGCCCGCCGTGTTCGACAGCAGGCCGACGGGGATCATGGCGACGGCCAGCCCGAGCGGCCAGCGGCGGCGCACCCAGACCGCGCCGCAGGCGAGGGCGCCGAGCAGCTGGTCGAGGACGGCCAGGGAGTGCGGGGTGTGCTGGTCGTGGGAGAGGGTGTCCGCGGCCGCCAGACCGATGACGACGGCGAGAACGAAGCAGGTGAAGTCGACGACCCAGTCGCGGGCGGTGCGCCGGGGCCGCCCGGAGCGCCCCCTCCGCCCGGCGTCGGGGTCGATCTCATGGAGGACGGCGGACGGAAACAGCCATCCGCGCCCCACGATCCGCGCCGGTTCGTCATCGCTCACGGTCGACAAATCTACGCAGCGGGGGCGCCGCGCACCCCTCCGTGCGGGCGATCGCCGACCAAAGTCGCACCGCCGCAGACTTTCGGCGCGCGCGGGCCCGCGAGGGGGTACTTCGGTCGGATAAGGCTCGCCCCGCGGCCGATGTGTGTGGGGGGACCGCGGGGCGAGGGTCGTGCCATGAAACGGCTGCTGGAGTTTCTCGGTTTTGTCGCGCTGGTGCAGGGCGTGCTGGGCCTGGTGGACGAGTTCACCCACTGGCATGTGGGGCTCGTACGGCGGCTCGGCTTCCTCGACGGCTACGGGGTCTACGCGAGCGTCGCCCTGCTGGTCCTGGCGTTCGCGCTGTTCGCCGCGGCGGAGAGCCGGAAGGCCGGCTGACTCAGCAGCCGAAGTCGATCAGGTCGAACGTGGCGTAGTGGTCGGAGGTGTAGTAGTCCTCCTGGTACTCCTCACCGGTCACGATGCGGCGGGCCCCGCGCGTGGAGGAGCCGGGCGTCTTGACCGTGTACTCGTGGTAGTAGCCGGACGGCTGGCTGGGCAGGACGTGTTCCTGGTTGCGGAAGACGACGCCGTCCTGCGAGTACGGGAAGGGGCCGCCGGACGCGATCAGGTCGAGCGTGTCGTACGCCTGGGAGGGCAGGTCGCCGTAGCAGATGGTGCCGACGGCGGCGGCCGCCGGCGTGGCGGTGACGGCGCCGCCGACGAGGAGGGCGGACACGAGGGCGGCTGCGGCACCGATGCGCGTGGCACGTGGGGGGAATCTCATGCCCTCATGATGACGCGCGTAGACAATGGCATGTCAATGACAACTCCGCGGATTTTGCCGTGGTGTCCGATGAGTTTTCGTCGCGTTAACGTGGGGGCCGCACCTCGTCACACGGCCCCCACACGGCGTGCGGTCAGGCGTTCTCCGGAAGCTCGTAGGAGCCGTACTCGGGCCGGCCGGCCGCGTCGTAGGTCTGGATGGAGACCCCGGCGGGGGTGACACGTCCGCCGGCGTGGCGGAACCTCGTGGGCACGGAGCCCTCCGGGAAGAGGCGCAGGCCGGAGCCGAGGACCACCGGGAACGTCGCCAGGTGCACGGTGTCGAGCAGGTCGAGCGAGAGCAGGGACCGCACCAGGGCGCCGCTGCCGTGCACCTGGATCTCGCCGTCGGTGCGCTCCTTGAGCGCGGTGACCTCCTTGGCGAGGTCGCCGCCGAGCACGGTGGTGCCGGACCAGGAGGGGTCGGTGAGGGTGGCCGAGGGGACGTACTTCGGCAGGGCGTTCAGCTGGGCGGCGACGCGGTTGGCCGGGTCGGTCACCTTCGGCCAGTACCCGGCGAAGATGTCGTACGTACGGCGGCCGAGGAGGAACGCCGACGGGCGTTCGAAGACCTCGCCGATGAACTCTCCGAAGCCTTCGTCGCCGTAGACGAAACTCCAGCCGCCGTGTTCGAAGCCGCCCCGGGTGTCCTCCTGCGGGCCGCCCGGGCCCTGGTAGACGCCGTCGAGGGTGACGAAGATGGTGGAGACGAGCTTGCCCATGTCGGGTGCCTGCTTCCTTGTGCGGGGTCTGTTGTCATCACCTCAGACCCCGCTGGGCCCCGCAAATCATCGCCCGCGCGCGGGTGTACGGCGGCTCAGCCGGCGTTCGTCGAGAAGAGGCCGCCCGTCGGGCCCTGCTTGTCGCCGCCCTGGGCCTTCTTCAGGGCGTTGGCCAGGCTCTCGATGGTCAGGGACTGGAGGATGACGCGGCCGTTGCCCTCCAGGGTGGCCAGGGAGAGGCCCTCGCCGCCGAAGACGGCGTTCATCAGGCCCTGGCGGTTGAGGCCGCCGACGCGCTGGACGCCGTACTGGATGCCCTCCTCGAAGGCGACCACGCAGCCGGTGTCGACCTCGATGCGGCCGCCGAAATCGGCCGGATTGAGGTCGATGAAGTTGCCGGCGCCGGCGATGATCACCGTGCCGCGGCCGGTGAACTTCTCCAGGATGAAGCCCTCGCCGCCGCTCATGCCGGTGCGGCCGCCCTGGAAGGCGATGCCGAAGTCGACGGTGGACTCCGCGGCCACGAAGGCGTCCTTCTCGGCGAACCACGCGCGGCCGCCGTCGAGTTCCAGGGCGCGCATCTCGCCCGGGAGCACGCCCGCGAAGCCGACCGTGCCCTCGCCGCCCTGCGCGCTGAAGTACTGGAACGCCATCGACTCGCCCGCGAGCATGCGCTGACCGACCTGCATGGCGGTGCCCATGGCCTGGCGCAGCATGCCGCCCATGCCGCCGCCTCCGCCCTGCTGCTGGCCGCCGCCGTTGTTCGACGGGCCCGACAGCCGGGTCTCCATGGTCACGTTCACCGTCTTGAACAGGAACTTTCCGGCCTCGCAGTAGACGGTCTGGCCGGGCTGCAGGCTGACGACCGCCATCTGCATGGCGTTGCCGACGATCTCTTGCTGAAGTGTCACGTGGGGAGAACGCCGGAAGTGCCGCGAAGAGTTCCGGCCGGTCCGGCGGCCCGAGGTGGGCCAGGGATCGCCTGGCGGTCACCCGCGCGCGTGCTACCCGCCCAGTTCCTGGTGCCGGGCCGACAGTTCCGACGCGCCCTGCCGCGTGAGGGAACCGAAGAGCCGCAGGCGGGAGATGCCCCCGTCGGGGTAGATGTCCACGCGCGCGTGCGTGGCGGTCGCCGGGGCCGGGAGGACGAAGCGGTGGTTGGTGTCGGGCTGGAGGCGGGTGCGCGGGAGGATCTCCGTCCAGTCGCCGCTCTCGCCGTCCTTGACGGACACCGACGCCCAGCCGGCGCTGTTGCCCTTCAGATACGCCGTGTCGATCTCCAGGGCGCGGAGGTGGGCCTGCGCGGCCAGCCGGTAGCGGATCCAGTCGTTGCCCTGATCGCGGCGCCGGCGGGTCTCCCAGCCGTCGTCCATCTTGCGGGAGCGGCCGGGCTGGATGGTGTTGGTGGCCGGCGAGTAGAAGAGGTTCGAGGCGTCCTCGACCCGGCCGCCGTTCTCCAGGGCGACCACGTCGAAGGTGCCGAGGGTCGCCAGCCAGGCCGGGTCGGGCACGACCTCGCCGTACACCCGCAGGCGGGCGATGCCGCCGTCGGGGTGCTGGTTGACCCTGAGGTGCGTGAAGCGCTGCTCGACGGAGACGGCGAAGCCGTTCGCCGCGTGGCCGCCCACCGGGGTGCGCGGGACGAGGGTCGTCCACTTCACGTCGTCACCGAGGAGCTCCTCCGGGGAGGGGGAACCGGGGACCGACGTGCCCTCGACCGACACCGCCTGCGGGTAGTTGCCGCGGAAGTGGGCCGTGTCCACGACGATGCCCCGGATCACACCGGGCGCGCCGAGGCGGACCAGGGCCCAGTCGTGGTCCTCGGCCGTCGGCCACGGGTGCCCGGCGCTCGCGCCGCGGCGCCGCCGGGTCTCCCAGCCGTCCATGATCTTGCCCTTGTGCCCGAAGTGCTCGGGGTCGAACTCGGCCGGCCCGGGCACCAGGAGGTTCTCCCGCTGGGCGAAGAACTCGTCGTTGGCGGCGATGACACCGGCGCCGAGCTGCCGGTCGGCGAGGTTGGCGTACTGGGTGAAGGGGAAGTCGGCGGTGCGGTAGTCCGCGTAGGGGTCGCCGCCGCCGTAGGGGTTCGCGTCGCCGGTGAAGCTGGGGATCGCCGTCACGGGATGTGTGCCTTTCGGGAGTCGGCCGCCGCGGGTGCGGACAGGGGATCAGGGGGTGCGGGTGAGCAGTCGGCCCCTCGGGGCGGTGAACTCGCCGTTCGCCACGATGCGTTCGCCGCGCAGCCAGGTCGACCTCACGACGCCGTGCAGGGTCCTGCCCGCGTACGCCGTCACACGGTTGCGGTGCTGGAGGGCCGCCGGGTCGACGGTGAAGGTCTCGTCCGGGGCGAGGACGGCGAAGTCGGCGTCGTGACCGGGAGCGATGGCGCCCTTGCGCCCGTCCAGACCGACCAGTTCCGAGGTCCGCGTGGACATCCAGCGGACCACGTCCTCCAGTGAGTGACCGCGGGCCCGGGCCGCCGTCCAGACCGCGGACAGGCTCAGCTGCAGGCCCGAGATGCCGCCCCAGGCCGTCGCGAAGTCGTCCGTCTTGAGGTCGGCCGTGGACGGGGAGTGGTCGGTGACCACGCAGTCGATCGTGCCGTCGGCCAGCGCCCGCCACAGCAGGTCCTGGTTGGCGGCCTCGCGGATGGGCGGGCAGCACTTGAACTCGCTGGCGCCGTCCGGGACTTCCTCCGCGGTGAGGGTCAGGTAGTGCGGGCAGGTCTCGACGGTGACGCGGACGCCCTCCGCCTTCGCCGCGGCGATCAGCGGCAGCGCGTCGCCGGACGACAGGTGCAGGACGTGCACGCGCGCGTGGAGGCGTTTCGCCTGGGCGATGAGCTGCGCGATCGCCGTGTCCTCGGCGTCGCGCGGGCGGGAGGCCAGGAAGTCGGCGTAGCGGGGGCCGCCCTGCTGCGGGGCGGCTTCCAGGTGGTGCGGGTCCTCGGCGTGCACGATCAGCAGGCCGCCGAAGGAGGAGATCTCGGCCAGGGACTGGGCGAGCCGGTCCTGGTCGAGGTGCGGGAACTCGTCCACGCCGGACGGGGACAGGAACGCCTTGAAGCCGAAGACGCCGGCCTCGTGCAGCGGGCGGAGGTCCTTGACGTTGTCCGGCAGGGCGCCGCCCCAGAAGCCGACGTCGATGTGCGCCTTGTCGGCGGCGACCGCCTGCTTGGTCCGCAGGTGGTCGACCGTCGTGGTCGGCGGGAGGGAGTTGAGCGGCATGTCGACGAGGGTGGTGATGCCGCCGGCCGCCGCCGCGCGCGTGGCGGTCCAGAAGCCCTCCCACTCGGTGCGGCCGGGGTCGTTGACGTGCACGTGCGTGTCGACCAGGCCGGGCAGCAGGACGTCGTCGCCCAGGTCCTCCAGGCGGGCACCCTCCGGTACGGGAGCGTCGTACGCCCGTACAGCCGTGATCCTGCCCCCGGCGACCGCGACCGAGGCGGCCCGCGTTCCCTCCGGGGTGATGACGCGCGTCGAGCGCAGCACCAGTTCAGCGTCGGACACCCGGACCCCTCTCTGCCGCCGTTGACTTCCGCGTAACGGAATTCAACTTTCTGTTGAAGGAGTCTCCGCTCCCACCCTCGCCCCGTCAAGGGCACACTGACGGGCGGGGCTTCCCCGACGGCCACTCTGGACGTTTCCACAAAGCGGAATTAGAATTCCGTCAAGCAGAACGTAGCCATGCACCAGCGGGGAGTCAACCGACCGGCGGGTAGGCTGCTGCCCTCCCGCCCGCCCGAAAGGAACGCGCCGTGCCGACGTCCAGCGCCAGCACCACCGACTCCGCCAGGTCCAACGGCGGGGGCGTCCAGTCCCTCGAGCGCGCCTTCGACCTGCTCGAGCGGATGGCCGACGCGGGCGGCGAGGTCGGCCTGAGCGAGCTGTCCGCGAGCAGCGGCCTGCCCCTGCCCACCATCCACCGTCTGATGCGCACGCTCGTGGCCTGCGGTTACGTCCGCCAGCAGGCCAATCGCCGGTACGCGCTCGGCCCCCGCCTGATCCGCCTCGGCGAGTCGGCGTCCCGGCTGCTCGGCACCTGGGCGCGGCCCTACCTGGCCCGGCTGGTCGAGGAGACCGGAGAGACGGCGAACATGGCGCTGCTGGACGGCGACGAGATCGTGTACGTCGCCCAGGTGCCGTCCAAGCACTCGATGCGCATGTTCACGGAGGTCGGCCGACGGGTGCTGCCGCACTCGACGGGGGTGGGCAAGGCGCTGCTGGCCGGCTTCCCGGACGACGAGGTGCGTGCCCTGCTCCACCGCACGGGCATGCCGGCCACGACCGAGAAGACCATCACCACACCCGAGGGTTTCCTGGCCGCCCTGGAGGACGTCCGCCGCCGGGGTTACGCGGTCGACGACAACGAGCAGGAGATCGGCGTCCGCTGTCTCGCCGTGTCCGTGCCCGACTCCCCCACCGCGGCCGCCATCTCGATCTCGGGGCCGGCCGGCCGGGTCACGGAGTCGGCGACGGAGCGGATCGTGCCGGTGCTCCAGCAGGCGGCCGGCGAACTGTCACAGGCACTGGCCAGCCAGAACCCGGCGTGACGCCCCCGAGCGCGCGAGCGGGTCAGGACCTCGGTTCCCCGAACAGCTCCACCGCGTCGCGGACCTCCGCCAGCCCACGGGACAGGGCGCTCACCGAGCCGATCGCGCCCGCTATCAGCAGCAACGAGCTGCGCAGGCGGGGGACTTCGGGGCTGCCGTAGGTGACCATGGCGGCGAGGGCGGCGAGTTCGTCCTCGGCGATGGCGCGGTCGGGGAACTCCGCCGGATGCGCGGCCAGTTCACGGCGCAGCCGGGAGACCGCGGTCCGCAGTCCCGCCACTCTCGGGTCCTCGTCACTGCCGGTCACTGGTCTCTGCCCCAAGCTCCGCAACACAGCTCTCCCCCTCGCACGCCCTTGTGCGCCGTCTTGTGGTGATCCCGCTACGCGCCCCCTGTGGCGTTGGTCGGGCGCCGGGGACGCGGGTCAGTAAACGCCACCCGGTGCCCGGCGCGCCACCGTGCGGACCGAAATTCAGCCCCCGGAAACCAGGCACCCGCCCCGATGTCAGGTATGCAGGAGGCATGAGGAACGGACAGGTGGACGTGGCCGGGCTGCTGCTCGCCGCGGGGGGCGGCCGGCGGCTCGGCGGGCGGCCCAAGGCGCTGCTGGAGCACCGCGGGCGGCCACTGGTGGAACATGCGGTGGGCGTGCTGCGAGCGGCCGGGTGCGACCGGGTCCATGTGGTGCTCGGGGCCGCGGCGGACGCGGTGCGGGAGCGGGCGCGGCTGGAGGGGTGCGTGCTCGTCGAGAACCCCGGCTGGGCCGACGGCATGGGGTCGTCGTTGCGGACCGGGCTGGACTCGCTCGCCGGCACGGGGGCGCGGGCCGCGCTCGTCTCGCTCGTGGACCAGCCCGGCATCGGGCCGGAGGCCGTGCGGCGGGTGCTCGCGGGCTTCGCGGACGAGGACTCCCTGGTCTCGGCCGCCTACGACGGCGTACGCGGCCACCCGGTCCTCTTCGGCGCCGCGCACTGGGCCAAGATCGCGGCGACTGCGACCGGCGACCGGGGGGCACGCGCCTATCTGAAGGAGCACCGAGAGGCCATCACGCTCGTCGAGTGCGGGGACGTGGCGCGGCCGTACGACATCGACACCGAGGCCGACCTCGCGCACCTGGAGTGAGCGGGATGGCACCCAGCGCCACCTTGCCTCGACCCGGAGAATCTCGACATCAACAAACCATTGAACTTCCACGATGAGGAAACTAGTATCCACTGTTCAGAAGCGCCCTCCCCTGGCGAGGGCGCGCTCGCCGTACCCGGTTCGACTGGCACCCGGTGCCACCGCTGAAGGAAGTGACAGCTCATGTCCGCACCAGCGCCGTCCCCGCTGGCCATCGTCGACGCCGAGCCCCTGCCCCGGCAGGAGGAGGTCCTCACCGAGGCGGCCCTCGCCTTCGTGGCCGAGCTGCACCGGCGGTTCACGCCGCGCCGTGACGAACTCCTCGCCCGCCGCGCCGAGCGCCGCGCCGAGATCGCCCGCACCTCCACCCTCGACTTCCTCCCGGAGACCGCCGCGATCCGCGCCGACGACTCCTGGAAGGTGGCCCCCTCCCCCGCCGCCCTGAACGACCGGCGCGTGGAGATCACCGGCCCGACCGACCGCAAGATGACCGTCAACGCCCTCAACTCCGGCGCCCGGATCTGGCTCGCGGACTTCGAGGACGCCTCGGCGCCGACCTGGGAGAACGTGGTCACCGGTCAGATCAACCTGATCGACGCGTACGCCCGGACCATCGACTTCACCGACCCGGCGAGCGGCAAGTCGTACGCCCTGCGCCCGAGCGAGGAGCTGGCGACGGTCGTCATGCGCCCGCGCGGCTGGCACCTCGCCGAGCGGCACCTGGTCGACGCCGACGGCTCCCCGGTCCCCGGCGCCTTCGTCGACTTCGGCCTCTACTTCTTCCACAACGCCCAGCGCCTGCTCGACCTCGGCAAGGGCCCGTACTTCTACCTGCCGAAGACCGAGTCGCACCTCGAAGCCCGCCTGTGGAACGACGTGTTCGTCTTCGCGCAGGACTACGTCGGCGTCCCACAGGGCACCGTCCGCGCGACCGTGCTGATCGAGACGATCACCGCGGCCTACGAGATGGACGAGATCCTCTACGAACTGCGCGACCACGCCTCGGGGTTGAACGCCGGCCGCTGGGACTACCTGTTCTCCATCGTCAAGAACTTCCGTGACGGCGGCGCCAGGTTCGTCCTCCCGGACCGCAACGCGGTCACGATGACGGCCCCGTTCATGCGGGCGTACACCGAACTCCTCGTGCGCACCTGCCACAAGCGCGGTGCGCACGCGATCGGCGGCATGGCGGCGTTCATCCCCTCCCGCCGGGACGCCGAGGTCAACAAGGTCGCCTTCGAGAAGGTCCGCGCCGACAAGGACCGTGAGGCGAACGACGGGTTCGACGGCTCCTGGGTCGCCCACCCCGACCTGGTCCCGATCGCCATGGAGTCCTTCGACAAGGTCCTCGGCGACAAGCCGAACCAGAAGGACCGGCTGCGCGAGGACGTCCACGTCGAGGCCGCCGACCTGATCGCGATCGACTCGCTGGAGGCGAAGCCGACGTACGCCGGTCTCGTCAACGCCGTCCAGGTGGGCATCCGTTACATCGAGGCGTGGCTGCGGGGCCTCGGCGCGGTCGCCATCTTCAACCTCATGGAGGACGCGGCCACCGCCGAGATCTCCCGCTCGCAGATCTGGCAGTGGATCAACGCGGGCGTCGAGTTCGAGAACGGCGAGAAGGCCACCCCGGAGCTGGCCCGCAAGGTCGCCGCCGAGGAACTCGACGCCATCCGTACGGAGATCGGCGAGGAGGCCTTCGCGGCCGGCCACTGGCAGCAGGCCCACGACCTGCTGCTGCAGGTCTCCCTCGACGCCGACTACGCCGACTTCCTGACCCTTCCGGCGTACGAGCAGCTGCGCGGCTGACACCTCAGCCGAGGCCGGCACCCGCCCAAGGCCGGCACCTCAGCCGAGGTGCACCGACCAGTCCTGTTCGGCGGCGGGCTTGCCGTGCAGGTCGGGGACCTGCCTCAGCCACGCGGGGCGTCCCCGCTGGTTCCTCGCCGTGCGCAGGGCCTCCTCGGCGGCGAGTGCCTCCCGGCTCGGGAAGTCGGTGGGCAGCCACTGCCCGGAGGCGCGCACGCGCGCGTGGAGGTACGTCACGTACGCCTCGCGCGCCTCCTCCGGCGTGGCGTGGTCGGTGAGCCACTCGCCCGGGACCTCCCCGACGACCCGGCGCAGCAGTTCCTCGGTCACCTTCGGCGCGAGTTCGGCGTCGGCGGCGCGGACGTCGGGTCCGTAGTGGCCGAGGGCGTGGTGGCGGAAGTCGTACGCCTTCGCCGGGTCGGTGGCGTCCCAGCGGTGGTGGAAGACGAGGGCGGCGCCGTGGTCGATCAGCCACAGGTGCGGCGGTACGGTGCCGAGCGTCGGCCAGACCATCAGGTTGGAGCTGTGCACGGTCCGGTCGACGTTGACGGTGAGGGCGTCGAGCCAGACGATCCGGCCCGCCTCCAGGGGGTCCACGGGGAAGTGCTCGGCGACCTCGGGCGTGAAGTCCCGGGCGCCCGGCAGATAGTCCATGCCGAGGTTGACGCCGACGCTGGCCCGGTGCAGGTCCCGCACCTCCTGGTGCGGTTCGGCGGAGGCGATCGCGGGGTCGAAGCGCACCAGCACCAGCTCGGGGAAGCGCAGGCCGAGCGCCCGCGCCAGCTCACCCACGATCACCTCGGCGACCAGCGCCTTGCGGCCCTGCGCGGAACCGGTGAACTTCACGACGTAGGTGCCCAGGTCGTCGGCCTCGAAGACTCCGGGGACGGAACCGCCGGAGCGCAGCGGGGTCACGTATCGAACAGCAGTCACGTCGCGCAGCACACCCGACAGGGTAATGCCGACGCTCACCCGGCCAGCGGATTGGGCAGCGGCAGATAGCGGGCGTCCGCGCCGTCGGCGCCGGTCCAGCGCAGCAGGAGGTTCGTCTTGCCGGGGAGGGTCGGACAGGTGAGGAGGGCGGCGGCCTCGGGCAGGTCGTGGCGGGCGAGTTCGCGGCGGGCGGCGGGCCAGGGGTCGAGGCCGGGGTGGTGTTCGGCCAGGGCGGCGGCGACCTCGGTGAGGTGGTTGACGACCAGGCAGTACACCAGCCGCTCCCAGCCGGCCGCGCGCGGGACGTCGGGCAGCAGCTTCACGCCCTCCGCGTCCCGGAACAGCGCCCGCACGGGCATGCCGTCGGCGTCGACCGCGACCAGCGTGTTCTGCAGATGCGCCTCCAGGACGACGCCGTGGCCGGCGAAGGCGTCCAGCACGGGCGGTACGACGGCCCGCAGATACGCCTCCCACCAGGCCGCCGGATCCGCGGCACCGCGCAGCGGGTCGCCGTCGAAGCCCTCGACCAGGCCCGCGGCGAGCAGCGGGGTCGTGCCGGGCGGCACATGCCCGCCGAGCCCGTCCCGGACCAGCACCGCGAGTTCCTCGAAGGCGAAGCCGGCCGTGCGGTAGCCCCGGTCGCTCAGCCAGGCCCCCGTCGTCCCGGCGAGGGCGCGGCCGGCCGCCTCGTCCGTGCGGCGGAGTTTTCGCAGGTCGTGGCGCCAGAGCCGGCGGATGTCGTTGGTGATGCGCACGTCCAGGCTGAACTTCAGGAACAGGTCCTCGCCGGGGGCGTACAGCGTGCGGACCGCGGCCGTCGGCCAGGTGGCGAAGGCGGTCGTGCCGAGCCGGATCAGCCGCCCGTCCGCGAAGGCGTCCGCGAGCGTGACCAGCTCCAGCTGCCAGGGATGCGCGGGCAGCAGCCGGTAGCCGGGCGGTGCCTCGCCCAGCCCGTCCAGGGCCGAGGTGTCGCCCTCCTCGACGACCGTGTCCTCGCGCACGCCGAGCAGCGCGAGCGGGAACTGCGCGTGCGCCTCGGGGGCGTACGGCAGCCAGGCCGCCACCGGGCCGCCGCCGCGCGCCTTGGGCGCCGGGTGGTGGGGGTGGCCGGTGATCAACGACTGCTCGGAGCGCCGGTAGGGGTCCTCGGGCACCGCTGCCCGGGCGCGGGCGGCGAGCAGCGCGGCCACCGCGTCCCGGCTGTCGATCATCTCGGCGGGCAGTTCGTGGTTGGACAGGCCCGTGTGGCGGCGCAGTTCCTCGGAGACCAGCTTGACCAGCTCGGTATGGCCGATGCGGTGCCACTTTCCGCCCGCGTGGACCTCGGGTTCCGCGGGCCGCCGCCCGCCCCGGACGCGCAGCCGGCGGTCGACGCCGGGCAGCCGGTACGTGCGGTGGGTGGCCGTGCGTCCCAGTGGCTCGGCGACCTCGCGCAGCAGACAGTTGAGGAGCGGCGCTGCGGCGTACGCGTCGGCGCGGTCGGCGTCGTCACCGGCGGGCGGGGGCATGAGGTCCACGCGATCCATTCGTTCCCAGAGGTCCGTTCGGTCGAAGATGATCAGTATGGATGCCGTCGCCCCCTGTCCGTGACGCCGTACTCGCCCCGAGGAGCCCGCCCGTGCACCGTCCCCACCCCGCGGAGTCCGAGGTCGCCGACGAGCTGGCCGCCGTACGCCCCGGTCTGCTGCCACGGTACGACGCCGAGCTGTGCGGCGCCCGGGCGGCCGTGCTGACCCGGTTGTGGCGGGCCCTCGCCCATGAGCCGCTGCCGTGGATCGCGGGCCGGGAGCGGGGCCGGGACGGGCTCACCCTGCGCCTGGCCGACGGGCGCCGGCTGCACGGCCCGGCCGCGGACCCGTACGCGACCGCCGCGTACGTGACCTCCGTACGGCTCGACGATGCGACGTACGACCATCCGGCGCGGTTGATGACCGGCCTCGCGGTGCCGCACGGCGCCGACTTCGCGGCCGAACTCGCCCACAGCGTGGCCTCGTTGGCGCTGTCGCGGGCCGGACAGGAACCGCGCGCCGACCAGTGGCCGATCGCCGACTGGGAGTGGGAGCAGCGGGTGGTCGACGGGCATCCGTACCACCCGGGCTGCCGCTCCCGGCCCGGGTTCTCGGTGGCGGAGCAGCTCGCGTACGGGCCCGAGCACCGGCCCGTCGTGGAGCTGGGAACGGTTCCGGTGGCCGCGCGCGAGTGCCTGGTGACCGGGCAGTGGCCCGACGAACTGCGGGACGGGGGGCGGCTGTTGCTGCCGGTGCACCCGTGGCAGGCGGCGCACGTGCTCAAGCGGAGCTGCGAGGAGTGGCGCGAGGCGCACCCGTTGATGTCGCTGCGCACGCTCGCCCTGCCGGACGGGCCGCACGTCAAGACCGCGCTGAGCGCCCGGCTGACGTCCTCGGTGCGGGACATCTCGGTCTACTCGGTGGGGCTTTCGGCCACGCTGTCGTCGTTCGCCCAGGCGCTGGCCGCGCGTTCGGACGGTCTGCTGCACGTCACGCGCACGCTGGGCGCGGCCACGGCGGACTCGCCCGACCTCGCCGCCGTGCTGCGGGAGTCGCCGCAGACGTACGCGGCGACCGACAGCGGCGAGCGGGTGGTGCCGGTGGGGGCACTGGCCACCACCACGCTGCCCGAATCCCCCTCCTGGCTCGCCGACTTCACACGTCTCACCCTCACGGTCGGCCTGCGCCTGCTTCAGCTGGGTGTGGCGCTCGAGGCGCACGGCCAGAACCTCCTGGTGGTCCTGTCCCGCACGGGTGCCCCGCTGCGGCTGGTCTACCGCGACCTCGCCGACATCCGGGTCAGCCCGGCCCGGCTGGCTCGGAACGGCATCCCGGTACCGGAGTTGACGGGACGGATCGTCACGGACGACGTGACGGCCCTGCGCCGCAAGCTGTTCGGTTCGCTGGTGGCGGGCGCCCTCGCCGGTACGGCGGGTTCGGCGCCGGCGCTGGGGGCCGCGCTGGAGACGGCCGTACGGGACCTGCCGCGCACGCCCGACCTGGCGGCGCTGGTCGAACAGCCGCTGCCGACGAAGGCGCTGACGCTGATGCGGATGTCGCCGGGGGTGGCGGGTGATCAGTGGACGGGGCTGCCCAATCCGCTGCGGTGAGCGGTGGTATGTGACATAGCACTGCGGTTCCGGGGCGGCATGTGACATAGCACTGCGGTTCGGGGGTGGCATGTGACATACCACCGGGTCCCGTTGGTATGTCACATGCCACTGAAATTCTCAGTGCCATGTCACATACCACCCCGCCCGTTTTGGATCACGGCCCGCCTGATCAATAGGATCCGCCGATGATCAGAACACAACGGCTGGCGGCAGGAGTGTGCGCCCTGCTCGCCACCCTGGCGGCCGGGCTCGTCTTCCCGGCCGCGGCCCGCGCCGGTGAACCCACGGGCGAGGCCACGCCCAAGGTCGATCTCGTGCTCGACGTCAGCGGGTCCATGCGGACCCGGGACATCGACGGCGGGACCCGGATGGCGGCGGCGAAGCAGGCGTTCAACGAGGTGCTCGACGCCACGCCCGAGGAGGTCCAGCTCGGCATCCGCACGCTCGGCGCCAACTACCCGGGCAACGACCGGCAGACGGGCTGCAAGGACACCGCGCAGCTCTACCCGGTCAGCACCCTCGACCGCACCGAGGCCAAGACGGCCGTGGCGACCCTCTCGCCGACCGGCTGGACGCCGATCGGTCCGGCGCTGCTGAAGGCGGCCGACGACCTCGGCAGCGGCGCGGGCTCCAAGCGGATCGTGCTGATCACCGACGGCGAGGACACCTGCGCCCCGCTCGACCCGTGCGAGGTGGCGCGCGAGATCGCCGCCAAGGGCATCGGCACGACCATCGACACGCTCGGCCTGGTGCCCAGCACCAAGCTGAACAAGCAGCTCAGTTGTATCGCGGAGGCGACCGGCGGCACGTACACCTCGGTCGAGCACACCGACGAACTCACCGACAAGGTCAACCAGTTGGTGGACCGGGCGGCCGACCCGGTGGTGACGCCGGTGGCCACCGAGGGCGCCGCGCGGTGCACGGACGCGCCGACCCTGAAGTCCGGTCTCTACACCGACCGCGAGGAGTTCGGGCAGGAGCGCTGGTACCGGGTGGACGTCCAGGCGGGCCAGGAGCTGCGCGCCTCGGTGAGCGTGGCGGCCGACCGCGCCGTCAATCCCGCCTACGGGGCGCTGCTGCGGGCCGTGACGCTGCACGGCCGCGAGATCGTGCGCGGGGAGGCCGCGGGCGACGGGCGCACGGACGTCATCTCCACCGGGCTGCGCTATCCCAAGCCCGAACGGGACGACGACGACAGCGACAAACCGGCCGCCGAGACGGTGTGTCTGCAGGTCACGAACTCCTTCTCGGCCGCCTCGGGCGTGAAGACCACCCCGGGTCTGCCGCTGGAGATGACCGTCGACGTCGTCGACGGCCCCTCGCACGCGAGCGACGTGGCCTCCTTCGGT
Organism: Streptomyces gilvus; assembly: GCF_022513565.1. GTDB lineage: Bacteria > Actinomycetota > Actinomycetes > Streptomycetales > Streptomycetaceae > Streptomyces > Streptomyces gilvus. The sequence goes on along the minus strand of NZ_JAKWBE010000001.1, from coordinate 96,244 downwards.
CTCGGCCGTGGCTGGTGGCTGCTCGTGTTGCTGGTGCTGGTCGGGTTCCTGGCCGGTCTGATCTGGGGCTGGCTGTCGCGCTGGCGGGTCGCGGTCTGGAGGACCAACTGATGCGGATCACACGCGTGTTGAGCGCCACGCTGCTGGCCCTGGGTCTCGCGGCGGGCCCCGCGGCGGCCGACTCCTCGCCGTCGCCCTCGTCGTCCGGCTCCTCGGACGGCCGCGCGCCGACCACGGCGGGCACGTCGTTCCGTACGGCGGCCGAGATCGACCAGGGACAGCGGGCCACCGCGAGCGCCTCCGCCGGCGACTACCTGTACTGGTCCTTTCCCGCGGACGCCGGTCAGCGGCCCACCGTCAAGGCGATGGTGAGGCTGCCCGACACGCACGCGGCCCAGACCTGGCAGATCGACGTGTACGACGGGCTGCGCCGCCGCCAGGCCTGCCAGTACGGGGCGCAGACGCGCACGGCGGCGCAGGGCACCACGTCGGTCGAGCTGACCTGCGTGATGCGTACGGTCCGCGCCTGGTCGGAGCCGTGGGCCAACGACCCGCTGCCCGGCACGTACTACGTCCGGCTGACGGTGGTGAACGTGACCACGGCCGACCTCGGCCAGCCGATCGGCGCCTCCATCCAGGTCGACTCTAAGGACATCGGCGGCTCGGCGGCGGTGGACGGCTCGCTGGCGAAGCCGCTGGTGCCGGGGATCGCCGTGTCGTCCAAGTCCGAGTCGGAGGACGGTGGTTCGACGAAGTCGGCGGTGCTGTCCGGCATCGAGCCCGAGGACGGCTGGTCGTCCGGCTGGTGGTCCGACCGGTGGGTGTGGACCGGCGTGGGCGCGATCCTGGCCGCCCTCGCGGGGATCGGCGGGTACACGCTGACGCGGGGCTCGGGCCGGCCCTCGCGGGTGCCGCCGGGAGCCTGACGGTACGTCAAGGGGCCCACCGTGCCGCCACGGTGGGCCCCTTCGTCATGTCTCCCTCAGTGCCTTGGCGAGGGTGCCGTCGCCGGTCACGGCGACCCGCCCGTCCCGTACCGCGTCGGCGAGAGCCACCTCCCCGCGCGCCAGGGCCGCGCAGGTCTCCGCGTCGAGAACGAGCCGCGCGTCCGGCTCGCCGGGTGCGGGCCCGTCGCCGTACACCGGGCCGTCCTCGGTGCCGACGTACAGATGGAAGTCGCCTTCCTCCAGCCGTACTTCGACCAGCCCCTCCCCCTGCAGGGCGCGCAGCAGGGGCAGCGCGAACCAGTGGGCGCGCAGGGCGTCGGTGGGCCGCCGGTCGCCGAGCTCGTCCTGCCCCCACCGGCTCAGCGCCTGCAGCACGGGCAGCAACTCCCGTCCTCGCGCCGTGAGTTCGTAGACGTAGGCGGCTCCCGGCGGGGGCAGCCGGCGCCTGCTCGTCAGTCCGTCCCGCTCCATGTCCTTCAGCCGGGAGGCGAGGACGTCCGTGCTCACGCCCGGCAGGTCCGCGTGCAGGTCCGTGTAGCGGCGGGGTCCGGCCAGCAGCTCCCGGACGATCAGCAGGGTCCAGCGGTCGCCCACCAGGTCCAGGGCACGGGCTGCGGAACAGTACTGGTCGTAGCTTCGGCGAGGTGACATGCGACGCAGTCTAGACATGTTGTTGGACTTTCCAAGCTCGAACTTGGTAAAACCAAGCAACACACGAAAGCGGAGGGGCGAGCGAGCATGGAGTTCCGGCAGTCGAACAAGCTCAGCGAGGTCTGCTACGAGATCCGCGGACCGGTCATCGAGCACGCCAACGCGCTGGAGGAGGCGGGCCACAGCGTGCTGCGCCTGAACACCGGCAACCCCGCGCTCTTCGGCTTCGAGGCGCCGGAGGAGATCCTCCAGGACATGATCCGGATGCTCCCCCAGGCGCACGGCTACACCGACTCCCGCGGCATCCTCTCCGCCCGCCGCGCGGTCGCCCAGCGCTACCAGACCCTCGGCCTGGAGGTCGACGTCGACGACGTCTTCCTCGGCAACGGCGTCTCGGAGCTGGTCTCCATGGCCGTGCAGGCGCTCATCGAGGACGGTGACGAGATCCTGATCCCCGCCCCCGACTTCCCGCTGTGGACGGCGGTGACAACCCTCGCCGGGGGCAAGGCGGTTCACTACCTCTGCGACGAACAGGCCGACTGGTACCCGGATCTGGCGGACATGGAGTCGAAGATCACCGGCCGCACCAAGGCCGTCGTGATCATCAACCCCAACAACCCCACCGGCGCGGTCTATCCGAAGGAGATCGTCGAGGGAATCCTCGATCTGGCCCGCCGCCACGGTCTGATGGTCTTCGCCGACGAGATCTACGACCAGATCCTCTACGACGACGCCGTACACCACTCCGCCGCGGCCCTCGCCCCCGACCTGGTCGTGCTCACCTTCTGCGGGCTGTCGAAGACGTACCGGGTGGCCGGCTTCCGCTCGGGCTGGCTCGTGGTCACCGGCCCCAAGCAGCACGCCCGCGACTACCTGGAGGGCCTGACCATGCTGGCCTCCATGCGGCTGTGCGCCAACGCGCCCGCCCAGTACGCCATCCAGGCCGCGCTCGGTGGCCGCCAGTCCATCCGCGAGCTGACCACCCCGGGCGGACGGCTGTACGAACAGCGCAACGTCGCCTGGGAGAAGCTCAACGAGATCCCCGGGGTGTCCTGCGTGAAGCCCAAGGGCGCCCTGTACGCCTTCCCGCGCATCGACCCGAAGGTGCACAGGATCCACGACGACGAGAGGTTCGTCCTGGACCTGCTGCTGCGGGAGAAGATCCAGGTGGTCCAGGGCACGGGCTTCAACTGGCCGACCCCCGACCACTTCCGCATCCTCACCCTCCCCCACGCGGAGGACCTGGAGGCGGCGATCGGACGGATCGGACGGTTCCTCAGCGGCTATCGCCAGTAGTCGCCACGCGCGCAGGACTCCGAGGCCACGGCGGTGGCAGTCGACGCAGGCGACGCCTCGGAAGGCGCCGAGGGGACAGAGGCGGGTAGGGAACCTGAACGCGGTCATGGCTGCCGCGCACTCCCACATGGAAGAGGACCGCTTCCGGCGCACGGCGTGGAAGTCACGGCCGGCCGCCGAGGGGAGGTCCCTCTCCGCGCGCGCTGTGGCCGTCGCGATGCGAACCTCACGGTGGCCGAGGTCGACGCGGTCCGCCGCATCGGCCGGCCGACGGACGCCGGCCTCACGGAGCATGAGGCGGACGTGATGCGGCGGCTCTGCGGACTGGTGGGCGGCGAGCGGGAGACGCTGGACGACATCGGCAAGGATTACGACGTCATACGCGAGCGCATACGGCAGTTGGAGACGCGGACGCGGAACCGGTTGCAGGAGGTGCTGGAAGGCGGGGTGCCGACACCTCGGAGAAAGCGGGGTCGCAAGCGCAAGCCGGCGGCGCCGAAGGAGAGGCCGCAGCCTTCCGCGCCCTCACCGGTCGCAGAGGTTGCCGCCCCGGCGCCCAGATCCAGGAGGTCGCGAGTGCCGGAAGGACAGGAGACGCTGTTCTGAGGCCGGTCAGAGATCGGGGCAGATCTTGCCGCCGATGTGCGCGATGCGGAGCCCGCCCTCCTCCCCGACCAGGCGGAAGTGGATGCGGCCGGCTCCCGGGGTGAAGCGGGCGTGGAGGTGGAAGGTCTCCACCTTCCCGTCCAGGTCCTCGAACTGACACACCCGCTTACGGGTTTCTCCTTCCGGAGTCACCTTGGTCCGCCATTCCGGTTCTGCCATGGTGGCGGGGTCCCATGCGGCGGCGGCCGCCTCGAGTTTCTCCAGGCAGCGCCGTACGGGCACGACCCAGTGCGGGTTCAGGTCGCTGAGCTGGTCCCCGACACGTGGCAGGAAGGTGAGGTGGGGGTAGAGGTCGGCCCTGCTGTCCCAGATGCGCAGGCCGGTGGTAACACCTTCCTGGCGCGTCTTGCGGATCCAGTCCAGGTGCCCGTCGAGGTGCGGCTCAGCGGCCAGATGCCGGACGTCGACGGTGTCCTGCCGCATCTTCAGTGTGCCGTCGTCGTCCTCAACCAGTTCGCTCCGCTCCAGGGTCACGTGGTCGGCCTGCCACTGCCGCGCCACCGCGAGACTGACGGCGATGCCGTCCATGAAGTGCGCGGCGCCCAGTCCCAGGACGACCTCACCGTCATGGCGGTACTCGAGATGATCGGCGGCGTCCCGCGCCGGGAAAACGCTGCGGACGGGAGATCTTCCCTGTAAGCCACGAAGGCGCTGCCAGAGGGCGCGGTTGCGCGGGCTGGCGCCGATCCATTTGTTGACGGGATACCCCTCCGCGATCTCCAGGGCCTTGACGTCCACCTCGCTCACCAGTGCCGTGTCCGATCCACCCGCGGTCGCTGCGGCGCGCACGGCGTTCACGAAGTCGGCCATGGCCCGTTCGGCCCGCGCCGGGTCACAGGCCGTTCCCCAGGATTTCTCGTTCAGAAACAGCAGTGGCACGTCTTGCTCCCCCTGTGTCGGCCCGTACCGTCAGTCCAGCAGCTGGTCGAGCGAGTTCTCCCACTCGTCGAAGAAGCCCTCGGGCCACTGTTGAAGCATGCCGTCCTTGTCGATGCGGGGGGTGACGACCTCGGTGCCGGCCCCGTTGCCCTGGAAGTAGTGCACGACCGTGTCCTCCGGTTGCAGGACACCCTGTTTCACAGCGATGCGGATGCCGTTCAGCACGTGGTCGCTGTGCGTCTCGACGATCAGCTGGGCGCCGGTGGCGGCGGCCGCGGAGAGCAGTGCGGCCATCCTGCTCTGCCCCTTCGGGTGCAGGTGGGCCTCGGGGTTCTCCAGCAGTATCAGGCTCTCGGGTGTCGCGGTGAGGCAGGCGACGACGATGGGCAACGCGTAGGTGAGCCCGAAGCCGACGTTCGTGGGGCGGCGGCGACGGGTGGCGTTGATGCCGGCGGTGCCGCCGAAGCCGTAGGAGAGGCGGACCGAGTCGGTGCCTTCGATGGGATCCGTCTCGATATTGACACCGGGGCACAGTTCCTGCATCCAGGCGATCGTCTGGTCCAGGAGCTGGGGGGAGGCGGCACCACGGTGGCGGAGGGGGCCCTCGGGCACCTGCGTGGGTACTTCCTGAGCCGTGTGGTGGCGCAGGTAGTTGACAGTGTGTTCGCCACGCACACCGAGGAACCCGCGGGCCACGGCGATCTGGTGGGAACGGGGGTAGGTGACCGCCGGGGTGATGCGGTCCGCGTGCAGGTACTGGAACGGCTGCTCGGCCAGCTGCGCGCGCACCGATCCCTCCGCCAGCGGCATGACGTCCTGGTCGGGATGGCGGATGTCGTACGCGGCGGCCCAGGTGCGCTCCTCGCCGTCCTCCTCGATGACAAAGGCGACGAGCGGCTCGTTGACCGTGGGGAGTTCCTCCACCGGCCCGAAGTCCTCGTGCAGGACATCCTGTGCCGTTCCCAGGGCGACGAGATCGCCGTTCAGCAGCAGGCCGCCTCCGGCACGCTTCGTCCTGACCAGCATCTGCGTCTCGTACGACTGCCTGAGCAGTCCCAGCGATTGCAGGACGCTGCTCTTGCCCGAAGAGTTGAGACCGGTGAGGAGAGTTAGCGGGCCGAGGGGCAGCTCCAGACGCCGGAAGGCCTTGAAGTTGATCAGCGTGACACGGTTGATCACTGCTCGGCGCCCCCGCCTTCAGCGCCTAGGGCGTTCTCGAAGAGCTCCTTGACCGCGTCGAACCGCTTGCGCACCTTCCTGGCGTCACCGGTGCCCACCGAGATGGCGCGCTCGAAGTCCACGTCCTCCATGAGATCGGCGAAGGCGTCGAGAACGTCGGCCCGCCGCAGCTCCTCGCGCTCGTAGTGGCTCAGGCCCGCCAGGTTGACGGCGATGGCCTCGAAGAGGGCCTTGTTGATGGGTGACTTGCGCTGCTGGTTGCGGCGGTACTTCCGGAACGCGTGCGGGCCGAAGATCTCCTTCGCCGCGGTCATCGCCGTGAGGAACTCGAATCGCAGCCGGTCCTCGTCCGCGCTGTCGAGACGGTTCACCTGATGCATCGCCTCGGCGAGGAACGCGTCGAAGTCACCGGGCCGGTACGCGTGCGGGGAAGTCATGCGGAAGGCCAGGAAGCGGAGCGCCATCTCCCGGTCGGCCATCCGGTCGCCGACAACGCTGTAGCCGGTGGCCTGCCGGAACTCCGGAGTCACCGCGAGTTCCGCGAGGAGGGTACGGGCCCGGCCGGGGATGAGCGCGTGCCGGATCTCCTGCCGAGTGAGGGGCTCGCCTCCGGTGTTGATGCGCGCGAAGACGTTGAACATCACCGGTTCGGGTGTACCGCGTCGGATGACGTGGACGACGACCTCCGTCTCACGCAGCCGGATCTGGAGCTTTCCGGACAGGTCCGTGAAACTTGCGCCCTCGAAGTTGCGCAGATACTCCAGGCCCGTCAGCTTCAGCGGATCGGCGCCGACCGCCTGGGGCTCGAGGAAACGGGCGATCGACGTGAGGCGCTGGATGCCGTCGACGATGGCCCAGCTGCCGTCCTTGTTCTCGGCGGCATAGAACGACGGGATGGGGATGCGCAGCAGCAGCGACTCGATGAGCCGACTCTGCTTGCCGTCGGTCCAGATGCCCGCCTTGCGCTGGAAGTCGGGCGCGAGGTCGATCATCTCGTTGCGCAGGCGGGAGAGCAGCAGGTCGACGGTGGTCGTCCGGGTGTCGATGTCGATGTGCTCGGGGTCGAAGGGAGAGGTGATCTCCTCGAACGCCGCTTCCTCGCCCTCCTCGCGCTCGATGTCGGTCGGCCGGCCGTCGGCGGTGACTTCCACGGCGAACACCGGCGCGTCAGGCTCCCCCGCCTCAGCGGCCGCGTCCTGATACCGCTCGAACACCGACCGTTGATCCCGAGTACGTCCCTGACTCTCCTCCAGCGCGGCCATGTCGTCTCGTCGCCCTCCCCCTCATGCGCCTGCGGGAACACCGTGTCCCCATCGATCGTCTTTCACCCTACCGTCCGTGATCCTCCGGTGACGGCGGATCCCTCAGCGCAGTCGGGGCATGCGGAATGTCTGGTTTCCGGTTCCGGACGCCGAGCCGACCGGTCGTCAGCAGCCGGTTCCACGCGATGGCCCTGCGCCGAACCGGACAGTCCCGTGGTGACCCTCTCAAGGACCGCCCGCAGAGGCGGGAAGACGGCCGCGACGCTGAACAGGCCGGCGAGGACGAGCACGTCCGTGGCGGCTCCTCCGCCAGGCAGGACCACCGCGATCAGCCGTTCCGTGTCCGGCGGACCCGCTCCCGCACCGCGCACGGCAGTTCGCGTGGCAAGTACCTGGCCTGAGTACGCAGGGCACGGCACAGTCAGCGGAAGGCCTTGCCGTGGTTGTCGAGAGCCGACTCCTGAGACCGTCTCGCCTCCGGCTCCTCCAACAGCACCTTGAGGAACAGTGCAGCCCGCGCGGTGACCAGCCCCGCCGGGTCGGAGACGGCCGTGGCCCGTTCGTCGGCGGCCATGAGGGCGATGGACACGGTGCCGTACACCGCAATGGCGGCGAGCATCCACAGCGAGGCGACCGAGCCTCCGTCGGGACCTGGCCTCAACGGCAGGACGGGCGCGGATGGCGATCAGAATGGGCGCCGCTTGGAAGGGGACCGAGGCACATCGGCCGGCGACGATCCGGTTCGCACGCCCGGCGCCAGATACGTCTCGCCGGCCGGATCCAGTACACCGCCCGCCCCGGTACCCGGCTGCGTGAAGCCCACAGCAGTCCGATCCACAGAGCCTCGAACACGGTCCAGGAAGTCCAGTAGAAGGAAAGCTCTTTGAATGCGGTCCACGTCATGCCCGGCAGCGTCGCAGACGCCACTGAACAGTCACCGCAGGGCGACTTCGCACCAGACCGTCTTGGTGTACGGGTCGTTGCCGGTCGTTCCCCAGTGGGTGGACAGGGCCTCGACCAGGACGAGGCCTCGGCCGGAGTCGGACTCCGAGGACGGTGCCGGGAGGCCGCCGGGGGTGGGCGGGCGACGGTCGGGGCGGGGGTCGGTGACCTCGATACGGAGGGCCGGGTCAGCCGGGTAGAAGGTGAGGCGCAGGCGGAAGTCACGGCCGCGCACCCGGCCGTGCAGGGCGGCGTTCGTGGCGAGTTCGGCCACGAGGAGGGTCGCGGTGCGGTTGGCGTCGGAGTCGTAGGGCCAGCCCCAGGTGTGGAGTCGCTCGGCCGCGAGGTGGCGGGCGAGGCGGGCGCCTCTGGGGGTGGCCGACAGGCGGATCGTGAAGTGTCGGGCGGGGGCGGCCTGCTGTGCCCTCATGGGGGCAATATCGGCGTTCATGTCACTCAGCGTGGTCACGCGACTCTACGCTGACCAGTAACGACGACGGTACGTGGAGTCACTGTCCGGGTGCTGTCCGGCTCTGTCCGGGCGGTGTGGCGTTACGTCGTCCGTCGGCGGGGAGTTGGGTACGGGCGGCACGTGGAGGTGTCCGGGCGTGGGCGTGACGGGGCGAGAACCGCAGGGCGGCGACGGGACGGAGCCGTACGGCGCCGATGACGAGGAGTCGGCGGCGGTACTGCGCACGGTGGGACGGGTCGTCAAGACGTGCCGGGAGCGGAAGGGGCTGACGCAGGCCGAGTTGGGGGCGGCGATCGGGTACAGCGAGGAACAGGTTTCCTCGGTGGAGCGGGGGCGGCGGGCGCCGAGTTCGACGTTTCTGGAGGCCGCCGACGGGGTGCTGGACGCGGGTGGGTTGATCGCCGGGCTGAAGAAGGACGTGGAGGAGGCGCGGTATCCGAAGAAGGTGCGGGATCTGGCGAAGCTGGAGGGGGAGGCGGTCGAGCTGTGCGCCTACGCCAACTCTGTCGTCCACGGCCTGTTGCAGACGCCGGAGTACGCGAGGGCGTTGTACGGGATGCGACGTCCACCCTTCTCCGAGGAGGAGGTCGAGCGCCTTGTCGCCGCTCGACTGGCACGGCAGGAGATCTTCGACCGGCAACCCGCTCCCGTCTTCAGCTTCGTCCAGGAAGAGGTGACACTGCGCCGCCCGCTCGGGGGCAGAATGGTGATGCGGAAGCAGCTCGAACGCCTGTTGGAGGTCGGTCAGCGACGGAACGTGGAGATCCAGGTGATGCCCACGGACCGGGAGGACCACGCCGGTCTCGCGGGGTCGCTTCAGCTGCTCCGGCTCAAGGAAGGGGACACCGTGGGGCACAACGAGGTCCAGCTCACCAGTCGGCTGATCTCCCATCCCAAGGAGGTCCAGATCCACGAGATCCGCTATGGCATCATCCGGGCCCAGGCCCTCACGCCCCGTGAGTCGCTGGCCTTCATCGAGAAAGTGCTGGGAGAGACATGATGACCAACCCCTCGACGGGGAACGGTTCCGCGCTGGAGTGGTTCAAGAGCAGCTACAGCACGAACGACGGCCCGGAGTGTGTGGAGGTCGCCTTCGCCCCCAGGACCATCCACGTACGGGACTCGAAGCACGTGCAGAGCCCGCAGCTCGCCTTCGGTGCCCAGGAGTGGGCCGCCTTCCTCTCGTACGCCGCCGATCACTGACGTACGACATGGCACTCGGTCCATCGGCTCGTAGCCTGAGACGCATGGGTGATCTCTTCCTCGTCCGGCACGGTGAGACCGAGTGGTCGCGGTCCGGGCGGCACACCGGGTCGAGCGATGTTCCGCTGACCGAGCGGGGGCGGGAGGAGGCGCGGCGGCTGGTGCCGCTGATCCGCTCGCAGCGGATCGGGGCCGCGTTCGTCAGCCCCCTGCGGCGGGCCCGCGACACGGCCGAGCTGATCGGGCTGCACGACGTGCGGGTGGACCCGGATCTGCGGGAGTGGGACTACGGCGCCTACGAGGGCGTCACGACCGCCGACATCCAGCGCGAGCGGCCCGGGTGGTTCCTGTTCACGGACGGGGTCGCGCCCGGTCCGCCGGAGCGCCCCGGGGAGACCCCCGAGCAGGTCGGGGCGCGTGCGGACCGGATGCTGGCCAAGGTCGACGCGGCCCTCGCCGACACCGAGGGGGACGTGGTGCTCGTGGCGCACGGGCACATCCTGCGGGTCCTGACCGCCCGGCGGCTCGGTCTGCCGCCGTCGGGCGGGGCGCTGTTCCAGCTGGTGACCGGGACCCTGTGCCGGCTGGGGACGGAGCACGGGCGGCCGGTGATCGCGGGATGGAACATCCGGCCGACGCGGTAGCGGCGCCCGGCGGGCACGCCGTTGTCAGACCGCCGTCGTAGTCTTCGAATGGGGTGATCGCACCTGGTGGGGCCGGGTGCGTGGCCGTCGAGGACGTTCCGCGCCGGGAGGGAGCACGCCGTGACACGACCGCCGACCGCCGCACAGCGGCGTGTCATCGACGCCGCCGATCCCGTCACCGGGCGGCTGAGGGGGACGGAGGCACAACTCGCGGCGCTCGTGAAGCGCGGGCTCGCCTTCCGGCACCCGCGGCCGCCGCACGACCACTTCCTGACCCCGGCCGGGCACCGGATACGGGAGTCCGAGGAGCCGCGGGTACCGGTCGAGGCCGAGGCGCCCGCCACCGGGGTGTTCGCGGCGCGCGTCGGGGGCGAGGAGACGTCGGCGGACGGGCCCGGCCGCACGCGGGAGGTGCACAGCGCCTGGCAGGGGCTGCTGGAGCTGCGCCGGATGACCAACCGGGACGGGGCGACGCACCGGCCGTGCGGCTGGGAGCGGTCGCATCTGGTGCAGGCCGCGGCGCTCGCCCTGGAGGCGGCGGGCCATCGGCCCGCGGCAGGGGACGGGCCGGGATACCGGGTGCGGGCGACCCCGCAGCCGGAGGCGGTCGCCGTGCACGAGCCGGACCCCGGGTCGCTGCGGGCCTGCGCGGGGACGCTGGAGCGGGCCGGCTGGCAGGTGAGCGAGCACAACGACCCACGGGCGGGCGCCCGTTATCTGCTGGCGTCGCCTCGCCGCGCATAGGAAGGCATGCCAAGATCTGTCGGTCACATCGTCCAACTGTGCGAGCCGCAGGAGGAGAGGAAGCAGTGAGCGAACCGTTTTCCGTCCCGGTGACCGTGCGCGGGTACGAAACCGACGTACAGGGTCACCTCAACCAGGCCGTCTATCTCAACTACGCGGAGCACACCCGCTGGTCGTTACTGCGGGCGGCCGGGATCAGCCAGGCGGAGCTGATCGGCAGAGGCGTCGGCCCGGTGGCCCTGGAGACGACCATCCGCTACCGACGGGAGCTCATCGCCGGCGACGAGGTCCAGGTGACATGCGCGTTCGCCTGGTCCGAGGGCAAGACGTTCCGCATCGAGCAGACCATCCGCAAGGCGGACGGCACGGTGGCGGCCGAGATCACGGCGGTCGGCGGGCTGATGGATCTGGAGCAGCGCCGATTGGCCCCCGAACCGCGGAAGATCCTCGAGGAGTTGGCGACGGACCCGAGCGTGTTCGGCTTCTGAGCCTGGTCAGCACCTGCTCAGCGCCTGCTCAGCTTTCCGGCGTCCGCACATGCACATGTCCGTCGAGCGGGAAGGCGGGCGGTGCGGCGGGCAGCACCGCGCCGAGTCCGTACCGGCACTTCTCGGCGACCCGGCAGGAGGCGGCGTTGTCGACCTGATGCCGGAGCTCGAGACGGACCAGCCCGTCCCCGGCGAACGCCGCGAACGCCCACTCGGTCAGCGCCCCCACCGCCCGGGGCGCCACACCGCGGCCCCGGGCACGAGCGGCGGTCCAGTAACCGACCTCGGCGGAGGCGGCACCGGGGACGGGCCGCTTGAGCACCACGTGCCCGACGGGGAGGGCGGGGACAGCGGGGGCCCCGGCACTTTCGCATCCGGCGCCTTCGCATCCGGCCGTTTCGCTTTCGGGTGCTTCCACGACGGCGAAGGCGAAACGGTCACCGGCCTCCCAACCCCGCCGCTGCGCCCGTACCCAGCGGACGGCGCCGGCCTCGTCCTCGACGTCCCAACTGGTCCAGCGCCGCAGCGCCTCGTCACCGATCAGGCCGACCAGCGCCGGTACGTCGGCCGTCCGCCAGGGGCGCAACACCAGGGCCGGGGCCGAGGGCGTGGCGGGCACGGTCAGCCGGCTCACGATCTTCTGCATGACCCGACCCTATGCCGGGCGTACCTCCCTCTGGGCCGCCACACTCCTGCGCGCGAACTCGCCGCCCCTGAACGGCAGTTGAGGAACCAGTTCGCCAAGGAGGTCGGGCTCTCCCCCAAGATCAGGCCTCCCGGGTCGGGACCGGGACCTGGTTGAAGCCGTAGTACAGGGCGATCAGGCCGTGGGCGGCCAGGGTCAGGGGGGCCGAGACGAAGGCCAGGCCCACCGTGATCGGGTAGGCGAGGGTGCCGAGGGCGAAGCGGGCCCGGGTCGCCCGGGCGGCCGGGACGTCGACGCGGGAGTCGAAGAGGTGGCCGGTGCGGGTGAGATGCCACCACAGGGCCTGGAAGGTGAGCGCCATGGCCACCATGACCAGGCTGTAGACGGCCGCGGCGACATGCGAGGCCGCGTCCTCGCGCAGATACTCCGCGAGGACCGCCGTCGGCCAGGGCACCGCGGCCACCACCATCAGCACCAGCAGGTTCAGGAACATCAGCGTGCGGTCGACATGGGCGACGTAGCTGAAGACCTGATGGTGGTTGATCCACATGATGCCGATGACCAGGAAGCTCACCACATAGGCGGCGTACGAGGGCCACTGCGCCCCCAACGCCCGCCACAGGCTGCCGTGTTCGCCGATCTCCGGGACCTTGATCTCCAGGACGAGCAGGGTGATGGCGATGGCGAACACACCGTCGCTGAAGGCCTCGACACGGCCGGACTCGTTCATGGGAGACAGCGTGCACCATCGGGGGTGCCACCTCCCGCGTGTCGTGGCCGCCGCCACGCACCCCGTGGAGATGCCGGAGACCGTTCCGGGGCGCGCACGTCCCTGCGCGCCCCGGAGACGGCCGCCATGGGCCCGGTCGGGGTCCACGGCCACCGGTCGAGGGCCGTCCCCCTCGACCGGAGATCGGAACGGGTCAGCCCTGTGCGGAGATCCGTGCCAGTCGCTGCGCCTCGGCCCGGGTGGAGCGGGCGATCTCGTCCTCGTCGACGTGCAACAGGCGCCCCCGCTCGACGATCTGACGGCCGTTCACGAAGGACGCGGTGACCGGGGCCGCCGCGCCGAAGACCAGCGCGGTGACCGGGTCGGCGATGGAGGCGTGGGCCAGGGTGTCCAGCTTCCAGAGGACCAGGTCGGCGAGCTTGCCCGGCTCCAGCGAGCCGATCTCCCGGGCGCGGCCCAGGACTTGGGCGCCGCCGTAGGTGCCCAGGCGCAATGCCTGGCGGGCGTTGAGGGCCGCCTCCCGGTGTGCGCCGAGGCGGTTGACGAGCAGGGCGTTGCGCAGTTCGGTGTGCAGTTCGCCGGACTCGTTGGAGGCGGTGCCGTCGACGCCGAGGCCGACGGGGACGCCGGCCGCGAGCATGTCGGGGACGCGGGCGATACCGGCGGCGAGACGGGCGTTGGACGAGGGGCAGTGGGCGACGCCGGTCCCCGTCCGGGCGAAGGCGGCGATGTCGGAGTCGTTCATGTGGACGCAGTGCGCCATCCACACGTCCTCACCGAGCCAGCCGGTGGACTCGAAGTAGTCGGTCGGCCCCATGCCGAACAGCTCGTGGCAGAAGTTCTCCTCCTCGACCGTCTCCGAGCCGTGGGTGTGCAGCCGTACGCCCAGTCTGCGCGCCAACTCGGCGCCCTCCCGCAGGAGTTCGGTGGAGACGGAGAAGGGGGAACACGGCGCCACGGCCACCTGGGTCATGGCGTCGAAGGAGGCGTCGTGGTGCTCCTTGACGGTCTGCTCGGTCGCGGCGAGGGCGCCCTCCAGCGTCTCGACCGCGAAGTCCGGGGGCAGGCCGCCGTCCTTCTCGCTGCGGTCCATGGAGCCGCGGGCGAGGGTGAAGCGGACGCCCGTCTCGCGGGCCGCGCGGACGATGGCGCCGGAGAGGTCGCCGGAGCCGTGCGGGTAGACGTAGTGGTGGTCCATGGCGGTGGTGACACCGCCGCGGGCCATCATCGCCAGGGACCCCTGGGCGGCCGCGTACACCATCGGCTCGTCGATGCGCGCCCAGGTCGGGTAGAGGGCGACCAGCCAGTCGAAGAGGTTGTGGTCGGTGGCCAGGCCCCGGGTGATCCACTGGTAGAAGTGGTGGTGGGTGTTGACCAGTCCGGGCGTCACCAGATGGCCGGAGGCGTCGATACGGCGTACGACGTTCTCCAGGCCCTCGGGCGCCCGGCCCGCGCCGAGCGACTCGATGCGGTTGCCGGCGATGACGAGGTGGCCGGAGGCGTACTCGGTGTCGTCGGCGTCGACCGTCGCGATCGAACAGTTCTCGATGACGGTGCGCTGGGCTGCTGCCATGGTTCGTCCTTCAGAGATTGGTGAGGTCCGCCGGGATCTTCGCCTCGCGCCCGTCGCGCAGGACGGTGGCCTCTATCAGGCCGTAGGGCCGGTCGGCGGCGACGTAGACGGCACCGTCCTCGGTCGCGTTCTTCAGCCCGAACGGCTCCAGGTCCACCAGGAAGTGGTGCTTGTTCGGGAGCGAGAAACGCACCTCGTCGATCTCGTCGCGGTGGTCGATGATCCGGGTGCCCATGGCGTACAGGGTCTGCTGGAGCGAGAGCGAGTACGTCTCGGCGAAGGCCTGCAGCATGTGCTTCCTGGCCTGCTCGTAGGACTCGTCCCAGTCGGGCGCCGGCTGGGCGTCGTCGGTCCAGTTGAACCGCCAGCGGCCGGAGACCTCGGTGGCGAGGATGCGGTCGTACGCCTCCGGCAGGGTGGTGTACTCGTCCTTGACGTAGCCCCAGAACTCGGAGTCGGTGGAGTTCAGGACGGTGAGATCCTTGAGGCCGGAGACGACCTCCCACGCGGAGCCGTCGTAGGTGACCTGGGCGAGCCGGGTCTCCTGGCCCTTGCGGACGAAGGAGTGCGCGCCCTCCCCCGTGTGCTCGATCCGCTCCCAGGTGTACTCCTCGATGCGGACGCGGGCCCGGTGGATGGGCTCCTGCGAGGTGACGAAGTGCCGGGCGAGGTGGATGCCGAACTGCTCGGCGGACTCGATGCCGTGCTGCTTGGCGAACGCGTACACCGTGTTCTTGGTGGTGTCGGTCGGCAGGACGTTGGCGTTGGAGCCGGAGTAGTGGACCTCGTCCATGTCGCCGGAGAGCGACACCGAGACGTTGAGGTCCTTGATGTGGTGGGTGGCGCCGTCCCGCGTGATCTTGACGACTCGGTTCTCGGCCTTGCCGTACTGGTTCTGTCCCAGAATGGTGGGCATCTGTAGCTAGCTCCCTCGGTATACGGAGTAGCCGAACGGGTTGAGCAGCAGCGGTACGTGGTAGTGCTCGCCCGGCACGACGGCGAACGTGATCGCCACCTCCGGGAAGAACACGCCGGTACCGCTGTCCCGATTCGCGGGGGCGTCCTGCTGCGCATCGGCTTGCTTGTCGGCGGTTTTCGCTGCGAAGTACGCCTCGACGGCGAAGTCGAGCCGTACGTGGGTCGTCCCCTCCGGCAGGTCCGGAAGGTCCTTGCACCGGCCGTCGGCGTCGGTCGCCGAACCGCCGAGCGCCTGCCAGTCCGCGTCCCGGCCGCCGCGGGCGGAGAGCTGGACGGAGACGCCCCGGGCGGGGCGGCCGACGCTGGTGTCCAGGATGTGCGTGGACACGGAGGCGGTGGTGCTGGTGCTCATGGTTCAGGCTTCCTCTTCGACGAGCCGGGCGAGGCGGATACGGTTGATCTTCCCCAGCTCGGTGCGGACGATCTCGCGCTCCTTCTCTGGCGCGTTCCCGATCCGCTCCTCGATCGCGTCGCGCATCTGCTCGGCGCTTCGGCCGGTGGCGCAGATGAGGAAGACATGGCCGAACCGGTCCTGGTAGGCCAGATTCAGTTCGAGCATCTGCGCCTTCAGCTCCTCGGAGGCGCCGGCCATGCCGCGCTGCTCCCGGGCCGAGGTCGGATCGCCCTCCTTGGGGCGGCCGATCGGCGGATGCCCGGCCATCGCCTCTTCCAGGTCCGCCGTGGTCAGCTCGGCCATGGCGGCGTCGCTCGCGGCGTAGAGGTCCTCGGCGGTGGCGTAGGGGCGGGCGGCGAGCAGACGCCGCACCCATGCCGTGGAGGCGCACGCCTCGTGGAGCGCGGCGTGGGCCGCCCGCTCCTCCAGGGCGTTGAACCGGGCCAGGCCCGGGGGCGTGGATGTCGACGTCACGGGAGCCTCCGTGGCCGCGAACGGCCGTCGTGCTTCAGCGGGTGCCGTCAGCTAACGCCCCCACGCGACATCACGTCAACACTTTGTTGAAAATTCCGGGTGACGAAACGCGGCGGACCCAGGCCCGCTCAGCCTTCCTTCTCACGATTGAGGTAGTTGTAGACCGTGAACCGGCTGACGCCGAGCGCACCGGCGACGGTCTCCACGCCGTGCCGTACGGAGAAGGCGCCGCGCGCCTCGAGTATCCGTACGACCTCCTGCTTGGCCTTGCGGTCCAGTTCGGCCAGGGGTCTGCCCTGCTTGCGCTCCATGGCGGCCAGGATGTGGTCGAGGGAGTCCGCGAGCTGCGGCAGGCGTACGGCGACGACGTCGACGCCCTCCCAGGCGAGCACGACGTCGTCGGGGCCGGCCTCGTCCGGCGGGAGCATCTCCCCGCCCATCGCGTCGACCAGCGGTTTCACGGCCGTGATGAACGGTTCGTCCCCGGTGCCGGTCACGCGCCGCCCTCCCCGAGGACGTTGACCTGCAGCGTGATCCGGGTGGCGCCGGCCTCCAGGGTCTTGCGCAGCAGGACGTCCAGGGCCGTCAGGACGGCGTCGGCACCGCCCTCCGCCGTGTTGCCGAAGGGGCCGACGTCCACCGCGTCCAGCTCGGCCCCCTCGATGACCTCGCGGGCGACCAGCGCGTGCGCGGGCGCCTCGTCGAGATCGAAGGGCTCGGTCGTGAACTCCACTCTCAATCGCACGCGCTCAACCTAACGCCCGGTAGGCGCGTTCGGGCAGCCCTTCTCACCGGCGACCGCACGAACCCGCCCACCACCGGAGAAGAGCAGGTCACCGTCAGCTCCGCCCCTTGCGCAGGAAGGTCCGCAGGCGGCGTTCCGGCCAGGTGTTGATCACGTCGTCGGGGGTGAGCCAGCCGCGTTGGGCCGTGCCGATGCCGTAGCGCATGGTGGCGAGGTGCGGGACGGCGTGGGCGTCGCTGTTCACGGCGAAGCGCACGCCGTGGCGGCGGGCCCGCAGGATGTCCTCGTCGCGCAGGTCGAGACGGTCCGGGTGGGCGTTGACCTCCAGGGCGGTGCCGGTGCGGGCGCAGGCGGCGAAGACCGCGTCGAGGTCGGCGTCGATGCCGGGGCGCCTGCCGAGGACGCGGGTGGTGGGGTGCCCGATGATGTTGACGTACGGGTTCTCGCAGGCCCGGACGAGACGGCGGGTCAGGGCGTCGCGGGACTGGTTGAAGTGCGAGTGGACGGACGCCACGCACAGGTCGAACCCGGCGAGGAAGTCGTCCGGCCAGTCCACCTCCCCGTCGGGCCCGATGTTCAGCTCGGTGCCGTGCAGCAGGCGCAGCCCGCCGCGCCGGCCCCGGGTCGGGTAGGCGCCGTCGAGTTCCCGCACCCGGGCCCGCTGGGCCAGCATCCGCTCGTCGGTCATGCGCTGCATGGCCATGTCGGGCGCGTGGTCGGTGATCGCGTAGTAGGCGTAGCCGCGCGCGGCGGCCGCCTCGGCCATCTCCTCCAGCGGGGCGAGTCCGTCGGTGAGGTCGGTGTGGGTGTGCAGGTCGCCCCGGAGGTCGGACTCGACGACCAGGGCGGGCAGTTCGCCGCGCAGCCCGGCCTCGATCTCGCCGCGGTCCTCGCGCAGGGTCGGCGGGATCCAGGGCAGTCCGAGGCGGGCGTACACCTCCTCCTCGGTCTCGGAGACGATCTTCTCGCCGGTCTCGACGTCGAAGAGGCCGTACTCGGAGAGCTTCAGCTTGTGGTGGACGGCCCGCTCACGGGTGCGGATGTTGTGCGCCTTGGAGCCGGTGAAGTACTGCAGCGCCGCGCCCCAGGAGTCGGGCGGGACCACGCGCAGATCGACGTTCAGGCCCTTGGTGGTGCGCACGGACGTCTTCTTCTCGCCCGTACCGATCACCTCCGTGACGTACGGCAGCCGGGTGAAGGCCCGCATGATCGGCGCCGGCTTCGTCGAGGCGGCGAGGATGTCGATGTCGCCGATGGTCTCGCGAACCCGCCGCAGCGAGCCGGCGTAGGCGCACCGTTCGCAGCCCGGCACCTCGGAGAGCGCGCCGACGACGTCCTCCGCCAGGTCCATGGCGACGTCGAGTTGGACACGGCCGCCGGAGGACCGCAGCAGCTCGATGCCGTGCAGGATGTTCTCCTCGGTCCTCGGCCCGAAGCCCTTCAGGTCGCGCAGCCGCTCCTGGTGGATGGCCTCGGCGAGTTCCTCGACCGAGGAGATGCCGAGTTCCTCGTAGACCGTAAGGGCCTTCTTCGGGCCGAGCGTGGGGATGGCCGTCAGGCGCCGGACCCCTGCGGGGATCTTCGCCCGCAGTTCCTCCACCGCCGGGACGCTGCCGGTGCCGAAGTACTCCAGGACCTTCTGGGCGATCGACTTCCCGACGTTCGGGATCTCCTGCAGGCCCTTGAGGTCGAGGCCGGCGACGTCGGCGTGGTGACCGCCGACCGCGCGCGCCGCCTTCTCGTAGACGCGTGCCCTGAACGCGTCTCCGCCGGTGATGGAGATGAGGTCGGCGTACTCCTGGAGCAGCGCGGCGACCTCGTCGTTGGACCGGGCCACCACCTCAGAGTACTTGACAGCACCGCACCGACACATGCAGCCTTCCATTAAGCAGAAATGAACTTCCGCAATACGGAATTATCAACCGCGGAACCATCCCGACTCGGAAGGGGCGCCGACCCGCATGGGATTCGCAGACCAGCGCTTCAACCTCAACCTGTCGATCCTCTTCACGGAACTCCCGCTGCTTCAGCGCCCCGCGGCCGCCGCCGCGGCCGGCTTCGGCGCCGTCGAGCTGTGGTGGCCCTGGGTCGAGACCCCCACGCCCGAGCGGTCCGAGCTGGACGCCCTGCGCCACGCGATCGAGGACGCCGGCGTCCGGCTCACCGGTCTGAACTTCTACGCCGGTCGGCTGCCGGGCCCCGACCGCGGCGCCCTGTCGGTCCCGGGCGAGGAGTCGGAGCGGTTCCGCGCCAACATCGAGGTGGCCGCCGACTTCGCCCACTCGCTCGGCGCCACGGCGCTCAACGCCCTCTACGGCAACCGCGTCGAGGGCGTCGACCCCGCCGAGCAGGACGCGCTGGCGCTCGAGAACCTGGTCCTAGCGGCGCGGGCGGCCGACCGGATCGGCGCGATCCTGCTGATCGAGGCGCTCAACAAGCCCGAGTCGCCGCTGTATCCGCTGGTGTCGGCCCCGGCCGCGGTCGGCGTCGTCGACCAGGTGAACCGGGCTACGGGCCTGGACAACGCGCGCTTCCTGATGGACCTCTACCACCTGTCCATGAACGGCGAGGACCTGCCGGCGGTGATCGACGAGTTCGCCCCGGTGACCGGCCACGTCCAGATCGCCGACAACCCCGGCCGCGGTGCGCCCGGAACGGGTTCGCTGCCGCTGGAGGACCTCCTCGGCCGGCTGAAGAAGGCCGGCTACGACGGCTGGGTGGGCCTGGAGTACAAGCCGGGCGACCGTCCGAGCTCCGAGGCCTTCGACTGGCTGTCCCGCTGACCCCCTGCACTGAGAGGCACCCGCATGAGCAAGCTCCCCAAGATCGCCTGGATAGGCCTCGGCATCATGGGCTCCCCGATGTCCGAGAACCTGATCAAGGCGGGTTACGACGTCACCGGCTTCACCCTGGAGCAGGACAAGCTGGACCGCCTGGCCGCCGCCGGCGGCACCCCGGCGCGCTCCGTCGCCGAGGCCGTCCGCGAGGCCGACGTGATCATCACGATGGTGCCCGCGTCACCGCAGGTCGAGGCGATCGCGTACGGCCCCGACGGCATCCTGGACAACGCCCGCTCCGGCGCCCTCCTGATCGACATGTCCTCGATCACCCCGCAGACCTCCGTCGACCTCGCGAAGGCCGCCCGGGACAAGGGCGTCCGCGTGCTCGACGCCCCCGTCTCCGGCGGTGAGGCCGGCGCCGTGGAGGCCGTGCTGTCCATCATGGTCGGCGGCGAACAGGCGGACTTCGACGCGGCGAGGCCGCTCTTCGAGGCGCTGGGGAAGACCGTCGTGCTGTGCGGTCCGCACGGCTCGGGCCAGACGGTGAAGGCCGCCAACCAGCTGATCGTCGCCGTCAACATCCAGGCGTGCGCCGAGGCCGTGGTCTTCCTGGAGAAGTCCGGCGTGGACCTGAAGGCCGCGCTGGACGTCCTCGGCGGCGGCCTCGCCGGGTCGACCGTGCTGGCCCGGAAGAAGGACAACTTCCTCGGCCGCGACTTCAAGCCGGGCTTCCGGATCGACCTGCACCACAAGGACATGGGCATCGTCACGGACGCGGCCCGCACCGTCGGCGCCGCGCTCCCGGTCGGTGCCGTGGTCGCCCAACTCGTCGCGAGCCTGCGGGCCCAGGGCGACGGCGGCCTGGACCACTCGGCCCTGCTGCGGGGCGTGGAGCGCCTCTCCGGCGCCCAGGCCTGACCCCCGACTTCCGGTCCGCGGCGGCGCCGACATCAGTCCTGTCGCGCCCAGGCGCCGCCGCGGACCGGAAACCAAGCACGGCAATGAGAACCACAGACGGCCCGCGGCCGTCGGACGGCCCGGATGAGGGGTGGCCGGCCGGCGGCGCGGGCGAGGCGAGGACCGCGGCGGTGTGCGAGCCAGTGCGGTGGTGAAGGGACCGGAACCTCCTTCTACGACCTGAGGGAAGGAGCCCCCGGCCCGTCGCACCCACCGCCGTCCCGGCCACCCGTAAGGCGCCGGATGCGGAACCGATCCGCATCCGGCGCCTCCCGCCGTTCCGGGTGCGGAGCCTCCCGCCGTTCCGGGTGCGGAGCCCTCGCTTCCGCAGGAGTCTGAAGGCATGGCACATCCGACGGAGCATCCGCATGTCGTGGTCCACGCGCCGGCCCTGGACGGCTCGCGGCGGGTCACGGAGGGCGACAGGACGCTGGGCATCGCCACGCACGTGGACGACGTGTCCGAGATCCTGCGGCTGGCCGACCTCTACGTCACGGACGTCGAGGGAAGCGAGCTCATCGAGTGGCAGGGCGGCGGCCCCGAGGACTGGCCGGGGCTGTCCGAGCACCACGAACTGACGTGACCACGTACGTACGCCCGGGGACGTAGGACGGCTACGCAAACCTCAAATCCAGCTCTGAACATCGGTCAACTGGCTTCAACCGCCCGTCCCCGAGGGCATATTCACGAAGCCTGGGACCCGCCGACACGGGGGCGGCGGGCCCCGGACACCGCGAAGGGCGGCTCACCCCGACTGGGATGAGCCGCCCTTTGTGCGGGAGTGCCTCAGACCTTCAGCGTCCTGATCGAGGTCGGCGCGTGCCCCGGCTCGGTCGCGATCTCCTCGAACTCGACGACGTTGCCGATGTCGTTGGTGGTGGACATGGAGATGTTGGTGACCCGCTCCAGGATCGCCTCCACCACCACCGGGACCCGGTACTCCTCGGCGAGCTTCTTGGCCTGCTCGAAGGCCGCGCCCAGCTCCGCCGGGTCGGTCACCCGGATCGCCTTGCAGCCCAGGCCCTCGGCGACCTTGACGTGGTCGACGCCGTAGACGCCCAGTTCGGGCGAGTTGACGTTCTCGAACTCCAGCTTCACCTGGAAGTCGATGTCGAACGCCCGCTGCGCCTGACGGATCAGGCCCAGATAGGAGTTGTTGACCAGGACATGGACGTACGGGATCCGGTGCTGCGCCCCGACCGCCAGTTCCTCGATCATGAACTGGAAGTCGTAGTCACCGGAGAGGGCCACGACGGGCGCCCCGGGGTCGGCCTTGGCCACGCCGAGCGCCGCCGGGATCGTCCAGCCCAGGGGGCCCGCCTGGCCGCAGTTGATCCAGTGGCGGGGCCGGTAGACGTGCAGCATCTGGGCGCCGGCGATCTGGGAGAGGCCGATCGTGGAGACGTACCGGGTGTCCGGGCCGAAGGCCTTGTTCATCTCCTCGTAGACGCGCTGCGGCTTGATCGGGATGTCGTCGAAGTGCGTACGGCGCTGGAGGGTCGCCTTCCTCTCCTGGGCCGCGGCCGCCCACGCGCTGCGGTCCGGCAGTGTGCCCGCCGCCCTCGACTCGCGTGCCACCTGGACGAACAGCTCCAGCGCGGCCTTGGCGTCGGAGGCGATGCCGTAGTCGGGCGGGAAGATCCTGCCGATCTGCGTCGGCTCGATGTCGACGTGGACGAAGGTGCGGCCGGCCGTGTAGACGTCCAGCCGGCCGGTGTGGCGGTTGGCCCAGCGGTTGCCGATGCCGAGGACGAAGTCCGATTCAAGGAAGGTCGCGTTGCCGTAGCGGTGGGAGGTCTGCAGGCCGACCATGCCCGCGTTCAGCTCGTGGTCGTCGGGCAGCACGCCCCAGCCCATCAGCGTCGGCACGACCGGGGTGCCGGTCAACTCGGCGAACTCGACGAGGAGTTCGCAGGCGTCCGCGTTGATGACGCCGCCGCCCGCCACGATCAGCGGGCGCTCGGCGGCGCTCAGCAGGCCGACCGCCTTCTCGATCTGGGCGCGGGTCGCGGCCGGCTTGTAGACCGGGAGGGGCTCGTACGTCTCCGGGTCGAACTCGATCTCCGTGAGCTGCACGTCGATCGGCAGGTCGATCAGGACCGGCCCGGGGCGGCCGGAGCGCATGAGGTGGAAGGCCTGCTGGAAGACGCCCGGGACCTGGGCGGCCTCCAGCACGGTGACCGCCATCTTCGTGACCGGAGCGGCGATCGAGGCGATGTCGACGGCCTGGAAGTCCTCCTTGTGGATCACGGCGGTCGGTGCCTGGCCCGTGACGCACAGGATCGGGACGGAGTCGCCGATGGCCGAGTAGAGCCCGGTGATCATGTCGGTGCCGGCCGGACCGGACGTGCCGACGCAGACGCCGATGTTGCCCGGGCGGGTCCGCGTGTAGCCCTCGGCCATGTGGGAGGCGCCCTCGACATGACGGGCGAGGGTGTGGGTGATGCCGCCGGAGGCCTTGAGAGCCGCGTAGAAGGGGTTGATCGCCGCGCCCGGCACCCCGAACGCGTCGCTGACGCCCTCGCGCTTGAGGATCTCAACTGCCGCACGGGCGGCGGTCATTCGTGCCATCGAGTACTCCTGCCTCGGCTGTCGGATTCGCACTCCCGTCGCGCCCCGCGGCGAGTCTTCCGTACTTCCGTATAGTGGAAACTAACTTCTACTATCTGGAAGCAATGTAGGTGGGGGCGGGAAGGCCGTCAAGGGAAGGCCGTCAAGGGAGGGGCGTCAAGGGAGGGCCGGACCGGGGCGGACGAAAAAAGGACGCCACCGGGACAGAGGTCCCGGTGGCGTCCCGCATCGGCGTCGCGTCTCAGACGCCGTACTTCTCCCGCAGCTCCACCTTCCGCACCTTCCCCGACACCGTCATCGGGAAGGAGTCCAGGATCTGCAGCCTGCTGGGCACCTTGTAGTGCGCCAGCCGGCCCTCGCAGAAGGCGCGCACCTCCTCCAGGGTCGGCGGGTCGGCGGGGTCGCGGGGGATGACGCAGGCCAGGACCTCCTCGCCGTACGTCTCGTGCGGCACGCCCACGACCTGGACGTCCTGGATCTTCGGGTGGCCGTAGAGGAACTCCTCGATCTCGCGCGGGTAGATGTTCTCGCCGCCCCGGATGACCATGTCCTTGATGCGGCCGACGATCTCGACGTAGCCGTCCTCGCGCATCGTCGCCAGGTCGCCGGTGTGCATCCAGCGGCCGGGGTCGACGGCCTCGGCGGTCTTCTCGGGCTCGTTCCAGTAGCCGAGCATCACGCTGTAGCCGCGGGTGCACAACTCGCCCGCGGCGCCCCGGGGCTGGGTCACGCCGGTGGCCGGGTCGACGATCTTCACCTCGATGTGCGGCAGGACGCGGCCGACCGTGCCCGTGCGGTGCTCCAGGTCGTCCTCCATCCTGGTCTGCAGCGAGACCGGTGACGTCTCCGTCATGCCGTAGCAGATGGAGACCTGTTCCATGTGCATCTCGGCGACCACCCGCTTCATCACCTCCACCGGACAGGGCGAGCCCGCCATGATGCCGGTGCGCAGGGAGGTGAGGTCGTAGTCGGCGAAGTCGGGGAGGTTCAGCTCGGCGATGAACATGGTCGGGACGCCGTAGAGGGAGGTGCAGCGCTCCTGCTGGACCGCCTCCAGGGTCGCCCGCGGGTCGAAGGAGGGGGCGGGGATGACCATGCAGGCGCCGTGCGAGGTGGCGGCCAGGTTGCCCATCACCATGCCGAAGCAGTGGTAGAAGGGCACCGGGATGCAGATCCGGTCCTGCTCGGTGTAGGCGATCGACTCGCCCACGAAATAACCGTTGTTGAGGATGTTGTGGTGCGAGAGGGTGGCCCCCTTCGGGAAGCCGGTCGTGCCCGAGGTGTACTGGATGTTGATGGGGTCGTCGCAGGACAGTTCCGCGTACGCGGCGTCGGGGGTGGCCCGCCGCAGGAACGCGTCCCAGGTCGGGTCGCCGATGTACACCGTCTCCCGCAACTGCGGGCATCTGCCCCGGACTTCCTCGACCATCGCGCGGTAGTCGCTGCTCTTGTGGCTGAGCGAGGCGAACAGCAGGCAGACACCGGACTGGCCCAGAACGAACTCCACCTCGTGCGTCCGGTAGGCCGGGTTGATGTTCACCATGACGGCGCCGACGCGGGCGGTGGCGTACTGCACCAGCACCCACTCGGGGCAGTTGACCGCCCAGATGCCCACCCGGTCGCCCTTGACGACCCCGCTCGCCACCAGGGCGCGCGCCAACTCGTCGACGTCGGCGGCGAATTCGGCGTAGGTCCAGCGCCGCCCCGACGGCACGTCGACCAGCGCCTCGCGGTCCGGCCGGCTCGCCGCGGCCCGGTCCAGGTTGGCCCCGATGGTGTCACCGAGCAGGGCGGTGGTGCCCGTCCCGTGCGTGTACGACAGCTGCGCGCTCACCGGAAGTCCTCCTCGCGGTACTCGGCGTCCGACCCGGCCGCAGTGGCCTCGCGCAGCTCGATGCGGCGGATCTTGCCGGAGACGGTCTTGGGCAGGGGCGCGAACTCCAGACGGCGGATGCGCTTGTAGGGGGCGAGGACCTCGCGGGAGTGCTCGAAGAGCACCTTCGCGGTGTCGGGGCCCGGCTGCCAGCCCTCGGCGAGCACGACGTAGGCCTTGGGCACCGCGAGACGCAGCTCGTCGGGGGCGGGCACGACGGCGGCCTCGGCCACCGCCTCGTGCTCCAGCAGCGCGCTCTCCAGCTCGAAGGGGCTGATCTTGTAGTCGGAGGCCTTGAAGACGTCGTCGCTGCGGCCGATGTAGGTGAGGTATCCGTCCTCGTCGCGCGCGGCGACGTCCCCCGTCCGGTAGTAGCCGCCGCCCATCGCCTCGGCCGTGCGGTCCGGGTCGCCGTGGTAGCCGGTCATCAGGCCGACGGGCCGGGCCGACAGGTCCAGGGCGATCTCGCCCTCGGTGGCGCCGGGCGCCCCGGTCACCGGGTCGAGGAGCTCCACCTTGTAGCCCGGGCTCGGCCGGCCCATCGAGCCGGTCTTGAGCCGCTGGCCGGGGCTGTTGGCGACCTGCACGGCCGTCTCGGTCTGCCCGAAGCCGTCCCGGACGGTGACGCCCCAGGCGCGCCGGACCTGCTCGATGACCTCGGGGTTCAGCGGCTCCCCCGCGGCCACGACCTCGCGCGGCCTGGTGCGCAGCTGGGTGAGGTCGGCCTGGATGAGCATGCGCCACACGGTCGGCGGGGCGCAGAAGGTGGTGACGCCCGCGCGGTCCATCTCGGCCATCAGCCGGGCCGCGTCGAAGCGCGTGTAGTTGTGGATGAAGACGGTCGCCTCCGCGTTCCACGGGGCGAACAGGTTGGACCAGGCGTGCTTGGCCCAGCCGGGCGAGGAGATGTTGAGATGCACGTCCCCGGGCCTCAGGCCGATCCAGTACATGGTGGCCAGGTGCCCGATCGGGTACGAGGTGTGGGTGTGCTCGACCAGCTTGGGGCGGGCGGTGGTGCCCGAGGTGAAGTACAGCATCAGCGGGTCGTCGGCGAGGGTGGGCCCGTCGGGCAGGAACTCGGCGGGGGCGGCGTAGGCGTCCTCGTAGGGCTCCCAGCCCTCCTCGGGCAGTCCGCCGACACAGATGCGGGTGTAGGCGCCGGGCACGTCGTCGAACTTGGCGGTGTCCCCCGCCCGTACGACCACGTGCTTGACCCGGCCCCGGTCCACGCGGTCGCGCAGGTCGGCGGGGCCGAGCAGCGGGGTGGCCGGGATGACCACGGCCCGCAGCTTCATCGCGGCGAGGGCCGTCTCCCACAGCTCGACCTGGTTGCCGAGCATGACGAGGACGCGGTCCTCGGCGGCGACTCCCCGGTCGCGCAGCCAGTTGGCCACCCGGTCCGAGCGTTCGGACATCTCCGCGAAGGTGACGCGGACCTCGGTGCCGTCCTCCTCGACGATGTGCAGGGCGGGCCGGTCGTTGCCGTCGGCGATGACGTCGAACCAGTCGAGCGCCCAGTTGAAGCGCTCGGGCCGGGGCCAGCCGAACCCCTCGTATGCCTGCGCGTAGTCCTCGCGGTGCGCGAGCAGGAAGTCCCGCGCCCTCCGGAACTCCTCCGTGGCCGTCGTCATCGTGCGTCCTCCCTTTCTGGTGCCCCTCTGACCGGACCATTGCCGGGCGGCTCTCTGCCATCGTGTAATCCGTGATGCAGGTCTCACTACCCCCGTACGGGGGTGTGCGCTGCACAGAAAGGGCGAGCAGGTGACGGCGGACGCGAGCGGAGCGGTCGAGATACGGAACGCGCTGGTGCGGCTGCGGCGCACGACCGGGCTCCCGGTCGCCTTCGGCGGGCTGGTGGAGCCCGGGCGCCGGCACGTGCGCATCAGCGAACTCAGCGGCGCCGCCACGAGCGCGCTGAGCGGCCTGCCGGTGACCTCCGGCAACGGCCTCGGCGGCCGGGCGGTCGCCCTCGCCCGCCCCTGCGCCGTGACGGACTACTCCTCGTCGCGGCAGATCAGCCACGAGTACGACGTCCCCGTCGCCGCCGAGGGTCTGCGCTCGGTGCTGGCGGTCCCGGTGGTGGTACGGCGCCGGGTGCGCGGTGTGCTGTACGGCGCCCTGCGCACGGCCCAGCCGCTCGGCGGCCGCACGCTGGACGCGGCGATGGAGGCGGCCCGGGACGTGGAGCAGACGCTGGTCGTGCGGGAGGAGGTGCGCGAGCTCGTCGCGGCGGCCGCCGGTGCGCCGCCCGCCGCCGACCTGGCACCCGGTTCCGCCTGGGAGCAGGTCCGGGAGGCGCACGCGGCGCTGCGCGCCCTGGCCCCGCGGATCGCGGACCCGGCGCTGCGGGAGGAGCTGCTGGCGGCGTGCGCGCTGCTGACGCCTCGGACATCGCGGCCAGGCGTCCGGCTGGCCCCCCGTGAGCTGGACGTCCTCGCCTGTCTCGCGGCCGGGGTGACCAACGCCGTCGCGTCCGAGCGGCTGGGGCTGCGGCCGGAGACGGTGAAGAGCTATCTGCGCTCGGCGATGCGCAAGCTGGGCGCGCACACCCGGGGGGAGGCGGTCGCCGCGGCCCGCCGGACGGGGCTGCTGCCGTAGGGCCTGTTGCGAAAGTCCCGCCTGCCCCGCGACGCCCGGCCCGCGGCAACCGTCTCGACAAGCGGCTATTCATTACGCGATGCTTTGAATTTCCGTATGCTGCACCCTTGTTATGTCCCTCACCACCAGGTCCGTCCGAATTTCAAAGAGACGTTGCCTAGAATTTGGTCCGGACACGACACCCGGAGGGGAGCGGTAACCGTGCGACGGGACTTCAAGGAGCCTGCCAGAAGCCGCCCCGACCTGGTCATCGGCAGGGAGGAGCCGTTCGGCGCGGCGCGCGAGCAGCTCGCCCGGGGCGGCAGTGTGCTGCTTCACGGCCCCGCCGGAATAGGAAAGTCGACCGTCCTGCGGGCATTGGCATCCGAATATGGGACACCGGCCACGACCGTGTTGCGCTGCTCGGCGACCGAGTCCGAATCCCATCTCCCCTTCCTGGCCCTCGCGGACCTGCTCGGCCTGGTCCTCGACAAGGTCTCCGACGCGCTGCCGCCCGCCCAGCGCACGGCACTGGAGTCCGCGCTCACCGGCCGCGGCGAGTCCACCCTCCAGCGCGACGGCCTCGCCCTGCGCCTGGCCGTGCTCTCCGCCCTGCGCACCCTGGCCGCCGAGGGGCCCGTCCTGATCGTCGCCGACGACCTGCAGTGGCTGGACTCGGCCAGCGCCGAACTCCTCGGCTTCGCCGCCCGCCGCCTCGGCGACACCCCGGTGCGGATGCTGTGCGCGGTGCGCACCGAGGGCCAGGAGTACGACCGCTTCCTGCGCGCCTCGCCGCCCGACACCCTCGCCGTACGGCTCGGCGCCCTCTCCCGCGCCCAGGTCTCCGCCCTGCTCGACCACCGCGGCTACACCGGCCTGCCCCGCTCCACGGTCCGCGACATCCACCGCACCAGCGGCGGCAACCCGCTCTTCGCGCTGGAACTGGGCCGCGCCCTGGCCGAGAACCCGACCCCGCCCCGGCCGGGCGAGCCGCTGCCGGTGCCCACCTCGCTGCGCGCGCTGGTCCTCAGCCGTCTGGAGATGCTCTCCGACGAGGCCCGCCGCACCCTGCTCGTCGCGAGCGCCGGCGCCCGCCCGACCCTGGCCCTGCTGCACGCGGCCGGCCGGGAGAACGCCGAGGCCGAGACGGCCCAGGCGGCCGAACTGGGGCTGCTGGCGACGGAGCCCGAGGGACCCGCCGTACGGTTCGCGCACCCGCTGATCTCCGCCGCGCTCTACGCGGAGGCGCCGGCGCAGGAGCGGCGGGCCGCGCACGCCGCGCTGTCGACGGCGGCCTCGGACCCGATCGAGCGGGCCCGGCATCTCGCGCTCGCGACCACGGGCGCCGACCCGGAGGCGGCGGCCCGGCTCGCGGAGGCCGCCGCGCTCGCCCGGGACCGCGGCGCCCCCTCGGCGGCCGCCTCGCTGGGCCTGCTGGCCGCCCGGCACACCCCGGCCGACGGCGATCCCGGCCCGGACGAGCGCAGGCTGCGGGCCGCCGAGGACGCGATCATCGCCGGTGAGGTGGATCTCGCCCGGGACATCGCCCGGGACGTGCTGACCCGGGCCACCGCGCCCGCCGACCGGGTGCGGGCCTGGATGGTGGTGATCGAGTCGGCCGGGCAGGCGCTCGGCGACGTCGACACCGTCTACCCGCAGGCGCTCGCCGACGCGGGCTCCGACCCGGGGCTGCTCGCCCTGGTCCACTACCAGCTGGCGTGGCGGGGACTGGTCGTGGAGGGCGACTTCGCCACCGGCCGGGAGGAGGCGGCGCACGCGGCGGAGCTGGCCGCGCGGGCCGGGGACCGGCGCACCGAACTGCTCGCGCTCGCCTTCCAGGGCGAGACCGAGACCCTGATGGGCCATCCGGACGCGCCCGCCACCATCAAGCGCGCCATGAAGGAACCCCAGGACCCGCAGGTCGCCTGCCACCACAACGGCGCCGGGTCCGCCCGCTTCCGCTGGCTGGTCATGAGCGACCAGGTGCCCGAGGCCCGCTCCACCGTCACCTCGCTGCTGCGCCGGGCCCGGCAGCGCGGCATGGTCGAGAGCGAGGTGCACTTCGTGCGCATGCTCGCCGAGACGGAGCTGCGCTCCGGGCACTGCGGACGCGCCCTGGACCTGGCCCGCGAGAGCATGCGGCTGGCCCGCGACTCCGGCATCGGCGAGATCCCCTCCGCGGTGCTCAACTCCCTCGCCGAGGCCTCCGGCGGCGACGCCGACCGGGCGCTGGCCCTGGCCCGCGAGGCACTGGAGCAGGCCGAGCAGGCGGGCGACCAGATGTACGTCTCCCGGGGGCTGACCGCGCTCGGGCACGCCCAGCTGGTCGCCGGGGACGCCGAGGGCGCGGTACGTTCGCTGCGCCGGGTGCGGGAGCTGGAGCACGGGCTCGGCATCACCGACCCGGCCCGCGGCCGCTGGCACGGCGACCTCGCCGAGGCCCTGGTGCGCATCGGCGAGGTCGACGAGGCGCGCGAACTGGTCGCCGGGGCGCGCGAGCACGCGCTGCGGCTCGGCCGCGAGAGCGTCCTGGCGGTCCTGGACCGGGCCGAGGCCCTGGTACGGGCCGCACGAGGCGAACACGAGGCCGCGCTCGCCCAGCTGACGCAGGCTCAGGACCGGCTCGCCAAGCTGGGGTACGGCCTGGAGGAGGCACGGGCCGCCTTCGCACTGGCCACCCTGCGCACCCGCCGCGCGGGACCGACGTCGTACGACGAGGCGGCCCGCCTCTTCCGCCGGTGCCGGGCGCTGCCGTGGCTGCGGCAGGTGGAGGCCGCCGCGGCGGCGAACCCGGTGGAACCGAATCCGCCCGTCGCCGCGTCAGAGGGCCTGGAGGGCCTCGCCTCGATGGAGCGTCAGGTCGCCGCGCTCGTCATGGAGGGCGCGACCAACCGCGAGATCGCCGCGCGTCTGTTCATCAGCGTCAAGACGGTCGAGGCGACCCTCACCCGGGTCTACCGCAAGCTCGGCATCCGCTCTCGGGTGGATATTGTCCGACTGGCGGCGGGGCGCCGTACGAAGTGAGGTTTGTCCGGGTTTACTAGGGGTCGACCGAGGGTTTTCCCTGCCCAACTCCCCTAGGGGGTTCCCTCATTGGGGTGAGGGTGCGCCCGGTTCTAGCGTAAGGGCGTGCCGCTCGCCCGGGCATACGGGGGTCGGTCCCGCGACCCCCGTGCACCAACCCCCACACCCGCGCGATCCCCCACCGGCAACCCCCACAGGAGACTCATGTTCGGGCTCACCCGTGCCAGAAAGACCGTCGCGGTCCTCGCGGCGGGCGCCGCGGCGGTCACCACCGCAGCCCTCGGCGCGCCTTCGGCGGCAGCCGTGCCCCAGCCGATCGTCGGGGGCACGACGACCACCACCACGGCCTACCCGTTCGTCATGCAGATCACGGACGCCTCGCAGAACCAGTTCTGCGGCGGCACCCTCGTCTCGGCCACGAAGGTCGTGACGGCCGCCCACTGCATGGTGGGCGAGACCACGAGCAGCGTCCGCGTCGTCGGCGGCCGCACCTACTTGAACGGCACCAACGGCACCGTCAGCAAGGTCAGCAGGATCTGGATCAACCCGTCCTACACCGACGCCACCAACGGCGACGACGTGGCCGTGCTGACCCTGTCGACGTCGATGCCGTACACCACGGCGAAGTACGTCTCCTCCTCGGACACGGGCGTGTACGCGGCCGGCACCACCGCGCGCATCCTGGGCTGGGGTACCACCTCGGAGAACGGCAGCTCCTCCAACCAGCTGCGGACCGCGACCGTCCCGATCGTGTCCGACTCCAGCTGCAAGAGCTCCTACGGTTCGGACTACGTCCAGTCCGACATGGTTTGCGCCGGATACACCTCCGGCGGCACAGACACCTGCCAGGGCGACAGCGGCGGTCCCCTGCTCATCGGGGGCGTCCTGGCAGGGATCACTTCTTGGGGCGAGGGTTGCGCGGAAGCGGGGTACCCGGGTGTCTACACCCGGCTGACCACCTTCTCCAGCCTGGTGACCGCGCAGGTCACCTCGTAGCCCCGAGAGCTTCCTGAGCATCCCTCAGGAGAGTGACCAGGGGGCGTTGCGAGCTACCACGAGCAGCTCGCAACGCCCCCTATCCACGTGTGCGCTACTTGTCGGCGGTGAGCTTCCCGGCGGCGCCCCAGCTGTCCGCGGGGACCTCGTGGATCCACACCTGCGCGGTCTCGGCCGGGATCCGGTAGGCGTCCACGAAGGCGTCGGTGACCCGCTTGACGAGGTCCCGCTTGAGCTCGATGTCGCGCGGGCCCTGCTGGACGGTGACGATCGGCATGGCCGAACTCTGATCCCCATTGCCATCGGCCTGGTCACGGGCACCCTGTGGGGGCTGACCGCCTCGGCCGCCCGCACCTGGTTCGCGCGCTGGGACCGCCGGCTGTCGATGATCGGCGGCGCGGGCGGCTTCGCGATGATCGGCCTGGGGGTGACGGTGGCCGTGACCGGGCGGGCCGACTGAGGCTCACCCGATCACGGTCCCGAACCGGATGTCGTACGGGGTCCCCGGGTACAGGACGCCGAGCATGCGCTCCCCCTCCGCCGTGAGGTCCGCCCGCTGGGCCCTGGTGAGGCTGCCGAAGGGTTCGATGACGAGGGCGTCCCGCTCCGGCTTCCACACGCCCGCCAGGAAGCCGTCGACGAGGAACGTGCGGTGCACGAGGTTCCCCACCCAGCTGCGGCCCCAGTACGCGGGCGGCACCACGCGGGTGCGGTCGACGTGGGAGAGGAGCAGGTTGTCGAACTCGGGGAGGAAGCGGGGCGGGGCGGGGGTGTCCTCGTCGGGGCGCGGGGCGCCCGGGAGGTCGAACAGTTCGACGCCGCCCTCGTCGCGGAAGGTGAGCAGCCGCGGGCGCAGCCGCTCGAAGGGCTCGCGCAGGCGGGTCAGGCCGGCCCAGGTCTGCATGTCCTTCACCGACGCGGGACCGAAGGCGGCGAGGTAGCGCAGGACGACGTCCTCCGGCGCGGGGGCGGGTTCGGCGGGGCGGCCGAGCCAGTGCTCGGCGGTGGTGAGGGCGACCTGGCCGCTTCGTCCCCACAGCCCGCGCGGGGTGACCTGGACCAGCGGCAGCCGGCACCGCGCGGCGATGCCGAGGGCCTGCGGGTCGGCGTCCGGCCACTCGGCGTACAGGGCCTCACGCAACTGCTTCATCGTGCGCGGCGCCTCCTCGACGAGCTCCCGGGCCACGGCCGCGAGGCGGTCGAGGTCGACGCCCGGCAGTCCCTTGCGGAAGGTGGTCAGCTCGCGGTCGCGGGCGGGCTGGACCAGGGGGCGCAGGGTGAGGCAGTCGTCGGCGGTGTGGGTGTGGATGGTCGAGCGCAGGGTGACGATGCGGACGACCTCGCGCTCCGCCATCAGCCGCGACAGTTCCTCGGGGGCGAAGCCCTCCAGGCGGGCGGCGAGGGCGAGGTAGGGTGGCTTGACGTTCTGCGCCTGGAGGCCGACGACATGCTCGACGGCGGCCCGCGCGGACAGCGGTGAGCGTCGCAGCAGGAGCTGCCGGTCCAGGGTCGCGCGGTTCAGGGCGCGGGTGCCGAGCACGGGAGCGGCGGCTGTCGTCTTCGTCATGTACGGCACGCTAACGCCGCTCGCGGACACCCTCTGTCCGCAACTCTCACCTAATCCCGGACGCACACGCACTCCCGGCGTCGTTTTGCCCCGTATATCCTGCTCCGGATCACGCAGCCGCAGGTTCGACTCCGGAGGCAGCCGCATGTCCGAGCGACGCGCCCGTCCGGCCGCCGGGAACGCCAAGAACGCCAGGAACTCCATGAGGTCCGTGTGGCGGCGCGCGCTGACGCCTCCGCAGCCGCCCGCGGCCGGCACCACCGCGCCGCCGCCTCAGGCGGGGCCCGCCGAGCAGTCGGAGGTGGCCAGTGTCGTCCAGGCCGCCCTGTACCGCGACGGGGTGCGCATCTCCTCCCCCGCCACGCTCGCCGAAACCTTTCGCGAGCTGCGTGAGGAGCCGTCCGGGATGGCCTGGATCGGCCTCGCCCGCCCGACGGACGGCGAACTGCTCTCCCTGGCCGCCGAGTTCGACCTCCACCCGCTGTCGGTCGAGGACGCGCTGGAGGCCCATCAGCGGCCCAAGCTGGAGCGCTACGGCGACACGCTGTTCGTGGTGCTGCGCGCCGCCCGCTATCTGGACGCCCCCGAGGAGGTCGACTTCGGCGAGCTGCACGTCTTCGTCGGCCCCGACTTCGTCATCACCGTCCGGCACGGCGCCGCCCCCGACCTCTCGGCGGTCCGCCGCCGCATGGAGGAGACACCGGAGCTGCTGAAGCTGGGCCCGGAGGCGGTCCTGTACGCCATCCTCGACGCCGTGGTCGACGGGTACGCGCCCGTCGTCGCCGGCGTGCAGAACGACATCGACGAGATCGAGACGGAGGTCTTCCGCGGCGACCCGGAGGTCTCCCGCCGTATCTACGAACTCTCCCGCGAGATGGTCGAGTTCCAGCGCGCCACCCGCCCGCTGGTCGGCATGCTGCACGGTCTGATCGCCGGCTTCTCCAAGTACGAGACCGACGAGGAGCTCCAGCGCCACCTCCGTGACGTCGCCGACCACGTCACCCACATCAGCGAGCGGGTGGACAGCTTCCGCCAGGCCCTCACCGAGATCCTCACGGTGAACGCGACCCTGGTCACCCAGCAGCAGAACGCGGAGATGCGGGCGCTGGCGGAAGCGGGCTTCGAGCAGAACGAGGAGATCAAGAAGATCTCGTCATGGGCGGCCATCCTGTTCGCCCCGACGCTGGTCGGGACGATCTACGGGATGAACTTCACGCACATGCCGGAGCTGCACTGGCTGCTCGGCTACCCCTTCGCGATCGGACTGATGGGCGTGGTCTGCGTCAGCCTGTACGTGATCTTCAAGCACCGCGACTGGCTCTAGCGGCGGGTCACTTGTGGCCGTCGGAGCGGCGGCGGTGGAGGGTGAAGGTCTCGAAGACCGACAGCTCTCCGTGCGGCTTGTTGACGTTGTAGTACGTCACGTGCATGCGCGTGGTGTCACCGGGGTGCCGGCCGGGGTCCACGGTGAACGCGGCGAAGCCGTAGGGGTGGTCGAGGTCGCGGACGCCGGTCCAGACGGCCTGCTCCTTGGTGTACGTGGCGGTGCGCTTGCCGTTGGGGCCGGGGCTCGCGGACACCGCGGTGATGACCTTGGCGGTGCCGTCCTTGAAGAAGTTCTGGTTGGTGGTGCCGGAGACGCCTCCGCCGCCCAGGATCATGTGGACGGTGCCCAGGCCCGCGTCGATGTCGTCGGTGGCCTGGGAGACCGGGTTGGGGGTGAGCGTCTCACTGCCGGTGACGACTCCGCGCACGGCGAGGGAGCGCTCGTAGTTGTGCTCGTGGCCGCACAGCACGAGGTCCACGCCGTACTTGTCGAACAGCGGGCCGTACTTCTGCCGCAGGCCGAGGTCGGCGCCGTTGGCGTCGGAGGAGCTGATCATGACCTGGTGCATGGCGACGACGACCCAGTCGATGTCGCGGGAGGACCGGGCCGCCTTCAGCTCCTTTTCCAGGAAGGCGAGCTGGCGGCCGCCGGAGTAGCCGCTGATGTAGACGTCGCCGCCGTCCTGCAGACAGTTGTCGTCGTTCTGCAGCACGATGACCCGCACCGAGCCGGCCGTGAACGCGTACCACAGGCCCGCGAGTTCGGGGTCGGTCTCGGTGGACGGCAGGTCGAAGTAGGTCTGGTAGGCACCGAGTCCGATCGGGCCGTTGGCCTTCTCGATCTCGTGGTTGCCGGCCGCCGGCATCCAGGGGCGGAAGCGCGCCGAACGGGTGTTGTTGGTGAAGAAGTTGTTCCAGGTCCGCACCCGGTCGACGTCCAGGTTGGCGTAGCACAGGTCGCCGTTGAGCAGGTGGAAGAGCGGTGCGACCTGCTCGACGCCGGTGACGATGTCCTTGGTGGCGGGGGTGGAGTTGGCGTCCAGCGCCACCGTGCCGTTGGCCGCCCAGGTCACCTGCGGCGCGGACTGGTCGCCGAAGCTGGTGAAGGTGAACGGCCGGCGTCCGCTGGGGGCGGTGCGGAAGGTGCCGCTGTCGGGCGTCGTGCCCTCGTGGGTGGCGAGGTAGAGGTAGTCGGTGTCCGGGCGCAGCCCGGTCAGCGAGGCGTGGTGGACGTGGACGGTGCGGTTGGAGGTGCCGTCGACGTAGGTGACGGTGCGGGCCTTGGCCTTGGAGCCGAAGCCGTGCTCCAGCGTGCCGTAGTGGACGACGGGTCCGGTGACCGGTCTGTCTGTGATCCACGACACCGTCATCTGGGTGCGTGGGTCCGCCCCGAAGGTGAGGTGCAGGCCCTGGACCGGCGGCGCGCCGGTGGAGTCGGCGGTGAGGTGGAGGGCCGGGGCGGAAAGCGGCGCGGCCTGCGCCGGGCCGGCCCCCAGCAGCGGGGCGGCGGCCGCGCCGGCCCCCGCCGTGCCGAGCAGGCCCAGCGCGTGACGCCGGCTGACCCCCTCGGAAGACTTCGCCGACCCGTCCGGCGTGCTGACCTGTGTGGTCATGGTCCCCTCCCTGGCAAGCGGTTGAGCTGACAACGACCGCACCCTGGCGCGCTCCGGCGGCACTTGAGTGAACGCCGTGTGGCCAGTGGGTCGTCATGCGCCGCGTGTCGCGCCGCCAGGCGCGTTTCTTTCCGCCGTCTTTGCCGGAGCCCGCCCCGCCGTTGACCCGCCCGCTCCGCCGTCTCTCCTACGGCCGCCCCGCCACACCGGCGTACGTCCCTCGCGGCCCCCAGCCTCGAGGAGCGCCGCCGCTGAACCGGCTCTCGGCGCCGCTCCAGTTGCCGACCAGAGCCGAGCGGCTGTCCGCTCGCCGGACACAGCGGGTGCTGGAAAAGTCCGGCTGCTCAGTGGAGGAGCGGCGGATGCCGACCCTGCTGACCGAGCACGGGCAGCGATTCCGGCGGGCGGCACGGAGGGTGCCCGGGGAAGTGGGTGACGCTGCCGGGTCACGCGTTCGTGTGAGCCGGGGTCCGCGGACTGGCCGTTCCGGTGCCGGTACGAGCGGGACGGGTGGCCGCTGGGCTGCGGACGGTGTGGAGGGTGGGGGGCTGGAGGGGCGCGTGGCGGTTAGATCTCGGTGGGGCCGGGGCACTCGACGGGCAGCCCCCGCCGCCGAGGAGGGACGACCGTGTCCACCAGCCGACTCCCCGATCACGAACAGCGCGCCCTCGACGAGATGGAGCGCGCGCTCAGCCGCGACCGTCGTCTGGAGCGGCGGCTGCGCACCTTCCGTCCGAGCCGCCGCCCCGACCTGGCGCGGCTCGCCGCCCACCGCCCGCGGCTGTGGACGGTCGCCTTCCTCCTGCTGGTGTCGATCGGGCTGATGGTCGCCGGGATCGTCACCTCCGAGCCCGCCGTGATCTGGGCCTTCGCCGGTGTCTGGCCGGCGGCCCTGTTCGTGTCGTTCCGGCTGCTGTGCCGGCTGACGGAAGGCTGAACGCGGGGGGCGGGGCGGCTTCAGCCGGTGTAGCGGCGCGTGGTGCGCCTCGAAGTGGCCGACCGCCCGGTGCAGCGCGCCGGGTGCCCACCAGGAGTCGTCGCCGCTGAAGGCCACGTACGGGGTGCCGAGGGCGCGGACTCCGTGGTTGCGGGCGAGCGCTCCCCGGTTGCACGGCAGGGTGAGCACCCGCGCCTGCGGGAAGTCCCGGGCCGGCATGGCGCGGGTGCCGTCGGTGGAGGCGTTGTCGGCGACGAGGACGGGGGTCGCTCGGGCAGGGCGAGGAGGTGGCGGAGGGTGCGGGCGAGGGAGGTGCAGCGGTCGCGGGTGGCGGTGACGATGCCGACGCGGGAGTCGGTCATGGGGGTCACTCGTGGGCGTGGTCCAACTGCCGGGCGTGCGCGGCTGGTTGCTTTGCGGGCAGGGCGTGCAGGACCTCGTCGGGGTGAATGCGCAGCAGGGACGGGTCGGGGCGCGGGCCGTGCGGGTCGCCGTCGGGGCCGGGATGCCACAGGGCGCGGTGGCGCGGATCCGGGGGCGGGCCCCAGCGGCTCGGCGGCACGGGGCCGAAGAGGGTGACGGAGGGGGTGGCGAGGGCGACGGCGAGATGCGCGATGCCGGTGTCGCCGCTGACCACCGCGCGGGAGTCGGCGACCAGCGCGCCCAGCCGGCCGAAGGGGAGGCCGCCGGGGAAGAGATCGGTGCCGGGAATGTCTGCCCGGTCGGCGAGGTCGGCGACCAGGTCCTCCTCGCCGGCTCCCCCGGTGACGACGACCCGCACGCCCTGCCGGCGCAGGGTGCGCGCGACCGTGGCGTACCGCTCGACGGGCCAGCAGCGGGACGGGGCTCCCGCGCCGGGGTGCAGGACGACGGCGCCGGGAGCCGGGGAGGCCTGTGGCGGGCGGGGCAGCCGGAGGTCGGTGGGGTCGGCGTCGATGCCGTAGGCCTCAAGCAGCCTGCACCAGCGGGCCCGTTCGTGTTCCTCCGGGTACCAGGCCGGGCCGTCGATCTCGGGCGTGTCGGGGTGGGCGAAGGCCAGCAGCCCGAGCGGGCGCAGCCGCTGCAGGAGACGGTGGCTGGGCGGACCGTTGCCGTGCAGGTCGACGGCGATCTCCGGGGGCGGCCCGGTCCAGTCCAGGGCGCGGGGGACGGCGCGGCCGGGGGCGGAGGCGGGCAGCAGTCGGTCGACGGCTCCCGTCGCGGCCGCGACCGGCGCCAGCTCGGCGGGCGCGGCCAGCACCAGTTCGTGTGCCGGGAGCGCCCGGCGCAGCGCGCGCAGCGCGGGGACGCCGGCGAGCAGGTCCCCGAGGCCCAGGGCACGCAGGACGAGGACGCGGGGCGACGGGGTCATGAGGCGCCCGCCGTTCGGGGTGACCGGGGGTGCGGGACGGCCGGTGTGCGGTACGACCCGTGCGGAAGGGGGAGGTCAGCGCGGCGGACGTCGGGGTCGCCCACGTACAGCAGCTCCACGAAGGGCCAGGGCGCCGTCGGGATCAGGCAGTACCCTCCGCATCCGGTGTCCCGGCCCTCCAGGCTCCAGGTCAGCAGCGGGAGCCGGTGTGTCGTCGTCATAGGGCACCTGCCGCGCGGGTCATCAGCCGGGTCGAGGAGCGGCCGTCCAGGTAGGGCAGGAGGACCGCCTGGCCGCCCCACTCCTGAAGCAGCGCGGCCTCCGGGAGGTCGGCGCCGCTGTAGTCGCCGCCCTTGACCCAGATGTCGGGGCGGAGTTCGGCGAGGAGGCGTTCGGGGGTGTCCTCGTCGAAGACGGCGACGGCGTCCACGCAGCCCAGGGCGAGCAGGACCCGTACCCGGTCGTCCAGCGGGGTGAGGGGCCGTCCGGCACCCTTGCGGCGCCGCACGGACGCGTCCGAGTTGACGCACACGACGAGGCAGTCGCCGAGCCGTCGGGCCGCCTGCAGGAGGCGCACGTGCCCGGCGTGCAGCAGGTCGAAGCAGCCGCCGGCGGCCACGACGGTGCCGTGCGCGGCGCGGACGCGGGCGAGGACGGCCCGTACGCCGTCACCGGATTCCGCGGCCTCGGCGGCCTCGGTGGACACCTCGGACAGCCCCATGAGAGTTCCCGCCCCGCCCTCGCCGACGAACGCCGTCGCCGCCGTGACGGCGCCCTCGACGGCCTCGCCGACCAGCGCTCCGTCGGCCAGCAGCCCGGCCGCGGTGGCGGCGAACCGGTCACCCGCCCCGCACGGGTCCGCGCCGTGGACCTCGGGGGCGGGGCACAGCAGCGGCTGATCGCCGTACGACAGCAGGGCGCCCCGCGCGCCGAGCGTGACCGCGACCGCACCGGCCCGCAACTCCTCCACCAGCGTGGCCGCGGCGCGCGCGGCGGCACGCAACTCCCCTACGGCGCCCGACCCCTGGCCCGCGAAACGGTGGGCCTCCTGCTCCGCCGGCGTGACCAGGCGTGTTCCCGGCACCGGCGGTCCGCCGCGCGGGTGCGGGTCCCAGACGAGGGGCGGGTGGCCGGTCAGGACGTCGCGGAGGGCGTCGGCGGTGCCGCGGCCGTAGTCGGAGACCAGGACGGCCGGCGCACCGCGGATCGCCGCCCGGGCGGCGTCCGTCGCCTCGCGGGTCGTGCCGCTGCCCCGGTCCAGCCGGGTCACGGGACGGCCCCGCGCCAGCACCCGGGTCTTCTCCGAGAGCGGGCCGGTCAGCGGGAGCGGGATCAGCCGCAACCACGGTTCGAGAAGCCGAGTCAGCTCCCGGCTCGCGGGATCCTCGCCGACACCCGCCACCAGCGTCACCTCCCGGCCGTCCCGCGCCGCGAGGCAGGCGGCGAGGGCCGCGCCGCCGGGGCGCAGGCGTTCCGCGCAGTCGGCGACCACGGGGACGGGCGCGTCGGGGGCGAGCCGGTCGGCGTGGCCGTCGAGATCACGGTCGAGCAGGGCGTCGCCGACGACGAGGAGCGGGGCCCGGCCCGTCATGCCGTCCTCCTCTCCACCTCCGCGTCGAAGGCCGCGCACACCATGTGCACCGCCACCAGGTGCAGTTCCTGGACGGTGGCGGCCGAGGTCGCCTCGACGCACAGGGCCTCGTCGCTGCCCGCGGTCAGCGGGTTGGGGGCCGCGCCGGTCAGCGCCCACACGCGCAGGCCGCTCGCGCGGGCCGCGTCGGCGGCGGACAGCAGGTTGGCGCTGGCGCCGCTGGTGGACAGCAGCATCAGGATGTCGCCGGGGCGGCCGTGCGCGCGGACCTGACGGGCGAACACCTCGTCGACGCCGTAGTCGTTGGCGATGGCGGTGGTGGAGGAGGTGTCGGCGTGCAGGGCGATCGCGGAGAACGGCGGCCGGTCGTCGCGGTAGCGTCCGACGAGCTCGGCGGTCAGGTGCTGGGCCTGGGCCGCGCTGCCGCCGTTGCCCGCGGCCAGCAGCCGTCCACCGGCGCACAGCACGTCGGCCAGCCGGCTCCCCCACCGTTCGGTGATGTGCGCGCAGGCGCGGAACTGGCCCAGCGCGTCC
This sequence comes from Streptomyces gilvus, assembly GCF_022513565.1. Lineage (GTDB taxonomy): Bacteria > Actinomycetota > Actinomycetes > Streptomycetales > Streptomycetaceae > Streptomyces > Streptomyces gilvus. The sequence continues at coordinate 55,634 of NZ_JAKWBE010000001.1, read as the reverse complement.
AGGAGTTCGTCGCAGTGCCCGACGGCGGGCGGGTGGAGAGTCATCACGCCACCTCCTCGGACACCCGGTGTCCCGTCAGCGTCCGTTGGTAGACCTCTTCGACACCGTCGGCGACGCGCTGCCAGGTGTAGCGGGCGAGGGCGCGCTCGCGCCCGGCCGCGCCCATGCGGCGGCGCAGCGGTTCGTCGGCGAGCAGTTCGCGCACGGCCCCGGCGATCGTCCACGGGTCGCCGGCCTGCACCCGGCGCCCGGTGTGCCCGTCGGCGACGGTGTCGCGGTGGCCGCCGACGTCGGTGGCGACGACGGGCACACCGCAGGCCATCGCCTCCAGCGGCACGATGCCGAACGGCTCGTACACGGGGGTGCACAGGACGAGGTCGCAGCCGCACATCAGCCCCGGCATGTGGTCCGGGTCGACGGCGCCGAGCAGCCGTACCCGGTCGCCGAGCCCCGCGCGCTCGGCGAGCCGGCGCAGTCGTGCCGCCTCGGGGTCGGCGTCCAGCTGCCCCGGTCCGGGGCCGCCGGCGATGAGGAGTTCGGTGTCGGGAATCCGGATCAGGGCGCGGATCGCCTTGTCGTAGCCCTTGCGCGGGACGAGCCGGCCGCAGGCGAGCAGCCGGTGGCGCTCCCGGCGTTCGGGGACGCCGGTGGCGTGCGCCCCGGGGCGGAAGTGCTCGGCGTCCACCCCGCACGGCACCACCGACACCCGCCCCGGCAGCACCCCCATCTCGGCGAGTTCACGGACCTCGTCGCCGCAGGTGGCCAGGACGCGGGCGCAGCTGCGGCCGATCTGCCGCTCGACGCCGACGCGTTCGTACGGGCTGGTGTCCCGGCGGCCCTGGTGGCGGCGCTTGACGGTGCCGAGCGCGTGGAAGGTCTGCACGACCGGGACGCCGTGCTCGTGGGCGCCGATCTGGGCGGCCATGCCGGACATCCAGAAGTGCGCGTGGACGACGTCGGGCCGCTCCCGTTCCCAGGCGCGCGCGAGGAAGGTGCCGAAGCCGGGCATGTAGGGGAAGAGCTCGTCCTTGGGGACGGGTTTCGCCGGTCCGGCCGGCACGTGCTCGACGACGCCGCCGCCCGGCAGCGGCACCCGATCGGGCAGCCGGGCGGAGTCCCGGCGGGTGTAGACGGTCACGTCGTGGCCGCGACGCGCCAGTTCCTCGGTGATGCGTGCGACGTACACGTTCTGCCCGCCGGCGTCTGGCCCCCCGAGAGCGGCGAGCGGGCTCGCGTGCTCGGACACCATGGCGATCCTCATCGGGTGACCTCCTTCAGCAACCGCTCCCAGTCGTCCAGGAAACGGGACAGCCCGTAGCGGGCCAGAGCCGCCGCGCGGGCCCCCTCGCCGACCAGCCGCGCGTGCAGCGGATCGGCGACGAAGTCCCGTACGGCGTCGGTCAGTACGTCGATCCGGTTGGAGACCACTCCCGCGCCGGGCGGCACGGCCTCGGTGACCTCGGTGGTGGCGAGGGCGACCACGGGCATGCCCAGGTGCATCGCCTCCAGCAGGGACAGCCCGAGGGAGGTCCAGCGGACCGGGTGGACGTAGACGCGCCGCCTGGCCATCGCCGCGTGCAGATCGCGCTGGGCGAGGTCGAAGGTGCGCGTGTTCGGCACCCGCAGCCGGTCGGTGGCCATGCCGAAGACGTCCAGCGGAGCGGCCTCGGCGAAGACGGGCAGCAGGTCGGTGCCGGTGGTACGGCCGCGCCGCACGGGCTCGTTGACGACGACGGCCGCCCGGTCGAGTTCGCCGGTCCACCGCCGGCCGGGGTCGACGACGCCGTGTTCGATGACGGTGGTCGGGGCGCGTCCGCAGTCCCACATCAGACGGTTGAAGTGGGTGACGTGGACGAGCGTGACGTCCGGCCGGCCGGCGACGGGGTGCCGGGTGTCCGGGACGTCCCCGTGCGGGGCGTTGTGCTCGACGTACACCAGCGGCGGGCGGCGGCCCAGGCAGGCGTCGACGAGGGCGAGTTCGTGCGGGCGCTGCAGCACGACGACGTCGATCTCCTCGTCGCGCAGCCGCTCCAGCGGCACCTCGACGACGGAGCGGGGCCAGTCCCAGGTCCGCGCGCGGCCCCGTCCGTCGGGGCCCCGGTCGGGCGTGACGGGGACGACGTAGGTGTGCGGGCCCTGCACGAAGGCCGTGGTCCACGACCCGTGCACATGCCAGAGCAGGATCCTCATGTCTCCCCCAGGAGTTTCTCCACGGCGGCGGCCACGTCGTGGGCGGTGACGGTGTCCAGGCACGCATGGCCGGGGACGGGGCACTGCCGGGCCCGGGTGCCGGCGCAGGGCGCCTGCTGGTCGCCGAGCAGCACGTACGGGACGCCGTACGGCCGCCAGCGCTCGGCCGGGACGACCGGCGCGAACAGGGAGACGACCGGGGTGCCGACGGCGGCGGCGAGATGGGCGGGGCCGGTGTTGCCGGTGACGACGGCCTCGGCGCGGGCCAGCACGTCGGCGAGTTCCGGGGCGCCGGTCCGGCCGGCGAGGTCGAGGGCGTGCTCGCCGGCGACGTACGCGGTCAGCTCGCGCTCGCCGCTGCCGCCGGTGACGATCACCCGGTGCCCGGCCTCGGCCAGTTCCCGCACGGCCTCGGCGGCCCGCTCGGGGCTCCAGGTCCGCGCGGGGACGGCGGCCCCCGGGTGCATGACGACGTACGGGCCCGGACCGGTCAGCGCGGTCGTGGCGGGCGGCTGAAGCACCCGCAGCCGGCCGTCGTCGGGGCAGGGGAAGCCGGCCGCCTCGGCCAGGTCCAGCATGGCCTCGGCCTCGTGGGCGTGCGGGGCGCGCCGGTGGCGTACGTCGAGCAGCGAGCCGGGGTAGTCCTCGCTGTCCGCGGCGATGCGGCCGACACCGGCCAGGCGCAGCAACAGGGCGGCGGGGAGCGGGGACTGGTGGAAGGAGGTCAGGACCAGCGCCGTGTCGGCGTCGAGGGTGTCGATCAGCTGGTCGACCTCGCCGCGCCCCACCGGCGGGGGGTCGAAGCCGACCCAGGGCGCGTCCCAGACCAGCACCTCGTCCACGCCGGGCAGCAGCGGCGCGGCGGGCGCGCCGCGCGGTCCGCACAGCAGGGTGACGTGGTCGGCGCGGGCGGCGACCGCCCGGACCGCGGGCCCGGCGAGCAGGACGTCCCCGAAGCTGTCGAGACGCGCGACGAGGGCCTTCATCGCGGCCTCCGACGGATCTCGTGCGCCTGCTCGGCGCCGGCTCGGCCGTGCCGGTCGTCGGGAGCGCCGGCCTCGCGTCCCGCGCCGACGGCGCCACCGCGACCGCGTCCCGCCGCTTCTGCCGCGCCGGGATCACCCGGAGCGCCCCGACCGGAGCCACGGGTGGCATCGAGGGTGTCGCCGGTGTCGTAGGCCGCCTCGATCGGGCGCTCGTCCACCAGGACCCGGCCCCGTGGGGGTCCCGTCAGCAGTGCGCGTACCGCTGTCAGGAGGTCCGGGGCCACGTGGTCGGCGCGGGCCGTCTCCTCGGGGCGGGTCCGCTGGTTGGGGACGAGGATGCCGTGGGCGCCGGCCCGGCGTGCGGCCTCGACGTCCGCGCCGATGTCCCCGATCACCACGCAGGCCTCGGGCGCCGCGCACAGGCGTCCGGCGGCCCACAGGACCAGGCCGGGTTCGGGTTTGCGGCAGTGGCAGCCGTCGTCGGGGCCGTGCGGGCAGATGCCGAACACGTCGAAGGGGCCGAGGAGTTCGTCGACGCGCTGGTTGACGTGGCGGACCTCGGTGTCGGTGAGCAGGCCGCGCGCGATGCCGGACTGGTTGGTGACGACGCCGGTGCGCACCCCGTGGGCGCGCAGCAGGGCGACGGCCTCACGGGCGCCGTCGACCGGGCGGACCTTGCCGGGGTCGCCGTTGTAGGGGACGTCGTGGACGAGGGTGCCGTCGCGGTCGAACAGCACCGCCTTGACCAGGGTCACGAGGCCACCTCCTGCCAGGCGGGGGCGTCGCGGTACCGCCACCGCCCGGACAGCCAGTGCCAGGTGGCGGCGGGCGGGATCAGCACACTCGTCGCGAGCATGGTGGTCACCTCGTACCGGGTGCGCGGCCCGGGCGCGATGCGTGCCCAGGCGAACTCGCCGGTGCCGAGCGCCCATCCGGCGCCGACGGCCGCGGCGGCCCGGGGCCGCCCGGCGACGGCGAGGGCGAGCGCGGCGGCGCCGGACGCGGTGATCGCGAGGTGGGAGCGCAGCCGCCCGCGCGGGGCGACCGCCTTCTCCCACCAGTCGGGGCCGTGCAGCCGCCGCATCAGCGCGTCGTCGGCGTTGCCGCGCTGGGCGCGCAGGGACACCCAGCGGGAAGCGGGGCGCACGGGGTGGCGGGTGGTGCGGCGGCCCTGGCGGATGCGCCAGCCCGCGCCGAGGACGCGCAGGGCGAGGTCGGCGTCCTCGCGGAAGGCACGCCGGAAGCGTTCGTCGAAGCCGCCGACCTGCTTGAGGACGTCGGTGCGGTAGGCCATGTCGGCGGTGATCCAGCGGGAGCGGGCCAGCCCCGCCGTGCCGCGTTCCCAGTCGGTCGCCCGCCGCTCGCCGGGCAGCGGTACGGCGATGACGCCCTGGACGCCCGCCGTGTCCGGGGACGCGTCGGCGAGGTCCTGGACGAGCTGCTCGCACCAGTGCGGGCCGACCTGGACGTCGTCGTCGAGGAAGGCGATCCACGGGGAGGCGACCGCGCGCAGCCCCGTGTTGCGGGCGGCGGCGGGCCCCCGGCCCCGGCTGCGCAGCACCGTCGTACGGCCGCGCAGGTCGCCCAGGACGGCGAGCGGGTGTTCCAGGGGTTCGGAGGCGGCGTCGGGGCGGTCGTCGACCAGGACGATCTCGGCGGGTCGCGGGCCGTTCGCGGCGGCGAGGGCGGCGAGGCAGTCGGCGAGGGTGTCCCGCACGAGGGTGGGGATCACGACGGCGTACGCGGTCATCCCAGCGCCCTCCCCCTGCGGACCGCGAACGGTCCGAGCGCCAGCAGGTCCACGGGCGCCGAGCCGAAGCACTCCAGCGCGTCGCGCGGGTCGTCGACCATGGGCCGGCCGGCCGTGTTGAGGCTGGTGTTGACGACGACGGGCAGCCCGGTGCGCCGTTCGAAGGCGGCCAGCATCCGCGCGACGAGGGGTTCGTCGCGCTCGTCGACGGTCTGGATGCGGGCGGTGCCGTCGACGTGCACGACGGCCGGGATCCGCTCGCGCCACGCGGCGGCGACCTCGTGGACGAAGAGCATGTACGGGCTCGGCAGCGGCCCGGCGAACAGTTCGTGGGCGCGGTGCGCGGCGACCATGGGGGCGACCGGGCGGAACTCCTCGCGGCCCTTGACGTGGTTGAGGCGCTCCAGGTTCTCGGCGCGGCCGGGGTGGGCGAGCAGGGAGCGGTGTCCGAGGGCGCGCGGCCCGTACTCGCTGCGGCCCTGGAACCAGGCGACGATGCCGTCCCGGGCGAGTTCCCCGGCGACCGTCTCGGCGATGTCGTCGGGCCGCTCGTAGGGTACGGCGGCCCGCTCCAGCCAGGCGCGCAGTTCCTCGTCGCTCCAGCCGCGGCCGAGCGCGGGACCGGGCATGGGCTGCGGGGTGCCCTCGTTCGCGGCGAGGTGCAGGGCGCCGCCGAGGGCGGTCCCGGCGTCGCCGGCGGCGGGCTGCACCCACACGTTCCGGTACGGGCCGCGCGCGGCGATCCTGGAGTTGGCGACGCAGTTCAGGGCGACGCCGCCGGCCATGGTGAGCGTCTCGCCGCCGGCCTCGCCGTGCAGCCAGTGGACGAGTTCCAGCAGGACCTCCTCCAGCACGGCCTGGGCACTGGCGGCGAGGTCGGCGTGGTCCCGGGTCCACGGCTCGTCCTTGGCGCGGGGCGGGGCGAGCGAGCCCCAGTCGACGCCGCGGGCGCGGAAGCCGCCGTGGCCGGTGGGGTGGACGTGCTGCCTGAGCTGCGGCAGGAAGCGGGAGGTGCCGTAGGAGGCGAGGGCCATCACCTTGTACTCGTCGCTGCTGCGCAGGAAGCCGAGGTGGGCGGTGAGCTCCTCGTAGACCAGGCCGAGCGAGTCGGGCAGGGCCTGGGTGGCGAGGGTGTCGAGCTTGCCGTCGCGGTAGCGGCCGGCCAGGTGGGAGGCGCACTCGCCGCGGCCGTCGAGGACCAGCACGTCGTTGTCCGGGTGCGGGGAGGCGGGCCCGGCGGAGGCGGCGTGCGCGACGTGGTGCGGGACGAAGACGACCCGGTCGGGGTCGAGGCCGGGCAGGGCCTCGGCGAGGAAGCCGGGGGCGCGGCGGGCGTACTCCAGCCGGAGCGGGTCCCAGGGGTCGTAGAGGCCCATCTCGGCGGCGGGGCGGGCGAGCTGCGGGTCGAAGGAGTAGGCGACGGCGTCCAGGTCCTCGGGCCGCAGGCCCGCCCGCTCCAGGCACCAGCGGGCGGACTGCTCGGGCAGTTCCCAGGCGGAGAAGGGCAGGGGCCGCTTGCCGTGCTTGCGGCGGCTGAATCGCTCCTCCTCGGCGGCGGCGACCGTACGGCCGTCGACGACGAGGGCTGCTGCCGGGTCGTGGAACAAAGCGTTGATGCCGAGGATGCGCATGAGGAGTGCTCCGTCACGAGGTCCGGGTGGCGTCAGAGGGGCCGGGTGCCGCGGCGCAGTTGACTCAAACACTTGGAGCCAACTTGCCCGATAAAAAGCGGATTTTTCACTATGCGTACGGGGTGGTCGATGCTCCGTCGGCCCGGTCAGGCCGCGACGGCCCGCGCGAACCAGCCGATGGTGCGCTCCAGCCCCTCGGCCCATCCGACCCTCGGCTGCCAGCCGAGCCGTTCCCGGGCCAGCCGGGTGTCGGGGCGGCGCCGGGCGGGGTCGTCGGCGGGGCGCTCGACGAACCGGACGCGGGAGGCGGAGCCGGTGAGGTCGATGATCCGGCGGGCGAGGTCGAGCATGGTGATCTCCTCGCCGCCGCCGATGTTGACGGGCCCCGGCTCGCCGGAGGCGGCCAGCGCGAGCACGCCGTCGACGGTGTCGTCGACGTAGCACAGGGACCGGGTCTGGCGGCCGTCGCCGGCGACGGTGAGCGGGGCTCCGTCCAGGGCCTGGGAGACGAAGGCCGGGACGGCGCGGCCGTCGCCGGTGCGCATCCGGGGGCCGTAGGTGTTGAAGATCCGCACGATGGCGGCGTTCGTGCCGTGCACCTTGCGGTGGGCGGTGACCAGGGCCTCGGCGAAGCGCTTGGACTCGTCGTAGACGCTGCGCGGGCCGATGGGGTTGACGTTGCCCCAGTACCCCTCGTGCTGCGGATGCTCCAGCGGGTCCCCGTACACCTCGGAGGTGGAGGCGAGCACGAACCGGGCCCCGTCGGCGCGGGCGCGCTCCAGCGCGTTGCGGGTGCCGCTGCTGCCGACGTCGAGGGTCTCCAGCGGCAGCCGCAGGTAGTCGGCCGGTGAGGCGGGGCAGGCGAAGTGCAGGATCAGGTCGAAGCGGCCGGGCAGGGCGCGTACGGCGGCCGGGTCGGTGGCGTCGGCCCGCACGAAGCGGAAGCCGGGCCGCGGTTCGAGTTCGGCCACGTTGGACCGGGATCCGGTGCACAGGTTGTCCAGGCACACGACGTCGCTGCCGGCCTCCAGCAGACTGCCGCAGAGGTGGGAGCCGACGAACCCGGCTCCACCGGTGACCAGGGCCCGGCGCCACAGGTTTCCGCTCACGGGTCGCTCCTCACTCTCGCCGTCACTTGCGTGTCGGCGCGAGTAACCCTGTGGCGGGTTCGCATACCTGGATCCGGCTTCCGATCACCGGCTATGCACGCCGTCTGTACTCGCCGTGCACAGTCCCGGCGGGGTGCCGTGCCCAGGCTGCCGGAGGGGCGCTCCCGAAACCGCTCACCAGGTCAGGTGCAGGGCCTGGGGTGAGCGGTGGATCATCGTGGGCCGCATGACGACCTGACGGTCCCCCGCGAGCCGCAGGCCCGGCAGCCGGCGGGTCAACTCCTCCAGGGTGAGCCTGAGTTGCTCGCGGGCCAGCTGGGCGCCGGGGCAGCCGTGCACGCCGAGTCCGAAGGCGAGGTGGCGCACCGGGGGGCGGGTGATGTCGAACGTGTCCGGGTCCGGATGGCGGGCGGCGTCCCGGTTGGCGGCGCCGAAGGCGACGAACAGGGTCACCCCGGCGGGGAGTTCGGTGCCGGCGAGGGTGAGCGGACGGGTGGTGATCCGGCGAAAGCCCTGCAGGGCGCTGTCGTGGCGGGCGGCCTCCTCGACGGCGGCGGGGATCCTCTCGGGCTCGGCGCACAGCAGGTCCCACTGGTCCGGGTGGCGGAGCAGGTGGAGGACGGTCGTGCCGATGAGCGCGGTCGTGGTCAGGTGACCGGCGAGCAGCAGGTTCTGCAGATGCGCGACGAGTTCGTGCCGGTGCTCCATGGCCAGCTCGCCCTCCGGGACGACGGACCTGACGAGCTCCGTGCACAGGTCGTCGCGGGGCTCGGCGTGCCGGGCCCGGACGTACCGCTCCAGGGTGCGCTGCATCGCGACCACGTCCTCGGCCGCCGCGATCTGCTCGTCCTCGGCCAGCGGGCGGAACAGCAGCTCCTCCGCGCGGTGCCCGCCGTGCACGACGCCGGGGACGTCGGCGGGGTCGAGGCCGACGACCCGGCCGATGACCTCGCCGGGAAGCCTCTCCGCGTACGCCGACATCAGCTCGACGTGCCCGTCCTTGACGAACCCGTCGACCAGGGCGGCGGCGCGCTCGGCGGCGTACGGAAGGACGGCGGCCACCCGGGCCGGCGACAGGCCGCGCACGATCGGGGCGCGCAGTTCCTGGTGCCGGGGACCGTCGGTGCCGACGACCACGGGCCGGCCGCCGAAGCCGCCGGCGAGGACGGCGAACGCGGCGGGCGAGGGCATCACGTCCGGGGTGAGGGCGTTGGCCGACGAGAAGTCCTCCGGCCTGCGCAGGACTTCGCGGACGTCGGCGTCCCGGGCGACCAGCCAGGCGTCGAGTTCGGCGAGACGGGTCAGGCCGTCGGCACGCCGGGCCCGCTCGTAGTGCGGGTACGGATCGCGTTGCAACTCATCAAGACCTGCGCGCAGTTGACGGTCCATGAGACGCCTTCCGGGCGGCGGTGACACGGGCTCTCAGAGTGCCGCACGGGTGTACGGACGCGGTAGGGGTCGTCCTGCCGAGCCGCCGGCGGCGTCCCGCGCGCCGTCCACGATCTCCCGCACGCCGGCCGCCGGCGTGCCTCCGCGACGCCCTCCGCTGCGCCAAGTGTGTGACGCGCCACGGAAGCCCACGCTGAGCAGCCCGGATTCCCTACGATGCGTCACGTGGTCAACATCCTCCTCGAACGCACGGCACCGCTCCCCCTCCCCGAGGCCTGGCGCCGCCTCACGGAGTGGCCCCGGCACGGCGAGGTGGTCCCGCTGACCCGCGTCACCGTGCTCACCGCGCCGCCGACCCATGAGGGCACGGTGATCGTCGCCCGCACCGGCCTCGGTCCCCTCGCCTTCGAGGACCGCATGGAGGTCACGGTCTGGCGCCCGCCGACGGACGAGGAACACGGCCTGGTCCGCCTGGAGAAACGCGGCCGGGTGGTGAAGGGCTGGGCGGAGATCGAGGTACGCCCGGGCCCGGGCGGCCGCAGCCACGTCATCTGGCGCGAGGAACTCAGGGTCCCCCTGCTCCCCGGCCCGGTGGACCCCCTCCTGCACCGCGCGTCCCACACCATGTTCGGCCGAGCGGCCAACCGCCTCCTGCGCATGCCGTGACCTCCGCACGCCGCAAACACCCCTGCCCGTCGGCCGTGTTGCGCGGGTCGCCCGACGGGGACGCTTTCGTGGGGAGTGGTTGGTGGGGTGCGGGGACCGCCTAGGGTGTGGGGTGGTCGGGTCGGGTGGGTTCGGGGATGGGGAGGTGGGCGGGGCATGTCGGTGGGTTCCGGGGAAGCCGCGTCCATAGGTGGCTACACGCTGATCGACCGGCTCGGCAGTGGCGGGATGGGCGTCGTGCACCTGGGGCTGTCCGCCTCGGGACGGCAGGTCGCGATCAAGGTGGTGCACGCCCAGTACGCGCTGGACGAGGAGTTCCGGGCCCGCTTCCGGCAGGAGGTCGCGGCCGCGCGGCGGGTGAGCGGGGCGTTCACCGCGCCCGTGGTGGACGCCGACCCCGAGGCCGAACAGCCGTGGATGGCCACGCTGTACGTGCCCGGCCGCACACTCTCCGACATCGTTGCCGAGGAAGGGCCGCTCACCGGACGCAGGTTGCGCACCCTGGCCCTGGGCCTCGTGGAGGCGCTGCGGGACATCCACCGCGCCGGCGTCGTGCACCGCGACCTCAAGCCGAGCAACGTCCTGGTGGCCGAGGACGGCCCCCGCGTCATCGACTTCGGCATCTCCCGCGCCGCCGACAACGAGGACCTGACCGTCACCGGCCGCCTCATCGGCACCCCGCCCTTCATGTCCCCGGAGCAGTTCTCCTCACCGAAGGACGTCACCCCCGCCTCGGACGTGTTCTCGCTCGGCTCGCTGCTGGCGTACGCGGCCACCGGCAACCGCCCCTTCGACGGCGGCAGCCCGTACCTGACGGGCTATCAGGTGATGTACGAGGCCCCGCACCTGGACGGCGTCCCGGAACCGCTGCGCGGCATCGCGGCCCGCTGTCTGGACAAGGACCCGCTGGCCCGGCCGCAACTGGCCGAGCTGCACGGCCTGTTGATGGACCTGCCCACCGAGGCTCCCCCGGCCTTCCCCGACCTCACGGGCGTCCCGGCCCCGCGCTCCGCACCCGGCGCGGACACCACCGCCGCGCCGCACGCCCGCCACAGCCGCACGGCGGGGCCGAACCGGCCCGACGGTACGACCGTCACCCCGTCGGCGCCCGGCGGCAGTGGCCGCCGCGTACGGCGGGTCCTCATCGGGATCGGCACGGCGATGGCCGTCGCCGTGGTCGGTCTCACGGCCGCCCACATGGCGGCGAGCGGCGGACCGGCCGGTGACCCCTCCGCCGCCGGCGGCGGCTCGGCGAGCGCGGCCGGCGCTCCCGTGGCGGGGCTGCCCACGGGCTGGAAACCCTGGCGGGCGAGCCTGCTCACCGCAAAGCGGGGCGACCCGGTCGACTTCAGCGAGTCCGGCTGCGTGGCGGGCGGTTCGACGACTGTGTACTGCGCCGGCACCGGCTTCACCGTCACCCGCCTCGACGCCGCGTCCGGCCGGGTCGACTGGCGCCGGGGCACCGACCCGGAGACCTCGCGCCCGGTCGGCGTACGCGACGGACGCGTCTACACCTACCGCAAGCCCGACCCGGCCGGCACCTACCGCACCCGGCGCCTCGCCGTCCTGGACGCCAAGACCGGCGCGGAACTGTGGGCCCGCCCCGTCGCCGACGAGGAGCCGGCCGTCCTGTTCGACCGGGGCGTCCTCGCGATGGACGAGAACAGGACCACGTTCGTCGCCTACGACGCCACAGGCCGGCAGCTGTGGACGGCACCGGCGAAGTCGTCGAGCGGGAACGCCTGCACACCGACCGTGTTCGACGGCGCCCCCTACGGCGTGTGCACTCCGCTGGACGATCCCAGCACGGACAAGGTGGCTGTGCTGCGACTCGGCCCGGACGACGGCGCCCCCTCCGAAATCGCCACGCTGCCCACCGGCGCCCGGCCGATGGGCACGGTGGACGGCCAACTGCTGTTCCTGCTCCCGAAGCTGGCGGACCAGCAGATCACCGCCGCCGGCGACGACCAGCCGTACTCGGCCCTGCTACGGGTGAACCCGCGCACCGGCGCCGTCGCGCGCACCGCGCTGCCGGGCACCCCGCGCGGCACGGCCGCCCTGCTCAAGGGCACCCTCTACTTCGTGCGGCCGGACGGCACGGTCACCGCCGTGCGCGGCGCCGACGGCAAGCGGCTGTGGCAGGCGAGGACCGACGTGGAGAACCTGTCGGCGCCGGTGGTGTCCCCGAAGTTCTCCACCCTGTTCCTCGTCAACGAGTACGGACGTGTCCTGGCCCTCAACAGCGCGACGGGAGCGGTGCGTTGGCGCACCTCGGCGCTCGCGGATCCCGGCGAGTCGGCCGGCGAGACCACCCCGTACGTGCTCCTGGTCAAGGACGCCCTGGTGGCCGTCGCGGGCGACACGGCCTTCTCGGTGCGACCGGACCGGCCCACCCGGCTGCCGTCCACGAACCCGGCCACGAACCCGGCCACGAAGCCCGCCCCGTCGGCCTCCGACACGGTGGTCCCCACCCCCGCCCCGACGAAGGCCTCGGACTGACGCCCCTCCCGCTCAGGCCACCGACCCGATCCGCCGCACCGGCAGGGCCGCCGGGTCGTGGTGGATCGGCGTGTGCGCGCCGGTGAGGGAGACACCGCTGCCGCCGCGCCGGTCGGCGACGATCTCGGCGGCGATGGACAGGGCCGTCTCCTCGGGGGTGCGGGCGCCGAGGTCCAGTCCGATGGGCGAGCGCAGCCGCGCCAACTCCACTTCGCTCACGCCCACTTCGCGCAGCCGCCGGTTGCGGTCCAGATGGGTGCGGCGCGAGCCCATGGCGCCGACGTAGGCCACCGGCAGCCGCAGCGCCAGCCGGAGCAGGGGTACGTCGAACTTGGCGTCGTGGGTGAGGACGCACAGGACGCTGCGGCCGTCCACGGGCGTCCGCTCCAGGTAGACGTGGGGCCACTCGACGACGATCTCGTCGGCCTCGGGGAAACGGGTGCGGGTGGCGAACACCGGGCGGGCGTCGCACACCGTCACGTGGTAGCCGAGGAACTTGCCGATCCGGACCAGCGCCGACGCGAAGTCGATCGCGCCGAAGACGATCATCCGGGGCGGCGGGACGGAGGACTCGACCAGGACCGTGAGCGGTGCTCCGCAGCGAGAGCCCTGCTCGCCGATCTCCAGGGTGCCGGTGCGGCCCGCGTCGAGGAAGGCCGACGCCTCGGCGGCGACGGTCCGGTCCAGCTCGGGGTGGGCGCCGAACCCGCCGTCGTGGGAGCCGTCGGGGCGGACGAGGAGGACGCGGCCCAGGAGTTCGGCCGGGCCGGACACGATCCGCGCCACCGCCGCCGCCTCACCCCGGGCGGCTGCGTCCAGCGCGGACGCGATCACCGGACGTGCCGGGTCGCCGGCCCGTACCGGGGTGACGAGGATGTCGATGACACCGCCGCAGGTCAGACCGACGGCGAAGGCGTCCTCGTCGCTGTATCCGAAGCGCTCCAGGACGGTTTCGCCGTCCCGCAGCGCCTGCCGGCACAGCTCGTACACGGCGCCCTCCACACAGCCGCCGGAGACCGACCCGATCGCCGTGCCGTCGGCGTCCACCGCGAGGGCGGCGCCCGGCCGGCGGGGTGCGCTGCCGCCGACGGCCACCACCGTGGCCACGGCGACGTCGCGTCCCTGCTCGACCCACCGGTTCAGCTCCTCGGCGATGTCCAGCATCTGTCGGTCTCCTGACGGGCTTGAGGGGAAGGGCGGTTCGGCGGGCGGCTAGTGCACGCCCAGCCAGCTCTCGACGGGGTTGAGGGCGAAGTAGACCAGGAAGATCACCGCGAGGCCCCACATGAAGGCGCCGATCTCGCGCGCCTTGCCCTGGGCGGCCTTGACGGCGACGTAGGAGATGACGCCGGCGGAGACGCCCGCGGTGATGCTGTAGGTGAACGGCATCACGACGACGGTGAGGAAGACCGGGATCGCCGTGGCGCGGTCGCCCCAGTCCACGTGCCGGGCGTTCATCAGCATCATCGAGCCGATGACGACCAGGGCGGCGGACGCCACCTCCTGCGGCACGATCGCGGTGAGCGGGGTGAAGAAGAGACAGGCCGCGAAGAACAGTCCGGTGACGACCGAGGCGAGTCCGGTGCGGGCGCCCTCGCCGACGCCGGTCGCCGACTCGATGAACACCGTCTGGCCGCTGCCGCCCGCGACACCCCCGATCGCGCCGCCCGCGCCGTCGATGAACAGCGCCTTGGACAGACCCGGCATCCGGCCCTTGTCGTCGGCCAGTTCCGCCTCGGTGCCGACGCCGATGATGGTGGCCATGGCGTCGAAGAACCCGGCGAGCACGAGGGTGAAGACGATCATGCCGACCGTCATCGCACCGACCTTGCCCCAGCCGCCGAACGCGACGTGCCCGAAGAGCGAGAAGTCGGGCATGGAGACCGCGCTGCCGTGCAGTTCGGGGGCGCCGTTCGCCCACTGCCTCGGGTCGATCACACCGGCGGCGTTGAGGACCGCGGCGACGATCGTGCCGCTGACGATGCCGATGAGGATGGCGCCGGGGAAGTTGCGGGCCTGCAGCATGAAGATCAGCAGCAGGGTGCCGGCGAACAACAGCACCGGCCAGCCCGCGAGTTCGCCCGCCGGGCCGAGGGTGATCGGGGTGGCCTTGCCCTGGTGCACGAAGCCGGACTTGTAGAAGCCGATGAGGGCGATGAACAGGCCGATGCCCATGGTGATGCCGTGCTTGAGCGCCAGAGGGATCGCGTTCATGATCATCTCGCGCAGGCCGGTGACCACCAGCAGCATGATGACGGCGCCGTACAGCACGCACATGCCCATCGCCTGCGGCCAGGTCATCTGCGGGGCGACCTGCGAGGACAGCACGCCGGAGACGGAGAGGCCGGCGGCGAGCGCGAGCGGCACCTTGCCGACGAGGCCCATCAGCAGCGTGGTGAAGGCCGCGGCGAACGCGGTCGCCGTGATCAGGGCCTTCTGTCCGAGGGTGTCCCCGGCGGCGTCCTTGCCGGACAGGATCAGGGGGTTGAGCAGGAGGATGTACGCCATCGCCATGAAGGTGGTGACGCCACCGCGGACCTCGCGGGCGACGCTGGATCCCCGCCCGGATATGTGGAAGTACCGGTCGAGCCACGACCGTCCGGCGGGGACGCGGGTTCCCGCGCCCGCCTCCTGAGGGACGGTCTGCGGCTGAAGGGACTGCTGGGTCATGTGGGCCTACTCCCAAGGTTCAAAGGGGCACCCGTGTGAACCGCCTCGCGGTCCACGGGATTTGGGAAGGTGCTGCGGCCGCACGACCCGGGGGACGGCCCGAGACGAACGAACTGGCTGCTCCGGGCGGCACATTCGAGGTGTGACTGCTCCCCGTGCCGCCCGGAGGGACTTGGTTACGCCTGGCCCGTGAGGTGTTCGGGCCGTACCGGCGTCCTGTTCAGCTCCAGACCGGTCGCGTTACGGATCGCCGCGAGGACCGCCGGGGTCGAGGACAGGGTGGGTGCCTCGCCGACGCCCCGCAGCCCGTACGGGGCGTGGTCGTCGGCGAGTTCGAGGACGTCGACCGGGATGATCGGCGTGTCGAGGATGGTCGGCAGCAGGTAGTCCGTGAAGGACGGGTTCCTGACCTTCGCGGTCTTCGGGTCGACCATGATCTCCTCCATCACCGCGATGCCCATGCCCTGGAGCGTGCCGCCCTGGATCTGGCCCACCACGGAGAGGGGGTTGAGCGCCTTGCCGACGTCCTGGGCGCAGGCCAGCTCGATCACCTTGACCAGGCCGAGCTCGGTGTCGACCTCGACGACGGCCCGGTGGGCGGCGAAGGAGTACTGGACATGGCCGTCGCCCTGGCCGGTGCGCAGGTCGAAGGGGACGGTGGGGCGGTGCCGCCACTCGGCCTCGACCTCGACGGCCTCGTCCTCCAGCACGTCCACCAGGTCGGCGAGGACCTCGCCGCCGTCGGTGACGACCTTGCCGCCCTCCAGCAGCAGCTCCGCCGTCGCCCACGCCGGGTGGTAGGTACCGAACTTGCGGCGGCCGATGTCCAGGACCTTCTCCCGCACCAGCTCGCAGGAGTTCTTGACGGCGCCTCCGGTGACGTACGTCTGCCGGGAGGCGGAGGTCGAACCGGCGCTGCCCACCTCGGTGTTGGCGGGGTGGATCGTCACCTGCGCGACGCCCAGCTCGGTGCGGGCGATCTGCGCGTGGACGGTGACGCCGCCCTGGCCGACCTCCGCCATCGCGGTGTGCACGGTGGCGACGGGCTCGCCGCCGACCACCTCCATGCGCACCTTGGCGGTGGAGTAGTCGTCGAAGCCCTCGGAGAAGCCGACGTTCTTGATGCCGACGGCGTACCCGACGCCGCGGACGACGCCCTCGCCGTGCGTGGTGTTGGACAGGCCGCCCGGCAGCTGCCGTACGTCCGCGCCCTCGCTGGACTCCCACTGCCGCTCCGGCGGCATGGGCATCGCCTTGACGCGGCGCAGGAGTTCGGCGACCGGGGCCGGCGAGTCGACGGGCTGGCCCGTCGGCATGAGCGTGCCCTGCTCCATGGCGTTGAGCTGCCGGAACTCCACCGGGTCCAGGCCGAGTTCCTTCGCCACCTTGTCCATCTGCGCCTCGTAGGCGAAGCACGCCTGGACCGCGCCGAAGCCGCGCATGGCGCCGCACGGCGGGTTGTTGGTGTAGAGGGCGATGGCCTCGATCTCGACGTCGTCGACGTTGTAGGGGCCGACGCCGAGCGAGGAGGCGTTGCCGACGACCGCGGGGGAGGCGGAGGCGTACGCGCCGCCGTCGAGGACGATCCGGCACTTGACGTGCGTCAACTTGCCCTCGCGGGTGGCCCCGTGCTCGTAGAAGAGGCGGGCCGGGTGGCGGTGGACGTGGCCGAAGAAGGACTCGAACCGGTTGTAGACGATCTTGACGGGCTTGCCCGTGCGCAGGGCGAGCAGACAGGCGTGGATCTGCATGGACAGGTCCTCGCGGCCGCCGAACGCGCCGCCGACCCCGGCCAGCGTCATCCGCACCTTCTCCTCGGGCAGGCCGAGGACGGGCGCGATCTGGCGCAGGTCGCTGTGCAGCCACTGGGTGGCGATGTAGAGGTGGACGCCGCCGTCCTCCTCGGGGACCGCGAGACCGGACTCGGGGCCGAGGAAGGCCTGGTCCTGCATGCCGAAGTGGTACTCGCCCCGCACGATCACGTCGGCCCTCTTCGCGGCCTCGGCCGCGTCTCCGCGGATGATCGGCTGGCGGTGGACGATGTTGGGGTGCGGGACGTGGCCGATGTGGTGGTCGGTGCGGTTGTCGTGGACGAGGATCGCGTCGGGCGCGGTGGCGGAGGCCTCGTCGGTGATGACGGGCAGCTCGCGGTACTCGACCCTGATCCTGGCGGCGGCCCGGCGGGCCGTCTCCGGGTGGTCGGCGGCGACGATGGCGACGGGCTCGCCGTGGTGGCGGACCTTGCCGTGCGCGAGGACCGGGGTGTCCTGGATCTCCAGGCCGTAGTTCTTCACGTCGGTCGGCAGGTCGTCGTAGGTCATGACGGCGTACACGCCGGGGGTCTTCAGGGCCTCGCTCGTGTCGATGGAGACGATCTCCGCGTGGGCGACGGTGGAGCGGAGGATCTGGCCCCAGAGCATGTCCTCGTGCCACATGTCGGACGAGTACGCGAACTCGCCGGTGACCTTGAGGGTGCCGTCCGGGCGCAGCGTCGACTCGCCGATGCCGCCCCTGGTCTGCGAACCCTGGGTGATCTTGCTGGGAGTGCCGATGGGGGCACCGCCCGCCCGAGCGAAGCCGGGAGTGGGGGAGGGCATCGGGCTCAGACCGCCTCTTGCTGCCGGGCGGCCGCCAGGCGGACCGCGTCCATGATCTTCTCGTAGCCCGTGCAGCGGCACAGGTTGCCCGACAGCGCCTCGCGGATGTCCGCGTCGGTGGGGTCGGGGTTGCGCTCCAGCATCTCGTCGGCGGCGACCAGCAGACCGGGTGTGCAGAAGCCGCACTGGACGGCGCCGGCGTCGATGAACGCCTGCTGGATGGGGGCCAGTTCGGCGCCCTCACCGGTCTGGGAGTCGGTGCCCCGCGCCTGCCAGCCCTTCGCCTCGTCGAGCGAGGTGCCGGACGCGTCGCCGCAGGAGCGCTGCCTGGCGTGGTCCGCGAGCCCCTCGACGGTCACCACGTCACGGCCCTCGACCTGTCCGGCCGCGACCAGGCACGAACACACCGGCACGCCGTCGAGGCGCACCGTGCAGGAGCCGCACTCGCCCTGCTCGCAGGCGTTCTTGGAGCCCGGCAGGCCCAGCCGCTCCCGCAGCACGTACAGCAGGGACTCGCCCTCCCACACGTCGTCGGCCTCCTGCGGACGTCCGTTGACAGTGAAGTTGACGCGCATCAGGCGACTCCCTCCGAGCGGGCGGCGGTGCCGCGGTAGGACTCCCAGGTCCAGGTCAGCGTGCGGCGGGCCATGACGCCCACCGCGTGCCGGCGGTAGCTCGCCGTGCCCCGGACGTCGTCGATCGGGTTGCAGGCGCCGGAGCACAGCTCCGCGAACCGCTTGGCGACCGACGGGGTGATGATCTTTCCGTTGTCCCAGAAGCCGCCCTCCTCGAGCGCCGCGTTCAGGAACTCCTCCGCGGCCTTCGCCCGGACGGGTGTAGGGGCGGCCGAGCCGATGCCGGTGCGGACGGTGCGCGTCGAGGGGTGCAGCGCGAGGCCGAAGGCGCACACGGCGATGACCATGGCGTTGCGGGTACCGACCTTCGAGAACTGCTGGGGGCCGTCGGCCCTGTCGATGTGCACCCACTTGATGAGCTCGTCGGCGGCGAGCGCGTTGCGCTTGACGCCCGTGTAGAACGCGTCGATCGGGATACGGCGGCTGCCGCGCACCGACTCCACCTCGACCTCGGCGCCCGCCGCGAGCAGCGCGGGGTGGGCGTCGCCGGCCGGGGAGGCGGTGCCGAGGTTGCCGCCGACGCCGCCGCGGTTGCGGATCTGCGGGGAGGCGACCGTGTGCGAGGCGAGGGCGAGGCCCGGCAGCTCGGCGCGCAGCCGCTCCATGATCGTGGTGTAGGGGACCGAGGCGCCGAGCCGCACGCTGTCCTCGCCGACCTCCCACTCGTAGAGGTCGCCGACGCGGTTGAGGTCGAGCAGGTACTCGGGCCGCCGGTGGTCGAAGTTGATCTCGACCATCACGTCGGTGCCGCCCGCAATGGGCACAGCGGTGGGGTGCTCGGCCTTCGCGGCGAGCGCCTCCTCCCAGCTGGCGGGGCGAAGGAAGTCCATGACCGGCTCTCTTCTTCGTCTCGGGGGGTGCGGATCGAGCCAGAACCGGTGCGGCGGGCCCGGCTCGTTCATGTGCTGTTCACGCGGAGTGGAGCCAGTACACAGCGCCGTGCTCCAGGCGGGTCAGTCACGGAAACCATGAAGGAGTTGGCTGGCCAGGGCGGGCATCTTGTAGATTCGTATGAACGGAGGTCATCAGTCACCTCCCTGTTTTCCTGTAGAAACGCGGGAAACAGCCAGGCAGTCGAAGCGTGTGGCTCCCGCGCCGTCCGGCGGGTCCCTCTCCCCGACCACCCTCACGATTCATCGTAGATTTCGAGACAAAGAACGGCGGCGACGAGAATGCGGCTGCGCGCACTGCTGGACACCGACGCGCTGGGCCTCAGGCTACTCGGCGGCGAGGACGAGCTGGACCGGACCGTCCGCGGCGTGATGACCACCGACCTGCGCGATCCCAGCCGCTACCTCTCGGGCGGCGAGCTGGTGCTCACCGGCCTGGCCTGGCGCCGGGACGGCGCCGACTCGGAGCCGTTCGTACGGATCCTGGTGCAGGCCGGGGTGGCCGCGCTGGCGGCCGGCGAGGCGGAGCTCGGGGACGTCCCCGAGGACCTGGTGGTGGCCTGCGCCCGGCACCGGCTGCCGCTGTTCGCGGTGCACGAGTCGGTGGCGTTCGCGACGATCACCGAGCATGTCGTCCGGCAGGTCTCCGGCGAGCGCGCGGGCGATCTGGCGGCCGTGGTGGACCGGCACCGGCGGATGATGACCTCGGGCCCGGCGGGCGGCGGCCCGGACGTGGTGCTGGACCTGCTCGGCTCCGACCTGGACCTCAGGGCCTGGGTGCTCTCCCCCACCGGACGACTGATCGCCGGTTCGAAGGTCGCCGGGCCGGGGCTGCCCGCCGACCTGTGCGCCAAGCTCGCCGCCGAGCATCTCGCCGCCGCCCGCACCGGACGCCGGGGGCCGCACCGGGTGACGCTGGGCCCGGCGACGTACAGCCTCTTCCCGATCCGCGGTTCGGGGCACCGCCCGGCCGCCGCCGGCGCGGGACGCCCGCCGCAGGCCTCGCGGGACGTGCGCGAGTCGGTGCTGTCGGACTGGCTGCTGGCCGTCGAGGCCGACGCGGGCGACTGGCCCGCCGAGCGGCTGGACCTGCTGCAGGGCGTCACCCAGCTCATCTCCGTCGAGCGGGACCGCCGCGACGCGGCGCGCACGGTACGGCGCCGGCTCGCCCAGGAGGTGCTGGAGCTGGTGCAGACGGGGGCCGCGCCCGCGGAGATCGCCGCCCGTCTGCGGGTGGCCGCTCCGGTGCTGCTGCCCGGCCTCGGGGCCGCCCCGCACTGGCAGGTGGTCGTGGCCCGCGTCGACTGGGCGGGCGCGGACATCGAGGCGGGCCCCGTCGCGCAGTCGCTGCTGGAGGAGATCCTCGTCGACCCGCTGGCCACCGGGCCCGAGCCCGCGGACCGGATCGCCGTCGCGCACACCGGGGACGAGGCCGTCGCGCTCGTCCCGCTCCCGGCGGTCCTGGCGGAGCACGACGGCTCGGAGTCCGGGATCCTCGCCGAGTCGCTGCTGGAGTCCGTGCGCGACCCGCTGTCGGCCGGCCTCGACGACGACGGCCGGGTCACCCTCGGTGTCAGCGCGGCCGTGCACTCCGCGGAGGGGCTGCGCGGCGCCCTGGAGGAGGCCCGGCACGCCCGCCGGGTGGCGGCCGCCCGCCCGGGCCGCGTCTGCGCGGCCGGCCACCAGGAACTCGCCTCCCACGTCCTGCTGCTCCCGTTCGTCCCGGACGACGTCCGCCGCGCCTTCACCGCGCGGCTGCTGGATCCCCTGCGCGACTACGACCGCCGTCACCGCGCCGAGCTGATCCCGACCCTGGAGGCCTTCCTCGACTGCGACGGTTCGTGGACGCGCTGCGCGACCCGGCTGCACCTGCACGTCAACACGCTGCGCTACCGCGTGGGCCGAATCGAGCAGTTGACGGGCCGGGACCTGTCCCGGCTGGAGGACAAACTCGATTTCTTCCTGGCGTTGCGGATGAGCTGAGCCCGCCGGCCGGCGGGCCGGGGTGGCACCACGTGCCGTCCGAGTCCCACGACTTTGTGAAATCCTTCACCCGCCCCCTTGGCCCCGCCGCGGAATCCGTGCTGAGATGCGGCCACCACTCAAAGCTCGATGGCGTGCTCGGGGAGGGCAACGTGGCGCATACCGCCATGTCTGGTACCGGAACTTCCGCAGGTGACGATCCCGTCCAGACCGCGGTATGGCGGCTGCGCTCGCGGGCCTGCTGGAGTGACGCGGCGGCGCTGCTGGACCCGGTCACCGCCGCCTCGGCGCTGCAGCGGACCGCGCTGCTGGTGGAGAAGTGCCTGTACACGGAGCAGGGGTGGGACGAGGCCGAGGACGCGCTGCGGACGGCGGAGGCGCTGGCCCACACCGACGACGAGCGCGGCGCGGCCGCTTGTGAACGCGGGTACTTGGCGTACGCGGCGACCGTGCACTCCGTGCGCGACCGGTCCGACGAGGCGCGGGCCGCGCTGGGGCGGGCGGCGGCGCTGATCCCTCCGGGGGCCGCGGGCCGGGCGCTGCTGGACTTCCGGCGGGGGCTGCTCGCCGAGAACCTCACCCGCTCCCCCCAGGCCGCGCGGGCCGCCTACCGTCGCGCCCACGCCGCCGCGACCGCCCATGCCGATCCGCTGCTGCTGTCCTCGACCTGGCGCCATCTCGCCGGTCTCGCCCTGCGGGAGGGCGAGGTGGCCGAGGCCCGGCACGGGTTCGCGGAATCCCTGCGGATCCGCGAGGAGTTGGGCTACCTGGTCGGTACGGCTCCGGCGCTGGCGTCGCTGGCCGACGCGGAGGCGGAACCGGAGGCCTCCCGGCTGCGCGAGGAGGCGCGGCGGCTGTTCCGGCTGCTGGGCGGGGTGCCGACCTGGCTGGCGCGGCAGTTGACGCCGCCGGCGGCGACGGCCTGAGACGTCCCTGGCCGGTTCGGGGAGTGCTCAGAGGAACCTGAGAGGTTGCTGTGGCAGGCTGCGGCTCCCCACCCCCTCTTCAGAGGAATACCCGATGAGTCTCGTCAACGGCCTGCCCGCGCATATCCTGCTGGTCCATTTCGTCGTCGTCCTCGTGCCGCTGACGGCGCTGGCCCTGATGGTCTGTGCCGTGTGGCCGAAGGCCGCGCGCCGGATGGGCGTGGTCCTGCCGGTGCTGGCGTTCGTCACGCTGGTGAGCGTGCCGCTGACCACGCAGGCCGGCGAGTGGCTGGAGCGGCACGTGACCAGCAGCCCGCTGATACGCCGGCACACCGAACTCGGCGACGGGCTGCTGCCGTGGGCGCTGGGTCTGTTCGTGCTGGCGGCGGCCGTGTGGTGGACGACCCGCCGCACATCCGCCGAGCGGGCCGGCACCCGGTCGGCGTCGGTGATCCGCGTCGCGGCCGGCGTGCTGAGCGTCGTCGTGGCCGCGGGTGCCGTCGTCGACGTCTACCGCATCGGGGACTCGGGCGCGAAGGCGGCCTGGACCGGCGGCTACTCGAAGGCGGAGACCGGCTCGGGCGAGGGGAACTGATCAGCCGCACGGGCGAGGTCCGTGCGGGGCCTTGTCGGCGCCGCCTTGCACGGACCCTTCACACCAGGCCCGCGGAGTGCCGGCCCACCAGCCCCCGTACGACGTCGACGTCCCGCGCGATCAGGGCGTCCAGCAGCACGGTGTGGTCGGCCGCGTCCGCGATCAGGTCGGCGTTCCCGGCCGGGGCCCGTCCGCCCACCAGGGGCCACTGGGCCCGGCGGTGCAGGTCGTCGGCGATCTGGACGAGCTGTTCGTTGCCGCACAGGGACAGCACCGCACGGTGGAAGGCGCGGTCGGACTCGGCGTAGGTGGCCCGGCAGCCCAGGGCCGCGGCCCGGGCCGCGGCCTCGGCCAGCGGCCGCAGCTCCGCCCAGCGTTCGGCGGGGACCGTGCGGGCCAGCCGGAGCATCACCGGCACCTCGATCAGCGAGCGGATCTCGGCCAGTTCGGCCAGTTCCCGGGTGCCGCGCTCGACGACCCGGAAGCCCCGGTTGGGGACGACCTCGACGGCGCCCTCCAGGGCCAGCTGCTGCATGGCCTCCCGCACCGGCGTCGCGGAGACGCCGAAGCGCTCGCCCAGCGCCGGCGCCGAGTACACCTCTCCCGGCGTCAGCTCGCCGGTGACCAGCGCGGTGCGCAGCGCGTCGAGGATCTGTCCGCGCACCGAGGCCCGCTGGACCAGCCGGGGGCGCGGGATGGGCTGCTCGCTGTGGGTGTGCTCGCCGCGGGTGCCGTCGGCTGCGACACCCCGCTCCCGGTCCACGTCCGCCGCCACCGGCTGCTGCGGCACGCGGGGCGCGGCGGCGGCCGTACGGATCTGTGGTGTTCCCGTCCCCGTGGAGCCCTGCGCGTGCTGCCTCACGGGTCCTCCTCGGGACGTGTCGGTACTTGGGGCCATTACGACGGGTTGTTACTCGTCCGTCAAGCACCATAAGCGCACAAGCCGTCAGTTCAAATCCGATCAACACAAGGTAAGGTACGCCTTACCTTGCAGTCGTCTCGGATCGGCGGTCACCGCATGCCCTCTGCCCGCTCGGCCTTCCATGACGCCTACACCCGTCTGACCAAGACGTTCCCGGGACTGGACGTGAGGGAGCTCGCCGCCGGGCAGCCGGTGCCCGCGGGCGGCGGCTGGGTGACCACCGCCTCACTGACACAGGGGGGCGCCGCCCTCGACGCGTTTCTCGCCCAGGACGACGCACAGGTGCTGCGTGACCACGGACAGCGGGCGCGCCCGGACGTCGTCGCCGGTTTCGGGCTGCACCGGTACGCCTGGCCCGTCTGCCTCCTGTTCACGGTGCCGTGGTTCCTGCACCGCCGGGTCCCCCGACTCCCGGTGGACGAGGTCGCCTACGACCGCACGGCCCCCGGTCTCCCGCTGGGCCGGCTGGCCGTGCGCCCGGCCGGGTTCGCCTGTCTGCCCGGCGATCCGGCGGCCGTGCTGCCCGGCGCCCGGGTCGTCGCCGACGAGGAGGCGCTGCGGGCGGAGGTGCGGGCCGCGGTGGCCGAGCATCTTCAGCCCGTGCTCGCCGCCTTCGGCCCGCGGATGCGGCGGCGCGGACGCGCCCTGTGGGGCATGGCGACCGACGAGCTGGTGGAAGGTCTCTGGTACGTCGCGCATCTGCTCGGTGAACAGCGGCGGGCCAGGCGGGAGTTGGAGGCGCTGCTGCCCGGCGCGACTCGGCCGTACGTCGGCTCGGCGGCGTTCCGGGAACTGACCGGCCCGGACGGGGAGTCGCTGCCGACCCGGGACCGGGTGAGCTGCTGCATGTTCTACACCGTGCGCCCCGAGGACACCTGCGCGACCTGCCCGCGCACCTGCGACGCCGACCGTGTGACCAAGCTGCTGGCCGCCACCGTCAGTTGAGCCCCCCTCAGACACACCGGCGTGGCGGGATGTCGTAAGATCACCCGCGAAGGGACGGCCCGCTCGGTTACAGGTGATTCACAACTTTCTCACTTGTCGCAGGAACTTTCCGAGGAACCATCCGTACGGGTAGTCTTATTCGAACTCAACTCCCGCCCCTCAAGCGGCAGTTCGAGCAGAAAGCTGCCCTGGGCATCCCCTTGCACTTCCTTGGCGGCCTCTTGCCCCGAAACCCCCTGAGGGCCGGTGGGATTGGGCCACTATGGCGGGCGTTACGCCCTATCCCAATGCAAGGGACCCCTAGATGAGACTGACCGACATATCGCTGAACTGGCTGCTTCCGGGCGCCGTACTGCTCCTGGGCATGCTGGCGGCGGTGGCGGTGCTCGCGCGCAGCAAGCGGTCCGGCGGGGAGCACGCGAAGGACGACTCGTGGGAGCGCAGCGAGGAGCGCCGCAGGCGCAAGGAGGCCATATACGGCACCGCCTCCTATGTGCTCCTGTTCTGCTGTGCGGCGGTCGCCGCCGCGCTCTCCTTCCACGGACTGGTCGGCTTCGGCCAGCAGAACCTCGGCCTCTCGAACGGCTGGGAGTACCTGGTGCCGTTCGGCCTGGACGGCGCGGCCATGTTCTGCTCCGTGCTCGCGGTGCGCGAGGCCTCCCACGGTGACGCCGCTCTCGGCTCCCGGATACTGGTGTGGACGTTCGCGGGCGCCTCTGCCTGGTTCAACTGGGTGCACGCGCCGCGGGGGATCGACCACGCGGGCGCGCCGCAGTTCTTCGCCGGCATGTCGCTCTCGGCGGCGGTGCTCTTCGACCGCGCGCTGAAGCAGACCCGCCGGGCCGCCCTGCGTGAGCAGGGTCTGGTGCCGCGTCCGCTGCCGCAGATCCGTATGGTGCGCTGGCTGCGGGCCCCCCGCGAGACCTACAAGGCCTGGTCGCTGATGCTGCTGGAGAACGTGCGCAGCCTGGACGAGGCCGTCGAGGAGGTCCGCGAGGACAAGCGGCAGGAGGAGGCCAACCGGCTGCGCCGCCGCGAGGCGGACCGGCTGGAGCGCGCCCAGCTCAAGGCGATCAGCCGGGGCCACCGCGGGATCATCGGCCGCGGCGGCCGGCCCGAGCCGCAGGCCCTGGAGCGGGCCGGCGGCCAGACCTCCGCGGAGCCCGCCATACCCACCCCGGAGCCGCTGCCCGTCCGCCAGCGTCCCTCGCTGCAGCCCGTCCGCAAGGGCGGTTCCGACCAGATCACCGTCGATCTCACCGCGGAGGACGACACAATGGCCCTTCCGCGCCTCGACTCCCTGGAGCGCAAGCTCAAGGACCTCGAGCAGCAGTTCGGCTGAGCCGGCCGGCGCAGGAGCCGGTACAGGGAAGGGGGCGTGGCCGGTGGCCACGCCCCCTTCCCGTTCCGCGCTTCCCGTTCAGGCAGGGCCGGCGTCGAGTTCGAACCACACCGACTTCCCCACCCCGTGCGCCCGTACCCCCCACGCGTCCGCGAGGGACTGCACCAGGACCAGGCCCCTGCCGTGGGTGCCGTCACCGGTGTTCGCCGGGCAGGGCCGGGGCCTGCGGGCCACGAAGTCCCGTACCTCCACCCGCAGTCCACGCGGTCCCACGACGGCCGTCAGGACCGCGTCGTGGTCGGTGTGGACGAGTGCGTTGGTGACGAGTTCGCTGGTGAGCAGCTCCGCCACGTCCGAGCGTGAGGGCCTGCCCCACTGCCGCAGCAGCTCGCGCAGTGCCCTGCGCGCCTCGGGCACCGCCCGCAGATCCCCGTGCCCGAGTCTCTGCCGCAGCCGGGACGGCTGCGGCCCTTCCGTGACGTCGCCGGTCTTTTCCTCCACCGTCCGAGCCGAGGAGGCCCCGATCGCCATGGGACCGCCCCCTCGTGCCTGCCTCTTCATGACCCCCGCCCGCGTGCCGATGTCGGTTCCCCTCCTTGTCGAACACGTTCACGGGATCCATGCCCTCTGTCACCCGGCGCAGTCATGTCGAATGGTCAACCACCGGGTGTTCGGCCACGGTTACGGCCCTTTCGGCCGGACAGGCGCCGACGGACCGCACCGACGCGCCGCGCGCCTAGGCGTCCGGGGGCACCCTGAGCACCCGGGATCATCGCTTCCGCCCACCCCCGTCTGCCGATCCCGACGTACTCGACACAGCGGTGTGACGGTTGGTACCGGACGTCCGGGTCCCGCTCGCGGGCCCGGCGGACCGTGCCCACGGTTCGCGAAACTGGCCTGAATCCGCCGGTTTTCCGGCCCGGACGGGATGCCGAAACCGGTCCGACGCCCGAACGGCCGCAGCGCGGGAGCATGTCGCTCCCGCGCTGCGGCCGTTCCGGGCGGTCCTCACACCGCGGCCGAGGCCCGCGGCGGAACGGTCACTTGCCGCCCGCTCCCTTGGCGCCGATGTGGAAGATCTTGTGGCTCGCGTTCATGTCGACGACCACCTTGGAGGTCACCCCGCGGCTCCAGGTGAGGGTGACGACGGCCTCCGTGCGGCCCGCCTTGGTGCCGGTCTCGGTGACCTTCCACGCCAGCGGCACGTTCTGGGCCCGCAGGACGCCGTCCGCGTGTTCCCGCTGCTCCCACTTGTTCAGCTCCTTCTGGAACGCGGGCGTGAGGTAGTGCGCGCGCAGGGCGGTGCCGAGGGTGCCGCTGTCCTCGTCGTACACCGCGTCGATGTAGGTGCCGTAGAAGTCGGCGATCCGGGTGAGGTTGTCGGACGTCCTGCCGCTGACGCCGCGCGGGGCGCCGGCGGAGGCCTGGGCGGTGGCGCCGAGGCCGAGGGCGACGGCGAGGAGGCCGGCGCTGATGACGGTGCGGGTCTTGCTGCTCATGTCTGTTCCCCGTTTTCGGTTGCGTGTTGTGAGAGGTACTGGCGGCCGTCGCTCACGCGCTCAGCGGAGCTTGTTCACGGCGGTCGTGGTCGTCTTCTTGAACGCCTTGACCGGAGCGTCCTCGAAGCCGCCCATCTGCCCCCAGTCGACGACGGTCACGGTTTCGCCGTCCCGGCCCACCGACAGGAGCCGGATGTCGGTGGCGCCCCAGGAGGTCTCGGTGTGCAGCCCGTAGACGTGGGCGCCCTCCTCGACGGGCAGGGTGCCGTAGTCCTTGAGCGTCGCCGCGGTCTCCGGGTCGGCCTGCTCGATCCGGCCCGGGCAGGACCTGATGTCCTTGACCAGCCGGGAGAAGCGGCCCTTCGCCGCGCTGACGCCGGGGAGTTGGACGCTGACCTGACGGGCGCCCGTGTCGAGGTCGGTGCGGAACTCCCGGTACCAGGTGTCCTGGCCCCCGCCCAGCGCCATGCTCAGGCAGCGGTCCGCTTCCACCGCCTCCGGTACGCCGGCGGTGACCTTGCCGGCGGTCCAGGACGACGAGGGGTGCGGCGGCAGGTCCGCGGCCGCCAGGAAGCCCGGTGCCCGGGCGGCGGCGTCCGCCCGTGGGGCGAGCGTCGTGCCGAGGGCGAGGCCCGTGAGGGCGAGTGCGATGAGCGCGCCTGCTCGGGTGCGCTTGGACATGGGTGTCCCCCGTGGATGAGTGCATGGGTGTCGGATGCCGCCGCGACGGCGGATGGTCGGTCCGCCCTGGCCGGTGCGACACCAAGAGCATCGGCGCTTCCTGCTCCCCGGCGCAACGGCCGCCGTCCGATCGGCCGGGGTGGAACCATCCCAGCCCATCTGACGTGCAGGTATATGAGTGCCTGGGATGGCGGGGGCGTCGGGGACGAACGGGGAGACGGGGGAACGGTGTCGACACGGGACGACGTCGAGCAGTTCGCGGCGCTGCTGCGCCGGTTGAAGGACCGCACGGACCGGAGCTACGGCTCGCTGGCCCGGCGCCTCAGCATGAACACCTCCACGCTCCACCGCTACTGCGCGGGCGAGGCGGTCCCCCAGGACTTCGCCCCACTGGAACGCCTGGCCGCCTTCTGCCGGGCGACCCCGGAGGAACGCCTGGAACTCCACCGCGCCTGGCTCCTGGCCACCGCATCCCGCCAGCGCCCCCGCACCCCGGACACCCCACCCCCGACCGAAAACAAACCACGCACTCCCCAGACGGCCACGCCCACTTCCCCACCTAACACGGCCACTTCGCTGCCCGCCGCGGGGGCTTCACCGTCCGGCGGGGGTGCTTCACCGCCAGGCGCGGGCGCTTCCCTGCCCGGCAGAGCTGCTTCTGGAACCGAGCCACCCGCTTCCCCGCCCGGGACGGGTGTTTCCCCGCCGGAGGCTCTCGCCTCCGTGCTCGGCGCAGCCGCCTCTGGGACCGAGCTGCCGGCTTCCGTGCCCGGCGCAACCGCCGCTTCCCCGCCGGAACCTCCTGCCTCCCTATCCGGGGCGACGCCCGCTCCCCCGGCCGGGGCGTCGGCGGCTCTGTCGAAGGGACTCGCTCCCCGTCCCAGGACGACCCGTGCCGAGCCCGAGGCAGCCGCTGGTGAGCCGGAGGCGACCGGTCCGGTGACCGACGGGACACCTCGCGAGCCGCAGGCGACCAGTTCCGTCGCTGACGGGACACCTCGCGAGACTGAGACGACCGGTGCCGTTGCCGAGGGAACGGCTCGCGGGACGGAGGCCGTCGGGTCCTTGCATGAGACGGCGGTCGCTCGTCTGCGCGAGCAGGCGGCGGGTGGGGTCGGGGCCGCTCCCGCTCAGCGCCCGGGCCCCCGCCCCTGGTTCCGTCGGCGGCGGGGGCTGCTCGGGGCCGCCGCGGCCACCGTGCTGGTGGCCACGCTCGGGACCGTATCGGCGTTGTCGGAGGACGGAGGGCGGGGCGGTTTCGCGAGGACGCCGGCCGGGCCGTCCCGTACCACGGAGGCCGGAGGCCGCCACGACCCGGCGGCCGGCGGCGCGAGTGCCGGCCCCCCGCCCGGTGCCGGATCCGCCTCACCCTCGGCGGGCGGTACGGCGTCGCCCGCTCCCCCGTCGCAGGACGCCCCGCCCGCGAAGGACAAGGCGCCCGCGCCCACCGCCGTCCCCCTGGCCCTGACCGTCGACTCGCAGGTCTGGCAGGGAGGGTGCGGCCAGAACTACGTGATCGACAAGAAGCCGGCCGACGTGCCCCCACCGCCGCTGCCGCAGGACGCCGCGGTGTGGGCGGCGACGCAGAGCGCGGTGCACGGGCGGCAGTCGACGGTGGAGATCTCCGTGCAGGGCAAGTCGTCGACGGCCGTCGTGCTGAACGCCCTGCGCGTACGGATCGTCGGCCGCGGCACCCCCGCCCCCGGCACCGCGTACTCCATGGACGAGGGCTGCGGCGGCGGTCTCACCCCGCGCTCCTTCGCCGTGAACCTCGACGTCAACCGGCCCATCGCCCACCCCATGCCCGGCACCCAGGACGGTGGGCCGTCGATTCCCGCGGTCCAGTTCCCCTACCGTGTCTCGGCCCAGGACCCCGAGGTGCTGCTGGTCACGGCGACGACCGAGTCGTACGACGCAAGCTGGTACCTCGAGCTCGACTGGTCCTCACAGGGCCGCACCGGCACGGTCCGCATCGACGACCACGGCCACCCGTTCCGCACCAGCGCCATCAAGGGCATGCCCCGCTACTGGTACGGAACGAACGACTCGGGCGAACGCGCCTGGGTTCCCTACGACAGCTAAGGCCGCGGCACGTTGCGGATGTTGGAGCGGGCCATCTGCAGCATCCGGCCGACTCCCCCGTCCAGGACGATCCTGGACGCCGACAGGGCGAAACCGGTCACCATCTCGGCGCTGATCTTCGGCGGGATGGACAGGGCGTTGGGATCGGTGACCACGTCGACGAGTGCCGGGCCCTTGTGCTTGAAGGCGTCCTTCAGCGCGCCGGCGAGGTCCTTGGGCTTCTCGACCCGCACCCCGTACGCACCGCAGGCGCGGGCGACGGCGGCGAAGTCGGGGTTCTTGTCGGTGGTGCCGTGCGAGGGCAGCCCTGCCACAGCATCTCCAACTCGACCATGCCGAGGGAGGAGTTGTCGGCGACGTTCTGTTTGGCCATGGTGCTCTGCTGCCCCTTCGGTCTCCGATGATCCCTCTGGGTCCATCCATTCACAGGCCGCGCGCTCACGCCTCCCAAACGGCCGCGGCCGTACGGTCGTCCGCGTAACCCTTGACCCGGACCTGGGTGTCCGCGAGGAACGCGGCGAGGCCGGGCGGCGTGGGGCCGGACCATCGGCCCGTCAGATGGCGGCACAGGTCGGGTTCGCCGCGCAGCGGGTCCGCAAGGCCTGCGGTGCACATCAGCAGGGTGTCACCGGGGCGGGCCACGGAGGCGCGGAAGCGGAAGGGTTCGCGGGGCGGTTCGGGGGCCGGTTCATAGGGGCTCGGGGGTGTGGGAATGCCGAGGTCCATGGTGAGGCGGTCGCCCTCGGGGGTCTCGGCGGGCAGCGAGCCGAAACCGACGACCGGGTCGCCGGTGACCTCGGTGACGCGGGGCTCTATGTCCTGCCAGTCGCCGTCCCTGAGCCGGAACAGTCCGCCCCCGCCGACGCCGAAGAAGACGCGGGTACGGCACTCCGGGTCGGCCGGCAGCAGCAGGCAGCGCAGGGTTGCGGAGTACTCCTCCGGCTCGATGCCCTGCTCGGCGGCGCTGGCGCGGAGTTTGCCGAGGCTGCGGTCGGTGAGACGGTGCAGGCCCGACTTCAGATCACCGCGCCTCGCCGCCCGGATGTCCTCGGCCAGCCGGGCATGACTGCGGCCGACGGCCCGCCCGATCCAGTGGCAGGCCTCGGCGGCGGCACGGTGGGCTCCGGGGGTGGCCCGGGCGCCGGTGGCCATGGCGACGAGGATCAGCGCGTTCTCGGCGGTGCCGAAGCGGGCGGTGAGCAACGAGTCGCGGCGCGGTTCGCCCCGGTACCGCGCGGAGTCTCCCCGCACGGAGACGGCACGCAGGGTGCAGGCGCCGTACCGGGCCCCGTCGAGCACGGTGTCGGCGACCAGATCGTCAAGCTCGTCCGGATCGGCAACCGGCAACGCGGTGGGCTCCGGCTCATAGGTGGGCGGCCCGGAGCCGACGTAGTCGAGATGGTCGGCGGGGGGTGGGGGGAAGGTCGGCAGGCTGAGGTCATCGGCGGAAGGCCGAGCAACGGCCGACGGGTCGAGACGGTCGACGGGAGGCGGGGCCGAGAGGCCCGGGTGCTGGGGTGGAGGTGGGGCCGGAAGGTCAGGGTGTCCAGCGGGAGGTCGAGGCGAGGCCGGAACGTCGAGGTGCTCGGCGAGAGGCGGAGGCGAGGCCGGTACGTCGAGGCGCTCGGCGGGAGGCGGAGGCGAGGCCGGTACGTCGAGGCGCTCGGCGAGAGGCGGAGGCGAGGCCGGAACGTCGAGGCGCTCGGCGAGAGGCGGAGGCGAGGCCGGAACGTCGAGGCGCTCGGCGAGAGGCGGAGGCGAGGCCGGAACGTCGAGGCGCTCGGCGAGAGGCGGAGGCGAGGCCGGAACGTCGAGGTGCTCGGCGAGAGGCGGAGGCGAGGCCGGAACGTCGAGGTAGGGAGGCGGAGGGAGGGTCGGCAGGTCGAGGTGGGTGGCGGTGCGGAGGACGGGGGGCCGATCGGTCGGCGGCGGGTCGGCTTCGGGGGGCTGTGGCGCGGGGGCGGGCGGGGCCGGTGGCGGGGGGTACGGCACGCGATCCTGGGCCGGCGGGACGCCGTCCGTGGGCGGTCCAGGAGCCGCACCCTCTGCGGGACCGCCCTCGTCCGGCGTCCGGCCCGGAGCGACGGAGCTGCCTGCGGCTGAGCTCTGGGGCAGAGCGGCAGGGCTGCCCGCAGCCGGGCTCTGAGCCGGAGGGGCAGGGGCGTCCGGCGGTCCGGCCGGAGGAGCGGGGCTGCCCGCAGCCGGGGGCCTGGTCGGTGGGGGGCCTGCCGCCCGGGCGGGGGCAGGGCCGGTGTTCATGCCGGTCTGTGTTCGGGACGTGGGGGCCGTCGTCGGGGTCTCCGTCGACGTGCCGCCGCGCTGGGCGGGGACCACGTCGGCCCGCTCGCCCGGCGGCGATCCGTCGGCCACGGTCCCGGACGCCGAGGCGAACCGGTCGTCCAACGTGTCGGCCGCGGGGGTCGGCCCCGTGTCCTCGGTGGAGTCGTCGTACAGCTGTCCCCACCAGTCGTCCTCGTGACCGGTGGGACTTCCCCCCTGCTGGCTCATGCCCCTAATTGTCCACCGCGGGCGCCGGATGAAAACGGGGCAACGGGAAAAACCGGCACGGCACGCCCAGTCGAACGGCGTGTCGAGTGACACGTCGAACAGGAAAACGGGAAACGAGTCGCAGGGCGGTTCCACCCCCCACGGGAGAACCGCCCGGCGACCCCGGAGTGACCCGGGCCCGGATCCCCTTCGCGCCAACGGCGTGGCGACGGCACATCCCGGGCCCGGATCACGTTCAGAGCGACCGGGCCACGCGCAGACCCGGTGCGGTCGGGCCGAGTGTGGCCCACTTTCCTGGAGATCAGCTGTGAATCACCGTCATTCTTCGCCACGAACAGGGGGGTACCGGACGACTCCGCCGTCCCCCCACCGTCTCCGCCACCGCGCACACCCCGGGGTCGCGGTCGAAGGAGGGGCAGCGCCCCCGGGGCCGTACCGGATGCTGGCCTGCGCTTTCCGGGTCCCTCCTGCACCCTGGGCACATGGGAGTGTGGGACCTCCTGCTGGTCGGTCTGGTCATCCTGCTCGGCCTGTGCGGAGTGCTGGTGCCCGGGGTGCCCGGGTCGTGGCTGGTGTGGGCCGCGGTCCTGTGGTGGGCGCTGAAGGACCCGCGGCCGGTCGCCTGGTGGGTCCTGGTCGGCGCCACCGTGGCGCTGTTGCTCTGCCAGGTGGTCCGCTGGGCGCTGCCGCCCCGCCGGCTGCGGGCGAGCGGCGCCACGCCTCGGATGGCGGTGTACGCCGGTACGGGCGCGCTCCTCGGCTTCTGCCTGCTTCCCGTGCTCGGCGCGATCCCGGGCTTCCTGGCCGGCGTCTACCTCGCCGAACGCCTCCGTCTCGGCCGGCACGGCGAGGCCATGGCGGCACTGCGCACGGCGATGCGCTCCGGCGGCTCCAGTGTGCTGACCGAACTGTTCACCTGCCTGCTGATCATGGGCGCGTGGCTGGGCGCGGTGATCGGCGGGTGACGTAGGTCCCGCGGACCAGGCCGAGGATCCGATGTGGAGGCGGGGCGGGCGTGTTTGGGTGAGGGGCATGAGCGAATTCAGCGAGGCCGAGCGCGCGTATCTGAAGTCGCAGCGGCTGGGACGGCTGGCCACCGTCGACCCGCAGGGACAGCCGCAGGCGAACCCGGTCGGCTTCTTCCCGCAGGACGACGGCACGATCCTGGTCGGCGGGTACGCCATGGGCCGCACCAAGAAGTGGCGCAACCTGCGGGAGAACCCGAAGGTCGCGCTGGTCGTCGACGACATCGTCAGCCTGCGCCCGTGGAAGGTGCGCGGCGTCGACATCCGCGGCGAGGCGGAACTCCTCACCGGGCCGCACGAGTTGGGCCCGCAGTTCAGCGAGGAGGTGATCCGCATCCATCCGCGGCGGATCCACAGCTGGGGGCTGGAGGACTGACGTGCCGGGGCTGCTACAGGCTGCCCTCCAGGGTGAGCAGGCGCACCTTCCGCTCCAGCCCGCCCGCGTAGCCGGTCAGTGAGCCGCCGGCGCCGATCACGCGGTGGCAGGGCCGGACGATCAGCAGCGGATTGGCGCCGATGGCACCGCCCACGGCCCGTACGGCGGCCCGGGACGCCCCGATCCGCGCGGCGATCTCGCCGTACGTCGTGGTCGCCCCGTACGGCACCAGGTCCAGGGCGTTCCACACCCGTTCCCGGAACTCGCTGCCCGCGGTGCTGAAGGGAAGCCGGAACTCCTTGAGGTCACCGGCGAAGTAGGCGGCGAGCTGGTCTTCGGCGGCCCGGAACGCGGCGGGCTCGTGCCGCCGGCCCTCCTGCACGGTACGGCCGCCCTTCTGCCCCGGCACGGAGACGGAGGTGAGCGCGCCGGCCGGGTCGGCGGTGAGCAGCAGCGGGCCGAGGGGGCTGTCGACACGGGTCCACACGGTGGTCATCACAGGTCAGTCCAACTCTCCTGCTGCGCGCAGGTGGTGAAGGGCGTAGGAGCGCCAGGGGCGCCAGCTGTCGGGGACGTCGGCGCCGGGCGGCGCGACGTCGGGGTCGCCCAGGGCGCGGGTGCGGATGACGGCGACCGTGGCGGCGTCCAGTCCGGGCAGGGCGAGCAGCGCCGCCTCGGCGTCGTCGCGGTCGGCGCCGGGGTCGAGGCGGACGGCGCCGTCGGCGAGGGCCGCGGCCAGGGCGCCGAGCGACCCGTGGGGTTCGGCCTCGGCGAGGACGGCGGGTTCGGGGAAGAGGTGGGTGAGGCTGCCGGAGGGCGAGTCGAGCGCCTTGCCGTAGCGCCGTACCAGCCGCTCGGCCTCCCGCCGCCCGACCAGCGCCCGCACCGCCAGCTCCTCCGCGTCGGCGGCACCGGGCGAGCGCAGCCCCGGCCGCGCGGCGACCAGCGGAGCGAGCCGCGCGTCCGCGCCGAGCCGCTCGTCGACGGCGTACGGGTCGGCGTCCAGGTCGAACAGGCGCCGCAGCCGCCCCACGGCGGTGGTCAGGTCGCGGGGATCGGCGAGCTGCAACCGGGCCTCCAGCCAGCCCCCCGGACGGACACCGGACGCGGTCCTCACCACGCCCGGCCGCTCGTCGACGGCGACGACGCCCGTGCCGTGCGGAAGGCGGAGCGTACGGCGGTAGGTGCGCCGCCCGCGCGGCCCGTCGACCTCCTCCACACCGGGCACCGCCTCGGCCGCGAGCAGGTCGAGGACGGCACCGGCCTGGTAGGGCCCGCGGTGGGCGAGCCGCAGCGGGATCCCCACCGCCTGCCGACGGCCCCTGTGCCGCGGCGCGGCGGCCCGCAGCTCGCTGGGCGTCGCCGCGTACACCTCGCGGATCGTGTCGTTGAACTGCCGCACACTGGCGAACCCGGACGCGAAAGCGATCTCCGTGATCGGCAGATCCGTCGTCTGCACCAGCACCCGAGCGGTGTGCGCCCGCTGGGCGCGGGCCAGGGCGACCGGTCCGGCGCCCAGCTCGGCGGTCAGCTGCCGCTGCACCTGCCGGGCGCTGTAGCCGAGCCGCGCCGCGAGCCCGGCCACGCCCTCCCGGTCGACGACCCCGTCGCCGATCAGCCGCATGGCCCGGCCCACGACGTCCGCGCGCACGTTCCACTCGGCCGAGCCCGGCACCGCGTCCGGACGGCACCGCCGGCAGGCCCGGAAACCCGAGCCCTGCGCGGCGGCGGCCGTCGTGAAGAAGCGGACGTTGCGGCGCTTGGGAGTCACCGCGGGGCAGCTGGGCCGGCAGTAGATCCCGGTGGTCTCGACGGCGAAGAAGAACTCCCCGTCGAACCGGGCGTCCCGGCTGCGTACGGCTTCGTACCTGGTGTCCTCGTCCATCACGCCGTCCAGTCTCCGCCTGAGGAGGACGATGCGGCCAGCGGGATTCGGACGTGACGCTGTCTACCTGTGGCGGCCCCGCTTGGCCTCCATGGCGGCCCTGCCCTCCGCCCCCTTCCGCTTCCAGTCGCGGCGGAGGTCGGCGCGCAGACGGGCGTCCGTCTTGGCGACGATCCACTGGTTCTCCCGGATCAGCTTGCGGTAGCTGTCCAGGCGCCGCACAGGAAGGTCCCCGGCGTCGACGGCCGCCAGCACCGCGCACCCGGGTTCGGCGGTGTGCGCGCAGTCGTGGAAGCGGCACCGCTCGGCCAGTTCCTCGATCTCGCTGAAGACCTGACCGACCCCGCTCTCGGCGTCGTACAGCCCGACCCCGCGCAGACCGGGCGTGTCGATGAGGACACCCCCGCCGGGCAGGGCGAGCAGGTTGCGCGTGGTGGTGGTGTGGCGTCCCTTGCCGTCGACGTCCCGCGCGGCCCGTACGTCCATCACGTCCTCGCCGATGAGCGTGTTCGCAAGAGTCGACTTGCCGGCGCCGGACTGGCCGAGCAGCACGGACGTACCGGCGGAGACGAGGGACACGAGGGCGTCGAGTCCGTCCCCCTCGACCGCGCTGACCGGCAGAACGGTCACACCGGGCGCCGAGAGTTCCACGTCCTGCACGAGGTGCGAGAGAGTCACCGGGTCCGGCACGAGGTCGGCCTTGGTGAGGACGACCAGGGGCTGGGCGCCCGATTCCCAGGCGAGGGCGAGGAAGCGTTCGACGCGGCCCAGGTCGAGTTCGGCGGCCAGGGACACGGCGACGACCGCGTGGTCGACGTTGGCGGCGAGGATCTGCCCCTCGGACCGCTTGGAGGAGGTGGAACGCACGAAGGCGGTGCGGCGCGGCAGACACGCGCGCACATAACGGGGGTTGCCGCCGGGTTCGACGGCGACCCAGTCGCCGGTGCACACGACCCGCAGCGGGTCGTGCGGGGTGACGAACGCGGTGTCGGCCCGCAGCACCCCGCCCGGGGTGACCACGTCGCACTGACCGCGGTCGACGCGGATCACCCGCCCGGGCAGGAGCCCTTCGGCGGCGTACGGGACGAACGCGTCCGCCCATGCCTCGTCCCAGCCGTAGGGAGCGAGCGCGGGCAGAACGGGGGAAGCAGAACTGGAAGTCAAGGGTGACCCTTCACAAGGGCGGCCACCGGCAAAGGGGTTGGGACTTCGGTGAGTCAGCCGACGGCCACGGAGGTGGACTTGATGAACCGGATGCGGGCAGCGCCCATCGCGATGACAGCCATCGGTCAACACCTCCTGGTCTCTTGTGCCTGCGTGTGTTCCTCGCGCGTCAGTTCCTCGTGCGGGAACCGCCGCAACAGTAGCCCGTCACGGCCGAGCCGCGTCAACTGCTTTTCGCGCAGCTGTGTCCGTTGAGCGTCACGTCGTACGCCGGGGCGTTCCTGCCCTTCCAGGAGGCGAGGAAGCCGAAGGAGAGGGTGCCGTCGGCGGGGACGGACCGGTTGTAGTCGGCGGCCCTGGCGGTGACCCGGGAGTCGTTCTGGCCGAAGCTGGCGTCCCACATCTGGGTCACCTTCTGGCCGTCCCGGAAGGACCAGGCGACGCGCCAGTCGCCGAGGGCCTCGGCGGTGGTGACGGAGAGGGTGGCCTGGAAGCCGTCGGGCCACTGGTTGACCAGGTCGTAGGAGTAGGTGCAGGTCGTCGGGGAGGGGTCCGCGGAACCGGTACCGGCCGTCGAGGAGGAGGTGCCCTGCGGTTCGGGGTCGGGGTTCTTCTCCTCGCCCGAGGATCTGGTCGCCGAGGGCGTGGGGCCCGGGCTCGGGGTGCTGGTGGCGGAGGCCGTCGTCGCCGGCGCGCCGAGGTCCGGCAGGGACGGGCGGGGGGCCGCAACCGGGCTGCTGTCGCTCGGGTCGCCGCTCGCCGCGACGTCCTTGTCGCCGCTGCCGAACGGCATCAGCGAGACGGCCAGCGCGAGCAGCGACACCACCACGGCGGCGACGAGCAGACCGCTGCGCAGGACGCGGGCGCGCTGGGCGCCGGTCACGGGCCGGCCGCCGTCCCCGTCTGCCGGTTCCGGGCGTCCCGCGCCGAGGCGGACCTCGGCGGCCCGTCGGCGGCGCTCCAGGTAGGCGAGGCCGCCCCAGCCGATCACCCCGCCGGCGAGGGCGGCGGGCAGTCCGCCGCCGTGCGGGCGCAGACACGCGGCGGCCTCGGCGCAGTCCACGCACGTGGCGAGGTGGCGGGAGAGGTCGGGCGGGATGTCGGCGGCGGGCGAGCGGGTGACCGCGTCAAGGAGGCGGGCGTAGCTGCGGCAGTCGGCGTCCATCGGCGTGTCGAGGTGGGCACGGTGGCAGCGGTCCCGGAACAGGCCGCGCACCTGGGCGAGTTCCTCGCCGACGAGGGCCGGATCGAGCCCCAGGCGGCGGGCGACCACGGAGGTCGGCAGCGCCTCCACCTCGGCCAGCCACAACAGTGCCGCGTCGGCCTCCTGGAGGTCGCGCAGACCGCGCAGGGCGAGCGGGCGCCGCAACGGGGGCCCGGTGTAGCGGGCGGCCTTGTCCGAGTGGAGCCACAGTCGCAGATCGGGGTCGAGGTCGTGCCCTCGCCCGCCCTCCTCCCAGGCGGCCCCCGTGGTGCGTACGGCGGCCAACAGCAGCGGGATCATGGGGAGTCGGGAGCGGCGGCCGGCGCTTCTGGTGGAGCCGCCGTCGCCGACGCGGACCTCGCGCATGCCGAGCGCGAAGGCCTCGGTGGCCAGTTGGGTGGCCGCTTCTGCGCCGGCGGTGCACAGATCGGCGTAGGAAAGCACCGCGTCCCAGCACTCGGAGAACAGCGCGGCCTCGGCGGCGTCCTTCGGGGTCGGCAGGTCGGGCATGGGTCTCCTGCATCCACGAGCGAGGTCAACTCACCTGATTGGCAACGGAGTTGTGGGGAACCTCGCGGGAGCCCGAGCCTTTCACAACGTCGTCACAACTGACAAGCGCCGTATTCAATTCGGTTACCGGCCGTCGCGTCAAGTGACCGCCGGTGGCACCGTCCTGCCGCTCGGAACGCACGCCGGTCCTGCGCTCCCGCACCCACTCCTCGTTGCTACGAGAGTTATACGGAAGGAACGCGGAGAAGTATCGATGGCGGACCGGGTTTTTGCAGAAGATCGCGGTGACTGGGGTGGCCGCTCCGGCGGCCGGGGCCGGGGGGGGCCTGGCCGGTGCTATGTCACACAGCACTGGTTGGGTCGGAGGTGCTATGTCACATGCCATCCGGGGGCAGGGCAGTGCTATGTCGCATACCACTGGCCGCCGGCTGGTCAGCGGCAGGTCACGCACCGTCCGCCAGCCGGTCAGGACCATGTCACGCACCGTCAGCCGGCCGGGGAGTGCCACGTGACGCACCATTCGCCGGACGGGCCAGTGCCATGTCACATACCACTGGTCGGGTCGGGGGTGCTATGTCACATACCACTGGCCGGTGCTGCCCCGGAGTCACACCTCCGCGGCCTCCTGCGCCGGCAGGCTGTCCATGAAGGAGCTCACCGAGAAGACGGCGCGGCCGGGTCCGGGCGGGCCGTAGCCGGGGGGCGAGGAGAGACCGAAGTCGTCCATGGTCTGGCGGTAGGCCTGCAGCAGCCGGATGTGGTACTCCAGCGGCGCCCCCTGCGGGTTGGCCTTGCCGAGCGGGGTGGTCGGCTCGGGGCACCAGGTGGTGAAACGGGGCGTGATGCCGTGCGACATGAAGAAGCGCAGCCCCTCGGTCGTCGAGGCGATGGCCTCGTCGACGGTGGTGAAACCGAACGGCTCCGCCATCTCCACGCCCGCTACGAAGTTGGGGATGACGTTGCGCGCGCCGAAGACCTCGGCGGAGTCCAGGATGCGCCTGTGCCACTCGTCGCGGCCGACGTAACGCTCCTTGCCCGGGCAGTACAGCTCGAACAGCCGGCGGTCCCACACCTCGTAGTTGGGGTGGTAGATCTGCACGCCGTAGTCCTTGAACCGCTGCACGTCGTCGCGCGGCAGCGCCTGGGCGACCACCTTGCCGATCCAACGGCCCGGGAAGCGCTCCTCGATGGCCTTGGCGTAATGACCGTAGAAGTCGGCCTCATCGCGTCCCGCAACCGTTTTCGTAATGGCACCGCCGGTGAGGGTGTAGGCGGTGGAGGCCTTCTGGGTGTCGTACCGGTCGATGATCTCGAGGGCCTCCAGCACCTCCTCGACGTCCTTCACGCCGGTGTACGGGCGTCCGGCGGCCTTGTGCTGGCGCCAGTTGTGGTTGATGTCGCAGTACTGGCACTCCTCCTTGGCGCCGAAGTACTGGCAGACGCGGAAAACGGTGAGATAGATGAGATAGCCCCACTGGATGGTCGGGGCGACCTCCATGACGGACTTCCCGTTGGAGAGGGTGTGCCGGTAGTACTCCGGCATGGGCGGCACACCGACGTCGGAGATGCGTTTTCCGTCGAGATAGAGCCCGAGAATGCCCTCCTCGTCGGCGGCGACACGGTAGGGCGAGGACGGGTTCACCCGCACCGACACCACGGTCCGCCGCAGGTCGTACGGCCCTCCGGTGAGGATGATCTCCTCCGGCGGCCGACGCAGCGCGGCCTCGCCGAGCTCCGGCAGGGTGCCGTGGTCGAAGGAGAAGATGAAGTACGACTTCGGCTTCACCTCGCCGCTCTCGTTGTCGCTGAGGGCGGACGGGTCGAAGGCGACGCCCCCTCGCAGCAGGTCCTCCTTGAAAACGGCTTCCCGCGGTACCTGCGGGAACCGCTCCATCAGATCCTCGACCAGCGCGGTACGGCTGCCCATCCCGATCTCTCCTCCCGGCTCAGGCGTTCGACTCCTCACGGTATGCCCTCGTCCGCGCGTCAGCCGTGCCGGGTCCCCGCACGGCGCGCGATGTGTCCCGGTACGGCGATGTCCGGCGGGAGCAGCGGGTCGGGCACGGGCGCGCCCCAGGCCGAGATCAGCGGCAGGGTTCCGGCCCACAGGCCCAGTTCGGCGTCCGGTCCGTCACCGTCGTCCGGCGCACCCGTGCGGATCTTCACCGACGCCTCCTCCAGGGAGAGCGCGAGGAGGGTGGTGGCGGCGAGCTCCTTGCGGTTCGGGCCCCGGGCGTACGACCACTGGCCCGGCGCCGCGTGCTCCGTGAGGCGGCGCAGGCCCGCCAGTTTCTCCTCCGGGTCGGTGACCCTGCGGGCCACGCCGTGGATCATCGCGCTGCGGTAGTTGACGCCGTGCTCGAAGACCGAGCGGGCCAGCACCAGTCCGTCGACATGAGTGACGGTGACGCAGACGGGCGTACCGCCCGCCAGGCTGCGGCCGGCCACCGAGCCGTGGAGGTAGAGCTGCCGCTCGTCCCGGCCGTACACGGTCGGCACGACCAGCGGCCGCCCCTCGACCACGACCCCCAGATGACAGACGAACCCCGCGTCGAGGATCGCGTCGAGATCGGCCCGCTCCAGACTGCCCTGCTCCCGCAGACGACGGTGCCGGGTGAGGTCGGTCACGGGCAGGGTTGCGGACAGGGCGGTTGGCACGACCGTGGGCACGTCGGCGGGCACTGCCGTGGGCACGTCGGGCGATGGATCGTGGGCCATGGAGCCGCACGCTACTGATATCGCCAGGAAAACGCTGCAGAAAGCCGGAAACAGCCGATGTAACGCATTACGACAACGAAATCCGCAGCAAGCCGCGTCGGCGGTGCACCCCGCTCACGCCTCCCGCTCCAGCGCCCCCGGATCCACCGCGTACGCCAGTTCCTCCCCGGCCACGAACCGTGCCGCCTCCTCCGCCACCGCCCGGCCGAGGCGGGCGACCTCGTTGCCCTGGGATCCCGCCAGGTGAGGGGTGACGAAGGCGTTGGGCAGCTCGTGGAGGGGTGAGTCGGCCGGCAGGGGCTCGGGGTCGGTGACGTCGAGGACCGCGGAGAGGCGGCCGCTGCGCAGTTCCGCGATCAGGGCGTCATGGTCGACCAGGCCGCCGCGTGCCGTGTTGATCAGCACCGCCCCGTCGGGCATCAGCGCCAGCTCGCGCCGGCCGATCATGTGCCGGGTCTCGGCGGTCTCGGGGGCGTGCAGTGTCACGATGTCCGAGGTGCGCAGCAGGTCGTCGAGCTCAAGCAGCGGTACGCCCAGCGCGGCGGCGCGCGTCGCGTCGACGTACGGGTCGGCGAGGCACGCCCGCAGGTCGAAGGGGCGCAACAGGTCCAGCAGGCGGCGGCCGATGCGGGAGGCGCCGACGACGCCGACCCGGCGGCCGTGGTTGCCGATGCCGGGTACGAACTCCCAGCCGGGGAACGCGCGCCCGGCGCGCAGCCGGTCCCGGGCCGTGAAGGCGTCCTTCCCGGCGAGCAGGATCGCCGCGAGCGTGTACTCGGCGACCGGGATCGCGTTGGCGGCGGCCGCCGTCGAGACCGCGATGCCGCGCCGCCACACCTCGGGCGTGACGAAGCCCTTGACCGAGCCGGCCGAGTGCAGGACCGCGCGCAGCCCGGGGGCCGCGTCGAGGGCGGCGGCGTCCAGCACGGGGCAGCCCCAGCCGGTGACGAGGATCTCCGTGCGGGCGAGAACCTTGCGCACCTCGGGGTCGGCGAAGTCCTCGGCGACCGGTCCGGGGTCGATGTCCACGGACTCGTGGAGCCGTGCCAGCACCTCCGGCGGGAACACCCGCGGAACGTTCTCCGCCGTCATGGCGAACAGCGCCTGCGGACGCTCTGGCAACGAAGGGCCTTCCGGCTCGGGGGCGGGCGGATGGAAACCGGTATCTACGCTAGGCGGCGGCAAATGAGAGGGTCAACGCATGGGCACTCTCCGGGAGGGACGACACAGATGACGACCACGGTCACCAACTGGGCGGGAAACATCACCTACACCGCCAAGGAGCTGCACCGCCCCTACTCGCTGGACGGGATCAGGGATCTCGTGGCGCGCAGCGCGAAGGTGCGCGTGCTGGGCAGCGGGCACTCCTTCAACGAGATCGCCGAGCCGGGCCCCGAGGGCGTCCTGCTGACGGTCGCCGACCTGCCCCCGGTGATCGACGTCGACAGCACGGCCCGGACGGTACGGGTCTCGGGCGGCGTGCGGTACGCCGAACTCGCCCGCGTCGTGTACGCGCACGGTCTGGCCCTGCCCAACATGGCTTCCCTGCCGCACATCTCGGTGGCCGGCTCGGTCGCCACCGGCACCCATGGCTCGGGGGTCGGCAACGGGTCGCTGGCGGCGCCCGTGCGTGAGGTGGAGCTCGTCACGGCCGACGGGTCCCTGGTCACCATCGGGCGCGGCGACGACCGGTTCGAGGGGTCCGTTACCTCCCTGGGCGCGCTGGGCGTGGTCACCGCGCTCACGCTGGACCTCGAGCCGTCGTACGAGGTCGAGCAGCGTGTCTTCACCGAACTGCCGCTGGAGGGGCTGGACTTCGAGAAGGTGGCGGCGTCGGCGTACAGCGTGAGCCTGTTCACCGACTGGCGTGCGCCCGGTTTCCGGCAGGTGTGGCTCAAGCGGCGCGCCGACCAGCCGCTCTCCGACTTCCCGTGGGCCGCGCCCGCGACCGAGAAGCTGCACCCGGTGCCGGGCATGCCCGCGGTCAACTGCACCGAGCAGTTGGGGGTTCCGGGGCCCTGGCACGAGCGGCTTCCGCACTTCCGGGCCGAGTTCACGCCGAGCAGCGGCGCCGAGCTGCAGTCGGAGTACCTGCTGCCGAGGCCGTACGCCCTGGACGCTCTGCACGCCCTGGACGCGGTCCGTACGGCAGTCGCGCCGGTGCTGCAGATCTGCGAGGTGCGCACGGTGGCCGCCGACGCGCAGTGGCTGAGCCCCGCGTACGGGCGGGACACGGTGGCGCTGCACTTCACCTGGGTCGAGGACACGGCGGCGGTGCTGCCGGTGGTGCGGCGGGTGGAGGAGGCGCTGGAGGGCCTGGACGCGCGGCCGCACTGGGGGAAGGTCTTCACCGTTCCCGCGTCGGCGCTGCGCGAGCGTTACCCCCGGCTCGGCGACTTCCGGGAACTGGCCCGCTCGCTCGATCCACAGGGCAAGTTCGCCAACGCTTTCGTCCGGGATGTCCTGGGTGACTTGACTTAATACACCCCATGTTTTAACCCATTGCCGATTCACCTCGGTAGCCCATACTGTTGCGCCGCGCCGGGCCGACATGGCTCCGGCCTGCCCAAGGTCGGAGGTCAGGTGAGCGAGACGGTCCTGAGGACGCCCGCGCCGGGCCGGCTGTTCACACGGCCGGCCACGGCCGCGTCCTGCGCCGGGTTCGTCCTCATCGGGATGCTCCAAGCGCTCTACGGTCCCGCCGTGCCGGGGCTGCGCGCCGAGTTCGGTCTGT
Organism: Streptomyces gilvus; assembly: GCF_022513565.1. GTDB lineage: Bacteria > Actinomycetota > Actinomycetes > Streptomycetales > Streptomycetaceae > Streptomyces > Streptomyces gilvus. Next base: position 11,523 of record NZ_JAKWBE010000001.1, on the reverse strand, counting down.
CCCCGGCGGGCGCCGGGCTGGGTCTGAGCCTGCACTTCACGGGGGGCGTGGCGGGTGTCCTCGCCTTCAACGCGATCCACTCCCGAATCAGCAACAGAACTCTGCTGGCGGCGAGTTACGGCCTGATGGCGCTGGGCGCCGCGGGCTTCGCACTCGCCCCCGGCTGGCCGCTCGCCCTGGCCGCCGCCTTCCTCGCGGGCCTCGGCTTCGGCGGCATCGACTACGGCCTCAACCAGCTCTTCGCCGTCGGTTTCGGCAACCGCTCCACGGCCATGCTGAACGTGCTCAACGCCCACTTCGGCATCGGCGCGGTGCTCGGACCGGTGGTGGTGGCGTGGCTGGGCCGGGACTCGTACACGTACGCCTTCGGCGCGTGCGCCGTGCTGGCGACGCTGCTGGTGGTCGCGGGGTCGAACGGCGTCCGCACTCCGGTGAACGGCGGGGAATCCGTTTCCCTGACTCCGGCGACCGGCGGGGAACCGGAACCGGTTTCCCATACTCCAGCGACCGTCGCGGAAGCGGTTACCCGGGGTCCGGCAACCCGCGCGGAACCGGGCCCCGGTATTCCGGTGACCGACGCGGAACCGCGCTCCGGCACTCCGGTGACCGACGCGGAACCAATCCACGGCACTACGGAGACCTTCGCGGAAGCGGTTCCCGGGAAGGCCCGGCTCGGTCTCCCCCGCATCCTCCTCGGTTTCCTCGCCCTCTACGTCCTCAACGTCGCCGTCGAGGCCGGCGTCGGCGGCTGGGAACCCACCCATCTGGAGACCGTCGGCTACAGCGCGACCGTGGCCGCGTCGGCGACCTCGGTGTACTGGCTGATGATGACGGCGGGCCGCTTCCTCGTCGTCCCTGTCGCCCTGCGGTACTCCCCCGAACGCATCCTCACCGTCTGCGCGGCCGGCATGACCGTGTGTCTGCTGCTGGCGCCGGCAAAAGGACTGGCGCCGGTGGCGTACGCCGGTGTCGGATTGTTCATCGCGCCGGTCTTTCCGACCGGTCTGCCCTGGCTGAACAGGGCCCTTCCCCAGGCGAGGCGCGCCGGTGCCTGGGTCATCGCCGCGTCGATGGCCGGCGGGGTGGCGGCGCCGCCCCTGCTGGGCGTGGGCATCGAGGCCTGGGGCATCCACGCGGTCCCCTGGCTGCTGACCGCGCTCTCCGCCGCCTCGCTCGCGGCAACCGTACGGCTGATCCAGCTCACCCGGAGGTCCGTCGAGTGATCGGCAGCATCGAGGTCCGCTCCCTCTCCCGCTCGTTCCACACCACCGTCCGCCGGCCCGGTTTCACCGGCGCCCTCAGATCCCTCGTCAACCCGGAACGGGCCGTCAAACACGCCGTCTCCGACATCTCCTTCGACGTGGCGCCGGGCGAACTCCTCGCCCTGCTCGGCCCGAACGGCGCCGGCAAGTCCACCACCATCAAGATGCTCACCGGCATCCTCACCCCCACCTCCGGCGAGGCCCGGGTGGCGGGCGTGGTGCCGTACGAGGACCGGGAACGCAACGCCCGTAACATCGGCGCGGTGTTCGGGCAGCGCACCCAGCTGTGGTGGGACCTGCCGGTGCGGGAGTCGTTCGCGATCCTGCGCGACATCTACGAGGTGCCGATGGCCGAACACGCCACGCGCCTGAAGGAGTTCGACGACATCCTCGAACTGTCCTCCTTCTGGGACACCCGGGTGCGTCATCTCTCCCTGGGCCAGCGGGTGCGCTGCGACCTGGCGGCGGCGCTGCTGCACGACCCGCCGGTGGTCTTCCTCGACGAGCCGACCATCGGCATGGACGTGGTGGTCAAGGAGCAGGTCCGCGAGTTCCTGCGCCATCAGGTCGAACAACGGGGCCGTACCGTCCTGTTGACCACGCACGACATGACGGAGGTCGAGCGGCTCGCCGAGCGGGTCGTCCTCGTCAACCACGGGCGGCTGGTCCTGGACGGCACGCTCGACGAGATCCGCCGCAAGTACGGCTCCACCTGGCAGGTGCGCGCCACGCTGGCCGACGCGCACACCGAGGTCGTACCGCCGCCGGGCATCGCGCTGCTGCGACAGGAGGGCCCGCAGGTCGTGTTCGGCCCGGACGGCCCCGACGCGCCCACCGTCCACCAGGCGCTCAAGGCGGTCATCGAACGGTACGAGGTGACGGGCATCGCCATCGACGAGGCGGACCTGGAGGACGTGATGCGGGCCGCGTACGTCCACGCCGGTCCCGGCGCAAAAGGGGCCTGAGGTGGCCGTCCTGCACGCCTGGCGCGCCGCCCGCGTCACCCCGCTCGGCGAGCTGCACGCCCCGCCCCGGATGACGGCCGTGCTGGTCCGGCTGATCGTCCAGGTGGTGCTGGTCGCCTCCCTGTGGAACGGCCTGTACGACCGCACGACGGTCGCCGCCGGCATGAGCCGCGACCAGGCCGTCACGTACGCCGTGCTGGCCGTACTCGCGTCCCGGCTGCGGGAGTTGGACCAGTACGCGGGCCGGGACACGGTCATCCAGCACATGCACTTCGGCACCATCGTCTACTGGTACCTGCGCCCGCTGTCGCCCGCCCGCTACCACGCCCTGCGCGCCCTCGGCGAGCAGGTCTACGGGGCCGCGTGGGCGCTCGCCGGATACGCGGTGTGCCTCGCCGCCGGAGTGGTCGAGCCGCCCCGATCGGCCGCCGTGGCGGGGGTGTTCGTGCTCAGCCTGCTGCTCGGGCAGCTCGTGCTGTACCACGTCATGCTCCTGCTGGACCAGATGTGTTTCTGGACCGTGCGCAACAGCGCCGCCATGCTCATCCTGATCTTCGCTCAGAACCTCATGTCCGGGGTCTACGCTCCGTTGTGGTTCTTCCCCGCCTGGTTCCGCACCCTGAGCACCTTCCTGCCCTTCCAGGCGACGCTCAACGTACCGCTGTCGCTGTACGTCGGCCGCATCGAACTGTCCGACGCGCCCCTGCAGTTGGCGATCCAGGCCGGCTGGGTCGTGCTGCTCCACCTGTTCACCCGGTTCCTGTGGCGGCGCGCTGCTCGCCGGGTCATCTCCCAGGGAGGCTGAGGTCATGAACGCCGTCAAGATCGCCTGGCGCGTCACGCGCCTCAACTTCCGCTCCCAGCTGGAGTACCGCACCGAGTTCCTGCTGATGGTCGCGATCGGCGCGATCTGGCAGGTGTCGGTGATCGTGTTCGCGACCGTGCTGTTGACCCGCTTCACCGGGATGGGCGGCTGGGACAGCTCCGACGTGCTGCTGATCCCGGCGACGCGCATGCTGGCGCACGGCCTGTTCGTCCTGGTCCTGGGCCGGATGCACGGCATCGGCCGGTTCATCCAGGAGGGGCAGATCGACGTTTACCTGCTGCGACCCATGCCGGTCCACCGGCAGGTGCAGCTGCAGTATTTTCCCACCAACGCGATCGGCGACCTGACCGTGGCCACGGGGCTGATGGCCGGTGCCCTGTCCCGCAGCCACCTCGACTGGAACGCCGGCCGCGTCACCTATCTCATCGTCTGTCTCATCGGCGGCATGCTGCTGGAGGCCGCCCTGTTCACCGCGGTGGCGAGCGCGTCCCTGCGTTTTCCCACCGCCGACTACTGGAGCCGCTGGCTGGAGGAGCTGCTGGGCACCTTCGGCAGCTACCCGCTCAACGTCCTGCCCAAGGCGGTCGGCGGCTTCCTCACCTTCGGCCTCCCGCTGGCGTTCGTCGCCTACTTCCCGGCGGCCGTCCTCACCGGCCACGGCCACGACACCGGCGTCCCGTACTGGCTGGCCGCCGCCTCCCCCCTCATCGGCGTCCTCGCCTACCTCGCGTCCCGCCTCCTGTGGCGCTGGAGCCTGAACCACTACACGGGGGTCAACGGCTGACGGCCCGCCTCTCCCGAGGCGCTGTTTCCGCGCAGGACGATCAGTCCTGTTTCTTCCGTGCCCACCATCACGCCCTCAAAATATCGTTCGCTTCACGCGCCTAGTGCTACTAGTTTGCTTCCTAGAGGACCTAGGAAACTGGGGAGTGTCGAAATGTAGGAGTCAGGAGGTCGTACGCATGGCCCGAGCCGGTCTCACCCCCGAGCGCATCACCGCGGCCGCCGTCGATCTCGCCGACGAAGTCGGTTTCGAGAACGTCACGCTCTCCGCCCTGGCCCGGCACTTCGGGGTCAAGGACGCGAGCCTGTACTCGCACGTCAGGAATCTCCAGGATCTGCGGACGCGGATGGCGTTTCTGGCAGGCGGCGAGCTGATCGACCGCATCGCGGCCGCGGTCGCCGGACGCGCAGGCAAGGACGCGCTGGCCGCCTTCGCCGGCGCCTACCGGGAGTTCGCGCTGGAGCGGCCCGGCCGCTACGCGGCCACCCAGATCCGTATCGACCAGTCCCTCGTCGCCGACTCCCCGGCCCTGCGCCGCACCGCAGAGATCACCTACGGCATGCTCCGCGCCTACGGCCTCGAAGAACCCGACCTCACCGACGCCGTACGCCTGCTGCGCAGCACCTTCCACGGCTACTGCGCCCTGGAGGCCACCGGCGGCTTCGGCGCCCCACGCGACGTACAGCGATCCTGGGACAAGGCCGTGGACGCCCTCCACATCGCACTTCGGCACTGGCCGAGGGAAGGACAGCAGAACGATGACTGAGCCGCACCACGACGTACGCGGCAGCGGGCCCGTGCTTCTGATCATTCCCGGTGGCGCGGGGCACCCCATGGGCCTCGATCCGCTGACCGACGCGCTCGCCGACCGGTTCACCGTCGTGACGTACGACCCCCTCGGCCTCGCCCATGGGCGGCTCGGGGAGCCGGTGGAGGACCAGCGGGTGGAGGAGTGGAGCGACGGAGCGCACCGGGTCCTCGAAGCGGTCCTGCCCCAGGGCGAGTCGGCGTACGTCTTCGGCACCAGCTCCGGCGGCATCGTGGCCCTCGACCTGCTCGCCCGCCATCCGGAACGGCTGCGGCACGTCGTCACGCACGAGGCGCCGTGCGTGGGGGTACTGCCCGACGGTGGTCGGCACCAGGCCATGTTCCGGGCGGTGTACGACACTTACCGCGCGGCGGGCCTGCAGGCGGCGGCGACACGGCTGAACGCCACCCTGACCGGACAGGAGCCGTCCCCCGAACCAGTAGGCGGGCAACCCTTGTCCAGGGATGAGGAGTTGCTGAACCCTATGGCCCTCTTCCTCACTCACGTCCTACGTCAGTTCACCACCTACCCGCCCGACCTGGCCGCCCTCACCGACTCCCGCAGCCGTCTCACCCTCGCCGCCGGTTCCGACTCGCGCGGTCACCTCCTCTTCCGCACAGCCGAGTTCCTCGCCGACCGCAGCGACAGCCGCTTCGTCGAGTTCCCCGGAGGCCATGTCGGCGTCGCTCAACACCCCGTCGCGTTCGCCGAACGACTCGTCCGGACACTGGCCCCGCTCGACGACCGGAGCGCACCGCTGCCCGGTTAGCCTCTGTCACTCCCCGCCCGGCTCCACGACTCCACCTCTTCATACGACGGTGTGCCGCCCTGCGTGACACGGCCGGCCCGAACGTCCGTCGCCGTCTCCAGGGCCGCGCCCAGTGCCCGCCGGTACAGCAGCGAACCGAGACTGACGCGGCACACACCGAGGTCGGCCAGCTGGGGGACGGTCGGACCGGTGGGCGTGTAGAGGATGTTGAGGGGGACGCTGACGTGCCGCACCAGGGTCGCGATCGTGTCCAAGTCGGCGAGTCCCGGGACGAACACGCCGTCCGCTCCCGCCTGTTGATAAGCGTCGAGGCGCCGCAGCGTGTCTCGCTCGTCCCCGTCGCCGAGCCAGTACGTGTCCGTGCGGGCGTTGACGAAGAGGCCCGGTGCGGCGGACTTGACGGCCGCGATCTTCGCGGCATGTCGCTCGACGGGTCCGAGAGCGTCCTCCAGATTGATGCCGACGGCGCCCACGGCCGCCAACTCCCTCGCGAACTCGCCTACGAGGTCGGGGCCTTCGCTGAATCCGCCCTCGGCGTCGACCGAGAGGAGGTAAGCCCCGCTGCCGAGCGACACAGCGAGCCCCAGGGTCTCGGCACGGGTGGCGGAAGCGCCGTCGGGCAGACCGGCGGCCGCGGCGACCCCGAGACTGGTCGTCCCGATCGCCCGAAATCCCCGTTCGGCCAGGGCGGTCGCGGAGGCGTGGTCCCAGGCGTTGGGCAGGAACAGCGGATCGCCGGCGCGGTGAAGGTCGGCGAACTCGCTCACGTCAGGTCACCCACCGCGTCCGCGTAGTAGGTGGAACCCTGGAGATGCAGGGCCAGTTCACGGAAGCTCCAGCCCTCTCCGGGCGAGTGGTCCAACTGGTCGTCGGTGAGGGCGTCGAGCCGGTTGGCCCAGACACGGGCGAGGCGAGTGAGCCGGCTGTGCGCCTCGTCGAGATCCTCCTGGGTGAAGGGCGCGAGGTCGGCTTCGGTGGTGGTCGCGGAGGCGTGCCAGTGGTCGGGCCGCGGGTCGTGGCCGGCCAGCCGGGCCTCCATCTCGGCCAGGTGGTCGACGAGATGGTCGGCGACCCGGCGGATCGCCTTGTGCGGGGTGTAGACACGGCCGTCGAGATGAGCCGGTTTTCCGTCCCAAGCAGTCCACGTGGCGGCGAGGGCGAGGACGTGATCGACCATGCCGGTAACGGCCCGGGCTGGGTTTTCCTGCGGAGTTTCGGTCATACGGCCACGCTAGGACCGGATCATTTCGGCGCGGGCCGAACGACGACGCCCCTCCCGGTTTCGTCGAACAGGACCCGCACCTCGTGCCCGTCGCTCCACCGCACGGCCAACTCGCCTGCTCCCTGGGCCTCCACCGACACCGTCTCCCCCAACGGCGCGGGATCCACCTGCCCGGTGAGCCGTGCCAGGGCCACGAAGAGTGTGTCCTCGTCCCCGGTGACCCCGGTGAGCGCGTCCGACAGGCCGACAGCCGGCAGGAGGTCGGCCCGCAGGCCTTCCCGTTCCGCCGTCCACCCCGTCACCCGGACCGGCGTCCCAGGTGCCGCACCGGTGACTCTGAACGCCCGCACCTCCACGGCCCCTCGCACCAGCACCACACTGGTGACCCGGGCACCCGCACCGGCGAGGTGCCGTGACGCCGCCCATCCGTCGCCCGCGCCCAGCGGCTCGATCTCCGTCCGGCCCGGGTCGTCGCCGACGATCACGCTGTTGTCGTACGAGGAGGAGGGCGCCGTCGCCGTCGAGTACGCGAGGCGCGTGTAGTACGGGTCGTAGCGGACGTCCTCGCTGCCGTGGTTGTGCAGGCGCACCAGGCCGTCCGAACGGGTCGACTGCACAAGCCAGTTGGGCGGGGCGACCGGTGTGGTCGCGTCCGCGCGCTCGGCCGGTCCCGGTTCCTCCGTCGCCGTCCACACCGGGTGGTCGGGCGGCAGGAGGAGGCCGAGGAAGCCCTTGCTGGCCCAGTACGGCGAGGCGGGGCCGGAATAGCCTTGCAGGACGGCCGGGTCGGGGCCGTGCCAGCCGAGGGTGAGGAGACCTCGGTCGTCCACGGCTCCCCGCTCCAGGAAGTACCTCAGGGCCCCCGACGCGAGCCTGCGCGTCTCCCCCGGGGTGAGGGGCGTACGGTCCGTCAGCGCGCCGAGCCACAGCGGTGCCGTGGTGGCGAAGCGGTAGGTCAGGGAACGGCCCTGGTGCATCGGCGCACCGTCGCCGCCGAAGAGACGGGCGTAGTCCTCCAGATGGCGCGAGAGCCTGCCGCCGTAGAGGTCGAGCAGGCGTTCGTCGTCGGCGAGCCATGCGTGCAGGACCGGGTAGAGGTGCATCGCCCAGCCGTTGTAGTAGTCGAACTTGCGGCCGTCGCCGTCGGTGTACCAGCCGTCTCCGAGGTACCAGTCCTCGATGCGTTCGAGGCCGTGGTCGATCGCCTTGCGGGAGGCTGCCGTCTCGTAACCGATGTCGTCGAGGAATCCGCCCACCGTCACGGGAAACAGTTCCCAGTTGCACGGCCATGCCTCGGCGGTCAGCGCGTCGCCGAGCCAGGCCGCCGCCCGCTGTCGTACCCCGTCGTCCAGGCGGTCCCACAGCAGCGGGCGGGTCAGGCGCAGGGCGAGGGCGATGGAAGCGGCTTCGACCAGGGGCTGGGCGCGGTCCTCGATGCGGGGCCAGACGCCCGCGGTGCCGGCCGCGAGGCCCTCGGCGTAGCGCTGGAGGGCGCTCTCGTCGCGGCGGAAGGCCGCGAGGAGGAGCGTACGGGCGTAGCCTTCGAGGCCGTCGGAGAGTCTGCCCGACCAGCTCCGGCGGTCGCCGGGGAGGTGGTAGAGCGCGCCGCCCTCGGCCGCGTACGGCTCGACGGCGAGGAGCAGGGCGTCGGCGGCCGCCTCCCAGTGTGCTCGGGTGTAACCGGTGCGCGGGCTCAGGGTGGCATCGGCGGGGGGCAGGTGCATCGGCTCTCTTTCAGACAATTGCGGAAACGCCCCGGCTCAGGGAAGCGACCGTGCTCGGGGAAGCGACCCGGCTCGAGGAAGCGACCCTGCTCGGGGAAACCGCGGAAACACGGCTCGGGAAACAACGCGGATCAAGCCGTCCGGATCACCCGGTGGGAGACCTGGGGCGCCCCGGTTCCGGTCGAGACGCCCCAGGCGTTCATCCCACCCGCACCAGGCCCTTCGGCACCAGGTGCTGGGCGAGAAGTCCGTCGCGGACAAGACCCGCGTACACCGTCGCACCGTGCACGGAGGTGTGGGTGTTGTCCTTCTTCTCGTTGTAGAGGTAGATCGCTTTGGAGCCCTCGACACCCAGGGACTCCACCAGCGCCTTCGTCCTCGCGGTCAGATCGATCAACGGTACGTGCTCCGCGGCCGCCACCGACCGGATGACCGCGGGGTGGTCCACACCGAGACCATTGACGAGCAGCGCTGTGTTGTTGTTCAAGGTGCCGTCCGCATTGAACCACCGCCGCACGATCGGCGTCACCAGGACCGGCTTTCCGCCCTTGTCCCGCACCCCGGCCACGAGGGTCTCCAGGTTGGCCCGGTAGGTCGCCTCGTCGGTCGTCTTGTCGTTGTGCGCCAGCTGGATCAGTACCAGGTCACCGGGGCGGATCAGGGGCTGCACCGTGCCCCACAGCTGCGGGTTCCCCAGGTACGTGACCGTACTCTCGCCGGAATCCGCGTAGTTGGCCACGGACACGCCCCTGCGGAGGAACTGCGGGAGCTGCTGGCCCCAGCCGGAGTACGGGTCGGCGGGCTGGTCGCAGACCGTGGAGTCGCCGACGAGGATGATCTGGCGGGTGTGCCGGGCCGCCGGGGAGACGCGGATGCCGGCCAGTGCGGGCGCCGAGCCGCCAAGGGCCAGGTCCAGGCCGGGAGTTCCGTCCGGGCCGGTCGGTTCGCCCTCCGGGGTACGGACGTTCACCGTGAAGCTGCGGGCCACGCGCTCGCCGGCCGCGGCGGGCGTCTCGGGGAGCAGGGAGCGGCGGGTCTCGCCGCTGACGCTGGTGCTGGACGCGGTCTCGCCGCCGAGCAGGACGTTCACGTCGTAGGTGCCGGGCGGCACGTCGAAGTGGCAGGCGGTGGCGGTGCAGTGGTCCAGGCCGAGGGGCTTGGCCGCCTGGTGCGCCTGGGCCGGTGTGGCGGTCAGTCCGGCGCCGAGGGTCAGCGCCGCCAGCACGGTCAGTTTGAAACGTCTCATTCGCGAATCCCTCCGGGGGACGACCGGAACGACAGAGTCTGGCCGCTGGACCGTACCGCCACCGGCAAGCGCTTTCTAGAGACTTGGGCAGATTTCACCAGACTGCCAACTTCCGTCGAGTGAAAGCCCTTTCGCGAAATCGATTCAACTGTCACCCTGCCAAGCACTCGCACCCCCACGGCTCATGAAGGAGGCACCCCCATGTCCGACACCGCGAACAGACCGGTCGGCCGCCGCACCTTCGTCCTCGGCACCGCGGCCGCCGCGGGCACCGCCGCCCTCGCCGGTCCACTGGCCGGCTCCGCGTCCGCCGCCGCTTTCGGCTGGAGCGACGACGGTGCCGACTACGTCGTCGACACCGGCGCGAGCCTGGTCTTCAAGGTCAGCAAGACCAACGGTGACCTGACCTCGCTGGTCTACAAGGGCACGGAGTACCAGGGTTACGGCGGCAAGAACTCGCACATCGAATCCGGCCTCGGCACCTCGACGGTGACGATCAGTCAGTCGGGATCGACCATCCTGGTCTCCGTCACCCACGGCACGCTCAAGCACTACTACGCGGCCCGCAGCGGCGAGAACAACGTCTATCTGTGGACCAACAAGGCCGACGACTCGGTTTCAGCAACCCGTTACATCGTGCGCGTCAAAGCCGGGATGTTCCTCAACGACGAACCCGACTCCTACACGTACACGACCAGCACCGTCGAGGCCTCGGACGTCTTCGCCAAGTCCGACGGCCAGACCCGCTCCAAGCACTACTCCAGGCTGCGGGTCATCGACTACGACTACATCGGCTGGACCACGGGAAGCGTCGGCCTGTACGTGGTCCGCTCCAACCACGAGAAGGCGTCCGGCGGCCCCTTCTACCGCTCCCTGCTGCGTCACCAGAGCGCCGACGGCGGCGGCCTCTACGAGATCCTCTACTACGGCGAGAACCAGACGGAGTCCCAGCGCTTCGGCCTCCAGGGCCCCTACGTCATCGCGTTCACGGACGGCGGCGCGCCCTCGTCGTCGCTGTACCACGCCAACATCGGCACCACCTGGGCGGATTCGCTCGGCATTTCCGGGTACGTCCCCGCGAGCGGTCGCGGAAAGGTCGCAGGCGTCGGGATCACCGGGCGCGACACGGCGTACCCGTACACGGTCGGCCTCGCCAACTCAGCCGCACAGTACTGGGGTTCGGCACGCTCCTCCGACGGCTACTTCTCCGTTCCGGGTGTGCTGCCGGGGACGTACACGCTGACCGTCTTCAAGGGTGAACTGGCCGTCTACACCGGTTCGGTGGCGGTTTCGGCGGGCGGTACGACCACGCTCAACACCATCGCCGTCCCGTCCTCGAACGACCCGAGCAACGCGAGCGCGATCTGGCGCATCGGCGACTGGAACGGCTCGCCGAGCGGGTTCAAGAACGCCGACCTGATGACGTACGCGCATCCGTCCGACGTCCGTGCCGCCTCCTGGACCGGCAACGTGGTGATCGGCAGCGGCAGTGAGACGTCCGCCTTCCCCTGCTATCTGTGGAAGGACGTCAACAGCGGCATCGTCGTGTACTTCAAGCTGACCGCCGCCCAGGCAGCCGCGGCGCACACCCTGCGGATCGGGGTGACGACGGCCTACGCCAACGGCCGGCCGCAGGTCGTCGTCAACGACACCTGGACCTCCGCCGTTCCCTCGCCGCCCGCCCAGCCGAGCACCCGGTCGCTGACCGTGGGCTCCTACCGGGGCAACAACCACACGTTCACCTACAGCGTGCCGGCGTCCGCCTGGCTGACGGACACCAGCGCCTACAACACGCTGAAGATCTACGTGGCGAGCGGCTCGGGGTCGACGTCCTATCTCAGCGCGGGCACGTCGATCGACGCGATCGATCTGCTGACCTGACGTCAGGTGCCGCGCGTCCACTGCTGGTTGGTGCCG